>NZ_CM001475.1:972500-1790110 GCF_000214275.2 Methylomicrobium album BG8 | reverse complement strand
CCGTCCCACAGCAACAGGCGCAAGCGGTGCCGGCACGGTTGCGGAAGATGAAGGCCGACCCAGCACACGGCGAATGACCCAGGCTCTGCTGCACGATCGTGGTTAAGCCATCCAGGCCGCGCCGCATGTCGACCGGCGCCACCGCCAGCCAAATCTGTGCCGGGCTCGCGATCAGGCCAGGCATCGCAACAGCTCCGCGAGCCAACTCGCCGGCATCGAAGCCGGCAGTTCCAGGCGATGGCCCTGAGCATGGGTAAAGACAATGACCTCAGTGACAGCCGGTTGAATCTGCACCGGTATCAAGGCCGTCGAATCCTGCTTGGGTAATTTGCGATAATCGCTCAGCCGTGCTGTGAACGTACGGACATTGAGTTGCTGTGCTGCGCAATACGCGGCTTGCGACAAACCACTGCGTTGCCACGCTTCGATATGCTGACGCCATTTCGCTGTGATGGCCATGCTAAAACTCCTGATCAAAAAAATCACAGGATGCCGCAGACGAAAACTATTTTATAGGTGGCTCGGATGGACGCTTACGGTTCATCCCCACACTCGTGGGGAACACCCCAGCGCAAACTCCACATCGCCGACCGCATGCGGTTCATCCCCACACTCGTGGGGAACACTTCACTTCCTTGATCGCCATGTCGAAACCTGCCGGTTCATCCCCACACTCGTGGGGAACACGTCCGGGCTCCAAGCTTAACGGGTTTTGGATACGGTTCATCCCCACACTCGTGGGGAACACCCCAGTGCGGCATCATAAATACCGATGATCGCCGGTTCATCCCCACACTCGTGGGGAACACGTTGCCTGGCGCGTCGAAGACATCCGCGCCCTGCGGTTCATCCCCACACTCGTGGGGAACACGTTTTCCTTCCTCGTTCGGATTCGATATATCGCGGTTCATCCCCACACTCGTGGGGAACACGTCCTACAGCCTGAAAGCCGCAAATGGCGCGGCGGTTCATCCCCACACTCGTGGGGAACACTGTAGTTGAGTCGTTCTAACTCTGTTGAAATACGGTTCATCCCCACACTCGTGGGGAACACGCCCGCCGCTTCGCGGGCCTCTCGGAGTTGGACGGTTCATCCCCACACTCGTGGGGAACACATTTATCCCAGTTTTCCAACCGCCAGTGAAAACGGTTCATCCCCACACTCGTGGGGAACACATCACGCCTGCGAGTTTGACCGTGGCGCCGGTCGGTTCATCCCCACACTCGTGGGGAACACGTTTCTATGACTCGCGCACTCGACGCCTCTACCGGTTCATCCCCACACTCGTGGGGAACACAGCGCGGTTTGTTTAACGTCCTGCTCCAGGAGCGGTTCATCCCCACACTCGTGGGGAACACTATTCATGCAGTTAAATCAAGTTAGCCGTCACCGGTTCATCCCCACACTCGTGGGGAACACAGCTGATTCTCCGTGTTGGCGGTTACGACGCCCGGTTCATCCCCACACTCGTGGGGAACACGCATGAGGCCCGTGCGGATGACTCGCCAAACGCGGTTCATCCCCACACTCGTGGGGAACACATGAGTGCGTTTGGCGGTCATAACAGCAATCGCGGTTCATCCCCACACTCGTGGGGAACACGGGAGCAGCGTGTTATGGACCAGGATCGGGTACGGTTCATCCCCACACTCGTGGGGAACACGTATCGTCCCGTTCCAGCTTCTCGGGCAGGTCCGGTTCATCCCCACACTCGTGGGGAACACGTTATTGGTCGTGTAGAACAACGTGAAGGTCGCGGTTCATCCCCACACTCGTGGGGAACACGCCGAACGAGACGGTGTTGATCAAGCCGCTGTCGGTTCATCCCCACACTCGTGGGGAACACTCAAAGATAATCTTCGTGGTTGTATGATCGATCGGTTCATCCCCACACTCGTGGGGAACACTGCCTCTCTGAAGGTCTACGAGAAAACCTGACCGGTTCATCCCCACACTCGTGGGGAACACTCCTTCGGTGGTGTTCATCGGTCCTCCAGTGGCGGTTCATCCCCACACTCGTGGGGAACACGTTGACAAAGTCTCTGTCAGCTACGATACCAACGGTTCATCCCCACACTCGTGGGGAACACTCAACTTCACCCAGACGGCAGAAGTAGGTGGTCGGTTCATCCCCACACTCGTGGGGAACACTTCTCCGATTAATCCCCGGTTCGTCCGGGGGGCGGTTCATCCCCACACTCGTGGGGAACACGTAGTTACTGGAGGTGTTGCCCTTCTTGTTGACGGTTCATCCCCACACTCGTGGGGAACACTCCTTCAGCGTTTTTTGCACCTCGCGTATGCACGGTTCATCCCCACACTCGTGGGGAACACGATTCGGCTTTGGAGGAGAGGAGCGGGTAGTACGGTTCATCCCCACACTCGTGGGGAACACTACGAAGAACTGGGTGCGTTCGGCACGACCGCCGGTTCATCCCCACACTCGTGGGGAACACTCCTGAAGGCGTAGGTATTATGTCATCGTAGGCGGTTCATCCCCACACTCGTGGGGAACACACGTGATGTACACGCCGAACAGCAACTTCGGCCGGTTCATCCCCACACTCGTGGGGAACACGTTCTAAACGGTCAGTTGAGATAACGTGTAAACGGTTCATCCCCACACTCGTGGGGAACACTATGGATTGCCAACAACAGTCAATTATTTCCCCGGTTCATCCCCACACTCGTGGGGAACACTCAGTATCGTGGAAAAGTTCAAAGAAAAGAAACGGTTCATCCCCACACTCGTGGGGAACACTGATCGTAGGACTCAGCGCCGTCTTCGAAAACCGGTTCATCCCCACACTCGTGGGGAACACAGCCGTCAAACCGGCGATTTGCCGGTTTTGAACGGTTCATCCCCACACTCGTGGGGAACACGCCGCCGTGATCGTTTCACTAAAATTGCACGCCGGTTCATCCCCACACTCGTGGGGAACACCAGAACCAGTTCGATGCGCTGGTTTCGTTCGTCGGTTCATCCCCACACTCGTGGGGAACACATCCGGATAAACGATTCCCCGAGTGTCGGGGTCGGTTCATCCCCACACTCGTGGGGAACACGATGGCGTCTGATGGTCGCATCCCGATACGGGCGGTTCATCCCCACACTCGTGGGGAACACGGAACCGGTCCCGAACGCCGACAGCACCGACCCGGTTCATCCCCACACTCGTGGGGAACACCATGGGGTCTATGTGGTCAATCCCTCGGATATCGGTTCATCCCCACACTCGTGGGGAACACTCATGATAAATAAGAAAGGTTAGACAATGGCGCGGTTCATCCCCACACTCGTGGGGAACACTTCTTTCCGGAGGTACATCCGGGTCAAGGTCTCGGTTCATCCCCACACTCGTGGGGAACACGACCGCGTATCCCGGTCAAGCCGGTGTCCCATCCGGTTCATCCCCACACTCGTGGGGAACACCCCGGTCACCGGTCCCCGACCGGGTGAAAAAACGGTTCATCCCCACACTCGTGGGGAACACGCCGGGATCAGGGTCGTGAAGGGCGGACTGACCGGTTCATCCCCACACTCGTGGGGAACACCGGAACGCAATTAGTCGTGTGTGGTGGAAAGTCGGTTCATCCCCACACTCGTGGGGAACACACTGTCCAGGTCATAGACCCGGACATCGACCTCGGTTCATCCCCACACTCGTGGGGAACACATTGAGGGAGGAGGAGAGCCTAGGCTCTCCTCCGGTTCATCCCCACACTCGTGGGGAACACGACCAGGTCGATGTTCGTGATCAACGTGTACCCGGTTCATCCCCACACTCGTGGGGAACACTTGGAGACTGAAGGTCAAGTCATTGACCGTCACGGTTCATCCCCACACTCGTGGGGAACACGCGCAGGACGGTCAGCACATCCGACCGATTCACGGTTCATCCCCACACTCGTGGGGAACACGTTTGTTTCAAGGGGATGCTGTGTCATACTGACGGTTCATCCCCACACTCGTGGGGAACACCCGTACAGTACCCAGGAACTGTATGACTTGATCGGTTCATCCCCACACTCGTGGGGAACACAGCATGTGTTCAGCCGCGAGTATTACAAGGCGCGGTTCATCCCCACACTCGTGGGGAACACCTCAAAAAGGCGGTCCCGGCGATCAACGATGCCGGTTCATCCCCACACTCGTGGGGAACACTCCCAGCGTCATTTTGCCGCCGCTGTAGACGCCGGTTCATCCCCACACTCGTGGGGAACACGATACTGTTCTGCCTCACCTTTTTCGCCACGGCGGTTCATCCCCACACTCGTGGGGAACACCTCGGGTTGCACGACATGAGCGAGGGCATGCGCGGTTCATCCCCACACTCGTGGGGAACACGAGTGTTGGACCGGGTAGTAACCGGTCGTAATCGGTTCATCCCCACACTCGTGGGGAACACGCCGAAGGTCTTACCCGGGAAAGGCAGCTGCACGGTTCATCCCCACACTCGTGGGGAACACATGCTCGCCAAGCACAAGATGCGCGAAGGCGACGGTTCATCCCCACACTCGTGGGGAACACCCCGTCGGATTTTCTTATGGGACATCGATCATGCGGTTCATCCCCACACTCGTGGGGAACACGCCGCTTAATGTTTTTAACATGCTCAGCAATTCGGTTCATCCCCACACTCGTGGGGAACACGCCGAACGGCCGCGCCGCATTCTCGTCGTAATCGGTTCATCCCCACACTCGTGGGGAACACGGCGGACCCATCTTCCTACAACTGAGGAAAGACGGTTCATCCCCACACTCGTGGGGAACACGCATCCTCCACCGTGACCAGATGCCGCCATATCGGTTCATCCCCACACTCGTGGGGAACACAAGAGCATCTGTTTATCGGGCATCTTATTCGTCGGTTCATCCCCACACTCGTGGGGAACACCTGTCCGCCGACGTTCAGATCGCGCGGCACAAACGGTTCATCCCCACACTCGTGGGGAACACCTGTTTTTGCTGCCGGAGCCAAGCCTCGCCCCCGGTTCATCCCCACACTCGTGGGGAACACACTGGTCAAGCCATGCGGCGGATGCTGCCGGGCGGTTCATCCCCACACTCGTGGGGAACACGGGCGACCGCAAATGTAAAATCTCATTCCTATCGGTTCATCGTAAGCGGCCAGCGGAACCACATAGCCAGGACTAAAACGTTATGATTTAATCCGCGAAGCGAAGAGGCAGAAGCTCGTCGATGCGACTGTTGGGCCAAGTTGGGAGCTTTTCCAGGGTTTCTTTTAGCCATACCGCTGGATCGAACCCGTTGAGCTTGGCGGTGCCGAGCAAGGTTTGAATGATGGCGGCACGCTGGCCGGCGCGTTCGGAGCCTACGAACAACCAGTTTTTTTTGCCCAATGCAATCGGACGAATGCTGTTTTCGATCGGGTTATTGTCGATCGGCAGATCACCAGTCTCGGCGTAGCGCGTGAGCGCAGCCCATCGCTTCAAACTGTAGTCGATCGCTTTGGCGGTGGCACTGCCGGGCGCGGTGCGCAAACGGGTTTGCTGAAGCCAGTCGTGGAAGGCTGCCAAGGTCGGCAGCGTTTTTTCGACACGCAGGGCTTGGCGCCCATCGGGCGTTAGGTCACTCCCTTCGGCTTCAATCGCATACAGCACCGCGATGCGGTTCAAGGCTTCGTGCGCGATCGGGCTCTGGCTGGCCTGGAACAAGTCGAAGAATTTCCGCCGTGCATGCGCCCAACAGGCGAGCTCGATGCACGGTTCAAGCAGGCGTTGATCCTCGGGATGCGCGCGGGCGGCCGCAAACAGGGCTTTGTAGCCGGCATAGTCGTCGACGACGAGGTGGCCTTGCCAGTCTTGCAGAAACTGCTGCGCATGCCGGCCGCTGCGGCCGGCTTGATAGTCGAAGACGAGGATCTTCGGTCCCGGCTGCAAGTCGTTGCTGCGATACGCCCACAAATAGGCCTTTTTCGTTTTGCCGTTGCCGGGATCCAATTGCGGCACCGGCGTCTCATCCGCATGCAGGCAATCGCGTTGCAAGAGGTGCCAGGCCAGACGGTCTGCCAAAGGCTCTAAGGCGACGCCGAGGCGTCCGACCCAGTCGGCCAGGGTGGAGCGGGACAAGGTTACGCCGTCGCGGGCAGCGATCTGTTCCAACCGGTACAGCGGCAGGTGATCCAGAAATTTACTGATCATCACCCAACTCAACAAACCGACCGCCGCCATGCCGCCATCGATCACCGCCGGCGGAATCGGCGCCGCGGTCACGGTTTCACAGCGCCGGCAGGCATATTGCGGGCGGATGTGCCGATGCACGAAGAACTTGGCCGGCTCGACGTCCAGTTGCTCGGTCACATCCTCGCCGATCTTGACCAAGTCCCGGCCGCAGTGCCCGCAGGTGCAGGACTCGGGTTCATGCCGGTGCTCGACGCGGGGCAAGTGAGCGGGCAACAGCTGACGACCGGCACGCAGGCGTTTCGGACGAGCCACCGTTGCACAAGGGCTGTCATCCTGCAGTTGCTCGACTTCGGCTTCAATCGCCGAAATATCCGTGTTCCAGGTTTCCTCGAAGACATCCCGCTGCAGCGGAGCCAAGGCTTCGCTCTTGGTACTGAAACGGATGCGCTTGTAATAGGCCAACTCGTGCGTCAGCGCGGCGATTTTGACCTCTTTGGCTTGCAGGCTGGCGTCCTTCGTTTGCAGGAGTTGCTGCTGATTCGCAATGGTTTGAGCATCCTGCGCCGCTTGCTCGACAAGCGTCTGAAGCATTGCCGCGACTTGGGCTTTAGCGGCCGGTTCCAGGTTGAGTTGATCGAGTTCAGCGAGCAAATTCATGGGGGATATTATACCGCACTCATCCCCTGAAAGCCTTGATATGACTGATGTTCAAGAGGATTTTATCGTTAACATCAGACTCGCCATTCCGCCGAGGGTTGAGCCGATAACCGTTGCCAATCGACACCGGCGGCCAACCACTGCCACTGGGCCGGACTGATCGCAAACACCGGATCAGAGGCCTGGGGCCAGACAAAACTGCCTCGATGCAAGCGCCGCTGACAGAGCCACACGCCATTGCCGTCCCACAGCAACAGGCGCAAGCGGTTGCCGGCACGGTTGCGGAAGATGAAGGCCGACCCAGCACACGGCGAATGACCCAGGCTCTGCTGCACGATCGTGGTTAAGCCATCCAGGCCGCGCCGCATGTCGACCGGCGCCACCGCCAGCCAAATCTGTGCCGGGCTCGCGATCAGGCCAGGCATCGCAACAGCTCCGCGAGCCAACTCGCCGGCATCGAAGCCGGCAGTTCCAGGCGATGGCCCTGAGCATGGGTAAAGACAATGACCTCAGTGACAGCCGGTTGAATCTGCACCGGTATCAAGGCCGTCGAATCCTGCTTGGGTAATTTGCGATAATCGCTCAGCCGTGCTGTGAACGTACGGACATTGAGTTGCTGTGCTGCGCAATACGCGGCTTGCGACAAACCACTGCGTTGCCACGCTTCGATATGCTGACGCCATTTCGCTGTGATGGCCATGCTAAAACTCCTGATCAAAAAAATCACAGGATGCCGCAGACGAAAACTATTTTATAGGTGGCTCGGATGGACGCTTACGTGATATGTGTTCCCCACGAGTGTGGGGATGAACCGCAACTTGGCGAATTCCCCGACATTGGTTTCGAGTGTTCCCCACGAGTGTGGGGATGAACCGCGCGGCGTTAAATATCCCCGGTGAAGATGCCGGGTGTTCCCCACGAGTGTGGGGATGAACCGATATGGGTCCTGGCGCTATGTCTCCTGATCAGGTGTTCCCCACGAGTGTGGGGATGAACCGTTGGTCGACGCGCTGAAAGGCCTGTTCCAGGAGTGTTCCCCACGAGTGTGGGGATGAACCGATCATAGCGTTAAATTGGCGCGATAACGCGAAGTGTTCCCCACGAGTGTGGGGATGAACCGCAGTCTTCGAGCAAGTCACCGTCGATCCCATAGTGTTCCCCACGAGTGTGGGGATGAACCGCGGCCTACCTGTTTGAGAGTCAAGATGCTGTGGTGTTCCCCACGAGTGTGGGGATGAACCGTCAATTTCGGCCGCCTTCCGTTCCGCGATGAAGTGTTCCCCACGAGTGTGGGGATGAACCGGCATTGTTTCAAAACAACAAACGAATCCACGCGTGTTCCCCACGAGTGTGGGGATGAACCGATGGCACCATCGCCCTAGTCAAGCAGAACGGAAGCAACAAATTGATGTATATGGAAGGCGTGGTGGGCAATGACGGCGTCTTTCACACCGTAAATTCTGGATTTAAAACGCGCGAAAACTATTTAAAAACGAAGACGCTGCTCTGGGATGGGGCGCCGTCCCATCAGCCGTTGCCCCCTAACGCAGTCTCGGGCCAGAACAACGCCTACAGACAGACCATATCACAAACCGAGTTTACCGACAAGCAGGCGGAATTGTATCGCCAAGCGGTTGCCGCACGACGCCAACAGGGCGATATCTTCGAGGCCGGCGCCTCACGGCGCATGCTCAAAAGCGATTCAAACAAGGCGCCGCTGCTGGAAGATGCGCGCGTCCCGGAAAACTTCCTGAACGGCTCCCCTGCCGACGTTGCGCAATTTTTGAAGTCGATGCAGAACAAGCCGCAAGCCTTGCGCGCGGCCGAAGACTATTTGTCGACGCAACTGCGAAACCGCATTTACACGCCGAGCGGCGACTTGAAGGCGAAGTGGCAGCAGGAGTGGTTAAAGTGGCAGCAGGCGCATCAGCCTGTACTGAGACAGTTTCCGGAGCTGAATGAGAGAATCACCACGGCGCTCAAGATGCAGAATTCCGCATCGAAAACAGCCGGCGTGCTCGACAGCGGCGGCGCCCGGCATTTTTTGGCCGAAAAAGACCCGGATCGGTCAGTCAAGTCACTGCTGCAAAGCCCAAACAAACAGCAAGATGTCAGTGGCCTGCTGACATTGGCGCGCGATCCCGCGCAACGGCAAAACCTTGCGGGCGCGATTAAAGATCATTGGCTGAGCAATGTGACGCAAAACGGCGCGACCGACATTCTGGGCAACCCGGTATTCAATCGGGGGCAAGTGCTCAAATCGATCAAAGACCCCGCGAATGCCGGCTTATTGCGCGGCCTATTGGACAATGAGGGGCTAAGCCGCCTGAATACCATCGCCAAAGACCTGGAACGTAGCGACTATTTGAATTATGCGCCCAGGGCGCGCGGCTCGGATACCAACGCTAATCTGGGGAATCGAGCCTTTGTCGGTCGTGCGACCGATACCGGCTTGGAAAAGATATTCGGCCGCTCCTACGGGTTGTTGAAATCGTGTTCCCCACGAGTGTGGGGATGAACCGTTGCCGCCAAAACCGTAGGCGGATAGGCCGTCGTGTTCCCCACGAGCGTGGGGATGAACCGCCGAGCGGAAAATCTACAACGCCGTGGCCCGCGTGTTCCACACGAGCGTGGGGATGAACCGACTTATGGTGGGCGATACGGGTACCCCATGATGTGTTCCCCACGAGCGTGGGGATAAACTGATATGGCTACACTAAACCGGACACACTTTTTAAAATATATCGAAAAAAGTGAGTCCCCTATGAGTCAAGAAAAACCCAAAACCTATACTGCGGAATTTAGAGAATCGGCCGTGAAGCTGGCGAATGAATCCGATCAATCGATCGCGCAGACCGCCAAAGACCTTGGCATTAATATAAATACCCTGCATACCTGGATCAGCAAATACAGTCGGCCGACTGATCAGGATAAAGCTATCCGCACCGACCAGCATCTTTACGATGACTAAACAACCACCGGCTAAAAGCCGGTGGGTTTGGGTTACGGACTGAAAGTCCGGGATACGCGTCGGTTTAACGACGCGTCTACGGTTCAACTTTAAATTCGGTAGCTGGATCCGACTCAAAATGATGCTCTAGATATTCTTTGATCATCTCTTCGGTCATCTCTCCCACCGTGGCACAAAAATACCCCCGCGCCCAGAAATGCCGCCCCCAGTACCGCTTCTTCAACGCAGGAAACTCCTCGAACAACTGGCTGGCCGACCTCCCCTTGATTCGCCTCATGATTTCGCTGGGCGCCAGTTCCGGCGGCGCGGAAACCAGAATATGCACGTGATCCTTGCTAACCACCCCTTTCACAATCCGTATCTCAAAGGCTTCGCAGGTCTGCCGCACCCACTCCCGGACGCGTTCCCCGACGTCACCTTTCAATACCGGGTAGCGATATTTCGTCACCCAAACAAAAGGGTATTCAATTTTAAATACCGTGTGGCTGCCATACCGATAGTCCATGCCACTCCCATCTGTAAATCTTTCATCTTACCTCCGCAGGGCTGCAGATGAAATCTGCCCGCCTAAAGGCGGGGGCTTAAACCTTTTATATCGAAGTTAAAGCGCTTGAAGAAAGAGGTGGCCCGGCTGACCGAGGAGCGTGATTTATTAAAAAAGGCAGCCGCGTACTTTGCCAGGGAACAACGGTGAAGTACGCCTGGATCCAACAGCATAGCAGCGCGTTTGCGGTGGAGACGATGTGCCGGTTTATGAGGGTGTCCCGGAGCGCTTACTATGCTTGGCTGCAACGCCCTGAAAGCGCCGGTGAAAAAGAGGATGCTGAATTGACCGAACTGATTAAAACCGCTTTTGCCAAGAGTCGGGCGACTTATGGCAGGGCAATCGCGCTATCTCCCTATTGACATGAGCAAGCGTATAAAATAAGCCCTTTGCAGAGAAAACAAGGATGCCACCCAATCCAATGCCGTATTTCGAGGACCTCAAAGATCCACGCCGCGAGACGAAAAACAAGTTGCACAAGCTGAGCGATATTGTAAGCGTCTAGCCGTCCCATCTGTTCAAGCAATACCGGACAGTTCATCCTTATTATTTTTGGTGAGGATGAATCATGGCATTATCGAAACGATGGCTCGATCATATCGAAGCCTGGCAAAGCAGTGGTTTAAAGCAGTCTGTTTATTGCCGGCAACACAGCCTTAACAGTCGTACCTTTGCCGCACGGCTATCGGATTACCGCAAGGGTCGAGGCGCCTCACCCTTGGCCTTAATCCCGGTCCGCGTTGAAAACGCCGCCCCCTCCATCGAGCGTCTGGTGTTGCAGTGTCGCCAAGGCCATCGCCTGGAATTGCCGGCTTCAACACCGGCGAGTTGGGTAGCGGAACTGTTACGATGCCTGGCTTGATCGCGAGTCCGGCGCAGATCTGGGTGGCGGTGGCGCCGGTTGACATGCGGCGCGGCCTGGATGGCTTAACCGCGATCGTCCAGCACAGCCTGGGGCATTCGCCGGGTGCCGGGTCGGCCTTCATCTTCCGCAACCGGGCCGGCAACCGCTTGCGTCTGTTGCTGTGGGACGGCAATGGCGTGTGGCTGTGCCAGCGCCGTTTGCATCGCGGCAGTTTTGTTTGGCCCAAGGCCTCTGATCCGGTCTTTGCGCTCAGTCCGGCCCAGTGGCAGTGGTTGGCCGCCGGTGTCGATTGGCAACGTCTCTCGGCAGAGCCATCAGCAGCATGGCGGGTGTAAAGTGCGGCTTTAAAAGCTGCTGCAACCCAGCAAAATCAAGGCATTCAGGGGGTTTCTGCGGTATAATGACAGCCATGAACCCCCTCGCCAAACTCGATCAGTTGCACTTGGAACCTTCGGCTAAAACCGAAGTGGCGGCGCTGCTTCAAGCGCTGATTGAACAGGCTGAGCGGGATGCCAAAGCCATTCAGAGCAAAGACATTAAAATCGCCGCGCTGACGCACGAGTTGGCCTATTACAAACGCATTCGTTTCAGCCCCAAGAGCGAAGCCTTGGCCCCCTTGCAGCGGGATGTGTTCGAGGAAACCTGGAACACGGATATTTCGGCGATTGAAGCCGAAGTTGAGCAACTGCAAGATGCCAGCCTTTGTGCAACGGTGGTTCGCCCCAAACGCCTGCGCGCCGGCCGGCAACCGTTACCGTCTCACTTGCCCCGCATCGAACACCGGCACGAACCGGAATCCTGCACTTGCGGGCACTGCGGCCGGGAGTTGGTCAAGATCGGCGAAGATGTGACCGAGCAACTGGATGTCGAGCCGGCCAAGTTCTTCGTCCATCGCCATATCCGTCCGCAGTACGCCTGCCGGAGCTGCGAGACCGTCACGGCGGCGCCGATTCCGCCGGCGGTGATCGATGGCGGTCTGGCCGCGGTTGGCTTGTTGAGCTGGGTGATGATCAGCAAATTCCAGGATCATTTGCCGCTCTACCGCTTGGAACAAATCGCCGCCCGCGACGGCGTGACCTTATCCCGTTCCACCCTGGCCGACTGGGTCGGACGTCTCGGCGTCGCCTTGCAGCCTTTGTCCGACCGTTTGGCCTGGCAGCTGTTGCAACGCGATAGTTTACATGCGGATGAGACGCCGGTCCCCCAGCTGGATCCCGGCAACGGCAAAACGAAAAAGGCCTATTTGTGGGCCTACCGCAGCAACGACCTGCAGCCGGGCCCCAAGATCCTCGTCTTCGACTATCAAGCCGGCCGCAGCGGCCGGCATGCCGGGCAGTTTCTAGGCGATTGGCAAGGCCACCTCGTGGTCGACGACTATGCCGGCTATAAAGCCCTGTTTGCGGCGGCCCGTGCGCATCCCGAGGATCAACGCCTGATCGAACCGTGCATCGAACTGGCGTGTTGGGCGCATGCGCGCCGGAAGTTCTTCGACCTGTTACAGGCCAGTCAGAGCCCGATCGCCCAAGAAGCCTTGAACCGGATCGCGGTGCTCTATGCGATCGAAGCCGAAGGTCGTGACCTAACGCCCGCTGAGCGTCAAGCCTTGCGCGCCCAGAAAAGCCTGCCGGCACTGGCCGATCTACACGACTGGCTGCAACGCACCCGCATTCAAACCGCGCCCAACAGCGCCACGGCCAAAGCGATTGATTACAGCTTGAAACGTTGGATCGCTCTCAGCCGTTATGCCGAAACCGGTGATCTGCCGATTGATAACAACCCGATTGAAAACAGTATCCGACCGATCGCTTTGGGTAAAAAGAACTGGCTCTTTGCAGGATCAGAACGTGCCGGAAAACGAGCGGCCGTGATCCAAACGCTGCTCGGCACTGCCAAGCTCAACGGCCTCGATCCTTCGGCCTGGCTAAAAGATACCCTCGAAAAACTGCCTACCTGGCCTAACAGTCGTATCGACGAATTACTGCCTCTCCGCTCAATAGACTAAACCAGAGTGCCGACAGACTGGCTATGTGGTACGGCTGCTCGCTTACGCGATATTTTAAGGATCGTGTTATACGCCGTGCTGAGTGGCATAGAAGACTGGGTGGGCATGGAAGCATTCGCCGAAGAGAAAGAGGCGTGGCTGCGTGAGTTTCTGGAGTTACCGAACGGTATTCCATCGCACGACACCTTAAGCGATGTGTTGGGGAGGATTGATCCTAATGCCTTTCAGGAAGCCTTTTTAAGCTGGGTTCATGCGGCGTTGCCGAGTCTGTCGGGCGAACAAATCTGTTTGGACGGCAAGACGTTGCGCGGCAGTCGCGTCGGCGACAAGGCCGTACATTTGCTGAGTGCGTATGCGGCCAAAGCGCGCTGGGTGTTGGCGCAACAGGCGGTCGGCGAGAAAACCAACGAGATTACGGCGATTCCCGATCTGTTATCGATGCTGGACATGACCGGTGCGCTGGTCTCGATTGACGCGATGGGCTGTCAGAAGCGCATCGCCCAAACGATTATTGATGCCCAAGCTGATTACCTACTGGCACTGAAGGACAATCACAAGGATTTGTGCGGCGACGTCAGGCTTTGGCTCGATACCGAAGCGACGGCCGGACACCTGCCTATGCATGAAACCGTGGATAAAGACCATGGGCGCATTGAAATTCGCCGCTGCCATTTAAGCGCACAGATCGACTGGCTCGAACAGAAGTCGGAATGGAAAGGCTTAGCCGCTGTCGGCCGGGTGGAATCGACACGCATTATCGGCGATAAAACGTCCGTCGAAACCCGGTATTATCTGTGTTCATTCATCGATCTGGAACGGTTTGCCGAGAGTGTACGCCAGCATTGGGCCATTGAAAACCAGCAGCATTGGGTATTAGATGTGCAGTTCAGGGAAGACGACAACCGGGCCCGAAAAGATCATTCGCCGGAAAACTTGGCGTTAATCCGGCGCGCGGCGTTGAATCTGTTGAATAACAACGGACCCAGTAAAGACAGCCTACGCCGACGAAAGCTACGGGCTTGTTTGAGCGACCGTTACCGTGCCGAACTGATCTTCGGAAAAAAACGGACATAGCGCGATTGCCCTGCGACTTATGGGACGCGCCGCCTTAAAGTGGTGTTGTTTCAGCGGAAGCAAACCGTCAGCCGGCGCCGGATCGGCCGCTTGATGCGCCAGGCGGACTTAACGTGTAAAACGAAACGGAAATTCAAAGCGACCACGCATTCCCAGCATGATCTACCGGTAGCGGACAATGTATTGGACCGTCAATTCAAGGTCATGCAGCCCAACCGGGTTTATGCCGGCGACATCACCTCTATCGCCACGCAGGAAGGCTGGCTGTACCTGGCGGTGGTCATTGATTTATGCTCTCGGCAGGTGTTCGGTTGGTCGATGGCCGAACATAGGCGCACTCAGCGGGTCAACGACGCGCTATTGATGGCTCTCTGGAAGCGCAAAGCCGGATAAAGGTCTGTTGTGGCACAGCGATCGCGGCAGCCCGTATGCGTCGGAAAGCCATCGGGCGCTGTTAAAACAGCATGGCATCCGCCAGAGCATGAGCCGTAAAGGCAACTGTTGGGATAATAGTGTTTCGGAAAGCTTCTTCCATACCTTGAAAACCGAACGGGCGCATCAGCAGACCTATCAAACCCGAGCTGAGGCTAAACAGGCGATATTTGAGTATATTGAGGTCTTTTACAATCGCGAGCGGCTCCATTCCGCCAACGGTTATATGTCGCCCGTAGATTACGAACTGCAGCTAAAAACTGCTTAACTTTGTGTCCGGTAAGGTGTTGACACATCAGAACCGTACTTTGATTCGCTAAAACTTGGATGTTGAAAGTGTTCCCCACGAGCGCGGGGATGAACCGTTCCATCGTGCATTGGATATGCGGCTGTCAATGGCCAATAATTTTGAGCCAGTTTCGGCCATTAAAATTGAGCCACTTTACCAGGATTAAGATGGCTGATTCAGTTTTGTTTTGAGTCGGTAACTTTCTCCTCCGAGCATAAAAATGTGGGAGTGATGGATAATGCGGTCGACGATCGGCACGGCGACGTTATCATCGTGGAAGAATTCGCTCCACTGGGTGAAGTCCTTGTTGGTGGTCAGGATGATCGACCGGTATTCATACAGCGCATGGATGAGCTGAAACAGGTTATGCCGACCTTGCTTGTTCATCGGTAGATACCCCAGTTCATCGATGATCAGCACATCGAACTTGAGCAACTGGTTGATCTTCTTTTTTAATTCGCCTTTGAGTTCGGCCACTTCCAGGGTTTCCATCAGGCTGAGGGCGGTGTGGAAGCAGACTTTGTAGCCGGCGTCGATGGCTTTCAGACCGATGCCGATGGCCAGATGGGTCTTGCCGACGCCGGGCGGTCCGATAAAGACGACGTTGTCGCGGTTGTCGATAAAGCCGAAGTCGAGCAGGCTGTTGACCTCGCGTTTGCTGATCGTGGTCTAGAACCGGTAATCGAACTCTTCCAGGCTTTTGTGCAGCGGAAAGCCGGCGCGTTTACGGTTTTGCTCGATGCGCTTGCCGTTGCGTTGTTGCTTTTCGTGCAGGACCAGGCTTTCGGCAAAATGCAGATAGGAGCTTTCATGGGCTTCGGCTTGGTTCAACAGTTGTTCCAGAGCGTCGGCAATACCGGCCAGGCAGAGACTGCGGTACTTCTGGGCGACGCTGTTAATGGACGCTATGGCTCACTCCCTGGCCAGTGGGGTGGCCATGCAGGGCGGCATAACGGGCCAGGACGGCCGAGCCGGACTGGTCGCCGGCTTTACCTCGGCCGGTGTGATGCGTTCAGGGTGTTGCTGGTAGGCGGCCAGCCGTTCCTTAAGGCCGGTGGCGGTTAGGCGCGGCGTGTCGAGGAGCCGTTGCCAGAGCGCTTCCGGCAAGGCACCGTGGCAGCGTAGGTGCTCGGCCAGCACCTGTTTGGCGCCCGCCAGCTGGTCTTTGTAGATTTTCGGCGAAGAGGCTTTCAGCACCGTGCAGAGCGCCAACGCCCGATCGGGGTGACCCAACAACTGTTGCAGTTCCTGTTCCAGCGCTTCGACGCGCAGGTCCCTGTCGCGGTAATGATGGGTGTTCTTGAGGATCTGCCCTTTGTCCAGACACACGCCATGTTCGGCGATCACTTCGCCGCTGCTCAAGTCGCTGATGCGGAGCTGGCCGTCTTGTTCGCAAACGCCAACCCGCGCATTTTGATACGCCATCGGCACCGAGTATTTATTCGATTGCCAGGCGATCAGGCCGGTCTTGTCGGCTTTACGCGTCACCACGACGGCCGCTGCGGCATCGAGACAGGACGGGGGCAGATACGGCAACATCCTGGCTTTTTCCTCACGCGCATACAAGGCACGCGGAGACTGGCCAGTGCTGCCGTGGCGGCGTTGATTGGCGGTGCGGTCCAGCCAGTCGGCCACATACTGCTCCAGATCACGCCAATCGACGAAGGTCTCGCCGTACAGCCCGTTGTGTTTAACGTATTTGACCCCGGCTTCAACCTTGCCTTTGCTTTCCGGATCATAACCTTCACAGGTCCGGATATGAAACCCGGCGGCCGTCGCATACTGATGGAAACGCTGATTCAAGGTTAACTCCCGGAAAACCTCATTGATCACCACCCGCTTGGTCTGATCGTACACGCATTCCTGCGGCATGCCGCCAAAATAGCGGAAGGCCGCATCGTGCTGGTGAATCAACATGCCGGTATCGGTCGGGCGCTGGGATACCGATACATGCAGCAAGCGCGAATAGGACAGCACGAATACCGTGAAATACACCGTGGTTTCTCTACCGCCGATCATCACCCCGCGCAGCTCGCCGCCGTCGACCTGGCACTGCTCGCCCGGGATCATATCCAGCACCGGTTCGTAATAGCGGGACTGTTTGAAGCTGATCTCCTGCTTCAACGCCTGGATATAGCGCCGTACCGACCGGTCGGACACCGCCATATCATCGACTTTGGCCTTCAACTTACGCAGCACTTTCACGGCCGACAGGCCCGGATAGGTTTGCAGCTGTTGAATGATGTAGTCGCGGTGATCGTCCAGTTTCTTGACGCGGTCC
The DNA here is from genome assembly GCF_000214275.2 of Methylomicrobium album BG8. Lineage (NCBI taxonomy): Bacteria > Pseudomonadati > Pseudomonadota > Gammaproteobacteria > Methylococcales > Methylococcaceae > Methylomicrobium > Methylomicrobium album. The sequence goes on along the minus strand of NZ_CM001475.1, from coordinate 1,772,847 downwards.
GTGTCGGACAACAGGGTCGTAATCGCCGGTTCCGGTAGCTTCAAATACTTGCTGACGGTGTTGCGGGAAATCCCCAATGCTTTGGCAATCTGCCGCTCCGATAAGCCATTGCCATGGTTGTATAACGCTTTGATCTGATGGATCACGATCCACTCCTTCATGCCGGTCCCTGAACAAAAATCAGGGACTGTGGCAAATACTTTGAGAAAAATAAAGTCTGAAAAAGTGGCTCAAAATTGTTGGCCAATTTGGCTCAGTTTAATTGGCCATTAACAGCGGCCATGGCGGTGTTCCCCACGAGCGTGGGGGTGAACCGCTCAGTGGCTTTTATTCATCTAAATTACTGTAGTAACCTTTGGTGCTAGCTAAATGGTAGGTGGGCCATGGAGAAGGTCTAAAGAGTGTTAAGTGTTTGACCATAACCAGGCATCGCTTTGGCCAAGCGAACTGGTGACCATTGGTCTGTTGTTCGCTCTCAAAGGTGTCGGCAGTCGTGCCTTCTACCGCTGGCTGACACGCAATTGCACGGCTTGCTTTCCCACCCTGCCCGAGCGTACCCGCTTGTTTCGCCGCCTGAAGACGCATTGGCAGTGGGCTCAGCTGTTTCTTGCCCAACCCCGTCTGCTCGGCGTCATCGACAGCTACGGCATCGAACTGATCCACCCGATACGCCGGGGCCGCAACCCCAAGGGTTGGGGGGAACCGGGTATTTTCAACCACCGCTGGATCGTGGGCGGCAAGTTATGCCTGGCCCTCAACCATTTGGGCCAAATCATCGGCTGGGCCTGGGCGATCGCCAATGCTCACGATACGTGGTTCCATCCGATCGTTGAGGTCTTTAAGGACCGTTGCGTGATGTTGGCTGATACCAGTTTCCATGCGGCAAAAGGCGATCCGCCCAATCTCAAGATCTGTCCCCGAGTCCAGTGGAATGGCAGAATGCTAGTGGAAACCGTTTACTCGATGCTCACCGTCGTTTCCCATACAAAAAAAATGCGCCATCAAACGGCCGACTATTTTCAGGCCCATCTCGCCATGGCGGTAGCGGCTTTCAACCTCTTGATCGCTTGGGACGGCTTGCCTGCGCTGAACGATGGGTTCGTTCCTCTATCCATCGCGGGGTTCAATCTTTAAATAAAAACCAGCACCAAAGGTTAATAGACAACTGTTACAGTGTCCAGCGCCACCTGTTCAACGGCGTCATTGCCAGGTTTATTGGTATTCTTATGCCTACTATGGCGCATTTGAACCCAGAATTTCAGGCTGACGTCAATGCGTAACTTCTATGTAATATTTTAATTTCCTGCAGCAAACTAATGAAATTGAAATAATTACCCTATGCCAGCAAAAAAATATCGCGTAAAACTGACTGAAACCGAACGAAGGTAGTGCGGGGCAATTCGTCTTTCCCACAAACGCCATGGCATCACCTGCTCCATTTCCTGTAGAAATCGTTGACGCCGCGTTTGCTTCGGCTTCTTCACAAACAGCGTAGCGCTCAGGCCAAGTTGCTTTATGCGGGTATCCTCTCGAAAATGGCGGTAAGGATATCTTATCGCAGAGGTTGGACTTATTCAGAGTTTCCTTTAGCCATCCCGACACCGTGTCTCGATCGACCGCAAAGGTATCCGCTAACTGGATTAAACGGTAGCGCTTACCACTCAAAAGCACCGCATACGCCCGCTACCAAAAACGCGGCCACGAGACATAACGAGAAGCCTCCAACAGCGGGCGCTGCTCCGCTTCGCTTAATCGATTCACATACTTCATTGATCGCTCTACAACCTGCCATCACATACCCTGATTTTACCCGGTTTTTTATGCATACCTACTTAGAGAACAAATGACTTGATATTTTAATTTAATTTTAATATAAAGAACGATTAATAAATTTTTTACGTCTAAAAATAGCACTCAATTAATGTAATCTTAATTTTTTACTGATATATTAAAAATTGAATGATATATGGCGTTTGTTTTAAATTGATGACCTTGTAATTAAGCCTTTGTCTATCTGTATAACCAGTCTTAGGATTTACTTCTATTAATTTAATATTTTTTTATAAATCCAACAAATAAGCTAGGCCGGTTTGCATTCCGAATGCTTTCTTCCCTTTCGGTGCCCTCTGCAAAAACCAATACAAAAGCTTGGTTTATTAATCAATCTATTATATCCGAAGGTATAAAAGCCAAAAAACCGGAATGGTCGAATAACTATACATTCCAGACTCTATGCGAATTTTTCAAAAACTTCACTTGGAGAGTTACCATGCCCAGACCTCCTAAAAATTCCGCACGGGGCGGCTCCGGAAAACGTACCGCCGAAATTCCGAAATCCTCTTTCGAGCACATACCCGATCCCGATCTGGAAAACCGTCTGATTGACGAGATTGCGGATGTTCTAGTCAAACTGCTCGAAAGACATTGTTCGCTTACCGGGGAACAACGGAAATTTCTGAGCGAGGGTTATCCGGAGTCTGCCCGGCTACTTCGAGACGTTCATCCCAAATCGCACGGCTGCGTAGAAGCAGTCTTCCAAATTGATCCTGAGCTGCCGAAGGAATATCGGATTGGTTTGTTCGACAAGCCCGGAAAACGCTATGAATCCATCATCCGGTTTTCCAGTACGGTCGCCCTGGTAAGTCCGGATATCGACAAAACCGGAAAGCATGGATGCCGCGGCATGGCGATCAAAGTGTTCGATGTCGAGGGAAACGTATTGAGCAAAGATCAAGGAGAGAACAACCAGGATTTTTTGATGATCGATCAGCCGAATTTCACGTTTGCGAATATCGAGGATTATCATCGGCTGCATCGGATTCCAGGCACGCACAATGACAGGCCGGCAGTTTTTTTTGCCCCATGCTGTCTCCGGGATCCGAGGCTGGACGATATCGAGAAAAAAGCAGTCATGAAATATATGGAGGAGGAAAAGATCGAGTCCGACGACATTCAGTCCATCCTGTCAACCTTCAAAATCGTGCAGTCGATCCAAACCACGCCGATAGCCAATCCGTTAGGCGTTTCTTATTTCAGTGCCGCGCCGTTTCTTTTCGGGCCCGACCGCGTGATGAAGTTTTCCGCCCGTCCTCGTATCGAAATACCGCCGACCAGAGTTCCCCACCCGTCCGCAGACAACTATCTCCGCAATTCGCTCATCGAGTCCCTGAAAGGAAACGAACCGCTCGTTTTCGATTTTCGCGTCCAAATCAGAAACGATGTATCTGAAGCCGATATTGAGAATGCCACAACGGTATGGGACGAAAAAAAATACCCGTTCGTCGAAGTGGCCAGGATTACGATCCCTTCTCCGCAGGAGATCGACAGTCCCGAAACGATCGCCCGTTGCGAACGATTGGCGTTTACTCCGTGGCACGCCCTGCCCGAATACCAGCCGATCGGCGGCATCAATCGGCTACGAAAAAGGATTGATGAGATTTCGGCGCAATACAGGCTGAACAAATAACTCAATAATTCCCTTTTGGGGTTCCCGCGCCCTGCCCGGGAACCCCATTTACAACCTCGGCGAGCAATCGCCGCCACTCTCCTTTATAGAATTTTCAAATATTCCAGCAACGCGGCCTTTTCCTCTTTCGACAGCTTCGTACCGAACTCATGGCCGCAGCGGCTGTTGCCGGATTTGGCGTTGGCACCTTCGCAATCGGTCGTTTTCAGCACGTAATCGAATTTGCTTTGCTCGACCGCCAGCCCGACTTTTTCGGGATCGTAGGCCGGACCGATTTTGAACTCGGCAGGGCGGTTTTCGACCGGTTCCAGCAGCGCCGCCAGCGTCGGCACCGAACCGTTGTGCAGGTAAGGCGCGGTTGCCCAGATGCCCTCCAGAACGCGCGATTCGTAGGCAATCGCAGGATTCGGATCGGTGAATTTATCCTTGCAGCGGTACCCGTCGGTTGGGGCCTTGGCAGCCGTCGGCATCGAATGATACATGCCTTTCAGCACCGCATTTTCCGGGGTGACCATGTCCGCCTGTTGTTTCCGCAGCTGATCGGTAATTTCCTTAAGTTTGCCGTTCTTGACGTCGCCGGCCAACCGCTCGACGAGTCCGAGCTTGGTTTGCGCCTTCAATTCCAGATCGAGCGCTTTCGGCGAGGCGGTATATTGCAGGAGCGTTCCCATACCGACCAAGCTCAAGACCTTGACCGCATTTTCGCCCTGTGCCTTCAGCGGCTGTTCGAGGAACGGAATCTTCGCTCCGGCCAGCACGCCGGTATCTACGGTCAACGCAAACAAGTCGAACTCTTTCGCGTCGGTGCCGACATAACACAGCGGCGTCGCCCAGGTTTTATTCAAGGCGCGCGGCACGCCATCGCGAATGCCGTGACAGGCCGCGCAGCCGCCGTTTTCGGTCTGGGTTTTGCTTTCGTAAATCCGCTTGCCCCGAGCGGCCAGTTTCGCATCGACCGCCCACTTTCCGGTTTTCCAGGGCCATTCCGGCGGGCCGATTTTCTTGACTAGGTTTTCGACCGACTTAAGCCCGTCGAAATTGGCCGAATTGTGCCGCAGATAATCGTAGCCGAGAATCCGCCAGGGCACCTTTTGCGGATAGAAATCCGCAAACACGCCAAGTACTTCGCCGTAATTGCGCGATAATCCCAGTAATGCATTACCGTTGTCCGCAAAGCCCGGCCACTGGGTCTTGTCCTGGATTGGGGCGTTCCAGACGAACGGATAGCGCACCGGCGTGTCGGCCAGCCGGATATTCGAGCGAATGATATGATCCGGTGCCGTGCCGATATCCAGCCCGGTCAGCCGGTTCAGGATCATCGCCACTGCATCGAGGCGCACAGGCCCCCAGGGCTTGTCCTTCGGCAATGCGATGCTCATGATCGTATGATAAGGCAGGTACCAGGTCTCGACGTTCTGCCGCAGCTTCGACTTTTGCTCAGCCGAGGGAACGCCGCCCAACACAGCGGCCGCGAAATCATCGAAGGATTTCTGATCGTCCAAGATCTGCCCGACCGCGCTGTCCAGATCGGCCGCGAAACTTTGAAAGTCGGCGATGGCCGGTCCGCCGTCGATCCGGTAGCCCTGGCCGTCCACCTCGATTTCCCGGGTATGGCAGGCGGAACAGGTCATCCCGACCGAACTGCCGTTGGTCGTAAAGCCAACCGGTAAGCCCTTGATCTTGCCGGCGGGATTCGGCAAATAACCGTAGCGGGACAGGCTGTCCTCCAAAAACGGCTTGCCGTTCAGCTGTTTCAGCGCCTGGAACCACTGTAGCGGCATGACTCTGGAGCCCTGATCCTGGGAATAATATTGCAGGCGCGCCGCCGCAGTCCACTGCTCGCCCTGCTCCGCATAAATCGGGCCGGGTGCGGCATTGGCCGGCTGTAGTCCGGGCAATAGGCAAGCCGCGGCCGTTAACGTAACGGAAGAAAGATATTTCAATCTGAATAGCTGGTGTCGCATTGTCATGGAATTTTCCCCCTGTCGATCAATAGGTTGTTATTGTTTTAGCGGACGAGAAAGCCGTTCCAAGGCGCTTCCTCAAGAAGTGTTGCCGGCCGAAACCGGTTCGTTGAAAACGCTCAGCATTATACGTCAGCTCGCGCTCGGGGTAGGAAATTTATCTAGTAAACGGCATAAGGAAATTAAACCTTAAGGATGTGGCTAAAAATAACCTCCCGGCATGCCGTCCGATCATTCCTGTTTTCAGTCGTAGGGTACGTTGCGCGTACCCTGAGGAATTGAAAAGGTACGCACTCGGCAACTGCTTCATGCGTTGCCCTAACTCCCGCATCCCTGCAGTCGAGCGTACCCTGCAACGGTTTGTGCTCTTTGAGGGTATAACCCAAGCCGGGGATATGACGATAAGTGCTCGGCGGGGGAACGAGAGGGAGTGATGTCGACCAAATCCTAAGCATAAAGCGCGCGGTAGATCACAGTACAGTAACTGATCTCGTTCAAAGCCAATGCTTACCCAGAGTGGAACCGGAAGGGATTATTTTCGAGTGGATTCGGCAGCGTTCCAGCACTGAAACCATACCGGCGTGCCCGGCTCGGAAACAACGACAGCGCCAAGCGAGCGTTGCCGCCGGTCTCCGAACTTTGTAAATGAACAAATTACTTCAGGGTATTATTTCCTGTCGTCCGCGGTCATCAATCTCGCAGCCAGCGCATGATCGGAAAACCGCTCCAGCGCATGACCGACTTCTCGGCAAACGCCGCCCTGCGCTTTATAATCCCGGCTGAAATCGTGGATGAAATCCATCACGGTATGATCGATCAGATAGCCGTCCGTGAAATCGAAAATGACGGTCTTGCCTTTTTCCAAACCTTCCACGGCGTGTTTCAGCGGCAGATAGTTCGAAAACAGGGCCGAACCCGACAATTTGACGACAATCGTATCGGTTCCTGTCTGCCGGATGGAGAAATGGATTTTGAACATGTTTTTCAGCCACACCCCGCGCACAAGGTGGATGACCAGTTTAGCGGCGATGCCGAGCGTGACGCCGATCAGCAAATCGGTCGCCAATACGCCGATCATCGTAATCAAGAACAAACCCAACTGCTCGGCGCCGATTGCCCAGACCTGGCTGAAAGTTTTGGGCGAAGCGAGCTTGAAGCCGGTGTAAACCAGCAGCGCCGCCAGCGACGCCAGCGGAATGTTATGGATCAGGTGCGGAAACAACACGACGAACGCCAACAGGATCAGACCGTGGAAAAAATTGGCCCAGCCGGTCCTGGCGCCGTACTGGATGTTGGACGAACTTCGCACGATCTCGGCGATCATCGGCAATCCGCCGATAAAACCGGCGACCGTATTGCCCAGGCCGACCGCCGCCAGATCGCGGTCGAGATCGGACTTGCGCTTGTAAGGATCGAGTTTGTCGACCGCAGTCGCGCTCAGCAGCGTTTCGAGGCTGCCGACCAGGCAAATGCTGAGCACCGCACCCCAGAATTTCAGCGTCAGCGCCTTAGAATAGTCGGCAAGCTGGAAAAAGGACGACCATTCGTCCGGAATATCGACCAGAAACCGCGGCGCGATCGCATGCGCATGGCCGGCTTGCAGCTCCGAGTCCGACAGAAAGGGATGCCAATGCTCATGTTGCACCCCGAAAATCTGCCCCAGCCCCATCCCGGTCAGCAGCACGACCAACGGGGCGGGAACCGCTTTCAATTTCGGCTGTTTGAGCCGCGGCCAGAAAATCAATAGGGCCAGTCCGCTCAGGCCGATGAAGGCGATCACCGGATCGGGATTTAAGAGGCTGTGCGGAATCTGCGCGATTGTCGCAAAAATGCTTCCCTCCGCGGGGCTGGTACCCAGCATGACATGGCTCTGTTTGGCGATGATGATGATCCCGATCCCCGCCAGCATCCCGTGCACGACCGCAGGCGGAAAAAACGCACTGTACTGGCCGGCCTTGTACACGCCCATCAGCACCTGCAAAGCGCCGGCCAGCATGATCGCGGCCAGCGTATAGCGGTAGCCGGCCAAGGGATCGCCATCGCCCAGCGCTTGCGCCGCACTGAAGATCACCACGATCAAGCCGGCCGCCGGGCCATTGATCGTCAGATGGGAACCGTTCACCCGCGACACCAGGAGCCCGCCGACGATGGCGGTGATAATGCCCGCCGACGGCGGGAAGCCGGAGGCGATCGCAATGCCCAGGCACAACGGCAAGGCGATCAAAAACACAAAAAAACCGGCGAGCACATCGCTGCGCCAGTTCGTCTTCAAGGCATCCAGGCCGGATGATGGCGGCATTCCAGATTGCAGGGTCATTAAATAAAGAACCTCGTTAAGGTGAAATAGGATAGCCTTTTACAGCGCTGCAAAAGGCTGCATCTTTTACGATCGCTCTTTTAAACGAGCAATCATCACATCCGCAAATTCGCTGCATTTGACCTCGGTCGCGCCCTCCATCAGCCGGGCGAAATCGTAGGTGACCTTTTTGCCCGCGATCGCGGCGTCCATCGCCCGAATCACCGCGTCGGCCGCTTCGGTCCAGCCCAGATAACGCAGCATCATTTCGCCGGACAGAATCAGCGATCCCGGATTGACCTTGTCCTGATTCGCATACTTCGGCGCGGTGCCGTGAGTCGCCTCGAACACCGCGGCACCGTTCTGATAGTTGATATTGCCGCCCGGCGCGATGCCGATCCCGCCGACCTGCGCGGCCAGCGCGTCGGAAAGGTAATCGCCGTTCAGATTCAGCGTGGCGATCACGTCGAAGTCGTCCGGCCGGGTCAACACCTGCTGCAGCGTAATGTCCGCGATCGCGTCCTTGATCAGCAGCCGGCCCGCTGCCAATGCGTCGGCCTGCTCCTTATTCGCGGCCGCTTCGCCCTGAGCCGCCCTGGTTTTTTCCCACTGCAACCAGGTATAAGTCTGCTCGGGATATTCCCGCTCGGCCAGCGCATAAGCCCAGTTCCGGAACGCGCCTTCGGTAAACTTCATGATATTGCCTTTGTGCACGATCGTGACGCTTTTACGCTGATTCATCAGCGCATAAGAGATCGCGGCCCGCACCAGGCGCTCGGTGCCTTCCTGCGAAACCGGCTTGATGCCGATGCCCGAGGTGTCGGGAAAACGGATTTTCGCATAATGCTTCGGGAAATGCTCTTGCAGCAAAGCCAGAAAACGCCGGTTCTCTTCGCTGCCCTGCTCGAATTCCAGCCCCGCATAAATGTCTTCGGTGTTTTCCCGGAAGATCACCATGTCGACCGACTCGGGCTTTCTGACCGGCGACGGCACGCCTTTGAACCAGCGGACCGGGCGCAGGCAGACGTACAGGTCGAGCAATTGCCGGAGCGCCACATTCAGCGAACGGATGCCGCCGCCGACCGGCGTGGTCAGCGGCCCTTTGATCGACACCCGGTAATCGCGGCAGGCCTCGACGGTCGCATCCGGCAGCCAAGTGCCGAACTCGCGGAAGGCTTTTTCGCCGGCAAAGATTTCGAGCCAATGGATTTTGCGCCGGCCGCCGTATGCGTTCGCGACCGCCGCATCCAGCACGCGCACGGTCGCGCGCCAGATGTCGGGCCCGGTGCCGTCGCCTTCGATGTAAGGGATGATCGGATTGTCCGGAACGGCCAGCCTGCCGTTCTGCATGGTAATCGGAACGCCGCCGGGGGGCGGAATCAGCGTGGGACCTGTCATAGGCGTCTCCTTTGCAATCGTGGGCTGACGGGACCGCCGCATCAAACGGGATCTGCGGCGTATTGGAATCGCTTTGGCGGCATCATAACAAAAAGCGATTGGCTTTGTCTTAGCCGTTGAGGTATCTTCGTACCGGCTCCTTTCGAAGCTTCGGCAGAGGCGGCGGATTCGTCCCGAAAGAAGGACCGCGAAATGGACTCGCAAAAAAGTTGTCGACAGTCGATAAGGGATTTCACAGTGCACACACCTCGGAAAAAAGGCGGGAGATCACGCCATTGAAACGCTTGTTTTTTGCCCTCTGGCCCGTCCCTGAAATCCGCGCAAGATGCGCGGCGGTCTCCGCCGCGCTGAAAACCGCCGGCCGGCCGGTGCAAGCGGATAACCTGCATGTGACGCTGGTTTTCATCGGCAGTGTCGACGAAACGGTCGAAGCGAAGCTCATTGAGGCGGCCGGAACGGTGGACTTCGCGAAGATTTCAATCCGTTTCGACGCGCTGGATTACTGGCGCAGGCCCCAAATCATTTGCCTGACCGGCAAACCGGAAGATACCGCAGCAACCTCGCTGGTCGATGCATTGAACCGGATCGCCGCCGCGCTGGAAATCCGTACGGACGACCGGCCTTATCAGGCGCACGTGACGTTGCTCAGAAAGGCCAAAGCACTGCCTCCGCTGGCCTTCGAACCGATCGTCTGGCAGTCCGGCGCTTTCTGCCTGGTCGAATCCCGCTCGACACCGGAAGGCGTCGTCTACCGGGTGCTGAAAACCTGGCAAACACCGACAAAAGCCGGAGCGGAAACCGAACCCCGTCCCGGATTAACAAATCCGGACGGCGGCATTATAATCGGCGATAACGCCTCCACCCACCGCCCCTAAAACGCCATGCCCTATCTGAAACTGAACACGAATGTCGACGTCGACAACGCCAAATCCCCCGAACTGCTGAGCCAATTGTCGCAGTTGGTCGCCGCCGAAACCGGCAAGCCCGAACGCTATGTGCTGGTCGAACTGAACACCGGCAAGGCGATGCTGTTCGCGGGCAGCGCCGAACCCTTGGCCTATCTCGAATGCAAAAGCATCGGCCTTTCGGCCCGTCAGGCGAAATCGCTGTCCGCTGCCTTGAGCCGGCAGCTCGAAACGGCCCTGGCGATTCCTGCGAACCGGATCTATATCGAATTCGGCAATTGCCCGGCCGAATTCTGGGGCTGGAACGGTTCGACGTTCGGCTGACGGGAAAGCACTTCACCGGAGAAAACCCACCATGAACGACAAAGCATTGGTCGCGCAGCATGCGGCGCAGAAAATCGAAGACGGTATGATCGTCGGTCTCGGCACCGGCTCGACCGCGAATTGCTTCATCGAAGCGCTCGCGAAGCGGCATCAGGAGGGATTGAACATCAAGACGATCGCCAGTTCCATGGTCAGCGCGATCAAGGCGCGCGAACTCGGGCTGCCGCAGATCCCGATCGAACAGTTGTCCGGCCTCGACGTGTATGTCGACGGCGCCGACGAAGTTACGCAGGATATGATCTTATTGAAAGGCCGGGGTTACGATCTGATCCGCGAGAAACTCCTGGCCGGCGCGAGCCGGGAATTCTGGGTGTTGATCGATCCGGGCAAGCGCGTCGGCCGGATCGGCGAACGTTATCCGATCCCGGTCGAAGTGATTCCGTTCGCCTGGCGGCTGGTGAGGGAAAGCCTCACCGCAGTCGGCGGCAAGGCCGAACTGCGGCAGACGCCAAACCAGGACGGGCTGGTAGTAACCTCGCACGGCAGCCTGGTGCTGGATACGGTTTTTCCTGAAGCGTTCGACAGCCGCAAGCTGGATGCGGTGCTGAATGGGATTCCGGGAGTCGTCGAACACGGCATTTTCAGCCGTCTGGCCAGCGCGGTGTTTTGCGCCCAGGATGGGCAGGTGGAAGAGCAATGGGCTTGAAATAGGGCGATCCCGTTCCCGCGCGCCTGCGCGGGAACGAAGCGCTTCGATCAGAAACGCTCTTTTTCGATGATTTTGCCGTCGCCGCCCACCGAGACCGCCCACCGGGTACCGGAGACATCGAGGGTAAAATCGAATTCCTCTCCCGCCCCGTTCGGATTCGCAATTTGAATCGCTTCCTCGATTTCGTGGTTCGGGAATTCGGCCTTCAGATTCTCCAGGGTTCCGGGCGGCAACAAGCCGGAGGGGTCGATGACCGGCGCGCTGACGAAGAAATGGCCGTTCTTTCGATAATATTCGATCAGCGATTCTTCACCGTCCTTGAAATGAATCTGATACAGTTCTTGATTGAAGTGCTTTTTGGGCAGCACACTGATGTCCGCCGCATTCGGATGCTTTTTATACAATTGATCGACGACCGGCGCCGGCAAACCGTCTTTGCCTAACACCTCCGCATGAACCGGAAACGCCGCGAACGCCGCCGCAGCCAGCAATGAACCCAGGAAAAATTGACGCATGATACTCTACCTAATCAGGAATTTATTGTAATTATCGATTTGTTGCGGCATCGGAGAAAGCAGACCACAACGCCGCTTGTTTATCGTTTATAAAAAACGGCCGAAATTATAACCAATATTCGCCGGTTATCGGATAAGCAATATCTTCAAGACGCCCACTCACTCGTTCTTAAGGACAGATTTTCGAAATCCCGATGTCGAAGTTCTCGCATGCAAAATCATCCCCGTTCGGTTCCGAACAAGGAATAGCTTTGTTAAGTCTGGCCGGCATCGGCACTCACCTGTGGCTCCGCTATGCATCCGCTGCCGGCGGCCAAACCTATCGACTATCACTTTCGGCTTCGTTCGGTCCCGAGCCTGAACCTGTCTTCCGTTACGGTTTCGACGCCGCCATTGCGCTAATGCAGTTCCCCTTAATCTCTGTACTCGTTCTGGGCGGTGTCCCGTTGCTTTACCGCCTGCTGGCGAAAATGCTGCACGGCGATCTGGGCGCCGATCTGTTGGCCGGCACATCGATCGTCACCTCCGTGTGGCTGGACGAGTGGCTGGCCGGCAGTCTGGTCGTGCTGATGCTGTCGGGCGGGGCGGTGCTCGAAACCTATGCGTTGCGCAAAGCCTCTTCGGTACTCGAAGCGCTGGCGAAGCGAATGCCGTCGATCGCGCATAGGAAAACCGGCGAGGCGCTGGCCGATGTCGCGGTCGAAAAAATCCAGGTCGGCGATACACTGGTGATCCTGCCGCATGAAATCTGCCCGGTGGACGGCACCGTGCTCGAAGGCACGAGTACGATGGACGAGTCCTATCTGACCGGCGAACCGTACTTGATGTCAAAAACCGCGGGTTCTCCGGTTTTGTCCGGCGCGATCAACGGCGACGCCGCGCTAACGGTACGCGCCGATAAACTGGCGGCGGACTCGCGCTATGCGAAGATCATGGAAGTGATGCGCGCGTCGGAAAACTCTCGTCCCAAAATCCGGCGGCTCGGCGACCGGCTCGGCGCCTCGTACGCGCCGCTCGCGCTCGCGATTGCGGCGGCGGCCTGGTATTTCAGCGGCGACGTGGCCCGCTTTCTGGCCGTGCTGGTGGTCGCAACCCCCTGCCCTTTGCTGATCGGGATTCCGGTAACCCTCATCAGTTCGATCTCGCTGGCCGCTAAGCGCGAAATCATCATCAAGAACCCGGCGGTTCTGGAAAATCTGGGCCTGTGCCGAACCGCCATTTTCGATAAGACCGGCACCTTGACCTACGGCCGTCCGTCCCTGGTCGCGATCGAGACCGATCCCGCCTTCGACGAGCGCGAAGTCCTGGCGCTGGCGGCAAGCCTCGAACGCTATTCGAAACATCCCTTGTCGGGCGCGATTCTGAAAGCGGCAGAGAAAACGGCGCTCCCTCTGCGGCCGGTCGAGCAAATCACCGAGCGGCCGGGTCAAGGCATTTCCGGCCTGGTCTCGGGCAAAAAAGTGGCGATCACCAGCCGCAAATCGTTTATCGCCCGTTCTCCCGATGCGCTCGCGCGTTTGCCGGAAATATCGGGCGGCCTGGAATGCATCGTGCTGGTCGACGGGCGGTATGCTGCAACGCTGCAATTCCGCGACGAAGTCCGCGCGGACAGTTCCTCGTTCATCAATCATCTTCAGCCGAGCCATTTGTTCGACAGGGTGATGCTGGTTTCGGGCGACCGGGAATCCGAAGTCCGTTATCTGGCCGAGCGGGTCGGGATCGATCATGTATATTCCGGCCAAAGCCCGGAACAGAAACTGGCGCTGGTCAGGGCCGAAACGGAGAATGCCAAAACGGTGTTTCTCGGCGACGGAATCAATGATGCGCCGGCCTTGACCGCCGCGACGATCGGGATTGCGTTCGGGCAGAACAGCGACATTACCGGCGAAGCGGCCGATGCGGTCATCATGGACAGTTCGCTCTTGAAAGTGGACGAACTGTTCCATATCGGCAAAAGGATGCGCCGGATCGCCCTGCAAAGCGCGATCGGCGGCATGGTATTAAGCACGGTCGGAATGGGAGCCGCCGGGATGGGCTATCTGAGCCCGGTCGCCGGGGCTCTGGCGCAGGAATTGATCGATGTGATCGCGATTCTGAATGCGCTGCGCGCCGCGCTGCCGCCGAAATCGCTGTCGGATTTCTGAACCTATTACGCAAACGTTTAGCGATAAAAACGATTGCCCCCGTAATAGCCGCCGTTCTGCTTGAGGTCGCGAATGTCTTCCGAAGCCCGCGTGAGCTTTGCCTTCAGGATCTGTCTCTCCCGCCAGTCCAGACGGCCGTCCCGTTTGAAGCGCTGTTCGACTCGCTCGATATGCTGCTGCTGACGCGCCAACTGCTGATATTCGCGAGGCGTCAACTGTCCTCTTGCCAACCCGCTTTTGATGCGCTGGCGCTGCTGCCACTGGTCGGCGTTGATTCTGCCGCTTCCCCTCTGGCCGTAAAAATCCGCCCCGCCATGATAATCCTGGGAATGCGCCTCTGCGGTGCCGATCAGGAACAAGCCGCACAACACGCCCAAAATTTTTGTCTTTTTCATGATCTGTCTCCTTTGTTGATGACGGCGACAGATTAACCTCGGCAAGTTGAATCCGAACTGAACGATTTTAAAAATGATAGAATGCCGCGCCATGAGCGCAATCACCCTACAACCCCGAATTTATACCGTCTCGGAACTGAACCGCGAAGCCGCGCTTGCGCTCGGCGAACATTTTTTGATGGTCTGGGTCGAAGGCGAAATCTCCAATCTCAGCGCGCCTTCGTCAGGCCACTTGTATTTCTCGCTGAAAGATGCGGGCGCGCAGGTGCGGTGCGCGCTGTTCAAGAATCAGCAGCGCGGACTGCGCTGCAAACCTGCCAACGGGATGCAGGTCATCGTCAGGGCCGAGGTCAGCCTGTACGAGCCGCGCGGCGATTACCAATTGATCATCGAGCGGCTGGAAGCGGCGGGCGACGGCGCCCTACGGCGGGCTTTCGAAGCCTTGCGCTGGAAACTGTCCGCCGAAGGCCTGTTCGATCCGTCCCGCAAAAAACCGCTGCCATCCCTGCCGCGGGCCATCGGCATCGTCACCTCGCCGACCGGCGCCGCATTGCGTGATATTCTCAGCGTATTAAGACGGCGCTTCCCGGCCATTCCGGTGATCGTTTATCCGGCCTCGGTCCAAGGGGCCAATGCCAAACTCGAAGTGGCGGCGGCAATCGATACCGCCAACCGGCGCGCGGACTGCGAGGTGCTGATCGTCGCGCGCGGCGGCGGATCGCTCGAAGACCTGCAGGCCTTCAATGAAGAAATCGTCGCGCGCGCAATTGCCGCGAGTTCGATTCCGGTCATTTCCGGAATCGGCCACGAAACGGATGTGACGATCGCCGACTTCGCGGCGGACCTGCGCGCCGCCACCCCGACCGCCGCCGCCGAACATGCCACGCCGGACCGGCAGCAGTGGCTCAACGGTTTCGTGCAATCGGAAAAACGCCTCGAACAATTGCTGCAGCGCAAACTGACAGGCGCGCACCAACGCCTGGCATGGCTCGATAAACGCCTGAAACAGCAACATCCCGGACAAAAGCTCAGACGCAACGCGCAGCGGCTGGACGAACTGGCGCTGCGCCTGACGCAAGGAATGCAACGCAAGCAGCAACAGCATCTTCATCAGCTTGCCGCCGCAAACGCCAAATTATGGCGTTTCAACCCGGCCGCGCGGATACGCAGCCAGCAGCAGCGGCAACAATATCTGGTACAGCGCCTGCAGCTCGCGATGCAAAACAAACTGGAACAAAACCGGCTCAAACTGGCGAACACCCGCCAGACCTTGCACGCGGTCAGCCCGCTCGCGACCTTGAATCGGGGCTATGCGCTGGTAACGGAGGCGGAAAGCGGCAGCCTCGTGCGTTCGGCGCGGCAGCTCGCGGTTGGCGACAGAATCCGAATCCGGGTGGCGGACGGTCAATTTGTCAGTGAAATCGTCGATCGCTGAGCCAGCCGCTGGCGGCAAAATCCGCAGCCGCGGTTATTTTTTCCAGAATTCGGGCAAGAATAGAATGATGATCGAAAAAATCTGCACCCGTCCGAGCAGCATCGCAAAAGTGCATACCGCGGTCTGGAAATCGGTCAGACTGGCATAAGTGGTAGCCGGCCCGACCTGATTCAAGCCGGGACCGGCGTTGTTGATACTGGAAATCACCGCGGACAGGGCGCTGATGAAGTCCATCCCGCTGAACAGCAGTGTGAACACCAGGATCACGATGCACATGAAATACAGGAAAATAAAGCCGGTCACCGAAGTCACGATCGAATTCTTGATGATCTGCTCGCCGATTTTTAAAGGCCGTATCGCATGCGGATGAATGAATTTGAACAATTCGAGGCGCGCCTGCTTCAACAGAATGATCGTCCGGATCATCCGGATGCCGCCGCCGGTTGAACCGGAGGAAGCCGAGATACAGCTCAGAAACAACATCCACATCGGCACGAAAATCGGCCACTGATTGAAATCCTGCGTCGCGAAACCGCAAGTCGTCGCAATCGTGACCAGATTAAAGGTCGCATGGCGAAAAGCGATCCAAAAATCGGGATAACTGCCTTCCTGCCACAATATCGTCGCCGTCATGACGCAACTTCCGAGCATCAGCACCAGGAAACTCCGCGCCTCCATATCGACCGCATAGGGCTTGAGCGAAAGTTTCCGTATCGCAATGAAATGAGTCGCAAAGTTGACTGCCGCGATCAACTGAAACACGGTCAGCACGATCTCGATCGGCAACGAGTTGAAATAACCGACGCTCTGATCATGCGTGGACATGCCGCCCAGACTCATGGCGGAAAAGGCATGGCAAATCGCATCGAACCAGTTCATTCCGGCCAGTTTCAACGCGATGATGCAGACGACCGAAATTCCCGCATACACCATCCACAAGGCTTTCGCGGTCTGCGCAATGCGCGGGGGCAGATCCGATTCCTTGACCGATCCCGGCGTTTCGGCGATATACAGCTGCATCCCGCCGATACCCAATATCGGTAAAATCGCGACGGCGAAGATAATGATGCCCAGGCCCGCGATCCAGCTCAGTTCATGGCGCCAAAGATTGATCGATACCGGCAATTGATCGAGCCCGCTCATCACGCTCGAACCGGTTGTCGTGAGGGCGGAGACGACTTCGAAATAGGCGTCGATGAAACTCATGCCGGGAAAATAATACAGAAGCGGCAAGGTACAGAATACGGGCGTTGCGGACCAGGTAATCGCGACCAGTAAAAACCCGGTCTGCCGCGATACTTTCTTGGGAACGCGCAGCGTCGGAAAAAACAGCGCCGCACCGGACAGCAAAGTAATGCCCGTGCCCCGGAAAAAAGCCTGCGTCGCGCCGTCATCGGCAAAATAGGACGTCATCAGGCTGGTCGCCATCAGGCCGCTGAAGCCCATTGTGACCAGACCGAAAATATGGAAAATCGTCAAAATCATGGGGTTGTCCGTGCGGTATGAAGCCTCGGCCATTCCTCTAAACCCATCGAAAAATCGAGAAGAACCGGAGGGAGAGTTTCAAAAGGGGTAGGCGCGAGCGAAAGCTCGCGAAAATCGTCCATGGCTTCGGCGTTATCAGACCTTATGCAACGGCTGAAAGATTTTTTCGATATTGCTGACCAGTTTTTTGTCCATCGCGAACATCACCACATGATCGCCTTCCTCGAAGATCACGTCGTGATGGATCGGAATGACTTCGCCGTTCCGTATCAGGGCGCCCATCACGATGCCGGACGGAAAATGAATACTGTCCACGCGCCGTCCGACTACCGAGTTCGGATCGCTGTCGCCGCTGTAATGCGCGATCGCCTCGATCGCTTCGGCGCTGCCGCCGCACAATGAACGCACCTGCACCACGTCGCCTCGGCGCACGTGCTTCAAAATGCTGCCCAGCGTTTCCTGGTTCGGCAGCACCGCGACGTCGATATCGGTATCGGCCAGCAGCTTCGTATAGGACTTATGATTGAGCAGGCAGATCGTCTTGCGCGCACCCAGGCTTTTCGCCAGCGACGCCGAGATGATATTGACTCCGTCGTTTTCAGTAATCGCGCAAAACAGGTCGGTACTGCCGATCGATTCGTCGATCAATAAAGCTTCGTCGGCGCAATCGCCGTTCAGTACGACCGTTTTTTCGAGCTCGTTGGCGATCTTGTTCGCGCGTTTCGGATTGAGTTCGATGATCTTGACCTGATGGTCGTTCTGCAGCGCCAGCGCCAGCCGCTTGCCGACATGCCCTCCGCCGGCAATGATGATCCGCTTCAACGGCGCTTCCAGTTTACGCAACGATTTCAGGACCTGCCGGACCTGCTCGCGCGGAGCGACCAGGAAAATCTCGTCGCCGGTTTCGATCGTCGCGTCGCCGTTCACGACCAGGGGCTTGCCGTCCCGGAAGATCGCGACAATCCGGATTTTGGCATCGGATAAATGCTCTTTGAACGAACGAATCTTTTTACCGGTCAGAAAGCCGTTCGGCACCACTTTGACCGAAAACAGCCGTACCAGCCCTCCCGCGAAATCGGAAATGTGCAGCACGCCGGGAAACTCGATCAAATTGCGGATCGACTCCATCACGATCTGCTCGGGGCTGATCACGATGTCGATCGGAATGCCGGCCGGGCTGAATAAATTCGGGTTCTTCATGTAATCGATCGCACGCACCCGGGCGATCGTTTTCGGGCGACTGTACAGCGCGTTGATAATCAGGCAGGCCAGCATGTTGGTTTCGTCGCTGTCGGTCACCGCGATCACCATGTCGGTATTATGCACGCCGGCCTGTTCGAGTACGCTCGGATGCGCCGCATTGCCGCTCACCGTCGCGATATCGAAGCGCTGCTTCAAGGCGTCCAGGAGCTCGGGCTTGAAGTCGATCACCATGATATCGTTTTCTTCGCTTGCCAAAGCCTCGGCGACCGACGAGCCGGTTACGCCCGCTCCGAGAATGAGGATTTTCATAATCGACTTATTAATGAACCAATCAAATCAAATTTGGCGCGATATTATAAATATCGTGCTGAATATTTCATTAAAATTATCCGCCTACCTCGACGGCATGCAAAGCGCCGCTGCGGTAGCCGGCAGATTTACCGATACGAATCAATCGCCTGTTGAAACACGGCCGAATGTGCGCTGCGATAAAACACATCATTAAAGCCGTTAATTTCTGTAACCCGTGCGGATTTCATGGGGTAGCCAGACGGCTGGCCAGCTCATGGGGAGCCATTCTCGTTAACGGCTCCAGCAATCCTGCGGTTCAGGAAGCATTAAGTTTGAAGCCAGATAATAACGCCCGATCGATATGCGCCGTTCAAACGATTGAGGCCGGCTTTCGCCCATGAAAATAAACTGCGATGATATGGGTCGTCCGTAGTGGACCGGGAAAGGCTTTTCGAATATCATCCCCAGCCAATTTTTTCACAACAATTTCTTTAATTAACTATGAATAAACTTTATCGATTCGGACAAATTACCTCACTCGCCTCTGCCGCTTTGATCACGGGATGCCTGGGGGGAGTCCCCGGCAGCTATCCTGCGCAGGGCTACCCGACCTCCGGTTATCCCAATCAAGGATATTCGTACGGCGGCTATCCGAATACCGGTGCACAGACAGGGCTCGGCTCGATTTCGGGGACAGTCATCGCGGCCATTATTCAGGGCATGGCCGGCAGCGTTCTCAACGGACAAATCGGCTCGCAGCTCGCGCCTGTCGACCAGAACTTCCGCCTCCAACAATTGGGCGGATTATTGCAAACGGGCAATATCGGCCAGTCGCAGCAATGGCTGAACCCGCAAACCGGAAGTCAAGTTGCGATCAATCCGATCGGCCAGCTCAGCTTGAACCCGCAAACCCAGCAGAAATGCCAGAATCTCGAAGAAACCGTCATATTGCCGGACGGCAAAAATATCCGCGAAAAGCGGACGGCTTGCCTCGATCCAACAACCGGAAAATGGAATCTGGTCAAGTAAGAGCCGAAACACCCTCGCTGCACCGTTTGCGCTTTTGCCGGCCGGTGAGTCATCCCGTACATCTCACTCTATTCGAGGGCATGGTATGATATGGCGAATTTTCCGGTTTTTTATTCTACTCAATCCGATTGCCCTGCCCGATGAACGATTCCTTTCTTTCCACAAAGCCCATCCCGAACGAAGAACGCCTGATCATGGCCCTGGATGTGCCCGGCTTCGAACAAGCACGCGCCCTGGTCGAAAGGCTCGGCGACAGCGTCGTGTTTTACAAGGTGGGGATGGAATTGTTCATGTCGGGCGATTATTTCGGCTTCATCGAATGGCTGAAACAGCGCAATAAGAAAGTCTTCGTCGATCTGAAATTTTTCGACGTACCCGCAACGGTCGGACGTGCGATCAAGGCGTTGAGCAGCAAAGGCGTCGATTTCGCGACCATTCACGGCAACGACGCGATCATGGAAGCGGCCGCCAAGGATAAGGGCCCGCTGAAGGTTTTGGCGGTCACCGCCTTGACCAGCCTGGACCGGGGCGACCTGAACGACCTCGGTTTCCAGTGCGACGTGCGCGAACTGGTGCTTTCGCGCGCCCGGCGCGCCTTGCAGCACGGCTGCGACGGCGTCGTTTCGTCCGGGCTCGAAGCGCCGATGCTGCGCGAGGAGCTGGGCCAGCGCCTCTTGGTCGTCACGCCGGGAATACGGCCGGTCGATAACCGCGAAGAAGACGATCAAAAACGGGTGGCGACCGTCGAAACCGCCTTCCGGAACGGCGCCGATTATATCGTGGTGGGCCGGCCGATACGCGACGCCGCCGATCCGAAAGCGATGGCCGAAAAAATTCAGGGACAGATTCGCGATCAATTCCGTTGAGCCGGTGTTTCTGTTGCTCGCAAATGCTTTGCCCGACCGTGCGTTAATGCGGGGAAACGATGGTACTTGACCCCGCCTTTTCGACATCCTATCCGGTCGCGTTTTTGATGGGGCTGTTCAGCAGCGTCCATTGCATCGGGATGTGCGGATCGATTATCGGCACGCTGACGCTCAGCTTGAGCGCCGAAATCCGCGCCAGAAAATCCTCGCTGCTTCCCTACGTCTTCAACTACAATGCCGGGCGCATCCTGAGCTATGCACTGGCCGGCGCCCTGGCCGGCATGATCGATCTGCTGATTTTGCATTCGGTCGGGCGCATACAGGGCTACCGGCTGCTGCAAATCGTTTCCGCGGTGATCATGACCGGTTCCGGCCTTTATATTGCCGGCTGGTTTCCGCGTTTCGCCTATGTCGAAAAAGCCGGCCTGCGGTTGTGGAAGCTGATCGAACCTTACGGACGCAAACTGATCCCGGTCAAGAACCGCTGGCACGCCTTCCTGTTCGGGATAGTCTGGGGCTGGTTGCCGTGCGGCCTGGTCTATGCGGCGCTGGCCTTGGCCGCCACTGCCGGCAGTATTCCGCACAGCATGCTGACGATGTTTTTTTTCGGACTCGGCACTTTACCGGCTGTAATGGGTATCGGTATAATGACAGGATCATTGGTGCGGTTATCCAGATGGCGCTATTTCAAGCAGGCTGCAGGCCTGATCATGATTGCGCTCGCTTTGTTCGCCGCCCTGCCGTGGCTGAATCCGATGGCTTACACGGCGCATTCCGCAATTCATTGAGAGGATCCACTTATGAACCCTTTTAGCTCGATCATTGGTCAATCCCCCGCATTGGAATCGTTGTTGCGCAGCGCCGGCATCGCCGCCATGACCGATGTCACAATCTTGATCAAGGGCGAAACCGGCACCGGCAAGGAAGTATTGGCGAATGCCCTGCAAAAAGCCAGTCCGCGCGCGCGCAAGCCGTTCATTACGCTGAACTGCGCCGCACTGCCCGAGACCCTGATCGAATCCGAGTTGTTCGGCCACAGGAAAGGCGCTTTCACCGGCGCGATTGCGAACCAGCAGGGCCTGTTCCAGGCCGCCGACGGCGGCACCCTGTTTCTGGACGAAATCAACTCGTTGCCGATTTCGATCCAGGCAAAGCTGCTGCGCTTTCTGGATTCGGGCGAATGCCTCGCGGTCGGCGACACGAAGCCCTATAAAGTCAACGTGCGCGTGATCGCCGCGACCAACAGCGACCTCGTCCAGCAAATCGCCGCCGGCGAATTCCGGCAAGACTTGTATTTCCGGCTGAATGTGGTGCCGCTGGAACTGCCCTCCCTGGCCCAGCGATCCGAAGATATCGGGCCGCTGATCAACCACTTCCTGAATGTATTCTCGAAAACGCATTCAATCGATGCCCCCAAATTCAGCCGGCATTCGCTCAAAATCCTGAAGGCTTATCCGTGGCCGGGCAACATCCGGGAATTGCGCAATTTGTGCGAACGGCTGTGCATTTTGCTGGCGGGCAGAACCATCGAACCCGAGAACCTGCCGTTTGAATTTACCCGCGGCGTGGATGAAGAACGCAATCTCGAAACCGGCTTCAAGCTTCCCGAAGGCGGCGTGCAATTGGACACACTGGAAGCCGACCTGATCTATCAGGCCCTGAATCGGACTCATGGCAACCGCAGCCAGTCGGCACGATTGCTGGGTCTTTCCCGGGATACACTGCTTTACCGGATGCGCAAGCACGGCTTCGCCGCGCAGTAGAAATGTACCGGGGGAAAGCCCTCCGTCCCATTATTAAAATAAACCATCCGCAAACCGGCTTAAGACAGGGCTGCCCGATCGTTCATCCACATTGCGCGACCTCGGGCGGCGACAACGGGGCAAATACGTCCTTCCCCCTCCTCTTATTTTGCATGTAGGGTACGCTGTGCGTACCTTTTCACTCCAATGGTACGCACAGCGCACCCTACAGCAGCGGCTGACAGCTCAAGCTAGGCAAGAAGATGGGCTAACGATAAGCGAGCACTCGGCGGGGAAGTAATGATCGACCAAATTCTCAGCAAACGGAACCAGCAATCGCCTTCGCGTCCTTCACGTCGCCAGACAGCGGACCCACTGCACGGTAATATTGTCGCTCTTGCCGCTTGCGCGCAACAGCGAGAGTCTGGCTATTTTTCCCAAGTCATCCAGTTCGGTTTGGGGTTGCGCCAGCTGAACCAGTTCCTGAGCTTTCACATTTTCCCAAAATCCGTCGCTGCAGAGAACAAAGGTTTCTCCCGCCTGCGGAGCCGGATAGACATTGATTTCGACTTCATGCCCCTTCGCGACGTTGATGCTGCGCAACAGGCAATTCTGCTCCGGATGGCCGCCCATTTCGGCTTCGGTGATTTTGCCTTCTTCCAGGAGGCCCTGCAGAACCGAATGATCCCGCGTCCGCCAGACGACCCCCTGCGGATTCAGCCGGTACACCCTCGAATCGCCGCAATGCGCGGTTAACACGCACGTTTTGTCGAGATAAAGAATCGCGCAGGTGGTGTGCGCCTGCAGAGCCTCCGGATCATGCGCCGACAACTGCCGCATTTCTTCGACCGCCGCATCCGTCCACAGCGACATCGTGGCCGCCGGTTTCCCGCGCATCAAGTCCGCAAAGGCTTGGGTATTCTTGATCAGTCCGTGGCAAAAGAAACGCGACGCTTTTTCCCCGGCATAATGTCCGCCCAGACCATCGGCGACGACAAACACGGCAAAGTCGCGGCCGATCCGGTAAGCCATGCAGTCCTGGTTGATCTCCCGGTCGCCCGGCGAAGTCAATTGGTGATGGACCAGCTTCATACGATGCTTTAACGGCCGGATAACCGGCTTTGCACCATCAACCGTTTCAAATCCCCGACCGCCTGAGCAAAGCCGCTGAACAATGCCCGAGCAACGATCGAGTGCCCGATGTTCAATTCGACGATTTCGGGAATCCGGCAGATAGCCTGGACATTATGGTAATTCAGCCCATGTCCTGCGTTGACCTGCAAGCCGGCGCGGTCAGCCAGGCGCGCGGCTGTCCGAATGCGTTCCAGCTCCAGGGCGCGGGCGGCCGGAGTCGGCGCTTCCGCATAGCGGCCGGTATGCAGTTCGACAACCGGCGCACCGGCCTTGACCGCGGCTTCGATCTGCGCCGCTTCCGGATCGATGAACAGGGATACCTCCACTCCGACGGCCACCAGCCTGGCACAGACCGAGGCGATGTGAAGCAAATTGCCGGCCACGTCCAATCCGCCTTCGGTCGTCAATTCCTCCCGTTTTTCCGGCACCAGGCAGCAGGCGGCCGGCTTGAGCTTTTCCGCGATGCCGACCATTTCTTCGGTCACCGCCATCTCCATATTCAGCCGGGTCTGGATCATTTCCTTCAGTAAAAACAGGTCGCGATCCTGAATGTGCCGGCGATCTTCGCGCAGATGCGCGGTGATGCTGTCCGCACCGGCCTGCTCGCCCGCCAGGGCCGCCTGAACGGGCTCCGGATACACGGTGCCGCGCGCCTGCCGGACGGTAGCCACATGATCGATATTGACGCCTAATAAAATTTCTCTGCTGTCCATGAATTACAAACGTTTGATGATTTCGTTGAGAACCTTGCGGCTGTTCAGCGGTTTTCCGTGCAGCAACTGATCCAATACATGCCTCAGCAAAGCTTTCGCCTCCGCCAGCACATCCGGATCGCTGAAATTCCGAGCCTGAATCGCCAGCAAGCTTTTTCCGGTATAAATGCCCTCAGCAGCTTCGACCGGACTCAGTTCGGCGCCGAGGTGGTATTTTTTCGACAGTTCCACCGGCTTACCGTGCTGCATGTCATACGCAAGCTGCAATCCGTAGCCGGATTTCTCGATCAAATTGAGTTCGAAGTTTCGCAGCACCGCTTCGAGCGGGCCGCCCTGCCGCAAATCAGCCAGACATTGGCAATAATCGGCAAACAGTTCGGGGTGCGGATCGTCCTTGTGCAAAAAAACTTCGATCAATTCGTTCAGGTAGAAACCGCAGTACAACGCCAACCCGGTCAACGGCCGAAACGGCTCCGCCAGTTCGGCATCGGTCAGGGTCTTTAATTCCGCCTTGCCGAGATAGCTCAGCCGCAACGGGATGAAGGGTTGCAAGAGGCCCTGCGATTTCGATCTGGCCTTCCGGACGCCTTTCGCCAGCAGCGAAAGACGTCCGAAATCCTGGGTAAACGCTTCGACGATCAGGCTGGATTCGCGGTAGTCCCGCTGCTGGAGGATATAGGCAGGTTGCAGGAAGACCCGGTTTTCAGTCATTAAAGCCGAGGCCCTGCAAGGCGCGCTCGTTGTCGGACCAGCCCTTTTTGACCTTCACCCACAGTTGCAGATAGACCTTCCGATCGAGCAGCTTTTCGATATCCAACCGTGCATCGGTGCCGACTTTTTTCAGCATCTCGCCATCCTTGCCGATCACGATCGTTTTCTGCGCCGATCGTTCGACCCAGATCACCGCATAAATCTTGGTGATGCCGGGCTGTTCCTGAAACAGCTCGATTTCGACGGTCAACGTGTACGGCAACTCGTCGCCGAGCCGGCGCGTCAGTTTTTCGCGGATGATTTCGGCGCACAAAAAGCGCTCGGGACGGTCGGTAATCTGGTCTTCGGGATAGATCAGCCCGCCTTCGGGCAGCAATTCGAAGATCGCTTTTTCGAGCGCGTCGAGATGGGTGTTTTTAAGTGCCGAAATCGGCACCAGATGCTTGAACGGAAAACGATGCTGCGCCTCGGCGAAAAACGCCAGAATCTGTTCCTTGTCCTTGATCCGGTCGACCTTGTTAACGGCCAAAATGACCGGCAAACCTGCCAGCTCGAGTTTTTTGAAAATTACCTCGTCATACTCATGAAAAGACAGGCCGTCGATCAGCCAGACCACCACGTCGACACCGAGCAGAGCGGTATCGGCGGCCCGGTTCAGATAGCGGTTCAAGGCACGCTTGTCGCTTTGGTGCATGCCGGGCGTGTCGAGATAAACGACCTGTCCGGCCTCGGTCGTATTGATCCCGACGATCCGGTGCCGGGTCGTTTGCGGCTTGCGCGAGGTGATGCTGATCTTTTGTTTCAGCAGATGATTCATCAATGTCGACTTGCCGACATTCGGGCGCCCGATCAGGGCTGCGAAACCGCATTTCATTGACCTTTATTCTCCAGCAATTGCAGCATTTTTTCGGCTGCCGCCTGTTCCGCCCGTTTTCTCGACACTCCGGTACCGATACTGGCATCCTTGAGCAACGGAATCGTGCATTTGACCTTAAAAGTTTGCTGATGCGGCAAACCGGACATGGTCAGCAGCGTATATTCGGGTAGTTCCACTCTTTTGGACTGCATCAGTTCCTGCAGTTGCGTCTTCGGATCTTTCTGCCAATTGTCCAGCGTCAGGGCCTGCAGTTTTTCCTGAAACAAATGTCTGATCCATTGCTTGCAGGCTTCGATGCCCTGGTCGAGGAACAAGGCGCCGATCACCGCTTCCAGCGCATCGGACAGAATCGACTCGCGCCGGAAGCCGCCGCTTTTCAACTCGCCGGATCCCAGCAGTAGATAATCGCCGAAGCGGTGTGCGCGCGCCAGCTCGGCCAGCGAAGCCTGATTGACTAGATTGGCCCGGAGCCGGCTCAGCACGCCTTCGGGCGCCTCGGAAAATTTCTCGTACAAAATCTCCGCAATGACGAACCCCAGAATCGAGTCGCCCAAAAATTCCAGGCGTTCGTTATTTTTCGCACCGGCGCTGCGGTGGGTCAGCGCGGTCGAAAAGAGTTCGGGATTATTGAATGTCAATCCCAGGTTACGGGATAAAATCTTCGGTTCCCTGATCACACGCCGCGGTCCCCGCCAGCTTCTATCATATCGTGAAATTCGACCAATACGCTGAGATTGTAGGCCATCGGCTCGACGACCTCATATTCGATCTCGACCTTCACAGAGTTGCTGCTTTTGCTGATCTTAATGTCCCCCGAATCAATGAAGTCGACATAACCGATATTGAAACGGTTACTGAGGCTGCGCCGGATTTCCGATTCGCTCATGTTAGGAAATGCGGGGTCTTTCTTCAACGCGGACAGGACGCCGGCGACCTTGTTGTGATTCAGATAAATCGGCCCGATCTTCAAAATCAGAAAGACGAAAAACCCGAAAATAAAGAGCAGAACGCACAACGAAATAAACGTAAGCCCCCGCTGATGTTTCGGCAATGTTTGCATGACGGCTCCGGATCGATAATGAACGAATCCATTAAGTCTAGTTTATTTTAACGCCGTGCCAATGCGGTCGAAACCGACGCCTTTATGCTGCCAATCCCAGCTCATCCAGATGAAAAACGCCTTGCCGACCAGATTCTGCTCGGGCACCATGCCCCAGTAACGGCTGTCGTTGCTGTTGTCGCGGTTGTCTCCCATCACAAAATAATGGCCCGGCGGCACCACGAATACCCCTTCCACGGAGGGAGCTTCCTGGCGGACCAGGATTTTATGCTCGACGCCGGTCAAATCCTCGTTCAGCTCGACCGCTCCACTCATATCCTGACCCTGCCCAAAGCCTTCATAAGTGCCGATAGGTTTCTGGGCCACCGGCATATCGTTCACGAAAAGCGTTTTGTTGAAATAGCCGATCCTGTCTCCCGGCAAACCGATCACGCGCTTGATGTAATCGACCGTCGGGTCTTTCGGAAAGCGGAACACCACGATATCGCCGCGCTGGGGTTCGTTCAAATCGACCACTTTTTTATTGATCACCGGCAGGCGAATCCCGTACGTGAACTTGTTCACCAGAATGAAATCGCCGATCAGCAAGGTCGGCATCATCGAAGCGGACGGAATCCGGAACGGTTCGGCAATGAAGGAACGCAGCAGAAACACGATCAGCACGACCGGGAAAAAGGAATGCGCATATTCGACCAGCCAGGGTTCGTTTTCCGCATCGTAAGGTTGGCCTTTGCTCTTTAAATAGGCGGCGTAGCCGCCCCAGATGACGCCCGTGACCACCGTCGCCACGAGCAGAAAAAACGAAAAATCGTAGTCCATCGCTATCCAGTCGAGTAATGATTAAAAAATGGTGGGACCGCTCATTCCTTGTTCAGTTGCAGGACCGCCAGGAAAGCCTCCTGGGGTATTTCGATATTACCGACCTGCTTCATCCGTTTCTTGCCGGCCTTTTGCTTTTCGAGCAGTTTTTTCTTGCGGGTGATGTCACCGCCGTAGCATTTCGCGGTCACGTTCTTGCGCATTGCCTTGACCGTCGAACGAGCGATGATCTTCGCGCCGATCGCGGCCTGGATCGCAACTTCGTACATCTGCTTCGGAATCAGATCTTTCATTTTTTCGACCAAGTCGCGGCCGCGGCTCTGGCTTTGGTCGCGGTGCACGATCACCGATAGCGCATCGACCTTGTCGCCGTTGATCAGCACGTCGAGCTTGACCAGGGGCGCTTCCTGGAAGCGCAGAAATTCGTAATCGAACGAGGCGAAGCCGCGGCTGACCGATTTGAGCCGGTCGAAGAAATCGAGCACCACCTCGCTGAGCGGCATTTCGTAATGGATCGATACCTGCCTGCCCACGAACTGCATGTCTTTCTGCACGCCGCGTTTTTCGATGCACAGATTGATGACGCTGCCCAGGTAGTCCTGCGGCACGAAAATATTGGCGCGGATGATCGGCTCGCGGATTTCTTCGATCAAACCCGCTTCGGGCAATTTGGCCGGGTTGTCGACCATCACGACTTCGCCGCCGTGCGTCACGACTTCATAGACCACGGTCGGCGCGGTCGTGATCAGATCGACGTCGTATTCGCGTTCGAGCCGCTCCTGCACGATTTCCATGTGCAGCATGCCCAAAAAACCGCAGCGGAAACCGAAACCGAGCGCCTGCGAGGTTTCCGGCTCGAACTGCAGCGCCGCATCGTTCAGATTCAGCTTTTTCAACGCTTCGCGCAGTTCCTCGTAGTCGTCCGAGCTGACCGGATAGAGCCCCGCAAACACGCGCGGCTGCACCTTCTGGAAGCCGGTCAACTGCTCGGCGGCCGGATTGTCGGTCCAGGTGATCGTATCGCCGACCGGCGCGCCGAAAATGTCCTTGATACCGGCCACCACGAAACCGACCTCGCCGGTATCGAGGAGTTCCTTTTCCAGCCGCTTCGGCGTGAATACGCCGACCTTTTCGACCAGAAACGACTTGCCGGTCGACATGATCGTAATCTTCTGTTTGCGGCGGATGCTGCCGTGCACGATACGAACCAGCGATACCACGCCAAGGTAGCTGTCGAACCAGGAATCGATGATCAAAGCCTGCAGCGGCCCTTCGGCATTGCCGGTGGGCGGCGGGATTTTGGTGACCAGTTGCTCCAGCACATCCTGCACGCCAAGCCCGGTCTTCGCGCTGATCTTCAAGGCGTCGTCGGCCGGAATCCCGATCACATCCTCGATCTCGGCGATGACCCGCTCCGGCTCGGCCGAAGGCAGGTCGATCTTGTTCAGGACCGGCATCACTTCCAGACCCTGCTCGATCGCGGTATAGCAATTGGCCACGCTCTGGGCCTCGACGCCCTGCGCCGCGTCCACGACCAGCAGCGCACCCTCGCAGGCGGCCAGCGAACGCGAAACCTCGTAGGAGAAATCGACATGGCCCGGCGTATCGATGAAATTCAGCTGGTAAGTTTCGCCGTCCTTCGCCTTGTAGTCCAGCGTGACGCTCTGCGCCTTGATCGTGATCCCGCGTTCCCTTTCGATGTCCATCGAGTCGAGCACCTGCGCGGACATTTCCCGATCGCTGAGCCCGCCGCAGATCTGAATGAAACGGTCCGCCAGCGTCGACTTGCCGTGATCGATGTGCGCGATGATCGAGAAATTTCTGATATGTTTTAAATCCACTGCGTTTTCTAATCTGTCAATGAAACTGAACGGAAGGCGGGATAAATCAGGAATGATCGTCCAATGACTTTGGAGCGTGCCGAACCGCGCCCGAATAAACCTTGCATTATAACAGAACCAAGCCGTGTATGACCCGACTTTCACAGCGCGGCCACTCATCGGGTGAAACATTTTGAGGATGGGCCGGCCTTATTGTTCCGCAAAGGCATTCCGGAAAACCGGAAAAGGGCCAGCCAGTCAAAATATACACAAGCTATTGATATTAAAATAAAAACATATTTACGCGCCAACCCGGGAATGCGGTAGCCGTGGCGCAACCGCCGCTTTGCTTTTGCTTAATTCCTACTTACAATAATGTAAAAGCCAGCCGATGCCCTTCCCGCGGAACGATCCGGCGGTACGGGATTTAGGCCTTTTCCTATTGAAAAATAACGATTCCAAAACCCATAAAGCCCCAAGACCTCATGCAATACGCCATTGCCGATCATCATTCAGACATCATGGTGAACCGCCTTCACGACTTTACGGTTACCTGGGCGCAACGGATTGTCAAACGCCACTGCCTTGAAACCCGCGTCAAAAACATCGAACTCATTTCCGCCGATGTCGGCACGACGACCCGCGTACGCCTGGCGGTCGACCACGACGGTCCGGAATCGCTGCCTCGCCGCTGGTTTGTCAAAATTCCCTCGCTGGCCTGGCGGGCCCGGCTGATCACCGCCCTGCCCCGGCTTTTGCACGTCGAAACCCGGTTTTACCGCGACATCGCCCATGCGGTTCCGCTGGCCAGACCCGCGCTCTTGGCCGCGCAGAGCCGATTCGGCAAAGGGGCCACGCTGGTATTGTCCGACATCGCCGAAAGCGGGGCTCTGCCCGGCCGGGCCGGCGAAGCCTTGACGCTGCCTCAGGCCGCCGCCGTCGTCGAGCAGCTGGCCCGCTTTCATGCCGCCTTTTGGGGCATTCACCACGATCGGAACTACCGCTGGCTGGGCGGCCCTATCCGCCGTCTGGAAGACACGCTGGGCACGTTGATGGCAGTGCCATTGATGCAGTTGGGTCTGGAAAAAGCCGCAGGAGCCGTACCCGCCCGTTTGCACCGGGCCGCGCTCCATTACGCGCGCCACCGCCGGCGGATCATGCAGTTCCTGAACGGCGGCACCCAAACGCTGATCCATCGCGACTGCCATCCCGGCAACTTTTTCTGGAGCGACTCGCAACCGGGATTCCTCGACTGGCAACTGGTCCGGATCGGCGAAGGCGTCGCCGATATTGCCTATTTTCTAGCGACGGCGCTGGAGCCCGAACTGCGGCAAGCGCACGAGCGTCCGCTGCTGGATTTATACCGGCAGACGCTGGCTGCGCACAAGGCCGCCGAAACTGCGCCGGACCTACTCTGGCAGCGCTACCGCGCACATCTTTCCTACCCTTTCGAGGCGATGGTCGCCACCCTGGCGATCGGCGGCATGATGGAAGAAAACGCCAACCTCGAAATGATCCGGCGCGCCGCATGCGCCATCAGCGACCTGGACGGATTCGAGGCACTAGCGGAGGCATAGGTCTTGATACGCTGCCGGTCATCATGAAGGTCAGCCGAAGACAGCGCAATCGCTTCTCGCCTTGATGGCAATGCCGTTAAGATAAGCCGGAATCGGGCCGCTTCATGGCGTGACAAAGCCCGCTTTGTCAATCGGTTTAATGAGTTGCAAAGCTAGCTTTGCAACTCATCAGAGCCTCCTTAACGGCATTGCCACTAGCGATGGATTGCATTTTCCAATTGATGCGCAAGCCATTCATGTCGCTTTCGGCATCCTGACGCCGGGAAAATCGTTCGCGCCCATTCTTCATAGGGCTTGACGTCACTAACAGCGTTTATCTCGCTCTCCAAGATATCTTGCAATCCTTTGTATTCCGGATCAGAATCCGAAGTATCCCTGACTCAAAGGTGGCGGCAATGTTGAGAATGGTTTTCGAGATTGTAATGGCGCTGGCGGTTATTTTATCTCTGGTGTTTTTTACCAAGATGGGCTCGCTGGATAATCAAGCCGACGACGAAGACAAGCCTAGCGACAACAGCGAGTAGAGACCTTCTTTTAAGGTCAGAGCCATGTGTGGCCGATCCACAACCGCATACCGGCGATTCTCGTCCGCAGATTGAAACGCCTGGCTGCAAACGAAATTAAGCCGCCTGTACGGCAGTGAACGATCACGTCTTGAAACAGGCTCTCGACATCGATTTCTAAGCTACCTGTACGGCAGTGAACTGCTGCTGCAGCAATAGCCGGGCATTCTTGTATTTCTAAGCTACCTGTACGGCAGTGAACGCATTCGTCCGGAAAAAAGCGATCATCAAAGATTTCTAAGCTACCTGTACGGCAGTGAACTATCTCCGGATGCCACATTGCCGGCAATGGTATTTTCTAAGCTACCTGTACGGCAGTGAACGCGGCCGGGCCATCATGGCGCGGCAGCGTGAATTTCTAAGCTACCTGTACGGCAGTGAACCAGGACCATAACGCCGAGTCGATCAAGTCACTTTTCTAAGCTACCTGTACGGCAGTGAACGCTCCTTGGTGATGTTGTCGTAGAACGTGCTGTTTCTAAGCTACCTGTACGGCAGTGAACTTTGAGTGTTGGCTTCCATCTGTGTTCCTCTTTTTCTAAGCTACCTGTACGGCAGTGAACTCGGCGGATGGCCCTATGCCCTCCGCCTTGCCTTTCTAAGCTACCTGTACGGCAGTGAACCAGTTGAACCCGGCACATTCCCGCTGGTTGATTTTCTAAGCTACCTGTACGGCAGTGAACACTTAGGGCCAATGGATGAGGCTTTGTTGAGCTTTCTAAGCTACCTGTACGGCAGTGAACGCCTCAATCATCCGCTGGGTCAGGATTCGCTTTTTCTAAGCTACCTGTACGGCAGTGAACTCTGACCTATGCCAATCAGCCGCTTTCTGTCTTTTCTAAGCTACCTGTACGGCAGTGAACGCAGTCTCGACCTATCAACCAGATGGAGATCGTTTCTAAGCTACCTGTACGGCAGTGAACTAAATGCGTTCAGTTCCGTCTTCGAGCTGGATTTTCTAAGCTACCTGTACGGCAGTGAACAACTTTTCTTTGCACGCCTGACGGAAACGTCTTTTCTAAGCTACCTGTACGGCAGTGAACCGTCGCGGGAATGGCGCTTGTTCGCATCGGTTTTTCTAAGCTACCTGTACGGCAGTGAACGCCACACCGGAGCGACTGGACGGCAAAGGCTTTTTCTAAGCTACCTGTACGGCAGTGAACTTGCGATAACCCTTTTTTCAATCTGTATTCACTTTCTAAGCTACCTGTACGGCAGTGAACAT
Organism: Methylomicrobium album BG8; assembly: GCF_000214275.2. Classification (NCBI taxonomy): domain Bacteria; kingdom Pseudomonadati; phylum Pseudomonadota; class Gammaproteobacteria; order Methylococcales; family Methylococcaceae; genus Methylomicrobium; species Methylomicrobium album. The sequence continues at coordinate 1,740,181 of NZ_CM001475.1, read as the reverse complement.
AAAAGCTGGGAGTTTGTTGATTGTTAGACATTTCTAAGCTACCTGTACGGCAGTGAACGCCTTGCTGACAAACGTACTGTATTCGTCCTTTTTCTAAGCTACCTGTACGGCAGTGAACTCTCGGAGGAAGCGGAACGCCCAACGATTCCATTTCTAAGCTACCTGTACGGCAGTGAACTCAGAAGGGCGTCAAGGTCACCGATCAGGAAGTTTCTAAGCTACCTGTACGGCAGTGAACGCCTCCAAGACGGCGCGCAGGGGTTCATGCAGTTTCTAAGCTACCTGTACGGCAGTGAACTTACCACCCCCAGGTCAAGCCCGGCGAGTTCCTTTCTAAGCTACCTGTACGGCAGTGAACACTATCCGCGCTGGCAACAGCTTTCATCTCCTTTTCTAAGCTACCTGTACGGCAGTGAACGTTACTGGTTCCGTCCGTTGCCAGTTGCGAAATTTCTAAGCTACCTGTACGGCAGTGAACGGTGTCGGGAATTTGCATCCTTGCGGGTTACTTTTCTAAGCTACCTGTACGGCAGTGAACAGCAACTTCTGATAAATCCACATTCAATTCATTTTCTAAGCTACCTGTACGGCAGTGAACGCGCATCGATGGCGGCTGGGTCTGCGAGGTGTTTTCTAAGCTACCTGTACGGCAGTGAACAGTCGTCCAAGCCAATTGGCGCGAAAATCCCTTTTCTAAGCTACCTGTACGGCAGTGAACATGATTAGACCATCAGAAGAAAAAATTTCAACATTTCTAAGCTACCTGTACGGCAGTGAACGCGCAATGGTCGATTGTCGCGCTGCTTGGGGCTTTCTAAGCTACCTGTACGGCAGTGAACGATTACTCGATGGCGGTTTCTCGGTCGTTTATTTTCTAAGCTACCTGTACGGCAGTGAACAGCACGAATCGATCGCCCAGCAAGCCGCCTTTTTTCTAAGCTACCTGTACGGCAGTGAACTTACCGGGCGGCGTACCCGAGGGCTGATAACTTTTCTAAGCTACCTGTACGGCAGTGAACGTGTTTAATTTCAATAGCCTGGAGGCGACATGTTTCTAAGCTACCTGTACGGCAGTGAACCCCGAGGCAGCGATCTTGCTGGAATCCCCCGATTTCTAAGCTACCTGTACGGCAGTGAACTCATACATGGTCAGCATCCAATGTATCGTTGATTTCTAAGCTACCTGTACGGCAGTGAACAACCACGCGATGGTGTGTATCGAGGACTTGCATTTCTAAGCTACCTGTACGGCAGTGAACTCAACGGGTCAGAGTTCGCGGCATCGGCAACGTTTCTAAGCTACCTGTACGGCAGTGAACATTCACAGGAGAGAGAAATGAGCAATTTGCCTTTTCTAAGCTACCTGTACGGCAGTGAACGCAAAAACCCGCGCCTGGGCGGCGCACGGGCTTTTCTAAGCTACCTGTACGGCAGTGAACGCTCCCGCAGCAGGCGTCAAGGACTGGCGGCATTTCTAAGCTACCTGTACGGCAGTGAACGATGATTTTTGAATCGGTAGGCGGATCTTTACTTTCTAAGCTACCTGTACGGCAGTGAACGTGACGAGGAAGAACTCGTCACGTTCCTGAAATTTCTAAGCTACCTGTACGGCAGTGAACACCCAGCCGGTGCCATCAAGCTCCTGCAGACTTTTCTAAGCTACCTGTACGGCAGTGAACGATAGGCCAAAAACAGGGCATCCGACAGAACATTTCTAAGCTACCTGTACGGCAGTGAACTTCTCCCCATCCAATTTGCACCACACCTGATATTTCTAAGCTACCTGTACGGCAGTGAACTGCCTGAGTGCTTCCAGGTTGTCGCTTCCGTATTTCTAAGCTACCTGTACGGCAGTGAACTTAGAATTTTTTTCACAACATCACCCCTGTATTTTCTAAGCTACCTGTACGGCAGTGAACCGTTCCGCAGGGATGGGAGGCAGCGATCAAATTTTCTAAGCTACCTGTACGGCAGTGAACTTCCCGGCATCGGTGCCTTTCAATGCCTTATTTTTCTAAGCTACCTGTACGGCAGTGAACCCGAGCGCGTCCAGGCCGCCAGCGCATTTATCTTTCTAAGCTACCTGTACGGCAGTGAACGCGACCACGTTCATTGTGGGCGGCGTCATTATTTTCTAAGCTACCTGTACGGCAGTGAACATTATTTGCAGCAGCATTTCATCATGATTCATTTTCTAAGCTACCTGTACGGCAGTGAACTTCGACATGGCGATCAAGGAAGTGAACGACAATTTCTAAGCTACCTGTACGGCAGTGAACACATCGACGGCGGATACAACGGGTGGGCGTCTTTTCTAAGCTACCTGTACGGCAGTGAACTTATTGATGCCGGAAAATTTCGTAAGCGAGCAGCCGTACCACATAGCCAGTCTGTCGGCACTCTGGTTTAGTCTATTGAGCGGAGAGGCAGTAATTCGTCGATACGACTGTTAGGCCAGGTAGGCAGTTTTTCGAGGGTATCTTTTAGCCAGGCCGAAGGATCGAGGCCGTTGAGCTTGGCAGTGCCGAGCAGCGTTTGGATCACGGCCGCTCGTTTTCCGGCACGTTCTGATCCTGCAAAGAGCCAGTTCTTTTTACCCAAAGCGATCGGTCGGATACTGTTTTCAATCGGGTTGTTATCAATCGGCAGATCACCGGTTTCGGCATAACGGCTGAGAGCGATCCAACGTTTCAAGCTGTAATCAATCGCTTTGGCCGTGGCGCTGTTGGGCGCGGTTTGAATGCGGGTGCGTTGCAGCCAGTCGTGTAGATCGGCCAGTGCCGGCAGGCTTTTCTGGGCGCGCAAGGCTTGACGCTCAGCGGGCGTTAGGTCACGACCTTCGGCTTCGATCGCATAGAGCACCGCGATCCGGTTCAAGGCTTCTTGGGCGATCGGGCTCTGACTGGCCTGTAACAGGTCGAAGAACTTCCGGCGCGCATGCGCCCAACACGCCAGTTCGATGCACGGTTCGATCAGGCGTTGATCCTCGGGATGCGCACGGGCCGCCGCAAACAGGGCTTTATAGCCGGCATAGTCGTCGACCACGAGGTGGCCTTGCCAATCGCCTAGAAACTGCCCGGCATGCCGGCCGCTGCGGCCGGCTTGATAGTCGAAGACGAGGATCTTGGGGCCCGGCTGCAGGTCGTTGCTGCGGTAGGCCCACAAATAGGCCTTTTTCGTTTTGCCGTTGCCGGGATCCAGCTGGGGGACCGGCGTCTCATCCGCATGTAAACTATCGCGTTGCAACAGCTGCCAGGCCAAACGGTCGGACAAAGGCTGCAAGGCGACGCCGAGACGTCCGACCCAGTCGGCCAGGGTGGAACGGGATAAGGTCACGCCGTCGCGGGCGGCGATTTGTTCCAAGCGGTAGAGCGGCAAATGATCCTGGAATTTGCTGATCATCACCCAGCTCAACAAGCCAACCGCGGCCAGACCGCCATCGATCACCGCCGGCGGAATCGGCGCCGCCGTGACGGTCTCGCAGCTCCGGCAGGCGTACTGCGGACGGATATGGCGATGGACGAAGAACTTGGCCGGCTCGACATCCAGTTGCTCGGTCACATCTTCGCCGATCTTGACCAACTCCCGGCCGCAGTGCCCGCAAGTGCAGGATTCCGGTTCGTGCCGGTGTTCGATGCGGGGCAAGTGAGACGGTAACGGTTGCCGGCCGGCGCGCAGGCGTTTGGGGCGAACCACCGTTGCACAAAGGCTGGCATCTTGCAGTTGCTCAACTTCGGCTTCAATCGCCGAAATATCCGTGTTCCAGGTTTCCTCGAACACATCCCGCTGCAAGGGGGCCAAGGCTTCGCTCTTGGGGCTGAAACGAATGCGTTTGTAATAGGCCAACTCGTGCGTCAGCGCGGCGATTTTAATGTCTTTGCTCTGAATGGCTTTGGCATCCCGCTCAGCCTGTTCAATCAGCGCTTGAAGCAGCGCCGCCACTTCGGTTTTAGCCGAAGGTTCCAAGTGCAACTGATCGAGTTTGGCGAGGGGGTTCATGGCTGTCATTATACCGCAGAAACCCCCTGAATGCCTTGATTTTGCTGGGTTGCAGCAGCTTTTAAAGCCGCACTTTACACCCGCCATGCTGCTGATGGCTCTGCCGAGAGACGTTGCCAATCGACACCGGCGGCCAACCACTGCCACTGGGCCGGACTGAGCGCAAAGACCGGATCAGAGGCCTTGGGCCAAACAAAACTGCCGCGATGCAAACGGCGCTGGCACAGCCACACGCCATTGCCGTCCCACAGCAACAGACGCAAGCGGTTGCCGGCCCGGTTGCGGAAGATGAAGGCCGACCCGGCACCCGGCGAATGCCCCAGGCTGTGCTGGACGATCGCGGTTAAGCCATCCAGGCCGCGCCGCATGTCAACCGGCGCCACCGCCACCCAGATCTGCGCCGGACTCGCGATCAAGCCAGGCATCGTAACAGTTCCGCTACCCAACTCGCCGGTGTTGAAGCCGGCAATTCCAGGCGATGGCCTTGGCGACACTGCAACACCAGACGCTCGATGGAGGGGGCGGCGTTTTCAACGCGGACCGGGATTAAGGCCAAGGGTGAGGCGCCTCGACCCTTGCGGTAATCCGATAGCCGTGCGGCAAAGGTACGACTGTTAAGGCTGTGTTGCCGGCAATAAACAGACTGCTTTAAACCACTGCTTTGCCAGGCTTCGATATGATCGAGCCATCGTTTCGATAATGCCATGATTCATCCTCACCAAAAATAATAAGGATGAACTGTCCGGTATTGCTTGAACAGATGGGACGGCTAGACGCTTACAAAATTTCCGGTATCATTTTTTCTAAGCTACCTGTACGGCAGTGAACCTTGTCGTTTTGCGTCTGCCCCCAGCCCTGTTTTTCTAAGCTACCTGTACGGCAGTGAACCCAGCAGCCACGCCTTGAGCAAATAGCTCTTGTTTCTAAGCTACCTGTACGGCAGTGAACGCGTGGTGTACACGCTACCCCCTCCGGTAGAATTTCTAAGCTACCTGTACGGCAGTGAACACATGCTGCGCGAAGCCTCGGCGGGGACTGCATTTCTAAGCTACCTGTACGGCAGTGAACCAGAAGCGCTTAGAATGGGTCGAAACGTACGCTTTCTAAGCTACCTGTACGGCAGTGAACCACCCACCAACGCTTTTCCGCTGAGGCTTTGCTTTCTAAGCTACCTGTACGGCAGTGAACCGCACGCCATCCCCGATCGAGCGGGGCAGGCTTTTCTAAGCTACCTGTACGGCAGTGAACAGGTGCGTATGATCGATTATTACGAGGCTGTATTTCTAAGCTACCTGTACGGCAGTGAACCAAGGCGTGGCTGCTGGGAAAAGCCAGTCCGATTTCTAAGCTACCTGTACGGCAGTGAACGGAACACACGACGGCCTGAGAGATGGATCGCATTTCTAAGCTACCTGTACGGCAGTGAACTGCAAGACAAGGATTTCTACCAAAACCTCAGATTTCTAAGCTACCTGTACGGCAGTGAACAGTGGACAGCTCCGTCTGTCCACATAACAACATTTCTAAGCTACCTGTACGGCAGTGAACACGTAGAGTCGGCCGGGTGGACTTTGATTGAATTTCTAAGCTACCTGTACGGCAGTGAACAATAAGCGGCCTGACCAATATGATCATGTGTGTTTCTAAGCTACCTGTACGGCAGTGAACGCAATGATTACGGGCGCGCGAGAAGGTCAGAATTTCTAAGCTACCTGTACGGCAGTGAACGGACTCATACGTCACGTCATATACACGATCGTTTTCTAAGCTACCTGTACGGCAGTGAACAAGAACCATTCCTGCGAGATCGCTATGAGGTCTTTCTAAGCTACCTGTACGGCAGTGAACGCCATGATCCTCGGTGCCGTGCATCTTCACGCTTTCTAAGCTACCTGTACGGCAGTGAACCAAATACCGGCGAGCGCCGGTAGGATCTACGATTTCTAAGCTACCTGTACGGCAGTGAACCGCTGCTGTCGCTCAGGGCATTCTGGGACATATTTCTAAGCTACCTGTACGGCAGTGAACATATACACGGTCGTGAGTTACGCCATCATGTGTTTCTAAGCTACCTGTACGGCAGTGAACTGTGGGAAGGAGGCTTCATTGCGGCTATGTCTTTTCTAAGCTACCTGTACGGCAGTGAACCCAAGGATAAGCGCATTGAGTACGCGTTTATCTTTCTAAGCTACCTGTACGGCAGTGAACCTCGATACGCTGCATCGCCGCGCCTGCTCCCTTTTCTAAGCTACCTGTACGGCAGTGAACTGCCTGCGCGATTTGGATAGCGCAATTTGTCGTTTCTAAGCTACCTGTACGGCAGTGAACAAAGGCTTGTTCCAGGATTCGTCGCAGATCAATTTCTAAGCTACCTGTACGGCAGTGAACAACAGCGGCCCGTCAGGCATTGCGCAGTAAATTTTCTAAGCTACCTGTACGGCAGTGAACTGCCAGTTGCTCAGCGTCTGGAGCGATACACCTTTCTAAGCTACCTGTACGGCAGTGAACTGTATGCTCAAGCTTCTGCGGTGAATTGAATCTTTCTAAGCTACCTGTACGGCAGTGAACGATGTCTTGGTGCGAAGTTGCGGCTCTGTGTTTTTCTAAGCTACCTGTACGGCAGTGAACAGTTAATAACCCCTCGTATTTTTCGCACAAGCTTTCTAAGCTACCTGTACGGCAGTGAACGTCGGGTTGCCGAATGCAATCCAGATGATTTCTTTCTAAGCTACCTGTACGGCAGTGAACTCCAAAACACTCGCGGAACCGGCCGATATTGCTTTCTAAGCTACCTGTACGGCAGTGAACCAGAAAACTGCATCCGAAGGCGTTTTGATCGATTTCTAAGCTACCTGTACGGCAGTGAACTCGCACCAAGACATCCCCCGAGGTCGGCAAGTTTTCTAAGCTACCTGTACGGCAGTGAACCATCGCGGCCTGCTGCTGCGCCCTCTGCTCACTTTCTAAGCTACCTGTACGGCAGTGAACGTCAAATAGCCGGACTCACGCAACACCTTGTTTTTCTAAGCTACCTGTACGGCAGTGAACGCTTTGTTCGCCATTTCCGCCATGCTCATCATTTTCTAAGCTACCTGTACGGCAGTGAACCATCGAGCGTGTCACGGTTGGCATAGAACACCTTTCTAAGCTACCTGTACGGCAGTGAACCAAATCGAGGACAAGGGGCAGGTCACTATCGATTTCTAAGCTACCTGTACGGCAGTGAACGTGTGCTGACGGCTGCCGGAGACGAAACCATCTTTCTAAGCTACCTGTACGGCAGTGAACTTCCAGTCGGACGCTATCGCATACTCGCCGGCTTTCTAAGCTACCTGTACGGCAGTGAACCTCGAAATCAACCCGAGACTGCTTGGTCTCCATTTCTAAGCTACCTGTACGGCAGTGAACGAAAAACGAGCGCTCGAGCTGGCTCGCTCATTTTTCTAAGCTACCTGTACGGCAGTGAACTTTCACCCGGTAAAACGCTGGCTCAACGATGTTTTCTAAGCTACCTGTACGGCAGTGAACTGAGTTCGCCGGCCATCGAGCCTTCGCCGGTGTTTCTAAGCTACCTGTACGGCAGTGAACGAGTCGAGGATTTGGCTTTCGGTTGGGATGACTTTCTAAGCTACCTGTACGGCAGTGAACTGCAATACTATTTGGGGAAAAAATTTCCGTTTTTTCTAAGCTACCTGTACGGCAGTGAACTCCCGGTACGCCGCCGCGTGGGTTTCCTCGCCTTTCTAAGCTACCTGTACGGCAGTGAACACGGATGCGCGCCGCCGCGCTGGCGCTAGATTTTTCTAAGCTACCTGTACGGCAGTGAACACCGACATACTTGGACAACAATTGGTTTTCGATTTCTAAGCTACCTGTACGGCAGTGAACGGACTAAAAACCGACATGTGAATACTTTCATCTTTCTAAGCTACCTGTACGGCAGTGAACTACCTGGCCGCGCGAAACTTCAGGGGATTTATTTTCTAAGCTACCTGTACGGCAGTGAACTGTGTGGTATAACTGGCGCGGCTTACCCAGCCTTTCTAAGCTACCTGTACGGCAGTGAACTGCTTGGGGCGGCGGCGAGGTGAGGTGAGGTGTTTCTAAGCTACCTGTACGGCAGTGAACTTGTTCCATTTTTGCACCGTGGTCCTTTGCATTTTCTAAGCTACCTGTACGGCAGTGAACTGCCTCCGATGTTCAGATATCAACCTTGGATGTTTCTAAGCTACCTGTACGGCAGTGAACGTACCACCACCGATGCCAGACTATCACCCGATTTTCTAAGCTACCTGTACGGCAGTGAACGGTCGAGGCGACCACGGCGCACGGCCGGTACCTTTCTAAGCTACCTGTACGGCAGTGAACGAGTCAATTTGCGCGGCGCGACCGAGACGGCTGTTTCTAAGCTACCTGTACGGCAGTGAACTGTGGATCGACTTCAATTTAGATAAGCATAACAATACCTTGGACGGAATTTTCCATTTTTACCAACGAAAAACCCATCTAAGACAACTAATTGATTTTTCTGTATTTTTAAAAAGCTATTTCCGGCATTGGTCAAAAAACGGGAACGCTGCTTGAATGGCTCAATCCATAGGTGCTAAAACCGCCTTTCGTCGGTTCACCGGTTTCCACATACTCAATAAACAAACGGAATCTTTCCCCGCTACTTTGGCTTTTCATCCATACGAAAGGCGCCTCGATGCGCTGCTCCACGCAGTTTTCGAACGTTGCAATCGCCAGTTCGATACCGATGTTTTCCCGTTCGGCTTTGCGCCTTGCCAGTCTCGCCAGTCTGGCGCTACTGCTTTTCGACTGGATGCGCCGGTAATAGGCATAGGTTCGAACGCGATCGGGAATGGCGCGGATTTGAGTCAAGTGGACATAATCGCTGAGACGGCTTAGCCATTCCCGTACATTGCACTGTTCGAGCTGGCGTTCCGTTTCGGCCAACAGCCGCAGCTTATGGCCCAACCGGCGATTTTCCGCATCGTACGCCGGTAGCGCGATGCCGATCGGCACTTTGCCGTCGGCGTCCTGCATTTCCACTAACGCCAGATGCACCTGTTGATAGACTTTTTCCCATAAAAAATGCAGGCCGATTTCGGCATCGGGCAACAAATTGATGTCCTGATAGACTTTCATGCTCAGTCCTTGCCGCTCTCGCCGAAAACGCCGCCGCGTACCAAGACCGCCATCACATAGTGTTCGTCGTTCTCGGCCAATTTTTCGCCGCGCGCGAAGCGGTCGAACAGCGTGTAAAAATCGGCTTTATCCTTGGGCGTGCGGTAGGCTTTGCCCAGATTGGTGACGGCACCGTAAGGCTCTATTGCGATCGGCCCAATTTGCGCCTCATCGTAGCCTGGATACCAGGTATCGATCGTGCGCAAGGCGTTGCCGATTTTCTGCGAATGCATGCCAGCGATGCCGTCGATCTCATAAAGGATTTTGCTTTTTTTCGATTTGCTGCTGCCTTTGTCCAGCACCAGTTCTTCGCTCGGATAAACGTCCTGCGCCAGACCGACCTGCGCGTACGCGTTGACTTCCAGCAACAGGAATTCGGTTTTGCCGGATAAGGCATCCGCGATTTTGCCGGCCAATTCGGCAATTTGCGGATCGGGATTGTCGAAATACCGGGTACTGACGGCCTTGGCATCGAATAGCCATGCGGATCGATCGCCTTGATTCAACACCTTGACCGCAACCTCGATCTTTTCCGTGCCGACCCGGTTGCGCCACAAAAAACGACCGTTGGCGATATTGGCCGCATAACGTAAGGCCAAGTCGCGGAAACCTTCGCTATCGATATAAGCTTTTGCGGATTTGGCATAGCTGGCGTTGAATTCGGCGCTGTTGCAGGCCGAAGGTTTTTCTACGCCGCTCAGGATTTTCAGCGTGAAAGTCAATTTCAGCGTGTCCTGATCGCTGCCCAGCGCGCAACTGTCGACGGTTTGCAGGTTGGGCTTTTCGACTTCTGCATCCAATTTGGCGGGATCGTCCTGCAAGGCTTTTTTTAATCGGTTGGAGATGGTGCCGCGCACCGATTTTTCTTGCAGCTTCAAAGAGGTCGCTTGTTCGGCTCGCCGCTCCCAGGTCGTGCCGTATAAACGTCCGTCCGAGGGAACCAGTTTTTTTTCGAACGCCAATACGGAAGCGGAAACAATGCTATTTTTGGCCATGGTCGGTTTTCCTTGCGTTATATGCGGTTGTTTTGTTGACAAAGATAAAGGTTATTTTCGGCGTCGTAGCGGGTATGCCAAAGCAGGTCGTCGAGACGCTTGATCCGGTACGGCATCACGAACTCGCCCAGCGTGACCAGGCTTTCGGCAAAACGGTGCGGCGTATCGGGATCGCGCTGGTTTTCGGCGAAGCCTAATTCGGTAATGCCGTGAAAGCCGGTCGCAATCGGCACCAGCCAGCCCTCGGCTTTACGCTTGGCGGTCCATTCGCCTTTGCCGTTGCCTAAAGGCCGGCTGCGGTGTTCGACTTTGAGATAACTCAATAGGGCGTCAATCGCATCCTGACCGTTCCGCATCGCTTCGGTCATCAGTTCGCGGCGTTCCTGCAACACGTAGGACGGCATCAGTTTGCGGGTCAGTCTGGCCAGTTCGTTGTCGCCGTCGATGGTGAGCGTTTCCGGCGTTTTGAACGACAGGATGTCGCCGCCGGCCAGTTTCAATCGATAAAGCCGGCTTTCCACGGCCTGGGTGAATTCCGCAATATCGCCCTGACCGACGCCCTGGCACTCGATCGCCAACGATACGGTCAGATGGCAACGGGCTTCTTCGATGAAAGACGGACGCTCACCGGTTTTATCGAGCGGGTTGCCGGTGCCTATGATCGAATGGACGAAATCGCCCGACCCTTTATAGGTTTGCTGATCGATCCGATGGCAGGCGACGGCGGCGCGGGTAAAACGCAAGCCTGCGAACGCGCCGGCATTCAGTTGGCGCTGCAGGGCATGGATACCGCCGAACCAGGCGGTCATCGCCGGAAAGCCGAGGGTGTAAGGGCTGGACAGCGCATTGGCGTTGTGGATTTTCAGTTGTGGGACGATCAAGAACCGGTTCATCGCAAAAGCTCCTCATGCTCACCGAGCACTTTTCTAATGTGCTTCAGTTCGTCGTCTCCCAGCGCAATCGCTTTCTCCGCACCGATGACATTCCGATAGGCGATACGGAACCAATCGGCCAGACTCACGATGATTTCGGCGAGCCACTCGTCTTCCTGCTCGCGCCACGCATCGAAAGCGGAATCCAGCCAGATCTTTTGCGCCAACGGCAAGCGCGTGTTTTCGGACCAGCCCGCCGTTTCCTGTCTTAATTGCCCAACCGTTTCGAGCACGCGTTCGGCGATGGAAATGATCCAGTCATCCCGACCGTCACGGATATCGATGTTGTTGGGTTTTGCCATAAACAGTCGGTGCAATGCCAAGAACTCTTCCCGGTACGGCTTGAAGTACAAGCTGTCCTTGAAGAAACTGGATTTCGGCCGCCGGACGACGCGTTGCGCCAAAACCGGGGGCAGCGAAGGCAGCAAATAGGCAATGCCGCCGTTTTGGTTGTTCAGTACGCTGATGTTCTGCGGCTTGGTGCCGCCGAAACCGATCGCGGCCAGATTGTAAATCTCGTCGCAGCCATGCTCGTTATGCGCTTGATTGCGACGGTCGTCGCGGGCTTGTTTGGCCTGTTCCGAAAAACGCATGGCGTTGATGCGTTCTTTCAGTTTGAACATCAGGCCGGAAGGCGTCAGAATCGACAGCAGGTGATAGCCGCCTTCGATCGGAAAATAGACTTGTTTGATTTTTTCGGAGGTCTTAATTTTGGCGATTTCATCGGGTTTAATTGCCATCAGACCCTTTTGCAGTTCAGCAAAAGATGTGGCGGCGAGATTGAATTGCCGTCTGATGAGTTCGCTATTCTGTTCGAGATGCTCTAATACCGTTTGCCCGTCGCTCAACGGCAACGAAAGGAATTTGAAAACGTCCAGTGCGGCAGCATTACCGAACACGTCAAAATCGGCATCGGCATTGCCGCTGCGCAAATAGCCATCCCGCTTGTGCGGAGGCGTCGATATCACGGGACTGATTTTGACACCGGGATGGGTAAATTTGCCCGAATGGCTGACTATCGACAACCAGGCTGCACGTTTGGCCGCATCCGGAATCCAATTTTCCGGAGCGAATTTTTCATCGGCTTTCGTTTCGACGTCCTGACGTTCGAATTCGGTCTTGGCGGATTTGAGTTTGTCCTTCAGCCAGGCGGCTTTGCGTTCGGTAAGGAACGACTGTATAGCGGGGTCTAACATGCTCTTGTCCTTCTCAAATAGAGTCGAAGCTGAGTTTATTACAGAAATAAATGAATTACAATATCCTGTATAATTTTATTTGTATTATTATAATTTTTAAATTATGATATTCTTCTGCCGAAAAGCAGCTTAGAAATGTATTAATTTGTTTGTATTGATTTATTACACTGCCGAGCAGGCAGCTTTGAAATTCAAAGATAACTTGATAAGTAAACATGCGTAACCGTTTTTAAAGTCATGGGCAACAAGGGGCGTTGACAAAGGCGGCGCGGCGTAGGTCGCGAGTCGGCTTTAAAATCAGTTAAGCGTTTTTACTTAGTTATATGTACCTACTAAATAGGCGATTCTTGTATTATTTGTAGGTACAATATCACCGAACTTGAACAAAGGGTGATATATGAAAAGCGAATCAAACCATCAAAATATTTTAAAGGTCCGCATGGATGCGATGACCTTGGAATTACTGGAACGGGCCAGAAGCTATGTCGATTTGGATAAAAGTAAATTCATACGGCAATGTATCCGCGAAAAAGCAGAGGCGATTATTGCCGAGCATGAGTCTACGCACTTTGGCGAGGAAGATTGGCAGGTGTTTTTCGAAATGCTGGATAGTCCGCCAGAACCTACCGAACGCATGAAAAAAGCAGTCTTCACTTATAAAAAAATAATTGATAATGAAGAAGTTTGAGCTTTTGGAACCCGAGAGGCACGACCGAAAATCGTTCGATTGCGGCGTTCCGGCGCTGAATCTGTATTTGCAGCGTTTCGCCAATCAGGACCAAAAGCGCGGCCTGAGCCGTGTTTATGTGCTCTCGGAAGGCCGGCATATTATCGGCTATTACACGATCAGCGCGGACTCCGTTGCTACCGATGCCTTGCCGGACAAGGCGAAATTCGGAGCCTATGCGAAAGCGCCTTTTTTATTGTTGGGGCGTCTCGCCGTCGACAAGCGTTTCCAGGGCCAAGGTTACGGCGATGCCTTGATTTTTCATGCCTTCAAAACTACCGCGGAAGCGGCGGAAAAAGTCGGTATCCTGGGCTTCGTCGTCGAAGCAAAGGACGATCGAGCGGTTTCTTATTACGAGAAGTTTGGGTTCATCAGGTTGATCGCCACCCCAAACCGGCTGGTGCTGCCTTTCTCGGCAATGAAACCGCTGCTTTAACGATCGTCGATCTTCCAGAATCCCAATTGTTCGCCATACGCGAAGCGTTTGCCGTTGTTAATATCTTTTTCAGAGACTTCTACGTTGATCTCGCCGTAGCGTAAAGCCGTCCCCAGCAGCGATAGTCCGGATTTTTCGGCTTGCTGTTCGAGCAGTTCCCGATAGTCGCGGTGCAGCCACCAGCGTTCCTTCTCCCGGCCAGTCAGTTCCACACGAGACACTTTGTAAGTCTTTTCGACGGTATTGATGCCGTCTTCGCGCGTTTTTTCGACAAAGCGGGAGTTGCCTTTTTCGTCCGGCACATCATACAAAGTTTGTTCGCACGTCTGTTGGCGGAACGGCGTCAGATTTTGCGGCAAGCCGGTCAACCACCAACAGCCGTCCAGCCAACCCTGCAAACTTTCGGGGCCGCATTGCGCATAAGCGGTCAATAGCGACTGAATACGGCGATGTTCCAGATCGGCCAGATTGTTTCCGGGCTGCGGCTTGGGACTGCACCGGATACGCGGCAGGGCGTCGATGCTCGACAATTGTGTTGCCGGAATCAGCTCCGATAAATCGTGCGTATTCAAGCGGTTGTTTTTGTCCTCATAACCAGGGTAACAATAGGCAGGTTCGCCGTCCGCTCCGAGCAAGGCCCGCAGGTTGTATCGCAGCAGCGCGATGTTCGGTTCCGAGGGCACGAGCTCCCGATGACGCAGCACGCGTCCGGCCAACTGGATGATCGAACGGTAAGAAGACGGCTCCACCACGGCCCAATCGAAATCGTGATCGCGCCCCACTTCTTCGACCGGCGTTGCGACCAGGATAAAGATCAGATTTTCCGCAAGACTTTCATGAAGATGTCTTCGAATGACAGGGTCGTTGCAACCGGCGTCGGGACGGTTGCGCTTTAGCACGTCATCCAGATGCCGTTCCTGGTGATGGCGCAATAGCAACACCTGCCGGCTGTGGTAGGCCATGACGCGGATATCGATGCCTTCGGGCCAGTCGGCCGCCGCCAGATAACGGGCCAACTCGACGCAGGGCGTAACGTTGGCCATGCGCACGACGCCGAACGATACCCGCTTGCCGTGGTCGGGCTCAAGAAAGGCATGGCGGCAGTGCAGGCGCACGATCGTTTGCGTAATCGCAGCGAAATAGGATTGCTTGAGCCCGTCTAAGTCGCCGCCCGGCCCGGGACATTCGACCATTTCGCCGATGCGCTTGACCTGCGTTTTATCCGGGTTTTGCAGGTTGGCGCAGCGTTTTTCGATAAAACCGGCGTGCGCTTGCCGGTAGCCGCTCAAATCGGCGTTTTGCAGCGTTCGAACCCGGCTGTCGAATTCGTCGATCCAGGTGCAGCCGATTTGGCTCTTGACTCTTCGGCTTTGCGCAAACAGCCGCCAGCCGCTTCGGTAGGCGTTGAAATAGCCTTCAGCCAGATCGGGCGGAATGGTGGCCGAAGAAATCATCACCTTCCGTCCCAACATGCCTGCCAGATGGATCAGGCGGCCGATCGCGACCAAATCGTCGCCGTCAAAGTCATCGATCTCGTCGATGACCAGATCCGAAGACATCAGGCGCAAGCACGGTAAAATGTAGCGGCCGCCGCGCCGGGTTTCGGTTGCCGCCATCAGATGGTCGACCGTACAGGCCAAAACCGGCGCGTAGAGAAATTTTTGTTTGCGTTTGTCGATTCTACCGCTCCGATCGGTCCAGACGGTACCGAGCGCACTGAGCGCCTCTTCGGGAATATCGAAATCCACCTCGTTGTCTTCCCACAACGCTTCCGCTGATTCCGAGCCGCCTTGTTGGTTAGCGGAGGCGTCCTCTTTCAAACCCTGTTGCGCCTGCGTATGCAGTTCCAGCACCGCCCGCGAACCAATCATGACGGCCAGTTCACTGTTATCCAGGCCGATGCGGCTCCGGTATTCGTCGCCGGTTTGCAAGGTCAGCGTGCGCAGACCCAAGGCCAGCACGTAGCGCAGACTGTCGCCGCCTTCGGACAAGGACTGCATGATTTTGGCGTTGGCCAGGGTTTTACCGCTGCCGGTGCTGGCCATGTTGACCGCGAAAAATCCGTAGCGCCCGCCGTCGGCATTCGCTTCGGTTTTCCAGGCTTTGATTTTATCCACCGCCTGATCCTGCCAGCGAAATCTTTTGTCCGTGCTTTTCTTTTTCAGGCGTTTGACATCGTAAACCGGCGGCGGGTCGCTTTCGAACAGCGGCAAACGGCGCGCGATCGTGGTGGCGCATTTGCCGACGCGTACCAAATGTTCGTCCAGGCGCTGCTTGAGATCGGCATTTTTATCGGTATTGGCAAATAAGGGCAGATCCTTGGGCCAGTTGCCGTCGGCATCCTGCGAAGAATACTGGTGATCGCCCAACATCAGGCATAAACGCGCATGGTGCAGCAACAGGCGGTAGCTGCCGTCGGCCAGCGCCGCTTCGACTTGCGGCAGGCGGGCCAGCAATTCGCCGGCCCATTTTTTCAGTTGCTCCAGCCAAGCTTGGGAATGGGCCAACAAGCCGTCGGAAAAGGTCAAACAGTCGCCTTGACGGTTTGCTTCGGCTTCGTTGCGATAAGCCCATACGGCGGTAATGCGCTTCAACGCCTGTTGCAGGCTTTCGGCCGGCGTACTGCGCCATTCCCTGGCCACGTCCCTGGATTTGAAGTCCGGTAGTTTGTGATGCGTTACGACCAGCCAGGCAATCAGGCATGCCACGTCAGGCAGGGCAGCCATCGGTTTGTCGTCGAGGCTGCGCACTTTTTCGGCCAGAGCCGTTTCGTCGACAACGCCTTCCGCCAGGCGTTTCAACCATACCGCATCGCTCGGCTCGCCGTCGATCATGGCCGCCAGCAGCAACACCGAAACCCACTCGTGGCGCAACGGATCGGGCGGCTTTTTCGCGCGCAGTTTTTGTTGGAACCACAGCGACGCCTTGCCCCAATCGTGAAACAACGCCGCCAGCGCGGCCAGAGTTTTGATCAACGGCAAATCATGCCAATCGTTTTCCCTGACTCTGCCGGCGATTTCCTGCCGGGTGGTATTGACCGGCACGATGCCCTGCGCATTGAATCGGCTTCGATTGCCGACGATCCAGACCAGTTCGCTGCGGCCGCGGCTGCGCAGCCAATGGCAGGCGACGGCGGTATTCTTGGAAGCGGTTTTGCGCAGCAGTTTTCTGACCGCATCCAGGCCATCCTGGGTAATTACCGTCTGCCAGGTACGGTCGCCGATCCGGTTGGCGAAACTGTCGAGCACGCGCCGGGTTTTATCGAGCGCATTTTTCTCGCATTGCGAGACGAATGTCACCATCATAAAAGGCGACCTTCCAGGCTGAGGTTTTTGACCGTATCGAACATGAAGTCCAGCGCCTTATGTTCTGCAAAACTTTGCAGGCACTGCTGGCGGAATTCCTGCTCGTTGTTCCGTTCTTTGGCGCAAATGAAGGCCCAGGGCAGCACAAGCGTATCCTTGACCAGATCGGCGACATCGAACACCAACGCGCCGCGCCGGGTTTTGCCGTGCATGACCGCAAAGCCGTGCGGAATGCCGAGGACCCAGAGTGTCGTCGCCGCCAAGCCGTAGGCCAGATAATTGCCGTGATTCAAAAACGCGTTGGCGTCGTCTTCTCCGGCATGGTCCCGCGTAAACCCGTCCGTTCGGGTGGCCTGGGCCGCGATTTTATACAGATTTTTGGTCAACTGCGCTTCAATGGTCAGTAAATCGGTCACACTCGGACTTTGGGTTATTCTGGCGTTGAAGCTGTTCAAAGCCCGTTCCACGTCCGCATCGTCGGCATAAAACCCGTAATTTTGCAGTTCCCTGTCTTTTCCCCAGACCCGCTGCAAATAATCGAGCCGAAGCCGCTGCAACCGCTTGGCAACTTGCAGGCGCTTGCTTTCATCGAACCAAAACGACAGCCAGCCTTGCACATATTCGGTCGGCCGGTATTCGCTTTGCGGCGACAGCCATTCCACTTCATTGCCAGCCAGTAACGGCGTTCCGCCGCCACCGCAAAAACCGATCAATACGCCTGCCGATGCCAGCATTCTGACGGCGGCCTGGGTGATGGACGTACCGGTCCCCAACAAAATCACGGTAGTATTGGCAATCGGGATATTCCAATACTGTTTTTCTTCTTTGCCTTCGGTCAGGTAAAGCACCCGCCCGTCTTTCTGCATGACGCGGCATTTTTCCAGGTAATAGATGTTGGCGCGTTTGGAATGCAGAATGGCTTTTAAATCGGTGAGTTGCTCCATGGCTTTATATTTTTTCACAATTTGAGTTTGTCCCCGATATCCACAAGGCGGCCTTCGCCGCCGCAGCGGAATGGCGTGCGCAGCTTCTGCCGAAGTCAGCCTTTCGTTCGGTGGCAAATAGATCATCGGGACATTTAATTGCTCGGCCCTTTTAACCGGCGCCGACAGTCTAACAAACCAACTACATCCCGGCAATGATCGGGAAACCGCCTTCGAATCTTTGGAGCGCTGCTCTGCAATCTGAATCGATTAGCCACGGGCGGATATGCAGATCTCGATACGGATCGCTTACGGCAAGGTACTTTGCAGCCTGATCTTTTTCAAAGCCCGTAGGGCGGGCCGGCGAGGGAAACCCATCGTTCGCGATTGATGCGCTGCGCAAGGTTCAGCGCCTCTTATCAAGATGTACCGGCGTGTTGGGTTAACGGTAAAGCGGTTAACCCCACCTGCCCGGCTTCAGCCAAGCCAGGAATCTCAATGTAACTTATCGATTTATTTCCTGTCATTGGTTGCGTAAAGGCAATGAAATTGCTCCTGCCGCAATGATGAGGAGGAAGTATGAAAGTAATAGTTGGGTTAGCGGGTTTGTTCGCGATTCTTATCAATAGTCCTTTATCTGCCTGCGATATTGTCAATAAACGGGATATTTATGTAGCCGACCGAATCGGTGTGGCGGGTAATTGTTCAAACAATGGCGAAAAAATCGAATGTTACGAGGTAGGCGAATACTATGGCGGCCTGACCTGCGAGGGGCCCATAGGAACCAACAGCGGCTACAATTTAAGGGACCTGATCTACGCTGTTTGCGCCTGTTCGTCCGAAGATCAGGAAAGGATTGACGAGCAGATGAACCAGGAACTCGAATAGCCCGGATTGTGCTCCGGACGAAACTTGTCGATTCAGTCGACGGCTGGAAGGCGGTTTCGTGTGCGCAAATCACTACCGTTCCTGGTAAAGAGTATCTTTTCCGCAGAAGAGGAGCTAACCGCTGATCCCGATAAGGTATTAGGCTGACTCTGTAGGAGCGAGCGATAAAAGCAATCCCGGAGAGCGTGGCGCAATAGGCAGCGCATGAAACCCGGTCTTCGGCGAAATACTCGTCCCATGCTGACGGCTTTTCGCTATTTGAATTGGATCTTGAGGCAGGAAGCACCCGCCGGCATCCGCTTCCCGTTCGAGAATGAAAGGATCTCCAATGCTCGGCCTTTTGCACGGTGTGGGAAATTGAACAAACCGCCACTTCCGGCAAAGCCAAGGGAACCGCGTTCGAATCCTGAATAATCGTCTCGTCAATCTGATAGGGCTTCGGGGAGCCGGAAGATAGGTAGCGTTCGACGAGAATCGATCGATGCAGACGCTTTGAAAAAAATAGCCTTATTTCTTGAACTCCAGCCTAACGATATTGTCTAATTCTTTTAGAATTGTAAGCACCGGACTCAATGACAAGTTCATTGCGATCGTGGCGACCGGATTAAGGATACAAACGCCCGGCGCTTCCCAAAACCCGAGCCAGGGCGTTTCGGAACCGTCAGCCGGACCATTCCACTTGTCATTCACCGTAAGCGGAGCATTCATCGATGGTTGCCGAAGCCTCTTCCGTCTCGCATATCCTGCCGCTGCTCGTTTATTTCGGGGCCATCCTCGCCATTACCGCCGTCATGCTCGGCGGCGCCTATTTGCTGGGCCAACGGCATCGCGCGCCGCGCGCGGAGGAACCCTTCGAGTCCGGCATCGTACCGACCGGCGACGTGCATCTCCGCTTCTCGGTGCAGTTTTATCTGATCGCGATCTTTTTCGTGATTTTCGATATGGAAACCGTCTTTCTGTTTGCCTGGGCGATCGCCGTGAAGCAGACCGGCTGGACGGGCTTTATCGAAGCGTCGATTTTTATCGGTATTCTGATCGCGACGCTGATCTATCTTAATGCGATCGGCGCGCTCGACTGGCGAACCCGACGGCAGCGCCTTGAAGCCGCCCACCGCCAACACTTGGGAGAGAAGCATGCATTGGACCTTGACCCGCGCCGAGGATGATCCCGCCCCGCAACCGGGAGGACATGCCAATGAGGAAACCCTGCGCCAGAGCTTTCTGCTCGCCAGGCTCGAAGACATGGTCGCCTGGGGACAGGCCCATTCGGTCTGGCCTTTCAATTTCGGGCTGTCCTGCTGTTATGTGGAAATGGCGACCGCCTTCACCAGCCGGCACGACATGGCCCGCTTCGGCTCCGAAGTGATCCGGGCGTCGCCCCGCCAGGCCGATCTGATCGTGATTTCGGGCACGGTATTCCGCAAAATGGCACCGGTCATCAAACGGCTCTACGACCAGATGCTGGAACCGCGCTGGGTGATCTCGATGGGCTCCTGCGCCAATTCCGGCGGCATGTACGACATCTACAGCGTGGTGCAGGGCGTGGACAAGTTTTTGCCGGTCGACGTGTATGTGCCGGGCTGCCCGCCCCGCCCCGAAGCGCTGCTGCAGGGACTGATGCTGCTACAGCAGGCGATCGGCCGGGAAAGGCGGCCTTTAAGCTGGACCGTCGGCGAGCAAACGGTCATCAAACCGGCCGAAAAACCCAGCTACCGCGATCTGCTCACCGAGGCGAGGATGCGCGCTCGCGAGTTGAGAAGCCCGGACGAACTCTAGCCCCAAGGTCAGCATGAAGGCTTGGAAGGATAAACATCGATGAACGCCGAGGCAGGCAATACCGTGTATTCTCCCGCCGCCTCCGAGATCGCCGAGGCGCTTGCCGAACGGCTCGGAGTTGCCGGCCTTATCCCCCAACCTACCGCCGACGGGATCACCACCTTGTGGGTTCCCCGCGAGAAGCTGCGCACGATCCTGCACTGTTTAAAACACGAGCTCCTCTCTCCTCATGTGATGCTGTTCGACTTGACCGCGATCGACGAGCGCCAGCGCATTCACCGCCAAGGCTTGCCGGACAGCGATTTCACGGTCATCTATCATCTGCTTTCCTTTTCCCGAAACGAAGATATCCGGCTCAAGGTAGCCCTGCGCGAAAACGATCTGCTTCTCCCGACGGTTTTGGACCTCTGGCCGTCGGCGAACTGGTACGAGCGCGAGGCCTGGGACATGTTCGGGATCGTCTTCGAGGGCCATCCGCATCTTCGCCGGATTCTGATGCCGCCGACCTGGGAAGGGCATCCGTTGCGCAAGGATCATTATGCCCGCGCCACCGAAAAGGAGCCTTTCACCCTTCCCGACGAACGCCAGGACATCGAACAGAATGCGTTGCGTTTCGTGCCGGAAGACTGGGGCATGAGCCGGCGCAGCGAAGAGAGCGATTTCATGTTCCTGAACATGGGGCCGAACCACCCCAGCGTCCACGGCGTGTTCCGGATCGCGCTGCAATTGGACGGCGAAGAGATCATCAACGCGCTGCCCGACATCGGCTACCACCACCGCGGCGCGGAAAAAATGGGCGAGCGGCAGTCCTGGCATACCTATATTCCCTACACGGACCGGGTCGATTATCTGGGCGGTTCGATGAACAACCTGCCTTATGTGCTGGCCGTCGAGAAACTGGCCGGGATCGAGGTTCCTCCGCGCGCGGAAGTGATCCGGGTAATGGTCGCCGAATTCTATCGGATCGCCAGCCATCTGCTGTTCTACGGCACCTATGCTCAGGATATCGGCCAGTTGTCGCCGATTTTTTACATGTTTATCGATCGCGAACAGGTCTTCGACATTCTGGAATCGATCAGCGGCGCCCGGATGCATTCGAGCTATTTCCGGATCGGCGGGGTCGCGATGGATTTGCCGAAGGGCTGGGACAAGCGGATTCGGGAGTTTCTCGACCGTTTTCCGGGACGGCTCGACGACTACGACAAACTGGTGATGCGAAACGGCACGATCAAACGCCGCACGCAAGGCGTGGGCGCTTATAACACCCGGGAAGCGATCGACTGGGGCGCGACCGGGCCGGGGCTCCGGGCGACCGGCTTCGGCTGGGATTACCGGAAGGCACGGCCCTACTCCGGCTATCAGAACTTCGAATTCGAAATCCCGATCGCGCAGAACGGCGACTGCTACGACCGCTGCGCGGTGCGGGTCGAGGAAATGCGCCAAAGCGTCCGGATCATCCGGCAATGCCTGGACAACATGCCCGAAGGGCCTTATAAGGCCGAACACCCGCTGACCACGCCGCCGCCGCGAACACGGACGCTGCACGACATCGAAACGCTGATCCAGCATTTCCTGAACGTGAGCTGGGGCCCGGTGATTCCGGCCGGCGAAGCCGCCGTCACCGTCGAAGCCACGAAGGGTCTGAACGCGTACTACCTGACCAGCGACGGCAACGGCATGTCCTACCGCACCCGCATCCGCACCCCCTCTTTCCCGCATTTGCAGATGATACCGATGATGTGCAACGGCATGATGGTCGCCGACCTGATCGCGATACTGGCCAGCATCGATTTTGTAATGGCCGACGTGGACCGTTGAGATGAAGGCAGAAACGAATACACGCGCTTTGAGCGCAACCGAAATCGACGAGATCAACGCCGAATTGCCGCACTATGAAGACAAGTCGGCCGTCTCGATCGAAGCATTGAAGATCGTTCAGAAACACCGCGGCTGGGTTTCCGACGACAGCCTCACCGCAATTGCCGAATACCTGAAAATATCGCCCGCGCAGTTGGAAGGGGTTGCGACCTTTTACAATCTGATTTACCGCCGGCCGGTCGGCAACACCGTGATTCACGTCTGCGACAGCGTCAGTTGCTGGATGCTCGGCGGCGACCGGTTGCGCGACAAGCTGTGCCGGCATTTGAACGTCAAGCTCGGCGAGACGTCGCAAGATGGCGAATACACCGTTTTGCCGATCGTTTGCCTGGGCGCCTGCGACCGCGCACCGGTCGCGATGGTGAACGGCGAACTCAGGCCGGATCTGACCGACAATATCGTACGGGAACTCCTCGGAGAATAAGGCGAGATGGCGACGATGGACAGACCGTTAACCCAGAACATCCGCGCGGACCGTGACTTCGCCACCCTGGCGGATTACCGCAAAACCGGCGGTTACGAAGGACTGAGGAAGGCCGTAACCGACCTCGGCCCGAAGGCAGTGCAGCAATGGGTCAAGGACGCGGGACTCCGAGGCCGGGGCGGCGCCGGCTTCGGCACCGGGCTCAAATGGAGCTTGGTGCCGATCGGCCAGGCGCCGGACCACCCCCCTTATCTGGTGGTCAATGCGGACGAGATGGAGCCCGGCACCTTCAAGGACCGGCTGCTGCTCGAAAAGGACCCGCATCAGTTGATCGAAGGCATCGCCATCGCCGCTTATGCGATCCAGGCGCAAACCGCTTACATCTTTCTGCGCGGTGAATACCGCCTGGCCGCCGAGCGCTTGACGCGGGCCCTGCAGGAGGCCCGTGCGGCACATTATGTCGGCGCGCATCTCCTCGATTCGGATTTCTCGCTCGATATTCATCTCCATACCAGCGCCGGCCGCTATATCTGCGGCGAAGAGTCGGCGCTGCTGAATGCACTGGAAGGCAAGCGGGCCACGCCGCGCCCAAAACCGCCCTTCGCGGTGGTCAGCGGCCTGTGGGGCCGACCGACGGTCGTGAACAATGCCGAGACGATCTGCAACGTGCCGCATATCCTGCGTCATGGCGCGGACTGGTACAAAGGGCTCGGGCGCGGCGCCGATGCGGGCACGAAGCTGTTCGGCGCCAGCGGCCGCGTCAAACGCCCCGGCCTGTGGGAACTGCCGATGGGCACGCCGATTCGCGAAATCCTGGAAGAGCATGCCGGCGGCATGAAGGACGGCTACCAATTGCGCGGCTTCCTGCCCGGCGGCGCTTCGACCGATTTTCTGCTGCCCGAGCATCTGGACGTGCCGATGGAGTTCGATACGGTCGCCAAGGCCGGCAGCCGGATGGGCACCGGCACGATCATCGTGCTCGACGATAAGACCTGCCCGGTGCGGATGGTGTTGAATCTGGAACGGTTTTTCGCGCAGGAATCGTGCGGCTGGTGCACCCCGTGCCGGGACGGCCTGCCGTGGACAGTGACGCTGTTGCAGGACATCGTCGAAGGCAGGGGCCGTCCCGAAGATCTCGATACCCTGTCCCGATTGACCCGGATGCTCGGCCCCGGCAACACGTTTTGCGCGCTCGCGCCGGGCGCGATGGAACCGCTGCAGAGCGCGCTGAAATATTTCCGCGAAGACTTCGAACGCTACATTTTTCAAAACCGCCCGCTCAAGGAGGCCGTCTGATGGCCCGGATCGAAATCGACGGCAACCTGCACGACGTGAAGGACGGCGACAATGTACTCGCTGCCTGTCTGTCGCTGGGACTGGATCTGCCCTATTTTTGCTGGCATCCGGCGATGGGGTCGGTCGGCGCCTGCCGGCAATGCGCGGTGATCCAGTACAAGGATGCGGAAGACCCTCGCGGCCGCCTGGTGATGGCCTGCCTCACGCCGGTCGCGGATAACCTGCGCATTTCTCTGAATGCCGGCTTGGCCCGGCAATTCCGCCAGGACAACATCGAGCTGTTGATGACCAATCACCCGCACGACTGCCCGGTCTGCGAGGAAGGCGGCGAATGCCACCTGCAGGACATGACGCTGATGACCGGCCACACCGCGCGCCGCTATCGTGGACGCAAGCGGACGCACCGGAATCAATATCTCGGCCCTTTCGTGAATCATGAAATGAACCGCTGCATCGCCTGCTACCGCTGCGTCCGCTTCTACAACGACTACGCGGGGGGCAACGATCTCGAAGTGCTGGGCATCCACAACAACGTGTATTTCGGCCGCTTCGAGGACGGCACGCTCGAAAACGAATTCAGCGGCAACCTGGTCGAAGTCTGCCCGACCGGCGTCTTCACCGACAAGCCGTTCAGCAACCGCTATACCCGGAAATGGGATTTGCAGACCGCGCCTTCGGTCTGCGTGCATTGCAGCCTGGGCTGCAATACCACGCCGGGCGAACGCTACGGCGAGCTGCGCCGGATCGTGAACCGCTACCACGGCGACGTGAACGGCTATTTTCTGTGCGACCGGGGGCGCTTCGGCTACGGCTTCGTGAACAGCGATCTGCGGATTCGCTGTCCGCGAATCGAGGGACAACCGGTTACCGTGGCCGGAACCGCGATCGAGCATTTCAGAACCTGCCTGCAAAACGCGAAAGGCGTGATCGGGATCGGCTCGCCGCGCGCTTCGCTGGAGGCGAACTTTGCATTGCGCAAACGGGTCGGCGAGGCCAACTTCTTTCTCGGGCTCGATGACACCGAACACGACCTGCTCGAATCCATCCTCGACATCATGGCGAACGGCGGCATTCAGACGCCGACGCTCCGCGAAACCGAACAGGCCGATGCGGTCCTGATTCTGGGCGAGGACCTCATCCATAGCGCGCCCCGCCTCGCCCTGTCGCTCCGTCAGGCGGTAAGGAACGCGACGTTGGATCTGGCCAAAAAACTGAAAATTCCGCATTGGCTGGACAACGCGGTCCGGCAATTGCAGGGACAGGCGCAAAGTCCGCTGTTCATTGCCGCCGTGCGCGCCTCGCGCCTGGACGATATCGCGGCCGGGACCTTTCACGGCAGTCCGGAAGCGATCGCCCGGCTCGGCTTCGCGATCGCGCATTACCTGAATCAAGAATCGCCCCTGCCCTTCGGCCTGGACGAAGCGGACAATGCACTGGCAAGCCGTATGGCGGCCCAGTTGCGCCAGGCGAAACGGCCGCTGATCGTTTCGGGCACAAGCGGCTCAAGTCTGGCGGTGATTCAAGCGGCCTACAATGTCGCCAAAGCGCTGCCGGCTCAGGACAAAGGATTGATTTTCGCGTTGCCCGAGGCGAACAGTTTGGGCCTGGCGATGCTCGGCGGCAAGCGGCTGGAAGCAGCTTTCGCGCGCGTGAAAAACGGTTCGGCCGACACGGTCGTGATTCTCGAAAACGACCTTTACCGGCGTGCGCCGCAAGAACAGGTCGATGATTTTTTAAATTCTGCACAACAAACCGTCGCGATCGACCATCTCGAAAACACGACGACCGCGAAAGCCGGCCTGCTGCTGCCCGCCGCCACCTTTGCCGAATCCGAAGGCACTTTGGTCAGCAACGAAGGCAGAGCCCAGCGTTATTTCCCGGTTTATCCGGCCAAAGAACCGGTGCTCGCCGCTTGGCAATGGCTGAGCCGCGTTATTGAAAAAAACCGCTGGAGCCATTTCGGCGATTTGTCTTCGGCCTGTGCGGCGGAAATTCCTGCGCTTGCCGGGCTTGCGCGCCTCGGCCAGGCAAATGCGCCGGCCGTCGAGGGAAAAATCCCCCGGCAACCGCACCGCTACAGCGGACGCACCGCGATGTACGCGAACATCGAGGTCAGCGAGCCCCCTTCCCCGGAAGACCATGAAACGCCGTTCGCTTTTTCGATGGAGGGCGACACCGTCCATGCGCCGCCCGCGATGGTGCCGGTCGTGTGGGCGCCGGGCTGGAACTCGAATCAGGCGATCGGCAAGTTTCAGGACGAAATCGGCGGCCCGCTGCACGGCGGCGATCCCGGCACCCGGCTGATCGAAGCTTCGGGAACCCTGCCCTGGTTCGACGGGATTCCGCCGGCTTACACGCCCGATCCAAAGCTTTGGCGAGTCATCAGGCTGCCGAATATTTTCGCCGGCGAGGAATTGAGCCGGCATTCGCCGCCGATCGCGGAACGGCTTCCGGACCTGTGCATCTTCATGAATCCCGTGGATGCCGAAGCGCTGGCTGTGCGCGACAACGATCCCGTCGAGATTGCCGATGTGGCCGGATTCGCCTTACATAAGCTTCCGGTCCGGATCGAACCGACCTTGTCGCCCGGTTTGCTCGGCGTGACCGCGGGCCTGCCGCCTTTTCAAAATATGCGAAACGACGCCCGAGTCGTGCTGAAAAAAGCTTCGGTCCAAGAGGAGGATCGCCTATGAACGCCGAACTCGGCGAAGCCGCCGACATCGCCGGTATTTTGATTGCGGTGATCGTCGTCGCCGCACTGCTGATCTGGGTCGAGCGGCGCCTTCTGGCTGTCTGGCAGGACCGGCTCGGTCCCAATCGCGTCGGACCGTTGGGGCTGATGCAGGTGGTCGCGGACATGATCAAGATGTTTTTCAAGGAGGACTGGATACCGCCTTTTGCGGACAAACCGATCTTCGTAATCGCCCCGACGATCGTCTTCATGACGGCGCTCGCGGCTTTCGCGGTGATCCCGTTCGCGCCGGGCGTCGGGATCATCGATTTCAATTTCGGGCTGCTTTATTTTCTGGCGCTGTCTTCGCTGTCGGTCTATAGCATCGTGCTGGCCGGCTATGCGTCCAACAACAAATATTCGCTGCTCGGCGGCTTGCGCGCGGCCGCGCAGACGGTCAGCTACGAGGTCTTCATGGGCATTTCGATCATGGGCGTCGTGATGCTGGCCGGTACGTTCGATTTAAGAGAAATCGTCGAGGCCCAGCGCGGCGGCTGGTTTATCGTGCCGCAGTTTTTGGGTTTCGTGATCTTTCTGATCGCGATCGTCGCGGAAAGCCGCCGCGGCCCGCTCGACCTGCCCGAAGCAGAGCAGGAACTGGTAGCCGGCTTTCATACCGAATATTCCGGAATGAAATTCGGGATGTTTTTCGTCGGTGAATATGTCGCGATCATCCTGAATTCCGCGATCATTGCGACGCTGTTTTTCGGCGGCTGGCTGGGACCGTGGCTGCCGCCCCTGGCTTGGTTCTGCCTGAAGACGGGCATCGGGGTCATGTTTTTCATCCTGATCCGGGGCGCCTTGCCGCGCCCGCGCTACGATCAGTTGATGGCCTTCGGCTGGAAAATCCTGCTGCCGGCCGGCCTGTTGAACTTAGTGATCACCGGCGCGCTGGCGCTCCCGCCGGGCTGACCATCGAGACCGGGAGTCTTCCATGCTAAGCCAGTTGCGATCGTTATGGGAAGTGTTGAAACACACGTTCGTCAAAGCGGACACGGTCGAATACCCGGAACAGAAACCGGCGCTGTCCCCGCGCTACCGGGGACGCATCGTGCTGACCCGCGACCCGGACGGCGAGGAGCGTTGCGTCGCCTGCAATCTCTGCGCGGTGGTATGCCCGGTCGATTGTATCGCCTTGCAGAAAACCGAGAACGAAGACGGCCGCTGGTATCCCGAGTTTTTCCGGATCAATTTTTCGCGCTGCATTATGTGCGGATTTTGCGAGGAAGCCTGCCCGACCTGCGCGATCCAGCTGACGCCCGACTTCGAGATGTGCGAATACGACCGGCAGAACATGGTCTACGAAAAGGAACATCTGTTGATCGACGGCACCGGCAAATATCACGATTACAACTTTTACCGGGTTGCCGGGATGGCGATCGGCGGAAAAACGAAGGGGCAGGCTGAAAACGAAGTCCCGCCGATCGATGTGAAAACCCTGTTGCCCTGAAGGAAACCCTATGGCGCCGATCCTGTTTTACCTGACCTCCGCAGTCGCGGTGTTCGCGACGGTGATGATGCTGACCCGGCTGAATGCGGTCCACGGGCTCCTGTACCTGATCCTGTCGCTGTTGGCGGTCGGCGTGATCTTCTTCCTGATGGGCGCCTATTTCGCCGCGGTGCTGGAAGTGATCATCTACGCGGGCGCGATCATGGTGCTGTTCGTATTCGTGATCATGATGCTCAACCAGGGTCAGACGACAACCGCCCAGGAGCGTGCTTGGCTGCAGCCCGGCGTCTGGATCGGGCCATCGTTGCTGGCCCTAATTCTGCTCGCCGAAATGGCCGTGATCATCGTTCACGGCGGTCATATGGAAACCGGCCGGATCGTAAGTGCGAAACAAGTCGGCATCGCCTTGTTCGGCCCTTATCTGATCGCGGTCGAACTGGCCTCGATCCTGCTGCTGGCCGGGCTGGTCGGCGCTTACCACCTCGGCAGGCCGATACCGAAAACGTTACCTCCGGAGAACGGCCCATGAACACGATTCCTTTGGAATTCGGGCTGATGCTGTCGGCGGTGCTGTTCGTGCTCGGCTTGATCGGCGTATTGGCGCGCCGCAATCTGATCATGATGCTGATGTCTCTGGAAGTGATGCTAAATGCCGCCGGACTGGCGTTTATCGTGGCGGGTTCGCGCTGGGGACAGGCGGACGGACAGATCATGTTTTTGCTGGTGCTGACGCTGGCCGCCGCGGAAGTCGGTATCGGACTGGGGCTGGCGCTGCAGATTTTTCACCGTTTCAAAACGCTGGACGCCGATGCGGTCAGCGAAATGCGGGGTTAGTACAGGTAGGATGTGCCGACGTAAGGAGGCGCATCGTTCGCGATGCGATACCCTGAAAGGCATTTGATGCGCTTCACTTCGTTCAGCACATCCTACGCATTTTTCATCTGCCGAGGTATGGATGGCCGCCTCATAGTTGTTAAATAAAAACTTTATTTTGCCCTCATCCTAACCCTCTCCCCAAGGGAGAAGGAATCGTTCTTTGAACTTAGCCGTACAGGAGGATTCGACCGTGTTGCAATTGTTAGGCTGGATACCGCTTTTTCCGTTGCTCGGCTTCCTGAGCCTGGTTTTTTTCGGCCGTCTCCTGTCCAAGCCGACGATTGCCCGGATCGGCGTCGGCAGCGTGGGAATTTCGGCCTTGCTGGCCTTCCTGGTCGGCTTCGAATTCCTGCGCGGCTCGATGGCGCCCTACCGGCTGGCGCTGGGCGCCTGGATCAGCAGCGGTGACCTCGCGATTCCGTTCGACCTTTATCTCGATGCATTGTCGCTGACGATGCTGTTCGTGGTGACCGGCGTCGGCTTTTTGATCCACCTGTATTCGGCCGAATTCATGGAAGAAGATGCCGGCTATGCGCGTTTTTTCGCCTATATGAACCTGTTCGTTGCCGCGATGCTAGTGCTGGTGCTCGCGGACAATCTGCTGCTGCTCTATCTGGGCTGGGAAGGGGTCGGACTCGGCAGCTATCTGTTGATCGGCTTCTGGTACGAAAATCCGGAAAACAGTTACGCCGCGCGCAAGGCGTTCGTGATGACCCGCGTCGGCGACATGGCGCTGGCGTTGGGCCTGTTTTTACTGTTCACCGAACTGCATACGCTCGATATTCAAACGGTGATGGAGCGGGCGCAGAGCCAATGGACGGTCGGCGCGACCCTGCCTGTGGCTGCGGCGGCGCTGCTGCTTGGCGGCGCGGTCGGCAAATCCGCGCAGTTGCCGCTCCAAACCTGGCTGCCGGACGCGATGGCCGGCCCGACGCCGGTCAGCGCATTGATCCATGCCGCCACGATGGTCACCGCGGGAGTTTATCTGATCGCGCGGACGCATGTATTGTTTACACTCGCCCCACCTGTGCAAACCGCAGTCGCCGTGGTCGGCGGGATTACTTTACTGATCGCGGGGTTGTCGGGCCTGGTGCAGACCGACATCAAACGGATCCTGGCCTATTCGACGATCAGCCAGATCGGCTACATGTTTCTCGCGCTCGGCGGCGGCGCCTGGTCGGCGGCGATTTTCCACCTACTCACGCACGCCTTCTTCAAGGCGTTGCTGTTCCTGGCGGCCGGCGCGGTGATCTTCTGTTTCCACCACGAACACGACATTTTTAAAATGGGAGGCCTCCGCAAAGCGATGCCGCTTGCATTCTGGAGCTTCCTGATCGGCAGCGCCGCGTTGGCCGCGCTGCCTTTCACTTCCGGTTATTACAGCAAGCATGAAATCCTGCTGGCGGCCTTCTCGCGTTCGCCGGCGTTATGGGGAGTCGGCTGTCTCGGCGCCTTGCTCACCGGCATCTACAGCTTCCGGCTGGTCTTCGTGGTGTTTTTTGGTAGCCAAACCCGGCAAGTCGAGACGACCATCGGCCACCGGATGGGCATTCCCCTCGTCCTGCTGAGCATTTTGGCGTTGGCGGGCGGCATGCTGCAAATCCCGCTCGATTCGGTCTTTCCGGTCTCCCACGCCGAGGCTGTTTCTCCGCTGGTCTCCCTTGTCACGCTGAGCATGCCGATACTGGGTTTGTTGATCGCGGCGCTTTTTTATCTGACCGGCACGTTTTCGCCGGCCGCTTTCGCGAACGAGCCGATCAGGCGGCTGCTATTCTCGGGCTGGGGCTTCGACGCTATCTATCGGGCGCTGTTGATTCATCCTTTCGCCGCACTGGCCCGATCGAATAAAAACGATCGGGTGGACAGCCTGTACGCCGGCATCGCCCGGCTGAGCCGGCAACTGCACGCACTCGCCACAGTCACCCAAACCGGAAGCGTCCGCGGGTACGCTACGTCGATGGCGTTAGGCTCCGCCATCGTGATCGCGATAGGGCTGCTGTCATGATGCTGTCTTCCTTGATCGCCGTTTTGTTCCTCGGCGGCATCGCAGCCTGGACGGCCGAACGCTGGAACCCGAGCGCGCCGCGCTGGATCGCGATCGGTACGCTGGCCCTGGAAGCCCTGCTGGCCGGCTCGCAATTTGCGGGGCTTGATGCTAGTGCCACCCTTCTCTCTACACCAGGTCTATCATCCGCATGGCTGGCCGAAGTCGATTTGCCCTGGATTCCCCGCTTCGGCATCGATTTTCACCTGGCCGCCGACGGTCTGAGCCTGTTGCTGATCGCACTGACCGTACTGCTCGGCTTTATGGCGGCCAGCAGTTCCTGGACCGAAATCGGCCAACGGACCGGCTTCTTTTACTTCAATCTTTTAACCTGCCTGGCCGGCACGGTCGGCGTGTTTCTGGCGGTCGACCTGTTCCTGTTCTTTCTGTTCTGGGAAGTGATGATCGTCCCGATGTATTTCCTGATCAGCATCTGGGGGCACGAAAACCGGATTTACGCGGCGATCAAGTTCGTGATTTTCACGCAGGTCAGCAGCCTGTTGATGCTGATCTCGATCATCGTGCTGGCGCTGGTCCATTACCATGCCACAGGCGCCTTCACGTTCGATTATTTTGTTCTGTTGAACGCCAGGCTCGATCCCGAATTGTCCATCTGGCTGATGCTCGGTTTTTTTATCGCGTTTACGGTCAAGCTGCCGGCGGTGCCCTTCCATACCTGGCTGCCGGACGCGCATACGCAGGCACCGACCGGCGGCAGCGTGATTCTGGCCGGCGTGCTGCTGAAGACCGGCGCCTACGGGCTGCTGCGCTTCGTGATCCCGCTGTTTCCGGATGCCGCGCACCGGTTCGCGCCGGTGGCGCTCGCGCTCGGCGTGGTCAGCGTGCTGTACGCGGCGCTGATGGCGTTCGCGCAATCCGATTTCAAACGGCTGGTCGCTTACACCAGCGTCAGCCACATGGGTTTCATTCTGCTGGGCGCATTTTCCTGGAACCTGCTCGCGATGCAGGGCGCGGTCGTGACGATGCTCGCGCACGGGCTCAGCGCCGGCGCCCTGTTCATGATTGCCGGTTCCCTGCAGCACCGCCTGCATAGCCGGGAATTCGGAAAGATGGGCGGCTTGTGGCAGGTCATCCCGCAATTGTCCGCCTTTACGCTGTTTTTCATAATGGCGACGCTGGGGCTTCCGGGACTCGGGAATTTCGTCGGCGAGTTCCTGGTGCTTATCGGGGTCTTCCAGGCAAATACGGCCGCGGCCGCAGTCGCCGCGCTCGCACTGATCCTATCGCCGGTCTATGCGCTGATCGTGATCCAGCGAGCCTACCACGGTCCCTTGCAAACACGGCCCCTGCTGGCTGATTGCAGCGTCCGCGAACTGGCCTCGCTGGGGCTGCTGGTCGCGGCCCTGGTCTGGCTGGGCCTGCATCCCCAGGCCGTCCTGGACGTTTCGAAGCCGGCGCTGCAGCCGTGGGTGCAGAACCTCAATGCAAAGGAGACCTGATGAAACTCGGTTCGCTGATCGCTCTGGCGCCTTTTCTGGCAATGACCGTCACGGCCGTTGCCGCGATGCTCGCGATCGCGGTCAAACGGAATTTAGCGCTGATTAACGGGATTGCGGGCGCCGGCATCGTGATCTCGCTGCTGTTGCTCGCTCCGGCCCGACAGCAGGCTCCGGCACAAGTAACTCCGCTGCTGCGGATAGACGATTACGCGCTGTTCTTTATCGCCTTGCTGCTGTGCGCAGGTCTTGCGGTGCTGGGCCTATGCCATGATTATTTCAAGGAACGCGGCGGCGAAAACGAAGAACTTCCGCTGCTGCTCGTCACCGCGCTGCTCGGCGGCTCGGTGCTGGCCGCCAGCAGCCATTTCGCGGCCTTTTTTCTGGGGCTCGAAATACTGAGCATTTCGTTGTTCACGCTGATCGGCTATCCGGTCAATCAATTGCGCCCGCTCGAAGCCGCGATCAAATATCTGATATTGTCCGGCGTGTCTTCCGCCTTTCTGCTGATGGGCATCGCATTCCTTTACGCACAAAGCGGCGAATTGAGCTTCAACGGCATGAGCCGTTTTATCCTGTCCCAGCCGGCAATGAACACCGTCGTGCTGAGCGGCATCGTGCTGATCGTGGCCGGACTCGGTTTCAAACTGTCGTTGGTGCCGTTCCATTTGTGGACGCCGGACGTCTACGAAGGCGCGCCCGCGCCGGTCACCGCTTTTATCGCGACCGTTTCCAAAGGCGCCGTTTTCGCGCTGCTGCTGCGCCTGTTCGCCGAGACCGGCAGCTACGCGTACGCACCGCTCCAGCCGGTGCTCGGCTTCATCGCGGTCCTGTCGATTCTGGGCGGCAACCTGCTGGCGCTGCTGCAAAAGAACGTCAAGCGCCTGCTGGCCTATTCGTCGATCGCCCACATGGGCTATCTCCTGGTCGCCTTCATCGCCGGCGCGCGGATTGCCAAGCCCTTGGTCGTGGAGTCGGTGGGCTTTTATCTGGTGGCCTATTTCATCACCACGATCGGCGCGTTCGGGGTCGTGTCGGTGCTGTCGTCGGCGGATCAGGAAGCCGGCGATATGGCCGTTTACCGGGGCTTATTCTGGCGGCGCCCCTGGCTGGCCGGTACATTTACGCTGATGCTGCTGTCGCTGGCCGGAATTCCTTTGACCGCCGGCTTCATCGGCAAATTCTATATTTTCGCCAGCGGCGCCGACGGAAAGCTCTGGGGCTTGCTGGCGGCGGTCATCGTCGGCAGCGGGCTGGGGCTTTTCTACTATCTCAGGATTATCGTGACGATGTCTACGGAGGAGGATGAAGGAAAAGAAACCGAACTTCGAACAATGCCCGGCGAACAGTTATCCGCCCTAACGCTTGCCGTTTTAAGCCTGTTGCTGGTCTGGTTCGGAATTCTTCCCGAGTCTCTTATCCATTCTATTCGCGCCGTAGCAGATATTTTCGGCAAATAACCCAAACGCGAAAATGTGTTATAGTGCAAACCCTTATTTTTCCACTGAGTTAAACCTCCATGTCCACACCGGCTGAAGACATCTGGGCCATTTTGCGGGAAGTGGCCGAATCGCAAAAAGAAACCGACCGCAAGTTTCAAGAAACCGACCGCAAACTCAAGGAACTCGGCAAGCAAATCGGCGGCTTGGGAGAAAAATTCGGCAGCTTTACCGAAGGTTTGGCGTTGCCGTCGATGGAAAAAATCCTGCGCGAACGTTTCGGCATGGAGGTCGTCAGCCCCAGCGTGCGCGTCAGCAAAGGCGGCGAACACATCGAAATCGACGTGCTGGCCTACACCAACGGCGAGCTCAATCGCGCCTACGTGGTCGAAGTCAAAAGCCATGTGCGCGAAGAAGCGATCAGCCAAATCCTGACTTTGCTGAAACGCTTCCGCGACTATTTTCCCGAGCATAAAAACAAAACGGTCTACGGCATTCTGGCGGCGGTCGACATGACGCCGGCGTTACGCGAGCGCGCGCTCAGTGAAGGGCTTTATGTCGCGCGCATCCATGACAGCGTCTTCGAGATGGACACGCCGGAGAAATTTGAGCCGCAGGCGTATTGATTGTTTAGAGATTAGATAAATAGAAGGGAAAAAGCCCTTATGGCGGAACCGCTAGCGCGTTCCGCCCTACGCGCTCTCGGTCAGCAATCTCTCATAAGGAATATGCAACCCGTCGTGCAAGCGCTTAATCATCCTTAAACTCAACGGACGCTTGCGGTTAAGCACTTCCGAGACCCGGCCGCTGCTGCCGATATAGCCGAGTAGGTCGGGCAACAGCTTCATCGTTGCCCGACGATAGGCGGCAATCTTGCTTCGCTATTGCAACAACCTGGAGCCGCCACCCCATTGGACCCCGGCCATGTCGGGCACAAAAAAACGTGCCCGACCTACGCGGCTATCTGCTGTAGGGCGTTTTCGCGATAGCAAAACGCCAATAGCCGGGTAGGTCGGGCAACAGTCCCATCGTTGCCCGACATTCGGTGGCAATCTTGCCTCGCTATTGCGACAATCCGCAGCCGCCACCCCATTGAACCCCGGCCATGTCGGGCACAAAAAAACGTGCCCGACCTACGCGGCTATCTGCTGTAGGGCGTTTTCGCGATAGCAAAACGCCAATAGCCTTCAAAGCGGAGGCGGATTGCCTAACGGCGAATCCGCCCTACAAGAGCTCGCGTGGAGCCGGGTAGGTCGGGCAACAGTCCCATCGTTGCCCGACATTCGGTGGCAATCTTGCCTCGCTATTGCGACAATCCGCAGCCGCTACTCAATTGAAACCCTGCAATGTCGGGCACAAAAAGCGTGTCCGACCTACTCGGCTACCTGCTGTAGGGCGTTTTCGCGATAGCAAAACGCCAATAGCCTTCAAAGCGGAGGCGGATTGCCTAAAGGCGAATCCGCCCTACAAGAGCTCGCGTGGAGTCCAAAGCTTGCTTTGGTTGATTTTCCAAAGCAAGCTTTGGACTCCATTTTTCTTAACTTAATGACAGCGCGTAGCACGGGTAAAGGCGCCAGCCGAAACCCATCCATCGAAAAAACAAGAACATGCAACGTCCGGAAGTCATCATGATTTACCGTTTCTGGGCGCCTTCAGCAAATCGATAATTTCTTTCAAATACGCCACTTCTTTGTCTTTCTGCTCGACGAGCAATTGCAGTTTTTCCAGCTCGACTTGCAAGTGCATGGATTCGGGCGAGGACTCACCGATGTACCAATTGCCCTGCTTGTTATGCGTGCCAGTCTGGTTGAAAACATTTTTTTCATTTAGCTCCAGCAAATCCACGAGCTTGATGCCGAACAAGGCGGCAATCTGCTCGAGCCGCGACAAATTCACGTCCGTTTCGCCGCGCTCGATACTGCCGTAACCGTTCGGCGACATTTCCAGCTTACTGGCCGCCTCTTCCTGCGACCAGCCTTTCAACTGTCTGAGCAGGCGAATTTTTTCATGTACAGCCATAAAAAACACATCCCATGGGTGAAATACCAAGTCTGGCTTGATTGTAGCAAACTCGCGGCATTTTTATAATTCGAGCAGCAACGTAAAACGTAAGGTGGATTTGCCGACACGACTGCCGGGTAGCGTCGGGCACAAAAAAACGTGCCCGACCTACTCGATCATTTCAGTCAAATGACCGATAACAGGCTCGCATGCCATGAAATAAATTAGCCGGGTAGCCGAGTAGGTCGGGCAACAGCTTCATCGTTGCCCGACGATAGGCGGCAATCTTGCTTCGCTATTGCAACAACCTGGAGCCGCCACCCTATTGAACCCCGGCCATGTCGGGCACAAAAAAACGTGCCCGACCTACGCGGCTACAGCTCTCTTCGGCAAACATTTCAGTCAAATGACCGATGACAGGCTCGCATGCCATGAAATAAATTAACAAGCTCCATGTTATTTCTACCGTTAGAAGACGTTTCTCCATGTGCGACAAAAAAAACAGCAACGATAACCGCCGCAAGCGAAAACAGCCGCTTGCCGACACCCTCATTCCCAATGCCGTTAAATTAAGCCGTCATCTCGGCACGGATTGCCGAGATCCAGACTACAGGGATGTATTGAAGCTCGCCATCCCTGGCGCCTGGATTCCGGCATTCCTTGCCGGAATGACGAATTCCTCCTCTTAACTTAACGACATTACTCCATCCCCTGTACCCAATCATTGAATAAGGAACCCCCCCAATGAGCCTTCGTATCGCCTTTATCGACGCCCGTATCGGCAATTATCAAGCCCTGATCGCCGCCCTGCCGGACGGTGTCGACGCCATCGTGCTCGATCCGAACCGGGACGGCCTCGAACAAATCGCCCAGGCCCTGCAAAACCGGCCCGCGCTGGACGCGATCGACATCGTGTCGCACGGCTCGCCGGGATCGCTGACCCTGGGCGCCGGCGTCCTGAACGGCGGCAACCTGGCGGATCATGCCGCGCAACTGGCCGAAATCGGCAGCCATTTGACCGTCGGCGGCGACCTGCTGCTCTACGGCTGCGACGTGGCCCTGGGCGATGCCGGGCAGGCGTTCATCGAACGGCTCGCGCAATTGACCGGGGCGGACGTCGCCGCATCGACCGACCTGACCGGCGCGGCCGGGCTGGGCGGCGATTGGCGGCTGGAAGCGGCGACCGGCCCGCTGGAAACCGCCAGCCTGGCGCTGCCTTATGACGGCCTGTTGCTGAACGTTTCCGGCACGGACGGAAACGACACGCTCACCGGCACCGACGGCGACGACGTATTGACCGGCGGCCTGGGCGACGACCTTCTGCAAGGCGGTTTGGGCAATGACATCGCGGTATTCACCGGCAACCTGGCCGACTACCGAATCGCCGCCTTCGGCGACGGCAGCCTGCAAGTACGCGACCAGAATCCCGCCGACGGCGACGAAGGCACGGATACGCTGTTCGGCATTCAAACCTTGCGGTTTGCCGATCGCGATATCGGCGTGGCCGGCGTGGGCAACGAATTTCAGGTCAATACCACCACGGCCAGCGATCAATGGTATCCCGCCGTCGCCGCGCTGCACGACGGC
The DNA here is from genome assembly GCF_000214275.2 of Methylomicrobium album BG8. NCBI lineage: Bacteria > Pseudomonadati > Pseudomonadota > Gammaproteobacteria > Methylococcales > Methylococcaceae > Methylomicrobium > Methylomicrobium album. Next base: position 1,702,634 of record NZ_CM001475.1, on the reverse strand, counting down.
GGCTACCTGGTGACCTGGGAGTCTTCTGGCCAGGACGGCAGTGGCACGGGCATCTACGGCCAACGCTACGCGGCCAATGGTAGCACCGTGGGCGGCGAGTTTCGGGTCAACACCACCACGGCCAGCGATCAACAATATCCCGCCGTCGCCGCGCTGAACGACGGCGGCTACCTGGTGACCTGGCAGTCTTGGAACCAGGACGGCAGCGACATCTACGGCCAACGTTACGCGGCCAATGGTAGCACCGTGGGCGGCGAGTTTCAGGCCAATACCACCACGACCAACAATCAAGACACTCCCGCCGTCGCCGCGTTGGACGATGGCGGCTATCTGGTGATCTGGCAGTCTATCCAGAACGGCAGTGACTACGACATCTACGGCCAACGCTACGACGCCGGCGGCAGCGCCCAGGACGTCGAGTTTCGGGTCAACACCACCACGGCCAGCGATCAAACCTATCCCGCCGTCGCCGCGCTGAACGACGGCGGCTTCCTGGTGACCTGGACGTCTTATGGCCAGGACGGCAGTGGCTGGGGCATCTACGGCCAGCGTTACGACGCCGACGGCAACGCCCTGGGCGGCGAGTTTCAGGTCAACACCACCACGGCCGACTCTCAATACGATCCCGCCGTCGCCGCGCTGAACGACGGCGGCTACCTGGTGACCTGGATATCTTATGGCCAGGACGGCAGCGACCGGGGCATCTACGGCCAGCGCTACGATGTAGACGGACAGCCGGTCGGCAGTCTGAAACTGATCGGCAGCCCTAAAAACGACAGCCTGAGCATCGCGGCCGACACAGCCCTTCCCGTCATGTTGCTCGGCGAGGCGGGCAACGACATTCTGTCTGGCGGCGGCGGAAACGACCGGCTGCTGGGCGGGCCCGGCGAGGATATCGCCCAATACGCCGGCAACCGGGCCGATTACCAATTCAGCCTGGACCCCCAAGGCCATGTTACCGTGCGCGACACCCATATGGCCGATGGCGATGAAGGCACCGACACCTTGCTCGACGATCTCACGCTGCGTTTTGCCGATGGCGACTACGTTGCCACGCCCCAGATCAGAGGCGGCGAGTTTCAGGTCAATACCACTACGGCCAGCGATCAATGGTATCCCGCGGTCGCCGCGCTGAACGACGGCGGCTTCCTGGTGACCTGGCAGTCTTTTGGTACCAGGATGGCAGTGGCTACGGCATCTACGGCCAGCGCTACGACGCCGACGGCAACGCTCTGGGCGGCGAGTTTCAGGTCAACACCACCACGGCCAACGATCAAGAGTATCCCGCCGTCGCCGCGCTGAACGACGGCGGCTACCTGGTGACCTGGATGTCTTATGCCCAGGACGGCAGCGGCTACGGCATCTACGGCCAGCGCTACGGCGCCAACGGCGATCTCCAGGACGAGGAGTTTCGGGTCAATACCACCACGGCCGACAATCAAGTCTATCCCGCCGTCGCCGCGCTGAACGACGGCGGCTACCTGGTGACCTGGATGTCTTATGCCCAGGACGGCAGCGGCCGGGGCATCTACGGCCAGCGTTACGGCGTCGATGGCACCCCCCAAGGCAGTGAGTTTCGGGTCAATACCACCATAAACGACTATCAAAACTCTCCCGCCGTCGCCGCGCTGAACGACGGCGGCTTCCTGGTGACCTGGATGTCTTCTGGCCAAGACGGCAGCGGCTGGGGCATCTACGGCCAGCGCTACAACGCCGACGGCGATCCCCAGGAAGGCGAGTTTCAGGTCAACACCACCACGGCCAGCGATCAACAATATCCCGCCGTCGCCGCGCTGAACGACGGCGGCTTCCTGGTGACCTGGCAATCTCAGAACCAGGACGGCAGCGGCTACGGCATCTACGGCCAGCGCTACGGCGCCGACGGCAATCCCCAGGAAGGCGAGTTTCAGGTCAACACCACCACGGCCAGCGGTCAATGGTATCCCGCCGTCACCGCGCTGAACGACGGCGGCTACCTGGTGACCTGGATGTCTGATGGCCAGGACGGCAGCGGCTACGGCATCTACGGCCAGCGCTACGACGCCGACGGCGATCCCCTGGACGAGGAGTTTCAGGTCAACACCACCACGGCCAACCAGCAAAGCAATCCCGCCGTCGCCGCGCTGGACGACGGCGGCTACCTGGTGACCTGGATGTCTGATGGCCAGGACGGCAGCGGCTACGGCATCTACGGCCAGCGCTACGGCGCCGACGGCCAGCCGGTCGAGTCGGTGGTGCAAGTGACGCTCAACCATGCGCCCGCCACCACCCCGGTCGCGCTCGACGCCGCCGACGAAGACAGCCCCGGCGTCACGATCACCGCCGCGCAACTGCTCGCCGGCGCCAGCGACGAGGACGACGGCGATACCCTGCAAATCACCGCGCTGAGCCTGAACGATCCCGCGCACGGCCAGTTGACGGCGGAACCGGACGGCACCTGGACCTTCGTGCCCGCCGCCAACCTGAACGGCCCGGTCGATTTCAGCTACACGGTCAGCGACGGCCACGCCGCCTTCGCCAGCGGCAGCGCCAGCCTGACGCTGACGCCGGTCAACGACGCGCCGAGCGGCACCGACAAGACGGTAACGGTGCCGGAAGACGGCAGCCACGCGTTTACGGCGGCGGACTTCGGCTTGACCGACCCGAACGACACGCCGGCCAACAGCCTGCTGGCGGTCAAGATCACCACGCTGCCGGCGGCCGGCAGCCTCACGCTCGACGGCGTGGCCGTGACGGCGGGCCAGGCGATCGTGGCGGGCGACCTCGGCAAGCTGGCGTACGCGCCGGCGGCCAACGCCAACGGAGCGGGCTACGCCAGCTTCACTTTCCAGGTGCAAGACGACGGCGGCACCGCCAACGGCGGGGTAGACCTGGACGGCACGCCCAACACCCTCACGGTAAACGTGACGCCGGTGGACGACGCACCGAGCCTTGCCGATGCGAGTCGTTCGATCGATGAGAACAGCGCCAACGGCACGCTCGTGTACGACGTAAACGACAGCGTGACCGGCACCGACTCGGACATCGACAGCCAAGCCATTACCTACGGCATCACCGGCGGCAATAGCGCGGGCGGCTTCGCCATCGATCCGTCGACCGGCAAAATCACGGTGGCCGACGGCACGAAGCTGGATTTCGAAACCCAGCCAAGCTTCACGCTGACGGTGACGGCCAGCGACGGCGCGCTGAGCGATACGGCGACCATTACCGTCAATCTCGACAATCTGGACGAAGTGGCGCCGGTGTTTACCTCGGGCACGACGGCGACGGCGATCGATGAGAACAGCGGCGCCGGGCAGGTGGTGTATAACGTGGTAGCGAACGATCCGGCGACGGACGGCGGCCCGTCCAACCCGCTGGTCTATAGCCTGAGCGGTGCCGACGCGGCGGCGTTGACGATCGACAGCGGTACCGGCGTGGTGACGCTGACCGGCAACCCAAACTTTGAAGCGAAACCCAGCTACAGCTTTACGGTGGTAGCCACCGACGCGGCCGGCAATGCCGCAACCCAAGCGGTGACGTTGGCCGTCAACAACGTGGACGAAGTGGCGCCGGTGTTTACCTCGGGCGCCACGGCAGCCGCGATCGCTGAAAACAGCGGTGCCGGCCAGATGGTATACACGGCCACCACGACCGACAATCCGGATGGCAGCCATCCAAGCGACGGCCCGTCGACGCGCACCTACAGCCTGAGCGGCGCCGACGCGGCGGCGTTGACGATCAACGGCAATACCGGCGCGGTCACGCTGACCGGCAACCCGAACTTTGAAGCGAAACCCAGCTACAGCTTCACGGTGGTGGCCACCGATGCGGCCGGCAACGCCGCAACCCAAGCGGTGACGCTGGCGATCAACAACGTGGATGAAGTGGCGCCGGTGTTTACCTCGGGCGCCACGGCGACGGCGATCGCCGAAAATAGCGGCGCCGGGCAGGTGGTGTACACGGCCACCACGACCGACAATCCGGATGGCAGCCATCCAAGCGACGGCCCGTCGGCACGCACCTACAGCCTGAGCGGCGCCGACGCGGCGGCGTTTACGATCGATTCCGAAACTGGCGAAGTGACGCTGACCGGCAATCCGAACTTTGAAGCGAAACCCAGCTACAGCTTCACGGTGGTGGCCACCGATGCGGCCGGCAACGCCGCAACCCAAGCGGTGACGCTGGCGATCAACAACGTGGACGAAGTGGCGCCGGTGTTTACCTCGGGCGCCACGGCGACGGCGATCGCCGAAAATAGCGGCGCCGGGCAGGTGGTGTACACGGCCACCACGACCGACAATCCGGATGGCAGCCATCCAAGCGACGGCCCGTCGGCACGCACCTACAGCCTGAGCGGCGCCGACGCGGCGGCGTTGACGATCAACGGCAATACCGGCGCGGTGACGCTGACCGGCAATCCGAACTTTGAAGCGAAACCCAACTACAGCTTCACGGTGGTGGCCACCGATGCGGCCGGCAACGCCGCAACCCAAGCGGTGACGCTGGCCGTCAATAACGTGGACGAAGTGGCGCCGGTGTTTACCTCGGGCGCCACGGCAGCCGCGATTGCCGAAAACAGTGGCGCCGGGCAGGTGGTGTACACGGCCACCACGACCGACAACCCGGATGCAGGCCATCCGAACGACGGCCCGTCGGCACGCACCTACAGCCTGAGCGGTGCCGACGCGGCAGCGTTGACGATCAACGGCAATACCGGCGCGGTGACGCTGACCGGCAATCCGAACTTTGAAGCGAAACCCAACTACAGCTTCACGGTGGTGGCCACCGACGCGGCCGGCAACGCCGCAACCCAAGCGGTGACGCTGGCGGTCAATAACGTGGATGAAGTGGCGCCGGTGTTTACCTCGGGCGCCACGGCAGCCGCGATTGCCGAAAACAGCGGCGCCGGCCAGATGGTGTACACGGCCACGACAACCGACAATCCAGATGGCAGCCACCCGAACGATGGCCCGTCGGCACGCACCTACAGCCTGGGCGGCGCCGACGCGGCGGCGTTTACGATCGATTCCGAAACTGGCGAAGTGACGCTGATCGGCAATCCCGATTTCGAAACGAAAGCCGGCTACAGCTTCGAGGTGACCGCGACCGACGCGGCCGGCAACGCCGCGACGCAAGCGGTGACGCTGGCCGTCAACAATCTGGACGAAGTGGCGCCGGTCTTTACCTCGGATACCACGGCGGCGGCGATCACTGAAAACAGCGGCGCCGGGCAGGTGGTGTACACGGCACAGGCAACGGACGCAGGCCAGCCGTCGGCGCCGTTGGTGTATAGCCTGGACGGCGCCGATGCGGCGGCGTTCAGCATCGATGAAAACAGCGGCGAAGTGACGTTGATCGACGATCCTGACTTTGAAACGAAATCCAGTTACAGCTTTACGGTGGCGGCCATCGACACGGCCGGCAACGCCGCGACGCAAACGGTGACGCTGGCGATCAGCAATGTAGACGAAGTGGCGCCGGTGTTTACCTCGGGCGCCACGGCAGCCGCGATCGCTGAGAACAGCGGCGCCGGTCAAGTCGTTTATACTGCGGCGGCGAACGATCCGGCGACGGACGGCGGCCCGTCCAACCCGCTGGTCTACAGTCTGGGCGGTGCCGACGCGGCGGCGTTGACGATCGACGCCGAGACCGGCGAAGTAACGCTGACCGCCGACCCGAATTTCGAGATAAAAGCCGGCTACAGCTTCGAGGTGACCGCGACCGATGCGGCCGGCAATGCCGCGACGCAAACGGTGACGCTGGCTGTCAATAACGTGGACGAAGTGGCGCCGGTGTTTACCTCGGGGGCCACGGCAACGGCGATCGCTGAAAATAGCGGCGCCGCTCAAGTCGTCTATCGCGCGCAAGCCACCGATGACCCGGATACCGAGCACCCCGGCGATGGTCCATCGATTCCGTTGGCGTATAGCCTGGGCGGCGCCGATGCGGCGGCGTTCAGCATCGATGAAAACAGCGGCGAAGTGACGTTGATCGACGATCCTGACTTTGAAACGAAATCCAGTTACAGCTTTACGGTGGTGGCCATCGACACGGCCGGCAACGCCGCGACGCAAACAGTGACGCTGGCGATCAACAATCTGGACGAAGTGGCGCCGGTGTTTACCTCGGGCACCACGGCAACGGCGATCGCTGAGAACAGCGGCGCCGGTCAAGTCGTTTATACTGCGGCGGCGAACGATCCGGCGACGGACGGCGGCCCGTCCAACCCGCTGGTCTACAGTCTGGGCGGTGCCGACGCGGCGGCGTTGACGATCGACGCCGAGACCGGCGAAGTAACGCTGACCGCCGACCCGAATTTCGAGATAAAAGCCGGCTACAGCTTCGAGGTGACCGCGACCGATGCGGCCGGCAATGCCGCGACGCAAACGGTGACGCTGGCTGTCAATAACGTGGACGAAGTGGCGCCGGTGTTTACCTCGGGGGCCACGGCAACGGCGATCGCTGAAAATAGCGGCGCCGCTCAAGTCGTCTATCGCGCGCAAGCCACCGATGACCCGGATACCGAGCACCCCAGCGATGGTCCATCGATTCCGTTGGTGTATAGCCTGGGCGGCGCCGATGCGGCGGCGTTCAGCATCGATGAAAACAGCGGCGAAGTGACGTTGATCGACGATCCAAACTTTGAGGCGCAGGCCGGCTACAGTTTTGAGGTGATCGCGACCGATACGGCCGGCAACACGGCTATCCGAACGGTGGCGCTGGCGATCGATGACCTCAACGAAGCGCCGGTATTTACCTCCGGCACAACCGCGAGCGTCGCCGAAAACAGTCCGCCGAGCACGGTGGTCTACACGGCGATCGCTAGCGATCCCGACGCGGGACAAACGTTGACCTACAGTTTGGACGGCAGCGATGCCGGCTTGCTTGAGATCGACGCCGAGAGCGGCGCGGTCACTTTAAAGACCATCCCTGATTTTGAGACGCGAAATAGTTACCGTTTCACGGTCATCGCAACCGATAACGCCAGTATCGCACTGAATGCTTCTCAAGCGGTGATCCTGACCGTGACGAACGTGCCGGAATCCGACGACGACAACGACGGCGTTCCGACAGAGATAGAAATGAACGTTCCCGTGTTGGCCGACGGCAATGGCGCGATGGTCGCCGGCGACGGCAACGGTGATGGCGTGGCCGATAGCCGACAAACCAACGTGCTCTCGCAGGCAGTCTTGAATACGCCGACGGCCGTCAGCCATTCCGACGGGGCATTGCCTGTGTATGTGACCCTGGTCGCCGATTCGAATGCCGGTAAAGCGAACGTGACAGGGCCGTCGGCTTCGCGCATCACCGAGTTTGAGCAACTCGATGCGCCCGCCGATTTTCCGGACGCGGGCGCTATTCCCCTGGGCTTGTTCGGTTTCTCCGCGACGACGCAAGAAGAAGGTGGCACCGAGACCTTCAGTCTCTATCTCGACGACGATATTCATGTCAACGGCTATTGGAAAAAAGACGCTCAGGGCACCTGGGTCAATTTGGCCAGTGCCGCTTATGGCGGCGCGATGACCACGGAAGGCGATAAAACGCGGCTCGACTTTCAAATCACCGACGGCGGCGAATTCGATAGCGACGGTCTTGCCAACGGCGTGATTCGCGATCCGGGCGCGCCGGCGTTTTTGCCCCCGCTCGGTCAGCTGATCAATGACAATAACAAAGGGAATCATGTGTATGGCGAGAACGGCCGCAACGACGTGCTGTTAGGTAATAACGGCAATGACCATTTATTCGGAGGTTCCGGCGATAACTGGCTGGTCGGCGGCAAGGGAAAGGATACCTACCATTTTTCCGCTACCGATCGGGTGGCCGGCGGCATGGATCGGATCGTCGACGACAACGGCAGCCTCATCGCCTTCGACAGCGCCCTGTTGAGCCAGTTGAAATTGAACGGCACGGCCTTGAGTCAGTTAACGGGCGGAAAAAATGGCTTGGGCAGCGTGATCGACGCCAATAACGGCTTGGCGTTTAAAGACGGTATTTTGCAAGTCGATGCGAATGGCGATGGGGTCTTCAATGCCGATGACGACTTTCAGGTGCGTTTTTATAACCGTACGGCCGATACGCTGCGGTTCGATACCAACAAAGACCTGTTGATCTTGAACGGCAAAGGGCCGAAAGCGGCGCTGCCGATGACGGGCAGCCCGCAGTCCGATACTCTGATTGGCGATAATAAAGCCAATGATCTGAATGGCGGCGCCGCCGACGATATCCTCTATGGCGCCGGCGGCCGCGATAAACTGACCGGCGGCAAGGGCGCCGATATGCTGGTCGGCGGGGCCGGGCGCGATCTGTATTATTGGGCGGCCGCCGACCTGGAAGCGAACGGGCACGATCGGCTCATCGACGGTAAAGGCAGCCGGCTCGGCTTCGATGCGGCGATATTGAGCCAGTTGAAGCTGGGCGGGCAGGCGCTCTCCGATATCACGGCGCGCAAAGTGGCCATCGGCGCGACGTTGAATGACGATAATGGCGTAGCCTATCGAAACGGTGTATTGCAGATGGATCTGAACGGCAATGGCAGTTTTGACGACGGCGATTTTCAGATCGAAATTGTCGGCACCACGCCTTTGAAAGGGCTGGTTTTCGACGGCGCGCTGGATGTGATCAAGTTGGTATAGCGTTGTGGGAGCGACGCCTTCGTCACGATGCTCGATGGCCGTTGATATTGAAACCCTGATGGCGGAACCGCTAGCGCGTTCCGCCTTACCCATCCTCTGTTGTAGGGTGTTTTCGCGATCGCAAAACGCCAACCGGCTGCAAAGCGATGGCGGATTGCCTGACGGCGAATCCGCAAGGGCTATTGCGACAATCCGCAGCCGCTACCCCATTGACCCCCTGCCATGTCGGGCACAAAAAAGCGTGCCCGACCTACTCAGCTACCTACTGTAGGGCGGTTTCGCGAAGCAAACCACCTCATCCAAACAAAATCCGGCTCGATCAAGACATATTCCTGCAATGACGGCAGGTTGATGTAGCGTAAAAGTTTCACCGCCGTATCGGTTTTTCGGGTTGACTTCGACAGCACTTCGACGATCAGCGCCGGGTTTTCCGAAAACATGTCGGAACCGCTCATTTTGCTGCAATCGACGACGACATCCGGATAAACGTAGTCCCTACCGAGCCGGACTTTCATGTCGGCCATAAAAGGTGTACACGGTTTTCCTTCCAGGTGATTGCCGAATTTGCGCGTCAAATTGCCGGCCATGCAGTTATGGTTTATGAGTGAAAAGGGATGAGATATTTTCTCGTCGAGATTTCGGAATACAATAGGCCTGCCGGCATTAAAATCCGGCATTTCTCCCGTCTTCACTCACCGCTAAGGAGTTTTCCGTGACCGTCATCCATGAACCGCGACCGCCCTTTCCTCCGTTTACCCGCGAAACCGCCGCGCAAAAAGTCCGCATGGCGGAAGACGCCTGGAATAATCGAAATCCCGAACGTGTCGCCTTGGCCTATACCGTCGACAGCCGCTGGCGCAATCGGGCCGAGTTTCCGGTCGGCCGCGAACAGATCGTCGAATTTCTGATCCGCAAATGGCGGACCGAGCTTGAATACCGTTTGATCAAGGAATTATGGGCCTTCGAAGGCGACCGGATCGCGGTCCGCTTTGCTTACGAATGGCACAACCATGAGGACGAATGGTTCCGCTCATACGGCAACGAGAACTGGGAATTCGATGAGAACGGCCTGATGCGCCGCCGTTATGCCAGCATCAACGACTTGCCGATCGCGGAATCCGAACGCAAGTTCCATTGGCCGCAAGGGCGCCGGCCGGACGACCATCCGGGGCTCAGCGACCTCGGGCTTTAGAGGCGGATGTTTGCAAAGCGAGCTTTGCAACACCTCCCATCCTGACTTAACGACATCGGTCCGCCTCCTTCCTGCCGCGAATGAAACCGGCCTCGCGAACGGGCGTCGGGATTTATTTCCGGCGCCCGCCCTCTAATAAAAAACCACTAAAAACAACCCGGCCGGAATCGCCGCCCGAACCGGCGCATTACCGGAAAAAAACGGACGGCAGTCCGTTAAATGCGATTGAAACACTCAGTTAAGGAGGTGCGAAAATGAACATCCTGACGCGAAACGAATTGAAAAATATGCAGGATAATCGGGAAGATTTTCTGCTGCTGAACGTGCTCTCGGAAGATGCTTTCCGAAAAGCCCATATTCCGGGCTCGCAAAATGCGCCGGTCTCCGGAAGCGAGTTTCTACAAAAAGTGGCCACGCTGGCAGGACCGCAAGGCAAGGACCGTCCGATCGTCACCTATTGCGCCGGCTTTCATTGCAATGCCTCGAAAGAGGCAGCCAATCGGCTGGCCGCGGCCGGTTATTCGCAAGTCTCCGCATTCGAAGGCGGCCTGGAAGACTGGGCGAATGCCGGCTATTCCATTGAGCCCTAAAGTTACAGCTAACCGGAGAAATATCATGCCGAATATCAATATCCCCAAACCCAAAATAGATCATGTATTGGTTGGTGAAGCGCTGGTTGGAGAAGGGAACGAAGTGGCGCATATCGACCTGATCATGGGACCGCGCGGCAGCGCCGCGGAATTCGCTTTCTGCAATGCATTGACCAACCAGAAACGCGGCGATAATGCGCTGTTGGCGCTGATAGCGCCCAACTTGATGACCAAACCGGCGACGGTCATGTTCAACAAGGTGGAAATCACCAACGGGCGGCAGGCGGAGCAGATGTTCGGCCCGGCGCAAAGAGGGGTCGCCACGGCGGTTGCCGACTGCGTCAAGGAAGGCATCATTCCGTTGGAGGAGGCTACGCATATATTTATCTGCGTAGGTGTCTTCATTCACTGGGACGCTACCGATAACAGCAAAATCCAGGACTGGAATTACGAAGCCGTCAAACTGGCGATAAAGCGCGCTGTCAAAGGCCAGCCGTCGCTGGAAGAAGTCATCGCCGAAGAACACTCACAGCACCATCCGCTGGCCGCGCACGATTGATGCGCCCGGCCTGACAGAAAAAGCCGATCCGTGGGATAATTCGCAGTTTTTCCGAAGCCCTTTTCCCGAATGACCCACGCGATCATCAAGGCCCGGCGCGGTCGGGCCGTCTGGCTCAAACTGCATCTGCTGCTGGCGCTCGGCGCCGGTTTTTTGTTTGCCCTGCTGGGCCTGACCGGCAGCCTCAGCATTTACCGGGAAGATATCGACGAACTGCTGAATCCACGCCTGGTGATCGACCATCCCGAAGGCGCTCACCAATCGCTGGACAAGATCATCGCGGCGGTGCGGTCGGCACATCCGGACCGGCACGGCGCCTGGACGCTCGAAATGCCGAGATCGCCGCACGGAATGATTACCGCCTGGTTCGAAAAACCGCGCGAAACGTATTTCGAGTGGTACGCTCCCTTGATGGTTTCGGTCAATCCTTACACCGCCGAGGTCGCTGCGAGCCGCTTCTGGGGCTCGACCTTTACGACTTGGTTCCTGGATTTGCACAGCCATCTGCTGCTCGGCCTGACCGGACGGAAAACGGTAGGGGCTTTGGGACTGCTGTTGATGCTGTCGGCGGGCAGCGGGCTGTATTTGTGGTGGCCCGGCATCAAAGGGCTACGCAAAGCGCTGACGATACGGCGGCAATCCGGCCTGCTGCGTTTTGCGACCGATTTGCACCGGATCACCGGTTTTCTGAGCGCCGCAGCGATCCTCACGCTGGCCGGCACCGGCGTCTTGCTCTCTTACCCGGCACTGGTGGAAACGCTGACCGGCGAGGCCGGGATGGGCCACGGCGAGGCGAACGGCGCGATCGTCAGCACCGCCGTACCGAACGATCATCCAGTCGGTCTGGAAGGCGCCGAGTTCATCGCCCGCGCCCCGTTTCCGAACGCCGAATTACGGCGGATCAGCACGCCGGTCGGCGACAGCGGGGTGTTTGAAATCCATTTTCGCCAGGACGGCGAAATCAATCAGCGCCATCCTTTCACCACGGTCTGGGTAGACCGCTGGAGCGGCCACATTCTGGAAGTGCGCGACCCGGCCCGCTTTACGGCCGGACAAACCGCGGCGGCCTGGCTATGGCCGCTGCATTCGGGCGAGGCCTTGGGCGCCTCGGGACGCTTGCTCTGGTTTTTGGCAGGACAGGCGCTGTTTTTTCTGTATCTGAGCGGCCTGTTCCGATGGCTGTGCCGGCGCGGCGTGCTTCGGGATCGCGCGGTCGATTTTACGCCTGTGAAAAAAGCCGGTTACCGAATCCTCGCCCTGGCTTGGCGCCTGGGCCTTGCGCTCGGGCGGCGGGCCGCTGAATCCGGGCGAAAAGCCCTGCCGCAAGCCGTTGCGTGGTGGCAAAAGCTGAGCCGGTAACCGTCGGCGGCCGGGACATCGGCGTTCAAGTCCCCCTTGCATGAAAGCGCAACGCAGATGCGTTACACTTCCGGCACGCCTTCGACGTCCTCCTGTACCCCTTCGACGGCTGCTTGCGCCGCTTCCGCGAAAATCTCCGAAACCGGGGTAATTTCTTCGCTGGAAAGCGACAGCGCGCTGCACATCTGCGCGGTCAACCGGAACCCCAACTCCCGGTACGCCTCGACCTGAACCTCATCAAAAAACTGGTCGTTCGTGGACTGATTCGGAAACTCCTCGTGCTGGGCGCGGTAACTGTAGATTTCCGCAGGCAAATCCTTGGCCAGCGTCGCCCTGACGATATACAGGGTACCCTTTTTGGCGGGCCCCAGAGCGCTGGCCGGGTAATGGATCGTGCCTCTGTCGAAGCCCATTCTCGAAAAGCCGAAGCGCTTCGCGTACACGCTTTCTCCGTCCGATCCCGGCATCAGGCTTTCCAGCTCGTCATGGAAAGTAATCGTGACGTCGAAATCGACCTGGATCCGCACCAGAAGACTGCCGATATCGTCCAGGGTGAAATTCGGGTCCGCGCCGGCCGAAGAAAAATAGAGGGTATCAACGCGCCTTCTGATCAATTCATACAGCCCGGTATTGTCGAAATGGCCGCCGTCGGTCAGCTCCAGATAGCCCACGTTTTCCCTGAGATCCTGTCCCAGTAACCCCTGAAAAAAGCCCGGATAGAAAAAGTTGGGGCGCCTGTTCATATCCGACAGGATTTTCCGCCAGCCGGTCACCGCCGGATTCTGTATCCAGAAGCCCAGCCGGATATTGAAAAACGTCAGCAGAAACGAAACCAGGCGGTTGCGGGTGGTGCCCTGCCCGGAGTTGGCGGCGTTCGGATTCAACGCGGCGCCCGAAATCGACACCGCCGTCGCGAGCGTCATTTCGCCGTCGGACAGCGCATCCATCGGATGAAAACCGACCGCGTCGCCGCCGCAATACAGATGGGACATGATGAAATTGTCCCCGGCGCGGCCCCGGTATTTGGCATTGGGAGAATCGACCAGAACGGCATTGGTATTGATGATGTGGTAAGGCCCCCATTGATCGGGTCCGGAAACTTGGGTAAAAAAAGCCACATCGGCTTCGGTCGCCAGTTCCCAGCGCGTGTTGTTCACCGCTTGCGGATTCGGCAGAAAGGCTTCCATCAGGCGGTCGCGGTCCATTCGCCCGATGCCGAACAGGTTCAGGTTGACGAACCATCCGGTCAGGACGACGCCGGCGATCACCAATCCGTAAAGCCACTGCATGTCCGAATGATCCCAATCCAGCGCGAATTTATAACCGACCGCCATGATGCCGAAGATCAGCAATGCCGAGGTCAGCAGAATACGAATCTCCGTCATCGCGCCTTTGCCGGCCTGGTTGCCCTTTTGCTGCTGGAAAAACTCGTAGATCGATCCGATCATGCCGAGCAGCGCCGGAAAGGAAGTGGTCATATATTCCATTCCGCGCAGTTTATCGCTGACGAATTGGTTGATTCCCGGCAGCAACGCCAATACCCAGAATGCAAGCGCCAGCAAAATGATCTTGCCCTGCACGCGCTGAAACCAGAAACGCCCGCGATACCCGCGCTGCTCCGTCCCTAACTTTCGCCAGGTCATCCAGGCATACAAAAAACTGGTGATCCCGAAGACCAGCACCATGGCCAGCGAGGCTTGGGTGAAAAAGGAGGCCGGCTGCCAGCCGTTTGTAAACGGCAGCATCCAGGGTTTCGGCACGAACAGTTGCAGATTGACGAAAAGATAAAAGAGGCTGACGATCACCGCGAGATAAACCGAAGACGCCAGCGCGATATTACGCAGCAGGACGCCCAGCAGCGACAAGGCCGACAGCCCGTTCGGCAGCAGGTAATTGCCGTTCTGCCTCAGGAAATTCAGCGGCGAATGGACTGCATCGGAAGCGAACGGAAAAGTCCAGGGCGAACCGTTCTTCTTGTTCTGATAATTGAACCAGGTCAGCGAGGAGCCGATATAGCCGCCGCCCGAAACGGTCGACAAATAGTCCACCCGACGCAAAATATGGTATTTGTTCAAACCCTGCAGGACGCCCAACGCGAACGAAGCGGAACGGATACCGCCGCCGCTGATCGCCAGTCCGGCAAGGTGTGCGGCTTCATCGGCTTCCCGAATATCGCCCCGGTTCAGCCGCTGGCTTTTGATGACTTCCAGTTCTTCCTGACGAACTTGCGCAAAACCGGTTGCGGATCGATCTTTTTCCATACCCTCCCCCTCTCTGCATAATAATGCCCTTGCCATCCATCTTCAGTATCCAGGCTTCTCGAAACCTTTCTCTCGTCAAAAAAAGCCGAGAAGCTCAGATGTCGGTTCGATGAATGAACGATTTTTATTGTTGTTTGACGAAGCCGGGAGCCGCCGTATCTTCAATCCGCTCTTCGGCAATCAACCGATAAATGTAAGCGCCCAAAAGCGCGCCCGCAATCGGAGCGACCCAGAACAGCCAAACCTGCCCGAGCGCCCAGTCGCCGGCATAAACCGCGACGCCCAGGCTTCTGGCGGGGTTGACTGAGGTGTTGGTGACCGGTATGCTGATCAGGTGTATCAGGGTCAGGCCCAAGCCTATCGGGATAGGGGCAAAACCTTGCGGCACGCGGCGATCGGTGGCGCCAAGAATGATCAGTATAAACATCATGGTCATCACGACTTCGGTCACTAACGCGGCCCCCAGGGAATAACCGCCTGGCGAATGTTCGCCGTAGCCGTTCGCCGCGAAACCGGCAGCGGCATCGAAACCCGCCTTGCCGCTGGCGATCAGATAGAGAATGCCGCCTCCGACCAATCCTCCGGCCACCTGAGCCAGAATATAAGGCAACAATTTATTCGCGGGAAAACGTCCGCCGGCCCACAAGCCGATAGATACGGCGGGATTCAGATGGCAACCGGAAATATGGCCGATCGCATACGCCATCGTCAAAAGCGTAAGCCCGAAAGCAAACGCAACCCCCAGTAACCCGATGCCCACATTCGGAAACGCGGCCGCCAGTACTGCGCTGCCGCATCCGCCCAAAACCAACCAGAAAGTTCCCAAAAACTCGGCGCCTATTTGCTTCATGTTCATTCTCCTGCAATTCATGATAAGTAAATCGGGTAATCCTACGGATGCGCATTCCTTACGGAATGCTTCCTCACCGTCCCGAACCCAAAGTCCGTAACGGTCAACCCATCCCAAACCTAAATTAAAAAACAAACGAATAACAGCCAGCTTGAGGGTATCAAGCCTTTACTTTCCCAACTGCTGACGGGAACGGTCAAACAATAAAATCAATTGCCTCGCCATTTTTAAAAATGACGAGGCAATATAGACAGGCTTGGTGAAACTGTCAATTTCTTTCCGGTTGATAACATCCGGATAAAGAGACGGGGATAAACGCTTGAATCCTTATGCGAGGATAAAAATCGACTCATCTCTGCATCCCCTTTCAGGAATACCTGTCGAAATTGCTTAAAACTATCGGCCCGTCGATTTGCCTGACCGCAAAAGCCACCCGCTTCGGCCGCCGCTGGGAAACATTCGGAGTCTGGAAGACGATTTTATTGATGTGGACGTTACGGCTTCGGAATTTTTTCGGCGCCGATCCGTTCGACCTGGCGGAACTTTACCACAAGGGACGCTGTTGAAAAGCGTAATTCGCTTATCCGCCGCACCGGGCATTTTCTCGATCATGGCCGGCTGGAAATGCCGGCTTGCGAATGATCATCAAGCCGGACATGGCGCGAAGAGACGGCTGCTACGGGTTTTCTCCGGCTGCCTGTCAAAACCTTACGCCGAAACGGGGCAGTGACAAATTCCCAGGCGCCGCCGGTTCGAAAAAGCAGACCTAATCCGAAACGGCCAGTTCCCCGGCGTTCACCAGATTGCCGGCCAGATCGGCCACCACTTGATCGGCGACACCCACCACGCGGATATTGCGCCGAATCGTGGCAGCATAATTTTCGTGCAGATGGCCATGAAACACATGTTTCACTCCCATCGCGGAGGCCAGCTCGCCGATTGCCGCAAACCCGAACCGATGCGAGGACGGGGCTTCGTGCGTGACCAGGATATCGGCCTGCAGGGCTTTCATCGCTTCGAACTCGTCATGCCAGATCGCGGACCGGTATTTTAGCGACAGTTCGGAATAGCGCTGCGCAGTTTTCTGGCTGTTCAGAAAATGGCGTTTGTTGATCCACTTCGGCTGGGCAGGCGGATACCAGACCCTGCCCAAAAAAATCCCGCCGAGTCCCGCGATCCGCAACCCGGCGATTTCCTTCACGCGAAGGTGCAGACTGTAGTCGGCAAGCGAGGAGTTGAACAGGCTGTGGTATTTGCAGGGCGACTGGAAGTCATGGTTACCCGCGATCCACCAAATTTCGGTCAAGCCGATGATCTCGGCCAGATAGTGCTCCAAAGGGCACTCCAAATCGTAATCGCCGAGCAGCACGACCGCTTCGGGACGGCATTTTCGGACCGCCTCGATCAGCGGCCGAAAATTTCCGTGCGGATCGCCGGCAAACAGGATTCGGTGATTGGGGTTCATGATCGCTCTTGAGCGCGGATTTCGTTGATTTTAAAGTCCTCATGTTATCATCAAACGGTTGAGCTTCTCCAGCACCAAAATCCGTCGTAGCCAGAGAAACCCGATTTGTCATTTCGCATCGCCGATCGGCGCCGCAAACGCATCGCCGACCAAGTCGCCGACGTTCGAACCGGTCAGGCTCTTCAGAAACGCGACCAGCGCCGCCGCTTCCCGATCGTTCAGCGGCAAAGGCCGGATCAGCGGATCCAGGTTTTCGTTCGGACGACCGCCTTGCCGGTAAAATTGCACGACTTCCTCTAACGTCCCCAGGCTGCCGTCATGCATGTACGGCGCGGTCAAACCGATATTGCGCAGGGAAAGCGTGCGGTATTTCCAGCGGTCCTCGGGTTTTTGGGTGATTTCATAACGGCCGAGATCGTTGCCCTTATCGCCGGATACCGAATCGATCACCTCGCGGTCGACTTCGACGAAAGTGCCCGGCGCAATCTGCACGCGGCGCTTCGCGTTCGAGCCGTCCATCGCCGCGGCAAAACCGATTCCGGTATTGTGGAAGCCGTTGTCGGTAAACAACGCAAATTTCGAATCGACCGTGTGGCACCCGGAACACCCGGCTTTGCCGGTAAACAATTTGAAACCCTGCTGAGCCTCTTCGCTCAGCACTTTCCGGTCCTTGCCGTAGAACCAACGGTCGAACGGCGAATCGGCCGAGTTCAAGGTACGCTCGTAGCTGGCGATCGCCATCCCGAGGGTTTCCATGCCCGGCCCTTTGCCGAAGGCTTTTTGAAACAATCCCCGGTAGTCCTCGCTGTTGGCGACCGTCTCCAACACATAGCCGATCGACGGATTCGCCATCTCGTCGTGCGCGAGTAGCGGCCCCCATGCCTGTCGCTCCAATGCCGTTTCGCGGCCGTCATGAAACAGCTGATCGAGATAAGCGACATTGTACAGGGTCGGCGAATTGCGGCGGACCGTCCGCCCTTCGACGCCGACCGCGGTCGCCATTTCGTTGCTGGTAAAGCCCTGCTCCGGAATATGGCACATCGCGCAGGAAAAGGTCTTGTTCAGCGACAGGCGGCGATCGTAAAACAGTTTGCGGCCCAGGCCGATTTTCGCCTCGGTCAAGGGATTGTCCTTCGGCACCGGCACGGGCGGCAAACCCCGCATCGGTTTTCGAATCGTCGCCAGCAGGTCGATCGCTTTGCCCCGCCGTTCCTTCATTGCCAGCGAATGGGTTTGATAGCCGCCGCTTTCGTAATCGGACTTGTCGTCCCCGGCCCGATACAAGGACGGCTTGCCGGCCGCAGGCGTCTTGACCGCTACGGTCCGGGGTTCGCCGCTCAGCAAGGTCTTGATGTCATTGATCAACGTATCCGCATGCAGAAACGAGACGCTGTAAATGTTCCGGATGCGTTTGTCCGCATCGATCAGATAAACCCGCAGCACATGCGAAAACGTCCCGGTGCTTTTGCCTTCCGCGTCGTAAACCTTCTGCACCGTATGGTTGTAACCGCCGAGAATCGGCTGCAGATCGGCCTCGGAACGCGTCGTCAGAAAATGCCATTCGATGCCCGGCGCCTGAAACTCCTTGCCGTATGCCGCCATCGTGTCGGGCGTATCGTGTTCGGGGTTGAAGCTGAGCGTAATCAGTCTCAATTTGGCGGCGATATCCTTCTCGTTGGCAAGGCGCCGTTTGATTTTATGCAGCACCGCGATCGCCAAGGGGCAGCCGTTCACGTCGCTGCAGGTCGAATAGACGAAACTGAGCAGCACGATCTTGTCGCCCATCAAATCGTACAGTTCGAGCGCCTTGCCGTCGCTGTCCAGCACCTCGCCGTTGGCGGCCTCGCCCAAAGGCGGCAACGCATAAGTGCCCGGTGCCGGCAACGCGAATTGCAGATTGCCGTAGCCGGGGGCGAGCGGCGGTTGCTCCGCCGCCCGGAGACCGACAGCGCCTATAAGATTCATGAACAGGAAGGCAAGAAATGCTTGCCCAGGGATAATGCGCGATTTCATGGCTGTTCTTTTTTACAAACCGTAAACGCGAACGATTTCGGAGATCGCCTGGGTGACTTTTAGTTCCAGGTCCGCTTGCCAGTTTTCTTCGTTCTGACCGTAGAGAATCACGCGCCGGGTGCTCAAATCGATCGGAATGTCGCCGGCGTTCCGGGAAATGATCAGCACGGGTTTGGCGAGCGTGTGCGCGATGCCGAGCTCATAGAGCACGTTCGGATTGCGGCCGGTGATGTCGGCGATCACGAAATCGGCCATATTGAGGCTCCTCCAGATATCGACCAGGATATCGGTGGGCGTGAACACGTCATCGCCGCGCACCGCCTGCACCGACAGCGCTTTGCAGGCATCCGCCAGAAGCTTGTGGACGTCGCTAGACCAAGCGTAACTGAAAGGCATCACCAGGAAGCACGTTCTTGTTCTCGAACCGTCATTATCCGTTACGGACGCAGGAAACAGTTTTTCCGGCCCCAGAAAAATTACATCCTTCTTCAGCCGGCGCGCGGAAGCATCCAGAAAGTCGAGATAAGCCCCGAGACCGGTCGATTGCAGCGCCGCAGAGATGCGCGTATCGGCCGTGCGCCACTCCTCCCCGGTCAGTCGGTTCCGCAAGAGGTGTTTTGTATGGGATTTCAGATATCTCACCGTCTCGTCGAAACGATCGGTCAGCCAGACCTCGATCACGACCAGCGCAACCACGAACAACACCCCATAAAATGACTTCCAGACCCGATGAATCGGCAAAAAGCCCACCGCGACCGCCAGCAGCAGCCCGCCCAGCGACAGCAATATCAGCAGCGCCGAAAGGCCGGATCGCCCCTTGCCCGGCTCCTGGCCGCTCTCGGTTTTCTGTGGCGTGCCGGAAAACTGGGTCAGGGCGGCCAGCATCAATAATTGCCCGAACATCCAGACCGCCTCGATGCCGTACGGCACATCGTTGTCGCTGTAGGCCAGATCGCTTGCCAGCAGCAAGGCGGTCGCCACCAGCGTCATGCTCACCGCCGGCGATTGTTTCAACAGGACCGCGATCAGGCCGGAAACCAGTATCAGGAACTCGAAGCCCGACACCACCGCATCCAGACGGCCCGCTGCCTCGCCGAGCAGCGGCAAATATTGGGGATAGTAGAAATTGGCCAGAATCAAGAACAAACCGGCGAACAACAGCGCAAAAACGCCCTGGGTCAGCGCCGTCGGCGGATAGCTCCGCCATTGTTCGAGTACCAGATAACCCCACGCGCACACGCCGAAGAAGACGAATCCGCCGTAGCTGATGTTCGAATAGGACGGCAGGTCGCCGCTGAAATGGAAAGACCGATGAACGTCCGCCGGATCGAAGGTAATCCAGGACACACTCATCATGATCAGGCTCAGGCCGTGGAAAACCAGAAAAAACGTATAAGGCCTCGCGGTTTTCCGGGCAGTAAGGAATGCGGCCAGTGCCGCCGCCACCGCTGCCGAAGCCTGATCCCAGTTATAAAAATTCAGGCCGAAAGACTGATCGCCCAACACGACCCAGAACGTCAACCAGAGCAGATACAGCGCGGTCAAACCGCCCAGCCATAAAGTTGTCCGCTCTCGCATTCGCCTGCGCCCTGTCGTGTAAGTGTAAGCGCTGTAGCTTAACAAGCATTGTCGATACTGTCTAACCGGGACCACGAGCGGCGAAATCACGGACGCATCCTGTCGCGGCGGATGCCTTATCGCATTCGGGTTTGAACGGACCGGCCCGATTGCCGTAGCCGGAAACGACGGCGCCGTCCCGGATTCCGCGGAACCGGCGGGACGAGACTCGGAAAGAAATAATGGATGGCGGGTTATTCGGCGACCGAATTGGCTGCGCTCAACATTTTAGCCAGTTCGCCTTTTTGGTAGAGATCGATCATGATGTCGCAGCCGCCGACCAGTTCGCCGGCGATATAAAGCTGCGGATAAGTCGGCCAGTTGGAGTAGCTTTTCAACGCTTCGCGCAATTCGGGGTCTTCGAAAATGTTCACATAGGCATATTTTGCGCTGCAGGCATCCAGAATGTGCACCGCCTGCCCTGAAAATCCGCACTGCGGAAAATCGGGCGAACCTTTCATATACAAGATCACAGGATTGGATTCCAGTTGGGATTGAATTCTTTCGATAACGCTCATGATTTTTTAACACTCGATAATGAAAATTGGTTGATTCTAACAAGTTTAAACTCATTAAAAAAGCAAATCTTTAAGCCTCTACTTGCCTGATACACAATAGAAATTTATAATCGGACCTTTTTTTCTGCCGGCTGGGGTTTACTGCCGGTTTTTTCATTTACAGGTCAATGAAATGAACAGTCACATCATGCCGACTTACGGGCACCTGCCGGTGACCTTCGTGCGCGGGTCCGGCGCATGGTTATGGGATACCGACGGCAAGCGCTACCTGGACGCCTTGTCCGGCATCGCGGTTTGCAGCCTGGGGCATGCGCACCCGGCCGTTCATCGCGCGATCTGTAAACAGAGCGAAACCCTGCTGCACACTTCGAACGTCTATCAAATCGCCGTTCAGGAAAACCTCGCCGCCAAGCTTGCCGCCCTGAGCGGAATGGACAATGTCTTTTTCTGCAATTCCGGCGCCGAAGCGAACGAAGCCGCGATCAAAATCGCGCGCAAATACGGCCATGGCCTGGGCATCGATATTCCTCGGATCATCGTGATGGAAAAAAGTTTCCACGGGCGCACGCTGGCCACCCTGAGCGCGACCGGCAATCCGAAGGTCCAGCAGGGCTTCGAACCGCTGGTCGAAGGCTTTATCCGCGTGCCTTACAACGACGTGCCCGCGCTCGAACGGGCGCTGGCCGAACACAGCGGCGTGGTCGCGGTGCTGGTCGAACCGGTGCAGGGCGAAGGCGGCGTGAATGTGCCGTCTGCGGACTATCTGAACCGGATCCGCGCCCTTTGCGATCGACATAACCTGCTGATGATGCTGGACGAGATCCAGACCGGCATCGGCCGCACCGGCAAATTCCTCGCCTTCCAGCACAACAGGATACTGCCCGATGTCGTCACGCTTGCGAAAGCGCTCGGCAACGGCGTGCCGATCGGCGCCTGCCTGGCGCACGGCAAAGCGGCGGAGGTCCTCACCGCAGGCAACCACGGCTCGACTTTCGGCGGCAATCTGCTCGCCTGCAGCGCGGCCCTGGCCGTGCTCGACACGCTGGAACAGGAAAAGCTGGCCGACCAGGCGGAACGCCACGGCCGGGCGATCCAGGCAGCATTCAGCGAAAGCCTGGACGGCATGCCGGGCGTCGTCGACATTCGCCACAAAGGCATGATGATCGGCATCGAGCTGGATCGCCCGTGCGGCGGTCTGGTTTCCGCCGCCCTGGAGAGAGGCCTGCTGATCAACGTAACGAACGAAAAGACGATCCGCCTGCTGCCGCCGTTGATCTTCGACGAGGCCCAGATCGAATTGCTCGTCGCCATTTTATCCGGTCTCGTCAAAGACTACACAGCACAAGATGTAACCCTATGAAAGTCAGACATTTCATCAGCCTGCTCGACATTACCGGCTACGAGTTCCGGAAACTGATCAGCCGGGCCATCGAACTGAAAAAACATCGCGACCGGAATTATTATCCGTTCAAAGGCAAGGTGCTCGCGATGATCTTCGAGAAATCTTCGACCCGCACGCGCGTCTCGTTCGAAGCCGGCATGGCGCAATTCGGAGGCAGTTCGATGTTTCTTTCGCCCAGGGATACCCAGTTGGGCCGCGGCGAACCGATCGAAGACAGCGCGAAAGTGATTTCGAGCATGGTCGATTGCGTGATGCTGCGCACCCATAGCCATGAGATGGTGGCCACCTTCGCACTGAACTCCCGCGTGCCGGTCATCAACGGCCTGACCGACGAGCAGCACCCCTGCCAGCTATTGGCCGACATGCAGACCTATTTTGAAAAGCGCGGCGACATCAAGGGCAAGACGGTCGCGTGGATCGGCGACGGCAACAACATGTGCCATTCCTATATTCATGCCGCGATGCTGCTCGATTTTCATCTGCATATCGCCTGTCCGGACGGTTACCGCCCGAATCAAGCGATCGTCGAGGCGGCCGGCGATCATGTGAAATTCTTCGCGGCCCCGATCGAGGCGGCCCGGAACGCCGATCTTCTGGTCACGGACGTCTGGGCCAGCATGGGACAGGAAGAGGAACAAAAATTGCGGGAACTGGCATTCAAGAATTACCAGATCACCGCCGAAGTGATGCGCGCCGCCAGGCCCGACGCGCTGTTCATGCACTGCCTGCCCGCGCACCGCGGCGAAGAAGTCGCCGCCGAGGTGATCGACGGACCGCAGAGCGTCGTTTTCGAAGAAGCCGAAAACCGCCTGCATGCCCAAAAAGCGCTGCTCGAATTTCTCATCCCGGGTAAATAACGTTAAAATCGGACTTCCTCATACCCTAGAGATTCCATCGTGAAACGCCTACTCATCGCTTCCCTGCTGGTCGTCGGCGCCGTCCATGCGGCAGAGCCGAACAAGACGGTCTATGTGACCGACACCCACATCATCGCCTTGCGCAGCGAAGAAAGCAACAAAGGCGCCCTGGTGCGCTCGCTTGAAACCGGCACCCCCCTGACCGTGCTGGAAGTCAGCAAGAAAAGCGGCTATTCCCGCGTCCGGCTGGAAGACGGCACCGAGGGTTATATTCTGACCCGCAACACAATGAAAGAACCGCCCAGCCGGACGCAGTTGGAATCGGCCACCCGTGAAAGCGCCGCGCTGAAATCCGAAAATGCGGCGCTGAAACTCGAACTGATCAAGCTGAAACAATTCCTGACGCCCGGCACGACGCTCGAACAATCCCTGGCCAAGGAACGCGATAAATTGATCCATGAACTCAGCGAGCTGAAAAAAACGTCGGCCGATGCGATCCGGATCAAAGCCGAACGCGACAATTATGAGGAACGCTACGTACAGATCGAAAAAGAAGCCAAGCAGCTGGAACGCGAAAATGCGGCACTCAAGGACCGCTCGGAGCAGGACTGGTTTCTCTATGGCGGCATGGTCGCCTCGATCGGGATGATCCTGGGATTCGTGCTGCCGAAGCTGAGCTGGCGGCGCAAATCGAGCAATTGGGATACTTTTTATTAACCGTCAACACCGGCGCCCGCTGTTCTTCTTTGCTTTTTCAACTTTTCCCGGAACAGAGACATGCCCGGCTGCATGCACACGGCGAATATGATGGCTTCCGCGATCGAAGAACGTAGATTGGGTTAGGCGCCAGCCGTAACCCAACGCATCGAAGACTGCAATGTTGGGTTACGGCTGGCGCCTAACCCAACCTACAAAAATCACATTTTCGATCAATCCTTTCCTTTGATGCTACCTAACCAATCCTTCGTCAACTGGTTCAGAGATTCCTCGCCCTACATCCACGCGCACCGAAATAAAACCTTCGTGATCAATTTCGGCGGCGAGGCGCTGCTCGACCCGGACTTCGACCATCTGGTCCACGATTTCGCGCTGTTGAAGAGCCTCGGCATTCGGCTGGTGCTGGTGCACGGGATTCGTCCGCAGATCGACGAGCGGCTGAAGAAACTGGACGCTCCCGCGCTATTCCACAACAATCTCCGGATTACCAGCGAGCTGGCGCTGCAATGCGTGAAGGAAGCGGCCGGCACCGCACGGGTCGAGATCGAGGCGCTGTTGTCCTTGGGCCTCGCGAACACGCCGATGGCGGGATACGGGCTTCGGGTTGCTTCGGGCAATTTCGTGACCGCCAAACCGATCGGCGTGATCGGCGGCGTCGATTACGGCCATACCGGCGAAGTCCGGCGGATCGACGGCGCGGCGATCGAACGGCAGCTCGACCAGGACGCGGTCGTGCTGATCTCGCCGATCGGCTATTCGCCGAGCGGCGAGGTGTTCAACCTGTCCGCCGAACAGGTCGCCACCCAGGTCGCGATTGCCTTGAGAGCCGAAAAGCTGATCCTGTTGACCGAGCAAAGCTTTTGCGATCCCGGCAGCGGCCAGCAGATCCTGCAAATGACCACCGCCGAAGCGGGCGATTTCCTCGATCGGCATCCGGAGCTGCCGAATATTGTCGCCCTGCCGCTGAAAGCCGCGATCCAGTGTTCGAACGCGGGCGTGGGCCGCGTCCATCTGGTCGATCGGAGGACCGACGGCGCCCTGCTGCTCGAACTGTTTACCCGCAACGGTGTCGGCACGCTGATCAGTGCGATGCCGTTCGAAGAATTGCGGTCCGCAACGCTGAACGACATCGGCGGCATTCTGGAACTGATCAAGCCGCTCGAACAGCAAGGCATTCTAGCCAAACGTTCGCGCGAAAAAATCGAAATGGAAATCGCCGATTATATCGTCGTCGAACGCGATGGGCTGATCATCGGCTGCACCGCGCTGCATCGGGATGAACCGAGCCGGAGCGGCGTAATCGCCTGCCTCGCGGTCCACCCGGACTACCGGGGCGGTTCGCGAGGCAGCCGGCTGTTGGATCATGCCTATGCCAAAGCCAGGCAGTCAGGCCTGAAAAGGATCTACGCCTTGTCGACGCAAACGATGCACTGGTTCATCGAGCGGGGATTTGGCCAATCGGACCTGGCCAGCCTGCCGGATTCGCTGAAGAACCTTTATAATCCGCAGCGGAACTCCAAGATACTGAATAAAAAAATCGACTGAAATCCAGCCATGCCGGCGCACGCGCATACCCTCCTGCAAATTTCCGATCTGCATCTTCTCCCGCATCCGGGAGATACGATGTACGGCATCGACACCGAATATTATTTTCACCGGGTGCTCGAACACGCGCTGGCGGCGCATCCTGACATCGACCTGATCCTGGCCACGGGCGACCTGACGCAGGAACCTTGCCTCGACAGCTACCGGCGCATCGCCGAAAAGCTGCAGAGCGCGGGAATTCCCTGCATCTGCCTGCCGGGAAACCATGATGATCCGGCGCTGATGCAAAGCGCTTTGAACAGGGGACGGGTCAGCTGCAATAAACAAACGTTTCTCGGCAATTGGCAGACCATTGCCTTGAGCAGCCTGATTCCGGGTAAACCGGGCGGACGGCTCGATGAACAGGAATTGCGGTTTCTGGAAGACTGCTTGCGCGCTTGTCCGGACCGGTATGCGCTGATTGCGGTGCACCATCACTGCCTGAAAACCGGCAGCCTTTGGATGGATACGATGATCATCGACAACAGCGGGGAATTTCTTGCGGTACTGCGCCGTTACCCGAAGGTCAGGGCGGTCACCTGCGGCCATATTCATCAGGTGATGGACAAGCGGACCGATGCGGTACGCGTATTCAGCGCGCCTTCGACCTGCTTTCAGTTCGAACCCGATAGCCTCGCTTTCAGCCTTGACGACGCCGGGCCCGGTTATCGGATCGTTTATCTTTACCCCGATGGCAGCCTGGAAACCGCCGTTTACCGCCTGCCCCAAAAACCGGCGGTTTAGGGTCTCAAATAGACCTTTATTGACAGCCTTCTTGCCTGAAATCCGTTATGCCCTGGCGGCGGCCTTTTTATGTCTCGGCCGGCGGCTGCCTTTCAGCCTGGCAGGCGGCATCCGATCCTTAACCGTTTTGCCGGCCATATCGACGGGCAAGCCTTCGATGGCCAGAATCTCGCTCAATTCGGTCATCGCCCGCTGATAAACCTTGCGCTTGAAATAAACGACATCTTTCAGCGGTTCCCAGTAATCCACCCAGCGCCAGCTGTCGAATTCCGGTTTCGGGCAATGGTCGAAACGCACGTTCGATTCATGCGTGAGCAGCCGCAGAATAAACCAGATCTGCTTTTGTCCGATGCAGATCGGCGCGGTATTCTTACGGATATAACGTTCGGGCAGTTTATAACGCAACCAATAGCGTGTCCGCCCAAGTACCTGAACATGCTGCTGCTGCAGCCCGGTCTCTTCCCACAATTCACGATACATCGCCGTTTCGGGGTCTTCGTCTTGATTGATACCGCCCTGAGGAAATTGCCAGGCATTCATCCCCATCCGTTTTGCCCAAAACACGCGACCCTCGTCATTGCAAAGGATGATCCCGACATTGGGCCGGTATCCTTTCGAGTCTATCATGTTAAAACCTTGTTGTTTACCCCACCTTTTCCCCGGCGCGCGTATGATAAAATGACGAGGCAGGTAAGGCAGTTATAATGAATACCTCATTGAACCATAAAATCAACCGAGTTTCCATAGGCAGCTAGCCTTTTAATCTGGACAGGATACCCGTGAGTTTAGCCATTTTCGATTTGGACAATACCCTGATAGCCGACGACAGCGATTACCTATGGGGGCAGTTTCTGGTGGATCGCGGCATCGTCGACAAGGACGAGTACGAGCAGGCGAACGTGAAGTTTTACGACGACTACAAACGCGGCACCTTGAATATCGTCGAATTTTTGCAATTTTCGCTGCGCCCCCTCTCTCTGCATAGCGCCGATCGACTTCATCAATGGCGGGCCGAGTTTGTCGAGGACGTCATCCGTCCGCTGCTGCTGCAGCCTGCTCTGGAACTGGTCGGCAAACATAAAAAGCGCGGCGATACGCTGCTGGTGATTACCGCCACCAACCGCTTCGTGACCGAACCGATCGTGAAGCTGTTCGGGATCGAAAACCTGCTCGCGACTACGCCCGAATTCAAGGAAGGACGTTACACCGGCGGTTTCATCGGCCTGCCCTGCTTCCGGGAGGGGAAGGTCGCCTATCTCGAAAACTGGCTGCAAGATTCGAACGAGACATTAAAAAACAGTTGGTTTTACAGCGATTCGCACAACGACCTGCCTCTCTTAAGCAGGGTCGAAAATCCGGTCGCGGTCGATCCCGACGCGACATTGAAGCAGCACGCCGAATCGGCGAACTGGCCGATCATCAGCCTGCGCAACGGCGTCTGTCCGGACAATCATTTGCATAAATGACCGACAGCCGCGCGATGGAAAAGCAGGAGCGACTTCCCGAAACGGAAACGGCCGACACGGCCGGGGCAAAGCCGCCGAAACCTGCCCGGACACGCAATCCATCGCCATCGGCACCACGCAGAAAAGGCGCCTCGAAATCGCCAGCCGCCTCAAAATCAACCACCAAAAAGAAGAAAAAAACGCCGCCTCCCGGTTATCTGCAGCGCAAGCTGGCCCTGCTTACAATCGAAGTGATCAGCCTCATCGGAGTCGCGATTTCGGCCATCATCGTGCTGCTCGGCTATTCCGCCGCGCACTTCACCGGCACCGGCTTTTTCGCCAACCTGCTGCCGTTCGCGTTCGGCATCTTGCTGCTGGTCCTGCTGGCGGCATTTTTCCTGCTCGGCTGGTGGCGGCTGCGCCAATCGCTGCATCAGAAAGCCGAGATCCTGGCGCCGGCGGTTGCCGCAGGCCTTGCCGTCGTGATCGGCTGGATCAGCGTGCAGGATAATTTCGCGCTGGCTTACAGACATTTCAGAACGCTGGTCGGCGGCAAGGTGGAAGCCGGGCGGGTGACGCTGGCGCATCAGGTCTATGCGGCATACCGGCGTTACGGCACCAAAGCGATGCAAAAAATGCTGGACCGGGCCGCGGCCTTCAAGCCCGCGATCGAGGCGGCGGCCGAAGCGTTCGACGTCGACGCGAATATCCTGCACGGAATCGCGGCTGCCGAGTCTTCGTTCATGCCGCGGGACAGCGCGGACGGCGGCCGTGGCCTGTTCCAAATCACCCAGGTGCCGAAAACGATCGCCCGCGAAGCCGCCGAGCAACTGGAGGTCGACAGACTGGATCTGCAAAACCCGAAGCACAACGCCTTCATTGCCGCCGCAACGTTCAAACACTACCTGAACGAAATGAACGGCGACCTGTTCCTGGGCCTTCTGGCCTACAACATCGGCCCGGCCAACGGCGGTTTGCGCTTCATCATGGACAAGTACCATGCTTCCGACTTCACGACCATCCAGCCCTATCTGCAGGAAATGCCGCGCGGCTATCCGGTGCGGGTATTATCCTACGCGCTGGCTTTCCGGCTCTGGCGCGAGGAAGGCAGACTGCTGGCCTACGAAGAAGGCCGCAATGCGGTTCACATTCAGAATATCGGCATACCGGGCCTGCACGGCAATTTTTATTGAGCCGGCCTCTTGTTTTTGAGATCGGCCTTCTCATTTGCAACCAGAACTTTGTCGATTCGCGTGCCGTCCACATCGACCACTTCGAAATACCAGCCGTCGTAAACGAAGTGATCCGCCACATGGGGTATTTTTTCCAGATAGAACAGAATGAATCCGCCGACAGTATTGAACGCCGTTACCGCCTCGCCGGGAAACGGCCCCGTCATGCCGATCGCCGATTTCAGCCGGACGATCGAGACGCTGCCGTCCACCAGCCAGGAACCGTCATCGCGCCGTACGATGTCGGGATCGAATTCAGCTTCCGGGCTCGGCAAATCGCCCACGATCGCTTTCAATACATCGCTCAAGGTAACCAGACCTTCCAGTTCGCCGTATTCATTCACGATCAGCGCAAACTCGTCGTGCATTTCCCTGAAAAACTCCAGAAGCTCGGGCAGCATCAACGAATCCGGCACATACAGGGGCGCGCGCAGCACAGGCCCAACATCGAATTCGCCCCCGTCCATCAGGATTTTCAACAAATCGCTGCGGTGCAGAATGCCCAATATGTTTTCAACGCCGCCACGGCAGACCACGGCCTTCGCATAAGGACAGTCGGCAATCAGGCGTTTGACCGCCCGCTCGTCATCCTCCAGATCGACGATAAAAATATCCTTGCGTGGCGTCATGATGGCGCCGACCCGCTGCTCGTCGAGCTTCAGCACATTCGAGACCAGCTGCCCTTCCTGGTCATGGAACACACCCGCTTCCGAACCGATGTCCATCAGGATTTTGATTTCTTCGTTGGTCACTGTAACCTTACGGGGCTTATGGGCGCCGATCATGCGCAGCAGCACGTTGCTGGAAGCGGACAGCAGCCACACCAACGGCGCGGCGACCAGGGCCAGGCCGTTCATCGGCCCGGCCATCACGCGGGCGATGCTTTCCGGACGCAGCAATGCCAGGCGTTTGGGCACCAGTTCGCCCACCACGACCGAAAAATAAGTGATCGAGACGACCGTTGCCGCTAAAGCCAGATTTTCCGCATAAGGCGCAAGATATGCTACTTGCCGAAACTGGACGGCCAGCGGCTCGGCCAGTGCACCCTCACCTACCGCTCCGCTCAGAATGCCTACCGAGGTGATCCCGACCTGGACGGTCGATAAAAACCGCGAAGGTTCCTGATGAAGCTTCAAGGCGGCTTGGGCGCCGGGCCGATGCTCGTCCGCCAATTTCTGCAGCCTCGCTTTGCCGGAAGAAACCAACGCCATTTCCGACATGGCGAACAGGCCGTTTATCAGAATCAAAATGACAATAAGCGCAATGTCCATCATGCCGGCCGCCAGCCTCGTCAGGTACGGTTCAAGTATTTAAAGCACGGATTTTACACGAACGGCGCGTATTCAGCTCGAAGGCGCTTGAAATCGAGTCCCATCGAAGCCTGCCGGCACTAAAGCATTTTCATATCGCGTGTAGGGAAATGCTCACCGCCTGAGGGGTGCCATGCCGTTAAGTCCAGCCAGCCCCATAGGGTACGCTGTGCGTACCATCAATGTCGAAAGGTACGCACAGCGTACCCTACGGGAGCTGAACCCGTAAGATACGGGTGCCGGACGGGATATTTATCCCGTCCGTAACATTTAAAGCGGGATGGATAGGAAAGATGATTTGGTGTTGGCGGAGAATTTTCAAACAGCGGGGACAGGGTGATAAACCCCGTCCCACTCAGTCCGGCGGAAGTTTCAACATAGCGCGATTGCCCTGCTCAGACCAAAGGTTTATCCCAAGTTCAGGTTATGTACGCTCTTCCGGCTCCGGCGCGAAGATGGAGCAATGCGTTCCGCTCTATCCAGCGAGCTTTGAATCAAAATGGAATCAGTCCTTATCCAATTCGAGCTCTTCCTTTGTCGGCAAATTGATCGGCGGCTCGAACAAGCGATAGAGCACCGGCACCAGCAGCACGGTCATCACCGTGGCGCTGAACAGTCCCCACACAATGACGGTCGCCAAAGGCCGCTGGACATCCGACCCCAGGCCGGTCGCCAGCGAGGCGGGCACCAGCCCCAGAATCGCGACCAGCGAGGCAATCAGAATCGGCCGGACGCAACGCACCGAGCCCTGAATGATCGCGGCTTCGAGCGCGGCACCGTTCATGCGCAATTCGGTGATCGTACGGACGATCAGCACCCCATTCATGATCGACACGCCGAAAACCGCCGCGAATCCGACCCCCGAAGACACGTTCAAATGCATGTCGCGCAGATACAGCGCCATTACGCCGCCGACAAACGCAAAAGGAATCGCGAACAGCAGGATCAGCGCCGCGCGCAGCGAACCGAAAGTCGCCAGCAGCAACATAAAGATCACGCCGATGCTCATCGGCACCAGAATGGTGAAATGTTGCGCGGCGCGTTCCAGATTTTCGAACATGCCCAGCCAGGCCGCCCGGTAACCACTCGGAACGGTAATTTCTTTCGCGAAAAGATTTTTGGCTTCCGCCACGAAACCGCCCTGATCGCGGTTCACGATATCGGTGCGCACCGTCAATCGGCGGCGGCCGTCTCCGCGCGCAATGATCGTCTGCCCATCGACGATATCGATATGCGCGACCTGCGCCAAAGGAATCGGTATGCCCTCGGTATTGTAGACCGGCAGCCGCCCTATCGCGGCGGGCGAGCTCAGGTATTCTTTGGCAAAGCGGGCAACGATGTCGATGCGCCGTTCCCCTTCGAATAAATGGCCGATCGGCGAACCGCCGACCGCAACGTCGATGAGCCGATTCACATCCTCGATGCTGACATTGTAGCGCGCGCACAGGAAACGATCCGGTTTGATCACCAATTGCGGCTGAGGACCTTCCTGTTCGATGCTGACGTCCTCCGCCCCCGGCACCCTCGCCAGCAACTCCTTGGTTTTTTGGGCGAGGCGCAACAGCACATCCGAATCGGCGCCTGAGAACTCCACCGCCAGATTCGCCGAGGTGCCGTTCGCATCCTCGGTCACGCTGTCGATGATAGGCTGGGTAAAGTTAAAGCGCGTGGTCGGAAACTCGGCGCGAAAGCGGTTTCCCAGCGCGACCAGGAGTTCCTGCTTTCTTGAAAACTGTACCCACTGATCGCGCGGCTTGGGGCTGATCAGCATCTCTATCCGGCTGGGCGGAAAAGGATCGGTGCCGCTGTCGCTCCGTCCCGCCTGCACGACGATGAAATCGATATCGGGAAATTCGAGCGCAATCTGCCGCAGCCGCTGCCCGAATTTGGACGTCTGCTGCAAGGCTGTGCCTTCCGGAAAATTCGCCCGCACCCAAGCGACGCCCTCGTCCATGTAAGGCAGAAATTCGGTGCCGAGGCGCGGCACGACGGACACCAAACTGACCACCAGCACGATTGCGGCGGCCATTACGGTAGGCCAGCGGCGGCGCATCAAGGTCTCGAGCAGCATGGAGTAGCGCGGATAAAGCCACCTCAGCAGCGGATTTTCCCAATCCCGGTAACCGTGTCGAAACAGATAACTGGCCAGAACCGGCACCACGAACAGCGCAAACAGCATCGCGCCGAACAGCGCGAACAGTATCGTCAACGCCATCGGCCGGAACAGCAAGCCTTCGATGTGCGTCAATGTCAGCAACGGTAAAAAGGCGCCGACAATCATCAGGATCGAAAAAAAGACCGGGCGTTCGACCTCCAGAGACGCATCGAGCACCGTTTTGGCGGCGCCGGTCCGGCTTTGTTGCAGCGTCGCCTCGTGCATGCGATGGGCGATATTTTCCGCCATGATCACTGCGCCGTCGACGATGATGCCGAAGTCGATCGCCCCGATCGAGAGCAGGCCGATAGGAATGCCCATCGCATTCATCAGCACCAGCGCGAACAACAGCGAAAACGGAATCGTCAAGGCGACGAGCAGGGCCAGGGAGGGGCGTCCCAGAAAAAACAGCAGCACCACCGTCACCAGCGAAATACCGAGCAAGACGCTGTGGCTGACCGTATGCAGGGTGCTGTCGACCAGCATCGAACGGTCATAGAATGGCACCACCTGCACGCCCTGCGGCAGATCGACCTGGTTCAGCACTGTAATGACGTCCTTGACGTGGTTCAGCACGGTCGAAGGGTTTTCGCCCCGCCGCATCAGCACAATGCCTTCGATCGTCGCATCGTTGCGGTTTTTGCTGAGAATCCCGGAAGGCACTTTCGAATCGATCTCGACATCGGCAACGTCGCGCACATAGATCGGCGTACCGCCATGCGATTTAATGAAGATATTGCCGATTTCCTCGACGCTTTGCAGCGCGCCGCGTCCTCTGATGACGAAAGACATGCTGCCGCGCGACAGCACGCTGCCGCCGGCGCTTTCGTTGTTGGTCCGGATCGCCTCGACCACATCGCTCAAAGACAGGCCGAAACGCTGCAATTGCGCAGGATTCATCAGCACGGCGTACTGTTTTTCGTAACCGCCGAAATTACTCACGTCGGCGACGCCGGAAGCGCGCAATAAATGCGGTATCACGATCCAGTCATTGATCGAACGCAGTTCGATCAGATCGTAGCGCCCGTCCGAAATCAGCTCATAACGCAGGATTTCGCCGTAAGCGGTCGCCAAGGGCCCTAATTCGGCCGAGGCGCCGTCGGGCAAATCGAGGCCGGTCAGCTTTTCCTGGACCCGCTGCCTGGCCCAATACCCCTCGACGCCCTCTTCGAAAATCAACTGCACGACCGACAAACCGAAGATGGTGCGCGAACGGATCGTATCGACGCGCGGCACGTTACGCATCTGAATTTCGATCGGCACCGTGACCTGGCGTTCGACCTCTTCGGGCGCCCTTCCCGGATAGGTCGTGATTACCTGCACCATTTGCGCCGAGATGTCGGGATAGGCATCGATCTGCATCCTGGAAAAAGACCACAGCCCCAATAGCGTAATAATCACCGCGATGCCCAGCACGATCAGGCGATGGTGCATCGCATTGTTCAACAGGCGCGGGATCATTCCTTCACACCCTCGGGCTGCATTTCCTTGGCAATATCCTCATTCAGCAACGCCTGCACCAGCATCGGTTTCAACAGGATCGCGCCATTGCCGATGATTTTTTCGCCGCCCTGCAGGCCCTGCAGAATTTCGACCCGGTCGCCGATGCTTTCCCCGACCTGAACTTCAGTGATTTTCCATAATCCCGGACCAGCGCCTATGAACACAAAATCGGCGTTCCGGCTGTGCAAAACCGCATCCGACGGCACCAGAACCGCCATCCGGGGATCGGTGCCGAGGCCGATTTCCGCGTACATGCCCGGCTTGAATTTATTATCCGGATCCGGCAGCTCGAAGAACACCCGCAAAGTATGCTGTTCCGCCGACAAAGCCGGAGCCAGACTCTTGACTTTGCCGATGAAGGACTGTCCCGGCAAGCCATAAAATTTGGTCACGCAGGCCTGCCCCACCGCAACCAAATTGATCTTCAATTCCGGAACATCCGCCTTGATCAACGACGTGCCGGAAGCGGCGTTTTCCAGCAACGAAGGATCGACGCCGTCCTGCAGCAAAGTTCTTTCCAGCGCCGCGCGGTTGCGCGTCGCGACCGTCAACGCGGTCTCGGCCTCGTAGACTGCCTTCTGGCCTTCCAGTTGCACTTGCAACAGATTCGCCTCCGCGGCAGTCAGATCGCGGATCGCTTCGGTGCCGGTCGCGACCAGTTTGCGTAAACGGTCCACCACCAGTTTTTGTGACTGAGTCTGTGCGGCGGTCAATTCGCGGATCTTTTCCAGCCGTTTGATATTGAATTCCTTTTCCGCCCGTGCGCGCTGCCAGTCCGCATAGACTCCCGAAAGCTCGATGCTGTTGAACTGCCAGCGGTCTTCGCTCGGGTTGGAGCCCGGTGCCAAATGGGCGACGACGGAACCCGTCGCCAGCAACAGCGGGGTGGTGATCTGATCCTTCGGAACGGTCGAAATATCCAGCTTTTGTTCGAGAAGGCTGCCCGCCCTGACGGCAACGGTCCTAGGACCGGCCAGCTTTACTACCGCCGTGTTGTCGGCGGCGTTCTGATCGGCATGGCCGGGACGCCCGGAAGCCATCATCAACAAAAAGGCCGCGGCGATGACGATGCAGCAACCGTAAAAAAACACACGCCTGCCGAAACGGGGTAAAAAAGGATGGTTCATTGCAAGATTTCTTTGCCGACGGCAGCATTGAGTTGAGAAAGCGAATGCCAGTAACTGGAACGGCTGGTGATATGCAGACGGTAGGTCTCAAGGTAGATTCGCTGGGCATCCAATACCTCGATCAGCGTCTTGCCGCCCAATTCATACGCCTGGTTGATTTTGTCGCGCACATTTCTGGCCGCATCCAACTGGCCGGGGTCATCGTTGATCAAAACTTGGTGAGCGGAGGCAAACGCCCTGACCGCCTGA
Organism: Methylomicrobium album BG8; assembly: GCF_000214275.2. Taxonomy (NCBI): domain Bacteria; kingdom Pseudomonadati; phylum Pseudomonadota; class Gammaproteobacteria; order Methylococcales; family Methylococcaceae; genus Methylomicrobium; species Methylomicrobium album. Next base: position 1,667,270 of record NZ_CM001475.1, on the reverse strand, counting down.
TCGATTTCGCTGCGCAACGCAGTCAACTGCGCTTGCAGATTGGCTCTGGACTGGATCAATACCGAGCGCGCCTTGGCAATATTGCCCTGATTGCGGTCGAAAAGCGGCACGACGATGTCGACACCGGCTCCCCAGGAATTGGCATCCGGATAACCGATGGCCTGCTGCTGAAACTGGCGGGTATAACCGATTTTCGGCACGACTTGCGGATAGGCGTTGCGTTCCTGCAAGGCAATATCGGCATTCGCCTTGTCGAGCTGGCGTTGCAGAGACAAAAGATCGGGCCGGTTTTCCTCCGCCAGCTCGAAAGCCTTTTCAATTTCGATCGGCATAGCGGGATCGGCCACATCCAGACTGCCTTTAACCGCAACCTGCACATTTCCGGCAATGCCGAGCAAGGCGCGCAATTGATTCTGCGCCGCATTCAGCTCAAGTTCCCGCGCATGGACATCACGGTGGCTGCTGAAGATGGACAGGCGAATCCTATCCGCCTCTATCGTGCCGACGCCTCCCAAGGCCACGCGATTTAGAATAATCCGCTCGACTCGGGTCAGATTGGCATTGTTTTCCTGCGCCAGCTCCAGCATGGCCTGCGCTTCAAGCACGGTATAAAAGGCGGAAATCGCCGAAGCGATCCGAAGCCTGACCGTATTGGCGAAATCCGCCGCCGCAATATCCACGCCGTGCCGGCCGGAAACTATCGCGGCGGCACGCTTGCCGAATAAAAACCAGTCGATCGGCATCGAAATCCCGGCATCGAATTGCGGCGGACCGCCCTGCCGGTCCACGGTAAACGTCCGATCCAAAGGCATCAGGGAGCCGCTCACCGACACGTCGGGATTCGGCAAAAGCCCGGCCGTGATCAGGTCCGCTTCCGCCTGATGAATATTCTCAAAGGCCGACTGAATGACCGGATCGGCCTTTAAGGCGGTTTGAATGACTTGATTTAAATTGAATTCCTTCGCCTCGATTTGCGGCGAAGAGGGCTTTTCATCCTTGAGAGGTAACGCTTCGGCTTCAGGAATGGAGACCGAATCGTCAGCAGTCTCCTTCAAATCCTGCATGTAGGCCGGCGGCAGGAGGGGCTGATACGCGGGCGGAGTACACCCATTCATCACAATCAGCGCGGAAATTGCAGAAGAAAAACGCTTACTCTTCAAATGCATGCGGGTGCTTATACGCATGTTGTCAATTCTATTTTGTTAACGGAACGGATAGGGTTCAAACATCGGCAAACTCCATGAATCTCAAGAAAGGACTATAGAAGATAATTCCAGGTTTCGGCAGTTCGAATAAAATTTGGCGCAATTATTTTTTTCGATTCGCTATTATAACGCATCGCGCAAACTTGGCGCGGATCCCCTTCGATCACTGACCTCGGCCCCGCCGAGTCCTGCCGACACTAGAGCATTTTCATATCGCGAATAGGGAAGTCCTCACCGTCTGAAGGGCGCCCTGCCGTTAAGTCCAGCCAGCCCCGTAAGGTACGCTCGACTGCAGGGATGCAGGAGGTACGACCCCAGGGATGGGGAAGGTAGATCGCGTCGGGAACACGCGATCAAGAGCAATGCAGGAGCAATTGCCGAGTGCGTACCGTCAATGTCGAAAGGTACGCACAGCGTACCCTACGGGGCTGAACCTGCTAAGATACCGATGCCGGACGGGATATTTATCCCGTTCGTAACGTTTGGAATCGCGCGAACACAGACGATGATTTTATGCTGGCGATAGGTCTTCAAACGTGGGAAACGGGGTTATCAACCGTGTCCCGCTCAGGGTATGCGCATAACCAAGGTCGATTAAAATTCGAAGATTCGGGCGGAGCTCTGTATAAACCTAAAACGTAAGCAATTCTAATGCCAGAAACCATTTGCATAATATACCTTTTAAAAACAGTTATTTACACAAATCTTAGAAGATATTCATCAAAGGACAATGGTTTGAAAAAACCATGAATTCGAAAAAACACCGTTTAATAATGAACGGCACGCATGAAACCCGGAGGCGCCTGGGCAGGGTGCCGCCAGATCCTGCCGGCGCTTGACGCGATTATCGCCAGCCGCCGCCCAATGCCCGGTAAATATTGACAGTCGACAGCCGTTCCTGTTTGATCACGTCGATTAATTCGAGATTGGCCTGCAAAGCGTTCTGCTGCGCGATCAGGACTTCCAGATAGGTTGCCCGCGCGGACCTATAAAGCTCCTTGGAGGTATCGACGGACTTTTGCAGCGTTTCGCTCTGCTGCTTTTTCAACTCTTGCATGCGTTGCAGATTCCGGAGATTGGAGAGCTGATTCGCCACTTCGACATAGCCGTTCAAAATGGTTTTCTGGTAGTTGTACATGGCGGTCAACTGATTGGCCTTGGCGGTATTGAACTGGGCTTTCAGCGCATTCATGTTGATCAGCGGCGCCACCAGGGTCCCCATCAGCGAATAGGCGAGCGAGGCCGGCGACTGAAACAGAAATTCCGGATTGAAGGCCTGAAAGCCCAGCGTCGCGGTGATGTTGAAATTCGGATAGAAAGCCGCCTTCGCCGCCTTCAGATCGAACTTGCTGGCCTCGATCTCGAATTCGGCCGCGCGGATGTCGGGGCGGTTTTCCAGCAGTTGCGAAGGAATGCCCGCCAAAATCTGCCGGGAAACGGCCTGGAACAAAACGTCTTTGTTTCGCGGCAGGGGCTGCGGATAGCGCCCGAGCAGAAAGTTGATCCTGTTTTCGGTTTCGGTGATGCGCTGCAGCGTCTGTTTTTCAAGCACCTCGGAATTGAGCAACTGGGCGCTGAATTGCTGCACGGCCAATTCGTTGGCGCGGCCGGTTTCTTTCTGGAGCTTGATCACCTCCAGCGCCTCCTGCTGTTTCCGGAGCGTCTGCCGAATAATGTCCAGTTCGTTGTCCAGCGCCAGCAATTCGTTGTAATGGATCGCCACATCGGCGACCAAGTTAGAAATCACGAACCGGCTCCCTTCCACGCTGGCCAGGTATTGCGAAATGGCGGCCTTGCGCTGGTTCCGCAACTTGCCCCAAACATCCACTTCCCAGGACGCCTGCAGCCCCAGGAAGATATCGGTTAAATTTTCCGGAACGATTTGGCCGGGCGTGATATAGGTGGACGCGTTTCCCGCCCCGTCCATCGTGTACAGCCCGAATTTCCGCACCCCGCCGCCCACGTTCAGGCCCACTTTCGGAAGCAGCGCGCCGTTCGCCAGCTTCACGCTGGAACGCGACATCTCGATGCGTTGCAGGGCGATTTGCAAATCGAGGTTATTGCGTACCGCGGTATCGATCAGCTCGACCAGCAGCGGGTCGGTGAAGTATTGGCGCCAGTCGATGCCGGCGATCGTGGCATCGCCTTTTGGGTTCGGAAAGGTTTTGGGGATTTCCTTTTCCGGAACGGACAGGTCGGTATTGAGCGTTCCGCAACCGGTGGCCGCCGAAATCACTAAACACAGGACCGTGCGGGAAAAAATTCGACATTTCAATTTCATTTTTAGAGTGTTTCGGTGTAGGCAATTTCTTCTTTTCTTTTTTCGGGATTGCGCTTATCGGCGAGGGTTGCAAACACCACATACAAACCGGGGATCACGATCACCCCGAACAGCGTTCCGAAAATCATGCCGCCCGCCGCCGCGGAGCCGATGGTATTGTTGCCGATCTTGCCCGCGCCGGAAGCGAACATCAGCGGAACGAGCCCGGCGATAAAGGCGAAGGAGGTCATCAAGATGGGACGCAAACGCAGCGTCGCCGCCTCGATGGCTGCTTCGAACGGCGTTTTTCCGAGCCGGTGCTTCAGGGTCGCGAATTCGATGATCAGAATGGCGTTCTTACCGAGAATACCGATCAGCATGACCATCGCGATCTGCGCGTAGATATTGTTCTCCAGCCCCATCAGCCACAGAAAAAACAAGGCGCCGAACACGCCGGTCGGCAAGGAGAGGATCACCGGCATCGGCAGGATGAAACTTTCGTATTGCGCCGCGAGCAGCAGGTACACGAACAACAGGCAGATCAGAAAGATGTACACCGCCTGATGGCCCGCCTGGGCCTGATCGCGCGACGAGCCGGCCCAATCGTAGCCGAAACCTTTCGGAAGTTTCGTGGCGGCGACTTCCTTGATCGCGGCGATCGCCTGGCCGCTGCTGTACCCGGGCGCGGGCTGTCCGTTGACCATCGCCGAGGGATACATGTTGTAGCGCGTCACCTGTTCCGGACCGTAGACTTTTTCGACGCGCAGAAAGGACGAAAAAGGGACCATGTTCCCGGCATCGTTTTTAATGTACAGCTTCATCAGGTCGTCGGGCTGGGCGCGGTATTCGGGCAGCGCCTGCACCATCACTTTGTACATCTGGCCGAAACGGATGAAATTGGTCGCGTATTCGCTGCCGATCAGGGTTTGCAGGGTGCTCATCGCATTCTCGGCGGTAATGCCTTTTTGCGCGGCCTTGTCGCCGTCGATATGCAGCAGGAATTGCGGAAAGCGGGTGTTGAAGGTCGTAAAGGCATTCACGATCTCGGGCCGCTTGTTGAGTTCCTCGACGAAGGCGTCGACTGTTTTCTGCAGGCGATGGAGGTCGCCCTCGCCGGTTTTGTCCAGCAGGCGCATTTCGAAGCCGCTGGAATTGCCGTAACCCGGCACGGGCGGCGGCGTGAAAAACTCGATGCCGGCGTCCTGGATATGCCGGGTTTTTTCTTCGAGCAGGCGGATGATCTCCTTATCGGAAGCGCTGCGTTGTTCCCAGTTTTTCAGACTGATCAGATTCATGCCGTAAACGGCGCCCGTGCCTTCGGACAGCAGGCTGAATCCCGCCAGGCTGGACACCGAATTCACGTCCGTCAGGCTCGAAGCGATCCGCTGCACATCGTCCGAGACTTTTTCGGTGCGTTCCAGCGTCGCGCCGGTCGGAGCGGTAATATTGACGTAAATCGTCCCCTGGTCTTCCTCGGGAATGAAGCCGGAAGGCACCAGGGCGCCGATCAGGCCGGCGCCCGCGGAAAAACCGAGCAATATCCCGAACGTGACAAGCCTTCTGTCGGCGATCGCGCCCACCAATTTCCGGTAGTTTTCGGACAGCCCGTCGTACCAGGCATTGAAGCGGGTAAAAAACCGGTGGGCCCCGGATTTTTTCGGATGGTCGGGGTCATGGCCGTTTTTAAGAAACACCGCGCACAGCGCGGGAGTCAGGGTCAGCGCGGTGATGCCGGAAAGCACGATGGAACAGGCCATCGTCAGCGAAAACTGTCGGAAAAACACGCCTTCCGGGCCCTCCATGAAAGCGACCGGCACGAACACCGCCGACATCACCAGCGTGATCGCGACGATCGCTCCGCTGATTTCGCGCATCGCCTGCTCCGTAGCTTTACGCGGCCCTATCCGCGCATGTTCCAGCTTGGCGTGCACGGCCTCGATGACCACGATCGCATTGTCCACCACGATGCCGATCGCGAGCACCAGCGCGAACAAGGTGATCAGGTTCAGCGAAAAACCCATCATCTGCATGAAGAAAAACGTGCCGATCAGCGATACCGGCACCGCGAAGATGGGAATGACGGTAGAACGGAAATCCTGTAAAAAGACAAACACCACCAACGCGACCAGCAAAAAAGCTTCGGCCAGGGTTTTGATCACTTCATGGATGGAAGCGTCCAGAAACTCGGAAACGTCGTAACTCAGCGTATAGTCCATGCCCGGCGGGAAAGAAGCCGATTTGATCGTCGCCATCGTGGTTTTGATCCGCTCGATCACCTCCTTGGCATTGCTGCCCGGACGCTGCTTCAGCAAAATCGCGGCGGAAGGCCGCCCGTTTTCTTTCGACAGGACGTTGTAATCCTGCGAATCGAATTCGATCTCGGCTACGTCCTTCAGCCGCAGAATTTCGCCGTCCTCTCGGCTTTTCAGGACGATGTTTTCGTAAGCTTTTCGGGTGTTGAACTTGCCCGTGTACTTCAAAACGTATTGCAGCGCCTGGGCTTTTTTACCCGAGCTTTCGCCGATTTTGCCGGGCGCCGCCTCGACGTTCTGCGCCTTGAGCGTATCGATGATTTCGGCGGCCGAAATGCCGTACATCAGCATCTTGTCGGGCTTGAGCCAGACCCGCATGGCGTATTCCCGGGACCCCAATATTTCGGCGAAGCCCACGCCCTCGATTCTTTTCAGCTCTTTTAAGACGTTGATGTCGGTAAAGTTGTAAAGGAATTTTTCGTCCAGCGACGGATCGGAGCTGAGTATGTTGATATACAGCAGCATCGCGTTTTGCACTTTCTCGACGATCACGCCCGCTTTAATCGCTTCGGCGGGCAATTCGTCCAAAGCGGAAGATACCCGGTTCTGGACATTGACCGCCGCCACCTCGGGGTCGGTCCCGGCCTTGAAAATAATCTGGATTTGGCCGGCGCCGTCGTTACCGGAAACGGACGACATATAGGCCATGCCCGGTACGCCGTTAATCACCCGCTCGAGCGGCGTGATCACCGCCTTGACGACGACTTCCGCATTGGCGCCGGTGTATTGGGTAGTGACGTTGACCTCGGGCGGGGCGATATCGGGAAACTGCGTCACCGGCAGCCGGATCAAGGACAACAGGCCGATCAACGTAATCAGAATCGAGATCACGATCGACAGGACCGGACGATGAATGAATTTACTGGTCATGAGGATTTCTTGCCGTCGGTTAGAACTTGCCGGTTGTCGGCATCACTGCAGCCGGATCGACGGGAACGGGCCGGATTTTCTTGCCCTCCCTTTCGTCGCCGGCGCCTTCGAAGAGAACCCACTCGTTTTCCGACAGGCCGGATTCCACGACGTAAAAATCTTCGAAACGCATTTTCGGGACGATGTTTCTTTGTTTCAGGCGCCCTTCGCTATCGACCACGAACAAATAAATCTTGTCCTGAATTTCGAAAGTGGACTTCTGCGGCACCAGCAGCGCATTGTTAAGCCGTTCGTCGACAATGACCTTGCCGTTTGCACCGTGTTTTAACAGGCCGTCCGGATTCGCAAAACGGGCCCTGAAAGCGATGTTACCCGTCGAACGGTCGAATTCGCTTTCGATCGCTTCGATTTTGCCTTTATAGCCGTAGTGCTTATTATTCGCGAGCTTTAAGCCGACTGTGCCGATTTCCTTTTCCCCATTCGTCCTGTAATTTAGGTAATCGATTTCCGAAAGATTGAAATAAGCGAACACCTCTCGGTTGTCGGAAATGGAGGTCAGCATATCGCCTTCCAGAATCAGGCTGCCGACCTTGTTCGGTATGCGGTTGATGGTACCGTTGAAAGGCGCCCGGATTTGCGTGAAGGCAATGTGTAAAGCCGCTTTTTCGCTGTTTGCCTTGGCCTCTTCCACGTCGGCCGCCAAAGCCTCGGTTTTGGCTTGAGCGACTTCAAGCTCGGTCCCGGACACGATGTTTTTGGCCGCCAGCAGCTTGACATTGGCTAAATCCACTTTAGCCGCCTTCAAATCGGCCAAGGTATTTTTATAGACCGCATTCGCTTTTTGAAGCTCCTTTTCAAACTCCAATGCACTCAACGTGAACAATAATTGGTCTTTCTTTACGGTCTGACCTTCGTCCACATGAATTTCGTCGATGTATCCCTTCACTTTGCTGCGAATCTCGACATATTTCACCGACTGAATTTCGGCGACGTAGTCGCTGCTCCGGGTGATGTCTTTTACCATCGGATGGATCACTTCGCGGGATTCCGCAGTTTCGGTCTCCGTTTCTGAAGTGCAGGAGGCCAAGGCCAGGCACAGGGCGAGCAATGCGGTTCGGCTGTTTTTCATTGAAAAGAGGGATGTCATTGGCAATCCTAAAATTTATGCAATGATCATGCCGCCTTAAGCCGGAAATAAATTCATGCCGTTTTTCATGGGGTTTTCATGGGGTTGCTTGGAAGTAATTTTTTATTCGCTTACCGATGTGTTGCGTCTTGCAACAAAGCGGCGCAAAATACGTCACCATGTCGGTGATTTATAAATTGACCCTCTCCCTGTTTGCCCTGTCTCTCATGGTGTTCGGCATCTACGGGACGTATCAGCTTCGGGCCGAATCGCAAAATTTGCGGGATGAAGTCGAACAGGAAACGCGCTTGCTGGCCTACAGCCTGCTCGTTTCGGTAGAAAACGCCTTGCGGGATGAACAAACGGAAGACGTACAGGCGCTGTTGCAGCAAATAGACCGGCTCAGGCCCTCCATCGACGTACGCATCTATATTCGCAACCGCAACGTCATCCGTTCGGCTGCGGAAGGGCTGGCCTGGCCCGAACAAGTCGAGCATACCCTCTTCCAGACCACCCTTGAGGGTGAAAGAAAAGAATTTTACTTTCCCGCTGAAGATCCCGACTTTCTTGTGGTGTCTTTGCCTTTCGGCAAGGATTCCGGGGCCATTCCGCCGGGCAATCTGGCTCTGGTGCGCTCGCTGCAGAAAATGAGAGCGGACTTGAGCGACATGAAGACCTATATCGCGGTGTCCTTTTTTTCTTTCATTTTATTTATCACCCTCCTTTGCTTCTTTTTGGGCCAGATCTACATCTCCCGCCCTTTACGGGAACTGCGCCAGGCCATGCTTGCCTTCGGGAACGGCAAGGAGCCGCCGAAACCCTTGCCGGTGAACGGCAGCGACGAGCTGGCGTCGGTAAGGCAGGAATTCAACCGGATGACGACCCAATTGTTTTCGGCGCATTGCCGGCTCGAAACCGAAACCCAGCAACGCCGGCAGCTCCAGCGCGCGTTGCAGAATGCCGACAAAATGATCACGATCGGCCAACTGTCGGCAGGGCTGGCCCATGAAATCGGATCGCCCTTGCAGATCCTCAACGGCCGGGCAAGAGCGCTTGCAAACGGCGGCGACGATCCGGGAGAAGTGCGGCGAATCGCCAATATTCTGGTCGACCAGACCGACCGTATTACCCGCATCGTCCAGCGCCTGATGGAATTCGCCCCGCGCCATCCCGCCGAACCCGTGCCATGCGACGTCATCCAGACGGTCGCGGAAGTCATCGACATGCTGGGTTTCGAAGCGCGCCGGCAGGGAGTGACCATGACTTACACCCATCCCGAAACACTGCCGTTGGGGATGATCAACAAAGACGGCGTCCAACAAATCGTGTTAAACCTGCTGTCCAATGCGCTGGCGGCCATCGTCGGCCAGGGCGAGATCGGCATCGATTTGGCGCAGGAGTCGATCGCCTATGCCGACAAGCCGGTCACGGCGCTCCGGCTGACCGTCCGCGATACCGGAACCGGCATTGCTCCGGAGCATCTCCCCCATCTCTTCGAGCCTTACTTCACCACCCGCGGCAAACAGGGCGGCACCGGCCTCGGGCTATCCGTAGTCAAAACGCTGGTAACCGAAATGGGCGGCACTGTCGCCGCCGAAACCGCCGCCGGCAAAGGTAGTCGGTTCATCGTCCATCTGCCCTGGAAAAATCCGTTATGACCGAAGAAAACGCTCGCCTGCTGGTAATCGATGACGATCCCGGCGTTGTGGATTATCTGCTCGAAATGCTCAGGCAGCAGGGTTATTCGGTTACCGGCTGCACGCAAACCGGACAGGCGCTCGAAGCGATAGAAAAAGAACCGTTCGACCTGGTCGTTTCCGATGTGGTCATGCCCGGAATGCGCGGCCTCGAATTAATGGCCGCGATCCACCGCAAACGGCCCGAACAGTTGGTATTGCTGATCACCGCCTTCGGCAGCATCGATTTGGCGATACAAAGCATGCGCGCCGGCGCCTGCGATTTTTTAACCAAGCCGTTTCGCATCGAAGAACTCTATGCCGCGGTAACGCGCGCGTTCGAGGACAGGCAGATGCGCCGCACGGCGGTAAAAATCGGCGAGAGCGGCGGTAAAAACCCTGACGAAAGCACTTTCATCACCCGCAGCCCTTGCATGCTTCAACTGATCAATCTGGCCACCCGGGCGGCGGGGGTAAATTCCACGGTGCTGCTGACCGGCGAAAGCGGCACCGGCAAAAGCGCGGTGGCCCGCTGGATTCACGACCACAGCCCGAACCGTTCGGGCCCTTTTATCGCGGTGAATTGCGCGGCGCTGCCCCACAGCTTGGTGGAAAGCGAACTGTTCGGCGTACGCAAAGGCGCTTTTACCGATGCCAGCAAAGATCGTCCGGGGCTGTTTTTACAGGCCGACTCGGGAACGCTGTTTCTGGATGAAATTGCCGAACTGCCTTTGGAAATTCAACCGAAACTGCTGCAGGCATTGGAAACCGGAAAAATAAGGGCGCTGGGCGACACACGGGAAATCCGGCTGAACGTCCGCCTGATCGCCGCGACCCACCAGCCTCTGGCGCAGCGCGTCAACGATAAAACGTTTCGCGCCGACCTCTATCACCGGCTTAACGTGATCAATCTCGAAGTACCTTCTTTAAGGGAGCGCAAGGAGGATATCGACGAATTGGTCAATGTATTGCTTCACAGGATTTGCCGGCGGCTCGGCAAACAGGAATCCGTCAATATTTCCATGGAAGTGTTACGCTGGTTTCGGGCTTATCACTGGCCCGGCAATGTCAGGGAACTGGCCAATACGCTGGAAAGGGCCATCGTACTTGCCGAGCATGATACCCTGCTGTTGGAAGATCTGGCGCAAGCCTCGAAACTGCCGCCGAGCGAAGGGGATTTTCTCGAGTCGGCCATGCAGCAGGGATGGACGCTGGCGAATATCGAACGGGCTTATATCCGTCATGTACTGGAAGCGACCGGCGGCAATAAAATACAGGCCGCGCGGATACTTGGCCTGGACCGCAGCACTTTATACCGTAAGCTGGGCTGAGGCTTACTCCGAATGGCGCCCTGGCTCAGCCCAGTGGATTGACCGTTAAAAATCAGAAATCGCGCATTTGCCGGCGCAGCGTCTCCATTTCTTCGAGCAAATCCAGCACCAGCGCGCTACCCGGCAGATTCACGCCCAGATCGTGCTGCAAGCGGATCGCGATTTGGACCCGCTTCAGCGCCCGCGTATCGAAGCGCCAGGTATGGATCGAAGCCCCCTCCGGATCCAGAATGCCTTCCTCGACCATTTCGACCACCTGCTCCCGGGTGGCTTTCGCGCACTCGCACAATTCCACCAGCGAAAATTGGACCGATTCGTCCATGACCGTTCCGGCGATCACCAACAGTTCTTTTTTCATCAGTCGATTCCCATGTTCTGGCGAGGATTCATCGGCATCAGCTCGGCCATCCGTTTATACAGCGCGGCGGCGGCTTCATCGGGCGCCGGCGGCGTCACGATTTTCAAGGTGACGAGTTGATCGCCCGGCGTCACGCCCGGCAATCCGCGTCCCTTCAAACGCAACTGCGTCCCCGCTTGCGAACCGCGAGGAATTTTGACTTCGACTTTCCCTCCCAGCGTGGGAACCGGCACATTGCCGCCCAACGCCGCTTCCCAGGGCGTCACCGGCAACTCGATCGAAATATCCTTTCCTTTCGCCTGGAAGTAGCGGTGTTTGTTGAATTCGACTTCGAGGTACAAATCGCCGTTTTTTCCACCCTGCATGCCCGGCATACCCTGCCCGGTCAGGCGAATGCGCTGGCCGGCCTGAATCCCGCGCGGAATTTTGATATTGAGCGTTTTCCTGTTCGATACGATGCGGCCCTGGGCGTCGATTTCCGGCGTATCCAGCGCAACCGTCCGCGACGCGCCGTGGTACGCATCCTCCAGATCGATCAGGATACGCACATGCTGGTCTTCGCCCTGAGCCTGAAACCCGCGATAGAACACGCCTTCTTGATGCGGCGAAAAGCCGCCTCCGAACAACGCTTCGAAAAAATCGCTGAAGCCGGTTGTCCGGCCGCCGCCCGCGAACCCCGTACCGAAATCGAATTCGCGCTGCCACTCGGGTGGCGGGGTAAAGGTCTGCCCTTCCTGCCAATTCTGGCCGATCCGATCGTAAGCCGCGCGCTTCTTCGGGTCTTTCAGAACCTCATAAGCCTCGCCCAGTTCTTTGAATTTGGCTTCCGCATCCTTTTCCTTGCTCACATCGGGATGGTATTTGCGTGCCAACTTGCGGTAAGCTCTCTTGATTTCCTCCGGCGTTGCCTTACGATCAACACCCATGATCTTGTAATAATCTTTATATTCCATTGGCTTCGGCAAAAGGTTGGAAAACGCTGAAAGTTATGATAATCCTAATCCACGAAAACTATAATTAAAACTTCGGGTCTTTTGGTTTAATGGATATAGCCCCTATATTCATGATCAGTCTCGGCTAAAATAGAAATGGCGTAACCGCTCTTGCCCCTCCCGCTTCATTGGATGAGTAATATTGAATGAAAATGACACCGCTGCCATCTTCACAACTCTATAAAGCCTGCGATACCTCACAGTTAAACTTCGCTTCCACACAGGAACTGGAGGATATCGCCCTGACGGTCGGCCAGGAGCGCGCGATCGAATCGCTCAAAATCGGTATCCGGATCGCCAAAAAAGGCTACAACGTCTTCGCAATGGCTCCCTCGGGCACCGGCAAGCTGACGTCGGTGCTGCAGTTGGCCGAACACGAAGCCAGCCGCCATGAAGCCCCGGCCGATTGGTGTTACGTGAACAATTTCGCCCAGCCGTCCCGACCGCAGACAATCAGGCTCGCTCCCGGCGAAGGGCGCATTTTTCAGACCGATATGGAAAAATTGGTCGACGAACTCAGCATTGCGATTCCCGCCGCGTTCGACGGCGACGAGTACCGCTCCCGAGTCGGCGAACTGGAGAGCAAATCGCGCCAGCATGAAGTCGACCAGCTCAGTCAGCTTCGCGACGAGGCCGCCGAAGCGCACGTCATCCTGACCGAAACGCCGACCGGCTATGCGTTCGTTCCGGCCGACGATAAGGGAGAGCCGATCGGCGCCGAAGAGTTCAACAAATTCGATAAAGACAGGCAGCATCAAATTCAGGAAGCGATTTTCGCTTTCCAGGAACGCCTGCAGAACCTGCTCAAGAAATTTCCGGCGTGGCGCAAGGAAACCAAGCGCAAACTGCAGGCCCTGAACCGCGAAATCGCCGAACTGGCGGTCAACCATTCGATCGACGACCTGCTCGCCAAATACAGCCGGCAGGATGCAATCATGGCCTACCTGAAAGATGTCAAACAAGACATCATCGAGCATATCCGCGATTTCATTCCGCATGCCGAGAAAGTACTTCCTTTCATGGAAATGCCGCAGGAACAGAGTCCGTTCAAACGCTATCAGGCCAACCTGATGGTCGACTTCAGCCACAAAAGGTCCGCGCCCGTCATTTTCGAACAACATCCGAACTACGGCAATCTGATCGGGCGGATCGACCATCAGGCTTACATGGGTTCGCTGGTCACCGACTTCACGATGATCCGGCCCGGCGCGCTGCACAAAGCGAACGGCGGCTTCCTGATCCTCGATGTGCAAAAACTGCTGTTCCAGCCCTATGCCTGGGAGGGCCTGAAAAGAATCCTGCAGATGGAGGAAATCCGGATCGAATCGCTGGAACGCGCGCTGAGCCTGATCAGCACGGTATCGCTCGAACCCGAGCCGATTCCGCTGGACGTCAAAGTGATCCTGATCGGCGAACCGATTTACTATTATTTGTTGAGCGCCTACGATCCGGAATTTCACGATCTCTTTAAAATCGCCGCCGATTTCGACGATACGGTATCGCGCGAAACCGAAACCCGGGACTACGCACGACTCCTGGCAACGCTGGCGCGGCGCGAAAAGCTTCGCCCATTGAGCCGTGCGGCGGTAGCCCGCGTCATCGAACACAGCGCGAGGATGGCCGGCGATACGGAGAAGCTCCTGACCCACCTGCGCAGCCTTACCGACCTGCTGACCGAATCTGACTATTGGGCCGGCAGCAACGGCCATACCGAGATCACCAACAGCGACGTGCAGCAGGCGATCGACCACAAAATCAAACGGCTCGACAAAGTGCGCGAGAAACTTTACGAAAACATTCTGCGCGGCACTCTGATGATCGATACAGAAGGGACGGTCGTCGGCCAGATCAACGGCTTGTCGGTGTTGCAGCTCGGCGATTTCATGTTCGGCCAGCCGTCGCGAATTACCGCGACGACGCGCCTCGGCAACGGCAAAATCGTCGACATCATGCGCGAAACCGAGCTCGGCGGCGCCCACCATTCCAAAGGCGTGCTGATCCTCTCGAACTTCATCGCCGCGCGCTATGCGCGGAAAAGCCCGTTTTCGATGTCCGCCAGCCTGGTTTTCGAACAGTCTTACGGCCATGTCGACGGCGACAGCGCCTCCCTGGCCGAACTCTGCGCAATTCTTTCCTCGCTGGCGCGGGTGCCGCTCCGGCAGGATATCGCGATGACCGGCTCGGTCAACCAGCTCGGCCAGGTGCAGCCGATCGGCGGCGTGAACGAAAAAATCGAGGGCTTCTTCGACATCTGCTCCGCCAAGGGGCTGACCGGCAACCAGGGCGTGATCATTCCTGCCAGCAATATCAAGCACCTGATGTTACGATGGGACGTGGTGCATGCCGCGCAAACGAAACAATTCTCGATCTTTGCGGTTTCTACCGTCGACGAGGCGTTGGAAATACTGACCGGCATCGAAGCCGGCGAAGCCGACGCCGCAGGCACCTACCCGCAGGAATCGTTCAATGCGAAGGTCGACGGGCAGTTGCAGCAATTTACGACGATAAGAAAGGATTACGCCAAATCCCAGTCGGATCAAGCCTGAAAGGATGCCTCTTTCCCTCCTCCCCTTGAGGTAACATACGATGAAAACCCCTGCCTTCTTTCGTCCGGACATGGCATCGAAGCTCGACGGCCTCGCCGAGCTCGCCATTGATTGCAGTTACACCTGGGCGCACGGCGCGGACGAAGTCTGGTGCGAACTCGACAAGAAATTATGGACGCTGACCCGAAACCCGTGGCTGGTGCTGCAATCGGTGTCCTATTCGCATCTGGAAAAACTGTCCGAAAATCAGGACTTCTGCCAAAAGCTTCGCACGATCGTATCGGCGCACCGGCTGGCCTTGTCCGAAAACCGCTGGTTCCAGCATCATTACCAGCAGCAGGCCTCCCTGAAGAAGATCGCCTATTTCAGTATGGAATTCGGGCTCAGCGAGGCGCTGCCGATCTACTCCGGCGGCCTTGGCCTGCTGGCGGGCGATCATTTGAAAGCCGCCAGCGATCTGGGCCTGCCGCTGGTCGGCGTGGGCCTTCTCTACCAGAACGGCTATTTCCGCCAGGACTTCGATGCGCGCGGCAACCAGATTGCGCTCTACCCTTCCAGCAACACCAGCGATCTGCCGATCACTCCGGTGCGCGATGCCAACGACGAATGGCTGCGCATCAAACTGCTGACTCCTTATCAGCTTTGGGTGCGCGTCTGGAAGGCGCAAATCGGCCGCATCGAACTGTACCTGCTCGATACCAACGACCCGATCAACCATCCGGTCGACCGCTGCATCACCACGGAACTTTACGGCGGCGGCTCCAATCACCGCCTGGCGCAGGAAATTCTGCTCGGCATCGGAGGCTGGCGCGTTTTGCAGGCCTTGGGCATTACGCCCGACGTCTGCCACCTGAACGAAGGGCACGCCGCGTTCGTGGTGCTGGAGCGGGCGCGCGACCTGATGCGCGAGAAAAATCTCGATTTCGCGACCGCCGTGACGATCGGCCGCGCCGGCAACCTGTTCACCACGCATACGCCGGTCGAAGCCGGTTTCGACCGCTTCAGCCCGGAACTGATCAACACCCAGCTGGGGCTGTATGCGCAAGAACTCGGCATCGACATGCCGACACTGCTGAGCCTCGGCCGGGCGCCGGGTTGCAACGATCCGCAGGCCCTATTCAACATGGCTTACCTGGCGATACGCGGCAGCACCGCGGTCAACGGCGTCAGCCGGCTGCACGGGGAAGTCAGCCGGGATATTTTTACCCCGTTGTTTCCGAACTGGTCCCGCCATGACATTCCGGTCACGCATGTGACCAACGGCGTGCATGTGCCGGCATGGGACTCCAAAGAGGCGGACGAATTATGGACGCGCCAATGCGGCAAGACCCGCTGGTTGTGCGACCCGGAGATTCTCGGCAAAAACTTCAACCGCGTCGAAGACCTGGAACTCTGGAACATGCGCGCCAAAAACCGCGACCGCCTAGTCCATTTCGTCCGCGACGAATACAGCCGGGAAATCAACATCCACAGCAATTTGAACCCGGACGAACTCGAAAAGCACGTCCTGCGCCTGTTCGACCCGAACGTGATGACGATCGGCTTCGCGCGCCGCTTCGCGACCTACAAACGCCCGAACCTGCTGCTGACCGATCCGGAGCGGCTGGCCCGCATTCTATGCCATCCTTCAAGGCCCGTGCAGCTGGTCGTATCCGGCAAGGCGCATCCGGCCGACATGCCGGGACAACAACTGATCAAGGACTGGCACCAATTCATGCGCCGCCCCGAGATCCGCGAGCGCGCGGTATTCCTGAGCGATTACGACATGATCACCGCGGAATACCTGGTGCAGGGCGTCGATCTCTGGATCAATACGCCGCGGCGGCCGTGGGAAGCCTGCGGCACCAGCGGCATGAAGATCCTGGTCAACGGCGGCCTGAACGTTTCCGAGCTGGACGGCTGGTGGGCCGAGGCTTATACGCCCGAAGTCGGCTGGGC
The DNA here is from genome assembly GCF_000214275.2 of Methylomicrobium album BG8. Taxonomy (NCBI): domain Bacteria; kingdom Pseudomonadati; phylum Pseudomonadota; class Gammaproteobacteria; order Methylococcales; family Methylococcaceae; genus Methylomicrobium; species Methylomicrobium album. The sequence goes on along the minus strand of NZ_CM001475.1, from coordinate 1,650,656 downwards.
CTTGAACGGCGACGAAGCCGGACACAGCGACCTGGAACAGGCCGAGATACTTTACCGGCTGCTGGAAGAAGAGATCGTTCCGGCCTTTTACGAGCGCAACGAACAAGGCATTCCGGAACGCTGGACGAAAAAAATGCGCGCCAGCATGAGCTTGCTGACCCCGCATTTCTCCGCCAACCGGATGGTCCGGGAATATACCGAGCGTTTCTATCTGCCTCTGGCCGCGCAGTATCATCAAAGGGCGGCGGCGCAAGGCGACTCGGGCAAAAGGCTGACGCAATGGCTGCAGCGCCTGCAGGATTTCTGGCCCAAAATCCATGTCGAGCAGGGGCAGGCGGAAGACCACGGCGCAGAGCAAACCTTCAAACTGCACGTCTACCTGGGCGACTTGACCGCCGATGACGTTTCGGTGCAGCTGTTTTCCGAACCTGCGGCCGACATTCCGGAAAACATTTACCCGATTCCGATCGCACACCCGATTCCGGGCGCCGTCAACGGCTATGTGTACAGCCTCACGATTCCGGCGGTCCGCCCGATCCAGGATTACACGCCCCGTATCATTCCCCGCCATCCTGGCTGTCTGGTTCCGATCGAAACGCAGCATATTTTGTGGATAAAGTAGAGGGCCGCCTATTTCCGGGCAACCCCGGACCTACACATTCGGGCGAGCCTAACGCGCTAAAAACGGCCGATCTTCCCTATTTCGACGCGCTGCTGAAACTGCTGCAGAGCGGCAATGCGGCGGTCGAGCAGAGTTTCGGACGGCATGTGCACTGGGGATATTGGGAACATCCGCAGGAAGCTCTTCCGAGCGCCGCCGGTTTTGCCGAAGCCGCCGAGAACCTGAGCCGGGAACTCTGCCGGGCCGCCTCGATAAAAACGGGGCTGGCCGTATTGGATGTCGGCTGCGGTTTCGGCGGGACGATCGCGCATATGAACGACCGCTACGCCGACATGCAATTGACCGGTTTGAATCTGGACGCCCGCCAGTTACAGCGTGCCCGCGACCGGACCGTTCCTCAAGCCCGGAATCGGATCGGCTTCGTCCAGGGCGATGCCTGCCGACTGCCGTTTCCGGACCGATGCTTCGATGCGGTGCTGGCCGTCGAATGTATTTTCCATTTTCCGAGCCGCGAGCGGTTTTTTCGGGAAGCCTGGCGCGTATTGAAGCCGGGCGGCATACTCGCTCTGTCCGATTTCATTCCCGCGCCGGTGATCGCTCCTTTCGCCAAGATCAGGCTGCCGGAGCGTTTAAGCCGGGGATTTTACGGTAAATGCAACGTGCGATATACGCTTGCGGATTATCGGCAATTGGCCGCCGGCTCCCGGTTTACCTTACTTTGCGAACGGGATATTACGAGAAATACGCTGCCGACCTACCCTTACCTCAGACGCCTCGCCCGGCAGGCAGGCTATTTTAACGGCTTCGCGATGGTTGAAACCGCTGCATTGGAACTGCTGAGCCGTCTCGAACTGATCAAATATTTCGTTTTCGCGTTCGAAAAAGGCGCCGACGAATCCGCACCTTTAACGGGATAGCCTGACCGGCGCGATCGGCAGCATGATCAAAAATCCTAATCCAGAACCGAGCGCCAGCCATTTTACGAACGTATAAAGCCGGCGCAGTTTGCGGTTGGCCTTGTTGACGATCGTAAACTCGTTCAGATAAATCGTTTCGCAAGCGCCGTTGCCGGTATCCTCGCGCGTCGTGCTGGTGCCCCGGTAGAAGCCGTTGGCGGGATTCGCATACTCGACAAGCAGGCCGCTCAGGCGGATGTGATCGCCCGGCTCGGCTTTCATCAGCGCGGCTTTGACCGTCTCCTGGTCGGCCAGCAGATGATTGTTCGACAGCGCATTCATCTTAAACGCACTGCCGGTCTCGCTATCCTGCCAGGAAACCCAGCAGGTCCAGGAGTCGTTACGAAAGTCGATCCGGCGATAGATGCCGGACTGCACATTCTCGCCCCAGACCACGCACAAATCGCGCAGGTTCAGAAAATCCTGCCAACGGCCGTGATGCCAGATATCGTCCAGTTGATCCGCATCGTGCAGGCTGACCACCACGCCGTCGAGCCGGTAGGAAAATCTGGGCGTTACCGTATAATGCCGCCCATTGACTTGCGCTGTGAAGGCGGCTTCATCGGTCGGCTCCTGTTGAGGCTCCTGAAGCGCCTCGGCATCGTAATAGGAAGGTTCGGGCAGTCTGTCCTTGTAGACGTACAGGCTTACCCAAAGCAATGCGCTGACCCAGAAGATCCTCTTGAACAGCGTTTCCAGAACCGACAACAGCATCCTGCTCAGCGGTGCGGCAAATACATAGTCACTCGCTCATCGGCAAATGCAGGGCCATCTTCCGCAACGCCAGTGCGCCTTCGTAGAGCGCTTCGGACAGCGTCGGATGGGCATGGATGGTCTTCGCGAGGTCTTCGCTGCTGGCGCAAAACTCCATCGCGAGCACCGCTTCGGCGATCAGTTCGGACGCCTGCGCGCCGATCATGTGAACGCCGAGAATCCTGTCGGTTTCGGCATGCGCGATCACTTTGACCAGCCCTTCGGTGCGCCCCATCGTCAGTGCGCGCGGCGAAGCGCTCATCGGAAAAAAACCGACCTTCACCGGTTCGCCGAGCGCCCTGAGCGCCTGCTCGGTGTGTCCGACCCAGGCAATCTCCGGATCGGTATAAATCACGCTCGGCAACAGATCGTAGTTGATGATCGGATGGAGGCCTGCGATCTGTTCGGCCACGAACACCCCTTCTTCGATCCCCTTATGCGCGAGCATCGGACCGAGCAGAGTCAGATCGCCGACCGCATAAACGCCGGGTAGATTGGTCCGGCAATTTTCATCGACATGCACATAACCCGACTCGTCGAGCAACAGGTCGGCTTCAGGCGCAGCCAGTCCTTCGGAGTTGGGCTTCCGGCCGATCGCGACAATCATCCTGTCGACATGCAGCGTATCGTTGCCCTCGTGATTCTGGTATTCGATCACGACTTTGCCCTCGCTTTTCTTCGCCGAAATCACGCGCGCGCCGAGCCGCATCTCTATACCCTGGCCGGTGAAGATACGGTAAGCTTCGAGCGAAATATGCCGGTCCGGCAGATTCAGAAAATTTTCCTGGGCTTCGAGTAAAATCACTTCGGCTCCCAACCGGTTCCAGATACTGGCAATTTCCAGCCCCTTGATCCCGGCGCCGATGATCGCAAGGCGTTTGGGGACCGAATCCAGGTTCAATGCGTCGCCGGTGTCAATGATGTATTCCCGGTCGATCGGCGCATAAGGCAACTCCAGCGGCTTGGAGCCGGTCGCCAGAATGATATGGTCCGCGTTCAGATAAGACGCTTCGCCGCCTTTTACCGGAACGATCTCGACCCGTCCCGCCTGCAGCAATTTGGCTCTGGCATGAATATGATCGATCTTGTGAAAACCGAACAGTCCGGCAATGTGGCGGTTGATCTCCGCAACGATCCGGTCTTTCCGTTCGATCATCCGCCCGACGTCGAGCGAAATGTTTTCGACGCCGATCCCGTGCTGCGCCAGGCCGGTGGTCAGCGAATGATAAATCTTCGCCGACTCGAGCAGGGCCATCGACGCGATGCAGCCCGCGTTCAAATACGACCCGCCCAGATTGGGCCGGCCGAGTTTATCGCTCCAACTGTCGACGCAAGCCGTTTTCAACCCCAGCTGGCCGCAGCGTATCGCCGTCACATAGCCCGCAGGACCTGCACCGATGATGATGACGTCGTACTTCGCTCGTTGTATCGGCATGTTTAAATGTTCAGCAGTAAATGGGCCGGCGATTCCAGACACTCCTTGACCGTGACTAAAAACTGCACCGCTTCGCGGCCGTCCACCAAGCGATGATCGTAAGACAGCGCCAGGTACATGATAGGCCGGATCACGATCTGACCGTTCTCGACGACCGCCCGTTCCTTGATCGCATGCATGCCCAGAATCGCGCATTGCGGCGGATTCAGAATCGGCGTGGACAGCATCGAGCCGAACACGCCGCCGTTGGTAATCGTGAAGGTGCCTCCCTGCAGATCTTCATAGCTCAGCGTGCCGGTGCGGGCCTTCTCGCCGAAATCGGCGATGCTTTTTTCGATGCCGGCAAAATCCAGTTGATCGGCATCGCGCAACACCGGCACGATCAGGCCGCGCGGAGTCGAAACCGCGATCCCGATGTCGAAATAGCCGTGATAAATGATGTCGTTGCCGTCGATCGACGCATTGACCGCCGGAAATTTTTTCAACGCTTCGATCGAAGCCTTCACGAAAAACGACATGAAGCCGAGCTTGGTGCTGTGTTTTTGCTCGAATCGCGTCTTGTACTGGTTGCGCAGGTCGATCACGCTCTGCATGTTGACCTCGTTGAAGGTAGTCAGCATCGCCGCGTTCCGCTGCGCCTCCAACAGCCGCTCCGCGACTTTCGCGCGCAGCCGGGTCATCGGCACGCGCTGTTCCGGACGCAGGTTCGAAGCCCCGCGATTTTGCTCGGGCGCCGGACGCGGCGCCTGTTCCGGTGCGGGCGCGGGCGCTTTCTGCCCGGCTTCGGGCGCAGCCTGCTTCTTGAGATGGTCGAGCACATCGGATTTGGTAATCCGTCCGCTTTTGCCTGTGCCGGTAATTTCCTGCGGACTCAGCGTCGTTTCCTGAAGCAGGCGCCTGACCGAAGGGCTTAACGGCATTTCCGCGGCCTCCTGGCGAGGCTCCTCGGTTTTCGCCGCCGCCGCGGGGCTTTCAGCAGGCGGCCGAGTCTCGGCGGCATCGGCGCCAGCCCCGGAAGTATCGATGACGGCCAGCACCTCGCCCGCGGTCACGACCGTACCGTTCTCCTTCAGAATGCCGCTTAGCACGCCCGCTTCGGGAGCCGGAACTTCAAGCACGACCTTATCGGTTTCCAGGTCGACCAGATTCTCGTTCCGGGCCACCCGATCGCCGGGTTTTTTATGCCAGTTCACTAAGGTGGCGTCGGCGACCGATTCGGGTAAATTGGGGACTAACACTTCTATGCTCATATTAACTTCCTGAGGAATTGCCGTATAAAGCCGAATCCACGACGGCTTTCTGTTGCTGGATGTGTTCATGGAAATGGCCGACCGCCGGCGCCGCGGAAGCCTCGCGTCCGCTATAGCTCATCCGGATATGCGGCGCCAGGTTGTCGCGGAAATGATGGTTCGACTGATACCAGGCTCCCTGATTCTTGGGTTCTTCCTGGCACCAGACGAACTCTTCCAGATTCGGATATTTGGCCAGCTCGGCCTTGAACAATTCGGTCGGAAACGGATAAAGCTGTTCGATTCGCCCGATCGCGACCTGTTTCAGGCCGGCTTCGCGGCGCGCTTCCAGGAGATCGTAATAAACCTTGCCGGCGCAGAACACGTAGCGGGTCACCTGCCGAGGGTCGATCTCGTCCGTCTCGCCGATGATCGCCCGGAAATGACCGCCGGTCAATTCTTCCAGAGTCGAAACGGCCAGCTTGTGCCTGAGCAGGCTTTTCGGGCTCATCACGATCAGCGGTTTCCGGTAAGGCCGGATCAACTGGCGGCGGAGCAGATGAAAAATTTGCGCCGGCGTGGTCGGCGTGCAAACCTGAATATTGTGTTCGGCGCAGAGCTGCAGGTAACGCTCCAGCCGGGCGGAAGAATGCTCCGGCCCCTGCCCTTCATAGCCGTGCGGCAGCAGCAGCACCAAGCCGCACAAACGCCCCCATTTGGTTTCGCCGGAACTGATGAACTGGTCGATCACGACCTGGGCGCCGTTTGCGAAATCGCCGAACTGCGCCTCCCAGATCACCAGCGTGTTAGGCATCGTGGTGCTGTAGCCGTATTCGAAACCCAGCACGCCGGCTTCGGACAGCAGCGAATCGTAAATATCCGCGCGCCCCTGGTCTTTATCGAGGTGTTTCAGCGGAATGTATTCTTCGTTCTTCAGCTGGTTGTGCAGCACCGCATGGCGATGTACGAAGGTGCCCCGGCCCACGTCCTGGCCGGTCAGGCGCACATGGTATTTTTCCATCAGCAGCGTCGCATAAGCCAGGTTTTCCGCGAATCCCCAATCCAGCGGCAACGCGCCGGCCGCCATCTTACGGCGATTGTCCATCACCTTGGCAACGCGCGAATGAATTTCGAAGCCGGCCGGCAAACGCAGCATACGGTCGTTGCAATAGCGGATCCGGTCGAGCGAGACCGTCGTATCGCACGGCGCTTCCCAGTGCTGGCCGTGAAACTGATTCCACTGGTGCGTATAGGAATATTTCGGATTTTGCGACAGCGGCCGCGAAACGACCTGCCCTTCATCAAGCATTTTTTGATAGTTTTGCTCCATCGCCGCGGCTTCTTCCGCCGCAATCACCCCTTCGGCGATCAATTTTTCGGCATATAGCCTGCGGGTGGTTTTGAGCTGGCGGATTTTTTTGTACATCATCGGCTGCGTCGCGGCCGGCTCGTCGGCCTCGTTATGGCCGAGCCGCCGGTAGCAGATCAGATCGATCACCACATCCTTCTTGAAGGTCATCCTGAAATCCAGCGCCAGTTTGCTGACGAAGGCGACCGCTTCCGGATCGTCGCCGTTCACATGAAACACCGGCGCCTGGATCAGGCTCGCAATATCGGTGCAATAGAGCGTGGAACGAGCATCCCTCGGGTCGCTGGTGGTGAAACCGATCTGGTTGTTGATCACGATATGGATCGTACCGCCGGCTTCGAAGGCACGGGTTTGCGACATGTTCAAGGTTTCCATCACGATGCCCTGCCCCGAGAAGGCCGCATCGCCGTGGATCAGGACCGGAACGACCTGATCCTTGCCGTCGATGCCGGCGCGGTCCTGCCGCGCCCGGACCGAACCTTCGACCACCGGATTGATGATCTCCAGATGCGAGGGGTTGAACGCGAGCGTCAGGTGAATCGGGCCGGTCGGCGTATCGATATCCGACGAAAATCCCATGTGGTATTTGACATCGCCCGAACTGACGCCCGGCGGCGACGATGCCGAGTGACCCGCAAACTCGTCGAACAATAAGGCCGGACTCTTGCCGAGAATATTGACCAGCACGTTCAGGCGTCCGCGGTGCGCCATGCCGATCACGATTTCGTTGACCCCTTTGGTGCTGCAGCCCATGACCAGCTCGTCGAGAATCGGGATCAGCGATTCCCCGCCTTCGAGCGAAAACCGTTTCTGGCCGACGAATTTGTTATGCAGATAAACTTCGATCCCCTCGGCCGCCGTCAACAATTTCAGCACCCAGCGCTGTTTCTCAGCATCGAGCGTCAGATTGCCCTTGGCGTTTTCCATCCGGCTGATCAGCCACCGGCGCGTCGCGGTATCGACGATATGCATGTATTCGGAGCCGATGCTGCCGCAGTAAATCTCTTTCAGATTCGCGATGATTTCGCGCAACGGCAGGCGGTCGACGCCGTGCAGGATGCCGGTATCGAACCAGGTATCCATGTCGAGTTCGGAGAGTCCGTAAAAGGCCGGATCCATATCCGGGGGCGGCGGCAGAGTCTTGCCGAAGGGATTGTTGTCGGCGATCTGATGCCCGCGCACCCGGTAGTGATTGATCAGCCGCGCGACCGCAGCCTGCTTCTTGACGCTCTCTTCGGTAAAGCCCTGCAATTGGGCCAGCCGCCCCTGCGATTTCGTCGCGAGTTCGGCAAACCGTTCGACAATGGGGCTGTGCGGGGTCTCATAACCGCCGCCGTTCTGAATCGAGCGAAAACGCTGCCGCCAATCGGGATCGACCGACTCGGGGTCTTTCAGATAACGCTCGTATAAATCTTCGATAAACCAGGCGTTGCTTCCATACAGGGAGGAAGATTCCCGGAATTTTTCAAGCAGCGAAGCCATGATTAAGTATCCTGATGGGAAAAAGCGGAAACGGCTGTCTGTCCGGATTATATTCGCACGCAATAGCGTAGTGGTATATTACCAGTATGTACGGCCTTTGCTCACTAAATAAATGCGCGATAAATGCGCGCATAAAACTTGAGACAACGGAATTTCTTGAACTGTAATCGAAAAACGTATGACAGACCCTAAAAACATCGTAATCAAAGTCAAATACACGACGCCCGGCACCGCTGCAGAAACGTCGGCCTCGAACGTGAAAATGATCACGGAGTGGAACATCAAACGCATCGCCTGCACGGTAAGCGTCTTGATTTTGTCGATTACGGCGCTGTTCCTCCTGCTGGCCGGCAATTCCGAACCGGAAGTCGCCGCACGGAACGAAACTGCACTGCCACCGACACCTTCCGCAAGCCAAAGCGCTATTCAGTCCGGCCCGAAGCTTTCCTCGCCAGAGGTTTCGGCAACCCCGGAGAAGCAGGCTGCGATTCCGAATCTCTCTTCCCCTCCGGCAGTATCCACTCACGCCGAACCTTCCGCCCCTGCAGGCAACGGCGGTCGAATCCGACGGGCTGCGCTTGCCTACCGCATCGTCGATAAAGAACCGGCTGATTTGATCGAGGGCAACGTCAGTATCGGCAACGGAAAACCCGTGCAGATGTATTACTTCACCGAAGTCAGGGGCAAAACGGCACAAACCCTGTTCCACGAATGGCTTAGAAACGGCCAGAGGGTGCTACGCCACCCTGTTGCCATCGCCGCGGAAAGATGGCGCACCTCCAGCCAACGCGAACTTGGCCTCAACGACCGAGGGAACTGGTCCGTACGGACTATCGACAATCACGGCACGGTCATGAATGAAATACGTTTTACCGTATCGGCCGAATAATCCGGTCTGCCTCCCGGCTTGTAGCCTTGAATTATATTACGCATAAAAACGCACCCTGCCGTTCAGTTAAATATTACTGAATGTTTCCTTAAAACTTTGGTCACATAATCAATATCTCAATATCGGATGGAATTTTCTTCTACAGGGGGTTTTGTTTTTCTTAATAATCTCAACCATGCCGGATGCAGGATTGCTGATTCCGAGAATCAACGTGATCAATTTCACTAAATGATATAAGGCATGTTTTAAAATCGATAGGGGTTATGATAAAATTCAACCTCACTAAAATTTTGAGCAATACATTATGACTGATTTTCAGAATCTTTCTGTGAACGAATTACAAACGGTTATCGAAAACGCAGAGAAGGCGTTAAAAAATAAGCTTGTCAACCATCGCAAAGAAATCATCACGCAGATAAAAGAATTGGCCGCTTCGATCGACGTGACGGTGGAAATCATCGAGAACGATAAAAAATCGCCCCGGAAAGACGTTAAAGTGCCCGCAAAATACCGCCACCCTAATGATCCCAGCAAGATCTGGACGGGACGCGGCATGATGCCGAAATGGCTGCGCACTTTAATCGAAGAAGGGCACGATAGTTCGGAATTCAAAATCTAAATCGATTTTGAAAAATCTGAAACTGTTTCAAGCAAAAAATCGTTCTAACACCCTGTACTGTTCCGCAATGGGATTCCGCGGCTGCCGCCTGACGAGAGGAGGCGAAACCTCAAGCGTGAACTGATGCTATGGGCAAAAATGGGGATATTCGACAAAAAGACTATCCCCATTTCAAAGCGATCACTTTTTTTCGATTTCCCGTAAATACAGCGTCGCCCCGATCACTGCGGCAGGCGCAACGACGATATTCACGATCGGCACAGCCAAACCCGCTGCCGCCAGCCCTCCGAAACTCAAAGCCCCCCACCTGACGCTGCCGATGAGTTTACGCTGTTCGGAAAACAGAATACCCGCATTTTCCAACGGATAGGCCAGATATTCCAATGCCATTCCCCAAGCGCCGAATAATGCCCATAATAACGGCGCGATCACATTAATCCCGGGAATAATCGAAATGATTACCAGCAATATTGCGCGTACCCCCAAATAAGCCGCCCGCCGCAATTCGGCCTTGACGACCCGAAGCCAGGGCACTTCCATCACCGTTGCCGATTCCCCGGCGGCAATCCCCAAGGTCGCGGCCGATAACATCCCGTAAAACGGCGACGCGATCAGATTGGCCAATACTGTAAAGGTAAAAAATCCGCCGATAAAAAAACCGATAAAGAATAGCGGCCATAATATCCAGCGCAGCCATTGCAGCCAGTCCGGAATCAATCGATCGATCATATCGCCGAGATAAAGATATCCCAGCGCGAATGCGACCGCATACAGCACTAGATTGACCAGTACCGGAATCACGACAAATTTTCGCAGCTTCGAATTGCCGAGCCATCGGATTCCCTCCCCGAAAAACTTAATCGCCAGCAAAGGATTATTCCCTTTTCGATCTAACATCATTAGCCATACCTCCCGTATTTATTATGCTCAGGACATCCGCAAGCGGGCCATGCCGTCGGCGGACGGATTCGGCACGACTCCCGTTTCGGTCACGATCGCATCGATCAATTCCGACGGCGTCACGTCGAAAACCGGATTCCAGGCCTGGACCAGCGAATCCTGCTCCCGGTAACAGGCAGGCAGCAGTTCCGCCGGATCACGCTCTTCGATCTCGATACGGCTGCCGTCGGCGATCGTCCAGTCGATCGTCGAAGTCGGCGCGACCACCATGAATTTGACGCCGTGCTGCCTAGCCAAAACCGCCAAGGCATAAGTGCCGATCTTGTTCGCCGCATCCCCGTTCGCCGCGATCCGATCCGCGCCGACGATCACCCAGTCGACCGCGCCGGAGCGCATCAGCCAAGCCGCCGCCGAATCGGCAATCAAAGTCGCGGGTATGCCGTCCTGGGACAATTCCCAGACGGTCAGCCGCGCGCCTTGCAGCCAGGGCCGCGTTTCGCCCGCATAGACCTGCACCGGCCGGCGGCTGTACAAGCTGCGTATCACGCTGAGCGCGGTCCCATAGCCGCCGGTGGCGAGCGCGCCGGCATTGCAGTGCGTCAAGACCCCTTTCGCGCTGCCGATCAGGTCCGCGCCGCGTTCGCCCATCGCCCGGTTCGCGGCAATGTCGTCCGCATGGATCTTTTCGGCTTCCGCAAGCACCGCGGCCAAAGGCGTATCCGGGTGCGCATCGAGCGTCTTTTTCATCCGGTCCAGCGCCCAAAACAGATTCACCGCGGTCGGCCTCGATTTGGCCAGCCCGTCGATATCGGCATCGACCTTGGCCCGCCAGTCCGCTGCATTTTCGCCGGCATGGCGCCTCACCGACAATACCACCCCATAGGCAGCGGCAATCCCGATTGCCGGCGCCCCGCGCACTCGCATCGAAGCAATCGCACGGCTCACCTCTTCGGCCGTGTCAAAATCCTGATAAACGATCCGTTCGGGCACTTTCCGCTGATCCAGAATCTGCAACGCATTACCGGTCCACTTGAGAGCTTCGACAGACAATCTGTTTTGTTTCGTCATTATTTAGTCAAAAATCATCGTATATAAAGTTATAATTCCGCGCTTCAATCAAGGAATGCCCATGCAAGTCGATACCCTGATCCATGCCCGCTGGATTATACCCGTTGAACCCGAATCCGTAACCTACGAAAACCACACCCTGGCAATCGACGGCGGCCGGATTGTCGATCTTTTGCCAACCGAGGAGGCCCGGCAAAAATATACCGGGACGCATATCGAAAACCTGGACAGCCACGCCTTGCTGCCGGGGCTGATCAATTGCCATACCCATGCCGCGATGACGCTGTTGCGGGGCATTGCGGACGATCTGCACTTGATGGACTGGCTGCAGAACCACATCTGGCCGATCGAACAGCGCTGGGTCGGCGAAGCGTTCGTCAGGGACGGTACCGAACTGGCGATCGCCGAGATGATCCGCGGCGGCACGACCTGTTTCCAGGACATGTATTTCTTCCCGGAAGTCGTGGCGCAGCAAGCCGTACAGCACGGCATCCGCGCCAGTATCGGCCTGATCGTGGTCGATTTCCCGACCGTCTGGGCCGAAACCGGCGACGCCTACATCGAAAAAGGCCTGGCGTTGCGCGACCGGCTTCGCTACGAGCCGCTGCTGACGACCGCGTTCGCCCCGCATGCGCCTTACACGGTATCGGATGCGCCGCTCAAAAGAATCCGGATGTTTTCGGACGAACTGGAACTGCCGGTACACATGCATGTGCACGAGACGAAGCACGAGGTCGAGGAGGAATTCGCCAAGACCGGCCTGCGGCCGCTTCAACGCCTGAAAGCCTTGGGATTGTTGAGTCCGATGCTGTCGGCAGTCCATATGACGCAACTGACCGAGGACGAAATGGACCTGCTCGCGGAAACCGGCGCGCATGTCGTGCATTGCCCGGAATCGAACCTGAAACTGGCCAGCGGCTTTTGCCCGGTCGCACAATTGATGGCCCGCGGCGTCAACGTCACGCTCGGCACCGACGGCGCGGCCAGCAACAACGACCTCGACATGTTCGGCGAAATGCGCACCGCCGCGCTGCTCGCCAAAGCGGTCGCGAACGACGCGAGCGCCCTGCCTGCGTCAATGGCGCTGAGAATGGCGACGATCAACGGCGCCAAAGCGCTCGGCATCGGACGGGAAACCGGCTCGCTCGAAACCGGCAAGGCGGCCGACGTGATCGCGGTCGATTTGAGCGACCTCGAAACCCAGCCCTTGTATTGCCCGGTTTCGCAGATCGTCTATGCGGCCAGCCGCCGGCAGGTCAGCGACGTCTGGGTTGCCGGAAAACGCCTGCTGAAACAAAGAGAATTGACGACGATCAATTCCAACGAATTGAGCGGAAAGATCGGCCATTGGAAAGAACGGCTTTCATCCTGATCGGTTTATCTGAGGGCGCGCGCATTACGTATGATTTTCGCCGCGAAAAAGGTACGCACAACGTCCTCCGACGTATTGACCAAGATCAATAACCTAGTAAAATACTAAACTATAGCCACCCACGCTAACGCTTATGACTGCATCCAATAACGTCCACCCGCACGAAATCAACAAGTTCGGCTCGCAAGCCGAGCGCTGGTGGGATCCGCAGGGCGAACTGAAAACCCTGCACGACATCAACCCTCTCAGACTCCAGTTCATCCGCCGCTTTATCGACCTGAAAGGCGCGCGGATCGTCGACGTCGGCTGCGGCGGAGGCATTTTGACCGAAGGCCTGGCCAAAGAAGGCGCGGATGCGCTCGGCATCGACTTGAGCGCAGAACTGCTCGACATCGCCGACCTGCACGGCCTCGAATCCGGCATCCCTACGCAGTACCGAAAAATCAGCGCCGAAGACCTGGCCGCCGAGCAGCCAGCCGGCTTCGATCATGTGACGTGCATGGAAATGCTCGAACACGTGCCCGATCCCGGCGCGATCATCAACGCCTGCGCGACGCTGGTCAAGCCGGGCGGCATGGTGTTCTTCTCCACCTTGAACCGCAAGCCGAAGGCTTATCTGCTTGCGATCGTCGCGGCCGAGCACGTGCTGAAGATGCTGCCGAAAGGCACCCACGAGTACAAGACCTTCATCAAGCCTTCCGAACTCTGCCAATCGGCGCGCAACGCCGGCCTGCAGCTGAGCGGCGTGGTCGGGATCGAATACAATCCGCTGACCCAACGCTTCAGCCTCGGCAACGACATCGACGTAAACTATATCGCCGCTTTTCGGCGCCCCGAGTAAACGCCGATGGAACTTGCCTGCATCCTATTCGATCTGGACGGCACTCTGGTCGACACGGCGCCCGATCTGATGCGCTGCCTGAACCTCTCGCTCGCCCGGCACGGCTTTCCGGAAGCCAGCGACACTGCGGTTAAACCGTTCATTTCGTTCGGCGCCCGCGCCATGATCGCTGCCGGCCTGGCCGAACCGGTCGCTTCCGGCGTTCGGGAAACATTGCTTGCGACGATGCTCGACTGTTATGAACGGCATATCGCCGATCAGTCGAGCTTCTTTGCCGGTATCGAAGAGACGCTGGCGCAAATCGAAGCGCAAGGCCTGAAATGGGGCGTCGTGACAAACAAGCGCGAGCGTTTCACGAACCCGTTGATGGCGGCCTTGAACCTGACCGACCGCGCCGCCTGCATCGTCAGCGGCGACACCACCGCCTATTCGAAACCGCATCCGGGCCCCATGCTGGCCGCCTGCGAACAAGCCGGCGTAAAACCGGAGCAGTGCGTCTACATCGGCGATGCGGTTCACGACATCGCCGCCGGCAAAAACGCCCACATGAAAACCCTGGCAGCAAGCTACGGCTACTTGAAACCCGGCGACCGGCCGGAAACCTGGGGAGCCGACTCGGTGATCGATTCGCCCCTGCAAATTACCGACTGGATAGGAGCGCACCGATGCCGCTGAGCCACCAAGTAATACTGATTACCGGCGCGGGCGGCGGCCTCGGCGCGACCGCCGCATTGACGCTCGCCAAGCGCGGCGCGCATGTGATTCTGCTCGACAACAAAATTCCGAAACTCGAAGCGGTTTACGACAAGATCGTCGAAGCCGGCGCTCCCGAACCGATCCTGTACCCGTTCGACCTGGCCGGCGCGAGCGAAAACGATTTTCAGGAACTGGCCAACCGGATCGACGAAAAATACGGCTCGCTGCAAGGCGTTCTGCATTCAGCAGTCGAATTCAGCGGCTTTACGCCGATCTCGCTGCTTGGCACCAAGGAATGGGGCCATGCGCTGAACGTAAATCTAAACGGGCCGTTTCTGCTCTGCCGCGTGCTGCTGCCGGTACTGCAAAAAAGCCCGCATGCCTCGATCGTATTTATCTCCGACTCGTCCGCCCGAAACGCCCCGGCTTATTCCGGCGCCTACGGCGTGTCCAAATTCGCCGTCGAAGGCCTGGCGAAGATTTTGGCCGAAGAAGTGGAAAGCACCGGCAAAATCCGGGTCAACATCATGGTGCCCGGCCCGGTCGACTCCCCGCTCCGTAAAAAAGCCTATCCCGGCGTGGACAACAGCAAACTGCCGTCGATGGAATCCCTGGCGCCGGTCTACCTTTATCTTTTCGGCCCGCAGAGCATCGGCGTGAACGGCCAGGTGATCGATGCGCGGACCTTTCATCTCTAAAGCACTTTTATGACAGAACGAGAAGCCTTTGTCCTGACCCGCGACGTGGACGTCATCACGATCCCCGACGGCGTTCCCGGCAAGCTGAAAGAAGGGGAAACGGTCGTGATTCACCAATCGTTGGGCAACAATTATACGGTGGTAACCGAATACGGGCATATGGTCCGGATCGACGGCAAGGATGCAGACGCGCTCGGCAAGGAGGCGCACGCACTGCATACGCTGATGTCCGACACCAGCCCCGAAGCGGTCGAAAAAAACTGCTGGGAAGTGATGAAGACCGTGTACGATCCGGAAATTCCGGTCAATATCGTCGACCTCGGGCTGGTATACTCCTGCGAGGTCACGCCGGTCGGCGAACATCTGAACGACGTGCAGATCCGGATGACGCTGACCGCCCCCGGCTGCGGCATGGGCCCGGTGATTCAAGGCGACGTCGAAAGAGGCATCCGCGCGCTGCCGGGCGTCGACCAGGTCACGGTCGAAATCGTGCTCGACCCGCCCTGGTCGCGCGAGATGATGTCGGAAGTGGCGCAGTTGCAGTTGGGCCTTTACTGATCCTCATTCTTGGCGAGGCCGCGAAGGATATATACCTCTCCTCGATCTTCCATACTCCGCCGATCGTACCGTAACATAACGAAAACCCGGTGCCCTCAAGCCGATCGCCTGACGGCCTGACGACAAATAGAAGCGGAAACGCTCCCGATCAGTAATTATCGGGATTTGCCAATAGGAGTGGAATATAGCGGAAAAAAAGACAGCGCGAGAGGAAAATAAGCATACCAAATGGACATCCAAGCTGATGTAAGGAAATCGCTTCCGGTTTCCGGCGCCCGCCGGGTGTTGCCCCACCGGGAGGCGTTACGCGCCCGTCCTCCTACTCCTCGACGGCAAAGTCGAGAATCTCTTTTAGCTTTTGGTTCATCGTCTCCAGGAAACGATTCAATTCGGGATTGTCCGAATCGGTCGGCAGCAGGTGGGTCCTGACGACAGTCTTGCCGTCCCGCCGATACATTACGACATTACAAGGCATGTATTTGATCGCTTCCGGCGCCATCTTCAGCATCGTCCTTGCATGGGTCAGATTGCAGAACTGGATCGTGTCGAAATCCGGAAAATCCTTGTCGCCGCGTTCGCGGATCACTTTACCGACCCGACTGTGTGCTGTTATCCTGAAATTGTTTTCCGCAATCGCGCTTTTCAGCTCGTCGAGCACTTCGTCGTAGGGCTTCCGCGTTTCGACCTGGTAATAGTACACATACTCGCCGGACACCGGGGCAGCGCCGTTAATCCCTGCGCAACCGGCAAGGAATGACAGGCTGATCAAAATCACGGCGCATCGGAACATGGTCAAACCGAAAAGTGAACAACCGGCACAGCTTAACATTATGAACCATCGAACAACAACGGCAGGCGTGATCCTGGCGGGAGGGCGGGCGCGCAGGATGCACAATCAGGACAAAGGGCTGATTCCGTACCGCGGCCGTCCCCTGGTCTGTTACGCGATCGACGCGCTGGCTGGCGCGGTCTCCGAAATCATCATCAACGCCAACCGCCATCCCGACCGATACCGTGCGCTGGGCCGGCCGGTCGTGCCTGACCTGACCGCCGGTTTCGACGGACCATTAGCGGGCATCCTGGCAGCGATGCGGCATACCGAAGCGGAAGTCCTGGTGGTGCTGCCCTGCGATTCGCCGCTGATTCTGACCGAACATATCGAGAAATTACTCGCGGCACGGGACGAGCACGATGCGGACATCGCGGCCGCGCACGACGGCGAGCATCTGCATCCGGTTTTCCTCGCGCTCAAAACCGATTTAAAAAATAGCCTGCAGGAATACCTGAGCCGCGGCGAGCGCAAAGTCGGCCACTGGATCGGCCAGCATCGGCTCGTGCTGGCCGATTTCAGCGCCACGCCGGAAATTTTCGCCAACGTGAATACGATGTCCGAACTGGCCGCGCTGGAGACTCAAAATGAACGGTAAAATGGAACGACACCTATACCCGGCCCCGAGCCGGCGCATCGCCGCCGTGCAATCGCCGATCATCCCGGTCGTCGGCGCCTGGACCCGTAACCATCCCAGCACGCTCTCTCTCGGCCAGGGCATGGTTTCCTATCCGCCGCCCGACTCGGCCCTCGACGCGATCCGCGATTTCGGCAGGCAGGCCGAGCAGCATCTTTACGGTTCGGCGTTCGGTTATCCGCCGCTTTTGGACTTGATCCGGGACAAGCTGCGCCGGGAAAACGGCATCGATACGGGCGCCGGCATCGGCGTGATGGTTACCGCGGGCTCGAACATGGCGTTTCTGAACGCGCTGCTTGCGATCGCCGATCCCGGCGATGAAATCATTCTGCCCCTGCCCTATTATTTCAATCAGGAAATGGCGATCCGGATGCTGGGCTGCGCGCCGGTCGGCGTCAACACCGACAATCGCTGCCAGCCGGACATTGCGCGCCTTCGCGCCTCGATTACCCCAAAAACCCGCGCGGTCGTGACCATCTCGCCGAACAACCCGAGCGGCGCGGTCTATCCCGAAGCCGCGCTGCGCGCCATCAACGCGCTGTGCCGCGAATACGGGCTGTACCATATCAGCGACGAAGCCTACGAATATTTCACCTACGGTAAAATCCGGCATTTTTCGCCCGGCTCGCTGCCCGGCGCCGCGCCGCATACGATTTCGCTCTACTCGCTCTCGAAAGCCTACGGCTTCGCGAGCTGGCGGATCGGTTACATGGTCTATCCCGAAAACCTGGCACCCTCGCTGTTGAAGATCCAGGACACCAACCTGATCTGCCCGCCGCTGATCAGTCAGATCGCCGCCGCCGGCGCCCTGGAAACCGGCGCCGATTATTGCAAAAACCGTCTGCCGGAACTGGCTGCAAAACGCGAGCGGTTGATCGCCCGGCTACAGCCGCTGAAGGGCTTGTGCGAAATCCCGGAGCCCGAAGGCGCTTTCTATCTGCTGCTGAAGATCGATACCGAGAAAAACGACCTCGAACTGGCTAAAATGCTGATCGACGACTTCAAAGTCGCCGCCATTCCGGGCAGCGCGTTCGGATTGACCGACGGCTGCTGTCTGCGCATTTCGTACGGTATGCTGGATCAAGCGCAACTCGATGCCGCCGTCAGCAGGTTGATCAAAGGTATTCGACGATTCGCGACGTAAACGCCCGCCGCAGTCGCTGCAAACGCCTTGAACGACAGCTCTTCTCATACCTTGAAGTAGAAATGCCGCGCCCGTTCATTCGGCATTTTCCACTCTGCCGTAACGGTATTGCCTCCGGTTCGCCTGCCTCATTTCTTATCCGAAACTTTTATTTATGCTCGACTATCGAATTGTTTATTTCCGCTCTTTTTTACAATGTTGAAGTTTCAATAACATAATCTTTTGTCACTTTTATGATCCTTTTACTTCGAAATTCAATTGTGTTAATCTGGACAAACCACTTTTATGAGCAACGCAAAAAATCTGTTCGATTGTTCTAATTTTTTAGCCAGAGAGACAAACATGACTGAATCCGGCGCCAGCCATGCCGAAGTGCACGATATCATCGCCAAGTTGAAAGACCTCCCCGGCGCGCTGTTACCGATCCTGCACGGAATCCAGGACAAGCTCGGTTATATCCCGGCCGCCACCGTTCCCGACATCGCCAAGGCGTTGAATCTGTCCCGCGCCGAAGTGCACGGCGTCATCAGTTTCTATCACTATTTCCGCGAGACGCCGCCCGGCAAAACCACCGTCCACATCTGCCGCGCCGAATCGTGCCAGGCGATGGGAAGCAGGCAACTGGAGGCCCACGTCAAAAACAGACTAGGCATCGACTATCACGAAACCACCGCGGACGGCGCGTTCTCGCTGGAACCTGTCTATTGCCTGGGACTTTGCGCCGCCTCGCCGTCGATGCAGATCGGCGAGCAGCTTTACGGACGCGTCAGTGCGGACTTGTTCGACTGCGTGATCAAGTCCGAGGAGGTATCGGCATGATTCACAAGATTTACATTCCGGGCGATGCGGCTGCCGTTTCATTGGGCGCAGACCGCGTTGCGGTGGCCGTTGCGCAGGAAGCCGAAAAGCGCGGTATTCGGATTGAATTGGTCCGCAACGGCTCGCGCGGGCTCTTCTGGCTGGAACCCTTGGTCGAAGTTGCGGCCGCCAGCGGACGGATGGCTTACGGGCCGGTGCAAACCCAAGACGTCGCCGGATTATTCGATGCCGATTTTCTGAACGGCGGCAGTCATTCCCTCGCACTGGGCCCGATTGAAGAACTCCCTTATCTGAAAGCTCAACAACGCCTGACGTTCGCGCGCGTTGGAATTACCGACCCGGTAAGCCTCGACGATTACCTCGCCCACGAAGGCTACCGCGGCCTTAAAAACGCACTCGCCATGTCCGGGGCGGACATCGTCAAGCAAGTCACCGATTCGGGCCTGCGCGGCCGCGGCGGTGCGGCATTTCCGACCGGAATCAAATGGAACACGGTACTGAACACGCCGTCCGAGCAGAAATACATCATCTGCAATGCGGACGAAGGCGACTCCGGCACCTATTCCGACCGGATGGTGATGGAAGGCGATCCGTTCGTGCTGATCGAGGGCATGACGATCGCCGGTATCGCGGTCGGCGCAACCCAGGGCTATATCTACCTGCGCGTCGAATATCCGCATGCGCACAAGGCGTTGAATGCGGCGATCTCCAAAGCTTACGAGGCGGGCTACCTCGGCAACAATATTCTGGGCAGCGGTAAAAAATTCGATCTGGAAGTACGCCTCGGCGCAGGCGCTTACATCTGCGGCGAAGAAACATCGCTGATGGAAAGCATCGAAGGCAAGCGCGGCCTGGTCCGCTTCAAACCGCCCCTGCCCGCGATCAGCGGTCTGTTCGGCAAGCCGACCATCGTGAACAACGTCATTTCGTTGGCCTCGGTGCCGATCATTCTGGACAAGGGCGGCAACTACTACCGCGACTACGGAATGGGCCGCTCGCGCGGCACGCTGCCGCTACAACTGGCCGGCAACATCAAACACCCGGGCCTGGTCGAAATCGCGTTCGGGATGACGCTGCGCGAACTGCTCTACGATTTCGGCGGCGGCTCGGCGACCGGGCGCCCGATTAAAGCCGTCCAGGTCGGCGGCCCTCTGGGCGCCTTCCTGCCCGAATCGCAATTCGACACCCCGCTCGACTATGAAGCCTTCGCGGCGGTTTGGGCCGTGCTCGGCCACGGGGGCGTGGTCGCGTTCGACGATACGGTCGACATGGCCGAAATGGCGCGCTACAGCATGGAATTCTGCAAGATCGAATCGTGCGGCAAATGCACGCCGTGCCGGATCGGCTCGACCCGCGGCATCGAAGTGATCAGCGACATCATCGAAGGACGCAATCTCGCAAAGAACGTGCCGCTGCTGCGCGACCTCTGCAATACGCTGCTTAACGGCTCCCTGTGTGCTCTGGGAGGCATGACGCCTTATCCGGTACTCAGCGCCCTGAACCATTTCCCGGAAGACTTCGGCATCGCCGATCAAGCCGACGCCGCCTGATAATTAAGAGGTATTCGTTATGTCGCTCGATAAAGAAAAAGATTTCGGCACCCCTGCCAGACAATCCGATCAACTGGTCAATCTGGAAATCGACGGCTTCCAGGTCACTGCGCCTGCCGGCACATCGGTTCTGCGCGCGGCGGCCGGCATCGGCATCGATATTCCGAAGCTGTGCGCGACCGACAGCATCGAACCGTTCGGCTCCTGCCGCTTGTGCGTGGTCGAAGTCAAGGGCATGCGCGGCATGCCCGCCTCCTGTACCACGCCGGTCGCCGAAGGGATGGTGGTTACGACCCAGAATAAAAAACTGGCCGATGTGCGCCGCGGCGTCATGGAGCTCTACATCTCGGACCATCCGCTCGACTGCCTGACCTGCGCCGCGAACGGCGACTGCGAACTGCAGGACATGGCCGGCGCGGTCGGCCTCCGCGAAGTGCGCTACAATCCTGCCGGCGAAAACCATTTGGACGCCGTCAAGGACCAAAGCAACCCGTATTTCACGTTCGACCCGAGCAAGTGCATCGTCTGCTCGCGCTGCGTGCGCGCCTGCGAAGAAACCCAGGGCACCTTCGCGCTGACGATCGACGGCCGCGGCTTTGCCTCGAAAGTCTCGCCGAGCCAGAACCAGTCTTTCATGGATTCCGAATGCGTCTCCTGCGGCGCCTGCGTCCAGGCCTGCCCGACCGCGACACTGATCGAAAAATCGGTGATCGAGCTCGGTACGCCCGAGCATGCGGTCGTAACCACCTGCGCCTATTGCGGCGTCGGTTGCTCGTTCCGTGCCGAAATGAAAGGCGATCAAGTGGTCCGGATGGTGCCGCACAAGGACGGCAAGGCCAACCACGGCCATTCCTGCGTGAAGGGCCGCTTCGCTTTCGGTTACGCAACCCACAAGGACCGGATCACCAAACCGATGATCCGCAAGAGCATCAAGGATCATTGGCAGGAAGTCAGCTGGGAGGAAGCGATCGGCTATGCCGCCTCCGAACTGAAACGGATCCAGGCCAAATACGGCCGCGATTCGATCGGCGGCATCACCTCGTCACGCTGCACGAACGAAGAAACCTATCTGGTGCAGAAACTGATCCGCGCCGGCTTCGGCAATAATAACGTCGACACCTGCGCGCGCGTCTGCCACTCCCCGACCGGTTACGGACTGAAGCAGACTTTCGGCGAATCGTCCGGCACCCAGAATTTCGATTCGGTGATGAAGTCCGATGTGGTCATGGTGATCGGCGCAAACCCGACCGACGGCCATCCGGTATTCGGCTCGCAAATGAAAAAACGCCTGCGCCAGGGCGCGAAGCTGATCGTAATCGATCCGCGCGAGATCGATCTGGTCAAATCGCCGCATGTCAAAGCTTCGCACCATTTGAAATTACGCCCCGGCACCAATGTCGCTTTGATCAATGCGCTAGCACATGTCGTGGTAACTGAAGGGCTTGTTAATGAAGAGTTTGTCGATGCCCGTTGCGACCATGAATCGTTCAACAAATGGCGACACTTCATTGCCGACGAGCGCCATGCCCCCGAAGCGGCCGAAGCGGTGACCGGCGTGCCGGCCGGCGAAATCCGCGCCGCCGCGCGTCTTTATGCAAGCGCAGGTAATGCCGCGATCTACTACGGCCTCGGCGTCACCGAGCACAGCCAAGGCTCGACGACGGTAATCGGCATCGCGAACCTCGCCATGGCGACCGGCAACCTCGGACGCGAAGGCGTCGGCGTGAATCCTCTGCGCGGCCAGAATAACGTACAAGGCTCCTGCGACATGGGCTCGTTCCCGCACGAATTCCCAGGCTACCGCCATGTTTCGGACGATGCGACACGCAAACTGTTCGAACAAAACTGGGGCGTCCCGCTGCAAGACGAACCCGGTCTGCGCATTCCGAACATGTTCGATGCAGCCAGCGACGGAAGCTTCAAAGGTCTCTACGTCGAAGGCGAAGACATCGCGCAGTCGGACCCGGACATCCAGCACGTGCATCATGCGCTGGAATCGATGGAATGCATCATCGTTCAGGATCTGTTTCTGAATGAAACTGCGAAATTCGCGCATGTATTCCTGCCCGGCTCCTCTTTCCTCGAAAAAAACGGAACCTTCACGAATGCAGAGCGCCGAATCTCGCCGGTACGCAAGGTCATGGCGCCGCTCGCAGGTTATGAAGACTGGCAAATCACCCAGATGCTGGCGAATGCGATGGACTACCCGATGAACTACAGCCATCCATCCGAAATCATGGATGAAATCGCCCGGTTGACGCCGACCTTTACCGGTGTCAGTTACGATAAAATCGAGCACCTCGGCAGCGTTCAGTGGCCATGTAACGAGGATGCTCCGGAAGGCACGCCGACCATGCACGAACATCAATTCATGCGCGATAACGGCAAGGGCCTGTTCATGCTCACCGAATACATCGCAACGCAAGAACGCACGACCCGGATGTTCCCGTTGATCCTGACCACCGGCCGGATTTTGTCGCAATACAACGTCGGCGCGCAAACCCGCCGCACCGGTAACGTGGCCTGGCATGCCGAGGACCGTCTCGAAATCCATCCGCATGACGCGGAAGATCGCGGCCTGAAGAATGGCGACTGGGTCGGCGTCAAGAGCCGTTCCGGCGAAACCGTGCTGAGAGCGCTAATTACCGACCGCGTTCAGCCGGGCGTCGTTTACACGACTTTCCACTTCCCGGAATCCGGCGCAAACGTGATCACGACCGACAATTCGGACTGGGCGACCAACTGCCCTGAATACAAGGTCACCGCCGTGCAGGCCACCAAGGTCGGTCAGACTTCGGAATGGCAGAAAAACTATCGGGCATTTTCCGAAGAACAGCTGGAACTGCTTGCAAAGGGATAGACCATGGCCAATGTCGTGATGCAGCCGCTTTCGCCCGAGCTGGGCTGGCCGAGTTACCAGCAGAGCCGGGTCGAGCGTTGGCGCGGGCAGCAGCACAGCATCCAGCAGGACTATATCGCCGAAGAGGTGCCGGTGTCGCTGGTTTACAACGGCCAGCCGCATGTAGTGATGCTGATGACGCCGGCCAATATCGAGGATTTTGCGCTCGGCTTCAGCATTACCGAAGGCATTATCCAGGATCCTGCCGAATTGCTATCGATTCATATTTATAACCGTTCGAAAGGAATAGAAGCACGAATTAAAATTCCCGACACGCGTTTTGCCAATCTGGCCGACAAGGGCCGCAATCTGACCGGCAGGACCGGCTGCGGACTCTGTGGCGCGACGACCCTGCAACAGGCGGTGCGTGACACCAAAACGGTCGGCGGCGATTTGCAGCTGGCCTCCGGCGAGCTGTTCGCGGCACTGAACGAAATTCGCCAGCAGCAGACACTGAATCAACTGACCGGCGCGGTGCATGCGGCCGCCTGGATTCTGCCGGGACAAGGCATCCAATACCTTCGCGAAGACGTCGGCCGCCACAATGCACTCGACAAATTGATCGGCTTGTTATTGCGGCTCGGCAAAAACCCGGCCTCAGGATTCCTGCTCATGACCAGCCGGGCTAGCTACGAATTGGTACAAAAGGCCGCCAGCGCCGGCATTACCCTGCTGGCAGCCATGTCCGCACCGACCGGACTGGCCATTCGCCTCGCCGAAGAAGCCGGCATGACCCTCGTCGGTTTCGCCCGGGATGACCAGCACGTCGTCTACAGCCGCCCCGAACGGCTGACTCATACCACTTATCCTACCCTGATTACCTGATAATTGAGCGATGCAACTCGAAAAACTGATCAAAATGGCTAATGATATTAGCGATTTCTTCAATTCGGAAAGCGACAAGGAACTCGCAGCCGAAGGCATTAAAAATCATATAAAACGATCTTGGGATCCTCGAATGCGGAACCAGATCATTGCTTACTGTCAGGAAGACGGAAAAGACTTGAATGCTCTGGCGCAAAAAGCGGTACAGAAATTGGCCTCCTAATTCAGCAACGTAGACAGGGATAAGTCGGACTCACACCATCCCTTCCTCGGCAAATCCCCGGTTAAAAATAATCTGAGGTGAAATCGGCAAATGGCCTGGACCATCCAAAGATTTGTTGTAGTTGTAGGATGGGTAGAGCGTCAGCGAAGCCCATCAAACAGTCGTCCGGATACTAACAACAAGCGTTTCGAGGCTCCTGTTATCCGAATATGACCAAGCTCCATGCACCACATGCCCCCCAGCAATGGGTTTCGCTGACGCTCTACCCACATCCTACCGGCTAAACAACCTTCCTTCTATAACAAGCTTCAAAGCTCCCCCGTTGACGGTACGCGGATACGAATCACAAGTCTCGATCGCGTAGTCGCGGGATTGCTTGCGATTTCGACGCAGGGGAATGACAACCGCCATCTCGCGGTCTTGGGCTTGAGCGACAAACACATCGCTACATAGCCTTTATCCTCCCATAAATGCTGAGCATCCACGCCTTCGAGAAATCTTATCCCCAGTATTGAACAAGCAACTGGCCCTATGGAACCAGGAAATCCTGCTTCCGAACGCCACGGCTAAATTTCCTTTTCTCTTGAAATGTCTTGAGTGGTATTCATGAAATTCTGTATTTCCATTATGATAACAAACTTTTTACATATATATGTTATAAATGTATAAAATACTTTCCTGTAATCTGCATTGAGGCATTACGCTATGTGCCTGGGGATTGCGCAAGACTCATACCACAAGGAGTAGAATCATGTATAAAATCGCCACCATCCCACGAAAAATAGCCATCGTATGCGTGGCAATCGCCGGGCTCTTGTTCTTTCCCTTGGCGGCTCAGAGTGCCAATGTACTGCGCAGTTCAGTGACAAGACAGGGTGGTCAATACCTAATACACATGGAAACCGTTGTCCAAGCCCCCATTTCTAAGGTCCACTCCCTTCTCAAGGATTATAAAAACTTTACCCGCTTCAACTCAATTTTCAAGCAGGTTAAATTTGTGAAGGACCTGGATGATGGAGGGATTAGAATGGGCGTCGAATCGGAGTTTTGCATACTGGGCATTTGCCAGCATTTCGACTGGCTCCAGGATGTCCAGTTTCTACCCGACGGGGATATTTCCATAACTATCGTGCCGAACCAAGGTGATTTTCGGCAGGGAAATGGCCGCTGGAGTCTATCATCGGTAGACGGTGGAACTCGGCTATTATTCAACCTTGATCTAACACCGAAACATTGGGTTCCGCCAGTATTGACTACATTGTTAATGCAGCAAAAAATTTCCGATGACGCTTTTAAATTCGCCCAAGAACTAGAAAAGATGGCAATCTCGAAAGGCTGTTAATTCCTAGTTTATCAGCCAGTGCCGCTTCTGGCAGCCTGCCAGAGTCGGTCCATCATACAAGCAGAGATAGGATCTTGTGCAATATTAAGGATGACATCGAAGCGAAGAATGCCCTATCCATTATCCACACAACGTGTAGAGAATTTCAGACAAAAAAAGGAGGGCCATCGAAGTCCTCCTTTTTTGATAGCGGAAAGGATTCTTTTTAGAAACCAAAGCCGATATAGCCGCCGGCGGTGACGCCGTTGGTATTTACACCGTCCACGCTACCCAATGCTTGGTGCCAGCGGGCATCCGCACCGATATAAATATCCTTCCAAAGCTTATAATCCGCACCAGCGCCGAACTGCATACCTGGGTTGAGTACGGTAATTGCATCGGATGGCGGACTGATGATCGACAATTCGAAGCCGACAGGAATAATCCATGGTCTGAACGCGCTGCCTTTCATGAATTTGATTTTCGGGGAAGCCGCCAAAGACAACTGATTGACAGTAGCGCTCTGCGTATTGGCGGCAGGAAGGTTTACACCTAAACTAGCCAATACCGCAGTCTCTTGAGGAGATAAACCGTTTGATTTCTTGGTTCCAAGCTGCCGGTAATCGATCAACAATTCAGCCAAAAGTTCGGTATTGTCCATCAAGCCGAACAAATCGTCGTTGATGCTGAAATCGAAGCCAGCGCCGAAATACCAAGCGTCATGACCACCGATTGAGCCAACGGTAGCACCAAAAGGAGCTCCGCTTCCCGAAGGATCCAATGTACCGCCTCTCTTTTGTTCGTAACGCGCATAACCGCCGCGGAAGAAAGCCATGTTATCCTTGGTTTCAACCTTAACCGGTGCGGATTTGACTTGCTGCATCCATTGATCCAGCTCTTGAACTTTTTCGGAATCGTTATGCGGCGCATTGACTGCGGCGCGCAAACTGGCCAATTCGTTTTGAACCGCTTGCAACTGTGCTTCCAGAGCGTCCGCTTTGTTGCTTGCGGCTTCGGCAACGCGCTCCGCTTTCGAGTGAGCCTGTACTTCCGGCGCAGCGGCAACGCCGGCCAGAGTCAAAGCCGCTGCCGCAATAGCACAGGGTGTATAAATTTTCTTGCTCATTTATTCCTCCTCATGAGGTTGTAATTTTACAAAATTTTGCTTTGAAACAACAAAGCGTATTCCACGGCGTAATAATAGCAATAATACCTTTCCATTACAAGTTTTTATGTTATTTTTTCAACATATTTTTTTTATTTAAAAACATGGGCTTAAATGATTTTAGCAAAAACAATCTTATCCTTGTACGCCTAAAACAACAAACGCGGCGATCAATTTCCGTGACTACAATATAGTTGTCGAGAAGGCTTTCTATCCTCTACCCATCTTAAAAAGTAATTTCTAATAAACTAAAAATACTTCATAGAAGCTTTTTTGTTGCATTTCAACAACAATCAAACAACCGGGTATCTGAAAGGCGGAGAAGTAAAGGTTTCCTCATGCTCCGAATTTAATGACATGAATATCCGCTATTTATCATAATCAGAGCATTTTTATATCGCGTGCAAGGGGCGAATTTGTTCGCCTTCAAATCAAGGTCACGGGCAATTCAGTTCGCGTCCCTGTAGAAGCGGCTTCAGCCGCGATTAGAGAATCTATCGCGGCTGAAGCCGCTCTTACACAGTCTAGTTTTGGACAATTAAGGCCGTCATTTTTGTTGGAATCCCCTAACGGCATTGCCAAAAACAAAGACCCTAAACCCGAAACGAAAGTGCGTTGGCCCTCTCTTACCATCAAATACCGAACCGGAAGCCGCAATATTATGTTAGATTAACCGGTTCTTAGGTTGCAAAGGTCACTTGAGACCTCGTAAACCGATCGCTTCGATAAACCGATATCTACTTATCGATTATTTATACTCCTGAATCAACATCCCGGTTCTTTCCCCGGCTTTTATTGATCCATGACTCAACATCCAGACTTTACGCTAATCGGCGGCGGCATCATCGGCCTTTTAACCGCCAGAGAACTCCGCCAAACCGGCGCCCGCATTACATTGATCGAAAAAAACCGGCTCGGCCAGGAATCCTCCTGGGCAGGCGGCGGCATTTTGCTTCCTTTATATCCCTGGCGGCAACCGGATGCGATTTCCCGCCTGGTGATGCGCAGCCTCGCCTTGTATCCGATCCTGGCTGAACAGCTCATAGAAGACACGCGGCTGGATCCCGAATGGACGCCCTGTGGTTTACTGATCACCAAAAATCCCGATATCCAGGCGGCAATCGACTGGTGCCATCGCAATGCGATCCGCTACGAAGCGCCCGGAGCGGCTTTTTTCGATAATTTGAATACCCGGCCCGAAAATCCGCTTTGGCTGCCCGATATCGCGCAGGCGCGCAATCCCCGGCTGGTCAAATCGCTCAGACAGGACTTGATCGATAGAGGCGTTAAAATCATCGAAGCGTGCGAATTAATTTCGGCATCCATGCATCAATCCCGGATTGATGCAATCAATACCACGCAAGGTACATTCGCAGTCGACCGGCTGATCATCAGCGCCGGCGCCTGGACCGGCGAATTATTCGGGCAACGGTTTCCGGCCCTACCGCCGGCTTGTACGCCGAACATCGTGCCGGTCAAAGGCCAGATGCTGCTGTTCGAGGCCAAGCCCGATACGCTCCGGCATATGGTGCTCGACGAGGACCGCTATCTGATCCCGCGCCGGGACGGCAAGATTCTCGCAGGGAGTTCGGTCGAACTCGATCAATTCGACAAAACGCCGTCGCCGGAAATACACGATCAGTTGAAGAATTTTGCTTGGGCGCTGATGCCTTCATTAAAACACTTCCCGATCATCAAACATTGGGCGGGCCTCAGGCCGGGAACCGAACACGGCATCCCTTACATCGGCCGGCACCCCGAAATCGGGAATCTCTACATCAATGCGGGCCATTTCAGAAACGGTCTGGCAATGGGACCGGCCTCGGCCGAACTGCTGGCCGACCTGATTCTGAACCGCACGCCGCGCGTTGCGCCGGAACCTTATCAATTTTCCAGGCCGCATTAATCGTTTTTTCGACATGAATTTTTACCCTCTATTACGTCCGCTCCTGTTTAAGCTATCTCCTGAAACCGCGCATCGCGTCACGCTGAACCTGCTCGATGCGGCTTATGCCTCGGGCATCAGCCGCGCGCTCTATCCTGAGATCGAGGCTGCGCCGGTCGAAGTGATGGGCTTGAATTTTAAAAATCGGGTCGGGCTCGCAGCCGGTCTGGATAAAGACGGCGACCATATCGATGCCTTGGCCTCGCTCGGTTTTGGCTTCATCGAGATCGGAACGGTCACGCCTCGCCCCCAGCCCGGCAATCCGAAACCGCGCTTGTTCAGGCTGCCGGAGCATCGGGCGATCATCAACCGGATGGGATTCAACAATCTTGGCGTGGATCATCTGATCGAACGGGTCCGCCAAGCCGACTACAAGGGCATTCTAGGCATCAACATCGGCAAGAATTTCGATACGCCGATCGAGCAGGCGGCCGAAGATTATCTGGCAGGCTTCCGCAAGGTCTATCCTTGGGCCGGCTACGTCACGATCAATATCTCTTCGCCGAATACGAAAAATCTGCGCCAGCTGCAGCAAACCGACGAGCTCAAAAACCTGCTTTCGGCCTTGAAGGAAGAGCAATTCGTACTGGCCGAGAAACATCTGCGTTACGTACCGGTCGTCGTCAAAATCGCGCCGGATCTGAACGACGAAGAAATCGAACAGATTTCCCGATTGTTGATCGCCTTCGCGATCGACGGCGTGATCGCGACCAACACGACGCTCGACCGTACCGCCATCGGCGGGCATCCGCTCGCTGCGGAAGCGGGCGGGCTGAGCGGAGCGCCGATCAAGGACAAGTCCACGGCTGTCGTACGCCGGCTGGCGGAAGCATTGAATGGACGCTGCCCGATCATTGCGGCCGGAGGAATATTGAGTGGCGACGATGCGCGGGAGAAAATCGCGGCGGGAGCCAGCCTGGTGCAGATATACAGCGGCCTGATTTATCAAGGGCCGCAGCTGATTGCGGACTGCGTAAAGCGGTTGAATGCGGCGTAACGGCGTAGGGTGGGTTAGGCGCGCAGTTGAAAGGTTTTAAATGTAGTGCGATGTTTTCCGCGCGCCGAAACCCACCGTGGGTATAAACGGCAATGGCGGGTTACGGCGCGCGGAAAAACTTTGTCGTATATCAGAGGTTCAAGGGTTGGCGCGCCTAACCCGCCCTGCGATTCTGCAATAAACATATTATTCGCCGGCAACCGACATCCGCTCGATCAAAATCGATCCGGTACGGACATTGCCGCGCAGATCGACATCGTTACCGACAGCCACGATATTCCTGAACATATTCTTCAAATTACCGGCGATCGTGATTTCCTCGACCGGGTATTGTATCTTGCCGTTTTCGACCCAAAAACCGGCGGCACCGCGCGAATAGTCCCCCGTGACCATATTCACTCCCTGCCCCATCAGTTCGGTCACGAGCAGGCCGGTGTCCAGCAGCTTCAACATCCCGTGGAAATCCTGCGTGCCCGGATCGATGGTCAGATTGTGCACGCCGCCGGCGTTGCCGGTGCTCTTCATGCCCAGCTTCCGGGCCGAATAGGTTCCCAGCACGTAACTGCGGACGACGCCTTGGCTGACGATGTCGTGCGGACGGGTCGCGACGCCTTCGCTGTCGTACGCGGCGCTGCCGAGTGCACCGACCAGATGCGGCTGCTCGTGAATGTGGATGAATTCCGGAAAAATTTGTTTGCCGAGCGAGTCCAGCAGAAAAGAAGACTTCCGGTACAGTACGCCGCCGCTAATCGCGCCGATGAACGAACCGAGCAGGCCGGCCGCAACCTCCGCCGCATACAGCACCGGACATTGCCGGGTGCTCAAACCGCGCGCGCCGAGACGCCTCAACGTGCGTTGGGCGGCTTTTTGACCCACATGAATGGCCGACTCCAGATCCGAAGGATTCCGGGCCACGCTGTACCAGTAGTCGCGCTGCATGTTGCCGCCGCGTTCGGCCAGCACCGAACAGCTCAAGGAATGCCGGGTGGACATCGTTCCGTGCAGGAAGCCCAGCGTGTTGCCCAGCACATGGACGCCCTGATGGGTATTCACGCTGGCGCCTTCCGAGTTGCTGATTTCGGGATCGTAACCGCGCGCGACATCCTCGCATTCGATCGCGAGAGCGATCGCCGCTTCGGCATCGATCGGCCAGGGATGGTTCAGTTGGAGATCGGGAAATTCGGTCGCCAACAACTCCCGATCGGGCAGACCGGCACAGTCGTCGGCATTCGTGTACCGGGCGATGCTGCAGGCTGCCGCGACAGTGTCCTTGATCGCCTCGGGAGAAAGATGCGTGGTGCTTGCCGAGCCCTTGCGCCGATCAAAGTAAACCGTTACGCCAAGGCCCTGATCGCGGTGATGTTCGATCGTTTCGACATCGCCCATCCGGGCCGTCACCGACAGGCCGTTTTCCTGGCTGAGGCCGGCTTCCGCGGCGCTGGCGCCCTGCCGAAGAGCCTCGTCCAACAAGGACTGGACTATAGCCTTCAATTCGTTGAGTTGATCCTGGTTTTGCAAAATAGACTCTTGGGGTTCCGTGTCGGATTGCTTGGCGAACCCGACCTGATGATTTAAAGACCTGCCAGATTTTGAAAACCCGGCAGGTCTGATGATTTTTTCAAAAATCGATTAAACACTCGTCCCGCCCACGGTCAAGCCGTCGATTTTCAGAGTCGGCTGACCGACGCCGACCGGCACGCTCTGGCCTTCCTTGCCGCAGGTGCCGACGCCGGAATCCAGCTCCAGATCGTTGCCGACCATCGATACGCGAGTCAAGACGTCCGGCCCGTTGCCGATCAGGGTGGCGCCTTTGAGCGGCCGGGTAATCCTGCCGTTTTCGATCAGGTACGCCTCGCTGGCCGAAAACACGAACTTGCCGGAGGTAATGTCGACCTGACCGCCGCCGAAGTTTTTCGCGTAAATGCCTTTCCCGACGCTGCGAATGATTTCTTCCGGATGGTGCGGACCGGGCAGCATGTAGGTATTGGTCATCCGCGGCATCGGCGCGTGCGCATAGGATTCCCGACGGCCGTTGCCGGTCGGCTTGACGCCCATCAGCCGCGCATTCGTCTTGTCCTGCATGTAGCCTTTCAGGATGCCTTTTTCGATCAGGACCGTCCGCTCGGTCGGAGTGCCTTCGTCGTCGATATTCAGCGAACCGCGGCGACCCGGCAGGGCGCCGTCATCGACGACCGTACAGAGATCGGAAGCGACCCGCTGTCCCACCCGGCCGCTGAACGCGGAAGTACCCTTGCGGTTGAAGTCCCCTTCCAGCCCATGTCCGATCGCTTCATGCAACAGAATGCCCGGCCATCCCGGCCCCAGGACGACGGTCATATTGCCGGCCGGCGCCTCGACCGCTTCGAGGTTGACCAATGCCTGGCGCACCGCTTCGCGGCCGTAATTCAGCGCCCGGTCCTGTTCGATGAAATAACGGTAGTCGCTGCGCGCGCCGCCGCCCATGCTGCCCTGCTCGCGCCGGCCGTCCTGCACGACGATCACGGTCACGTTCATCCGCACCAGCGGCCGCACATCGGCGGCCAATGCGCCGTCCTGCCCCGCAACCAGGATATGGTCATGGACGCCGATCAGGCTGACGATCACCTCCTCGATGCGGGAATCCAGCTTGCGCGTTTCGCTTTCGACCCGGCGCAATAAATCGATTTTCTGCCGGTCTTCGAGCGACCGGATCGGATCGGCCGGCGCGTAATGAGACGGCCAGCTCGGCGGCAAGGACAATCCCACGCTGGCCTGTTGCGCCTGGCGCACGATCGCCTTCACGTTATTGACCGCCTCCATCAGGACCGGCAGTTCGATCCGGTCACTGTAGGCAAAGCCGGTCTTGTCGCCGGACACGGCCCTCACGCCGGCGCCTTGCGCGATGTTATGGCTGCCTTCCTTGATGATGCCTCCTTCCATGACCCAGGATTCGGCACGGGTGGACTGGAAATAAATATCGGCCGCATCCGCTCTGGAAGACATCAGGCGGCTCATGATCGTATCGATTTCGCTTTCGGTGATGCCTGAAGGCTTCAGGATGGCTTGTTTGGCCAGGGTGATCAATTCCATTAATACGGTTCGGTTAGAATAAAAGGACGCAAGTCAGTATAAAATCATTAATCTTCGCGAAGATCGTCTTTCAACGTGAAATAGAGCGATCTCAACAGTTTTTCGGCACCGCCGCCGGCCGGTTTGCCCTCCTCCGTAGCTGCCTCGCCGGCGATCTCTTCATCATCACGGTCGGTTCTTTTCCGGTACTCTGCGTCCTTCCCTGGCGCAACGGTCACTTTCGTGACGGACTCTTCCGGCGAAACGGTCAGCACGTAGGCCTGTTTCTCATAATCGTCACTGAACAGGCCGAGGGTTTTTTCGATCATGGAACCGTGCTTGGACACATAACTGTCCGCATCGTAACTGACGTAAAACTTACCCTTGTCATGTTCAAGATCGGTGACTTCGATCCCGCTTTGGATCATTGCGCGCTTCAGCGAGTTCCAGGCCGTATCGAAGGGCTGCCTGAGCGTCAGCACCCAGGGCGGCACCTCGCTAATCGAGACGGCCTGATCGCCCAGGCCTTTCTTGATTTTCGCTTTGACCTCATTGCGGTCTTCATCGGCGGCCGAAGCGGCGTCTTCCGGCCGCTTATCCGCGCCCGCGTTTTCCGGCGCCTCGCCAGCCGGCTCCTGCTTTTCGATCACCAGTGTAGGGGGCTTTTCAAGCGTCGAGGTGTCGCGGTAACGCGGATCTTCGGATGCACAGGCTGCCAGCAACAAGCCGGCAAACAGTAAACCGAAATGCAGCCGCATAGCTTCTTCCTTAAATGAATCGGCGGTGCTGCAGCACCGGAAACGCCGTACGAACTTTTTCGAGACGCTCCAGATCGATGTCGGCCATCACGAAGCCGCCGCCGGTCTTGCAGCAATCCAACACCACGCCCCACGGATCGACGATCATGCTGTGCCCGAAGGTCTTGCGTCCGTTGATATGAAATCCGCCCTGATTCGGCGCGATGATGTAGCACAGATTTTCGACCGCCCGGGCGCGCAGCAGCAGTTCCCAGTGCGCGGCACCGGTCTCGGCGGTAAACGCGGAGGGAATGATCAGGATTTCCACCCCCATCCGGGCCATTTCTCTAAAAAACTCCGGAAAGCGCAAATCGTAGCATACGGCAATGCCTATCCGACCGAACGGGGTATCGAAAACCAGAGGGCGCGCGCCGGCCTCGATCGAATCGGATTCCCGGTAGACTTCATTCGTGCCCGGCACGCTGACGTCGAACAGGTGCATCTTGTCGTAGCGTGCAACCCGTTCGCCGTGGTCGTTATAGATCAGGCAGGCGGCTCTGACTTTATTTTCGGCATCTCCCGCGATCGGCATCGTGCCGCCGACGATCCAGACCCCGTATTTCGCGGCCGTTTCGGATAAGAAATTTTGAATCGGCCCCTGGCCGTCGGTTTCCTTGATCCGTATCTTGTCCAGTTCATGCTCGCCCATCAGCGCAAAATTTTCCGGCAGCGCGACCAGTTTCGCACCGGCCTTTGCCGCTTCCGCGATCAGTTTTTCGGCTTCCAGCAGATTGGAGCCGACATTGGGACTGGAAGCCATCTGGATGGCCGCACACTTACTCATTCATTCCTCTCTCGTTATTGTCTTCATTTTTGCAGCAGCGACGGAAAGTCGGTAATTCCGCTCCAGGTTTTCTGCAGTAAACCTTCCTTTTCATGCAAAGTCAGAATCTCCGCGTTTTCCCAGCTGCCTTTGACCCGATATTGCGAGCCGAAAAAAAAGCCTTCATGCTCGGTGCCGGTGATCGTTTTGTCGATCAAGGCCGCAAACTTGCCCATAATTGTACCAGCAATGGGCACCGCATCGGCACTTTTTGGCGTCACCGTCACCACGTGATCGAGTGTCCGGTTCACGAAATCGGTTTCTCCGACAATCGAAATTTTGGCCGGCACGGCATCGACTACCAGATCGTCGGTGACGGCCTTACCGTAGGCCAGATTAAAGCGGCCTTTAATGCTGTTGAAAGTCAGCCCTTCCTGATACACGTCGCTAAAGTCCAATTGGAGACGTTTGAACCACTGCGCCATCGCCAGAATTCCGAGCACCCGTCCGAAGCCGGGTTCGATGCTCAGGATGCGCCCGCTCTTGAAATCGACGTCCGCAGCGCCCTCCAGATCGGCCAGCGCAAAACGGTAAGGCGGCGCCTGCCAATTCAGATCGAAATCGATCACGCCGCTGGTTTCGGTCAAGTCCTTGTTGATGCCGAGACGGGCGAACAGGGAGCCTCCCTTGACCAACTCCAGACGCCCCCTGGCACGGGTTTGAGAGCGGCCGCCGGCGCTTTTCCAGCTTCCGGTCAACGCCAGTCTCTGGTCTTTGCCCTGCAATTCGAAGCGGTCGAACGACAGGCCGTCTTCGACCCGTTCGGTATCCAGCACAAACCGACCCAGATCGGCTTCATTCCAAAAGGTTTTGGCGCTGCGGACCGAGAGCCGCGGAAAATAGTCGCGCGCCTCCCCTCGGCCTTCATCTTCCAGCCTGAATCGGGTCAGCGCGAAAACATCCAGACGATCCAGATTCAACTCGATCCGCTCCGGCCCCTGCAAGTCGGCCGGCAGCTTGACCCGACCTTTCAGAATGGCAGTGTCGATGCTGCCCTCCCAGTACGCATCCGATCGCCGCAAGTCGAGGTCGAACCGCCCGAGGCCGGTTTCCCCCCAAAGCCCCTGGCCGCCGTGCACCTTGATCTGCGCGACATCGAATTTACTTTTCTGGCCTGAGGACGGGGTGCCGGTCAACCGGATCCAGTCCCGCAATTGCAGCCGGTCGCGATGGATTTCAAGCAGCAGGCCGGGCTCGCTGCGCGGCTCGGCCCGGCCATCGCCCAACAGGATATGGCCCGACTCGACATGCGGCTTGTTCAAACCGATTTTGAGCGCGGCGCTGAAATCGTTGCCGTAATGCAGTTGGACCAGTGCCGTATTCCGATCGTCAAACTCGAAAGCAATCGACAAAGGTTTCTGTTGATTTGCCGGTTTTGCCAGCATATCGGGCAAATCCAGCCGCACCCCATTCAAATCGGATTGGGCTGTCAAGGTCGGCTTGCCCTCCGTATGCGGCAGGCGCAAGGCAAGCCGGTAAGCGGCCTCTCCCCGCGCGAAATCGAGCCAGGGCATATCGAGTTTGATACGGAGCGCTTCAATGCCGGCTCGCCCGTCGGCACGCACTTCGGTTTTAAAGCCGTCCGTGTCGAGGTTGATTTTGACCGGACGATCCAGAAAGCTGGCGGTAAGACTATCGCCATAGACGCCTTTCCCGTCGAACTTGAGATTTCCGGTCAGGTTTTTCAATGTCAAAGCGGGGGACTTCAGCCCCAACACGGCATCCTTGAACTGCGCTTCCACATCGGTCCGATAACCGCCGCCGTTTTCCAAAGGAATTTCCAAATTCAGGTTGAACTTGGCTTTCCCTTGCGGCGCCGCAATACGCAAAAACGCATTCGTGCGTTCGGCCAGGGGAGAGTTCCGCACGAATTCGAGCGCCTGGCCGATATCACCCTCCAGCTCGCCTTTGATCGCCAGCTTACCGGCGGCCTCCAGACTCCGGATGACGACATCGCCCTGCTTCACCGCTACGCCGTAAAACGCCCCCTGCCGCACAGCCACATTCAGACTCTGCCGGTAAAACAAGACTTCGGCCGCCGCACCGGTCAGATTCGGCCAGCCCGATTGATAGGCAAGCTCCACATTTTCCGCGTCGAAGAGAACTTCGAAGACGCCTTCGGAGCCTGTAAACGGAAAATCCCCCGGATTGCCGTACAGCAGAAATCCGCCTTTCGGGATGGAGCCTTTCACAAACGCATGATCGAGCCAATCCACCACGCCGGACGCGATGCTTTTGGCCGGCAAATAGCGGCTGATCACTTTGACGTCGGAACAAGAAAACCGGCTCTGCAGATCGATAAACGGCTCGCCGCCTTCGTCCGGAACGGAAAACTGCAAGCGGCTGTCCGTCTTGATGCCACGAGACTCCAGCGTCAGCAACGGACTGGCAATGGACAGCCCTTCGTCCGTATGCCGCCATTGGACAGTCCCCGCTACTCGATCGAGCGGGAGCGGTTCGCGAAACAGGCCCGGCGCATGGAATACCGCATCTTCGCCGGCCAGTTCGATCGCGCCCTGCTGCCGGTTGCCCCGGATCCGTCCGGACAGATTCTCCAGTCCGGGCAGTGCACCGACCGCCGCGAAGCCCGCCTGGTTGAAGCCGCCGTTCACCGACAGGATTTGTCGGTCGAAATCCGCAAACAGCGCAAAATCGCGCAGTTCGCCTTTCGGATTGAAATCGCGCAGCGACTTGGCCGCCGCATTTTCCTTCGGCAGCAGAAAACGGCCCAACAGAGCGGCTTCCTGCAGTTCCAGGCGCTCGGCATACAACGCCATCCGCCGCGCGGCCTTTTCCTGTCCGCCTGCATTTTTGATGCTGAGTACCGCATCGGGCCAGGTTTTGATCTCGTCGCGCTCGCGGGTCTTCAGTACGAATTCCTTGAGGTTAAGCTGCCACTGCCTTTCGCTGAGCCCCAGATAGAAACGGCTTTGCAGTTGTTCGGCGACGAAGGGTTCGGTACCGGGCCTGTTCAACCTCAAACCGCGAATATCCGCCTGGGCGTTAACCGCCACCGCCTGCGTCTGCCGCCAGTCGCTCCAGATCCTGAGATCGCCGTGCCCGGACGCCACCGTAATCGCCATCGGCAGATCGAGCGTCACCCATTCCGGCAAATTCAGGTTGCGGCCTTCGAGAAAGGCGCGGCCTTGCAGGTTTTTGAAATCGAACAGATTGCCGGCGAAGTCCACCGACACCCGCAGCGTTTCGCCAAACTTTTCGGGTAACCGCATCAGTACGTTCAACCTATGGCGATCGCCCTCGTTGATCAGCGCCATGTCGACGGACTCGAACGTCAACGGCCGTCCCTGTTTCTGCTCGTCCTGCCAAGCAATGTCGCTGTCGAGCACCTCGTATTTGCCGGTTTCGAGCAGCCACAACGGGTCGCCCTCGCCTTCCCTCAGGCCGGCGATGCTCAATTTGCCGTCGGCATTGCGTTTGACGGTCAGTTTCGCGCCGACCAGCGTCACCCAGGACGAGGCCAGCAGATCCCTTTTGAGAGCGGCCTTCAGCAGATGAATGCCCAAACGGATTTCCCTCAGCTCGATCGCATTGCGTTCGGCCGACGCGATCGAGGCGATGCCGATATCGCTGAGCACGACCTCGGGACTGAAGCCGCGCATCCGGGCGCCGAGCCGGCCGATCGTGACCGGAGCGCCGACCATCACGCCGACCCGCGACGCCAGCCGGGCCTTGTAGCCTTCGACGCCGGACAAGGCCAGGCGCACGCCGGTCATGCCCAGAGCGGCGGCGATCAATCCCCAGAAAAGCAGATGCCGGGCAGCCCGGCTAACATGGCGGATCATAAAAACGGGTGAAAAGCCAAGGATGCTCTAGGCTGGGATCGAAGCTTTTTTCGCAGGATGACGGGCGCCTTTCGCCTTACAAAAGCACCACATCGTATTGCTCCTGATTGTACTCGGCCTCGGCGCGGAACTTGATCTGCACGCCGAGAAACGCTTCGAGTTCCGCCAGCATGTCGGCCTCTTCGTCGAGCAGCATTTCGACCACTTCGTTCGAGGCCAGAACGAGCAGCTGTTTGACCTTGTATTGCCTGACCTCGCGGATGATTTCGCGGAAGATTTCGAGACACACCGTCTCCGGCGTTTTCAAGACGCCGCGGCCGCCGCACGCCTTGCAGGGCTCGCAAAGGATGTGTTCGAGGCTTTCCCGGGTCCGCTTGCGGGTCATTTCGACCAGTCCGAGCACCGACACCTCGGTGATCTTGGTCTTCGCGTGATCCTTCTCCAGATGGCGTTCGAGCGCCTGCAGCACCTGGCGCTTGTGCTCGTCGCTCTGCATGTCGATGAAGTCGATGATGATGATGCCGCCGAGGTTGCGCAGCCGGAGCTGGCGGGAAATCGCCTGCGCCGCTTCGAGGTTGGTCTTGAAGATCGTCTCTTCCAGATTGCGGCCCGAAACATAACCGCCGGTGTTCACGTCGACCGTCGTCATCGCCTCGGTCTGGTCGAACACCAAATGACCGCCGGACTTCAGCTTGACTTTGCGGTCGAGCGCCTTTTGAATCTCGCTTTCGACATTGTAGATTTCGAATACCGGGCATTCGCCGGTGTAATGCTCGATCACCGGCACGATCTCGGGCACGAATACTTCGGCAAACTCGACCAGCCGGTGATAGGTCTCGGTCGAATCGACCCGTACCCGATCGATGCCTTCCTTATAGAGATCGCGAAGCGTGCGGATGCTGAGCGGCAGGTCCTTGTGAATGAACTGCTTGGCCTTGGCGCCGGCAATCTTTGCAGAAATCGCCCCCCAGAGCTTCAGCAAAAAGGTCATATCGGCGATCAATACCGGCTCTTCGACGCATTCGGCCGCGGTCCTGGCGATGAAGCCGCCGCAATTGTGCTCCTGGCGGAACGCATCGAGGCAGGCTTTCAGGCGTGCCCGTTCTTCCTCGCATTCGATCCGGTGCGAGACGCCCGAATTGTTCGCATAGGGCATATAGACCTGATAGCGCGACGGAATCGAGATTTCGGTCGTGAGCCTCGCCCCTTTGCTGCCGATCGGGTCCTTCACCACCTGCACGACGATGTGCTGGCCTTCGTAAAGATAATGCTCGATGTTTTCGGAGCCTTTTTTTTCGAGCTCTTTGCTGGACAGGTCGGACAGGTGCAAAAACGCGGCCCTGGGCAGGCCGATATCGACGAAGGCGGCCTGCATGCCGGGCAGCACCCGGCAGACTTCGCCTTTATAGATGTTTCCCACTAATCCGCGCTGGCGGGTGCGTTCGATGATGAGTTCCTGCAAAATGCCGTTTTCGATGACAGCAACGCGCGTCTCCGGCGGCGTCACGTTGATTAGAATTTCTTCACTCATGCAAAACCTGGATACCTTGTTGTAAAAGAAGTTCGGCCGTTTCGAACAACGGCAGCCCGACCACGCCGGAAAAACTGCCCCGGATCGACTGCACGAATACACTGCCGAGTCCCTGGATCGCATAACTTCCGGCCTTATCGGCCGGCTCTGAGGTTGCCCAGTAGGCCAATATTTCCCGTTCGCTGAGCGCCCGGAAAGTGACATGGGTCACATTCAGCGCCTCGCCGTGTTCGTTCCCGCGCAGCGAGACCGCACTGTAAACCTGATGCGTTCTCCCCGACAATCGGCGCAACATCATGATGGCATCCTCCTTATCCTTCGGTTTGCCCATAATCTGCCCGCCCAATACGACCGTGGTATCGGCGGCAAGGACCGGCAAACCCATATGCACTGCTTGCGCATGACAAGCCGCCGACTTTTCGGCCGCAATCCTACGTACGTAGTCATGGGGTGCTTCATTGCACCGAGGCGACTCGTCGATGTGCACCGGCCAAATCTCGTAAGTCATACCGATCTGATCCAGCAATTCACGCCGACGGGGCGAGGCCGAGGCAAGAATGATCCGGGCTTTCATCCGCGATGATAAGGATGGTGGGTCAAAATACTCCAGGCGCGGTAAAGCTGCTCGGCCACGACGATACGTACTAAAGGGTGCGGGAAGGTCAGATTCGACAAACACCAGGATTCGCGAGCCGTTTTTTTAACCGCCTCGGCCAAGCCTTCCGGCCCTCCGATCAATAAAGCGAGGTTCTGGCCGCTTTCGAGCCAGCGTTTCAACGCCGTGGAAAGCTCGGGAGTGGACCAGGGCTTGCCTGCCAGATCAAGCGTAACCGGATGGCAATTCGCCGGAATCGCAGCCAGCATCCGGTCGCCTTCGTCCTTCACGATCCGGGCGACATCACAATTTTTGCCCCGGTTGCCCGGATTAATTTCCTTTAAAATCAACTCGCATTCCCGCGGCAGCCGCTTCGCATATTCGTCGTAACCTTGCTGCACCCATGCGGGCATGCGGTTTCCTATCGAGATCAGATGTATTTGCATCGGAGCAGGATACCGAGAAGCGGCGCTTGTTGCAATGCGGAGCGTGCAATTGCAGTAGTTCCGGCAGAGGGCTCAATTCGGCACATTGATGTTACAACGGATTATGGTGGCTGGATAAATTGATTGAGACACACTATTTTACAGCCAGATTGATGCGATCTTAAATGCTTGGGGAGTCAAATGAAAAAGGGTATTCGGAATTGGGTGTTGAAAAGTTAAAGTTTGGCTGAGACAGAAATTTCATTCATTGTTGAAATACCGTGCTCGGTATTGCTTCCAGAAGATCACAGGCAGCACTCGGCCAATTTGAGACATTTAAAGATTCCGAAATGGCTTCAGCAAAAAGTCGGCTCTATGTTACTAAGGATTCGGCTCCGAATAACTGCCCGGCCAAAGACCTGCCAGGTTTTAAAAACCTGGCAGGTCTGCAACGTATGCAGGGAAGTTAATTGCGGCCGAATCCTAAGCAGCCATTAATAAAATTATCGTTTTTTCTTCCCTTCAACAATCAATTCAATGGGCATCCTCGATTCATAAATTTTGTGAATGGCAGCATGAGTAAACATCATTTAACACCTGGGTAGCGCTCTAGTATGGTGTATTGGAACATAACCAACAATGAGGTATAAAAAATGAATCGTTTAGTCAAATTTAGCGCTATCTTACTTTTGGGAGTAGCTTGGCGAGCAGGTGCTGGAGGTAATTCGAATTTCGAGGTTCTGGCCAACCTGGACCAGGGGCCGGGCAATGTCACCGTGACGCAGGAGGGACGCATCATCATGAGCCTGCATCAGTTTTACGCGCCCGAGTTCTCTGTTGTTGAAGTGCAGCCGAATCATGCGTTGACGCCGTTTCCTTCACCAGCATTAAGTGCTTTTATCTCGCGATCGGCATTGAAGCTCGATTCGGTTCTGGGCATCCGTTCGGACAAAAACGGCATTGTCTGGATGCTTGATAACGGCATGCGCGGCAAGGCCACGCCGAAATTGGTCGGCTGGAATAGCCGTACCGATCGATTGCACCGCGTCATTTATTTGCCCCTTCCATTAACCGGTGAACACGCTTTCGTGAATGATTTTGTGGTCGACCTGCGCCACCAACATATTTATATCAGTGATCCGGCCGGCGGCAGCGATGCGGCATTGATTGTCGTAAATATAACAACAGGTTCTGCGCGACGGGTGCTGCAAGGCCATCCCAGCGTGCTTCCGGAAAACGTCGATCTGATTATCGACGGAAAACCGGTTCAGGTCAGGGAAGCGTCAGGGCGT
The DNA here is from genome assembly GCF_000214275.2 of Methylomicrobium album BG8. Classification (NCBI taxonomy): domain Bacteria; kingdom Pseudomonadati; phylum Pseudomonadota; class Gammaproteobacteria; order Methylococcales; family Methylococcaceae; genus Methylomicrobium; species Methylomicrobium album. The sequence continues at coordinate 1,608,501 of NZ_CM001475.1, read as the reverse complement.
TTGGTCAGACCGCATATCGGCGTCAATCCGATCACGGAAGACCTGAACAACGAATGGGTCTATTATGGCCCGATGCACGGGCATGGCCTGTACCGGATCAAGGCGGCCGATCTGACCGATGAAAGTCTCGATGCGCAGACGCTGGCAAAGCGGGTGGAACGCTATAGCGATAAACCGATTTCGGACGGCATCACAATCGACCAAGCGAATAACATCTATCTCGGCGAATTGGCCGAAAACGCGATCGGCGTCATTGCGCCGGATCGGACTTACCGGCGGCTTGCCCAGTGCCCGCGCTTGTCCTGGGTCGATTCCTTCAGCTTCGGACCGGAGGGCCGTTTGTACGCGGTAGTCAACCGGCTGCATCAATCAGCTGTGCTGAACGGCGGCGAATCGGCATCGAAGCTTCCTTATTATCTGCTGCAAGTCAAACCGCTCGCCCCCGGTCTGCCGGGGCGCTAAGCCAACCTCATAGGGCGGCAAAGGTCTGGCCGATGTCAGTAAGGAGCCCGCGCAGCCAGACCAGCGCTGGGTCCTTGTCGCAGAGCGGATGCCAAATCATCGTCAGGTCATAGTCCGGCAGATCGACCGGGACCGGAAAGATGTCGAGCGCCGCAAAGCGGGTGAACTGTTTGGCGGTCCGCTGCGGCAGCGACAGGACCATGTCGGTTTGCGCGACGATCAGCGGCGCCGATAGAAAATGCGGCACGATCAATTGAATGCGCCGCTCCATGCCCATTTCCTGCAATTTCTGATCAATCAGTCCAACCGGGCTGCCGGTCCGCGAAATCAGCATATGCGGCAATGCGACATAATCGGTTAGTGACAAACCGTCTTCTAACATCGGATGCCCCTTTCGGGCCAGACAGGCCATGCGATCGCTGAACAAAGTCTGACGATGCAGATGGGAAGGCGGATTCAACACCGATTCAAATCCGAGCACCACGTCCAGGCTGCCGTTTTCGAGGGCTCCTGTCGGAAACGAGGCTTCGGTGCGTTTGACCTGGACTGCAATGCCGGGCGCGAGGCGGCTGATCCGTTCGGATAGCGCTGGCAACATCAGAAGTTCCATGTAGTCGGTCGCAGCCAGTACGAATCGGCGCTGGCTGGTCAGCGGATCGAACGCCGCCGGCAACCGAATCAAATGCTCTACTTCTTTCAAAACTTCCTTGACCGGGTCTATCAAAGCCAATGCCCTCGGCGTCGGCTTCATGCCGCTTGGCGTTTTGATCAGCAGCGGATCGTCCAGTTGCTGGCGCAGCCGGTGCAGAATATGGCTCATCGCCGATTGGGTAACGAACATCCGTTCCGCGGCGCGTGTCACGTTCAATTCTTCCATCAGCACATCGAAGGCCACCAGCAGATTCAGATCGAAATTTCTTAGCGAAGTCATAAAAAAGTATCCCTGCCGCGATAAAAGCTGCATTTTTCCATGGTACTACGCCGGCGCGGAGCTGTACGTAGGTCCTCATGATAGCGAAAAATCACCGGGTTCCCGGTAATGAATTTGCTCAATGGCGGCATGAATTTTCACCATTTAACAAGCCGACTCGAAGTATTTAATCTATCTCCCCAGCGTGTTGTTGGCCGATTCAAGTATCCGCTTTCCCCTCATTTAAGTGATCCTCGGCGGCTGGACAATGCGCACCTTTTTTCATTTCATCCTAGGAGATGTGAATATGTCGCTACCTATTACTACGCAATCAATCAAGCCCTATTCGGGCGAAAAAGCCAGGCTTGTCAGGGCTTACGATTATCTGATTCTGGTCCTGGCCCTGTTTCTTTTTATCGGCTCGTTCCATCTGCATTTCGCACTGACCGTCGGCGACTGGGATTTCTGGGTGGACTGGAAGGACCGGCAGTGGTGGCCGTTGGTCACGCCGCTGATGGGCATCACGTTTCCGGCGGCGGTGCAGGCGGTGCTGTGGGATAAGTTCCGGCTGCCGCTCGGCGCGACCTTGTGCGTCGCCGCCTTATTAATCGGCACCTGGGTCACCCGGATCTTTGCCTATCACTACTGGAATTATTTTCCGGTCAACATGGTGCTGCCGGCAACGATGCTGCCCGGCGCGCTGGTGCTCGACGCGATTCTGATGCTGAGCAACAGTTTCACAATTACCGCCATCATCGGCGGCAGCGCCTTCGCCTTGCTATTTTATCCGAGCAACTGGCCGATTTTCGCGCTGTTTCACATGCCTGTCGAGTATGCGAATGCCCAACTGACCCTCGCCGATTTATTCGGTTTTCAATACATCCGAACCGGAATGCCGGAATACCTGCGCATTATCGAGCGCGGCACGCTCCGCACTTATGGCCAATACGCGGCGCCTCTGGCCGCCTTCTGTTCGGCGCTGCTGTGCACGCTAATGTATGCCTTGTGGTGGTACATCGGCAAGTGGTTTGCGACAACCCGTTACCTGAACAAAATCTGATCGGAGATAGCAAGATGAAAATCAGAATTACAAAATGGGTTTACACCATCGGATTGATTATCATAGGTTTAGGCGGGCCAGTACAAACCGCTCTCGCCCACGGTGAGAAAGCTCTGGAACCGTTCATCCGGATGCGCACGATCCAATGGTATGACGTGGCCTGGTCCAAACAACAATTCAAGGTCAACGAGGAAGTAACCGTAAGCGGCCGTTTTCATGTCGCCGAAGACTGGCCGGTCAGCGTGCCGAAGCCGGATGCGGCGTTTTTAAATGTATCGACGCCGGGGCCGGTGTTGATCCGTACCGAGCGTTGGTTGAACGGCAAGCCGTGGGTCAACTCGGTGGCGCTGCAACCGGGCGGCGATTATGAATTCAAGATCGTGTTGAAAGGCCGTCTGCCGGGACGCTACCACATCCATCCGTTCTTCAATTTGAAGGATGCAGGTCAGGTAATGGGTCCGGGCGCTTGGCTCGATATTTCCGGGAATGCCGGCGATTTTAGCAACGAAGTCAGAACATTGAATGGCGAAATCGTCGATATGGAAAGCGTCGGTCTCTTCAATGGTATCGGGTGGCACCTGTTTTGGGGCGTGCTGGCGACAGCCTGGCTGCTTTGGTGGGTACGCCGGCCGCTGTTTATCTCCCGTTACCGGATGTTGCAGGCCGGCATGGAAGATGAACTGATCACAGTTAATGATCGCTTGATTGCCAAGGTCGTGCTGGCGGCAGTGCCCGTGGCTGTACTCGCCATCAACGCGGTCACGGTCAATCGCTACCCGAACGCGATTCCCCTGCAGGCGTCTCTGGACCAGGTATTGCCGCTGTCCGCCCAGGTCAATGCGGGCCAGGTCGATGCAGAAGCGGTCAAAGCCGAATATATCATAGCGAAGCGGATGATGATCTTTACCGTCAGGGTCAATAACCGCAGCGATAAGCCGGTTCAGCTCGGCGAATTCAATACCGCGAACGTCAGCTTTATCAATCCCGAGTTGCCGGCCGCCTCCCAGGTTTCGACGATCGAGGCAACTTTGAGGCTGGATGATAATACGCCGATTCGACCGGGTGAAGAGCGAACGATCTCCGTAACAGCGCAAGACGCCTTATGGGAAACCGAGAAGCTGGATGGCCTGATCAACGATGCGGACAGCCGCGTCGGTGGCCTGCTGTTTCTTTACGATAGCGAAAGCGGCGAGCGTTACATCTCGAGTGTATCCGCCGCCGTGATACCGAAGTTTTAATCATTCATTAGGAGACCTAGCGGACCTGGCGGCATTCCGTATGGCGCTCTCCAAGGTGGGGACGTTGACCGGCCAGAACGATAGCTCCCTATATCATCAAGAGGAGAACCCTTATGGCTACAACATCAGAAAATATGCCCGTTATCACATCAACCGGGAACCGTCTACCCTGGTATTTGCAGGATTTGCCACGATACCTGAAAACCTTCGGCGTGCTAACCGTCATGTATATCGGCTTGCGTCTGTACCAGGGCGCTTTTGCGGTCTCGGCAGGGCTCGATTCGACCGAGCCGGCGTTCGAGCAATACTGGATGCGGTTGTTTTATATTGAACTGGCGGTCATCGCGGTGGTAATGACCGGCCTGTGGTCTTATTTATGGCTTACGCGCGATCGGCAGCTGGACAAGCTATCGCCTAAGGAAGAGATTCGCCGCTATTTCACGCTGACGATGTGGATCAGCATCTATACCTTCGCCGTGTATTGGGCCGGCAGTTATTTTGCCGAACAGGACAATTCCTGGCATCAGGTCGCGATTCGCGATACGCCGTTCACCGCCAATCACATCATCGAGTTTTATTTCAATTTTCCGTTGTATGTGATTCTTGGCGGCTGTGCCTGGCTTTATGCCAGAACGCGGCTTCCCCTGTATGCGCAAGGCATTTCCCTACCGTTAACCTTGGCCGTGTTCGGCCCGTTTATGATCCTGGTCAGCGTCGGCTTCAACGAATGGGGACATACCTTCTGGTTTCGCGAAGAATTCTTCGCCGCGCCGATTCACTGGGGCTTTGTGATCGGCGTCTGGTTTGCCCTGGGGGTGGGCGGCATTCTTCTCCAGGGCGTCACCCGCTTAATCGACTTATTGGATAAGATTGAGGATGCGGAATAACGCCGGGATGAACATAAACAGAATAGATTCCGCGCCCCAGCGGTTGCACTATGCCTGGATCGTATTGGCAGTGACCTTTGCGTGTCTGTTTTTCGCCGCCGCGCTCCGGTCATTGCCAGGCATCCTAATGCTGGCGCTAGAACACGAGTTCGGCTGGACCCGAGACACGATCAGCGGCGCCGCGGCGTTGAATCTGCTGCTATTCGGAATCTCCGGGCCATGGCTGGGCCGCTGGATGGATCTCTATGGACCCAAACGCGTATGTTTGGTCAGCATTGCGCTGCTGGCGCTCGCTGCCGGGGCCTGCACCATGGCCAGTGAACTATGGCAGTGGTATCTGCTGTGGGGAGTCATGGCCGGCATCGGCTCCGGAGGGACGTCAATCGTGCTGGGTTCGGCCTTGATCAACCGCTGGTTTACTGAGCACCGGGGATTGGCGCTCGGCGTGCTCGGCGCGGCGTTTTCATCGGGCCAACTGGTTTTCACACCGCTGCTGATGCAGATCAACATGGATTTCGGCTGGAGACCGACTCTTCTGCTATTGGCTGGACTGTTAGGGTTATTGGTGTTGCCGCTCTCGGCCTATTGGCTCGCTGACGAACCTATCCTGAAAAGGTGTCGTCCATACGGTAATGCCGGCAATGAGATAAAGCACGTGCCGGCCGATCCCAGGCCAATGCGCAAAGCGATACGTCAATCCCAGTTTTGGTTGTTGGCAGGCAGTTTCGCCATTTGCGGCTTCACTACATCCGGTCTATTCCAAACCCATCTGATTCCGCACGGTATCGAGCATGGATTTACAGAAATGGGGATGGCGGTATCACTGGGCTTGATGGGTGCGACTGACATTGTGGGCACCATCTTATCCGGCTGGCTTTGCGACCGTTTTGACAAAAGCAAATTATTGGCCATTTATTATGGCTTGCGCGGTCTGTCGCTAATGGGGCTGCTCTTCGTGGAGTCTATTGAACAAATGCTACTGTTTTCGATGGTTTATGGTTTGAACTGGCTCTCCACGGTACCCGCAACCTCGGCGCTGACCGCCGATTTGTTCGGCAAAAATAACGTCGGCGTCGTATTCGGTTGGATCTGCTGTGCCCATCAAGCGGGCGCCGCATTGGCTTCGTACTCAGCCGGCTACCTGCATAGCCGGCTGGGCAATTATCATCTGGCCTTTCTTTGCTCAGGCCTGTTTGCCTTATTAGCAGTGCTCATGGTTGTTAGAATTCGCAAATAAATTGAGATTCGGCGTTTTAGGAAAATATCCGGCGACAAATCGGTCACTGCTTCAGTCGGATAAGGGGAGAAAAGCAGACGGTTGAGAGGAAAAATAGTTAGCGACGAGTTTTGGGTCGATGACTGCTGCTCAACTTTTTCTAGCAAGCGATAAAAAAGTGACTTTTAGGCAGCGGTTCTGATGACATGCAATTCCAAATTACGAATCAATTGCTAATTTGCCATTCAACATCCACTCCTGAATACTCCTATTTTTTTTCTACCAACACCACCGCCTGCACCGCAATTCCTTCCTTACGGCCTTCGAAGCCGAGTTTTTCGGTCGTAGTCGCCTTCACATTGATGCAATCAATCTCGGCTTGTAAAGCGTCGGCAATATTCCGGCACATCGCGGCGATATGGGGAGCCATTTTCGGGGCTTGCGCGATGATCGTGACGTCGGCATTGACCAGGGTATAGCCCCTATCACGAACGACGCCGTAAACATGGCGCAGCAATACTCGGCTATCGGCGCCTTTGAATTTCGGATCGGTGTCCGGAAAATGTTTGCCGATATCGCCCAGCGCGGCTGCGCCCAACAATGCATCGGCCAGCGCGTGCAGCACCACGTCGCCGTCCGAATGGGCTTCCAGCCCTTTTTCGTAAGGAATCGTGACTCCGCCCAGAATGATATGGTCGCCCTCGTTGAAGCGATGCACGTCGTAGCCTTGCCCTACTCTGATCATTGTTGCTCCAGATAAAACATTGCCAGCGCCAGATCTTCGGGCCGGGTAATTTTGATGTTGTCGGCTCGTCCTTCGACGATTTTCGGCTTGAAGCCTTTCAGCTCAAGCGCACTGGCCTCGTCGGTGATTGCCGGGTTGCCTTCCGCTTCGGTCAACGCAGCCTTCAACATGCCGTAGCGGAACATCTGCGGGGTCAACGCGCGCCAGATATGGCGGCGGTCGAGCGTTCCGACGATTGAGCTTCCCTGCACATCCTTCAAGGTATCGTGCGAAGACAGCGCCAGAATCCCGCCGATCGGATCATCGGCCAGGGTATCGATCAGTTTACGGATATCTTCCGACGTGATACAGGGGCGAGCGGCATCATGCACCAGCACCCAGTCGCCGTCATCGGCTTGGCCGTGCAGGGATTTCAACGCGGACAGCACCGAATCGGCCCGTTCCTTGCCGCCGGGCGCGGTGATCACGCTTGGATGCCTCGATACTTCCAATTCGGGCCAGTAGGGATCCTCGGTCGAAACGGCCACCGCGACCGCACCGAACACGCCCGCCTCCAGCAAGCGGTTCAGGGTCCGCTCGATCACGGTCTTTCCGGCCAGTTCGAGATATTGTTTGGGACGGTCGGACTGCATGCGCTTGCCGACGCCGGCCGCCGGCACGACGGCCCAGAATTGGATTGACTCGGTCATCAAACAGGATTGATCAGCAGGGGAATCGCGTCAAAACGCATTCAACCCAATGGATGTTAGGGATTATTTTTCGATTACCTGAAAAAAAGTCTCGTCTTCGCGAATCATGCCCAATTCGTCGCGGGCGCGTTCCTCGATCGCTTCCTGGCCTTTGTGCAGGTCCCTGACTTCCGCATAAAGTTTCTCGTTGCGCTGGCGTTTTTCCTCGGCCAGCTTCTTCAGTTCCGCCAGCTGTTGTTGATAGGCGCGCGTTTCCTTCAGACTGCCGTCGCCGAGCCACAGGCGGTATTGAAAGTGGAGGATCAGCAGAATGATGACCGCAACGAGAAATTTCATGACGTCCGTTCAGGGCGCAGGCCGGCAAACATGCCGGCCTGCGCCCCGTTTCCAGGATTTAGAGCGACTTGAATGCGCTACGGCCGGCATAGCGCGCCACGCCGCCCAGCTCTTCCTCGATCTTCATCAGGCGGTTGTACTTGGCGACACGGTCGGAGCGGCTGAGCGATCCGGTCTTGATCTGGCCGGTGCCGGTCGCAACGACCAGATCCGCGATCGTAGTGTCTTCGGTCTCGCCGGAACGGTGCGAAACGACCGCCGAGTAACCGGCTTTTTTCGCCATGTCGATCGCGGCCAGCGTTTCGGTCAACGTGCCGATCTGATTCACCTTGATCAGGATCGAATTGGCGATGCTCCGCTCGATGCCTCTGGCCAGAATCTTCGGATTGGTTACGAACAAATCGTCGCCGACCAGTTGGATGCGGCCGCCGAGTTTTTCGGTCATCAGTTTCCAACCGTCCCAATCGTTTTCGTCGAAACCGTCTTCGATGCTGATAATCGGATATTTGTTGACCCAATCGACGAAGAAGTCGGCCATTTGCGCCGACGTGTACTGCTTGTTCTCGGACGCCAGATCGTAGACGCCGTCGCTGTAATATTCGGACGCGGCCGCATCCAGGCCCAGGTAAATGTCGACACCCGGTTTGAAGCCGGCCTGTTCGATGGCCTGCAGGATCACGCCGATCGCTTCTTCGTTGGATGACAGGTTGGGCGCGAAACCGCCTTCGTCGCCGACCGTGGTCGCCAAACCTTTCGATTTCAATACTTTGGCCAGATTGTGGAACACTTCCGCGCCGTAGCGGATCGCTTCGCGGAAAGTCGGCGCGCCGACCGGCAAAATCATGAACTCCTGCAGATCGACGCTGTTGTCCGCATGCGAGCCGCCGTTGATGATGTTCATCATCGGCACCGGCATCACGAATTCGCCGGACTTGTTCAGATAACGGTACAGCGGCTGCTTGCTTTCCTGCGCCGCCGCGTGCGCCGCCGCCATCGAGACCGCCAGCAATGCGTTCGCGCCCAGACGCGACTTCGATTCGGTGCCGTCCAGTGCGAGCATCTTGTTGTCGATGCCTTCCTGATCGGCCGCGTCCATGCCGATGATCGCGCCGCGGATTTCGGTCTTGACGTTCTCGACGGCTTTCAACACGCCTTTGCCGAGATAGCGGGATTTGTCGCCGTCGCGCAGTTCGATCGCTTCACGTTCGCCGGTCGATGCCCCGGACGGCACCATCGCGCTGCCGACCACGCCGGACGCCAGTACCACATCGGCTTCGACGGTCGGGTTGCCGCGCGAATCCAGAACTTCTCTTGCACGAATATCTACTATTGCAGCCATTAATGTTTCCTTAGATTGTTGTTTCTATCAGGGGATGGGCTTTGACCGCCTGATCGATGGTTAATAAAACTTCGAGTAATTCTTTGATCCGGTGCATCGGCCACGAATTCGGGCCGTCGCTTTTCGCCTCGGCCGGATTCGGATGCGTTTCCATGAACAGGCCGGAAATGCCGACCGCCACCGCGGCCCGCGCCAGCACCGGCACGAATTCGCGCTGGCCGCCCGAACAGTTGCCCTGTCCGCCCGGCAATTGTACCGAGTGGGTCGCATCGAACACGACCGGGCAGCCGGTGTCGCGCATCACCGCCAGCGAGCGCATGTCGGAAACCAGGTTGTTGTAGCCGAACGACACCCCGCGCTCGCAGACCATGATCTTGTCGTTACCTGCGGCCTTCGCCTTGTTCGCGACATTCGCCATGTCCCAGGGCGCCAGAAACTGGCCTTTCTTGATGTTGACCGGAATGCCGCACGCGGCGACGTTCCGGATGAAATTGGTCTGCCGGCACAGAAACGCCGGCGTCTGCATCACGTCGACGACCTTCGCAACTTCGGCGAGCGGGGTGTCCTCGTGCACGTCGGTCAAAACCGGCACGCCGATTTGTTTTTTGACTTTGGCCAGAATTTCGAGCCCGCGCTCAATGCCGAGTCCACGGAAGCTTTCATGCGACGAACGGTTGGCCTTATCAAACGACGATTTGTAGATAAAAGGAATGTTCAGTTCCTGCGTCACTTCTTTCAAATAGCCCGCCGTATCGAGCGCCAGTTGTTCGCTTTCGATCACGCAGGGGCCCGCGATCAAAAACAGCGGCTTGTCGAGGCCGACTTCAAAACCACATAATTGCATGAGTGTTCTCGTTTTGTGACTACTTCTTGTAATGGTATTTACAACTGATAACAATCAATCTGCCATCCTGGATTTTATAAACCAAACGGTGTTCGTCATCGATTCGCCGCGACCAATAGCCTTGCAGTTCATATTTCAACGGCTCCGGTTTGCCCAACCCTTCATAAGGATTGCGGCAAATATCCTTGATCAGCGTGACGATGCGTTTATGGCATTTTTTGTCATCGATTGCCCACTGATTAAAATCATCAAATGCCGTGGCTTCGAAACTGATGATCACAATTTTTCTAAATCAATATCGATCAGACGGTTGCTTTCGATCTGCTCAATGGCGGCCAGCAGCCTCTCTTTATTTTCGGGGTTGGACAATAAATAAGCCGTTTCATCTTGCGCGACCTGCGTCACTTCGGAAATCGCGATTTCGATCGTTTGATGAGGAAACTGGGCTTTTATCGCAGCGATGAAGTTTTCATTCAGATCATCGCTATTGATTTTATAAAGCGTGTACATTGAACTTAGAGGTTTATTCTTTTGATGTAGTGGTATTTTCCGTTCATTTATTTTTTAAAACCGCTGCAATATCGATATATGTGATTGCTTATTATACTTCTGGCAATAAGGCATCAGAACTAGTGCAGCTTCCCTAGCTCTTTGAGGCCCAAATTCCTTTTCAATCTTTTCCAGTATAATTTTATATTGCAACAGACTACCGCTACGATTATAAGGCTCGCGAGTATTTAGTATGCTTTCAAGCCAATTCATTGTCATTTTTGCTGAAGTAGGTTTCATATCTTGGGGTACATGTTTAAGCCTACCTTCTTTGAATGCTTCATAACATTCCAGAATCATTGCTTTTATGATCATTGCTAAATCTCCGTTCAGAGTTTACATTAAGCCGTGTAGGTCGGGCAGAGCTTTATTGCCCGACGTTTTAGATATCGGTTGCACGAAATGTCGGGCTACTACACTACGCAGCTCAAAATTGTTGGGTTACGGCTATCGCCTAACCCAACCTACACAGTTATCTTTTTATGCTCCGCCGCCGCGATCACGAATCCCGAAAACAACGGATGCCCTTTGCGCGGAGTCGAGGTAAATTCGGGATGGAACTGGCAAGCCAGGAACCAGGGATGATCGGCGATCTCGATCACTTCGACCAAACGCCCATCGATCGATTTGCCGGAAAAGCGCAGGCCGGCCTTTTCGAGCTTATCGAAATACTGATTGTTGAACTCGTAGCGATGACGGTGACGTTCGGTAATCACGTCTTTCTGGTAGAGACGGAACGCCAGCGAATCGGCCTGCAGGCGGCATTGCTGACCGCCGAGGCGCATCGTGCCGCCCAAGTCGGAGTTTTGATCGCGCGTTTCGATCCGGCCGGCCTCGTCCATCCATTCGGTGATCAGGCCGATCACCGGATGCGGCGACTTCGGCAGGAATTCGGTGCTGTGCGCGCCTTCGAGTTTCGCCACGTCGCGGGCGAATTCGATCACTGCGACCTGCATGCCGAGGCAGATGCCGAGGTAAGGAATCTTGTTCTCGCGGGCGTATTTGACCGTGGCGATCTTGCCTTCCACGCCGCGCTCGCCGAAACCGCCAGGCACCAGGATCGCATCGACGTTCTTCAGCGCGCCGACGCCTTCGTCTTCGATCGTTTCCGAATCGATATAATGAATTTTGACCTTGTTACGAGTTTTGATGCCGGCATGAATCAGCGCCTCGTTAAGGGATTTGTACGAATCGGTATGGTCGACGTATTTGCCGACGATCGCGATGTTTACCTCATTGGTGGATGTGGTCAATGCATCCACCACGTTTTTCCACTCGGCCAGATTCGCGGGCGGCGCATTCAGGCGCAATTTGTTCACGACGATGTCGTCCAGGCCCTGTTCATGCAGTAAGAGCGGAATCCGGTAAATCGTATCCGCATCGACCGCCGAAATGACCGCTTTTTCCTCGACATTGGTAAACAAGGCGATCTTGCGGCGCTCGTTTACCGGAATCGGCTGTTCGGAACGGCAGATCAAAATGTCCGGCTGGATGCCGATGGTGCGCAGTTCCTTGACCGAATGCTGGGTCGGTTTGGTTTTGAGTTCGCCCGCCGAGCGGATATAAGGGACCAGCGTCAGGTGAATGAACAGCGAGCGCTCCGCGCCGAGGTCGACGCGCATCTGCCGGATCGCTTCGAGAAACGGCAACGATTCGATGTCGCCGACCGTGCCGCCGACTTCGATAAGCGCGACATCTTTGCCCTCCGCGCTTTGCTCGATGCGGCTCTTGATTTCGTCGGTAATATGCGGAATCACCTGTACGGTCGCGCCGAGATATTCGCCCTTGCGCTCGCGGCGCAGTACGCTGTCATAGACCTGACCGGTGGTAAAATTGTTCTTCCGGGTCATCGTGGTTTTCAGGAAACGCTCGTAATGCCCCAGATCCAGATCGGTTTCCGCGCCATCCTCGGTCACAAACACTTCACCGTGCTGGAAAGGGCTCATCGTGCCCGGATCGACGTTGATGTAAGGATCCAGCTTGGTCAACGTCACTTTCAGGCCGCGCGCTTCCAGAATGGCCGCGAGCGAAGACGCCGCAATGCCCTTGCCGAGGGAAGAGACGACCCCGCCGGTGATAAAGATATATTTGGTCATGTAAAGATTGTTTACTTCGGATTTTAGACAGATGACGGGTATCAGAAGGGTGGCTATTCTAGCACCAAACAGGCACTATCGTCTTTAGCGATTTGCGCGCCCGGATCAATGACGGGCTAACGCCAGACGGAAGCAGGGATACAGGCCTTCCCGGTAATAGTCGGCGCCGATCCAAAGGTCGGCGACCGCGGCCAGTTGGCCGTCGAGATAGAGCAAAGGAAGCGCAGCCCTTTCCCAAGGCGGCATACCAATCTCCTGATAGAGATTTTTCAAAAGATGATGACCACGGCGTCCGGGCAACGCGATCTTTTCTCCCCCGCTACGGAATTTGACGGTTACGGTTGACTGCCGCCAGACGGACTCGGGAATTCCGTCCGTCGAAACGACCCGATTCAGGGTCATGCGTTTGCCGATCATCAGCGATTCCTTTTCCTTCGGCCAATCCAGGGGCTGCAAATCCTCGACTTGCCCATTTCGCAGGCAATACAATCTGTTCCGGTAGCGGCGCATTTGACAGCCCTGCCCGTTCAGCACCGGATCGCTATCGCCGGCGGCGCCGATCACGTGATCGAACAACTGCGTCAGAAAAGCCTGGGACGGCATTTTCAAACCCATTTGCCCGAACCAGTGCCGGATGATCAACCGGCGCCTTCGAAGATCAAACGTGCCGAGCCGCTCGATATCCAGCGTGTTGTCGCGGGCGGAGTGCACGAGAGCGAACGATTCGGCGGCACTCTCGGCCAGCACGGCATAAGCTTCCGCGCAATGGCCTGCCGCCCGACCCACGGTCCGATCGCAGGCCGGCCAGCGCTGTTTCAATAACGGCAGTACTTCGCGGCGCAGAAAGTTGCGGTCATACACGCTCTCGCGATTGGTCGGATCCTCGATCCAATCCAATCGATGCGCTAACGCATAGCGATCTATGTCTTGTTTCCGGACATGCAGAAACGGCCTGAGCAGCGTCCCCGGACCGAACGGCATGCTTGCCGGCATGCCGGCAAGCCCCGGCAAACCGCCGCCCCGCAGCAACTGCAGCAGGACCGTTTCGAGCTGGTCGTCCCGATGCTGCGCCACCAGCAGCACATCATCCGGGCGCATCAACGGCTTCAGCGCCGCGTACCGGGCGTTCCTGGCCGCTTCTTCCGGGCTTTCACCCGGCCTGGGATGCGCATCCACGCGGCGCAGCAAAAAATCGACCCCAAGTCCGCGCGCCGTCGTTTCGGCATGGCGCGCCCAATCATCGGCCTGCACCTGCAGGCCGTGATGCACGTGCACCGCCGTAACGCTTCCACGCAGTTTCGGTTCCTGAGCGCACAGATGCAGCAGCACGTGCGAATCGACCCCGCCGCTATAGGCGAGAAAAATTTGCCGGGGGGACGCCTGGCAGAAAGCGAGCGAAGACTCGATCAGCCGCGGCGTCAGCATGTGGGTTAAAACCTCGAGGTTCAAGAGCCCGGCATTAAACCGGGCGGCGGAAATACCGGTTATTTATTTAACCGGCTCTTCGATGAAAGCGCCGAAATTCATCAGGCGCTGATAACGTTTTTCCAACAACTCGTCGATATCGAGCTGTTTCAGTTCTTCAAGATGGCGCTGTAGGGCTTCCTTCAAATTCTCGGCCACGCCGTGAAAATCCCGATGGCCGCCGCCCACCGGCTCGCGCACCACTTCATCGAGCAGGCCCTGCTCGCGAATCCGGTCGGAAGTGATCCCCATCGCCTCCGCAGCAAGCTGCGATTTGTCCGCGCTTTTCCATAGGATCGAAGCGCAGCCCTCCGGAGAAATGACCGAGTAGGTGCTGTATTCCAGCATGATCAGACGGTCGCCGACGCCGATCGCCAACGCGCCGCCGGAACCGCCTTCGCCGGTCACGGTGCAAATGATGGGGGTTCCGAGTTTGGCCATTTCGAACAGGTTTTTCGCGATCGCTTCGCTTTGTCCGCGCTCCTCGGCGCCGATGCCGGGATAGGCGCCCGGCGTATCGATCAGGCAGATCACCGGCAATTGGAAGCGCTCGGCCATCTTCATCACGCGAAGCGCCTTTCGGTAGCCTTCGGGGCGCGGCATCCCGAAATTGCGGTAGATTTTTTCCTTGGTGTCGCGGCCTTTCTGATGCCCGATCACCACGACCGGCTCTCCGTCGAACCGAGCCAGGCCGCAAACGATCGCCGGATCGTCCGCATAAGCGCGGTCGCCGTGCAATTCATGAAAATCGGTGAACATCAGCTTGATGTAGTCGAGCGTATAAGGACGTCCCGGATGGCGGGACAATTGCGAAATCTGCCAGTCGGACAGCGTCGCGAAGATCGATTCGGTCAGTGCACGGCTTTTCTCTTCCAGTTGCTGGATGGCATCGGATATGTTGATGTCATTATCGAATTCCACATTACGAAGCTCGCGGATTTTGGCTTCCAGTTCGGCAATGGGCTGTTCGAAATCGAGAAATTTTAAATCCATGGGGTCTTGATCGATGAGGGTCTAAGTCTGTAAATAAAAACACCGGCCGCCCGAGAATGCGGCTAACGGGCAATGATTATACCCGATGCAGTAAGCGAATCGTAAATTAATCCCACGGAAAAACAATGTATCGTACTGCCGCTCAGTCCGGCCATGAGCCGGCAAAAAAAGCCCCTGCACAATCACGTTGCACAGGGGCCTGGCTCACGCAGCCGGAGAACTCGCCGGCCGAAACACATTCAGCGCGGATATCCGGAGGGCTATTGCGGGTAGCCTTGCTGCGGGTAGCCCTGTTGAGGATAGCCCTGCTGCGGATAACCCTGCTGCGGATAACCCTGCTGCGGATAACCCTGCTGCGGATAACCCTGTTGCGGGTAGCCCTGCTGAGGATAGCCTTGCTGTTGCGGATAACCTTGCTGTTGCGGATAACCTTGCTGTTGCGGATAGCCCTGCTGTTGAGGCTGCTGCGGAGAGCCTTGCTGCGCGCCGGCATTGCTGTTCGCAACGATCGCCAGTTCGACACGGCGGTTTTGCGCGCGGTTTTCCTCGCTGGTATTCGGAAACTTCGGCATTCTCTCGCCCATGCCCTGCTGTTTCAGACGGGAAAAGTTCACGCCGTGCTGTCCGAGATAATCGGACACGCTGGCAGCGCGTTGTTCCGACAAACGCTGATTATAAGTATCCGAGCCAATGTCGTCGGTATGGCCGGTAACGGTAATCGTCGATTCAGGATATTGATTCAGGATAGTGGCCACCGTATTCAGCGCGGACTGCGCTTGGGGGGTCAACGTCGATGAATTGAAGGCGAACGTCACGTTTTCCGGCATGTTCAGATTCAAGGTGTTCTCGGCGGTTCTCTGCACTTCGATGCCGGTACCCTGCAAAGACTGCTCCATTTGTTTCTGCTGATGATCCATATAAGCACCGACGGCCGCACCGACCAGACCGCCGGCCAAAGCCCCCCAGCCGGCATTCTTCAGATCGTTGCCGCCGAAAGCGGTGCCGATCGCCGCACCGGAAGCCGCGCCGATGCCTCCGCCCATAGCAGCCTTGCTGAGCGAAGACTGGCCGGTGTAAGGATCGGTGACGCAAGCCGATAATAATACGGAACTGATCGCTGTGATTAATAAGGTTTTTTTCATATTTGCCTCGGTCATGGGGTGAATAGTGGGCGACCTTTTATATTGAAGCCGATAAAACGTATTTTCAGAAAATTTGCCTAGTTTGACATTAATTTCCGAAAAGTTCTTAATAATTATACTAACAGATTCTAAACGGATACTGAACAACCGCGCCGGATTCGAACATGAACTTAGCCGCATAAGGACGCCTTAGCCAGCTTGCATCTGCAAACCTGCCGTCTCCGCAGGCCATTTCCATTCGCGGATCTCCGGCATGTCCTCGCCGTGGATCCGGATATAGTGCTTGTGGTCTATCAGTTTGCCCTTGAAATATTGTTTCAGATAAACCGCCCGCTCTTTTAACCGAGGCACTCTGTCGATCACATCGATCGCCAGATGGAAGCGGTCGATATCGTTCATGACGACCATATCGAAAGGCGTCGAAGTCGTGCCTTCTTCCTTATAGCCGCGCACATGCAGATTCTCATGGTTGGGGCGGCGGTAAGTCAGCCGGTGGATCAGCCAGGGATAGCCGTGATAAGCGAACACGATCGGCTTGTCGGAAGTGAACAGTTGTTCGAAATCGCGGTCGGACAGCCCATGCGGATGCTCGCCCGGCGGCTGCAGCTTCATCAGGTCGACGACATTGATGACCCGGATTTTCAGGTCGGGAATCTGGGTCCGCAGGATGTCGACCGCCGCCAATGTCTCCAGCGTCGGCACGTCGCCGGCGCAGGCCATCACCACATCGGGTTCTTTACCGAGGTCGTTGCTCGCCCATTCCCAGACGCCGATGCCGGCGTGGCAGTGCTTGATTGCTTGGTCCATCGTCAGCCACTGCGGCGCCGGCTGCTTGCCGGCGACGACCACGTTCACGTAGTTGCGGCTGCGCAGCACGTGATCGGTCACGGACAGCAGGGTATTCGCATCGGGCGGAAAATAAACGCGCACGACCTCGGCTTTCTTGTTCACGACATGGTCGATGAATCCCGGATCCTGATGCGAAAAGCCGTTATGGTCCTGGCGCCAGACGTGCGAAGTCAGCAAATAATTCAATGAAGCGATCGGCCGCCGCCAGGGTATGTGGTTACAGGTTTTCAACCATTTCGCATGTTGGTTGAACATCGAATCGACGATGTGGATGAACGCTTCGTAACAGGAAAAAAAGCCGTGCCGCCCGGTCAGCAGGTAGCCTTCCAGCCAGCCCTGGCAGGTATGCTCGCTGAGGATCTCCATGACCCTGCCGTCGCGCGCCAAATCGGTGTCTTCCGGCAGGATTTTTTCCTCCCAAACCCTGGGCGTCGCCTCGAAAACGGCATCCCAGCGGTTCGAGGCCGTTTCGTCGGGACCGAAAATCCGGAAGTTGCGCTGTTCGAGGTTGCCCCTCATCACGTCGCGCAAAAACTTGCCCATCACCCGCGTCGCTTCCGCCTCGACCGCTCCGGGTGCAGGGATTTCCAGCGCATAGTCGCGAAAATCGGGCAGCCGCAGATCGCGCAGCAACACGCCGCCGTTCGCATGCGGATTATCGCTGATCCGGCGCTGGCCGCGCGGCGCAAGCTCCAGCAACTCGGGTTTCGGCGTCCCCTGCGCATCGAAGAGCTCTTCGGGACGGTAACTCAGGAACCATTGTTCGAGCATCTCGATGTGCGCCGGATTATCGGCCAGATTGGCCAGCGGCACCTGATGCGAACGCCAGAAATCCTCGGTTTTCTTGCCGTCTACACTCTCAGGGCCGGTCCAGCCTTTCGGGGTACGCAGGATAATCATCGGCCACTTCGGGCGGCTCCAGGATTGGCCGGAGCGTACCGTTTGCTGTATCGCCCGGATCTCGTCCAGGCACCGGTCGAGCGCCTCGGCCATGCGCGGATGCACCGCCGCCGGATCGCTGCCTTCGACCAGATAAGGCCGGTAGCCGTAGCCTTCGAAGAGCTTGATCAACTCGTCCTGGTCGATCCGGCTCAAAATCGTCGGGTTCGCGATCTTGTAGCCGTTCAGATGCAGAATCGGCAGCACCGCCCCGTCCCGCGCCGGATTCAGGAATTTATTCGAATGCCAGGAAGCCGCCAAAGGGCCCGTTTCGGCTTCGCCGTCGCCGACCACGCAGCAGGCGATCAGGTCGGGATTGTCGAATACGGCCCCGTAGGCATGCGACAACGCATAGCCGAGCTCGCCGCCTTCATGGATCGAACCGGGCGTCTCCGGCGCGACATGGCTCGGCACGCCGCCCGGAAACGAAAACTGCTTGAATAGAGCGCGCATGCCCTCGCGATCCAGCGAAACGTTCGGGTAGCGCTCGCTGTAAGTGCCTTCCAGCCAGGCATTCGCGACCATCGCCGGCCCGCCGTGCCCCGGGCCGCAGATAAAGATCATGTTCAGATCGTGCGCCTTGATCAGACGGTTCAGGTGCACATGGATGAAATTCAACCCCGGCGTCGTACCCCAATGCCCCAACAAACGCGGTTTAATGTGTTCAAGCGCCAGCGGCTCGTTGAGCAGCGGATTGTCGAGCAGATAGATTTGCCCGACCGACAGATAATTTGCCGCGCGCCAATAGGCATCCATCCGGCTCTGCATTTCGGGGGAAAGCGTTGCATATTCTGAAGCGGTTTTCACGCGTATTCTCCTTAAGATCGATATTCCAAACGGTTTAAAATCTGCGCCGCAATCTCGCGCTCTTCTTCGGCATGGATAACCAGGATTCGCGGCTTTTTGATGGGACTGCCGATATCCCGGTCATGTTCCGAGACCCGCAGGTTGGCTTCAACATCGATCGCGAAACCGAGCCGGTCGAGCCCTTCGGCAATTTTTTGCCGGATCAGGGGCGCGTGCTCGCCGATGCCGCCGGTGAAAATCAGCGCATCCACATCGCCGAGCACCGCGCAGAGCGCCCCGATATATTTTCTGATCCGGTAGCAATAAATATCGACGGCCAGCCGGGCCCGCTGATCGCCGTTTTCGGCCAGCCGCAAGACTTCGCGCATGTCGCCCGCCCCGCACACGCCCAACAGGCCGCTTTCGCGGTTGAGCAAACGGTCCAATCGGTCCGCCGTCCAGCCTTCTCTGAGCAGAGTCACCGGAATCATCGGGTCGATGTCGCCGCTGCGGGTCGTCATCATCAGACCTTCGGTCGGCGAGAATCCCATCGAAGTGTCGACGCCTCTGCCGCCGAGTACCGCAGTCGCACTGGCGCCTCCGCCCAGATGCAAAATGATGCAATTGATATTGGCGCGGTCCTTCGACAAGAGCGTAGCGGCCCTTGTAACGCTGTATTGGCAGGAAATGCCGTGAAAACCGAAGCGGCGAAACTCGACATTGCCCGACAATGCAGGAGGAATAGGGTAGCGGCTCGCATGTTCAGGCATTTGCCGATGGAAAGCCGTATCGAAAACCGCATATTGCGGGATTCCCGGAAACGCGGCCTCCGCCATTGAAACGCCGAGACGGTTCAGCGGATTATGCAGCGGCGCATAAGCATCCAGTTCCGCAAGACGGGCCGACACCTCGGAAGTCATCCGAGTCGCACAGGTAAAGTCGCCGCCTCCATGCACGACCCGATGACCGATCGCCCCCAAGGGGGCTTGCAGGTCCGGCAGCTGTTCCCGCCACTCGTCGAAAACTGCGGACAAGGCTTGCCTGGCCATCGCGTTCTCGGGAATATGCCGCTCGATGTCCTTTCCCCGACTGTCCCAGCCGTTCAACCGAATGCCGCCTCCGTTTCCGTAATCGGCATTCATTCGCGCGATCTCCCGCAAACTCGAATCGAACAGCCGGGTTTTGACCGTGGCGCTGCCAACGTTTATGATCAGCAGCATGAATTCATCGGAACGCATGGACAAGAATTATCGCATTTAAATTTAACGAGCAAATGAAATAGGCACAAGCCGGCAGCCGCAGCCGCCCGGAGCGCCGCAAACGGCGGCCCCGCGCCAGCAGGATCATACCGGCAGGGAATTAGATGAACGGCTCGCCGCGCGCCAGCCTGGGAAGATCGCCCGCGATTCCCATCGCGTTGCGCATCACCAAATTCTTTGCCGGCAAGATCCGTTCGGCCAATCCCAGGCCGAGATTACGCAAAAATTTGACCGGCGGCAGATCGTTGCTGAAGACCCGGTAAAACGCGTCCATCACGGTCATCATTTTCAGATTTTCGTTCCGGCGCATTTTTTCGTAGCGCTTCAATACCGCGGCATCGGCGATGTCCTCGCCTTTTTTATCGGCATCGAGCAGCACTTCGGCAAGCGCCGCCGCATCGAGAAAACCGATATTGACGCCCTGCCCGGCCAAAGGGTTGATCATGTGCGCCGCGTCCCCGACCAGCGCGACGCCGGGTTTGACATAATGCTGCGCGTGCTGGCGCTTCAGCGGGAAGCTGGCCCGCCCCAGCACTTTGTCGATTTTGCCGAGACAATCGGGGAAAGCGGCTTGCAACTCCCTCAACAAGTCCTCGTCGGCCAACGCTTTTAAACGGTTGACCTGATCGGGAGAATTGTACCAGACGATCGATCCGTAATGCCCGGTCAAGGGCAGAAATGCTTGCGGTCCGCTCGGCACGAAGCGCTGCCAGGTAATATCCTGCTGCCCGTAGGCGGTTTCGACATAGATCACCAGCGCATGCTGTTGATAATCCCAGCCGGTCACCCCGAGGCCCACCGTTTGCCTAACCCTGGACTGGCCGCCGTCGGCCGCGACCAATACCCTGGCCGACAACACGCGCCCGTCCGCGAGTTCGAGCTCGGACACCTTTCCGGGCTGATAACGGATTTTGCTCACCTCGACCCGGTAAATGACTTCGACGTTTTCGAACGCCTCAAGACGCTCCAGCAGTGCCAATTGGGTAATCCGGTTTTCGACGATATGGCCCAGCTCGCGTTCTCCGATGTCGTCGCTGCGGAACTCGGTATCGCCCGCCGTTTCCCAGACCCGCATCCGTCTGAAGGGGCAAAACCGGCGACTTTCGACGCCTTGCCAGGCGCCGACCGCCGCCAAAATGTTTTTCGAGGCGATGCTGAGCGCCGAAACGCGCAAATCGTGCGGCTGTTCCGGCGAGAAAGGTTCGGGCGGCGCGCTCTCGATCACCGCAACTTTCAGGCGACCGCCGCCCAATCCGCAACCGACCGCCGCACCGACCATACCGCCGCCGACAACCACCACATCAAAATCTTCTTTCATGTTTCCGAAAAGTACTGTATGCCTAATAAACCGGACCCGAACATGGCTCAAAACGTTTTCCCGCCCTGTTCCACCCGACTTTACAGCGCCATTAAGCCCTTGTCCAATAAATATTTTGTATCCGAAACAGGGCCGATTCCCCGCTCGACAAGCATACGATTCGGTGATATAAGCAACAAAATCCGTGACGGTAACACCCTACTATCGTAAACGATTCGACGGCCTTCCGATGCCTTGCTGAGTTCGAGTAACCCATGACAAACCCGGACAAATCTGTTAGCATTGGCAGGTTTCACTAGATGAATTTCTTTGGCAAAGAAAATATCGTAACGGACTCAATGCGCCGGTTTTCGCCCGGCTTACTCTATCACGCATTGAAATAAAACGATCAATTATGGCCGCCTGCGCGGCATAATTAGGACGGGCTGAACTATGAACAACAATTCCCGAATGAGCGACCAGCAACCCTTACTCTACGATGCCGATTTATCCCAGGATAGCTGCGGCGTGGGTTTCATCACCCATAAGCAAAGCATACAGACGCACGACATTTTAGTCAAAACGCATGAAGCGCTGTGTACGATCCCGCATCGGGGAGGGATGAGTTCGGAAGGAGTCGGCGACGGCGCCGGAATCAATATCGACTTATCGCTGAAATTCTTCCGCAAGATTACCGGTTTGAATGACCTGGAACTCGGCCGATTCGGCGTTGCGAATTTCTTTTTTCCGGAAGATCACGATCACTACGACTCGGTTACCTCAGAACTGATCGAGCGCCATTTCAGAGAAGCCAAGCTGCCGATCATCTTATGGCGTAATGTACCGGTCGACAACTCGGTCCTGAACCAAGCCGCGGTCAAGGCGCAGCAGCCGATCAAGCAGGTCGTGTTCGGCCGCCCGGAGCATTTGAAGTCGGCTAGCCATGACGAGTACGAAAAGTATATTCAGGCGGCTCTGCTGGATCTCGAAAAGGAAGGTTTTACCCGTCCGGAGCTGAACGGCTTTTATCCGCTGTCGATGAGCTCCCGCACCCAGGTCTACAAGGGCCGGCTGAATTCGTTCGAAGTGATTCCGTATTTCAAAGACCTGTACGATACCGACCACGAAGTCAGTACGCTGTTTTTCCACACCCGGTTTTCGACCAACACCGCGCCGGCCACGATGATGGCGCAGCCGTTCCGCTACATGGCGCACAACGGCGAGCTGAATACCGACAAGAAGAACCGGCTCAGCGAAAACGCAATCGCGCGCCAGCACAACAAGCACATCTGCTTCCCGTGCGGCCAGTCCGACTCCGGCCGCTTGGACCAGACGCTGACCCGCCGCATCAACGAAGACGACCTGGACATCGTGACCGCGGTGCTCGCGATGATGCCGCCGGCGTGGGAAAACGACACGACCCTGTCGCCGGAAGTCCGCGCGATGCTCGAATACTTCAGCCTGTACGAAGAAAAGAACGACGGCCCCGCCGCGCTGATCTTCAACGACGGCATCCGCGTCGGCGCGCGCCTGGACCGCCTTGGCCTGCGTCCTCTGCGCTCGGTCGAAACCAAGGAATACCTCGCCGTGATGTCCGAAGCCGGCCAGATCGACTTCCCGCCGAAGGAAGTGCTGACCCGCGGCCGGATCGAGGCCGGCGGCATGCTCTACTTCGACCACAGCACCGGCGAAAAATATAACAGCCATCAGGTGATGGAAAGGCTCGCGAAGGAAAAAGACTACCGGGCTCTGCTGAAGCAGCGCAGCCTGCACTTGGCCGAACTACCGAAGGTCGAGCTGGCCGAACTGAGCAACGACCATGAATTCAATTTCGACCAGCGCCATACCGCCTACTCGCTGAACCAGGAAAGCTTCAAGTTCCTGCTCGACCCGATTCTGCAGACCGGCGCCGAAAAAGTCTCCGCGATGGGCTACGGCCTCGCCCCGAACGCGCTGTCGAGCGCGGAAGGCGGCATGTCGCGCTATTTCAGCCAGCGTTTCGCGCAGGTCACCAATCCGCCGCTCGACTCGATTCGCGAAAGCGACGGTATGACATTGCGCGTCGCGTTGGGCGCCAAGCCGACCTTTTCAGACGAATACAGCAAGCAACTGGTGATCGACTCGCCGATCCTGCAGCGCACCCAGCTCGAACAGATCCGCCGTGAGCCCCAGGTCAGCACGGTCACGCTGGACATGCTGTACCGGCCGGATTTCGACGACGCGAAGCGTAACGAGGACGCGCTCGAAGCGGCGCTGCTGGACGTCTGCGCGCAGGTCGAACAGGCCGCCCGCAACAATATCGGCATCATTATCCTGAGCGACGTGAAGATCGGCCGCGAGCTGGCCGCGATTCCGGCATTGCTGATGATCGCCGCCGCCAACCAGCATCTGGTCAGGATGGGCCTGCGCTTCAACTCCTCGCTGATCGCCGAGACCGGCCAGGCCGCGAGTCCGCACGACGTCGCGACGATTCTGGGCTTCGGCGCCTCCGCGATCTGCCCGATCAGCGTGCATAACCGCGTGATCACCGATTTCGTACCGGCCGACCATCAAAAAGCGCTCGACAAATTCCAGAAAGGCGTCGAAAAATCGCTGATGAAGACGATGGGCAAATTCGGCCTGTGCACGGCCGAAAGCTACATCGGCGGCGAATTTTTCGAATCGAATTATATCGATACCGAAGAGCCGGGACTGGCGCCTTACTTTCCGAACATTCATTCGTCGGTCGGCGGCGCGCGCTTTTCCGACATCGCCGCCAGCGCGGCCGGATGGCATCAAAAGGCGCTCAGTGTACAGGAGGAAAAGGATATTCCGTTCCTCGGCCTGTTCAAGGAGCGCCAGGACGGTGCGGGGCACTCGTACGGCAACACCGCGGTGCGCGAATACATCAACATGACCGACGAGCCGATCCTGTACATTCCGCAAGATAAATCGCCGGAAGCCTCCGACACGGCCTATACCGATTTCGGCTATACGAAGCGCACCCCCGAACAGATCGACAATTTCGGCATTACGCCCGCCTACCGCAGCTTCACGAAGAACCTATACCTGGAACGCGAATCGCGGCCGGCGGCACTGCGCGACATCATGGATTTTCCGGCCGACGTGACGCAGGCGGAAACCGCGCAGGATTTCGACCGGATTCTGGGCAAGCAAAACCTGCGCGGCAACATCAATTACCTGATCCGCGGCCTGGACGTCAGCAAGACCGGCGAAAACGCTTTTGCCGTTAAACTGACGTCAAATACTTCTACTTCGAAAGCGCGCCTGGAGCAACTGGCCGAGCACTTCAAGACCCGCTTCGCCGGCACCGCATTTACCGCCGCGATCGAAAGCGACGCGCTGACATTGAAACTGGAAGACGCTGACAGCCTGTTCGCGAACTATCTGAACAGGATCCGGGCCGCCCGCGAACCGATCGCGCTAGCCGAGGTCCAACCCGCGCACGAAATCACCCCGACGCTCGCGTCCGGCGCGATGAGCCACGGTGCTTTGCTCGCCGAAGCGCACGAAACGGTCGCCCAAGGCTTCAACATCGTGGGTTCTTTGAGCAACTGCGGCGAAGGCGGCGAGCATTCGAGTCGCTTCAACACGCTGAAATCCTGCAACATCAAGCAGTTCGCCTCCGGCCGTTTCGGCGTCTGGGCCGGCTATCTGGCCGATCCGAACCTGCGCGAGATCGAGATCAAGATCGCGCAGGGCGCAAAACCGGGCGAAGGCGGCCAGTTGCCGGCACCGAAAGTCACGGTCGAGATCGCGGCGTTGCGCGGCGGCACGCCGAAGGTCGAGCTGGTCAGCCCTCCCCCGCATCATGACACTTATTCGATCGAAGACCTGGGGCAATTGATTCACGATGCAAAAGCCGCCCGCGTTAAAGTCGGTGTCAAGTTGGTGTCGTCCGAAGGCATCGGCACGATCGCGGTCGGCGTCGCGAAAGCCGGCGCGGACGTGATCAACGTCGCCGGCAACACCGGCGGTACCGGCGCGGCGGCGGTCACCAGCCTGAAAAACAGCGGCCGCTCGCCCGAAATCGGCATTGCCGAAGTGCATCAGGCGCTATCGGTCAACGGTCTGCGCGACAAGGTGATTCTGCGCTGCAGCGGCGCGCACCAAAGCGGCCTCGACGTCGTCAAATCGGCGATTCTGGGCGCCGATTCGTTCGAATTCGGCACCACCGCGCTGATGATGCTGCGCTGCGTGATGGCGAAAAACTGCAACGTGAAATGCCCCGCAGGGCTGACCACCGTGCATGAAGAGTTCAAGGGCGATGCACGCGTGTTGGCGCAGTACCTGATGAACCTCGCGCATGAAGTCCGCGAAATCCTGGCCGTACTCGGCTACAAGAGCCTTGCGGAAATCCGCGGCCAGACCGGCCTCCTGCACCTGATCGAGCATCCGTCGCTGATCGGCCAGGTCGACCTACGCAAGATGTTGGCGTATGTCGATGTAGTCAAGATCGCCAACCCGGTCTATCTCGAAGCGAATTTCGCCATCGACGACAAGATCATCGAAAAGGTCAAGGCCGAGCTGATCGAAAAAGGCCAGCCCCAGGTCGTGATCGAAGGCAGCGAGTTCAAGCTGAATAACCGCCACAAGACCATCGGCGGCCAGACCGCGATCGATATCGAACGGATGCTCGCTTATGAGCTGTCCGAACAGCAGATTGCGAAGGCTAAGCCGATCTACCTGAACCACGGCAAGGGCCACCGCGCCGAGGGCCGCCGTTATCTGGCGTCCGAGACGATCGTGATCCGTACCACCGGCTCGGCCGGCCAAAGTTATGCCGCATTCCTGAATGACGGCATGCGCATGGAACATCTCGGCACCTGTAACGACGGCGTCGGCAAATCGATGTGCGGCGGCCTGTTGATCGTCGAATCGCCCGGCGGCGGTGTCAAAACACCCGGCAACAACGTGCTGATCGGCAATTTCGCGCTGTTCGGCGCGACCGGCGGCAAGGCGTTCATCAACGGCGAGGCGGGTGACCGTTTCGCGGTGCGCAACTCGGGCGCGATGGCGGTCGTCGAAGGCGTGGGCGATTTCGGCTGCGAATACATGACCAACGGCGCGGTGCTGAACATCGGCGGATTCGGCAAAGGCTTCTGCAACGGGATGTCCGGCGGCAACGCCTACCAGTACGACCCGGACAACCGGCTCGAAAACCTGTACGACAAATCGTCCGTGGAACTGCGCCGCCTGAGCGAAGACAGCGATGTCGCCCGCGCGCATGAGCAGTTCGTGATTTCCATGCTGGAACAGCATGCCGACTACGCGAATTCGAGCAAGGCCAAAAACCTGCTGAACAACTGGACGAACGAGCGCGAGCATTTCAAATTCGCGCTGCCTTTGTGGCTGAACAAAACGCAGTCGGCCGTATTCCTGCAAAAAGCGATGGACCGCAAGGAAATGATCGAGGAATTGTCGGTCGAACTGGCGCGCCGGCAGATCGAACAGGTCCGGGAAGCGTACCGGACCGCCAGCCCGCTGTTCGGCGGCGCGATTCCGGCTTACGGGTCGACCGACACCGACCTCACCTTCAAGCTGGTCAACAGTTTCATGGTGCTCGAAAAGGCGCAGCAAGTCGCGCAGGAGATGCTCAAACACTTGCCCGAAGCGCAACGCACTCCGGCCCGAATCGAACAGGCCGCGCGCAAACTGATCGTCGAGCGCCCGCGCAAACTGCAGGATACGCTGGTCAAGACCACCCGCGAAGCCTACAGCAATTACACGGACGAACAGTTGTCCTGGCTGCTGGCGGATAAACGGCTGAACGATTACAAAACCGCCCTGATCAACCGCTCGGTGCAAAGCATTTATTCGATCGGTTCCACCGCCTGGATTATCGAGCAGGATCAGGTGAACAAGGCAGCACTGGCGGGCATTCCTTCGATCGAGCAATATCTGGCCAGTCTCGCCGGCCTGAGTATCGTGCAAGGCATGTTGAACGAACAGGCGGCCTAATCTCGCACCCGTAATTTCTTCGAGCTGCGCTCCCTCGGATCCCGAGGGGGCTCCGATTTTTATTGATTTACATTTAAACGGAAATGAAAACACCGCAAATTCCTCTCGACGGTCCTTACAGCGAAAGCCAGCGCGCTTGGCTCAGCGGCTTCTTTGCCGGCATGCACACCCACATGATCCAAAGCGCGGGCGCCGCCCAGCAAACCGCGAGCCGTACGATCGACATCCTGTACGGCAGCCAGACCGGCAATGCCGAATCGGTTGCGAACGATGCCGCGCAGATCGCCAAGGCGCACGGACTCAAACCGGTCGTCAAGGGCATGGACGAAGTCGAAGCGAATGCATTGGCGGAAATGAATTACCTCCTGGTCATCACCAGCACTTACGGCGAAGGGGAGATGCCCGACAATGCGCAAATGCTTTGGGATGCGGTCAAGAGCGATGCGATGCCGCGGCTCGAAAAGCTGCAATATTCGGTGCTGGCGCTCGGCGATACCAGCTACGATCTGTTCTGCCAGGCGGGCAAGGACTGGGACGAACGGCTCGCAGAGCTCGGCGCGAAACGCGTTTACGACCGGGCCGACTGCGACGTCGATTTCGAAGAGCCCGCCGAAGCCTGGATCAAGGCGGTCATTCCGTTCATGTCCGGCGGCAACACGACGGCGACCGTGGTTGAAACCGAAGCGACAGTTGCCGAAAAGTCTCAATATAATCGGAAAAATCCGTTCCCCGGCAGAATGCTGGTCAATCGCCTAGTCACGGCGCCTTCCTCGTCGAAAGAAACCCGTCATTACGAAATTTCGATCGCAGGCTCCGGAATGAGTTACGAAGCGGGCGACGCGCTGTGCGTCGTACCGACCAACTGCCCGGAACTGGTCAAGGATATTCTCCAGGCGATCGGCTGCAACGGCGACGAAGACGAACCGGTCAACGGTGAATTTACATCTCTGTACGAAGCTCTGCGTACCCAGTTCGAAATCAAGACGCCGAGCAAGGAACTGGTCGAGGAAATCGCTGGCCGCTCCGGCAACAAGGAATTGAACCCGATTCTCGAATCCGGCGACAAGGACAAACTGGCCGATTATTTGTGGGGCCGAGACATCCTGGACCTGCTCCGGCAAAATCCCGGCTGCGAGTTTTCCGCCGCCGAATTCATCGCCCTGCTGAAGCCACTGCAGCACCGCGCCTATTCGATTTCATCGAGCGGCAAGGTCTATCCCGACTCCGTGCACCTGACGGTCGCCAGCGTGCGTTACGACAGTTTCGGTCGCCAGCATAAGGGCGTCTGCTCGACCTTCCTGGCCGACCTGGTTGACGAACACACCGAAGTGCGCTGCTTCTTCACGCCGAACAAAGTCTTCAGGGTACCCGACGACAACAGCCTGCCGATGATCATGGTCGGCCCCGGCACCGGCCTTGCGCCATTCCGCGCCTTCCTGCAGGAACGCGAATACCGGGGGGCAACGGGTAAAAACTGGTTGTTCTTCGGCGACCGGAACGCCGCGACCGACTTCATGTACCGCGACGAGATCGAAGCGATGCAGGCAAAAGGTCTCCTGACCCGGCTGGATCTGGCGTTTTCGCGCGATCAGGACGAAAAGATCTATGTGCAGGACCGAATGCGCGAGCACGGCGCCGAACTGTTCGTCTGGCTCGAAGAAGGCGGCTATTTCTTCGTCTGCGGCGATGCGTACCGGATGGCCAAGGATGTCGACAAGGCGCTGCATGACGTAATCGCCACACACGGCAAAATGAGCGAGCAGCAAGCGGTCGATTATGTGAATCAGTTGAAAAAGGATAAACGTTACGTGCGGGACGTCTACTAAAAACAGCCCGCCCACATGCTTCGGCGGAAAAGGATAAGCGCACCGTCCCACCACGCCCTGCGCTCGCCGTTATACACATTGCCACGCGCGCCAGAAACGCTATGTAGGTTGGGTTAGGCGTTAGCCGTAACCCAACAAAGTCAATGATGTAAATGTTGGGTTACGCTTCGCTAACCCAACCTACGCTACAGACGCTGTCATGATGAGTCTGCGGCGACAAGGAAAATGATAAATCCGATTTTTACAAATTCCTGGTCGAACCGATGATCAAAACCGCCTTTTCCCTCTTCATCGCCTCGCTAATGCTGTTCCTGGTTGCCGAAGTCCTCTCTTTGCTGCCCAGCCAAGCTTTCAGCAAAGCGTTTTACCCGATCGGAATCTTATCGCTACTCGCTTCTTTCACGCTGCTGCTCAGTTATCTGGCGCTTCTCACCGTCAGGCAGATCATACGGGAATTCCGCCGATATTTTTCCGGCATCGAGCGCAGGCAACGCCGGCTCTGGTTCGTTCAGGGAAAACTCGACCGGGAACAACGCTTATTCTTTCACCGTCGTTTGCAAACCCGTTATTTTCTCGAAGCCCGAAAGCAACGCCTGACACGCGTCAACGACCGCAAACACAGCCGCTCACTGGCCAAAGCGATCGACACCGATCTGGCCGCGATCAAATCGCTCGTTTCCAGCGACCAACTTGAGGCATGGAAGCGGCAGAATCGCACTTACCGCAAACAGGCAAACATCGAAGGCCTGATTGCGCTTCAACAATCGATCGTCACCCACCGCTAGTCATGGCCTGGTTATCCGAACGCATTCTCGGCCTCGTCGATCTACTGAACTCGATCAAAGGCAGGAATTTGCAATGGCGGCAAAGCAATCAGGCGCAGCAGGCGGAGTTGAAACAGCAACGGATTCTGGCCGAAAAAGCGCTGGAAGCCGAGCTCAAAAAACAGAGCGTAAAGCTGGAGCACGAAATCGATCTCCTGAAAACCCGGCACGACGCAGAGCTATCCATGTACAAAACTCGCTGCAAGCAGGATATCAAGGATTACCGGCAATATCTGGATTCGCTCGACCAATTGAAAGAATCGATACAAAAAAGCTATACCCATTTGCCCGAGTCGGTCGCACTCACGATCCACCACCACGCCAAACATCTTTTGCGCAATATGTGGGAAGCCGAGGACCATGAACGAAAGATACGCTATGAAATAGAATTGATCCGATTCATGACCGCGGTCCACGAAGACGCCCGGCTGCACCTGGAAAACGCCGGCCTCAGAAATTTGCCGGAAAGCACGCTAAAGCTGCTCCAGCAGCCATCGGCCGGGCAAAACGAGTCTGCTCGTCCGGCTAAAAGATAAGCTCCAGCTTCCGTAGCGGGTTCTCTAACCTGCTCCGAGGAAGCCACTTCAAAATGAAAAAAGCGGTATTCTATGAAGCCCGGACTTCGCATTACATCTTATAATCTCCCTGCTTGACAAGGCGAGAAGTCGTGTAGATGCCTGTACCCTCCGGGAGAGAGTGAGGGAATTTAAATGGCTTTTCCAAACACGCCGAAGGATATTTATCTCGGCCGCACCATTCGGAGATACCCCCAAAGGTCGGCTTGCCAGTGTTTTCGAACAGTTCAAACCGACTGCACCGCTTCGCTAAAGCGTGCGGATGGGTTTAAAAAACCGTCCGGCGGAAACCTCGCATTAATATAACTCACTAGTATTCTAGTTCAATCGCCACACCTTATATAAGAATTTCCATGCTAAAGTTTTTAATATTGAAATTTAAGGTGAACTGTGAAGGCTATTTATGGTCTAATAGAAGCGTTGCCTTTGCAACATAACAAAAAAGTGTAATTCCAATATTATTGAATAAGCCTCCATCCCGCCTTTTCTGACGGTTATTCGTGATGATTCGTTATGAGCCGCAAATAAGAAAGGCAGGCTGGATCATTTAAAACAATTAATGAGGAAAGCTATTATGAAAAAAATAATAACACTTAGCGCCACTGTCCTGTTAGCCATCTGCTCTTCCGCTTTTGCGGAGGAACATGCCGCCGCCGCACTCGAACATGCCAAAGCTGCCGTCGAACACGGTAAAGCCGGCCATGCAAACGTACTGGTCGAGCATGCCAACGCCGCGCTGGAACATGCGCTTGCCGGCGCGATCGTCGATAGAGGAGAACAAAAAGCACATCTCGAAGAGGGTGCCAGCCACCTTGAAGAAGCCATCAATCATGGCAACCTGGGTCATGCCAAAGAAGCCACCGAGCATGCCGAAGCAGCGGTCACCCATCTAACAGCCGCACAATAATTCAGGCAAAAAGCTGAAAAAAGAAACGGGCGGAATATCCGCCCGTTTTGTTATTGACGAATATGGATTAAGCCAGTCTGGCTTTCAGAAAGTCGATCAGCTCGGCCATCGGGATTTCCTGATTTTCACTTGCCGTTCTGGACTTATACTCGACCGTGCCGCTATCCAGGCCGCGGTCGCCGACCACGATGCAGTGCGGGATACCGATCAGTTCCATGTCCGAAAACATGAAGCCGGCGCGCACTTTGCGGTCGTCGAACAGCACGTCGATGCCGGCGGCAAGCAGTTCCTGGTACAGCTTTTCCGCAATGGCCTTCAGGCGTTCGGATTTATGCATGTTCATCGGGCACAGCGCGACCTGGAACGGCGCCAGGCTGGCCGGCCAAACGATCCCTTTCTCGTCGTGGTTCTGCTCGATCGCGGCCGCGACGACCCGCGAGATGCCGATTCCGTAACAGCCCATGATCATCGTGTGATTCTTGCCGCCCTCGTTGATCACCGCCGCCTTCATCGCTTCGCTGTACCTGGTGCCCAACTGGAAGATGTGACCGACTTCGATGCCGCGCGCGATCTTCAGTACGCCGTGGCCGTCCGGGCTCGGATCGCCTTCGATCACATTGCGAATATCCGCGACATGCTCCGAAAGAGTGGCGGAAGATGCCAGTGCAAAATCCCTTTCCCAGTTGGCGCCTTTAAAGTGATAGCCGGGCTCGTTGGCGCCGCAGACGAAGTCGCTCATGTGCATCGCCGAACGATCGGCTACCCAATAAATAACCTGATCGGTTGGCACTCTCGGCGGGCCGATATAGCCGGCGCGGCAGCCCAAATGCTGTTCGATTTCTTCGTCGTGGGCGAAGCGGAAATCGCCCAGAACCTTGCGCGCCTTGACTTCGTTCAGTTCATGATCGCCGCGCAAATACAGCAGGCAGAAGACATCGACTTCTTCGTTCCGGTCCGTACGCACCTTGCGCATTACCGCAATCGTCTTCAGAATTTTTTCCGGCGCGACGTTTAGAAACTCGCTGACTTCGGCAATCGATTTCCGGCCGGGGGTTACGATTTTCTCCAGCGCTTCCTTGGGGAAAGCTCTGGGCGAGGTGGGCGGCAAGGCTTCCGCCTGTTCGATGTTGGCCGCGTATTCGCTGTCCGTCGAAAACGCGATCGCATCTTCGCCGGACTCGGCCAGCACATGAAACTCGTGCGACACCGCGCCGCCGATCGCCCCGGAATCGGCCATCACCGCCCGGAACTTCAGGCCGAAGCGGCTGAAGATCGCCGTGTAGGCGCCGTGCATCACCTCATACGTCTCCTGCAGCGACGCCTGATCCATATGGAATGAATAGGCATCCTTCATCACGAATTCGCGCGAACGCATCACGCCGAAGCGCGGGCGGATTTCGTCACGGAATTTGGTCTGGAT
Organism: Methylomicrobium album BG8; assembly: GCF_000214275.2. Lineage (NCBI taxonomy): Bacteria > Pseudomonadati > Pseudomonadota > Gammaproteobacteria > Methylococcales > Methylococcaceae > Methylomicrobium > Methylomicrobium album. The sequence goes on along the minus strand of NZ_CM001475.1, from coordinate 1,575,888 downwards.
CTGGTAATAGGTGATCGGCAACTGCTTGTAGCTTTTGATCTCATTGCGCGCCAGGTCGGTGATAATTTCCTCGTGCGTCGGCCCCAGGCAGAAGTCGCGCTCGTGCCGGTCTTTCAGGCGCGCAAGTTCCGGACCGTATTTTTCCCAGCGCCCGGTTTCTTGCCACAATTCGGCAGGCTGCAAAGCCGGCATCAAGACCTCCAGAGCGCCCGCGCGTTCCATTTCCTCCCGGGTGATCTTCTCGACTTTGCGCAATACCCTGAGCCCCAGAGGCAGCCAAGTGTATAAACCTGCCGCCAGCTTACGGATCAGCCCGGCCCGAATCATCAATTGATGGCTCGCCACCACGGCGTCCACGGGAGTTTCTTTAACGGTATTGAGCGGAAATTGAGTCGTACGCATGATCTAGGGTCTGAATGATTGAAAAAACGCTTATTTTACCGATTTCGGGCATTATTCGTCATCTGCTTGTCGGTGCAACCATTCTCGCCGGAACAGGTCAAACCCGCATCGATGCGCTACAATAACGGCTGAAGCCGCCCGAACCCGATCATTTATCCCAATATACGCTCTGCCTGCTAATGCAAAAAACCGCTCTGTTGGCCCTGATCCTAAGCCTGACTCTTTTTCCGTCCCTCCCTCACGCCGCCGACGACATCAGCAAAATCGAGCTTCCCGACATGGGCGATTCCTCCGGCACGCTGATCACGCCGGAAGAGGAGCAACAGCTCGGCGCCGCTTTCTTCCGCAGCCTGAACGCGCAGATCACAATCAATCAGGATCCGGAAATTCAACATTACATTCAGTCGATCGGCCAAAGGCTGGTCACGGTCAGCGACTTGCCGGGCTATCCGTTCCACTTTTTTGTGGTGCTGGAAAACGACATCAATGCGTTTGCGGGGCCCGGCGGCTATATCGGCGTCAATTCCGGCCTGATTCTGACCACCGAAGCGGAAAGCGAACTGGCCTCCGTGATGGCGCACGAAATTGCACACGTGACCCAACGGCACCTGTACCGCGCCGCCGAAGCCGCAAACCGCTTGTCGATTCCGACCGCCGTCGCGACGCTGGCCGCGATCCTGCTCGGCACGCAGTCCCCTCAACTCGGGCAGGCCGCCCTGGTGGCGATCCAAGCCGGCAGCATTCAATTCCAGATCGACTTTACCCGCGAAAACGAAGAAGAAGCCGACCGGGTCGGCATGCATATCCTCTCCGAATCGCAATACGACCCGCGCAGCATGCCGACTTTTTTCGAACGCCTGCAGCAATCGACGCGCTATTACGGCCAGAACATTCCGGAATTCCTGCGCACGCACCCGGTCACCACCTCACGGATTTCCGATAGCCGCAGTCGCGCCGACCAGTATCCTTACAAACAATATCCGGATTCCTTGAGCTACCAGCTGATCAGAGCCAAGCTGAAGGTTCAGACCGGCACCGACCCGGCCGAAAGCCGTAAATATTTCGAGAGCCGATTGAACCAGGGAACCGAAGAACAAAGAACCGTAGCCCTTTACGGACTCGGCCTGACCGCCCTGGCGCAACAGAAATTCGACGAAGCGGAACGGATTTTCCAGAAATTGATGACCGGCTTCCCGGCCCAGCCGCAGTACGGTGCCGCGCTTGCCCGTACCGCGCTCGAACAGCGCCAACTCAACAAAGCGCTTGCGCTCTACGAAAAACTGAGCAGCCAGTTCCCGGAAAACGAAGCGATCAAACTCGAATACATCACTTCACTCCTGAAAACCGGCCAGGCCGAAAAAGCCCGGCAAACGCTCTTCTCGCTGAGCACCAACATGCAGAAATTGCCGATTTACTACCAAATGCTGGCCGAAACTTACGGCAAATTGCACCAACCGGCCGAATCGCACCGCTATTTCGCCGAGTATTACTATGCGATGGGGCAAACCCGCGACGCCATTACCCAAATCCGGCTCGCGCAAAAATCGAAAGGACTGAATTTTTATTTGTCTTCAATTCTGAGCGAACGGCTGAGGTTTTTTCTCGATGAAGAAAAGAAAGCCAGAGAGGCGCATTGAGAAACGCCCGGGCGAAGAATGAAGCTTGTTGTCCCATTAGATCGAAAAATTTTGGTCTAACTATAAATCGATCCGAATGGTAACGGCATGACGGACCGGCGCTTTTCCTCCAAAAGCCCCGTCAAAAAATCATAACCGATTGTTTTTATTAAATTATTTTATTGATCAAGAATTTTCCATAAAAAAAATCGTTTTTTTGTGGACAATGCGTTTTCAATCGATTTAGAATACGCCCGCTCTTGAAGAAGAGCGAGCTGGATAATCAACCAGCGGTGGAGGATAGCTTAATTTAGCTATGCTGATAACAATAATTAAATACAAAGAACCTGCTTGAGTAAAGTTGTACGGTCAATGGCTCAGTACAACGGCATCATAACAATAATAATAAAATGCTCAACACGCCCGCTTTATGCGGGCTTTTTATCGCCCGAAGAAAAACTTTAACGGGAGAAATCCCCTGCTTTCCCTTTCTCATGTCTCTGCATTCCAAAGGCATCCGCTTTGCCCAAAGCATGACTTGACTTTTATCGCCGAATCTGTCCAATATCTACTCTTGTACAGCATCAGCATCCGCTTCGCGTACAATTCAACCAAATCATCCATAACAAATAATTATAAGAGGAGTTGCCATGGGTATCGTTACGACAAACGCCGGTCTGGAAATGCTTTTACGGTGGGGACATTTATTGGGCGGCATCACCTGGATCGGATTACTGTATTATTTCAACCTGGTGCAAAGCGAATATTTCAAGGAAGCGGAAGCCTCCGCCAAATCGGACGCCTTACAAAAACTGGTGCCGCGCGCGCTCTGGTGGTTTCGTTGGGGGGCGGTGGTGACCTTGCTGACCGGCTTGGGAATGTTCGCAGTCAGCGGCGGAAGAATCGCGTCGATGGACATCTACCTCGGCGCCCTGCTTGGAATCCTGATGTTTACGAACGTCTGGCTGATCATCTGGCCAAACCAGAAAGTCGTGATCGCTTCGGCAAAACAGGTGGCTCTTGGCGGAGCGGCGCTGCCGAATGCGGCTGATGCGCTAGCGGCAGCGGGACTGGCATCGAGAACCAACACACTGTTTTCGATTCCGATGCTGTTCTTCATGGCGGCCTCTTCACATTATCCCCACCTGACCTTCAAGCCGCTGCCGTTCATCATTGCCGTCGCAATCATTCTATTGCTCCAATATAACGGTGCGTATCTGGCGTTGAAACGGTTCGAACTCGTGAAGAAGTTGCCGGCGGGCGGCAAGATGAAATTTTACGCCAGCATCGGCGGAGTGATCCATTGCGGTCTGGCATTGGCAGTGGTGCTGTTCCTGTTACTGGATCTTCTATAATACAGCCGAAAAGCCGTTCTCTGTGAAGGAGACCGGCTTAACCGCTCAGGGGATCATCAAAAACTCAAGCGGCCCAGCCAAAAGAGGTTTATCGTTCCCGCTCTCGGGCACGCTCGAAAACATGCCAATGGAAGGCAAGCCCGACGCTCTCCGGCATCGTGCGCCACCGGCGCGACGCTAATAACGCCGTCGCTATTCAACGCATCAAGGAGAGGACGCACCGGAGCGCGGGAACGATGCATTGGGCGAAGAAACGCTTCATCGCCTTGATCATTCGAGAAGCTTCAGCTTGACCAGATGCACGCGCCGGGTGTCGGCCCTGACGATTTCGAAGCGCATATTGTCGACGGTCAGGCTTTCGCCTTTCTTCGGCATGTGCTCCATTTCGTTCACGATAAAGCCGCCGACCGTGTCATATTCGTCGGTTGCCAGATGGGTATTGAAATATTCGTCGAACTCCTCGATCGGCGTGAGCGCCTTGATCATGTATTCGTTTTCGTTGCGCTGTAGAATGTAGCTTTCGTCATCCTGCTCGTCATGCTCATCCTCGATCTCGCCGACGATCTGCTCCAGCACGTCCTCGATCGTGACCAGTCCGGCGGCCTGGCCGTATTCGTCGACGACGATCGCCATGTGATTGCCCTTGGTGCGGAGTTCTTTCAACAGTACATTCAGGCGCTTGCTTTCCGGCACCAGGATGACCGGACGCATGATTTGCTCGACTTTCAACTGCTTGTTTTGAAGCGAATGCGCGAACAAATCCTTCACCAGCAAAATACCGACCACTTTGCTGCGGTCTTCCTCGATGACGGGATAACGTGAGTGGCCGAATTGAGTGACCAGCGGAAACAAGGTATCGAGCTCCGCATCTTTAGGCACTACGACCATTTGAACGCGCGGAATCATGATATCCCTGACCCGCAATTGCGATACCTGCAATGCGCCTTCGATCATGCTCAAGGCGTCGGTATCGAGTAAATGATTTTCCCTGGCGTCGCGGAGTATCTCCAGCAGATCGTCAAGGTCCTGAGGCTCCCCGGTCAGCAGCTGACCGATTTTTCCGATCCAGCTTTTCTGCGAGGAGTGCCTACTCGGAGGCTGCCCTTCACTCATTTATGTATAACCTCTATATATGGGTTTTCGATTTGCAATTGTTTTAGAATCGCGATTTCTTTCGTTTCCATTTCCTCGGCCTCATTCTCCTCGATATGGTCGTAGCCTAGCAAATGCAGGAGGCCATGAACGACCATATGGGCCCAATGGGCCGACAGTGTTTTGTGCTGCTCCGCTGCTTCCCGTTCGACGACGGGAGCGCAAATCACCAGATCGCCCAGTAAAACGCCTTCTTCAGATTCGGCCGCGTCCAACCCTTCAGGCCATTCGAACGGAAAGCTTAACACGTTGGTCGGCCCCTGCTTGTGCCGGTATTGGACGTTCAACGCGGCGCTCTCCTGTTCATCGACGATACGAATCACACAGGCATAAGGTTCGTGGCTGTCTTCCAGCACACCATCGATCCACTTGACGATCTGACGCCGGTCGGGCTGTCCCGGCGACTTAAAAACGCGCTGAATGGAAATATTATGCTTTCGGCGCTTTGGCGTTTTTTTCATAAGCTTCGTAGGCGGATACGATACGCTGCACCAAAGGATGCCGGACCACGTCGCGCACCCCGAAATAGGTGAAGCTGATGCCGTCGATATCCTTCAGCACGTCCAGGACCTGCCGGAGTCCGGACATTTTTTCGGACGGCAGATCGATCTGGGTCAAGTCGCCGGTCACGACCGCCGTCGAACCGAACCCGACCCGGGTCAAAAACATCTTGATCTGCTCGGTAGTGGTATTCTGCGCTTCATCCAAAATAATGAACGCATCGTTCAAAGTCCGGCCGCGCATGAACGCCAACGGCGCCACCTCAATGATGCCGCGTTCCAGCATTTTCTCGACGCGCTCGAAGCCGAGCATCTCGTACAATGCATCATACAACGGACGCAGGTACGGGTCGACCTTTTGCGCCATATCGCCCGGCAAAAAGCCGAGCTTTTCACCCGCCTCGACCGCCGGACGCACCAAGATGATTTTGCTGACTTTTTCGTTCTGCAGCGCCTCGATCGCGCAGGCGACCGCCAGATAGGTCTTGCCGGTGCCGGCCGGGCCGATGCCGAAATTGATGTCGTGAGTCACGATCTTTCTGAGGTAATCCTGCTGATTCGCTCCCCGCCCCCGGATCATGCCGCGCTTGGTCTTGATAGCGACCACCGGCTGGTTCGGTTCCTCGGGAGCGTCAAGAATCGCATCGATCGACGCATCCTGCATCGCCAGATGTATCGATTCGGAGGTCAGTTCTTCTTTTTCGGTGGTTTCGAACAGCTTCTGCATCAGTGCACAGGCGGCCTTGACCGACGCCGGAGCGCCGACCACCTTGAACTGGTTTCCCCGATTCGAAATTTCGACTTGGAGGCGCGCTTCGATCTGACGCAGATGTTGATCGAGTTGTCCGCAGAGATTGGAGAGCCGGACATTATCGGCCGGCATCAGGATCAGCTCCTGGGAGGTCATGGAAGGCAAATCAGCCTTAACTGTTGGCAACAATTCTTTCAATACTGGAATCAACGATCCGGCCTCGCAAGGAATTAGGCAGCGCCTCGGTAATCAGCACATCGACAAACTGGCCGGCCAGCCGCGGATGAGCGGCAAAATTAACGACCCGATTGTTTTCGGTACGGCCCTGCATGTGTAAAGGGTTCTTTTTCGATTTGGCTTCGACAAGCACGGTTTGCACCGTGTGCACCATCTTCTCGGCAAACCGGGCCGCATTTTCATGAATACGGTTTTGGAAGCGCTCGAGGCGCTGCTTTTTGACTTCCAGCGGCACATCGTCCGGCAGTTCCGCCGCAGGCGTTCCCGGACGCGGACTGTAAATGAAACTGAACGACAGGTCGAAACCGATCTCATCGACCAGCGCCAGAGTGTCCTCGAAATCCTGCTCGGTTTCGCCCGGAAAGCCGATGATGAAATCGGAAGACAAATAGAGGTTCGGGCGCACTTCCCGGAGCTTGCGGATTTTTTCGATGTAGTCGGCGCAGGTATGACCGCGTTTCATCATTTTCAAGATACGGTCGCTCCCGGACTGCACCGGCAGATGCAGATGGTCGACCAGCGCCGGAATTTCGGCATAGGCTTCGATCAGGCTGTCGGTAAATTCGACCGGATGCGAGGTGGTAAAACGGATCCGCCCGATGCCTTCGATAGCGGCTACATGATGCAGCAGCAACGCAAAATCGGCGATATCGCCGTCTTCCATCCGCCCCCGGTAAGCGTTCACGTTCTGGCCGAGCAGATTGACTTCACGGACGCCCTGTTTGGCCAATGCCGCGATTTCGGCGATCACATCGTCGAGCGGACGGCTGATTTCTTCGCCACGAGTATAAGGCACCACGCAGAAGGAACAGTATTTGCTGCAGCCCTCCATTACCGAGACGAATGCCTTCGGCCCTTCGGCGCGCGGCTCGGGCAGCGCATCGAATTTCTCGATTTCGGGAAAAGAGATGTCGACAACCGGCTTGCGCTTGCTGCGGGCCTGGTCGAGCAGTTGCGGCAACCGATGCAAGGTTTGCGGGCCGAACACGATGTCGACGAACGGGGCGCGTTTCTGAATTGCATCGCCTTCCTGACTGGCGACGCAACCGCCGACGCCGATCACGACTTCAGGGCGTTTTTCTTTCAGCATCCGCCATTGGCCTAACGCAGAAAACACTTTTTCTTGAGCTTTTTCGCGAATCGAACAGGTGTTCAACAACAAAACGTCCGCCTGTTTCGGATCGTCGGTCAATTCGAACCCATGTGAAGCACGCAGCACGTCCCGCATTTTATCGGAATCGTACTCGTTCATCTGGCAACCATTGGTTTGAATATAAAGCTTCTGCGTCATATCGTCGAAATCATTTAAAATCGCTAAGTCTATGTTCCTAAAGAAATAACCCGCGAGATAAAATGATGCTCACAGCCCCCGCCATATCAATGACTATGCTCAGAGTGATTGGGTAACTCCAGGAAAGTTCATCAGGAAAGGGGGCATTATACCCTGAATCGTAACTAAACAAAAAACCGGCGGCGGATTTCATCGGATAAAATACGCCGCTCCTCTCATTAGGATCGCGGGCGTAACCAAGATCCGTTCGCTATTCATCCTCTTTTCGTATCACTCACATGACCATCCGGAATATGGCTCCGAGAATAAAGTAACCCGCCTTTCTGACGAAAAGGCCCAAATTGATTACAATGACCTTAACTTTAAAGTGATCGCCGAAAGCTGAATCGGCATAATCGGGAGAAAGAGAAAACATGAGACTTGAATCGCGGCGCGCTTTTCGAAAAGACCTGCACCTTGAAGGCATGATCTTTCTGAACGAACAAGAACAGTCCATTACCATTAGGAATCTGTCCATTACCGGCCTGCTGGTCGAGCTCGATCAGCTTAAAGGCGGCGAAATCGACATCAAGGACATCTTCAACTCGCTGCAATCCTCAACCCTGGTCGATATCTTCATTCCCTCAATGCGCCTGGCCGGAGAAATGGAAGTCATCCGGGCCGACATAAAAAAGGACAAGATACTGATCGCGCTGGAATTCAAATCGGTTTCCTATGATGTCGAAGATTTTATTTACCGCCGGAAAATGTACCGGAAAAAGATGCCGGGAAGCGGCCGTATCCTGTTGAACGGCGCTTATTATCTTTTCACGGCGATAAACGTTTCGGTCGAAGGCCTGATGATTCAACTGAATGAGACAATTACCGGCGATGTTTTGAACACCACGGTTTCCTTCGAATTCGAAAAACTCGAAATGAACGGCGAAGCGCGAATCGTCTGGATCGAGCATCCTCAACCGGAGAAAACACTAATGGGTCTGAATTATGTGCATCTGGAGAAAGCAAAACTGAGCGCGATTCCGCGTTTCGAAAACCGGTACGCCTGAAAAAGCGAACTTCATAAAGCCCGGTTTGTCCTATGGGCGTGCGATGCATGAACTTGGCTTTTTGGCCGGCATGATTCAACATGCCGGCTTGCAAAACCAAAAAACGGCGCCGCTCCAGCCTGTTTTGGCTTGCTAAACTTTTCACCCTTTCAACCATCCATTATAATCGCCCGATTTATTGAGGCGGACTTTAAAATAGACTGATGCGCGTCCAAGTAACAATCAACAGCCTGCGCTGTCCCGGCCTGCTTTTATTTAGAGACCGCTCTGACCATCAATGTCCCGCTTACCGTCAAGGAAGACTTCGACGTTCTAATTTGTTAGAATCAATAAGGTAATTATACTTGTAATCCGTTGGAACAAGTGTCTTATTCGTGTAGTTTTCCGAGGTAATTTATGCAAAAAAAGCTTCTTGCCATTCTTTGTGGCACTCCCTTGCTCCTCGCCCCGCTATGGAGCCAGGCCGCCACCGATCTGCCGCCCAACGGAAAAACCGAACTGGGCGCGGTGGAAGAAGTCTGTTCGAACTTCACCGACCCGGAATGGCGCAAAGCCCAAGTCATCGACGGCGTCGAAATTCAGGAGTCGTTGCTCTGTAACCCGGACAATCCTGCCGAAATCGCCGCCTTCGTCAAAGGCACCAACAACATTTCGATGGACACCCTGATGCAGACCCAGCTCGCCGCCGACGCGATCACGGTATCAGACGATATGGACGGCGACGGCGATCCGGACAAATACATCATCAGACTCGAAGTCGCCGAATTGAACGGCCATTCGCCGGACATGAAAGATCCCACCACCACCTTCGACATCGCGCCGGGCATTCAGCCAACCTTTTGGGTGTTCGCACCGAAGACCCGCGACATGTCGACGCTGAGCCTCTACGAACCGATTGCGAACCCATTGCTGCGCGCGCCGTCGCCGGTCATTCGCGTCGAGCAGGGCGACATTGTCTGGCTGGTGCTCGAAAATACCCATTATCTGCCGCACTCGATCCATCTGCACGGCATCGACCATCCTTACATGGATCACAGCGGCAGCGGCAACGACGGCGTCGGCCAGACCAGCGCAATGGACGTCATGCCGGGTCAAAAGAAGACCTATGTAATCAAGCCCCGCCAGCCGGGAACCATGTATTATCACTGCCATGTGCAGCCGCACGTCCATATTCCGATGGGCCTGCAGGGCATGTTCGTGATCGAGGAGAACCGGCCGAACAACTGGCCGCAAGTCTTCAACGTCGGCGCCGGCCAGGTTCGCCACCCATCGGTTGGGGTGCTCGAAAAATACAACTGGGAATACGACCTGCATTATCAGTCCGCGGACAAGGAACTGCATGAAATGGCCCGCTCGGCCAACGATCCGCGCCTGATCGCCAAAAAATTGAATCTGGATTACGACGTAACCGATGCGAAGGACGACTATTTCATGCTGAACGGACGTGCATTCCCTTATACGCTCCGGGAGTCGCTGATCGTTCTTGAGCAGGATCAAAAGGTGAAATTGCGCGTCTATAACGGCACTCAGGAAACGATCGCGGTGCATCTGCACGGACACAAGCCGACCTCGACCCATTACGACGGCGTCGATAACGGTCCGAATTCCTATATCACCCGTGACGTGCACGGCTTGACGCCGGCGCAGCGCCTGGATCTGGAACTGTCGGGAGTCGATGACGGCTTGCACAGCTTCGGCGAGGGCGTGTGGATGTTCCATGACCACGTCGAAAAAGCCTTTACGACCGACGGCGTCGGCGAGGGCGGCGACATCAGCCTGGTCGTGTATAAAAAATTCCTGAACGACAAGGGCATTCCCTCTCTGCACGGAATGAGCCTCGCGCCGTATTTCACGAAGGAATTCTGGCAGAAAAAATATCCGGTCTGGCAGGACCTGGATGCTTGGCACAGCCTCGGCTTTCCTGACGTGAAAGCGGGCTACCAACCGGCCAAAAAAGCCGTGCAGATCGTGCAGCCGAGTTCGGTCCCAACCTCCGCGAGTCCGGCGGCCGTTCCTTCTTCATCAGCGCAAACCGCAGCCACAGCGGCCGCTCAGGAAGAATCGTCCGTTTTCGGTAAGCTGATCTTCGGCCTGCTGCTCGGCCTGCTGAGCTATTGGGCAGTCATCAAGCGGGAATGGCTTTTGGGAATGGTGAGAAAACTGGTGAAAAACAATTTGGGCAATTGACACCACTCAAAAATGACCGGCCGGCGCATGGAAGCGCCGGGTGATTTTACTTTCTGCCCGGCAGCGAATTTCCCTTATTTCCGTCACGAAGCGCTGCCGCCGCCCCCGAGACAATCGGCTTCATCCATCAAAGTGCCATAGAACACGGCCCCGGCTTTCCCGACTTATACCCTGCTTATTTGAAACGCCTTTGCCGACTCAATAGCACCTTTCTGACTTCCAAAGCCGTCAACGGAATGCATCCCAGCGCCATCCAGACGACAAAATGGTCGGCGGGCAGCGGCTTCGTTACAAACAAGCCCTGCAGCACCGGCATTTGGTGAATCAGCAAATGCAGGGAAAAACTCAAGATAATGACCAGAAACAGCCACAGGTTCGACAACAGCCCTATCTCGAACACGGTCTTTCGGCTGCTGCGCGCGCCGAATGCCCGTAACAGCTCTGCAATTACCAATGCCGTGAAGGTGGCGTCCCGCGCATATTCCAAACCCTCCCCGTACAGATAGAATTCCAAGACGAAGGCGGAAAGGGAGGTTGCCGCCGTCAAAACGCCGGCCAAAAGGGTCAGGCGAACGTGCTCTTCGTCCAGCAACTGCGCCTCAGGCGGCCGCGGCGGACGCTTCAGCACGTCGGCAGCGACCGGGTCGGTCGCCAGCGCCAAGGCCGGCAGGCTATAGATGGTCAAGTTGATCCACAATAAGTGCAAGGGCAATAACGGCAACGGCCAGCCCACGAGCGCCGCGATCGGCATCACCATTAATTCGGCAGAATTACCGGCGAGCAGGTAAGCAGGGGTTTTGGCGATATTTTCATAGAGGCCTCGCCCTTCTTCGACTGCGGCGACGATCGAGGAAAAGTCGTCATCGACGATGATCAGATCGGCGGCCTCCTTCGTAACTTCGGTACCGGTTTGCCCCATGGCGATGCCGATAGCCGCTTCCTTCAGCGCCGGCGCATCATTCACGCCGTCCCCGGTCATTGCCACGACCTTATTGTCCGCTTTCCAGGCGCGCACGATACGCAGCTTGTCTTCGGCCGTTACCCGCGCATACACCGCCGTATTCCGTACCATGCTGGCAAAGTCGGTATCGGCCATTCGCTCCAGGTCACGGCCGGTCACCCGTTTGTCGCCGTCATCTCCCAAAATGCCCAGTTCACGTGCGATCGCCGCCGCCGTATCGGGATGGTCGCCGATAATCATCACTGGCTTGATGCCGGCGCTCCGGCAGCGCGCCACCGCGCTTTTGGCCTCGGCTCGTGGCGGGTCCTGCAAACCGAACAGACCGAGAAAAACCAACTCCCGTTCGATCTCGTCGGCCGTACCTTCGGGATCGATCAGCGGGCGCTGAGCGACGGCGAGCACGCGCAAGGCATTCCGGGCCATTTCTCCCACCGCTTGCGTAATGGCCTGCCGATCCTCATCGGCCAGCGTTCTGAATTCCCCATTGTCATGGATATGGGCGCAACGCGCCAACACGACTTCGGATGCCCCCTTGGTGAAAGCCTTGACTGAATCTCCTTCCCTGCGCACAACCGTCATGCGTTTGCGCCCGGAGTCGAAAGGCAGCGCAGTCAAGCGGACGCAGAGGCTTCGATGTCCGCGCGGCCGATGCCGCCTTTGGCGGCACGCACCTTCGGTCGGATCGCCGATGATGCCCTGTCCGGCGAGTTCGGCATCGCTACAGGCCGCCGCCGCATACAACAATGCATAAAGCGCGGCGTCTTGCGAAAGCACGCGCTGCGCATCGCCCAAAAAAACTCCCTTCTACCCGATAGCCTTCACCCGTCACCTCGTAAAACCGCAGGCCTGCGAGCATACGGCGCACCAAAGCGTTGCGGCGAATCATGCGCTGCATTGCCAGCGCCAGGGCCGCCGTCACGACGGCCGGCAGGCCTTCGGGAATCGCAGCCACGGCTAGGCTGACCGCGGAAAGAAAGAAACAATTCGAAAAGCACCGCAGACCGCAGCAAGCCCAACAGAAATACCAATGCCACGGTACCGAGGCATGCCCCCAAAAGATAACGGGTAATCCTGTCAAGCCGTTTTTGCAGCGGCGTGGCATCTTTTTCCGCTGTTTCCAGTAATTGCGCACTCAATCCTAACTCGGTACCCATACCGGCTGCGATGACTAACGCCCGCGCCGAACCTCCGGCGATACGGGTCCCCAGAAACACCATATTGCTGTGGTCCGCTAAAGGCGTTTCAATCGGTAGAATGCCGATCGATTTGTCTACCGGTTGGGATTCGCCGGTCAAAGAGACTTCGTTGGCGCGCAACGAGGAAGCTTCGATCAGGCGGGCATCGGCCGCCACCAGATCGCCCGCGTCCAGCAGCAAGATATCGCCGGCTACAATCTCGGCCGCAGCGCATACCTGCGCACGTCCGTTCCGGACGACCCTGGCTTTGGGTGCGGCCAAGCGGGCTAAAGAAGCGACGGCCTTTTCGGCGCGAAATTCCTGAAAGAAACCGATCACCGCATTCAGCACAACGATAGGTTTGCGATTAATCCTCCGGATTTACAAATAATTATTTTCGTATCTTATAACTTTGTCTTCACGATTCGATAAATTTCCTCGGCAGCAACCTCGCTTCCCTGCAACAGCGACTCCAGCGCGGCCAGTTTGGCTTCCGCAAAGTCACGATCCTTTAAACTGCCTGCATTGATATAGACATTCAGCGCCGCGCTTTTCAGCGCGCCGTAGCCTGCCATCGCGGCAACCCCGGCATCACTGATCACGCCGGGATTGCCTTTTTCGGCGGCAAGCCGGCTCAGGTCGATCGCTTCGCGGCAGGCGAGCGCGCAGGTCAAGGGTACTTCGGTCGCTTCTTTCAACGCCTCCTGAATCGCCGCGCTGCGCACCGCTTTTTGTTCGTCGGTCTCTTTCGGCAATCCGTAAGTCGCCATCAGCCGGTTGAACACATCGACATCGGCTTTGATCATGTCGGTCAGCTTAACACGCAACGCTTCGGATTTTTCTAGCAGGGCCTGCATGTCGGCCTCGACTTCCGCGAATTTGGGCTTGCCGATCGTCAGGTTGCAGACCATGCTGGTCAGCGCCGCCGACTGGGCGCCCATCACCGCCGCGGCGCTGCCGCCGCCGGGCGTCGGCGCCTTGCTGGCCAGTTCAGTGAAGAAGGTTTCGAGGGATTTGTCTTTGATTTCGGTCATTTTAAAAAAATTGCAAAGATAATGAGAAGATGCCCGAGCCCATCAAGTCCATTCTTTAAATTGTTTCAAAAATCGCAAACAAAAGGTTCGGGTAAAAATAACACGCCTGTATTCCGTAGGGTACGCTCCGCGTATCATTTTTTGAGGGAAGGGTCCGAATCGACATCTCGAAAAGTACGCGGAGCGTACCCTACAGAGCGACACGAGGCGTCGCTAGACGCGCCGCCAGTTGGTCGTCCCGTTCGGCGCGTCTTCGAGGATGATGCCTTGTTCTTTCAATTGATTGCGGATTTGATCGGCCAGCGCCCAGCTTTTGGCTTTTTTGGCGTCCAGGCGGGCCTGGATTTGCCGCTCTATCCAAACATCCCCTCTCATCACGTCTGCCGAAACCCAATCACCAGCGGTTGCGCTTTCATAAACGGCGGAATGAAATGCCCCGCTTTTCAACCAAGCTTCAGGATCGTCCTGCAAGATGCCGAGCAAGCCGCCGAGCTGTTTTAGACTTGCCGCAAACTGCCCTGCCTGCTCCACGTCTTTCGTTTTAGCCTTGTTCAATTCCCGCGCGAGGTCGAACAACACCGAAACCGCAACCGGCGTGTTGAAATCGTCGTTCATCGCCTGCTCGAAGCGACCTCGATAGTCGGGAAGAATCGGCGCATCGGGAGCGGTTACGCCACGCTGGGCCGTATAGAGCCGATTCAGCGCAGTTGCCGACTCATTCAACTGTTCATCCGAATAATTCAGCGGACTCCGGTAATGGCTCGACAGGATGAAGAAGCGGATGATCTCGGGCCGGTACTGCTTGAGCACTTCGCGCACCGTGAAGAAATTGCCGAGCGACTTGGACATCTTCTCTTCGTTCACCCGCACGAAGCCGTTGTGCATCCACAGGTTCACGAACTTTTCGCCGGTCGCGCCTTCGGACTGGGCGATTTCGTTTTCGTGATGCGGAAACTGCAGATCCATGCCGCCGCCGTGAATGTCGAAATGATTGCCGAGGCAGCAGGTCGACATGGCCGAGCATTCGATATGCCAGCCGGGGCGGCCGTCGCCCCACGGAGCAGGCCATGAAGGCTCGTTGGCCTTGGCCATTTTCCAGAGCACGAAATCGAACGGATTCTGCTTCGCCGCATCGACATCGACCCGTTCTCCGGCTTGCAATTCTTCGAGCTTCTTGCCGGACAGCTTGCCGTAGTCTCTGAATTTTTCGACCGCATAGAACACGTCGCCGCTGCTGCCGATATAAGCATAGCCCTTCGCAAGCAGGGCTTCGATCATCGCGATGATCGAGGCGATCGATTGCGTCGCACGCGGTTCGATGTCCGGCGGCAACACCGCCAGCGCGCGCTCGTCCTCGTGCATCGCGTCGATGAAACGCGCGGTCAGTCGGTTGAAATCCTCACCGTTCTCGTTGGCGCGCTGGATGATCTTGTCGTCGATATCGGTGATGTTCCGGACATAGGTCAAATCGTATCCCAAATGCCGGAAATAACGCGCCACCGTGTCGAACACGACCATCACCCGCGCATGGCCGATGTGGCAATAGTCGTAAACGGTCATGCCGCACACATACATGCCGACCTTGCCTTCGATGCGAGGCTTGAAGGTTTCTTTTCGACGCGTCAGGGTATTGTAGATTTTCAACATGAACCGAGAATTCCGTGATCGGGACGGGCGGAAATTTAACCGCCCGTTTGCAAAACGTTACAATTTACCAAGCGCACGCTTCTCTTTCAAGGCGAAAACACATAAACTTAACCGTTTTGTATCTTAGTCAAGGAAAAACTCATGCGTCTCATCTTTCTGAGCCTGATACTCGTTTTAAATTCAACACTCTCATTCGCAACGGAAAACAAAATGTCTGAATCCCCGAAAGTCAAACTGACCACCTCGCTTGGCGACATCGTGATCCAGCTGGATCCTGCCAAAGCGCCGGTTTCATCGCAGAATTTTCTCGACTATGTGAACAAGGGCTTTTATAACGGCACGATTTTTCATCGCGTGATCAAAGGCTTCATGGCGCAAGGCGGCGGTTTCGACACCCAGTTCCAGCAAAAAGCGACCGATGCTCCGATCAAGAACGAAGCGGACAACGGCCTGCCGAACAAACGCGGCAGCATCGCGATGGCGCGCACGAATGATCCAAATTCCGCGACCGCGCAGTTCTTCATCAACTACGCCGACAATACCTTCCTGAACCATACCAGCCCGACTCCGAGCGGCTGGGGCTATGCGGTGTTCGGAGAAGTCGTCGAAGGCATGGACGTGGTCGACAAGATGGCCGACCAGCCGACCGGCAACCGCGGCCCGCATCAGAACGTGCCGAAGGCCGACATCGTGATCGAAAAGGCGGAAGAGATTAAATAAGGCATAGGATGGGTAGAGGCGCTAGCCAAAGCCCATCAATCGAAACCCATCAGGTGTTATTTCTTGATGGGTTTCGCTTGCGCTCTCGGCAATAGCTCCTGCATTGCTCTACCTCCTGCATCCCTGCAGTCGTCGGCAATAGCTCCTGCATTGCTCTACCTCCTGCATCCCTGCAGTCGTCGGCAATAGCTCCTGCATCGCTCTCGATCGCGTGTCCCCGACGCAATCCATCTCCTCCATTCCTGGGGTCGTAACTCCTGCATCCGTGCAGTCGTACCCATCCTACATTTTGAATCATGATCCTCTTCATCTCCGACCTCCACCTCTCGCTCGACAAGCCCGAAATCACCCGCCGTTTCCTGGATTTCCTGGAAAACCGCGCCTCCAGGGCCGAAGCGCTGTACATTCTCGGCGATCTGTTCGATGCCTGGATCGGCGATGACGATCCGACGCCGCCGAACGGCAAGATCAAACGCCGGCTTAAAGAATTGGTCGACAGCGGCACTCGGGTGTACTTTCAGTCGGGCAACCGCGACTTTCTGCTCGGCGAGCGTTTCTGCCGCGAAACCGGCGTAACATTGCTCGGCGATTACCATGTGATCGATCTCTACGGCATCCCGACTCTGCTTACGCATGGCGATCTGCTCTGCACCGACGACCTGCCCTATCAGGCGTTTCGCGCCAAATCGCATACCCCGGAATGGATACGGTCGGTCCTGAGCAAACCCCTGCCGCTACGCCTTTTGGCCGCGCGCTGGTATCGTTTGCGCAGCTTTTGGCACAAGCGCAAAAAAAATCAGGAAATCATGGACGTCAATCAGGAAACGGTGATGCGCATCATGAAGGAACACAATTGCCGGCAGCTGATCCACGGCCATACCCACCGGCCCGGCATACATGATTTTCAGATCGACGGCGAGTCGGTACGCCGCTTCGTGCTGGCCGCCTGGAGCAAAGAAACAGGTCAGGCATTATGCTGGACAAATCAGGGATACGGCATCGAGAAAATTTGAAGAGACCGGAACCTCGCCGGCCCGGTCGCCAAGCCATAAGATCCGCAAAAACGGAGCTGCCGGAAAACCGCAACAGACTGATTCTTTTTGTGCTTTCCTTTTCCTGAATACGCCTGCCGGCCTTTTCCGGCATTGATTTTTTTAGGAAAAAATCCCTGAACCACTGAAGCGCAATGTCTACAAAAGCGGAGCCGTCAAAAACCGCAACAACCTGATTTTTTTGAATTTTCCATTTCGTAATATGCCTTTTATCCTTCTTTGATATTGACTTTTTAGGAAAAATCCCTGAATCTAAGCAACTGGAGTGAGCCTGTTTGACCATTCGAAAAACACCAATTCACCCAAAAACTAATATTAGTCAAAATAAATAAACCGTATTTTGTGGCACAGCAAAATACCAGGAGAGAAAAATATGAAGAAGCCTATTAAGAGTTGGCTGCTAGCTTCAAGTGTGGCTGCAATCCTGGCTGCACCGGCAATTGCATCGGCTAACAGCGAACTTGAACAACTTTCGCAAAATCCCGCTAACTGGTCTATGTGGGGCGGAAACTATGCAGGCACCCGTTACAGCGAGCTGAGCCAAATCAACGCCGGCAACGTCAAAAATCTGCAGCCAGCCTGGTCTTTTTCTACCGGTGTTCTGCGTGGTCATGAAGGCGGCCCACTGGTCGTAAACGATGTTCTTTACATCCATACTCCTTTCCCTAACACCGTTTTCGCAATCGATCAAAAAACCCAGGCCATCATCTGGGAATACACTCCGACCCAGGACGCTGACGTGACCGTACCCGTCATGTGCTGCGACACCGTCAACCGCGGTTTGGCCTACGGCGACGGCAAAATTTTCCTGCAGCAATCCGATACCGTTCTGACCGCTTTGGACGCAAAGACCGGCAAACGCGTGTGGAGCGTACAAAACGGCGACCCGAAACTGGGCATGACCAACACCCAATCTCCATTGGTGGTTAAAGATAAAGTCCTGACCGGTATCTCCGGCGGTGAATTCGGCGTACGCGGCTTCCTGGCAGCCTACGACATCAAAACCGGCCAGCTGGCATGGAAAGGCTACAGCATGGGCCCTGATGCCGACACCTTGATCGACCCGAACAAAACCACTGCCTGGAAAGACGGCAAGGTACAACCGGTCGGCCCTAACTCGAGTACCAGCACCTGGGAAGGCGACCAATGGAAAATCGGCGGCGGCACCACCTGGGGATGGTACAGCTACGATCCTAAACTGAACTTGGTTTACTACGGCTCCGGCAACCCATCCACCTGGAACCCGGCGCAACGTCCGGGCGACAACAAATGGTCGATGTCGTTGTGGGCGCGCGATGCGGATACCGGAGCGGTCAAATGGGTTTACCAGATGACTCCGCACGACGAATGGGACTACGACGGTATCAACGAAACCGTATTGGTCGACCAGGAAGTTAAAGGCAAACCGCACAAAACGATCGTGCATTTCGACCGTAACGGCTTCGGCTACACTTTGGATCGTGAAACCGGGGAACTGCTGGTTGCCGAAAAGTTCGACAAATCGGTCAACTGGGCGACTCACATCGACATGCATACCGGGCGTCCTGTAGGCGATCCAAAATACAGCACCGAACACAACGGCGAAGACGTGACCACCGAAGGCGCCTGCCCTGCGGCATTGGGCGCCAAAAACATGGCACCTACGTCTTACTCTCCGCAAACCGGCCTGTTCTACATCTCGGGCAACCACCTGTGCATGAACTACGAGCCGTTCGAAGTTTCTTACACGGCGGGCCAGCCTTATGTGGGCGCAACTTTGACCATGATGCCGGCCGGCGCGGACGTCATCACCGGACAGCCTGACGGTTCCACCAACCTGGGCCAATTCACCGCGTGGGATGCGAAAACCGGCAAGATCGTCTGGTCCAACAAAGAACCATTCTCTGTGTGGTCCGGCTCACTCGCCACTGCTGGCGGCGTGGTATTCTACGGTACGCTGGAAGGCTACCTGAAAGCGGTCGATGCGAAGACCGGCCAGGAACTGTACCGGTTCAAGACCCCATCGGGCATCATCGGCAACGTCAACACCTGGAGCTATAACGGCAAACAATATATTGGCGTACTGTCGGGCATCGGCGGCTGGGCAGGTATCGGTATCGCGGCCGGCCTGGAAGGCGAAAGCGAAGGTCTGGGCGCAGTAGGCGCATACAGAAGCCTGAGCTCATTCACCAAACTGGGCGGCACCTTGACCGTGTTCACATTGCCGGACTAAGCCAAGCGGTTTGGGTTTATAGGCTGAATCGAAGCCCTGGCTGATTCTTCGGTCAGGGCTTTTTTTTATTTATTGAAGTGATTCAATTCTTTTTCCATGCCAGGCTTCCTGCCGGCTCTGGCAGCGATCCCGATTAATCGTTGCCGGTTCGACCGCCATGCGCTATAAAGGCTGTCTGTTTCCCTTTAAATGAATTTGGTTAAAATTTTTTACCCATTCTCAAGCCCCGATTCCTATCACTATTCCCTGGAGGAAATATTCATGCAGGCAAAATCCATTTTTCGACGATTCGTGATCAGCGCCCTTCTGCTCGGAAGCGTTGCGCCGATTCATGCCAAAGAAAAATTCAAAGTCTGCGCCGATCCGTTGAATCCGCCCTATTCGACTAAAAAGAAAGACGGCTTCGAGAACAAGATAGCCGAACTGTTTGCAAAGAAGCTGGGACAGAAAATCGAGTATACGTGGTTCCCGCAACGCATCGGCTTCATCCGCAACACCTTGAACGCACCTGTCGACGAAAAAGAAGTGGACAGCAAGGAATTCAAATGCAACGTGGTAATGAACGTCCCTGCCGATTCAGACATGGCCTTGACCACGGAACCTTATTATCAATCGACTTATGTCCTGTTGATCGCCAAAGGCCGGGGTTTTGACGACATCAAGAACGCCCAGCAACTGGCTGAACTCCCCCTGGAAAAACAGGAAGCCGCGAAAATCGCGATGTTCGACCGGGGACCGGGGACTGCCTGGCTGCAAAAACACGGACTGCTGGAGACGAGCATCCCCTACCAGTCGATGTCCGGCGACGAAGACAACAATGTTGCGATGCAAATCGATCGAGACTTAAAAGCGAAAAAAATCAATATGGTGATCGTATGGGGACCGATTGCGGGTTATATCGTTTCACAGGGGCCCAAGAACGGCTATACAGAGATACCGATGCACTCGGAGTCCGGCATCCCGTTTGAATTCGCTATGGCGATGGGCGTCAGGAACGGCGACAAAGAAAGGCAGCAAATGCTGAACAAACTGATTGCCGAAAACAAGAAGGAAATCCGGAGAATCATTGAAAGCTACCATATCCCTCTGACCGAGATCAAGAAGACGGCGAAGCCGAAAGACGATGATTGATGTTGACTGGGGCAGTCCGGATTATAAAAAGCAATGATGGACGGAGCGATTTACGGTCCTCCAGCGTAACCCGAAATCACGGCTTCGAAATGCCGGGTTACGCTATCGCCCGGCAACTGCTCCCTGCGTTGCTCTACCTCCTGCATCCATGCAGTCGTCGGCAACTGCTCCCTGCGTTGCTCTACCTCCTGCATCCATGCAGTCGTAACCCGACCTACGCACGTTTTCGATCGTATAGAGCGACCAGGTGAGCCAGCTTCCCGGCCCGCTCGTCGGTCAACTGGCACCACTGAAAACGCCAATTCCAGTTGCCGGACGTCGTACCGGGCGTATTCATCCGATGCTCGGTATCCAGTTCCAGGATATCCTGCATCGGAATCACGGCAAGGTTCGCAACCGAACTCAAGGCCGCCTGCATCAGAGCCCAATGCAGCGGAATGGACGGAAAGCCGAGATAATCGTAAACGAAATGTTTTTGCTGATGGCTCAGCTTGTGCACCCAGCCGACGGTCGTATCGTTGTCGTGCGTGCCGGTATAGACGACGCAGTTTTTGGTGTAGTGACTCGGCAGATAAGGATTGTCCGTATTGCCGCCGAATGCGAAATGCAGAATCTTCATGCCCGGCAACTCGAATTCGTCCCGAAGCATTTCCACTTCGTGGGTAATCACCCCCAAATCCTCGGCGATCAGCGCAATTGCGCCGAATTCGCCATTGATCGCCTGCAACAACGCTTTGCCGGGCGCTTTGGCCCAGGCGCCGTTGATTGCGGTCTCTTCGTGCGCCGGAATTTCCCAGGCGGCCTCAAACCCACGGAAGTGGTCGATGCGCAGAATATCGAACAGTTCCATTTGGGTTCCCATCCGCTTGAGCCACCAGTCGAAGCCATTTTGCCGCAATACAGTCCAGTCATAATGCGGATTGCCCCAGCGCTGCCCGTTAGCGGAAAAATAATCCGGCGGAACCCCTGCAACGACTCGCATCTCTCCCGACTCGTCGAGCTTGAACACGGAACGGTTGGCCCAGACATCCGCGCTGTCGTACGAGACGAAAATGGGCACATCGCCGAACAATAAAATACCTTTCTCGTTCGCGTAGCGCTTCAGGCCCATCCATTGATTATAAAACACATATTGCTCGAATTTAATGCAGTCGATTTCGCGTTTCAGGCGCCGCTCCATTTCTTTCAACGCTTTCGGATCGCGTTCCTTGTAACGCTCGGGCCAGTAATTCCAGCTTTTACAGTCGAACTCGTTCCTGAGCACGATGAACAGCGCAAAATCGTCGAGCCAAAAAGCCTTGGCTTCGCAGAACTGCTTGAAGTCTTCCTGGTCCTGTTCGCTCGCCCTATCCAGGAAACCGTAATAGGCCTGCGCGACCAGCGCACCTTTGTCAAACTCGCGCGATTCGCGAACCACCGGCCCCTGGTCGGAAAAATTCAGCCATCCCGACTGCACCAGTTGATCGAGACTGATCAATTCCGGATTGCCCGCATGCGCTGACAAACATTGATAAGGCGAACCATCGCCGTGAGGCATCCCGAGCGGCAAGGTCTGCCATACCGAGACGCCGCAATTTTGCAGAAAATCAACGAAATAATATGCGTTTTGACCTAGATCGCCCTGCCGATCATGACCGGGCAGGGAAGTTATATGCAGAAGGACGCCTGCACGCCGTTGGTTCAGTACATTATTCAAACAATCATCTCAAGCAAAATGAAAAACCTTAATGAGCCTTTGACTGCACTCGGCTTGCTGCCGAGGTAAAAACCGAAGCAGGTGGGATCCGGCAAGGCCAGACGGGGAACGGCCGACAGGGAATTTCCCAGCCCGCTGGCGCTGCGGCCTGTTTTGAACGATCATAGCAACAATGCCGGGATTCATCTATCTCGGAACCAAAAGCTGAATGGGTATTGAGCAGCCCGGAAAAATCGCCCTAGGAGGCTCGACGCAAGCCGCTTGCCGGAACGGCCGTTCCGGCACATGGAAAAAAGAGCGCGCGAATCGGCGACACGGAACCGCATTGCTGATAGGATGCCTTTCGCGCAAATGATGAAATACCTCGCAACGCAAGCTGGGGGCGCTTTTATCTTGGGCCAGATTAAACAATACTTCACCCATTATTTCAAGGAATATCGCCTCTGCCTCGACAACAAACCGTCCCTTCTCGGTCAACCATTGGATTTTACGGATAACGGGGCGGAAAAACGCGCCTCGCAAATCCGATGCTGCCGCCGGACTCATTCGCGGGTCCGGCGGCAGCATCGGGTTAAGCTGTCTATCTAACGAAATGCAGCTTCTGACCGAGCATGTCCGGCGTCACCAGCACGATGCCGCCCGGGCTGACGTAATATTTCTTTGCGTCTTCGGCCAGATTCTCGCCGATGACCGTACCTTCCGGAATCTCGCAGCCTTTTTCGATGATCGCGCGCTTGATCCGGCAATTACGGCCGATATTCGCTTGCGGCAGCACGATGCAATGTTCGAGCGTCGTAAAGGAATTGACGCGCACGTTCGAAAACAATAGCGAATGCCGAACCGAAGCGCCGGAGATGATGCAGCCGCCGGATACCATCGAGTCGACCGCATAGCCGCGCCGGTTGTCGTCGTCGAAAACGAATTTGGCGGGCGGCGTCTGGTCCTGATAAGTCCATATCGGCCAGGTCTGATCGTACAGGTTCATGTCAGGCTTGACGCCGATCAACTCCATATTCGCTTCGAAATACGCGTCGATCGTACCTACGTCCCGCCAGTAGCTTTGCAAGCCGCTCTGCATATCCAGAAAAGGATAGGCGTTCACCAGATATTTGTCGATCACGGACGGAATGATGTCCTTGCCGAAATCATGTTGGCTGCCTCGGGTATCGGCATCCTTGATCAGCTGCTCGAACAGGAAACGCGAGTTGAATACGTAGATGCCCATCGACGCCAGCGCGCTGTCGGTTCTACCCGGCATGACCGGAGGATTGGCCGGTTTTTCGACGAACGCCCGCACCCGGCGGTTTTCGTCGACGCCCATCACGCCGAACGCGGTGGCGTCTTGCAAAGAGACTTCAATGCAGCCGATGGTCAGATCGGCGTTGCGGGCCACATGATCCGCGATCATCGCCGCATAGTCCATCTTGTATATGTGGTCGCCCGCAAGCACGAGCACATAGTCGGGGTTACGTGCCCGCAGGATATCGATATTCTGGAATACGGCATCGGCCGTGCCCTTATACCAGGAATCTTCGTCATGACGTTGCTGGGCAGGCATGATATGAACATATTCGCCAAACTCCCCGGTCAGAAACCCCCACCCTAACTGGATATGCCGAATCAGCGAATCAGCCTTGTACTGCGTCAGGATGCCGATCTTACGAATCCCCGAATTGACGCAATTGGATAAGGGGAAATCGATGATTCTGAATTTACCGCCGAACGGTACGGCCGGTTTAGCACGCCAATCCGTCATATTCATCAGACGTGAACCTCGACCTCCCGCCAAAATCAGCGCGATGGTATTGCGTGTTAAATGACTCATTAAATGGTCTGGCATTTGATCCTCCTCCTAGATATAGATTCACATCTATTGTCGTGTTTGGTAACATTCACTGCAAATTTATTTTACTCCAATGAGGCGAAATCCAGTGACGAAACGCTCGAAAACCCTGCAAGATACTGACGCCCTAAAGACCCAGCTCCTCCACCCTGCTACCCCGTCGCCTTCGAGTGTCGAGGCCGAGCAAAACAAAGCCGCAGAGAAACAAAATGTTAGCAAAACCGCTGCGATGATTTCTCCCGAGCAATCCTCCGCCTCCGTTAAGCAGATTGCCGCCGAAAGCAGCGGCTCATCGAAAACGGCGCATATTACGTCTCCGAAAATCCATTCCCTCGCCGAGTCCTATCACCCGCTCGACGACGAGTATTTGAAGATTGCGAACGCCCGCCACCACGACCCGTTCTCGATTCTCGGCCGCCATTCCAAGAATGGAGGCATTGAGGTGAAGGTCTTCATGCCGCATGCCGAATCGGTCCATTTCAGCCATAACGGCAAAGCCCTCGAACGGATTCCCGGTTCCGATTTCTTCATCTATCAGGCCGAGGAAGACGATCTGCCCGCGCATTACCGCCTGGCCTGGAAAGACAAAAACGGCTACAGCCACGAAAATTTCGATGCGTACGACTTCGGCGCACAGACGCCCGAATTCGACCTGCATCTGTTCGGCGAAGGCAAACACTGGCATATCTACCAGAAACTCGGCGCCCATCTGCATCAGGTCGACGGTATCAGCGGCATACAATTCGCCGTGTGGGCGCCGAATGCCAGCCGGCTCAGCGTAGTCGGAGACTTCAACCGATGGGACGGGCGCTGCCATCCGATGCGCTGCCTCGGCAGCAGCGGCGTCTGGGAAATCTTCATTCCCGACCTGAAGGCCGGCAGTTTGTACAAGTTCGAAATCCTGAACCGCTTCACGAACGAAATTCTGGTCAAATCCGATCCTTACGGCCAGTATTTCGAATTCCGGCCGAACACGTCGTCGATCGTGATCAAGGAAAAAACCTACCAATGGAGAGATCATCAATGGATGATGCAGCGTACCGCGCATAACTGGCTGCATGAGCCGATGTCCATTTACGAGGTGCATCTGGGCTCCTGGCGGCGCGACAATCAAGGCAATTTTCTGAGCTACCGCCAGCTCGCCGTGCAGCTGGTCGATTACGTCAAACAGATGGGCTATACGCACATCGAGCTGTTGCCGGTCACCGAACACCCGCTGGATCTGTCCTGGGGTTATCAGACCACCGGCTATTTCGCGCCGACCAGCCGGCACGGATCGCCGGACGATTTCCGCTTTTTCGTGGATACCTGCCACCAAAACGACATCGGTATCATCCTGGACTGGGTACCCGCGCACTTCCCGAAAGACAATTTCGCGCTGGCCCGCTTCGACGGCAGCGCACTGTACGAGCATGAAGACCCGCGCAAAGGCGAGCACCGCGACTGGGGCACGCTGATTTACAACTACGGGCGCAACGAAGTCAAAAACTTCCTGCTGTCGAGCGCGGTGTACTGGCTGGAAGAATTCCACCTCGACGGCCTGCGGGTCGACGCGGTGGCCTCCATGCTCTATCTGGACTACTCCCGGGAGCGTAACGACTGGATCCCGAACATGTACGGCGGCAACGAAAATCTCGAAGCGATCGATTTTCTGCGCGAACTGAATACGGTTACTCATCAGCAGCATCCCGGCACCGTGATCATGGCGGAAGAATCCACTGCCTGGCCACAGGTGACCCGCCCGACCTGGACCGGTGGCCTCGGCTTTTCGATGAAATGGAACATGGGCTGGATGCATGACGTACTTTCCTACATGAGCAAGGATCCGATCCACCGGATGCACCACCACGACCAGCTCACCTTCGGCCTGCTTTACGCGTTCACCGAAAATTTCGTGCTGCCGTTCTCTCATGACGAAGTCGTGCACGGCAAAGGCGCGTTGGTCAATAAAATGCCCGGCGACGAGTGGCAGCGCTTCGCCAACCTGCGTCTGCTGTTCACCTTCATGTTCACCTATCCGGGCAAGAAGCTGATGTTCATGGGCTGCGAATTCGGCCAGGGCACCGAATGGAGCGTCAGCCGCGCGCTGGACTGGTACGTGCTCGATTATGCCCACCACCGCGGCATTCAAACGCTGGTCAGGGACCTCAATCGCCTGTATAAAACGCATCCGGCGCTGTTCAAGCACGACTTCGAACACCTGGGCTTCGAATGGGTCGACTGCCACGACATCCAGCAATCGATCATCAGCTATCGCCGCAAGAGCGATCTGGAAGATCTGGTCATCGTGCTGAATTTCACTCCGGTACCGCGCGAGCATTACCGGATCGGCGTCCCGGCCGAAGGCGTCTATACCGAAATTTTCAACTCCGACTCGCACTATTACGACGGCAGCAATATCGGCAATGGCGCGGTGATGTCGGAACCGATTCCGTGGATGAATCTGCCGCACTCGCTGACTTTAACCTTACCCCCGTTAGGCGCACTGATTCTGAAGCAATAACCCACTGCATGAAAAAAATTCTTTTTGTCACCAGCGAGGCGCATCCGTTGATCAAGACGGGCGGCCTCGCCGATGTCTCCGGCAGTCTGCCCAAAGCCCTGGCGGAACTGTCGCAGGATATCCGGATTCTGATACCTTACTATCAGGCGCTCAAGACCTTCGGCAACGTCCGTTATGTTTGTTCGCTACGCATCGATAACCGGAGCGTGAACATTCTCGAAACCCGCATGCCGGAAAGCCACATTCCGGTCTGGCTGGTCGATTATCCGACCTTCTTCAATTATCCGGGCAACCCTTACGTCGATGAAAACGGCAACGCCTGGGAGAACAATGCCGAACGTTTCGCACTGTTCTGCCGGGTTGCGGTCGAGATCGCGATGGACCGGGTGCATCAGGACTGGAAGCCCGACGTCGTGCACTGCAACGATTGGCAAAGCGCCCTCGTCCCGGCGTTCCTGTCGCTGGAAGATAACCGGCCGAAGACCGTTTTCACGATCCACAATCTGGCTTACCAGGGCCTGTTTCCGGCCAGCACCGCGGCGACACTGAACCTACCCGGCCAGCTGTTGAGCCCGGAAGGACTCGAATTCCACAGCCTGCTTTCGTTCATCAAGGGCGGTCTGGTCTACAGCGACCGGATCACCACAGTCAGCCCGACCTATGCGACGGAAATCCAGACGCCCGAATTCGGCTATGGGCTCGAAGGGCTGCTGAGGCATCGCAACCATGTGCTGAGCGGCATTCTGAACGGCATCGACCTAGAACACTGGAATCCGGAAAGCGACCCGCTCATCGCGCAAACCTACACCGCACAAACCCTGGCGGAAAAAAAAGCCAACAAGGCCGAACTGCAGAAACGCTTTTCGCTGCCGGTAACCGACGGGGTTCCCTTGTTCGGCCTGATCGGGCGCCTGGTCGAACAAAAAGGCATCGACCTGATTCTGGACTCGCTGCCTGCCATCCTGGAGATGCCGCTGCAAATCGTCCTGCTCGGCAGCGGCGAAAAAAGCATGGAACGCAAGCTGATGAGTTATGCGCATCTGTATCCCGAGAAAATCGCAGTCACGGTCGGCTACGACGAAGCGCTCGCGCATAGGATCGAAGCCGGCTCGGACGTATTTTTGATGCCGTCGCGCTTCGAGCCCTGCGGCCTGAACCAGATGTACAGCCAGCGTTACGGCACCCTTCCCCTGGTCCGGCGGACCGGCGGCCTCGCCGATACGGTGGTCGATGCGGTGCCGCAAACCCTCAATGATAACTCCGCGACCGGCATTGTCTTCGACGAAGCCACGGCGGGGTCGCTGCTCGAGGCAGTCAAGCGCGCCGCGATTCTGTACGGCAATCCGAAGGCTTGGGAGCAAATGCAGATCAACGGCATGAGCAAGGATTTTTCCTGGCAGCAAAGCGCCAGCCAGTATCTGGACTTATACCGGAGCCTGTAGCGCAATGGAACCGCTTCCGCGTTTCGGATGAACATGACCGTGTGCCGCGACTTCCAATTGTAGGGTACGCTGCGCGTACCTTTCTCCAATTGTTAATATCGGAAAAAGGTACGCGCAGCGTACCCTACCTGCCACCGTTCCTTTTTTGCCTTGCATGGACAGCCGCCCCGATGACATCCTATGAGTAAAATCCAGCTGCATTACGTTGAAAACGTGATTAGCCGTAAAAAAGGCGGCGTGCACCAGCATTTGACGTTCTTCATCGCCGTCGAAAATCTGAGCTACCACAAGCAGATCAACGTCCACTGGGCCGGCGAAGACGGCATCTGGCACGACCTGCCGGCACGCTTTCACAGCGCGATCGCACCGAACAGGGAATACTGGCAGGCGCATGTTCAGTTCCAGCTCGAACCTGCCCAATCCCTGCCGGGCAACATTACCTTTTCGCTGCGCTACCGCGCCGAGGAAGTCGAATATTGGGACAACAATCACGGCCGAAACTATCGCAGCCAGGCCGACTCCGGTATCCGCCTGCCGGGGCGCCAGCCGTTACAGGTCGTGGATTTCAACGCGGCATTGCCCGAAAGCCGCAAATACCTGCCGGTCACGGTCGCGGTCGAACAGTCGCTTGCGCCCGAAAAGGTGACCGTGCACTGGACGACCGACAACTGGCGCCACACGCATCAAACCCCCTGCCGTTTCAAACGGACCTATTGGGACAAAGAGTTGCACAGCAACGCCCGCAATCCGAATCAATACGGCCTCCAAATCTGGAAAGGCTGGCTGAAAACCGCCGACGCATTCCGCGTGCAGTATTCGGTCTCCGTCGAAAGCCGCGGCCGGACCGTTTGGGACAACAATTTCGGCCACAATTACGCGGCGAGCCGCAAGCCGCTCAAGATCCTGATCCTGAACCTGCACTGCTATCAGGAAGCCGACCAGGACGCAAAATTTTCCGCGATCGCCAGGGCGATCGACGAACTCGGCGTCGACGTCGCCTGCTTCCAGGAAGTTGCGGAACTCTGGAACGAAGGGCGCGGCGACTGGCCCAGCAATTCGGCCCGCATCATCGGCAGCCGCCTCAAAAAGCCTTATCATTTATACGCCGACTGGTCGCATCTGGGCTTCAACAAATACCGCGAAGGCGTCGCGATCCTGAGCCGCTTTCCGCTCCTGCATCCGGAATCGCGCTACGTCTCGGCAAGCGAGGATCCCTACAATATCCATGCCCGCAAAGTCGTGATGGCCGAGGTCGAGGCCCCGCATATCGGCCGGCTGAATATTTTCTCCGCGCATTTGAGCTGGTGGGAAGACGGCTTTCAAGAGCAGTTCGACCGGCTACGCGAATGGGCGGCCGGCAAACGTACCGACCAAGTGACAGGCACCCTGCTCTGCGGCGACTTCAATATCCCGGCCGGATCGCAAGGCTACCGCCACGTGATCGGCTCCGGCGAATACGAAGACCAGTTTCTGGCTGCGAATGCCCGAGGCGAGCCTTCGCAAATCCGCCGGGTCAACGATCCCCACTGGAACCGTTATCTCGCCGACGACTACCGGATCGATTATATCTTCATGCGCAAAGACAGCGGCTTGTCCGTCACTTCCGGCCGGGTATTGTTTACGCCCGAGGATTACGGCCACGTTTCGGACCATTGCGGCTACCTGATGACTTTCGAACCCCAATAAGGACCTTACCGGGCACTCAACACTTATGCCAAACCACAGATTTCACCGGCCTGATTCATCGATGGAGAATTTTGATGCAAATCGCTGAGCATTTTGCCATGCCCGTCTACGGCGAGTTGGGAGGCTTCTTCGCGCGCACCAACGACTTCGGCGACAAGTTTTATATCCGCTGGGGCAAGCTCGAATTCGACGTCCATTACGGCGTACAGGCCAATATCAAGGTGATCCTGAAAGTCTATCGCGAGCACAATGTCCGCGAAACCTACATCGTCGATACCGACCCCTACGACATCCACTGGGACCGCCACAAGCGGCGCACCCGGGATTTTTACATCCATCCCGAGTCCGGCCATTTCGGCCGCATCAACTGCGTCAAATTTTCGTTCATCGTGCATCTGCACGAACATTCGATCGCCTCGCAGAACGATTACATCTACATGGACGGCCACCAGTTGCAGGACGACCAGCCCAAACACCGCCATATTACTTCGGAATGGGCGACCCCGAACGCCTACCGGACTTACGAACTGAACGCCGGTGAGCTGCAGGCCGACGTCGACTGGTACAATCACCATTTCGAATCGCTCCGGCTGACGCCGAAGTTCACCAAGGGCCTGCTCTACCATCCTTACCATCCGAAGCGCTTCATCCACGACCATATCGACAAGGTGATCCGCAGCAAACACGAAAATCCGGAGCGCCTATGCACGATCAAGGTCAGCGTCGACTGCATCGACGACGGCGACTTCATCACGCACCTGATTCACGCGCACCATCAGGGCGTCTGCGTGCAGTGCATCGTCGACTGGCGCAAGATGACGCTGACCAACAGCCAGAACTACGCGCGGCTGAAACGCTCCGGCATCGAACTGGTCGGCGTGTTCTGCACGGCCAAACATCACCTGATCGAAGTCGAGCCGGACATGCACACCAAATTCATCCTCTTCAACGACGAAGACTGCATCCTGGGCTCGTTCAACATCACTTTCGACCGCTGGTGGGCGAACTGGGAATCGGGCATGACCTTCCACTCGCGCGGCGTCTGCCGGCTGCTCGACAACGTCTTCCAAAGCCAGCGCGGCGGCGTGATCCAGAAATACGGAATCGACCCCTTCAGCCAGTTCAACCTGCTGTACACGTTCGGCCGCCATACGATGTTGAACGGCCGTTATTACAAGCCGCACCATGCGATCCTGGCCGAAATCCACCGCGCCCGCCATTCGATCAAATGCTGTCTGTTCCTGATCGGCGACCTAGTGGGCGACCATCACGACAGCGTGGTCGACGCACTGGTCCAGGCGCATCACCGGGGCGTCTACGTGCATATCCTGTTCAACGGCCATCTGGCGCGCGAAGGCCGCGTCGGCGTCGAACGCAGCATGGCCGAAGAGCTTGCCCGTCCCTTGCTGCCGTCGGTGCAGCGACTGAAGAACGCGGGTATTCCGGTCGGCCTGGTCTACGGCCAGGACGACCACAAAGTGCCCTACTCGCCGATCCATTCCAAATATTGCATCATCGACGATGCGATCGTGATCGAAGGCAGCTTCAACTGGTACAACACTTCGGTATTCTCGCACGACCTGATCGTGATCGCGAACAAGCGCGAGGTGGCCGGGCCGTATTTGTACGAGTTTGATGAAATCCAACGATCGTTCAGGGTGTTTTATTGACCGGCCCACGTAAGGCACATAGCGTGATCGGGTGGAGGTAACGGGATTGCGCCCGTTACCTCTTCCCCTCGGATATGCGGTTTTCCGCATCCGGCGGTTGAACCTGGCGACTCAAGTGGTCGCAAAATCGGATGGCCCCTAGGCCCCAACGTCGTAATCGGGCGTTGTTCAAGACGGTTTGCAGCACGGGGCTGCGCGCCAATCGCCATGTCCCAACCGAAACGCTGGCCTGTTTCAAGGGGTACGGCTTTATCTTCAGCCTGCGCAAAGCGTGCAGCCGGCCGTGCCGATTGTGCCTGCGCATCCCACTTTCCAGGATGATAATCGGACGCCGGTATTCGCAAAAACAGAAGGAGTTCCACCGCCCCCGGATGTAGCATTGCCAACCGGCGACACGGTCATCCCGCTTCAAGCTGAACTTGGATTGTTTATTTCACAGCCGATAGCGGAGCGGTTCCGCCGAATCATGATTGCCAATTGGCTACAGTTTGACCGGGTAAGATTCGCTGTAGGTCGAACCTTTCGTGCACGCATCCCGCGCGGTCGGGCTTTCGCAAGACGTGTCGCCGATTTCCGCCTTCAGGATTCCCGCCGACTGCGGCACGAAATAAAAGCGGAAATTCGGGTCGGAACTGATCGCGATATCGGTTTTCGCGGTCAGCACCGGCTTGCCGTTGAAGGTGACTTTCAGCTGCTCAATGAAATGCGATTTCTTCACGAAACGCGTCAGCTGATCCATCTGCATGCCGGTAATGTTCGGATGGCTGATCAACAGTTGCGCCAGATTCGGCTCGCCGGCTTTCACATCGCCGTCCAGCCTGAATTTCATTTTGCCGAGCCGTTTCATCGAAGCGTCCAGATCGGCCCCGATCGGAACGGAGCAGCCGCCGCTGGCTTTCACGAATTTTTTCGTCATGATCAGCCTGCCGTCGTTCATTTCCGCGATCGCCCGGATGTAACTGTAGGTGTTGACCCGGACCCGCATCGCCAGATCGGCCTTGCCGCTGTCGGGCGTCAGTTCGAACTCGCCGACGAACGGAAACGGATTCTTGTCGACCAGCACGAGAATTTTCCTGATATAAATGTCCTGCGTCTGCGGAATCTTGCTGACGATTTTCAGCGGCACCAGCGCCGGATCCTCGGCCCGGGCGGGTGCTTCCAGCTCGATCACATCGTTGCTTTCGGTGATCGTTTTACCGGAAAAATACTGATTTCTCAGCGTCGCGTTCCATTCGTTTTCATCACCTTCGGCCATTGCGGTCAACGGCAAGGCCAGCAACAGCACGATAGACAGGAGTCTCGATATTTTCATTTTCTATATCCGATGGTTCAGTAACTTTTCCATTATGGGCCTTGAGGCAAACGAGAGCAACCTCGCCGGTGCATGACTCCAATACAGCCGAACCGCTATTCCGTATTTGCTTTAAAATACCGCCAACCCTTACCCCGCTTTCTGTTTCCATGACGATAAAACTCCTGCATTGCCATTCCGCAACGCCGAACGATTCGATAGACTCCTTGAGCGTCGAGATTGAACGCGACGCGGAAGCCGGTCTGACGCTGCGCTACCGGCTTGCAGGCCACCTGGAAAAGATTCTGATTCCCGCGGCCAAACCGTCCGCTGCCGGCGACGGCTTATGGCGGCATACCTGTTTCGAAGCCTTTGCCGCCGCTGCCGGAACTTCCGCTTATCGCGAATTCAATTTTTCGCCGTCAAGGGAATGGGCCGCCTATGCGTTCGGCGATTATCGCGCGCGCAGGCCCTGGAGCATCGGCACGCCCCCCGTTATTGAAGTCTCGCAGCCGCAGGATCAACTGCTGTTGACCGCCCGCATCGCGGCAGACGACCTGCCCGCCGGCGACCGCCTAACGCTGGGCCTGACCGCGGTTATCGAATCGATCGACGGCAATCTGTCTTATTGGGCCTTGCACCACCCGGGCGAAAAACCCGATTTTCACGACCGTGCCGGCTTCGTCTATCCGCTCGACAGCATACTTTCCGACAACCCTTTAAAATAGCGACCCGCCCATGAAATTCGGCATAGACCGCTTACTCGAAGACCGCCGCCTGCGCGCGCCGCTGGCCGGCCGACGCATCGCCCTGCTCGCCCATCCCGCCTCGGTGACCGCCGATCTGACGCACAGCCTGGACGCCCTCGCCCGCCTTCCGGACCTGAAGCTCGGCGCCGCCTTCGGCCCGCAGCACGGCCTGCGCGGCGACAAGCAGGACAACATGATCGAATCGCCCGATTTCGTCGATCCAGTGCATGGCATTCCGGTGTTCAGTCTGTACGGGGCAGTGCGCCGACCGACCGAGGCGATGATGGACACGTTCGACGTACTGCTGGTCGACTTGCAGGATCTGGGCTGCCGGATTTACACCTTCATCACCACCCTGCGCTATGTGCTCGAAGCCGCGACCCAGCATCGAAAGGCGGTCTGGATTCTCGACCGCCCGAACCCGGCAGGACGTCCCGCCGAAGGGTTAGCCCTCCGGCCCGGCTGGGAAAGTTTCGTCGGCGCGGGACCGATGCCGATGCGCCACGGCCTGACGATGGGCGAAATGGCGCGCTGGTTTGTCGCCACATTCAAGCTTGACGTGGATTGCCAAGTGATCGCGATGGAAGGCTGGGACCCGGAGGCCGCGCCCGGCCACGGCTGGCCGCTCGGCGAGCGCGCCTGGATCAATCCAAGCCCGAACGCGCCGAATCTCTGGATGACCCGCTGCTATGCCGGCACGGTGATGCTTGAAGGCACCACCCTCTCCGAAGGCCGCGGCACGACCCGGCCGCTGGAGTTGTTCGGCGCGCCCGATCTCGATGCGCGCCGTTTGATCGAAACGATGCATTCGCTCGCTCCGGTATGGCTCGAAGGCTGCCGTTTGCGCGCATGCTGGTTCGAGCCGACTTTCCACAAACATGCCGGCAAATTGTGCGCCGGCCTACAGATCCATGTCGAGAATCCGTCATACCGCCATGAGCGGTTCCGCCCCTGGCGCCTGCAGGCGTTGGCCTTCAAAGCCTTGCGCCGCCTACAGCCGGATTATCCGTTGTGGCGCGATTTTCCTTACGAATACGAACTCGACCGTCTGGCGGTCGACGTAATCAACGGCTCGCCGCTGCTGCGCGAGTGGGTCGACGATGCCGGCGCGGCCCCAGGGGATCTGGAGAAACTGGCCCAGCGGGACGAAAACGCCTGGCTGGCCGACAGGCTGGAGTTCCTGCTTTACTAAAGACTGGGTCGATACCCCCATCGCGATATAACCCCGTCCCCACTGTTTGAAAATTCTCCAAACACAAAATCATCCTCCCTGTCCATCCCACTTTAAACGTTACGGACGGAATAAATATCCCGTCCGGCATGCCGCACCGTAGGGTACGCTGTGCATACCATTGGAAGTTGACAAGGTACGCAAAGCGTACCCTACGTGACGGAGCTTGCAAAATAGGGGGTGTTTAAAAGACGTATCTGCCCCGCTGCCGCCACGAGGTGTCTCATGGCGCGCGCCGCCATTTTCCAGGCGCATGATTTTGCTCTCAAAGCCGATGAACGCCGGGCTTGAACGGCTGTCATAAATTTGTGATTATAATTTCTCAGCCCGGCGGCGCAGAAGCCTCTCGCTCTCATTTTTGCTTAACCAGGAATAACATCACCGCGATTTGCGTAACGAAATCAGCCGAAAACTTCGAATTTAACGATGAGGCCATCATAGAGCCGGACAGTGCGCGTCGCCGAACTGAAACCCACGATAACAATAGCCGTCTGACTTTGAAGATGAGTCCGGAGCTTTTAAACCGGACCGGGAGTTCGCAAATGACAGAAGAACAAAAAATTGCCATTGACCGCGCATTGATCGCACCACGACCAAGACGCAAGAGAAGCTCGACGCAGGAATTTGTTCACCGTTTTTTTGAAGAAGCCGATATCCGCCTCAACGGCCACAGGCCTTTCGACATCCAGGTGCGCGACCCTCGATTTTACGAACGCGTGCTGACGGACGGGCCGCTCGGTTTCGGCGAAGCCTACACCGAAGGGTGGTGGGACTGCCACGACATGGCCGAAATGATCGCCCGCATTACCCGCCACGACATCGAAAAAAACCTGAAACTCTCCTGGAAACTGTTGTGGGGAGTTCTCCGCTCCCGCCTGGTCAATCTGCAATCCCGAAGCCGCTCGCCTACCGTCGGCCGCGATCACTACGACAAAACGCTGGACGCCTACGAATGCATGACCGGCAAATGGCAGGCATTGAGCTGCGGCTACTGGAAATCGGCAAAGACGCTGGACGAAGCCCAGGAAGCCAAATTCGACCTGATCTGCCGAAAGCTCGACATCAGCCGCCACGACCGCGTGCTCGACATCGGCTGCGGTTTCGGCTCGTTCGCCAAATTCGCCGCGGAAAAATACGGCTGCAGCGTGACCGGCATCAATATCTCTCCCCAGCAGGCCGAACGCGCGCGCAGCAACTGCACGGGACTTCCGGTCGACATCGTGACCTGCGACTACCGGGACACCCGACACTATCTGTCCGAAAAGAAATTCGACAAACTCGTTTCGATCGGCATGTTCGAGCATGTCGGCAATAGAAACTTCCGCACTTATTTTCAAATCGCCAACCGCTGCCTGAAAGACGACGGCCTCTTCCTGTTGCATACGATCGGTTCGAACGTTTCGCTGCACCATAACGATCCCTGGTTCGAAAAGTACATTTTTCCGGGAGGGCTTCTGCCATCGATCAAGCAAATCGGCGCGGCGATCGAGAACGTCTTCGTTATGGAAGACTGGCATAATTTCGGCTACGACTATTCCTTGACGCTGAACAGTTGGTACAAAAATTTCGCCGCGGCCTGGTCCGGTGACCCAAACGACCCGTTTTACCGGATGTGGACCTATTATCTCCTGTCCTGTTCGGGCTATTTCAAGGCCCGGCGCGTACAGTTGTGGCAGGTCGTACTGTCCAAATCCGGCCATAGCGGCGGCTATACCAGCATTCGATAACCGCCCGGACTCACGCTTCGAATGCCAGGGAAGGCGCTCTTTCATCGTCAAAATCCGGCCTTCGGCGTATACTGGCGCGGTTTTCCACGAACTCAGCCTCCGCCATGCGCCTCCCGTTACCGTTCGACCTGCTCGCGTTTGCAGGCAGCAGCGGCCTGATACTGATCTACTACCTTTTTTTGCGGCTGCGCACCCGCCGCGATCCCGATTTCAGCGTACACCGGTTTAACCGGAAGGTGCGCGCGGCGTGGGTCGATATGGTGGCGCAGAGCGGCAAGATGGATGTCCTGGCCGTGCAGACGCTCCGCAATTCGGTCATGGCGGCCAATTTCATGGCGTCGACTTCGGTGCTGCTGATCATCGGCACGCTGAATCTGAGCGACCGGATCGAAAAATGGGCCGGCGCCTGGCATCCGGAGACGGCCGCCGCAAGCCGGGCGGGTGAATTATGGCTGATCAAGCTCGGCCTGTTGCTGCTCGTTTTTTTCATCGCCTTTTACTGTTTTACGATGGCCATACGCTTTTTCAATCATGTCGGCTACATGATCAACCTGCTGGCAGGACTGCCCGAAGCCGACATTTCGCACGCGCAAGTCTGCACCTATCTGAACCGGGCGGGAGCCTACTACAGCTACGGCACGCGCAGCTTTTTTTTCAGCCTGCCGCTGATTCTCTGGTTTTTCGGTCCTTATCCCCTGATTCTGGCAACGATCGTGCTGATTGCGGCACTCTACAAGCTGGATCGGGCGCCCTGACGGCGCCTGACAGGCGTTGCGCGTGTCATCGATCTTTAGCATGCCGTTTATGGCGGCCTGCGCTACAATCATTTATTTGCAGAAACCCAATGAAAGATCAATCCTCCGCTTTACCAAGGGCTTTCGTTTTCGGAATCGCCGGGCTGTTGCTGCTCGGCTGTTCGACGCTGGCCGAAAAGACGCCTGCACGAGCCGAAATCAAAAACGTGATCATGGTCATCGGCGACGGGATGGGGCCGCAGCAGGTCGGCCTGCTGCTGTCTTATGCGCGGCAGGCGCCGCACGGCGTACTGAAGAATCATAAAACCGCGCTGGACAGGCTGGTGGCCGAAAGCGGACGTATCGGCGCTTCGCTGACCTATCCCGACGGCGCGCTGGTCACCGATTCGGCGGCGTCCGCGACGCAGCTGGCATCCGGCAAATTCGCCAAGACCGAAATGGTCGGCCTGGACGCGGACGGATATCCGGCGGAAAGCGTCATCGAGAAAGCCAGACGCTGGGGCAAGGCGACCGGCCTGGTCTCGGACACGCGCATCACCCACGCGACGCCTGCCGCGTTCGCCGCACACGAAACCCACCGCAGCCGCGAAACCCGCATTCCCGAAGACTTGCTGGCCGCAAACGCCGACGTGATGCTGTCCGGCGGCCTCGATTATTGGCTGCCCCAGGCCGCCGCCGAAAAGAATTCGGCCATTCATCGGGAAATGGAGGCCAATATCGAGCATGCCTTTCGAATCGGTTCGGCGCGCAAGGACGGGAAAAACCTGCTGAATGAAGCCCGCAAACAAGGCTACCATCTGGTTTTCAATGCCCGCCAATTGCGGCAGGCATCCGGCAAAACCCTGGGGCTTTTCGCCGGCTCCGGAATGAGCGACGGCATCGCCGAAAGCCTGAACCGGCGGAACGCCGGCCATGCCGAACCGACGCTCGCAGAAATGAGCGAACAGGCATTGAAAATCCTGGAACGCAACGAACGCGGCTTTTTTTTGATGATCGAAGCCGGCCAGATCGATTGGGCGTCGCACCGGAACGATACGGGACTCCTGCTGCATGAAATGCTCCGCTTCGATGCGATGCTGCACAAGGTGCTGGACTGGATGGGCGGGCGCGAAGATACGTTGCTGATCGTGACCGCCGATCACGAAACGGGCGGCTTCGGCTTCGGCTACTCGGGCAAAAACATTCCCGCTCCCACAACATTGGCGAGCGGACATGTTTTCAAACCGAACTTCAATTTCGGCAATCCCGAAATTCTCGACAGGCTGTATGCGCAAAAGCTCAGCTATCACGACATCTTTGCTGAATTCGACGCCCTGCCGCCCAACCAAAGAACAGCAGCCGCGCTGGCCGAACGCGTCAACCGTCATACCGAATTCAAGATAAGCGCCAGCGAAGCCGCAAGCATTCTGGCAACCGAGGCGAATGCGGGCCACCGTCCCGATCATCCCTCCCTGAGCGAGAAAACCGTTCCCAAACTGGCCGCCAAAACCGCATTTTTCGTCTATACGAAGGACAACCGCGAAAATCTTCTGGCCGAGCTTGTCGGCGCCCGGCAGCAGGTCGTCTGGGCCAGCGGCACGCATACCAGCACGCCGGTTTTTGTATTTGCGAAAGGGGCCGGACGGGCCGTCGAGCCGTTCGCAAGCATTTTGCATCATACGGACGTCGGCCGCCTGACGATCGAGGCGTTACGGCCGGAAGATACCGCAGACTGAGGCAGTCTTACGCCTATTTAGGCACGATTCATCAAACTGTCATCGAATCGTCGCGCGATCGTAACGAACCTGCCGCACAATGTAATCCTTCGAAACTCGACAGGAGCATTGTCATGCAAACGCTCAAACGCAGCCCTTGGCAAAACGTCCGCCTCAATCTGCTCTATTCGGCGCTGGGACTGCCGGCGTTCAGCCTGCTGGTCGCCTGGTTGGTCGAACGGCTCGCCGAGGCTTTATTCCTGAAGTGGTAGATCCAGGTTCTTGTCCCGTATAAATTACGGGCGATACGATACTCCTCCTCGGATACCGTCCGGTCAGGACGGTATGCTCTCGCTCTGCATTCCCGAGCCGCAGAGTGGTTCGAACGGTACTCACCGTGATCCATCCTTTGCCCAGCTTGGGTACTCCCCGTTGTAGGGTACGCTGTGCGTACCTTTTCATCCCCATGGTACGCACAGCGTACCCTACAACTGCCTGCCGCCGGCCCGCCTGGGAGGCGTTCAGCCGGCCCCCAAT
Organism: Methylomicrobium album BG8; assembly: GCF_000214275.2. Lineage (NCBI taxonomy): Bacteria > Pseudomonadati > Pseudomonadota > Gammaproteobacteria > Methylococcales > Methylococcaceae > Methylomicrobium > Methylomicrobium album. The sequence goes on along the minus strand of NZ_CM001475.1, from coordinate 1,536,595 downwards.
GCTCGACCACCCGCCATTAACGTCAAAATCGAGAACGGCTTGGGGCCTTCTCCCTTCATCTCTCCGCATGCCTGCAATTTTCGCTGCGGAAACGGCTCCCTCATTCTCTTTATAGTTGCAAACGGTCTAAAATCAGGCTTCGAGCGGTTACCGAAGGAAGCAAATCCGTTAGCCTGATTTCAAGAAAAACCGGGCCATAAGCCGAAGCAATCGCGCCATAATCTCTATTATCTTGATTTAACAAAGCTTAACCGGAAGCACGCCTGCCCTTGGGCCATCAATCGTCAGAAAACCAAATGATCGATTATTTAGAATATACTAATGCTATTTTTCCAAACCTTATTTATCCCCGTTTTTTATTCTGAAGAGGCTGCAAATCATGGAAAATTTCACCCCCTACTCCGCCCTGGCGGGCGGCGCCCTGATCGGGATCGCCAGCGCAATGCTGTTGTTTTTCAACGGACGCATTGCCGGCATCAGCGGGATCATGAACGGCGTGTTTTTCGCGCCGAAAAACGATAGGACCTGGCGGCTGCTGTTTCTGGCCGGCCTCGTCGCCGGCGGAGGGCTCCTGCAATGGCTCGTCCCCGGCTTCAATGTTCCGCGTCAGGGTTATCCGGCCGAATTGCTGGCGATCGGCGGCTTTCTGGTAGGCGTCGGGACCCGGATCGCAAACGGCTGTGTCAGCGGCCACGGCGTCTGCGGAATCGCTCGCCTGTCGATCCGCTCGATCGCGGCGACGCTGACCTTTATCGCCGCCGGCATGCTCACCGTCTACGTAATCCGCCACCTGTCGGAGCTGACCGCATGAAGACTTACGCAATCACATTTCTGAGCGGGATTTTATTCGGCGCGGGCCTGGCGCTTTCGCACATGATCGATCCGAACAAAGTGCTGAATTTTCTCGATGTGACAGGCCGCTGGGACCCCAGCCTGCTGTTTGTGATGATCGGCGCGCTGGCCGTTGCGATGGCTGCGTTCCGAATCATCCTGAAACGCCCCGCGCCGCTCTGGTCCGGGTCTTTTCAACTGCCTCAAAAGACCGCCATCGATCCGAAACTGATCTTCGGCGCGGCCATTTTCGGCGTCGGCTGGGGCATGAGCGGTTACTGTCCCGGCCCTTCGGTCACCGGCCTGAGTCTGTTATCCCGGGAGTCGGTGATCATGGTCCTCGCGATTTATTCCGGCTTTTTCGTCACTCACCGCCTGCTGGACAAGCCCTGATCCCTCCCATCCGGCAACGCCCCTTGCCCGGACGTTGCCGCCTCTTTTCGGCATCTCGATCCGCCTTCGATTTATCAGGTGTCCGAAGGGAACAGGAATGTTAGAATTTCCTTTTCGCACGCTGCCTCGGCGCGGCGTCTTTTTTGCCCGAAAAAAATACCCTCGTATCCATGAAACGACTGATCGAAACCAAAATCGTAAACCCACTGCTCGAACAATACGGTGTTCCGTCCTATAAAACCGTCGGCTCCGCAGGAATCGATCTGGTAGCGTGCATTGCAGAGCCCGTCGCGATCGGCGGCCGGCAAAACCGGCTGATCGGCACCGGCCTTGCGATCAATATCCAGGATCCCGGCCTGGTCGCGGTCGTCGCGAGCCGAAGCGGGCTGTGCCTGAACCATCAGATCCGGGTCGGCCAGGGCGTCGGCATCATCGATTCCGATTACCACGGCGAAATCGGCGTAATCCTGCACAATGACGGCGAAAACGATTACACGGTCAATCCGGGCGAGCGGATCGCGCAGCTGCTTTTCATGCCGGTCGTCCAGGTGGCGCTTAAACTCGTTCCCGCATTCACGACCGTTACCGGCCGCGGAACCGGCGGCTTCGGCTCGACGGGAAAAGCCTGAAAAACCTGATGTTTTTTCCTGTTACCGGTGATTCTTAAACCGATTTGAAAGCGCCTGCACAGATGCCGCCCGGAGACGCGAGCCTCAAATCACTTTCCCAGGTACCGTACCGCGTGTTTCGGCTCCGTGCCAGCGCGACGGGAAAAGCGGGTTCTGGCCCGATCGCGGCCGATTGGCGCCCCGGACTTAAAACCCGCCCGTCCGATTTCCATTCATTTTAGGATATAGAGGATGTTTCGACTTTTCTCTTATTTGGCCGCCGCATCCCTCCTGCTGCTTCTGATTTCGAATGCGGGCGTCTTCTGGATCGCATCCCACGCAATCAAGCAATCCAGGGAGGCAGCGCTCGGCGCCCTCGCCCAAGGCATCGGCCTGTCGATATCCGCACAGATCGAGCTGCTGGATAAAAGTCTGGACAAACTGGCGCAAGCTCCCGAAACGCTACAGGCCATCGCCAGCCAAAATCCGGAAACGCTGCGGCAAGCGGCTGGCCGACTGCTGCCGCTGCTCCCGAACGCTCTCAGCGTCAGGCTCCTGCTGCCCGGCATTACCGAGCTGGACAACAATGGCTCGCCGCCGATGACTTATGCCGATCTGAACATGGTTCGCGAAACGTTTTCGAACAACCGCAACCCGCTGCCGGCCGTTCAAGGCGAAAACCCGGGCGCCCGGCATCTGGCGATAGCCCGAAAGATCGTCCAGGGAGAACAGACGGTCGGCGTACTGTTGGCCGGTTTCGACGACGACCTTATCCGCAAAAGCATCGCGCGGGCCAAGATCGACGAAGGCTATATCCGCCTGCACCAGGGCAAGCTCCCGTTAAGCGCCGCCGGTCGTGCGCCGGAAGAAAAAGGAGAAGGAGACGGCCGCCTGCAGATTCCGGTAGCGAACACCGACTGGGTTCTCCATTACGGGCATGTCGATGAGAACGCGCCCGTCACGCTCGACGCCGGCTTGATGTTCGGCTTTATTCTGGTTCCGTTGGGGCTGATGACGGTTTTATTCCTGCTGAGCTACCGTCGACTATCGAAGATGCTGAGCGAAGATCTGAGCAGTACAATGCGCGCCTTCAAGGACCTGATGAAAAACAATTTTCAGGGCAATTACGCGACCCGGCTCGGCGAAATGAAAGGTTTCATCTCGATTTTGTCCCAGTACAAGCGAGTCATGGACCACGACGGCAACGAAGTGGCCGTCCCACCGAAGCAGGCGATAGACTCCGGCCTCGGATTTACCGATTTTTCCACCGACACCGATTTCGGGTTCGCCATAGAACCGGCCGCGAAAGCCGCCCCCAAAGCACCGGAGAGCTCCAAAGTCTTCAAAAAACCGGCCGCCGGCCAGAAACCGGAACCGCAGGCCGCCAGCACTCCCCCCGTTCTGGATAAACCGCCCGCCCCAAAAACTGCGGCTCCGGCCGAAGCCGTCGACGATCCGAAAAACGCCATTTTCCGCGCCTACGACATTCGGGGCATTGTCGGCGAATCCTTGACTCAACACATCGTGTACGATATCGGCCGGGCGCTCGGGACCGAAGCCAAATCGCAGGGCTGCCGCACGATCGTACTGGGCCGCGACGGGCGGAAAACCAGCCCCGGCCTGGCGACCGCGATCGCCAAGGGAATCCTTTCCACCGGCTGCAGCGTGCTCGATATCGGGATGGTGCCGACGCCGGTACTCTATTTTGTTGCCCACCACGCCGAAGACCGTTCCGGAGTCATGATCACCGGCAGCCACAATCCGGCCGAATATAACGGCATCAAGATGGTGATCCAGGGCGAAACGCTGGCCGAAGAACGTATCCGGAACCTGAAAAAATGCATCGACAGTCAGGCCTATACGGTCGGTGAGCCCGGCGCGATCGAAAAAAACAGCCGCTTCGCCAACGAATACATCGGCACCGTATCCGAGGACGTCCACTTGGGCAGGCCGATGAAAATCGTCGTCGATTGCGGCAACGGGGCAGCCGGCGAGATCGCGCCCAAATTGCTCAAAACGATCGGCTGTGAAGTGATCGAATTGAACTGCGAGATCGACGGAAACTTCCCGCATCATCATCCCGACCCGAGCAAACCCGCCAATCTGAAAGAACTGATCATGGCGGTCGCGCATTACCAGGCCGACCTGGGCCTGGCCTTCGACGGCGACCGGCTTGGCGTGGTCGACTCGAACGGCAAGATCATCTGGCCGGACCGGCAGATGATGCTGTATGCGCAAAACGTGCTGGCAGCGCGTCCCGGAGCCGAAATCATTTTCGACGTCAAATGCAGCCGCCATTTGGCCAGCCACATCAAAGACCGCGGCGGGCGCCCGACACTCTGGAAAACAGGCCACGCGCTGATGAAGGCCAAACTCCGCGAAACCGGCGCGGCGCTGGCCGGCGAGATGAGCGGCCATATATTCTTCAATGACCGCTGGTTCGGCTTCGACGACGCCTTATACGCGGCGGCCCGCCTGATCGAAATCCTGTCCGAAGACAGCCGCACCAGCGCGGAAGTTTTCGCCGAGCTGCCTGACAGCTTCAATACGCCGGAACTGAGCATCATGCTGAAAGAAGGCGAAAATGTCCAATTCATCGAAAAGCTGAAGCAGGTCGCCGCGTTTTCCGATGCCGAAGTCACCACCCTTGACGGCATCAGAATCTACTATCCGGATGGCTTCGGCCTGGTGCGGGCCTCGAACACGACGCCTTCGCTGGTGATCCGCTTCGAGGCCGATACCCGCGAGTCATTGACAAAAATTCAGCAGCACTTCAGGCAGATGATTAAAACCGTAGATTCTGATTTAGTACTTCCCTTTTAATTATGGAATCCCAAAAAACGATGCAAAACCGAAAAGCCCACCAGATCGCCGATGTCCTGATCGAAGCCCTGCCTTATATTCAACGCTTCAAGGGAAAAACCGTAGTCGTCAAGTACGGGGGTAACGCGATGATTGACGAAGCGCTCAAACACAGTTTCGCCCGCGACATCGTGCTGATGAAACTGGTCGGAATCAATCCGATCGTGGTGCACGGCGGCGGCCCGCAAATCGGCCAGTTGCTCGCGAAACTGGGCAAAACGACCGGCTTTGTCGACGGGATGCGGATTACCGACAGCGAAACGATGGACGTGGTCGAAATGGTGCTCGGCGGACTGGTGAACAAAGAGATCGTGAATCTGATCAACATCCACGGAGGCAAGGCGATCGGTCTGACCGGCAAGGACGGCGACTTCATCCGGGCAAAAAAAATTCATCTGACCAAGGCAGACCCGAATGCGCAGTCGCCGGAAATCATCGACCTGGGCCATGTCGGCGAAGTCAGCAGCATCGATCCGTCGGTCGTCGAAATGCTCGGCCAGAGCGATTTCATTCCAGTGATCGCCCCGATCGGCGTCGGCGCGGACGGCCACTCGTACAATATCAACGCCGATCTGGTTGCAGGCAAGGTCGCGGAAGTGTTGAAGGCGGAAAAACTGATTCTTTTGACCAATACCGCCGGCATTCTGGATAAGGAAGGCAAGCTGTTGACCGGCTTGACGTTGAAAGACATCGACGAGCTGATCGCGGACGGCACGATTTCGGGCGGCATGATTCCGAAGACCCGCTGCGGAACCGATGCGCTGCGCGGCGGCGTCGGCAAGGTGCATATCATCGACGGCCGCGTCGAGCATGCGGTGCTGCTCGAATTATTCACCGATCAGGGCGTCGGCACCTTGCTGCTGAGCCGTTAGTCGGCCTTCGCGTCCGTTACGGCGTTTTCGATATACGTTCTGAAAGACGTCCGGATGTCGCGCACTTTGTCGCCGGCGCAAAGTTCCCTGCCCAGCGACGACTGCCGGCAGCGGATGTCGAGAAACAACTGTTGCTGATGATTGCCCATGTCGACCTTCGACACGGACAGGCTTAAATCGGAGTCTGCCGCCGGTTCGGCCGTCATCAGCAGCTTATCGTTGTCGATGTCGGTCGGCGTCGTCGAAAAGCGGCGCACGAACTGATGCGCGCTTTCCCAGGCCTTTGCGCATTGGCTGGCGCTATTGCAAAGATACAGGCCCAGTTCAACCGCGGCTTTCATTTCCGCCGTTTTGCCGCTCAACGCCTGCGGCGCCTCGGTATCGGAATGCGTCAGAAATTTATAGCGTTCGATATCCGCTTCGAACACGGCTTTTTCCTGTTTTTTCTTGGTTTCCTGATTGTCGATCTCTGCCTGTACCGCTTTGACTTGCGCCTTCGCCTTATCGATATCCCGGGTTAACGGTGCAGGAATCTTCTCGCCGCTGCGCTCGAGATGGGCCGCACGCTGAAGATGATTTTCCAGCTCGACCTCCGCCTGATGTTTGTTGCCGCGCAAAAACCCGATCCGCCCATCGATCGCATGCATTTTTTTCTTTAACGTATCCTGCATATCCCTTAAATTGCGGAACGTGCTCAATAAGACTTTGTCGTTCGCCTTTTGCCGGGCGATGAGGCTTTCCTGCTGCTTTTTCAAGGCTTCGAGGCGCCGGTCGAGCTCGATCTGCTCCCTGGTTTTTGCCTTCTCCGTAATTTGGACGACGCGGCCCTTTTCGCTCAGTTCTTCGCGCCGGTGTTGAACCTGTTCCGGCGGTACCTGATCGGACAAAAACGTTTTACCGTTCTCGTCGACCCAGCGGTACATTTTCTTGGCATGAGCCTGCCCCCCGGCCAGGCAAAATGCGGCAAACAACAGGCTGATAAAAAAAGCGCGGTCTTGCATGACGTTAAAAGAAATAAAAATGCCTTCTAAAGTATAGTGAAAGTTCCGCATCTTAAAACGGCTGCCGAGGTTTGTTTCTCCCCTGCGGGCACGGCATGTTCCCGCAGTGAGAAGAGCGATTACCAGGCGATCAGAGCCGCCAGCTGGCTCAACGGGGGAAGGATGACCATTCTGGCGACCTGCAGAAACAGTAGCGCGGCGAGCGGCGACAGATCGATGCCGCCCAGATCGGGAATGACTCTTCTGAAAATGTTCAGCACGGGCTCGGTCAGGCTGTAAAGAATCGACGAAGCCGCGTCGAACCGGCCGGGATTCAGCCAGCTCAACAAGGCACGGGCGATGATGGAGAAGATAAAGACATTGAACAATAAATTGATCAGTTCCATGATCGCGATCAAAGTCAGGGCGCCGATCCCCAGCGCCCCGCCCTGCAACAGGCCGATCAGAAAATTCGCCAGTATCTGCAGGAACAGCATCAGAATCAGCGAAGATGTGTCGATCTTGCCGATCGGCGGAATGTACCGGCGCATCAGGCGCAGCGGAGGCTGGGTCGCCCTGACCAGAAACTGCGAAATCGGATTATAAAAATCGGCGCCGCACCACTGCAGCAGGAAGCGCATCAATACCGCCAGAATGTAAAGCGAGGACAGCGCCTCGATAATCAGGACGAGCGGATCGGTAAAATAACTTGCACCCATTAATTGAACTCCGGTTGGTTGGACATTTCGACCGAACGGTCGCGTGCCGCATGGAGCGCTTTCGAAACCAGTGCCTCGAAACCGCCTTGCTGAAAGGTTTCGATCGCCCGCTGAGTCGTGCCGCCCGGCGAGGTCACGCGTTTGCGCAACAACTCAGGGGTTTCGCTCGATTCCAGCGCAATTTTTGCCGCGCCCAAGGCGGTTTGCAGCACCAGCAGGCGCGCCGTTTCCTCGGTCAGGCCCAGCTCCGCCGCCGCTTTCTCCATCGATTCCATCAGCAGGAAGTAATAAGCCGGTCCGCTGCCCGATACGGCCGTTACCGCATCCAGTTCTTTTTCATCCTTGACCCAAAGCGCAATACCGACCGCACGCAAAATGTTTTCGGCCATGCTGCGCTGCTCGGCACCGACTTTGTCGTTCGCATGCAGGGCCGTGGCGCCGGTCAGCACCAACGCCGGCGTATTCGGCATGCAGCGGACGATCGCGATGTCCGGCCCCAGCCAGGCGCTGAGGCTGCGCTCGCCGATGCCGGCGGCAATCGAGACGACCAGTGGTTTACGCTGCTGAATCGCCGGCGCGATCTGTTTCGCCACATCGCGCATGATCTGCGGCTTCACCGCCAGCACGACGACGTCGGCCTCGCTGACTGCCGTTTCGTTCGATGCGGTCACGTTGACTTTCAGACGCTCCGCCAGCGACTTGAGCTGCTCGGAGTTGATGTCGGAAACCCAGATGCTGGAAGGCTCATGACCGGCAGCGATCAGGCCGCTGATCAGGCTCGTCGCCATATTGCCGCCGCCGATAAATCCAATTTTTTGTGTTTTCATTTTCACCCTGTGTTGATTTTCCGAAAATATTTTACCCTATATAAGGTTCGGAACATCAATCACAAGGTTATCGTGAGAATTTCCTGGAAAAAATGCCGGCCTGCATCGATCGGACATTGCCGGCGACGGCCTATAAGCGCCGCGCGCGGAAACTATTAAAAAAGGACATAATGATGATTGTGGAGCAAAGCGTAAGCCCGGCACATTGACCCTGAACAGGCTTATTTCCCCGCACCGCAGCATCGCTTGAACTTTTTGCCGCTGCCGCAGGAACAAGGCGCATTTTTGCCCAGATTGACGGTCGAGCCGATCCTGCCGAGCGATTTGATCGCCCCGTCCAGATAAAACCAGCGGCCTTCCTTTTTGACGAATCGGCTCACCTCATGCAGAACACAGGCTTCCCCGTCCTGCAGATAGTAAGCTTTGAATTCGACGAGCCCCTTGTCGTCCCGAGGCCCGCCCTTTTTCGTATCGACGATTTCAAGGTGCTGCCAGACCGCCGTCTCGCGGGAAAAATCGATGCTGTCCGGGCATTTACCGCTGTCCCAGGTCGCGCGTAAATAATCGGCATCATGCAATGCATAGGCAGTGAATCGGGAACGCATCAAGGCTTCTGCGGTGGCCGGAAATACCTCGTCGTCATGGTATTGCCGACAGCATTGGTCATAGCCGAGCCCCGATCCGCACAGACAAGCGATTTGAGAATTGGACAAAAGAAATCCCTCGATCTTCTATAATAAATAACGTTGATTTTTCATCATTCCCCCCGCATTGCACTCGTCATACTCCCGTCCTGCAAAACACAAACAGTGGAATTCAAAGCGGATTTTGAACGGCGTATTCAGGATCGCTCCAAAGCCAACCTGCAAACCCGCGCCATTTGAGCGACGAAATCTGCGATTTGACCGGCTATACCGCCCTGGATCAGATCAACGAAAAAGCGCGGATGCCGATGAGTTTGGACGACCATTCGCCGGTTCAGCCCATTCCGTTGTTCGACTTCTGTACGATCCGGCCGGACGGTCCAACCGGCTCGTCGATCCGAATGGCATCGCGCTCATCCGTTCGGCCTTGAACAATAAAGCGTTCGGGCGATTGCCCTGGGTCTCCCGGTACAAATTACCAGCAATCCGGTTCCCCTCCTCCTTTTTCGCCCGCGCTGGTATAAGTCAACGCATCACATCGGTCACCATCAACGGAAGTGGCTTTCAAAGTGTAAGCGCTGGCTGTTACAGTAGCAATCTCCAAACTGTATATTTTAGTTCCGCCAGAAACGGGGACTTGATCGGAGAGAATGTCTGCCGCTGTCGGATCGTTGACTCCATCCGTATAGACTCCATTACTGTTCAATTTCCATAATTCCATCGCGCTTGCGAGAGATACAAGTGCCGCTTGTGCTTCGGCGCGTTTGGCTTTTTTAATATGTTCGATATAAGTGGGATAGGCTATGCTGGCTAGTATGCCAATGATTGCCATAGTGATCATTGCCTCAATTAATGTAAATCCTTGAAAAGAAGCTCTCATAAACATTGAATTAAACGTGATGCGAATATCCTAAATAGTTTTGCCATTCAGGTTACGGGTCAATGCCGTTAAGTTTAGCTCCCCCAAAGAGTTGCAAAGCTGGCTTTGCAACTCATCAAGGCGATTGACAAAGCGAGCTTTGCCAATCCATCAAGCGACCGGATTGGCTTATCTTAACGACATTGAATTACGGGTTGGTTATTTTAATTTTCCCCGAAGGGGCAATGGTTAATGTGCGTTGTGCGGAGCCAACGGTCGAGGTAAAAGTCATCGTGATAACATTCACAGAATTTAAACGACCTTCCGGACGGAAAATAGGATTGGAATTCCCCTCAACCGCCACACTTATGTTAGTAGCAGTCTTGTATCGTTGCACTACATTGTCCTGACTCTCCACAAAGACTTCCCAAGAATTACCGTTAATCGATACGCCCGCAAATTTAACACGTTTGGTAGCTTCACTACGCGCGGCCTGCAAAGCAGTAAGCATGTCATTGGCCGATGTTGTTAAACGATTGTCGACGATAAAAGACTGCAAGCTAGGTACGCCAATAGCCAAGGTAATACCCATGATGGCAACAACTACCAACAGTTCCAATAGAGTAAAACCTTGTGTAAATATTGAATTAGAGTTACCCATGAGCAAGGCAGACATTTAAACTTTATGACATTAATATTTTCTACGCCTATTTGTCTTTTAAAACAATAGAAAACTCGACTTTGGCGATCTTCACCGTATCGCCCACAAGGCTTACATGGAAGATGGTACGGTACGTTCACTCCAGCTTTGGCGTCCACCAGCACCTTTGATCTTCTCAGTTCCATCCGTTCCATCAGGAGTAGGATCAGTTTCTGTAGGGGATGTTCCCTCAGTACCGGTATCTATGTTGATCAACGTATCGACACCCTCTATAGCGTCGAAGGGATCGACACAGATTGCCAATATGGCATCGTTGAAGTCGTTATCGGAAACATAGCCATTATCGTTGTACGAACTACTTTGACGGTTAAGGTCTTCGATGCTGATAACTAAAACTTTCGATTCAGGATCCGACAATAATACGGTATGGTAATTCAGCTTTTGGCTGCTAGGCTCCGGATTAAGATTTTTAACAGTGCGAAATATCTGGTTGTCGGTACGATCCGATCTTACCTGGTTGGATTGCCAACCATTCGATACTACCGTAAAACCGACTCCCTTTCCGGCTGCGATTGTACCTAAATCGACGGTATCGCCAAGCGATAAATCGCCTCCTGAGTTTTTCGCAGAAAAGTTTGGGAATACGATTTTTTCAACGATAGAGGAACTGGTCAAACTGGTCAGCTTGGTTTTGTCGAAACTAAAGAAACCCAGTGCATTGGTGTAGCCCGCTCCCTCACCAACAAAGGCTACTTTGATATTGGCGTCTTTTTTTAGCAGGATGTTTGCTTGGGTGTCTTCCGTAAATAAAGGAGAATCAATAGCCAGCGCATTACCTTCAGGCAATAGCCTCAATACCTTGTCCATGATGCCGTCGGGCACGGTGCAACCTGACGCCAGTTTTTTGGGTTTGCCGGTATTGGTATCGTAATTGGTAGAGTTGTAAGACTTCAGATAAGTCCAGACTTTGCCGCTAGAGCTGCCGCCTCTGGCTAGAGCCGACTGTTCAACACTCAGAGCCACTAACACTCCACTTAGGGTCAAAGTCAAGATTTTCTTTTGCATGTTCATAATATTCACCTCTGTGAGTTAAATGAATGGAAGAGCGTAGCCGTTTTAAGCAAACACCGAGCAGCCTACTGCGTATTTGGATCGAATAGCCCGTTCAGCGCCCGTATTACTATTGATCAAAGTAACGTCTAAGATGTATACCTCCGTAGGACATTGTGCATTCGCTAGTCTGGCGCAGGCAGTAACATTCTCTGCAGAATCGCTCTTATGGGCTGTATAGCTGTTTTCGCCAACACAGCGGTATTCGAAGCTGTTGACGACACAAAAAACTGCTTTGATTGTTGCAGTGGCCGGAATTGATTCGGGCAGGGTCAATTCGCTGTTTTCGAATAGTCGGCCACTAATCCCACAGTCATCCTGTTCGTCAGGCCTGGTAGGATCGTCTTTATTAGGCTTGCGACTGGTTTCAATAATGGCTTCCGCTACATCCAAGACCATTTCCGTGCGCGAAAAAGTTTTGATTTGTTCGCCAACATTGTTTGTAATGGCAAGCTGTATTCTATTTTGCTGAATCATGCTTACAGTAACCAATGTCAACAATAACAGCATACACAAGCTGAATATTAAAACTGCGCCGCGTTGAATATTGAGCGATCTTAATAGCATTTTTTTCCTTCATAGCTGATTACGTAAAGCAATAGTGGTAGTAAACACGCGATACAAACTGTGATCACTCGGCGTAATCTCTGTTTCTTCTACCTTATAGGGACGTACTTGTTGAACCAAATGCGTATTTTCGCTTTTTAATACTACCGATAACCGCATGCTAACCACGTTTTGCCATACGTCCGGCTCAACGCCAGCTGCTTCGGCATAATAATTGGCGGCATGATCAGCGTCCGCATCAATGCCGTAGAGAACTGTCAAACTTTGGACGTTTTCTATCAAAGTGACTGGCATATCTGTTAGGGCGCAGTTTTTGCCGGAATCGGTATTACATACTCCAGCGACCGAACGTTGGGAAGTGCAAAGCAGGCTGCCGTTGTTAACGAAAAAATAAATTCTTACCACATGTACCGCCTCCGCGGGGTCTTCTCCCGTATCCAGCAGGCTATTCACCGTACAGGGCGAACTACTGTTGCTAAGATTGGCCGGACTTAAATCATCAGCATCAAGCAGCTGATAACGAATGACGAAGGCATCATTCGCCGGATTATCCTGGCTAACTCCTTTAACATATTCTGCAGCATTCAAATCAAAAGAAATGCCGGTATCCGGTATTTCAATTACGTCTTCATCGAGGAACACCCTGCTGATAATTCCGTCATTATCCATTCTGCTGCGTAAGCCGCCCGTGCGACGAATTTCTTTTTGCAGTATTTCCTGAACATAACGGGCATCGTCTGTCATATTGTTAAGCGCTCGCTGGCTACGATTGATTTTTTGCATTTGCAAAAACAGGCTGCTGATACTCGCGATCAACGCCAGACCCAATACTAGACTGATCATTAATTCGATCAACGTCGCCCCTGTTTGCCAATTCTTCATGGCTGCAGTTCCAGTTCGAATTTTGCGCTACTTTGGCTACCGCTGGTCCAACTCAGCGTTAGGCAACGCATCGCGGAAGTTCCTGTGCAAACATCGCTACCCGACACAGGGCTAATACCAACCTCTACCAAAGCTGCCGGACCCAATTGGGCTTTAGCTTTTTCCATCCAAACGCAGTAATCGTATGATGCCATGACGCTTATACTGCAAGACTGGGCAGCACTGTTGCAATTATCCTCGCAGCTATTGGCCGCTGTCGGTAGAGTATCGGTATTCCATGCAGAGGCATTGGCATGAATGCGGTCTGCCATTTCATAGCTTAGCGCCATTGCCTGGCTATACAAATAAGCGTCCTGACTGTTCCTGATCGACAACATTTGCAGTGCGCCCAGCCCCAACAAACCTAAAGCCAAAATCACCATAGCAACTAAAATTTCGATAAGCGTAAAACCATTGAGGCGGCGAAAACCGAGTACAAGCATAATTAATACACCCGATGTGCTATTGTGGAGCCAGATTTAACTTTACCGCTCCGGCCTTCCTTGAAGTTCTTAATTTCAGTTTGATTTGGAACCCAAATAATATTAAGGGTTTTTAATAAGAATTAGGCTGAATAAAATTAAATCTTCAAAAGGCCGGTTATATCGTTATAAGGTAGACAGATTCTGCTATTTTTATCAAAATCTTTCTGCGACAAAGTTATCACTCTATAAAAAAACCTCTAAACTGCTGCGGTTTTCGGCCCGCAGCTTGCGCCGAAGCATTTTGCTTTCACACTCCCGCGCTCTGCGCAGGAATACCGCGCGAAATAAAGCGTTCATTGGCCCAATTTCTCTATTTAATCTGCTCCCGCTGATCCGCGCCGCTGTCCAGACGGCGATGCCTGCCGGCTTTGCAGTCGTGATAGCGCCCACCTAGTGTCACCTTCAAACGCCAGAATAGGCTCGCGATCCGGTCGAAAAACCAACGGGGAGCGCGCCAAAATGACCACAGTGAGCCGGGAAAGGATGGTGTTAAACGCGATGGTGATGACCATCGTAAACTCGAATGGCGTAAAGCCGGAACTCCTCCATTTTTTCATGTCGCCCCTACCTGATTTCTTAAATTTCAATGGATTACCGAGTAGGTATTTTTTATAAACAAGCGATTAAACAGAAGCTATCGGCTGTACGATGGCGCTTATTTATTCACAGACCCATTTCCACAATAACTATAGACGGTTGTGCGCTGCTTGTGTGAATGAATAGCTTAAAAGGGTGACTTAATTGAACATTTTTAGACGATTTGTTGGATTTACCTTGATTGAACTGATAATCGCCGTCGCTATTATTTGGTATCCTGGTATCGATCGCTTATCCCACTTATACGGAGCATGTCAAGCGAGCCAACGGTAAATCCGCTTTGTTGAACGCGCAGATGGCCCAGGAAAAATACCGGACGACGCATACCGCCTACAGCGCCTCCCGGTCTAGCCGTAGGCCGTACTCCATCCCCTATCGTCATTCCCGCGCGTTGCGTATCCAAAGGGCATCATTATGGGAATGCCGCTTAAGCCGCTCCGACGACTCGAAACCGCCGGACTTCCTTCAGCCGGTTCCCATGCCGCGCGCTCGCCGTTATACCCCGTCCTGCAAAACTCAAGCAGTGGAGTTCAAAGCTGGCGTTGAACGGCGTATTTTAGGCGTGATCCCAAGCCAGCTTTGGCCGCCTGCCGGTCCGCTGTCGATTGGAACCTTCGCAATATTAAGGCCAAGGAAAGTCACTTACCTAACTTAGCCGTTACTTTCACATCGCAGTTGGCTTTAGAACCTGCAAGCAAATCCTGGGTTTGGATTGTAAAGTTTGAACTTCCGGTTATCTTAACGTTTTTGAAACCCGCGTTATTTAAAAGTTGCGTTGCTTGAACCTCTGTTTTTCCAATAATGTTAGGGACCAAGCAGAGCTCTTGAATGTTTACCTGCGCATTCGCATCCAATTGAATAGGGAGCGCGACGTTGGCTTTGACGCAAACCAGATCGGGCGGCAGCGGCAGAAGGCTTCTGAGAAGCGATTCCACCGGCCCTATCACGCCTTGTAGCGGCAGATCGTTGAGCGCCAGATTAACGCTTAAGTCGACTTTATTGCCGCCGATGTCAAGCCCGACAATAGCGGGATTTAAGTCTTCCAGACTGCAAATATAGGTACCTTTCTTTCCCAGAGACAATAAATCGAGCGGGTTACTAAGGCCAACCGACACCACTGTGCAAACAGCCAGAGGGTTTGTGTCGATCTGCAGACGCGCACCCAATGTAAGCCGCTTTTGGCTTACATAATCGCCCGCGATAATGCCTGCCGTAATCAGCCCCGTACACGCGTTTCCTCCTGGCGTCGGGTCGGGCGTCGGGTCGGGCGTCGGATCGGGCGTCGGATCGGGTGTCGGATCGGGTGTCGGATCGGGTGTCGGATCGGGTGTCGGATCGGGCGTCGGGTCGGGCGTCGGGTCGGGCGTCGGATCGGGTGTCGGATCGGGTGTCGGATCGGGTGTCGGATCAGGCGTCGGGCTAGGAGTACTCGCCGCCGCCAGTACGATACCGCCTTTCACGGGCTGGTCGCCGGCGATGTAGGATGTTAACTGCACGGTCTGGGTAACGCCCTTGACATCCACCCAGGTCGTGGTCACGCTGATCTGTTTACACTTCACCGAATTAGGGCAGTCCGAAATTACCCAGGCCCGGCTGAAAGCGCTGCTGTCGCCTCCTTCGGCCATCGGGGTATCGTTGCCCGAAATCATGCCTTCGTAAGTATCCTGATTGGCAAAGCCGCGCAGTTGTTCGATTTTGTCCTGCGACAAATTCAAGGCACGGGTTTTCATGCGGCTGTCGCCGCTGCTGATCAGGGTCAGTCCTTGCAGCTTGGCCATCCCCAGCATCGCCACCGCCACGATCAGCGCGGCGATCAACGCTTCCAACAGGAAGAAACCTCGCAACGAGGCAGGCAATAATTTCTTCATGGCGATTCCCCTTAAAAAATCAAAAGTCTTTCCAGGTGCCGGGAATGCGGGTAGCGTCTTCAATAAAACTGCTGACGTCGTTACCGCCGCCACCAATACCATTACCGATGTGTTTTGAATTAGCGGTTACCTTGGTAATATTTCCTTCCGAAACAATCGTTCCATGAATAGTCGCATTTCCCCAGCCTTGATCGCTACATGTCGCAGAAAAGTAGACAAAACCGTAAATCGTGACATTTCCTTGAATTTTAGGGCATCTGCCGTTCTGGATAATAATGACGACGGGGCGAGTTGCCGAACCAAAATTACCGCTAATATGAGAATCGCTATCCCATACATAAAATGGCTCTTTCTCTTCCCCCGGAGTGGCGGGTAACGAATGAGCAGGATAGTTATACTCATTGGTCATGGCGATATGGGTCGCGGTACTTAAAGTAACCGTAAAAAGATAATCCCATGCCGGTGTCGATGTGCCCGGAAAAGTATTATCACTCACGACAGATCCAAGACTTGGCGGCGGATGTTTGTTAAAAAACCCCGTATCAATCGCACTCACAGGCTGCGATGTTATGATCGCCGTTCCCGGAGGGCTACCCGAATCAATATCCGGATTTCCGGTGACATTGGCTAAACTGCCATTGATTACAAAAGGAGGAGCGGCTTGCCCTTTTATAGTCAAATAGTTTGTTTGTGTAACCCATGCCTCGGATATTGCGGCAATAGTAGAATCATTAACCCCCTCGGCGGACGATTCGACTTTAATGTAAGTCTTGTTCGCAATTATTTTTTTCGTGAAAGTCAGCGTAAAGCTATAGCTCTCGCCGGTCGACGAACCAGTGACCATGCTCAGTGCCGTCGGACATCCCGTCGGCAAGGAGCCCGAGGAACAGGTCACGGCATTCGGAATGGTATTCTTTTGCGCCCAGGCCACGCCGTATTCCAGCCCGGCTTCGGCCGCTTCCTGCGCTTCGCGGGCACGCAGATCGTTGCCAGTGATCTTTTGCTCCATCAGACCGGTTCGCGCCGTGGTCACAGAGACAACAGCCATCACGATCGCCAACATCAGCGCCACGATCAAAGTAACGGCGCCCCGCTGGCGGGCCTTGGGATTGCGGTTCGGAAACTTCATGGCTAACTCCAGGAAACGAGGCGGTTAAGGAACGGCGGCCAGATATTTGTCGTTGCGCACCCGCACCTGCTCGACGATGGTTTGGGTGACCGCATGATCGTCGTGCAAACGGCCGGTCAAGGTAATTGTGACATTGCGGACATACAGGCAGGCGGGGGCGGGGCTGCCGTCGCGGGTACAAATATTGCAAACTTCGCCGGTGTCGCAAACCCCGTTATTGTTATCGTCGCCGTACGGGATACCGTCGGAATCGGAGGCTTCCATGATGCCGTCGCCGTCGTCGTCGTTGGTCATGCTGGTCACATTGAGCTCCGTCGAAGTCAGCGCGAACGTCAATCCGGTAATTTCCACCTCCACTTCGGTGATGGACTCCCAGGCGCTGTTAGTGCAGTTCTCGTTGGTGCTGCCGCTTCTGCGCATTTCCAGTTTGCCGTCATCGCTCAAACGGAACCCAAAGTATTCATTACTGCCGACGTCGGGCGGACTGTCATTATTACGATTGTAGGTATAAACGATGCAACTGCCGTCGTTATACACGGCCAGATCGGTGATTGTGTCATCAAAAAAAGGATTATTCCGCAATGAATCTAAATTGGTGTCCGGATCGGACGTCACAAAACCCGCACGCCGAATATCGCGCACCATGATATCCATCATGGCACGCATGTCCTGGTTCAAGCGGGAGAGTTTGACATTGTCGGCCTGCCCTCTGACCGAGGCAGTAAAAATACTGAGGCCACCGGCGACAACGATCAAGCCAACCAACATGCCGATCAGCAGTTCGACCAATGAGATACCGATTTGCCCTTTACGGTGCGTTAACATGCTTCGTAGCCTCCGATTGAGCCGCAAATCCGCGCCCGGCCTAACGTGCTGACCTTGACGCCGACGCTGAAGTGATTGGAAGTGATCGTGGCGGTACCATTGTTGGGATTAATGCCACGTATCGGATCGAAAGTAGTATAGGCAACGCCGCCGGCAAAACTGGCCGAGGCCAAGGTGGTCGCGGGAAAGTCGCTGCCGTTGACGGTTTTGAGCAGGGTGTTGCTGCCGCCAGGGCCGACCCGGATGGCGTAACTCCATGCGCCGCCGGTGGTAAACGTGACTCTGATTTTTTGATTGCGCACGATGGCTTCGGCACGCGCCCAACGCAGGTCGGCCAGCATCGCTTCCGCCGCACTAATGAGACGCTGCTTTTCGAGGGTGGCATTAAACGAAGGCCCAGCCATCGCTGCCAGAATGGCGACGATGGCGATGACTATCATGAGCTCGAGCAGCGTAAAGCCGGAATTCCCCAATTTTTTCATGTCGCCCTACCTATTCTTTAATTTCAATCAATTGCCGCGAAGGTATTTTCTATACCCAAGCGCTTAAACAGAGGGGCCATCGCCTGCACGATGACGCTTATTTATTCGCCGGCCCATTTCCACGATAACTATAGACTGTTGTGCTATGCTTGTGCGAATAAACAGTCTAATAAAGGTAAATGAATGGACACTTTCAGGCGACTTGCAGGGTTTACATTGATCGAATTGATGATTGCCATCGCCATTATCGGCATTCTCGCATCGATCGCCTATCCCGCTTATACGGAGTATGTCAAACAAGCCAAGCGCGCCGACGGTAAATCCGCTTTGTTGAGCGCGCAGATGGCTCAGGAAAAATACCGGACGACACATACCGCCTACAGCGCCTCGCTCGATGCCATCGGCGTTTCCGGTACATCGCCCGATGGCTACTACACGGTTGCCATTACCGGAACGCCGAATGCGACGACCTACACCCTAACAGCAACGCCCAGAAGCCCGTTTACCGATTCTACTTGCGGCACGTTTGCCGTAAATCAGGACGGGAAAGACTATACGGGCTATGCAAGCGCCGATTGCTGGAAAAAATAGCCCCGTGCAGTCCTATGTATCATTACATAGCCCTTCGATAATCCTCGGCCTAGCCGTAAGCCGTACTACATCCCCTATCGTCGTTCCCGTGCGTTACGTATCCAAAGGGCATAAATAGAAGAATGTAGCCCAAGCTCGAAACGCCGGGATTCTTCCGTCAACCGGTTCCCAAGCCGCGTGCCCATCATTATACCCGGTCCTGCAAAACTCAAGTAGTGGAGCTCAAAGCTGGCTTTGAACGCCTGCCGGTCCGTCGTCGATTGGATCAAGCTAGCCGAGGCGTATCACGATGAGCGCCGCGTGTGGAAACCTTGCAGAACCAAGCTTCAGCTATTATAAAGCGTTCACTGGCTCAATTTTTTGTATTTGATACGGTGCGGATTGTCCGCGTCGCTGCCCAAACGGCGATGCCGGTCGGCTTCGTAGTCCTGATAGTTGCCTTCGAACCAGACCACCTGGCTATCGCCTTCGAACGCCAGAATGTGCGTCGCGATCCGGTCCAGAAACCAGCGGTCGTGCGAGATGACCACCGCGCAACCGGGGAAAGCCAACAAAGCTTCTTCGAGCGCACGCAGCGTTTCGACGTCCAGATCGTTAGTCGGCTCGTCCAGCAGCAACACGTTGCCGCCGCTTTTCAACAGCTTGGCCAGATGCACCCGGTTACGCTCGCCGCCGGACAAGTCCCCTATCCGCTTCTGCTGATCCGCGCCCTTAAAATTGAAACGCCCCACATACGCGCGCGACGGTGTTTCGTATTTGCCGACGGTGATGACATCGAGCCCGTCCGAGATTTCTTCGAAGACCGTATGGTTCGGATTCATATCATCGCGCAGCTGATCGACATACGACAACTGCACGGTCTGGCCAATCGTCAAAGTCCCCGAATCCGGTTTTTCCAGCCCTGCCATCATTCTGAACAAAGTGGTCTTACCGGCCCCGTTCGGGCCGATGATGCCGACAATACCGCCGGGCGGTAGTTTGAAGCTCAGCTCGCTGATCAACAACCGGTCGCCGAACCCTTTGCCGATATGGTCGGCATGAATCACCACATCGCCGAGGCGAGGTCCCGGCGGAATATAGATTTCTTGAGTCTCGTTGCGTTTTTGCACCTCGACCGAGGACAACTCTTCGAAACGCGCCAGACGGGCCTTGCTTTTCGCATGGCGCCCCTTCGGATTCGAGCGCACCCATTCCAATTCGGCCTTCATCGCTTTCTGGCGGGAAGTTTCCTGCCTTTCTTCCTGCTCCAGACGTTTTTCCTTCTGCTCCAGCCAGCTCGAATAATTGCCTTCCCACGGAATGCCCGCGCCCCGGTCGAGCTCCAGAATCCAGCCGGCGACATTGTCCAGGAAGTAGCGGTCGTGCGTCACCGCCACCACGGTGCCGGGATAATCGTGCAGGAAACGTTCCAGCCAGGCGACCGATTCGGCGTCCAGATGGTTGGTAGGCTCGTCCAAAAGCAGCATATCCGGGTTGGAAAGCAACAGCCTGCAAAGTGCGACCCGGCGTTTTTCACCGCCCGACAATTTCGTTACATCGGCATCCCAATCCGGCAAGCGTAAGGCGTCGGCAGCGATTTCGAGCTTCCTGTCCAGTTCCCAAGCGCCGGCCGCCTCGATTTTTTCCTGCAGCTCGGCCTGCTCGGCCAACAGTGCATCGAAATCGGCATCGGGATCCGCGAACGCATTGTTCACTTCATTGAAGCGGTCCAGAACGGCCTTGATGTCCGCGACCGCTTCTTCGACGTTGCCGCGCACGCTCTTGTTCGGATCCAGTTGCGGCTCCTGCGAAAGATAGCCGATATAAATGCCCTTTTGGGGAATCGCTTCGCCTTCGATTTCCTTGTCGATGCCGGCCATGATTTTTAACAACGTCGATTTACCGGAACCGTTCAAGCCCAAAACGCCGATCTTTGCGCCGGGAAAGAATGACAGCGAGATGTCTTTCAGGATGTATTTCTTGGGCGGAACGATTTTTCCGACCCGATTCATTGAATAGATGTATTGCGCCATTTTATTATTAAAGTGCAAGTGGGGAAAAGAGGTTCGATGAGGGCGAATTATCCCATGTTTCTTGTGGGGAGGTAACCCGGCTGCCCGCTAAAGCGCTGCCCATCCCTCCAAACATACTATTGGGATACTTTCAGTTTTTCAATGTCTTCAGAAAAAACGTAAAAAAGCAACCGAAAAAAGTGCAAAGGAAAGATTGTATGCAAAAAACCCGCCACAATGAAAAGATGTCCGATTAGATTTTCAATTATCAAAAATTGATGTTATAATTTCCGCTTATGAGTTGGATGCTGTGAAGAACAGTGAGTTTTCAATGTGATTAGGGAGAGAGGCTATGCTTATCTTGACTCGTCGGGTAGGTGAGACATTAATGATAGGTGATGACGTAACCGTCACAGTGCTTGGAGTCAAAGGCAATCAAGTACGCATCGGAGTTAATGCGCCGAAAGAAGTCTCTGTTCACAGGGAAGAAATCTACGAACGCATCAAAAAAGAGCAAGCTGAATCTACTGATACAGACAACTCAAATTAAAACCGATCTGGAGGGATGGCCGAGAGGCTGAAGGCGCTCCCCTGCTAAGGGAGTATGGGCCTATAAAGCCCATCGAGGGTTCGAATCCCTCTCTCTCCGCCACGTTTTAAACTACTCATAAAAATACAAAGGGATTTGTTGACAAAGAGATAAAAACCAAGGATAATGGGAAAATAAATTAGGCGCCCGTAGCTCAGCTGGATAGAGTACTCGGCTACGAACCGAGCGGTCGGGAGTTCGAATCTCTCCGGGCGCGCCAATTAGCAATTTTATCGACATTCATTCCCCTGTAGCTCAGTCGGTAGAGCAGGTGACTGTTAATCACCGGGTCGGCGGTTCGAGCCCGTCCGGGGGAGCCAAATAAATCAAGGGCTTAGACGAAAATCTAAGCCCTTTTTTATTGCCTGAATTTTTCGGGTCAATGCCGGGGCAAGTTTGGGAACAAATAAGAGCGATTGCTGTTGTCCTTCCTCTCTTCGCAAAAACTCCCACTCCGTCAGTACGGAACCCTTGGGGAAACTTCACCATTGTCGGCACGTACCGGCTGCGTACCTCGGCATCTATCTTTATCCGTTTTTGAAATTGTGCCCGACGTGTACCGGCCTCGTTACCAGTGGCGTCATGATGTGTCAACACTTTACCGGACACACGGTTAAGCAGCTTTTTGCTGCAATTCGTAGTCTACGGGCGACAAATAGCCGTTGGCAGAATGGAGTCGCTCGCGGTTATAAAACACTTCGATATATTCAAACACAGCCTGCCTAGCGTCATCCCGATTACAAAAAGTCTGATGATGAATCAGCTCAGTTTTCAAGGTATGAAAGAAGCTTTCCGAGACGGGTCGAGTCAGCCGAAGGGAACCTCCCCCTTCAGCTGCCCAAGGAATCGTACGTGAACCTCTCGATTCATACGGCTCTTGTTATTCAGCCAAACGCGCCAATGTGCAAATAACGTCGGATTTTGTCGGTAGAGCTCCCGCAACCATTGACCGGCACGCCATTTCCGGCGCTTTAGCGGTTTGAATTTCCGCCGTATCCAGTTCAAGAGTTTGTCGTTGATATAGCTATAAATGGCCGACATGGCCGATTTTCTAAACCTGCCGTAATAAGCGATCCATCCCTGGATGATCGGATTAATGACCCTAGCCAGCTCCTCAATGCTTCGAGGGTAGCCCGCTTTTATCAACGGATGTCCTTTCAGCTTTGCTCTCATAGCTTTCAGCGCTTTACGGCTGACGGCCGGTGAAAAGCTGACAAAGAACCTGTCGTTGCTATCGCGAACGCTTCTGGGTCTGAAGGTGTACCCCCAGAAAATCGAAGCTCTGATTTGGATAGCTTCCCCTTCGGTTTGAGTCCTTACAGTACACGATCTTGGTTTTCTCCTCGCAGAGTTCAAGACCGCACTGGGTAAACCGCCGCCTGATTTGATGCGCGATCATTTTCAGCTGACTCTCACTCCGGCAATGCACCACAATATCGTCGGCATAGCGTTCGAAATGGATACATGGAAAGTGCCTTTGCATCCATTGATCGAAGACCAAATGCAGAAAGATATTGGCCAGTAACGGACTGATGACGCCGCCCTGCGGCGTGCCTTTCTCGCGGCTTAGCCGCTCTCCACTCGGCAGTACCACATCGGCCTTTAACCAGCGTTCGGTGTACAGCAATGTCCATCTACAGCCGGTGTACTTGGCAACCGCCTTCATAACCCAGTTATGATCCAACGCATCGAAGAAACCGCGGATGTCCATGTCCAGCACCCAGTCATCCCGCCAGCAGCGTTGCCGCGCCTGCGCGATTCGATCGGCGATGGTCGGGATACCCAGGGGCCTCAACTTGCCGTTCGCCTTGGGAATTTCGACGCGTTTTACCGGCGGAGGAAAATAGCTGCCCGATGACAACCGATTCCATAGCTTATACAGATTGTTCTTTAAGGAAGCGCTGATTAAATCTCCGGCCGCCAGATGAGATAATAGAGGCATCAGACCGCAGCCAGGACAAGCCGATGAACACACCGACGCAAAGCAGTTTTGCCAAACTCGAATACAGCAGCAAAAAGCGCCAAACCCGACGGGAAAAATTTCTGTCGGAAATGGAGCCAGTGGTGCCGTGGGCGTTATTGTTAGCCCAGCTCGAAGCGCATTATCCGCAAAGCGGTCGGCGCGGGAGGCAACCGATGGCCTTGAATCGCATGTTGCGCATTTACTGCATGCAACAATGGTTCAGCTACTCGGACCGCCAGATGGAAGACGCACGATATGAAATCGACAGCATTCGCCGTTTTGCCGGCTTCGGCAGCGTCACCGAAGCGCTGCCGGACGAAACGACGATCCTCAACTTCCGTCATTGGTTGGAAAAGCACAAGCTGACTGAAGTGCTGTTGGCGACGATCAACCATTATTTGAAGGAACGCGGCCTGTTGGTCTCCAAAGGCACAATGGTGGATGCCACGATTATTCATGCTCCCAGCTCGACCAAGAACCAAGCGCAGCAGCGTGACCCGGACATGCACCAAACCAAGAAAGGCCACCAATGGTATTTCGGGATGAAAATCCATGTCGGTGCCGACGTGAAGTCAGGCGCGGTCCACCGCGTGACGGTGACGGCGGCCAATACCGCCGACATCGTGGAATTGCCCAAGCTATTGCGTGAAGACGATCAAGCCATCTTTGCCGACGCCGGCTACACCAGCGACGACTATAAGAAGGGCTCGCACTATCTGGGGCTGAACTGGTGTGTCAACGATAAGCGGAAACCGGGCAAAAACCTGTCGAACCGCCAACGTAAGCGCAACCGCCAATACGCATCGGTCAGAGCGCGCGTCGAGCACATCTTCCGGATCATCAAATGCCAATTCGGTTTTCGCAAGACCCGTTACCGGGGGTTGAAGAAAAACACCGCTCAAGTCAATGGGCTGGTGGGCTTGGCCAATTTGTATTTGCTGCACCGCCAGTTGATGGCGGCCTAGGCCGAAATCCGTCTACCGTGTGCCCGAACACGGTAGACGGTGATAACAATCGAGCAAGTTTGGATTATCTGATTAACGGGTAAGCACTTTTTAAAAAAACGACGCTTAGGTCGAGGGGGAACGCTCGGAGTTGGATTAGTTCAGCGGTTCCTTAGTAATGCCCGGTGGCTTTCGGAAGCATATTGGCTCCCTCGGTCGGTATGCCAGAGTCGGCCTTTTGCCGGTTTACGCTTCCAAATGGCCATCAATAACGCATCATTCACCAGCTTGGTCCGCATCTGTTCGGCCATTGACCAACCAACGATTTGCCGAGAAAACAAATCGATGACTACCACTCAATACAACCAACCTTCCGGGGTATGAATGTAAGTGATGTCGCCCGCATAGACCTGATTCGGTCGCTGTACTGCAAATTGCCGATCCAAGTGGTTATCGACAACCGGAAGATTATGCTTGGAGTTTGTCGTCGCTTTAAATCTCCGCCGTGTTTTTCAGCAGCCGCAGCACGCGCAATTTGTTATCCCGGCCGCCGGTCAGCTTGGTGCGCTGTGCCAGCACCTTATCACGGGTGATTTCGCTGATCGGTTTATCGAGCCAGTCGGGGAAGCCTTGTTTGATCTTTTTGGTATAGTCCAGCACGGACGCTTCGCGCAAGTCGGTTTTGTCGGCCAGATACTTATCGAGCAATTCTTGCAGGGTAATGTTGCGGTGGCGTTGCTTGCGTTTTTCTTCGGTCGGGTTGACGCCTTGGGCAAACTCGCCCAACGCATCCCGCGCCATCCACCGCGCATCATCGACGGTCAGATCAGGAAAGCGTCCCAAAGTGACGCGCTGCGCCGTCCGCCCCGTCCATTTCAGCAGGACGAATGATTTCACGCCGGTACTGCTTACCCGGCAAGTCAATTTTGGGCAGCCGCTGTCGTAGTATTCCAAACGCCCGCTTTCCGGTATCGGAAGTTCTGCGATCCGCTTTTGAGTGAAGTTGAGTTTTTCCGCCATAGTGCCCTCTGGGTCAAGAATGAAACAAGATTTAAGGCATTTTTAGAGAATGTTAGCGAAATGTCAAGAAATGAGTAATGCGATAATAAACAATAGCTTGCATTGAATTTATATTGTCAGTCAATAGCTTAAAAAATGCCATGATGGGTAACCGTTAATCACCGGGTCGGCGGTTCGAACCCGTCCGGGAAAGCCAAATAAAGTAAAGGCCTTGCAGAAATGCAAGGCCTTTTTTTGCCCTGCTTACGGTCAAACTCCGGTCCTTTGGACAATTTAGGTGCCCCACTCTCAAATTGTCGTTAGCTGAATCTAGTAGCGCACCAAACTTGCTTTGATAAATAGTTAATGTAATATTTTAATTTCCTGCAGCAAGCCAATGAAATTTAAAATAATTAAACTATGCCAGCAAAAAAATATCGCGTAAAACTGACTGAAACCGAACGAAGTGAGTTAATGGGGTTTCTCAATAAAGGCCGCGCATCGTCACGAAAACTCACTCACGCCCGAATACTCTTGCAATGTGATGAATCGGGAGGCACGCCGGCCAAAAAAGATCAAGATATCGCAGAGGCTTTGAACATCAGTGCCAGCAGCGCCGAACGCGTTCGCCAGCGGTTTGTGGAAGAAGGCTTGGAATCCGCTCTCAACCCAAAGGTGCAGGCGCGTTTCCGCTCGAAAAAGCTGGATGGTGCCGCCGAAGCCTTTCTGGTTGCCACAGCCTGTACGAATCCTCCCGAGGGGCGAGCGGAATGGAGCATGCAATTGTTGGCTGACAAACTGGTTGAATGCAAGCTGGTCGATTCAGTCAGTGATGAAACGGTGAGGACCACTTTAAAAAAAATGCGCTTAAACCGTGGTTAAAGGAGTGTTGGTGCATTCCCCCGCAAGCGAATGCCGATTTTGTGTGTGCGATGGAAGAGGTTTTGGAAACGTATCAGCGAACCTATACCGACGACGAGGTGTTGGTTTGCCTGGATGAAACCCGTAAACAACACATTAAAGAAACACGAACCCCGTTGCCAGCCAGACCCGGCGAACCCGGAAAATATGATTTTGAATATGAACGTAACGGCGTCAGCCATTTATTTATGCTGTTTGCACCGCTTGACGGATGGCGTCAGGTCAAGGTGACCGATCATCATACCCAAGCCGATTGGGCACAGGTTGTCAAAGAGTTAGTCGATGAGCATTTCCCTGAAAAGAAGAAAATCGTTTTGGTGATGGATAACCTGAACACTCATAAGCTCAGTTCGCTTTATACCGCATTCAAGCCGGAAGAAGCGCGCAGCATTGCGGAACGGATTGAGATTCACTATACCCCAAAGCATGGCAGTGGGTTGGATATGGCAGAAATAGAAATTGGCGTTATGGCTCGACAATGCCTAAATCGGCGCATACCCGATCAAGACGCGTTAAAGCGTGAAATAAAGGCTTGGCAAGATCAACGGAATCAGAGGGGCGTTCGTGTGGATTGGCGGTTTACGACTCAAAATGCTCGGGTGAAATTAAAATCCCTCTATCCAGCAATATAAGCTTGGCGGACTACTAAGAGCCTATCCCGGTAACGTGTCATGAACCTGGAATTAAACGCCGCCGAACGCCTCACCTTGGAGGAGCTTTCCATCCATCACCGGTATGCGGATTTCCGCTGCCGGGCCTTGGGCGTATTGGCGTTGGCCAAAGGCCATCCTTTACCGGTAGTGGCCGATATTCTCGGTGTCACGCCGCCGACCGTTTATCACTGGCGCAAAGCGTGGCGCACGCGAGGCCTGATGGGGCTGCTGGAGGGCCATCAAGGCGGCGGCCCTGCTGGATACCGCTGAAGCGATAGCCCGTGCTGCCCCTGCCACCCTGGCGGAAATTGCCCGGCAAGTCCACGCGGCGCATCCGGAGGCGCCTGATTTTAGTCTCGACCGCTTATCGGCGGGCTTGCGGGCGCGTGGACTGTCATTCACGCGTACACGGCTGTCTTTAAAAAAAGCCGGTGTCCGGTCCAGTTCGAGGCCGCCCGCGCCGGCAAAACCGCTCTGTTTTACCTGGACGAAAGCGGCTTTTGCACGATTCCCAACGTGCCGCGCGCCTGGAATCCCAAAGGCAAACCGCACACGGCCGATGCCGGCCTCACGCACCAACGGGTGAATGTCGTGGGCGTCTTGGACTATGCTACGGGGGAAGTCTGGCATGAGGTGCACACCCAGTCTATCCGCCGTCAGGCCGTTGTCGAATTAATCGACCGTCTCGCCCAACGCGAGCAGCAGATGCCGCTGACGATTGTCGTGCTGGACAATGCCGCGATCCATCATGGCATTGACCCGGAAAAACTCGACGACGGGTTGGTCAATCATCGCTTGGTGTTGATGCATCTGCCGCCCTACAGCCCGGAACTGAACCCGATCGAAATCGTGTGGAAGCAGGCCAAATACCACTGGCGCCGATTTGCCACCTGGACCAAGGAGCAATTGCTCGAAGCCGTGCACAATCTGATGGCAAGTATTGGCTCAACTTATAAAATCAGTTTTACGTGGCGAGGAACAGGTCGTGCTGGGCGATCGCGCCTATACGCGCAAGGACCGCAATTTGGCGGCGGAACGTCAGGAAGGCGAGCCGGTCTGGGCGTTTCCGTTCAAGCGCAAGAAGGGCGAGGACTTGCCGGTGGAACAAGCCCTTTGCAACCGCATGCTGGCCCCTTTGCGAGCCGCGGTCGAGCATCCGTTCCGGATCGTCAAGCGCCAATTCGGCTATACCCAAGTGCGCTTGTTTGCCCTCGGCAATCTTTACTCCATCCGGAAGGCGTTGAGGCCGACCTAGGGAGACATCCGTCCTGCGTCCTGGAAAACCCCGGGGCAAAGGGTGAAAACGGCCCCACAGGGGCCGCTTCTCGTCGAAAATCGGACGATTTTTCGGCCACGCACCCCATTGATTGACCGGTGCTAGCAATAAAAACTACTTATTCAGAGCTTCCTTAAAGTGGTTTTTCATTAATTGTGCCACACGCTATAGGGATCTTTGACATAAATAATGAAAATTTCAAAGCTAAGGATTGGCAGCCGACATATAAAAAAAGCTCCGCCTTTGCTTTGGAAAACCGATTATCTGGCATTTCCTACCGTAGGATAGCTCGATAGAAATGCAAGATGCTAAACGGCCTCAATAAAACCCTTCATCGCAATCCTGTGGATGCAGTACGACGAGTTTGATCTCGTTTTGCTGGGCCATCCGTAATGTGTACTGCCAATAGAAGCGTTTGCCTTCTTTCGGAAGCAAGAAACCCCGACTTCCCCCTTCGCGAGCAAGCACTTTCTGGGATCGCCAAGCCTCCTTGAAAACCGGACTAACTGCTTGGAGCTCATCAACCAGCGCTTGGTGTACGGCGTCATGGCGCAAACCGGCGCTATCGGCGCGATATTCAGCCACGAGGCGCCAAGCGCGTTCTTCCCAATCCAGGATCAAATTTGGCGCGTTGGAGTGAAGAAAAACATAGCGCAACAAATTGGGGGCAAACTTTTCTCTTTGACCTAATGGCGAAACTAACCAGTCGCAAAATAGTTTGGCCGCTGCCTGATTCCAGGCAATAGCATCCCAATAGCGATCGAGTATATAGGCTGGCGAGCGGATGGCTGCGACGAGCGCTTCGTAAGGCGCAGGCCCTTCGTGCTTTTCATGAGGAAGCGCCGGATCGGTACGGCCCGCGAGTTGAAACAGGTAGGCGCGTTCCGCTTCTGTAAGCCGCAAGCCGGTTGCTAGCTCGGCCAGAGTGGCAACCGAGATCGCTGTGGTTCTGCCTTGTTCCATCCAAGTGTACCAAGTCGTGCTAATGCCGCACAAATCGGCGACCTCTTCGCGCCGCAAGCCTTTAGTTCTACGGCGCTGTCCTTTGGACAAGCCGAAGTCTTCAGGCGCTAAGCGTTCGCGTGCCGCTCGCAGAAAGTCGCCAAGCGCGCTGGCTTGGTTGTCGTGTTTATCGAAATCGTTGCCGTGTTTCACAATGGCGTTCGTCTGTCGGGTAACCTATATAATAGGATAAACTATTATCTTGTACCATGATATTTTTCATTTTATCGTAAAGGCTCTTTCCTTTCTACGGAGTATTTACGATGATGACACATCGCCAATCAGTTCATGAGCAATTCGACCCACAGGCCAAGGCTTATCTGACCAGCGCGGTTCATGCCCAAGGCAACGATCTTGTCAGGGCGCAAGCCCTCGTTAAACAGGCCATTCCCAGAACCGGTGTAGGGCTCGATATCGGCTGTGGAGCGGGCCACCTGAGCTTCGCTTTATCTCCATTGGTCTCACGCATCGTTGCCCTGGATCCCTCCGAAAGCATGCTCGCTACCGTACGTGAAGCGGCCGGCCAGAAAGAGCTCGCCAACATTGAAACGAAGCAGGGCAATGCCGAGGAGCTGCCTTTTCCCGATGCATCCTTCTGCTTGGTGGCCACGCGCTACAGTGCCCATCATTGGGTCGGTCTTGATCGGGCATTGGCAGAAATGCGGCGGGTACTGCGACCGGACGGATATATCCTGGTCATTGACGTCGAGACGTTTTCCGACCCGCTGGTTGATTCACACCTTCAGGCGCTCGAATTGCTCCACGACCGCTCGCACGTCCGCGATCGTTCCGAAGCGGAGTGGCGACGCCATTTTCAAGAGGCGGGCTTTGCCTTGCTCGAACACTCACGTTGGCCTGTGCGTCTCGAGTTCGCCTCCTGGGTGGCGACCATCCGTACGCCGCCGTCGAAGGTGGCGATGATCCGGGAGATTCAAATCGAGGCGCCACGAGAAGTACGCGAAGCACTGGCTATCGAGGAGGATGGGTCTTTTACGATTCAGACTGGCTTATTATGGGGATGCCTTGATTCCTGATAAAATGGAAATCCGGCCGAATAACTGATCCGTAACAGGGGGAAATCCCCATCCTGTCATCAATCCGATTCACAGGACGCCCGCTTTACATTAGCTGACGTCCTGTGAAAAAAGTAATGGCTTCTTAGACGCGGGTATTAGATGACCTCGGCTAGAGCATTTTCGCTTTGGGAATATGGCCTTCGTAAGGAAAACACGAAGGAAAACACGTCATTCCGGCAGGGATTGCCGGACAACTGCAATGATGCAGGAGGAAGTATCGTGGAATTATCGAGCGTCATCCATTGGGGCCGATCGTTAAGCGAGTACAAAGCAATGTTCTCGCTTTCAAACCATGACCTCGGCAAGAAAATCCTTGGCTGTGGCGATGGACCGGCATCTTTCAATGCCGAATTGACCGAGCAAAACGGCCATGTCATCTCAGTTGACCCGATCTATCGGTTTAATGCCAATCAAATTCGAGCGAGAATTGATGAAGTGTACTCCCAAGTTGTCGAGCAAGTCTCTAAAAATAAAGACGACTATGTTTGGAAGCACATTCCCCATGTTGAAGCGCTAGGAAAAGTAAGGATGCAGGCGATGCGCCTCTTTCTCGCTGATTACGGAGTAGCAAAAGAGAGTGGCCGCTATCTGAATGCTTCCCTGCCCACGCTTCCTTTCGATGATGGTGAATTTGAAATCGCGCTTTGTTCGCATTATTTGTTCTTATACAGCGAGCACGTAAATCAGAGTCAACACATTCTTTCGATGAAAGAGCTGTGCCGCATAGCCAAAGAAGTCCGTGTTTATCCTCTTCTATCGCTTAGCGACAATCAAACATCACCGCATCTTAAGCCCGTCATCGCCGAATTGGAGGCAGACGGGATCAGTGTCGATTTGGTCGAAGTGGGCTATGAATTCCAAAAAGGTGCCACAAAAATGCTCGTGGCAAAAAGTGTATAATAAAGCCTTCCCGCGAACGCGGCCGTTTAACGCACTTGCTCGGCTAAAGGCAAGATCAGGTACAGACCGTAACCAACAACCCCTCCCATGAACAGAGAACTCGCAGAACGCTTCGCCAAGAACTGGCTCGATGCCTGGAATGCGCATGACCTACCGCGCATCCTGGCGCACTACACCGATGATTTCGAAATGTCCTCGCCGGTTATCATTCAAGTGACCGGCAATCCGGAAGGCCGGCTTCAAGGCAAGCAGGCAGTCGGCGCCTACTGGACCAAGGCGCTGGCCCTTTTCCCGAACTTGCGTTTCGAGCCCATATGCACGCTCATTGGGGTCAACAGCATTGTCATTCACTACATGGGCGCCACCGGCAAACGTGTGGCCGAGGTTTTCCACTTCAATGAAGCCGGCCTGGTCTGCCGCGCTCAGGCGCACTACGAGCCATAAAAACTTCTTGCCTCCCCACAAAAGTACAGCCCATGAGCAATCCTAAGACCCCCATCGCAGTGCAGGCCGACGAAGTGCCCCCGCGTACCAAGCCCTCGACTTATCCTGAACCGTTTGCCTCGCGGATGAAGGGAAGAGAGAAGCGGCAACTGGGCGATGTCTTCGGGCTCACCCACTTTGGCGTCAACTTGACCCGCCTCGCCCCGCGAGCGGTCTCCGCCCTTCGCCACAGTCACACCCAACAGGACGAGTTCATCTACATCCTCAGCGGCCACCCGACGCTGCGAACGGACGCGGGCAATACGCCGCTCGCCCCTGGCATGTGCGCCGGCTTTAAGGCCGGCTCGGGCAATGCGCACCACTTGATCAACGACACTTCCGAAGTCGTCGTGTATCTCGAAATCGGCGATAGAACCCCCGGAGACCGGGGCGCGTACCCGGACGATGATCTTCAAGCCGATCTCAAGGACGGCAAATGGCACTTCACCCACAAGGACGGAACGCCTTACTGAGGCTTTCACTGCAGCCCGCCCAGGCGGCTAACCGTACCTTGACCGGACATCCGGCTGCGCATGCTGCCGGTGAGTTTGTGAACGATGAATTATTGCCGCCAAAGACGGTGTACGTAATCACGCGTCCGGAAAAATGTTGGCGCATCAGGGAATTAATTTTCCTCGCCATCTACTTCGTCCTTGAGATTGCCGACCGAGCGCCGGGCGCCATGCCCTATTTCCTGAGCCGCATCCCGGGGTTCCATGGCCGATGGCCTTGACGACATCGCGCGTGCCATGCCCGATTTCGCAAGTCACATCGCGCGTGGTATGGCCCACAACCCTGCCGGTCTGTTTGATTTCGGCGCAAGCGTTCAGCAGCGAGCAGGGTAACAACAAAGCGCGGGTTGCCCACGGGGTAATAGCCATAGCGATTTTCCGATCATTTGTCCGAAAGGCGATTTTACAGCAAGCGCCCTCCGCCAATCTTAAACATGCCTTTGCACTCCGGACAGGCAAATCCATGCGGCCGACGGACAAGACATCGGAGCCGGCTTCGGAAACCTTCACGACGCAACCCACTCAAAGAACTGGCAACAGATCGACTCTACAATTTACACTTCATAAGGCTATGCCATGACCTCATCCTACCGCATCGAGAAAGACAGCCTCGGCCAAATCCGTGTGCCCTCCTCCGCTTTATACGGCGCGCAAACGCAGCGCGCGGTCGAGAATTTTCCGGTCAGCGGCCTGACTTTGCCGCCAAACTTCATCCAGGCCATCGCGCTGATCAAGAAAATCGCGGCGGAGATCAACGCAGAGCTGGGCGAGCTGGATGAAGCGCGGAGCGCGGCGATTGTCGAGGCCGCGCAGGAGATTATCGACGGCCGGCACGCCGACCAGTTTCCGGTCGACGTATTCCAGACGGGCTCCGGCACCAGCACGAACATGAACGTGAACGAAGTGATTGCGTCCCTGGCAAGCCGGAAGGCGGGCGTCGAGATTCATCCGAACGACCATGTGAACCGCGGCCAAAGCAGCAACGACGTGATGCCGACCGCGATTCATCTGAGCGCCGCGCTCGCCTGCCATCGCGACCTGCTGCCTGCGCTGACGCATCTGGCCGAAGCGGTCGAAACGAAATCGGCCGCCGTTAGCGAAATCCTGAAGACCGGCCGCACGCACTTGATGGACGCGCTGCCGCTGCGAATGAGCCAGGAGATGGGCGGCTGGGCGCTGCAGATTCGGAACGGCAGGGAAAGAATCGAGGCGGCGCTGGTCAGGATTTACCGGCTGGCGCAGGGCGGCACCGCAGTCGGCACCGGCGCCAACGCACATCCCGAATTCGCGGCAAGGTTTACGGAGGCGTTGCGCAACGGCACGGGCCTGCCGTTCAGTCCGAACGGCTCGTTTTTCGAAAGCCTGAGCTGCCAGGACGCCAGCGTCGAATTATCGGGCCAGTTGAAAGTGGTTGCGGTGAGCCTGCTCAAGATCGCGAACGACCTGCGCTGGATGAACAGCGGTCCGTTGGCGGGCCTTGGAGAGATCGAACTGCCCGCC
This sequence comes from Methylomicrobium album BG8, assembly GCF_000214275.2. Classification (NCBI taxonomy): domain Bacteria; kingdom Pseudomonadati; phylum Pseudomonadota; class Gammaproteobacteria; order Methylococcales; family Methylococcaceae; genus Methylomicrobium; species Methylomicrobium album. The sequence goes on along the minus strand of NZ_CM001475.1, from coordinate 1,502,955 downwards.
TTGCAGCCGGGCAGCAGTATCATGCCGGGCAAGGTCAATCCGGTGATTCCGGAAGCGGCCGCGATGGCCGCCGTCCAGATAATCGGCAACGATGCGGCGATTGCGCTGGCCGGCGCATCCGGCAATTTCCAGTTGAACGTGATGCTGCCGGTGATCGCCTACAATCTGCTGCAAAGCATCGAGATACTCGGCAATGCCTGCCGACTGCTGGCCGACAAGGCAATCAAGGAATTCAAGGTGCGGACTGAAAAACTCGCGGAGCCGCTGGCGAAAAATCCGATGCTGGCGACCGCGTTGAATCCGGTCGTCGGCTATGGCAAAGCCGCGGAAATTGCGAAGGCCGCTTATCGGCAACGGCGTCCGATCATCGACGTGGCGGCGGAAATGACCGGTCTGTCGCGCGGAGAACTCGAGAAACTGCTGGATCCGGCCCGTCTGGTCGGAAAATAACCCGGCAGGCGAGCGATTACTTAATGCTTACTCGCCCGCCGCACTGTCCGTTGCACTCGGACGGCATATCAACAATTCATATAGCGATCGCCCTGGAACTGATTGTGGTCACGCTGGATCTGGCTGAGGATTTCCCTCTTCGCTTCGAGCCAGTCGTATAATTCGTAGCCCGGCGAAAACGCCCGCTTTTCGGCTTTGTAGTACGCCGCTTCGGCAATCATGGTGTGGATATTCACCGTGACCGCGCCGGCACAGGCAGGAACCGGTGCCGGCGGTGCGGTATTCACGAAACCGAATTTGACCAATCCCCACACCGTTGGCGGCACCGCTTGCTCGATCCCGACGGCTGCCGGCTCGACCTCTTTACGCGACAGAAACAACCAGTCCCAGATCGAAAGGATCGCCCCGTAATTACTGTCGTGCTCCGACCGTTCGCGCGAATGATGAACGCGATGCAGATGCGGCGTCACGATCATCTGGCCGAGCCATTTCTCGCCCGGAAAGGCGATATTCGTATGGTGGAACATCACGAACAGCGGATAGACCGTTTCGTAAGCGAATACGACCGTTTTGTCGATGCCGAGCAGGATAATGTATAAGGCTTTGAGCACGGTGGTCATCACCATCTCGACGATATGAATCCTGAAAGCGGTCGATACATTCAGATAGGGATCGCTGTGGTGGACCTTGTGGAACAGCCATAATCCGTCGAACCGATGGCAGACCCGATGCCATGCATACAAAAGCAAATCCAGCAGCAAAAAGCCCAGCAGCGCTTTCCAGCCGTGGCTACGGATTCCGTCCAGCGGGCCTTCTCCGGAAAAATGCTCCAGCGCAAACCACAGGCCGGTTATCGACAAAGCAGACATCAGCACGCTGTTGACGACAAAGAGTCCCAAATTAACGCGATAGGCGGCAAGGGTTTGTTCGGGCCGCTGCGGCAGGGTGGGCCGCTGAACTTCGGCAAACGACAGCAGAGTAAATCCCAAAATCACACAAACGAACGGCCAATTGTCGGGGAACTGCATGTGCCAGGCCGACAGAGAGGATTGCAGGGTGGAATAAATTTCGATGATGTTTAGCATGACTTTACCTCAATTTACCGCAAATAACTTGATGGAAAGTGCATCACAAAATTATTCTAATTATTGCATGTGACGAAGTGATGAAAATTTTCCTCTGGGTTTCGGCCGGACTTCCACTATTTCCTCACTACGGTCCACAGCAATTTCAATGCCATAAAAAACTGCAGCCATTTTTTTAAGGAAAAAATCAAACAACAAAAATTTAAATACCTGATTTTTTTGTACTTAAAAATCAAGACCTTAAGTTTTTGAAAAAGAAGAATAAAAAGCTCAGTCCCCCGATGACAGCATGCACCTTCATTGTGCGAGTGAATTGTTGTTTTAGGTGCAATTATTGTTGTAGATCTGCATCAGAACCGAAAGTTCCTGCGGGCAAATGTCGGGTATTCGTTTCAGCGAAGGCATCGCCGATTTTTTTGCACCGGCGAGGCAGGATTCAACGGCATTTGAAAACCATCAACGTAATATCATCCTTGAACGAATCGGTCCGGCAAAACTGCTGCAGGCGAGCCAGAAAAGCATCGATCAGCGCTTCAGGATCGTCCCGGCAATGTTCGAGCAGCAGGTTCTCGACCCGCTGTATTCCGAAAAAATCGCCGCCATCGTTTTCGGCTTCGATTAAACCGTCGGTGTAAAACAAAATGATGTCTCCCGGTTCCAGCGGCAGGCATTTCTCTTCAAAAGCGACCTGTTCGGTAACGCCCACGATCAAACCCTCGGCATCCAGCGGGAAGCAGGTCTGGTGGCGTTGCCGACATAATAAAGGCGGAGGATGGCCCGCATTCGCATAACGGATCAGCCGGTTGTCGATGTCGTATTGCAGATAGAACAGGGTCAGGAAGAAGTCCGATTTGTCGAGATCCTCAAACAGGAAATTGTTCAACACGCTCAGCTTCGCCGCCGGCGACTCGACCCCGCCCGCATTCGCGCGGATCGCGCTGCGCGTCTCGACCATAAACAGCGCCGGCCCGATCGCATGGCCCGATACGTCGGCAATCACCAGTTCCAGATGGCGGCCGCCGTGGCTGAAATAGTCGTAATAGTCGCCGCCGACCCGGTCGGCCGGCAAACAGCGGCCCACGACTTCGAATTGGTCGTTGCGGATCGGGCTTGACGGGGAGAGTGTCGTCTGAATCTTGCGCGCAATCTCGATTTCGTTGCGCGCGACCGCCAGTTTGACCTGAGCCTGGCGAATCTGCTGTTCGGCAGCCTTGCGCGCGCTGATATCGTGGATGAATCCGCTGAAGATGAAGGTATTGCCTTCCCTGAGCGGCGAGATGCTCAGTTCGATCGGAAACTCCGCGCCGCTGCGGCGCAAGGCGGTCTGTTCGATCAGGCGATTCAAAACGGGGCCCTCGCCGCTGCGCAAAAAATTCTCCACGCCCTGCCGATGCGCCCTGCGGAACCGTTCGGGAATGATCAGTTCTTCCAGGCGCTGGCCGAGCGCTTCTTCGCGGCTCCAGCCGAACATCTGTTCGGCCTTTTGATTCCAGTCCCGGATAAGCCCGTGAGCATCCATGATTACAATCGCATTCAGCGAACTTTCGATAATCATCCGAATGCGCTTTTCGCTTTCGATCAAGGCATCCTGGAATTGCTTTCGGGCCGTAATGTCGCGGTCGACGCCGCGCCACTTAAGCAGTTTTCCGCCGGCGTCGACGATCGGCAAGCCGGTGGACTCGGTGATCACTTCATGGCCGTCCCGGTGCTGGTAGTGGTTGATCAGGCTGTAGAACGGATCCTGGCTGGTCGCGTAAAACAGTTGCTCGGCCTTGTCCTGCGCGGTTAAAAATTCGGTGTAGTGCTTGCCGATGACCTGATCGGGCCGGTAACCCAAGATCTGGTAAACCGCCGTGCTGGAGTAAATATAGAAACCGTCGGGATCCTGTTCCCAAAGCCATTCCCCGGTCATCTCGGCCATCTGCCGAAAACGTTTCTCGCTCTCGATCAGCGCCGATTCGACATCCATGCACGCTCCCGAGGCCGCGGAAGAAAGCCTGGATTCCTCCTCTCCTGTGGCATCCAAAAGAAGTTTATTGCCGAATTCCCGGATCAGGATCAATACATTGATCAAATCCGGATCTTTTGTAATCAAGCGCGACAGCGATAGTTGGGATTTGATCAGCCGTCCGCTACGGGTCGCCACGCCGGCGATCACATACTGATCGTCGCCCGATTCGAGCAAACGCGAAAAGACTTGCTGCCAGGGTTGATTTTCGTTTTCCGGACAGAGCAGATGGAAAGATTTGTCCGCCACTTCCTTCTCGTCGAAGCCCAAAAGCTCGGATGCCGCGACATTGATGTGCTTGATCCGCGGAGGCCAGACGCAGGCATCGTCCGAACATTCCCATTCGGCAATCACGATCTTGGCTTTCGGAAGTTCATTGGGCTGATGCAAGCGTTCTCTCCTGATAACTTCAGCTGAGACTTTCTGGTTGGGTGAAAAAATCCTGGTCGAACAAGGCAAGATTAGGTTCCGGAACTTTTCGGATCATAACACAATCGCCTCCTTTCGATCTTCCGCCGCGCCTTCCATTTGCTATCCGATCCTTGAATGCGAATTAAGTGCTGCATTCAACGTTGCTTAAGCAACTATTTGCAAAGCAAATCCCCCCTGCCCCCCTTTTTCAAAGGGGGGAGAAAGCGGCATTGGCCAAGACAATATCCCCCTTGAAAAAAGGGGCCGGCAAGACAATATCCCCCCTTTGAAAAAGGGGGGCAGGGGGGATTTTATAGGGGGGCTTTCACAGCGTAACAGCCTTTAGCTCTTAATTCGCATTTGAATTCGCCGGATAATCGCTGACGCCGTTTTCCTTTTCTGACCCGCAGCCAACCGGCATTGGCGGTCAAAGCGAACAACTGCTGCAAAAACACTTCAGTTCATAGTAAAATGGCCGATATAGCTTCTTTTAACCGAATCATGGACCCACGCACTGCTCGCGTCGAACGCAACACGCTCGAAACGCAAATCAAGATCAGCCTGAATCTGGACGGGACCGGCAAAGCCCGGTTTGTCACCGGCGTTCCGTTTCTGGACCACATGCTGGATCAAATCGCCAGGCACGGCCTGATCGATATCGAGGTCGATGCGCAAGGCGATCTCGAAATCGACGCGCACCATACCGTCGAAGACATCGGCATCACGCTCGGCCAGGCCTTCGCGCAGGCGGTCGGCGACAAGAAGGGCATCGTTCGCTATGGTCATGCGTATGTACCGCTCGACGAAGCCCTCTCGCGTGTCGCAATCGATCTGTCCGGCCGCCCGGGGCTCTTCTATGAAGTCAAATTTCCGCGCGCCATGATCGGACGCTTCGATGTCGATCTGTTCAGGGAGTTTTTCCAGGGTTTCGTCAACCACGCCGGGGTAACGCTGCACATCGACAATTTGAAAGGCGTCAACGCTCATCACATCGCCGAAACGATCTTTAAAGCCCTGGGACGCGCGCTGCGAATGGCGGTCGCTCACGACCCGCGCATGGCCGGCATCATGCCCTCCACGAAAGGCAGCCTTTAACCACGCGCATCTCCAGCACATTTTATCGGCAATGATCCCTGAATTTTTTTCCTTTTAGTCCGAGCCTTTCGTCTTAATCTTATGTCATCCGTCGCTGTTATCGATTACGGAATGGGTAATCTGCATTCCATCGTCAAAGCCTTGCAGCATGCCGATCCTGAAACCGAAGTGATCTGCACCGCCGACTCCGAAACCATTCTCGGCGCGGACCGGGTGGTTTTCCCCGGTGTCGGCGCGATCCGCGACTGCATGCGCGCCTTGAACGAAAGCGGACTGGACGCGGTGATTCGCCGGGTCGCCGAAGCCAAGCCGCTGCTGGGCATTTGCCTCGGAATGCAGGCGTTGTTGACTGACAGCGAGGAAAACGGCGGCACTCCGGGCTTGAGCCTGATTCCGGGGCATGTGGTCCGTTTCGCCGAGAATCTGGCCGACAGCGACGGCCATGCGCTCAAAATTCCGCATATGGGCTGGAACCAGGTCCATCAGATCCCGCACGCTCTATGGCAGGACATTCCGCAGGACAGCCGGTTCTACTTCGTACACAGCTATTACGCCCGGCCCGACGATGCCAATACGACGTCCGCCACCAGCGCCTACCCCGAAACTTTCGCCTGCGCACTGGCGCAGGACAATATTTTCGCGGTGCAGTTTCACCCCGAAAAGAGCCAGACGGCCGGCTTGCAGCTGCTGCGCAACTTTTTGCGCTGGTCCTGTTGATTGACTTTTATCTTACTGATCTTTCATTAATTATTATAAAAATTGCTGTTGAGGAAATCCGCGTATGTTGTTGATACCTGCTATTGACCTGAAAGAAGGCAAATGTGTCCGTTTGCGGCAGGGGCGTATGGAAGACGATACGGTATTCTCCGAGGATCCGGTCGCAGTCGCGGGCCGCTGGGTCGGCCTGGGCGCCAGACGGCTGCATCTGGTCGATCTGGACGGCGCGTTCGCGGGCAAACCGCGCAATGCGGACGTGATTCATGCGATCGTCGAAGCCTTTCCGGACATACCGATTCAAATCGGCGGCGGCATCCGGGACGAAGAGACGGTTCAGGCTTATCTGAATGCGGGCGTCGAATACGTGATCATCGGCACCAAGGCGGTCAATGCGCCGCATTTCGTCCGCGACATGGCGATCGAATATCCGCGCCGGATCATCGTCGGACTCGACGCGAAAGGCGGCAAGGTCGCGATCGACGGCTGGTCCAAACTGTCCCGCCATGACGTGATCGACCTCGCCCAGCATTTCGAGGAAGACGGCGTCGAAGCGATCATCTACACCGATATTTCGCGCGACGGCATGATGTCCGGCGTGAACATCGAAGCCACTGCGCGGCTTGCGCGCGCGATCCGGATTCCGGTAATCGCCTCGGGCGGCATCACCAATATCGACGACATCCGCGCGCTCGGAGAGATTGCCGTCGACGGCGTGATCGGTGCGATTACCGGCCGCGCGATCTACGAAGGCACGCTTGATTTCGCCGAAGCGGAAAAACTGGCCGAATCATTCTAATCATTATGAGCCTTGCCAAACGCATCATTCCCTGCCTGGACGTCGACAACGGCCGCGTCGTCAAGGGCGTCAAGTTCGTCGATATCCGCGACGCCGGCGATCCGGTCGAAATCGCCCGGCGCTACGACCGCGAAGGCGCGGATGAAATCACTTTTCTGGACATTACCGCAACCCACGACAACCGCGCCACGATGGTGCATGTGGTCGAACAGGTCGCCGGCGAAGTTTTCATTCCCTTGACGGTCGGCGGCGGCATCCGCACGCTCGACGACATCCGCCGGATGCTGAACGCCGGCGCGGACAAGGTCGGCATCAACAGCGCGGCCGTGTTCAATCCCGAGTTCGTACGCGAAGCGGCCGAACGCTTCGGTTCGCAGTGTATCGTCGTCGCGATCGACGCGAAAAAAGTCTCCGCCTCCGACGAACCAAACCGTTGGGAAATCTTTACGCACGGCGGCCGCAAACCGACCGGCATCGAAGCGATCGGCTGGGCAAAAAAGATGGTCGATTACGGCGCCGGCGAAATCCTGCTGACCAGCATGGACCGGGACGGCACCCGCGAAGGTTTTGACCTGCCATTGACCCGCGCGATCAGCGAAGCGGTCACCGTTCCGGTGATCGCCTCGGGCGGCGTCGGCAATCTGGATCATTTGGTGGACGGCATTGTCGAAGGCAAGGCCGATGCGGTGCTGGCCGCCAGCATCTTCCATTTCGCCGAATATTCGATTCAACAGGCCAAAGCGCACATGGCCGCGCGCGGGATCGAGGTAAGGCTGACATGAACGAAGCCTGGCTCGACGAAATCCGCTGGACCGCCGACGACTTGGTGCCGGCGATCGCCCAGCAGGCGGACAGCGGCAAAATATTGATGTTCGCCTGGATGAACCGCGAATCGCTGCGCCTGACGGCCGCCGAAGGCTACGCGGTGTATTGGTCCAGGTCGCGGAACAAGTTGTGGCGCAAGGGCGAAGAATCCGGCCACCGGCAAAAAGTGCTCGGCATCTACCTCGATTGCGACGAAGACGTCGTTTTGCTCAAAATTGAACAGCAAGGCGGCATTGCCTGTCATACCGGACGTGAAAGCTGCTTTTACCGGCAACTGCAGGGTGATCGATGGCAGCCGGTCGAACCGGTACTGAAAGATCCCGAAGCTATCTATCGAATATCATGAGCGAAATACTGCGGCAACTGGCGGACGTGCTGGAACAGCGCAAACAGCAATCGGCGGAGAAATCCTATGTCGCGAGCCTTTACGCAAAGGGGCTCGACACGATCCTGAAAAAGATCGGCGAGGAAGCGACCGAAACGGTGATCGCCGCGAAAGGCGGCGACAAGCAGCAAATCGTCTACGAAACGGCCGATTTGTGGTTTCACTGCATGGTGCTGCTGGCCCAACAAGGACTGGGGCCGGACGATGTGTTGAACGAGCTGCAGCGCCGTTTCGGACTGTCGGGCATCGAAGAAAAGGCACAGCGGCAAAAATAAGCCGAAATTTCACTGCGGTACGGATTCGAAAAACTGTCCGCCCGGCCTTCGATATCCCTTTTCACGATAATGGCACCGGGGCTTCCTTGAATGAATCCCGTGCCAACGGCGGCAATACCGGAAATCCAATCATCATTCCCACCTGTCTGAAAGAGGTTAGCCCATGGGCATCAGCATTTCCGAATTATTAGTCTTGTTGCTGATCGTGGTGGTGCTATTCGGCACCAAACGGTTGCGCAATGTCGGCTCCGACCTGGGCGCGGCCATCAAAGGCTTTCGTAACGCGGTCAAGGACCAGGACAATCCGACGCTTCCAGCCGAGGACAAGCCGCCGATCGAAGGCGAAACGGTCGCCAAACATCAGGAAAAAACCTGACGATGTTCGAAATAGGCTTTTCCGAAATCGTCATGGTCGGGCTGGTCAGCCTGCTGGTGATCGGGCCGGAGCGGCTTCCCAAAGTCGCCCGGGTTGCAGGCTACTGGATCGGCAAGACCCGGCGGATGATTGCCGCCGCCAAGGCCGAAATCAGCGCCGAGCTTCATGCCGAGGAAATGCGGCAGGCTTTACAAGAACAGGACGACTTGAAAGAACTGCAAAACCTGATCGATGAAACCCGCGGCGCCGCCCGTTCGTTCCCATCCTCTCTCGAAAGTCTGCCGCAAGACAGCCTGAAGCCGGACGCAGAGCAGCATCATGAAAAATAACCCGAACGACGGCCAGGAAATGCCTTTCCTGGGCCATTTGATCGAACTGCGCAACCGCCTGCTGCGGGGAGTCATCTTCGTGCTGGTGGTCTTCCTGGCGCTCAGCTATTACGCAAACGATATTTATGCGCTGCTGGCAGGCCCGCTCATGAAGTACATGCCCGCCAACAGCAGCATGATCGCAATCGAAGTCGCCTCGCCGTTCTTTACACCCTTTAAATTGGCGCTGGTCGTCGCGATCTTCATCTCGATTCCGTATCTGCTGTACCAGTTCTGGGCCTTCGTCGCGCCGGGACTCTATCAGCACGAACGGCGCTTCATCCTGCCGCTGCTGATCGCCAGCACCCTGCTGTTCTTTCTCGGCGTCGCGTTCGCGTATTTCGCCGTGTTTCCGCTGATGTTCCAGTTTTTGACCGCGGTCGCGCCCGCCGGCGTGACCGTGATGACCGACATCAGCCACTATCTCGACTTCGTGCTGACCCTGTTTTTCGCTTTCGGCATTTGTTTCGAAGTACCGATTTTTACGGTCGTATTGGTCTGGGCCGGCCTCGTGACGCCGCGCAACCTTGCCGAACAGCGCCCCTATGTGATTGTCGGCGCTTTCGTGATCGGGATGGTGCTGACCCCGCCCGACGTGATTTCGCAGACCTTACTGGCGGTACCGATGTGGCTACTGTTCGAAGCGGGCTTGTTGTGCTCCCGGCTGTTTGCGCCCAAACCCGCCTCCGATTCAGACAAGCAACTGACCTCTTCCTGAGGCAGGGTGGGCCATCACTTGCCGATGAAGACCTGGCAGGTCTGATTCAACCCTTTAACTCTGCTGAACGATCCGGAGAGAGTGGCGGCCTTTCAGCGCATCATCCGGTAAACGCCGATACCAAGCCAGGTCAATCCGAGCAGCAACCAGGGCAGCCAGTGCTGTCCGTAAACGATCGTTTCTCGGGTCGACGGGCCGGTTTCCGCTTGCTCGGATTCCGGCCCGCTCGAATGCGCGGCTTTCTTGCGTCGCTTGTTCAGTTCGCGGGATTTTTCCTTTTGCTGTTTTTTATACTGCTCAATGCCTTTCTGGATGCCTTGGGCGATCAGTTTGGTCTGTTCTTTCGTCTGCGCCGGCCGCTGGGTAGCCCGGGCGATTTTCATCGCCTCTTCCTGGGTTTGCGGTGAAGGTTTTTGATAATTTTTGTTGGCCATAAGGTGTACGGGAAGGGAAATATATTTTATCAAACAGATCTGCCGGCTTCGCTTGACAGCATGCCGCAGCAAAAAACCATCGGCGGCGCTTAAAACTTCCGGTTCACCGCAAAAAGCCGGGGGGCGGCCCGATCATCCGGTTTAGCCTCGATCAGCTCAAATTCAAAGCGTCCGGAGTCCAGCCGCGCACACCACTGCCGGACCTGTTCGCATTCCTGTGCGCCGCCGACATGGCCGGGATAGGCGACGATCGTGATGATTCCTTCAGGACTCAGCAGCCGGCTTGCGGCCGATAACGCCGCCAATGTCGACTCGGCCCGGGTGATTACCGATTTATCGCCACCGGGCAAATAGCCGAGATTGAACATCACGGCGCTGACCAGGCCATGCTGCGCCTGAGGCAGCATTTCATCCATTTCGGCATGACTGCGATGAAACAGGGTTAGGCAATCCCGAAAATCAGGGTTTGCCATTCTATCTTGCACTGATTCAAGAGCCAACTGTTGAATATCGAAACCGTAGACCCTGCCCGCCGGCGCGACTTTCTGTAACAGAAACAGCGTATCATAACCGTTCCCGACCGTCGCATCGACGGCGACCGCACCCGGGTAGAGCCGCGCACCGACCAGTTGATGCGCTATATCAACCAAAGAAATGCGTTTTTTCATAGCGTCTAATATCGCAACGTTCGGGCAAGGCTTCGCCCGTTAACAGATAATCGGCAAAACGGCGGCAATGCCACGGAATGGACAGACTGCCTTTCGTGCCGAACCCGTTGAAAATACTCAAATAAGAATAACGCGGATGGCTGCCGACAAAAGGCCGCCTGTCCATCGTACACGGGCGGACACCCGCCTCGTGCGCGATCGGGCCGGCATTCCGCAAGCCGGCAAAAAGCCTCTCCCCCGCTTCAGCCAATTCCATTCTCGCGGCAGAGGTGACATGCGTATCGACATTGCCGTGATCGAAGGTTGCGCCGATGCGTACCCGCCTGTCACCGATCGGGATCAGCCAATGGCCGTCGTTCAACATCCGGTCGGGTATGGCAAGGTGGTGCTCAAGAGTCAGGATTTCGCCTTTGGCAGGCTGCAGCGGCAGCCACGAAAACCAGGGATTATCCCGCATATGAAACCCTTCGCAAAATATCACTTTCCGAATGCTGAAATCCCGCCAGCCGGGTTCGGCATCCAGGCGAATCTCCCGATAGTCTAAAGCGGCCTGTAGATAAGCCTGACGACTTTGCAAGAATTCCTGCAGGCGGGCCAATAACGGCCGGATCAGCAAATAGCCGGTCTGTTTCTGCTCCAGATACCCCGGATAACCTTCGCCGCTTGCCGTGGAAGAGTATATATTGCCTAAATAAGGCCGGTACGCGTCATCCTGAAGCCGTTTCCGGCAATGAACGGCCTCGACGCTGCTGCAGAACACGCGGCGCATCGGCTTTTCGATAAAAAAAGACCGGCCGAACGCCTCGGCGATTACCTGGTAAAAATCTTTCGCGGCAGGCAATAATCGGTCGACCTCTTCGGTTTTGACGAAGCGGCGGCCGGTGAGCGGATTAATCAGACCGGCCGCCACTTGCGAAGCATTGAGATCTCCGCGGTCGACGACCAGAACGCTGCCGCCGCGCCGCATGAGCTCCCAGGCCAGCAAGCCGCCGGCAAGGCCGAATCCGACAATCAAAAAATCAATCCGTTTTTTCATAAACAAACCGGTGCTCTTAGATTCAACATACAGAGCGAAATCCAAGATTCGTCTAACTTTTGTTCAACATGATGGTATAATGCCTGAACAATCGCCAACGCTTTTTAAATATCAATAACTTACACTATAATTGAACGATAGGCATGGAATTTCAGCCGCCTGATGCCTAATCTTCTTACTCACCGACCGATATGACTGATATTAAGGACAATCCGGAACAGTATTCGATCAGCACTGTCGCCAAACGATCCGGCATCAAAACCGAACTGGTCAGAGCCTGGGAGCGGCGCTATCAGGCGGTCACTCCAACCCGCACGGCCGGGGGGCATCGCATTTATACCGAACAGGACATTACCCGCCTGACGCTCCTGAATCAGGCCACGACCCATGGCCACAACATCAGCCGCATTGCCCACTACTCGCTCGATGAGCTGAAAAAATTACTGCAAGCCGAAGAGGCAGTAATGCCGACCAAACTGATCCCGATTACGCCTGTGCATCCCAACAAAGCGTTAGCGGAAGAATATATCCACAAGTGCTATGCGGCTGTCATCGCATTCGACGGCAAAACCCTGGAATCGCACTTCGAAAACGCAATCGTCGAATTCGGCATCCAGAATTTTATCGAAAATTTGCTGGATCCTTTGTTTATCCTGATCAGCGAGCGCTGTAAAACCGGCGAACTTCGGCCCGTGCACGAACATATGGCCTCTTCGATCATTCGCTCGCTGATCTATTTATTGCGTAACAATGCACCCTGCCCGCCTTCAGCGCCCAAAATGGTCGTTACCACGCCCGTCGGCCAATTGCACGAACTCGGCGCACTGCTGGCGGCTATTATCGCCGAATTGAAAGGTTGGCAAGTCACCTATTTAGGCGCGAATCTACCGGCTGAAGAAATCGCGGCCGCGGCCAAATTTACCGATGCGGCAGCCGTTACGCTCAGCGTCAGTTCCTACGCAGGCGACAATGTGGTGCCGAAAGAACTGAGAAAGCTAAGGAAACTGGTAGGCATTGACGTTGCAATCATCGTGGGAGGCCGTGCAGCCCCCCATTACGAATCCATACTGAATGAAGTCGGCGTGGTCAAAATGCAGAACTTCGCGCATTTTCGAAGTTATCTTGACGAACTGGAAATCCAGAAAGGCAAAAAGCGCGCATAAAATTAGACTCGATGGGCGACTCAGCGTTGCCCATCCTCTACTTTAAAGCGCCTTGGCAGAAACTCTGGTTTTGAAAACACATCCATACGGTTCGGCTTATTCCGGAGTCAGGGGAAGGGCCGATCTTCTCGCTTCGACCGGAATCACCTCGCCTATCCGGGATAAAAGCCAACACCCCATTACCCGAAATTCATCCGGCGAAAAAAAGGGGGGTAATGAGCCCCCCGTAATGAGCGCACCTCAAACCTGTCCGACCGGTTTATTTTTATTTACGTTTACGGTCTTATCGTCGCCCTTATCGGGTTTGTGCAAAGCCGTGGGGCCGGAGGCATCGCTGTCGTCGAGCGGCGGCCGCGGCTCCTGGCCGGCCATCAGGTCGTCGATCTGGCGCTTGTCGATGGTTTCCCACTTCATCAACGCCTCGGCCATCTGGTGCAGGATGTCGACGTGCTCGGTCAGGATCTGCTCGGCCCGGTGGTAGTTGCGGTCGATCACCGCCTTGATCTCTTCATCGATCTGGTGGGCGATCTCGTTCGAGAACGAGGAGCCCGGCGAGGCGTAGCCCATGAACGGCTGGCCGCTCTCTTCGCCGTATACCTGCGGCCCGAGTTTGTCCGAGAACCCCCAGCGCTTGACCATGTTGCGCGCCAGTTCGGTCGCCCGCTCGATGTCGTTGGAGGCGCCGGTGGTGACCCGGTCGCCGCCATAGATCATCTGTTCGGCGATGCGCCCGCCGAACAGGCTGGAGATCTGGCTTTCCAGTTTGCGCTTGCTGGCGCTGTACTGGTCTTGCTCGGGCAGGAACATGGTAATCCCTAAAGCCCGGCCCCGCGGCATGATGCTGACCTTGTACACCGGATCGTGCTCGGGCACCAGCCGCCCGACGATGCAGTGCCCGGCTTCGTGGTAGGCGGTCAGCCGCTTGTCGTCTTCGGTCATCACCATGGTGTGGCGTTCGGCCCCCATCAGCAGTTTGTCCTTGGCTTTCTCCAGGTCGGCCATGGTGACTTCCTGTTTATTGGCACGGGCCGCGAACAAGGCCGCTTCATTGACCAGGTTGGCCAAATCGGCCCCGGAGAAGCCCGGGGTGCCGCGGGCGATGTATTTGAGTTCGACGTCGGCTCCGGCCGGCACTTTCTTGATGTGCACGTTCAGGATCTGTTCGCGGCCTTTCACATCGGGCAGGCCGACGTTGACCTGGCGGTCGAAACGGCCGGGCCGCAACAGGGCTTTGTCGAGGATGTCGGCGCGGTTGGTGGCCGCGATCACGATCACCCCTTCGTTGCCGTTGAAGCCGTCCATCTCGACCAGTAATTGGTTCAGGGTCTGTTCGCGTTCTTCGTTGCCGCCGGAGAAGCCGGCTCCGCCGCGCTGGCGGCCCACCGCGTCGATTTCGTCGATGAAGATGATGCAGGGCGCATGCTCTTTGGCCTGCGCAAACATGTCCCGCACCCGGGACGCCCCGACCCCGACGAACATTTCGACGAAGTCCGAGCCGGAGATGGTGAAGAACTTGACTCCGGCCTCCCCGGCAATGGCCCGCGCCAGCAGGGTCTTGCCGGTGCCCGGCGGGCCCACCATCAGAATCCCGCGCGGAATCTGGCCGCCCAGCTTCTGGAATTTCTGCGGATCGGACAGGAAGTCGACCAGTTCGACCACTTCTTCCTTCGCTTCCTCGCAGCCGGCCACGTCCGCAAACATTACTTTGCGCTTGTCTTCTTCCAGCAGCTTCGCCTTGCTCTTGCCGAAACTGCCCGCGCCGCCGGCCTGTTGGCGCCGCATATAGATCACCCAGACCGCAATCAGCAGCAGCATCGGAAACCAGGATACGAAAATCTGCATCAAAAACGATTGTTTGGGCGGTGCCACGGTGCGGATCTGCACCCCGGCGGCCAACAGGTCGTCGATCATGTGCGGATCATCGGGATTGATCGTTTCCAGATCCTGGCCGTCGTTGGTACGGATTTTGACATGGTCGCCCATGATTTCGACGCGCGTGACCTGCTTCGCCTTGACCTTGGCGAGGAAATCCGAATAAGCGATGCCGTCCATTGCCGGCGGGGGCGCGTTAAAGCGATTGAATACCAATATCAAGCCGGTGATCAGGATCGACCAGAACAGCAAGTTATATAGATTGGATTTCATTTTTATCTCTCCTGACCCTTTCTGATTTTCAAGTTCTACATGCCGGACTCCCTTCCGAAATCACCGCACCAAGTGCCCAAGGCGGCGAATAACTTATTATTTTAATCAATTAATTAAGTACGGCCTTGTTTTTTTCAAGGTCCGCGGAAATATTTTACAGAAAATTGCCCAGTTGCCCCCCGTAATGGGATCTGATTTTATTCAATGCCGCCATCTCGATTTGCCTGACCCGCTCCCGGGTCAGATTCAATTCCGCCCCGATTTCCTTCAAGGTCTTTTCCCGCTCAGTATCGATTCCGAAATGCTGACTGATGATCTTTGCCTCTCTCGGACTCAATATCCTGAACGCTTGTTCAATCAACTGCTCAAGGTCGGATTGCGCAAGCACGCCAAACGGCGTGGAAAAAACCTGCTGTTCGAGAAAATCAATGGGGGCATAGGTGTCTTCGTCATTTTCCGCGGAGGCCTCGATGGGTACCGCCGCCTGCGAAATCGCGAGAATTTTGTTGATTTCTTCGAGCGACAGACCGGTATGCCCGGCCAGATCCTGCAGGGAAGGTTCCTTGCCGAGGCGCAGGATGAGTTGCTCGCGATCCCGAAAAAACTTGTTGATCACGCCGATTTGTCCGCACGGAATCCGGACCACCCGTTCACAACGGGACAGTGCCCTGGAAATCGCCTGCCTGATCCAGTAACCCGCGTAAGTCGAAAACTTGAATCCAAGCCGATAATCGTAACGGTCTGCGGCTTTCAGTAAACCGGTCTGGCCCTCCTGGACCAAATCATCGAAATCCAGAAAACCGCCTTTGTACTGATTCGCAATATACAGAACCAAGCCGGAATTTGCGGTTACCAACTGTTGGCGCGATGCAAGCCAGAGACGTTCCTTCGCAAGCAGGCCCTGAACATATTCATAGCGGTCTTTGTTTTCGGGAAAAAGCCATTCCCATGCTCCGAAATGCTGCCGGTCGAGTTCGAGAATCGCGTCGAAATCCTCCCTGCACCGCCTGGCGTTGCGTCGTCTCAGGCGCGCACCGAGCTTTCGCCTCCCGACACTGCTTTCCGTAGCCTGCAGAGCCGCATAGCAGTGCAGATCGACCAGTTGCGTCAGATCTTTGAATACAAAGGGAAACCATTGCAAAGCCTGCCGCAGATCCTGCGCCTCGGGACCTGCGCCTGCATGAATGAACCGCTGATAAGACTGATGAATGAGAACAAGGGACGACTTCAATTCGGAGGATAGCTTCGGTTCATCGTCGACTTCCTGAGGTTCTTTGTCGAACTGCCGTTCATATTCATTAAGCAGCCACAAGGGAGTCAGCACGGAACAAAGCAATGCATCGATCAAGTCGGCTTTGCGGATTTTCAGCTCCCTTGCAATCAACATATTCGACTCCCCCGTATTGACGGTATTGACGGTGGAGCTTTCCGGTTTTTCCGCCGTCCCATCAAACTCTGGGTAGACGGTTTCCTGATCGGTCTCTTCCCTCAATTCCGAAAAATATCCTTCCGATATCGTGACAGCCATTTGCCTATCCTCCCCAAAATGTTACTGAATCAACGCTCGCAATATCCTCAAAATAAAAACTTCCTTATCTGAAGCGCCGAAAACCGTCCGTTGTTAACCGCTCGCTGCCATTGAAAAAAGCCTGTTGATTGAAAACCTTTACAATAATTATTCAATATGCTGAAAAACAAGAGCGGCCGCTCGATTTTGTTTCCCTGTCTGAGTTTGACAACACTTTGATAAATTAGTTTATTTATTGCCGACCTCACTCACTGGTAAAGCATGAATGTATTTGCAATTTAACAATTTTCACCTCCTGCGTCAAATAAAAATCTATACAATATTTATACAAAAGCATTCCGGAGAGTTGATTTGTCAATCATTTCCGGAACACTGTACATAAGCGAACGACTAAATGGCGCATGGAAAGCCTTCTTGTCAAAAAATCGAATACTGCGACTCTCCTTCAATGGACTTCTGACTGCCGAACTTGTCCGATAACGGTTTTCTTCAAGCCGTCGAGCGAACTGCCGTTCATCATCAGGTTTTTTATTGAAATGGGCCCCCGCAACATTCGCTGCAACGTAAAAAATTTATCATTATGTACAACTAAGTACAACATTACTTTTTAAAAGATAAGTATGATCAATAGTGTGGATAAATAGAAAAACGGAAGACGAACTCGCAAGATCAGTCCGGAGAAAATAAAAGAAGATTCAAGAGCGGGGGGCGCCGCACACCTCATTCTTATTGCGAGAACTTATCCGGAGAGAGCCGCTCGCGCGCTAAAACAGCCGACGGACGCACGGAATCCGCAGGAAGCCATTGCGAAAGAAAAATGAAAGTTAAACCTGTGACTTCTGATCCCGTTCACGGATAACTACTCTATGACCCAGCGTCATGCCGAAGACGGTTCTCAGTCCCGAGACGGGATAACAAGCAGTAGAAGGTAATGATTTCGAGCCAATTTTCGTCGACTGGAGTTTGCCTTTCAGATCGGCCTTGTCGGCATAAAAGGCTATCGATGATGAGTAGAAAGTTCGGTTCCCACATGTCCTTTGCGGCCGGAAGCCGGGAGGCACCGGAAAACACCTTCCGATGCCTTAAGCGGCCGGAAGATCAGGCCAGGCCGTTCGAGTTATTTTTCTTCCAGCGGCATTTCTTCGAACTGTACGCCTTCCCAGCCGTATTTTATGAAATTGCGGATATTTTGATGGCTTTTGCCTTCGGGATCTGCCAGAACCTCCTGCCGGTAAAAATCGCCGAATAAACTCAAGGTTTGCTGTTTATCCAGGTCGTGCAGCAGTGCGAAGGCGAAGATCTTGCAGGATCCTTCGTTGACTCCCGCCGAATTGACCAGGCGCTGATCGCCCAGGCCGTTGCTGAATTCGACCGGATGATAATCGTAGTGTTCGCTGATTATCGAAATCGTGTCCTGAAAGCTGACCGGTTCGTTTTTTCTAACTTTTTCTAAAAATTTGGCAAGGGACATCGGAAAGTCGAGATGAAGATTCAAGATAGGATGGGTTTAATTTCAAAAGCAATACCAACAGCCGCTCAGCCGTCAACCGTGTTTCATGATCCGGGCTTTTTCGCGCTGCCAATCCCGGTCCTTCGCACTGGCGCGCTTGTCGTGCAATTGCTTGCCTTTCGCAAGGCCGATTTCGAGTTTGGCGCGGCCGTGCTTCCAGTAGAGCGAGAGCGGAATTATCGTGTAACCCTTGCGCTCGACGGAGCCGATCAATTTGTTCAATTCGTGCCGGTTCAGCAGCAGTTTCTTGGCGCGCACCGCTTCGGGCCTGATATGGGTCGAGGCGGACAGCAGCGGCGAGATATGCGCGCCGGACAGCCAGGCTTCGCCGCGCTTGATGCTCACGTAGCTTTCCTTCAATTGCACCTTGCCTTCGCGCAGGCTTTTAACCTCCCATCCTTCCAGCACCAGCCCCGCCTCGTAGCGTTCTTCGATGAAATATTCGTGGGTCGCCTGCCGGTTGACCGCGATCGTGGAATTTTGCTGACTCTTGTTCTTTTTGGATTTTTTATCGGCCATGAGGGGCGAACGGTAATTTTCGACTGACGTAAAACAATAAATTTGTTATTTTACTCGATTAGACTCGATCCAGTGTTTTTATATAGCTTCTGATAGGCACTCCTCATGGCGAATGTGAAAAAAACGATTCACGGCGAATGGTCGTCGCGCTTTGCTTTCATCCTCGCGGCCACCGGTTCGGCGGTCGGCCTCGGCAATATCTGGAAATTCCCGTATATTACCGGCGCGAACGGCGGCGGGGCATTCGTCCTGGTGTACCTGCTGTGCGTCGCGCTGATCGGGATTCCGCTGATGATGGCCGAAACGATGCTCGGCCGGCGCACCCGCCAGGACCCGATCAATACGATGGAAATCCTGACCGAGGAAGCCGGCGCGGACAAGAACTGGCACTATCTGGGCTGGATGGGCGTCGCGGCGGGGGTGATGATTCTGTCCTACTACAGCGTGATCGCAGGCTGGTCCACCGCTTATGTGCTGAAAGCGTTTACCGGCAGCTTTTTCGACGCCGACCCGGCCGTGATCAAGGACATTTTCGACGATTTCGTCTCGAATCCGCTGCGCCTGACGTTCTGGCATTCGCTGTTCATGATTGCGACGCTGCTGATCGTGGTGCGCGGCGTAAACAACGGGCTGGAACAGGCCGTACGCTACCTGATGCCGAGCCTGTTCGGCCTGATGATCCTGCTGCTGGGCTATGCGATGACCACCAGCGGCTATTTCGACGGTTTCAACTTCCTGTTCAAGCCGGACTTCAGCAAGCTGACCGGGGATTCGGTATTGACCGCGATGGGCCAGGCGTTTTTTACGCTGAGCCTCGGCATGGGCTCGGTAATGGTGTACGGCTCGTATTTATCTTCCGACATTTCGATCGCAAAGACCTCGATCATCATCGCGGCGGCGGACACCTTTGTCGCGCTGCTCGCCGGCCTGATCATTTTTCCGCTCGTCTTTACGCACGGCCTGCATCCCGATTCCGGCCCCGGCCTGATCTTCAAGACCTTGCCGATCGCGTTCGGCTCGATGACCGGCGGCTGGTTTTTCGGGGTGCTGTTCTTTATCGTACTGGCGATCGCCGCGCTCACCTCCTCCATCGCGCTGATCGAACCCGCGGTCGCCTGGCTGGTCGAGAGCAAGGGTTACAGCCGCGAGAAAGCCTGTACCCAGGCGGGCCTTGTGGCCTGGGCATTGGGGCTCGGCACCGTATTTTCGTTCAATATCTGGTCGGACGTCAAACTGTTCGAGCGGACGTTTTTCGACTTGATCGATTATCTGACCGCCAACCTGATGCTGCCGGTCGGCGGCTTCTGCATCGCGGTATTTTGCGGTTGGATCATGCACCCTCGGCACAGCGAACAGGAACTGAACCTGGGCCGGCCGCTCTGGTTCAAGCTGTGGATGCTGCTGGTCCGTTATGTCGCCCCGCTGGCGGTATTCCTCGTCTTTCTGCATGTGGTGGGAGTGCTGTAACGATGACCGTTGTGCAGAAAAGCGCACTGGTCAGATTTTCCGCCAAACAGATGTTCGATCTGGTCAACGACATCGAGTCGTATCCGAAATTCCTGCCCTGGTGTTCGGGCAGCCGAATTCTGAAACGCGAAGGCGACATCGTCGAAGCCGAACTGACCATTTCGAAAGGCGGCTTCAAGAAAACGTTTTCGACCCGAAACCGGATCGATCCCGGCGGCAAAATCACCGTTTCGCTGCTCGAAGGCCCTTTCACCTACCTGGAAGGCGTCTGGAGCTTCATGCCGCTGCGCGAGGATGCCAGCAAGATTTCACTGGATCTGGAGTTCGAAATGCCCGGCATGCTGGCCAGCCTGGCCTTCGGCACGGTGTTCAACCAGATCTGCAACACGATGGTCACTTCGTTCACCGAACGCGCCAAGGCGGTCTATGCATAACGCCGATAACGGCCAGGACGAAGTGCTCGTAGATGTCGCCTATGCGACAAACGATGTTCAGACCCTGGTGACCCTGAAATTGCCCGCCGGCGCGACGGTGGGGGAAGCGATCGAGGCGTCGGGACTGTTGATCCATTTTCCTGAAATCGATCTGGCCGTCAATCCGGTCGGTATCTTCGGCAAGGCTTGCCCTCTCGATCGAGAAGTCAAGGCCGCCGACCGGATCGAAATCTACCGGCCGCTCCGGCACGACCCGAAGGAGGCCAGAAGGCAGCGGGCCGTCAAAAAGTAGACGCGGGTTATCCGGTTCTAAAACGCGATACGCTTGATCAGCTCGATTTCTTCGTCGGCAAGCTCAAGCCGGTAGACCGCCAGATCCTCGATCATGTGTTGCGGGTCGGCCGTACCGGTCAGCGGAATCATCCCGACCTGCAGTACAAACCGGAACACCGCCTGTTCGACCGTGCAGCCATGGCGTTCGGCGATTTCCCGCATTTCGCGCCGCCCTAACGCTGCCAGGTTCGCGGTCAAAAGGGAAAAGCCCTGGTAAGTAATGCCGTGCGCGCGGCACAGCGCCCGGATTTCCGCATCCCATCCCGTGCGCGCAAAGCAGCGGTTTTGTACGAATGCAGGCTTGATATCGGCGTTCTTGAGCAGCAGTTGCAATTGTTCGAGCGAAAAGTTGGAGACGCCGATCAGCCTGACCCGGCCGGATTCCTGCAGGTTTTCCATTGCACCCCAGGCTTCCCAGTCGGCCGAAGTCAAACCCCGGCCGGAAGCCGGCCCATGCAACAGGTAGGAATCCAGATAATCGGTATGCAGGTGCGCTAGCGAACTCTGCAAGGATTGCTCCACCTGCACCGCGTAACTGGCCTGCGAATCGTAAGGCAACCGATGATCCTGGCTCGAAACATAGGTGAATTTGCTCTGCAGGAACAGGCCGGTGCGTTGCAGTTTCCCCGAAGCCAATGCCCGACCGACCGCTTCTCCGACGCCCTCCTCGAAATAATGGCGGCGCTGATTCGCCGTATCGATTCCCAGGAAGCCGGATTCGAGCGCCAAAGCGACCAGCCGTTCGGTTGCATTCTCTTTCCAGGCCGTGCCGTAAAGAAAAGTCGGCACGCTAACGCCCCGATGCTCGATCACCGGGCTAATCGTCAGGATAGGATTCGGCATGATCATTCCTCCTTAATTTATAGCAACCGACCGGTTATAGACCCATGCCCCTATACATAAATGCCGTCATACCCGCCGGGAAGCGGGTATCCAGCGCCAGGGATGGCAAGTTCAAAACATCCCTGTAACCTGGATTCCGGAAATCCCTGACCGGGGGCAGGCTTTGCCGGAATGACGGACTTGTGTATAAGGACATGGGTTAGACCGGCATAAACATCGATGATTGCATTACGCTCGATTGCCTTAGAGGCCGGCTTTTATGGAAATCCTCACAGGGCAGGCAAATTAGGGAGGGAGCGTCGTTTTCACCTTCGCAATCCGGCGGAAACGCCAGGATCAAAATTCGGCTTCCCCCTTAAAAATCGAAATTTGATTTCCCCGAAATTTCCGACAAGATAGGCTGGAAGCGCGTCGATAAAAACCATCCGCTCCGCCATCTCGAGACCTTCCTCAACGGTTGTAATCGCATTTGGAAAGGGAGGGCTTAAAGCGAAGGAGCCTCGATTTTTTCGACATCCCGGCTCGGCCAGTCAGGGGAAACACCATCATTCACCTTCCGCGTCAGCCGGAGTGACGCCCTGCCCTTCGCCTTTCTGCGGTTCATCGCCTTCATCCGAACGCATCCAGCCGGTCAAACTTTCCCATAAGCTTTTCGATTCCTCCGCGGGCGCGTTCTCCTTCTCGCTTTCCTGCTGCGATGCGGCGGCAGACTTATCCGTGCCGAACCATCCCTTGATGGTTCCCCATAAACTTTCGTCGAGATTCCGTTTCGGCACCTCCACGGTCGCGTCGGGAGAAGGCTTGAGCACCGGCAATTTGCTCGGTTTGAAATCGCCTTGCAAGCCGACTACGCTGTCACCTTCAAAAATCAAGATGAGCCTCTTCTGTTGCCGCGGTTCGCCGCCGGGCTGATTCGAATAAAGATATTCCCATCGGTTCTCGCGAAAGGATTCCTTCAACATCGGAGACCCCATGATATAAAGCACCTGACGCTTGCTCATCCCGGGCCTGAGCTGGTCCACCATCGACTGATCCACGATATTGCCCTGTTGCACATCGACCCTGTAGACGCCGGGCAGATTATTTAAAACCGTCGAACAGGAAGCAACCGCCATTCCGGCCAGCAGCGTAAAATAAAGTAAAAACTTACGCATGAATCTCGGGTATCATAGAAAAATGCTGCATCATACCTGATGTCAAAAAATAATCCTATTCGCCTTTATTAATAAGGCCCTACCGCCTTCAACTTCTCATCCCATTCACGGTCAAAAAAGGCTACAATGGCCAATTGCAATGGAAAAACGGCTGATCTCGGCTCTATCGGAGATAACTAGTGGAATCGCATGATTTAAGAAACGCCGGCCTGAAGGTGACGCTGCCTCGGATCAAAATACTCCAAATCCTGGAAAATCAAGTCAATGACCGCCATTTGACCGCGGAGCAGGTCTATAAAATCTTGCTCAGCGAGGATGAGGAAATCGGCCTGGCCACCGTTTACCGCGTGTTGACCCAGTTCGAAGCGGCGGGCCTCGTCACCCGCCACCATTTCGAAGGCGGCAACTCGGTCTTCGAATTGGCCAGCGGCGACCATCACGACCATATCATGTGCATCAAATGCGGCAAAGTCGATGAATTTTCGGACGAGGTGATCGAAAACCGCCAGAAAGAGATTGCCGAACGGATGGGTTACAAGCTGACCGACCACGGCCTCTACTTGTACGGTTATTGTCCGAACTGCAAAAAATCCTGATTTTCCCACCTCTCGCCCAACTTCATGTTCAAACCACTGATATTTTATATCGGCTTGCGCTACACGCGTGCCAAACGCCGAACGCAATTCATTTCCTTCATTACGCTCACGTCCGTATTCGGGATTGCGCTCGGCGTCACCGCGCTGATTACCGTACTGTCGGTAATGAATGGCTTCGAAGCCGAGCTGCGCGAACGAATCCTCGGCATGACTTCGCATGCCACGGTCACCGGGCTGAACGGCCAACTCGACAATTGGCCGGAGGCGGAGGCGAAAATCAAGAATCAACCGCATGTCGAAGGCGTTGCCCCGTTTATCAGCGGTCAGGTGATGATCAACGCCGACCGCCGCGTCAGCGGCACGATGCTGAACGGCATCCTGCCCGATTATGAAAACAAGGTTTCCAAAGTCGGTGCGAACATGGTGGAGGGCAGGCTGTCCGATTTAACCGCTGGCAGCTACAACATCGTGCTCGGCGCGGAACTGGCCAACTATCTCGGCGTGATCGTCGGCGACAAGATCACCGTGATCAGCCCGCAGATCAATTCGACGCCGGCAGGCATACTGCCGCGCATGCGCCGCTTCACCGTCACCGGCCTCTTCAAGGTCGGCATGTACGAATACGACCGCAACATGGCGCTGATCCATCTCGACGATGCGGCCAAACTGTATCGGATGGATACAGCCGTTTCCGGCCTGCGGATCAAACTCGACGAAATTTTCAACGCGCCCAGGATTACCCGTGAACTGGCCTCAGAGTTCTACGGCGAGTACGTGGTCAGCGACTGGACACAGGCCCACAGCAACTTTTTCCGTGCGGTGCAGACCGAGAAACGGGTGATGTTCATCATTCTGTTGCTGATCGTGGCGGTCGCCGCCTTCAATATCGTCTCGACGCTGGTGATGGTGGTCACCGACAAGCGCGGCGACATCGCGATCCTGAAAACCCAGGGCCTGACTTCGCGCGCGGTGATGGGCATTTTTGTGGTGCTCGGTACGATCATCGGGGTGACCGGCACGGCGATCGGCACGCTCGGCGGTATTACGCTGGCCTTGAATGCGAGCACTATCGTGCGCAAGATCGAGACCTTTTTTCAGGTCAACTTTTTACCGGCCGACGTGTATTACATCAGCGAATTGCCCTCCAAACTGGTGCTGACCGACGTCTACGCGATCGCCGGAATGGCTTTTTTGCTTTCCCTGCTCGCCACGCTGTACCCCGCCTGGCAGGCCGCCAAAGTCAACCCTGCGGAGGTCTTGCGCTATGAATAACACCGCGATACTCGAATGCCGGCAATTGACCAAGCGTTACACCCAGGGCGAGCTGGACGTCGAAGTCCTGCGCGGCGTGGATTTGACGATCGGCGTGGGCGAGCGCGTCGCCATCATGGGCGCCTCGGGGTCCGGCAAGAGCACTTTGCTGCATCTGTTGGGCGGACTCGAAAAACCCAGCGGCGGCCAAGTGGTGCTGGACAACATCGACATCAACAAAATCGGTTCCTCGGGCTTGGCGAAGCTTAGAAACCGCGCGCTCGGCTTCGTCTACCAATCCCATCACCTGCTCGGCGAATTCACCGTCCTGGAAAACGTCGCGATGCCGCAGTTGATCGGCGGAAAAACGGTCAAGGAAGCGTCCGAAAACGCCGTGGAACTGATCAGGCGCGTCGGACTCGGCCACCGGATCGAGCACAAGCCGGGCGAATTGTCGGGCGGCGAAAGGCAGCGCGCCGCAATTGCCCGAGCCTTGATCAACAAGCCCGCACTGGTCATGGCGGACGAACCGACCGGTAACCTGGACAGCAAAACCGCCCATCAGGTTTACGAATTGATGCTGGAATTGAATCAGGAAATGAACGTCAGCTTCCTGGTCGTTACGCACGATCATGAGCTGGCTTCGAAGATCGGCCGAGTACTGCACATGGAAGACGGTTTGATCGTTTCTTAAAACGGTCACGCCGTTGATCCCCTTCTCCAGGCTGGAGAAGGGGTCATACCTCAAAATCCAGACCGCTTATTTTATCCGGTAGGCACAGCGGCGATTACGCAAAACCTTTTTCTATGACTTGCGCCAGTAAGTGCACTGGAAAGGCCGGATGCGATCCGCTCTTTTTTTTCTATCGGTCCATTTTTTGGTGATATGGGCCCGCCAAAAATAGTGGATGCCGAAATAGCCGGCGGCTGAAGAAATCACGCCCAGTATCAGGCAACCCAACAGGAACGGCTGCCAGACCTCTCCCAACTCGGAGAGCATATTGCCGACCGAAAAATCGGCGCTCTGCTCGGTGGCCGGCGTATTCATGAATAATAGCCCGACCCGGTAGGCGAAATAAAACAAAGGCGGCATCGTAATCGGATTGGTCACCCAGACCAGCGCCACCGATAAAGGGATATTCGAACGGAAATAAATAGCGGCGGCCGCAGCAAACACCATTTGCGCCGGCAGCGGAACCCAGGCGAAAAACAGGCCGATCGCAAAAGCCTTTGCGACCGAGTGCCTGTTCAAATGCCACAGATTCGGTTCGTGCAGACTGTCGCCCAGAAACTGCAAGTGCTTATGTCGCTTGATCACGTCGTGATCGGGAACGAGCTTGTCCAGAAGCCGTTTTACCAATTGTTTTGCCATAATGCCTAGAGAATGCAGCTGATGCCTGAGAGCGCCCGTGCAGGGCGGAAAAGGCCCCCTGTCAGGCATGGCTTAAGTGTAACAGTTTTTTAATTGCGCTAAAAAAATATTGCCGACAGCCTTATGATCATCGCGGCGATCAGCTATTTGATAGGGGTTATGCTGGTCCAGCAACTCCCCGATATGACCGGGGCGGGCTATCTCTTGTTCCTCGTGCCCGTATTCGGCTTTGCGTTATGGCGGCGCCATTGGGTCGTGGCATTCATCCTGTCAGGGTTGTTCTGGGGAACCGGTTTCGCGCTGATCCGTTTACACGACCGGCTGCCTCAGGCGCTGGAAGGCACCGATCTGAGAATCACCGGACGGATCGCCAACCTGCCTGACGTAGGGGATAAAAACTTACGCTTCGATTTCGCGATCGCCGAGTCGCCGCCGGAATTCCCTTCGCGGATCCGGCTCACCTGGTATCGACCGGATCGCCCGGTGAAAGCCGGACAAACCTGGACTTTTACGGTCAAACTGAAACGCCCGCACGGCACCCTCAATCCGGGCGGTTTCGACTACGAGCGCTGGCTGTTTACCGAAGGCATCGGCGCCACCGGTTACGTGCGAACCCGCCCGCCACCCGTGTTGATCAAAGAAGCCGCCTACGCCAATGTGCCCGGCTTGAGACAAAAGATCGCCGACCGGCTGAACGGACTGTTGACCGGCTCGCCCAGCCTCGCGCTGCTGCAGGCACTGATGATCGGCGACGGCAGCCGGATCACGCAAGCGCAATGGGATATTTTCAGAAAAACCGGAACGACGCATCTGATCGTGATTTCCGGTTCGCATATCGGACTGATCGCGGGCTTTGTCTATTTTCTGGCGCTCAAAGGCTGGGCCCTGACCGGCGTGTTGCGCTGGCCGCCGCCAAGAATCGCGGCGCTCGTAGCACTAATTGCGGCCGTGTTTTATACGTTTCTCGCCGGTTTTGCGGTCCCCGCGCAACGTGCGCTGATCATGCTGGCCATCGCGATGGCGTCGGTGATCGGGCAGAGGAACAGCAGGCCCATCGATACCCTTGCCGCCGCTTTACTCGGGGTACTGATCCTCGATCCTCTCGCGGTCCTATCGACCGGCTTCTGGCTCTCATTCTTTGCGGTCGGACTGATCCTGTTTGCGGTCGCGGGCCGCCTGGCCAAACCGAAACCTTTCGGCGCGGCGGTCAAATTACATGGGGTCACATCGCTCGGGCTTGCGCCTTTCCTGTTGTTCTTTTTCCAGCAAATCACTTTTATCGCGCCGTTCGCGAATCTCCTGGCCGTGCCGGTGATCAGCCTGGCCGTGTTGCCTTTGGCCCTCCTCGGCCTGTTGCTCCTGCCGCTATCCTCGACGCTCGCCGGCCTGTTGCTGTTGCCGGCCGACTATATCTTGCGGAGCTTGATGTGGCTGCTCAATTTAATGGCGCAAATTCCGGCCGCAACCCTCAGCCATTCCGCGCCTCCCTACTGGGCGCTGCTGACCGCGATACCAGGCGCCTTCTGGCTGCTCGCGCCGTTCGGAACGCCTTCGCGCTGGTTGGGCGTGATAATGATAGCGCCGCTGATTTTCACTGCCCCCGCCCGGCCGGCGGTAGGCGAAATCAGGATGACCCTGCTCGATGTCGGCCAGGGACTTGCGGTCGGCATACAAACCGCCGGCCACTGGCTGGTGTACGACACCGGCCCGCAGTTTTCTCCCGAGAGCGATATGGGGCGCAACGTGGTACTGCCGTATCTACACAGCCGGGGGGCAAACAAGATCGACACACTAATCGTCAGCCACGGCGATAACGATCATATCGGCGGCGCGCGCTCGATTTTGCGCGCGCTGCCTGTCGCACACCTCCTGACCGGCGCGCCGGAGGGCCTGGCCGAATATGCGCCTGCCCTCTGCAAGGCAGGGCAAAGCTGGCGATGGGATGAGGTGGACTTTACGATGCTCGCACCCGAACGGCTCGACCCGGCAACCGACAACAATAATTCCTGCGTGTTGAAAATCCGCTCCCGAAACGGCGCCATTCTGTTGGCCGGCGATATCGAAGCCGCCGCGGAATCCCGGCTGGTCGACCGCTACGGGTCTGCCTTGCGCGCAGACATTCTGGTCGCCCCCCATCACGGCAGCAAAACGTCTTCGACCCAGGCATTTTTAGAGACTGTAAAACCTCGATATGTCTTGATTCCCGCAGGCTACCGGAACCAATTCGGCCATCCCCACGCTGGCGTACTCGCGCGCTACCAGAAAATCGGGGCAAAATGGCTAAAGAGCGCCGACAGCGGGGCCATTCTGGCCGATCTGTCCGCACACGGCCTCACCATAAAAACGTATCGGGAACTGGATAAGAAATATTGGCGGGCCGGAAGCGAATAATTTCCGCCGCCAAGGTCAGGACTGGCGTTTTTGCAGCACATTCCAAAGCGAACGCACATTCGATTCGGGCGACGGCAACAATAAAGTAATGGTGATTTCCTCAAGCGCCGCAGTCAGCGAGACGAAAGCCGCGATCCTGAGCGGCCAGACGGTGCCGCCCAAAAACAGAATGAACAGAGAAACGCCGACCACTACCGCGGCCGCCTTGACCAGCCAGGTATGGTAACTGGTGAGCCTGCCGAACTTGATCATGCCGGCTGCAGGCGGGGCAATGCAACTGCCGACGATCATCAGGACATACAGCCATTCGCGCATGACCAGATCGGGCCATAGCCAGAAGCTGCAGACCGCGATCGTCATATAGGTCAGCAAATCGGCAAAACTGTCGAGCGTGGCACCGAATTCGGTCACCTGCCCGGTCAGGCGGGCCGCAAATCCGTCCAGTACGTCGCTCAGAAAAACCAGCGCCAGAAGACTTATGAAAGCCCGGTCATGGCCGGACCAGGCAAAAGCCAGCAAGCCGGGCGCCGCGACGAAGCGGAAGCAGGTCAGCAGATTGGGAAGAGTCCATAAGGACCGGAAAAAAGGTTGATTGCCGTTCATAAGCTAAATGACGCCGCCAACGGGGCATGATCGGAAAGCCTGCGCCATGGCGCGCCCGCCAGACGTTCGCACCCGACCGGAGTCAATCCGCGGAAATAAATCCGGTCCATCGGCAAAAGTGGCATCCAACACGGAAAAGTCCGCGCATAATCGCCATGCGTCACATGAAAAACCTCTTTCAGCCCGAGGTGCCGTTCAAAATGCCGCTCCGCCTGGCTAAGCCAGTCGTTGAAGTCGCCGGCGACGATCAGCGGCGCGTGATGCGGTACATATTGATCGATCCGCTCGCTCAATCGGTCAAGCTGCGCGCGCCGCTCGCGGCTGGTCAATCCGAAATGTATGCACACGATATGCACCTCCTCGTCCGTGTCCGGCATACGGATCACGCCGTGCAGCATGCTCCGGCTGGCCCACGGAAACGGCGAAACATTGATGTTTTCCCAGTTGACGAACGGAAAACGGCTCAAAATCGCGTTGCCGTGGTGACCTGTCTTGTACACTGCGTTCTTGCCGTAAATATAAAACGGCCATACGCCTTCGGCGATAAACTCGAATTGCGAAATCGCCGGCCAGTCTTCGACTTCCAGCGCATGAAGATGGTGCTCTCCCTGCATTTCCTGCAGAAACAACAGGTCGGCTCCCGCCTCTTCCAAGGCTTCTTTCATCTGATGCAGAACGAAGCGCCGATTGCCCGGATTAAAGCCCTTGTGGATATTGTAAGTTAAGGAAACTCTGAATAAGTCCTACGCCTGGGATAAAATATCCGCAGCTTGCCATTTTCGATAGGTGCCCGCCATGAAGCAACTCGGACTCAGTGCCCCGCTGTTCGTGAAGAAACCGAAACAGACTCGGCGGCAGCAATTTCTCCAAGAGATGGAGCAGGTAGTGCCTTGGAGTTTGTGGGCGAGCCGGATAGCGCCGCACTACCCGACAGCGGGCCGAGGCCGCCGCCCCTTTCCCTTGGCGACGATGTTGCGCATTCACCTGATGCAGCAGTGGTTCGGCTATTCCGATCCGGCGATGGAGGAAGTATTGCACGACATGCCGCTGCTGCGCGAGTTTGCCGGGCTCGATGCGGGCGAGGACGCCCTGCCGGATGAAACCACGATCCTCAAGTTCCGGCATCTGCTGGAACGCCATCAGTTAGCACAAACCCTATTTGATGAAACGGCGGCGCTGTTGGCCGAAAAAGGCCTGTTGCTACGGCAAGGCACGATCGTCGATGCGACATTAATCGCTGCCCCGCCGTCCACCAAGAACCGGGCGCGCAAACGGGATGCCGAGATGAGTTCGACCAAGAAAGGGAACAATTACCACTTTGGGATGAAGGCGCACATTGGGGTCGATGCCGAGTCGGGGTTGGTGCATACTGTGGAGATGACCACCGCCAAGGTGGCGGATGGGGTCATGACGGAGGCGTTGCTGCACGGCGAGGAACGGGTCGTGCTGGGCGATCGGGCCTATACCCGCAAGGACCGGAATCTAGCGGCGGATCGCCTGGAAGGCGAGCCGGTTTGGGCCTTTCCGTTCAAGCGGGGGAAGGGTGAAGAGTTGCCGGTAGAGCAAGCCCTTCACAACCACATGCTGGCGCCGTTACGCGCCATGGTCGAACATCCGTTCCGGATCGTCAAGCGCCAGTTCGGCTATACCAAAGTGCGTTACCGGGGGCTGTTCAAGAATGCCCAACAACTCTACTTGCTGTTTGCCCTGGGCAATCTTTATCACGTTCGGCAGGCGCTGCAGCCGACCTAGGGAGACCTTTGTCCTTCGCCCTGGAAAACCGAGAACACTGAGTGAAATCACCCCGATAGCGGGCGCTGCCGGGAAGGATTTGCCCATTTTCGGCGAGGTGCCACGGATGTCGCACGGTGTCGCTTATAAAAACCACTTATTCAGAGCTTCCTTAAGACCTTCAGGCCCGGTTTATTCATACTCTCCGCACCGCGGAAGAACTACGGGTGTTTACGCAAACGCCATTTGACCAAAACAGGCGAAAGCCATTCTTCAATCAAGTAAAAAGCACCCACTGAAATCACGATTTCAAGCCAGCCGATGCCCAGGCTCGATTTTACCATTAACAGCGGAAAAAGCGACTCGGGCACCGTATCGAGGCCGCGCACATGGCTGCCTTCGGCCATGCCTAACCGCCTTTTGCAAAAACTGGCCAACAAATCGCCACACAGAGTGCCGACCGCGAATAATAGACCGGTAAGCGGACCCTGTCCCAACAGATAAGCAGCCGCAGGCGTTGCCGCACAGGCGGCGAATAGGCCGCGCCATGTTTTGGCCGTGCCGAACAAAGGATGACCATCGCTTAACCGAAGGCCGCCATCTATCGGCTTCATGGCATAGGAACCCGCTAGTGCACCCAGCAATACCGGGGCACCGTTCGCAGCCAGAAGCAGAAACACGGCGTCAAAGATAACGCTCGAACTTAAACTGTCCACTGTATAGCGAAAACGGGATGCTGAAATGAGTTCGACCAAGAAAGGAAACAATTATCACTTTGGCATGAAGGCGCACAGTGGAGTCGATGCCGAGTCGGGCCGGGTGCATACGGTTGAGGTAACCACCGCAAAAGTGGCGGATGGGGCTATGGCCGAGGCGTTGCTGCACGGCGAAGAAAAAGTTGTCGGCGGTGCCCGGGCCTATACCCGCAAGAACCGCAATCTGACGGCAGGTCAACAGGATGAGCCGGCGTGGGCTTTTCCTTTCAAGCGTCAGAAGGACCGGCGGAGCAAGCCCTTTACAACCGCCTGCCGGCTGCGTGCCGTACCGTAGTCGAACACCCCTTCCGGATCGTCAAGCGCCAATTCGGTTATACCCACGTGCGCTACCGAGGACTTTATAAGAATGTGCAGCAACTGTATTTGCTGTTTGCCCTCGGCAATCTTTACCACATCCGGGAGGCGATGAGGCCCTCCTAGGGGAACGTCCGTTCCGTGCCCTGGTAAAAACCGGGATGAAGGGTGAAAAAGGCCATCAAGGAGCAGTTGCTCGGAGAAAATCGGCCAGTTTTGACTCCTAACCCCGGCAGGGGGCCCAATTCTGGAAAACTCACTTATTCAGAGTTTCCTTAAAGTAAGGATCTCGGCGAAGACCGTTACTCTTATGATAAAGTGAAAACATGAGCATTCCCCCACTTCCAACCAATGCCGAACTTGATACCGACAGCGCTTTAATCAGTTGCGAAGGGTTGCGCCAGCATCTTGATCGTCCCGATTTGGTCATCCTGGACGCCACCTACTTTTTACCGAGACAGCAACGGAGCGCTCTTGCAGAATACCACCGCCAGCATATCCAGGGCGCCCAGTTTTTCGACATCGACGACATTGCCGACCAGACTCATCCTCTTCCGCATACTCTTCCCAGTGCTGAACAATTCGGGCGTCAAGTGGGTCAGTTGGGTATCGATAACCAGACTTGGATAATCGTTTACGACCGTCACCACTTTTTTGCCTCGGCCCGCGCCTGGTGGATGTTCCGAGTATTCGGGCACGACAAAGTCAAAGTCCTGGATGGCGGTTTAACCCGATGGAAGCAATTGGCGTTTCCGTTGACTGACAAAAGAAAAGCCCCGGTCTATAAAGCCTTTCATGCCGTCTTTCACCCCGAACTGCTTGCCGATTTAGCGCAGATGCGTGAGATTCAACAGCAAGGCTCCGCCCAAATTCTGGACTCCCGTTCCGCAGACAGCTTTATGGGTCAACGGCCACAGCATGAGCCCGGCCTTCAACCGGGCCATATCCCTGGCAGCTTCAATATTCCCTATCAACATTTGTTCAGGCCGGATGACCATCGATTACGGCCGGTTGACCAACTGAGACAACTCCTGTCATCGACAATGGTAGAGTCTTCCAAGCCAATAGTGACCAGTTGCGGCTCGGGTGTTTCAGCGGCAGTCTTGCTTCTGGCGCTGTATCAGGCGGGTATTCATAAGATTCCGTTATTCGACGGCTCCTGGGCCGAATGGGGGAGGCGCAAGGATGTGCCGATCGCGCCTCGGTAATCAATAGACTCTGGGATTTACATTCATCCATGAAAAAAATGCCCGTATCCGCGCCCATGACCACCGATAGCTCCGCCCCCATCCTCTCCGTGCGCGACGTTAACAAGGTCTATGCCGACGGTTTCCGGGCGCTCAACCACATCAACCTGGACATCCGACGCGGCGAGATATTTGCCTTGCTCGGACCCAATGGAGCCGGCAAGACGACACTGATTAGCCTGATCTGCGGCATCGTCAAAGCCACGTCCGGAACCATCTTCGCCGACGGGTACAATATCGTGCGGGACTACCGCGCGGCGCGGGCCGCCATCGGCCTGGTACCACAGGAACTGCATACGGATTCGTTCGAGTCGGTCTGGGCCACCGTCAAATTTAGCCGTGGGCTATTCGGTAAGTCACCCGACGCGGTCTATCTGGAAAAAGTCCTGCGCGATCTGTCCCTGTGGGACAAGCGCAACGCGAAAATCATGACCCTTTCCGGCGGCATGAAACGCCGCATGCTGATTGCCAAAGCCCTCGCGCATGAGCCGGCGATCTTGTTCCTCGATGAGCCGAGCGCCGGCGTGGATGTGGAGTTGCGCCACGACATGTGGCGCCTGGTACGCAAACTACGGACGCAGGGTACCACGATCATTTTGACTACCCATTACATCGAGGAAGCAGAAGACATGGCCGATCGGATCGGCGTCATCAACCAAGGGGAATTGATCGTGGTGGAAGACAAAGAAATACTGATGCGCAAGCTTGGCAAGAAGCAGCTTACCCTGACTTTGCGGCAGCCCCTATCCCGCATTCCCGCCGGGCTCAACGCTTGGCCGTTAACGCTCTCCGACGACGGGCATGCCCTGATTTATCACTTCGACGCCCAAAAAGAAGAAAGCGGTATTGCCGCGTTGTTGCGCACGCTCAATCAACACGGCATCGATTTCAAAGACTTACGCTCCCGCGAGAGTTCACTGGAAGACATCTTCGTCAGCCTGGTACATCAGTCCAAGCAGGAGCAGACATGAACCTCTACGGCATCCGGGCCATTTACCATTTCGAAATGGCGCGCACCTTTCGTACGCTGGCGGAAAGCATCGCCGCACCTGTGCTGACCACCTCGCTGTACTTCATCGTCTTTGGCAAAGCCATCGGTTCGCGCATGGGCAACATCGACAGCGTCAGTTATGGTGCCTTCATTATCCCTGGGCTGGTCATGCTGAATTTACTGAACGAAAGCATCGCCAATGCTTCGTTCGGGATTTACATGCCCAAGTGGTCGGGCACGATTTATGAGCTGCTCTCGGCACCGGTTTCTTGGATCGAGGTGCTGATCGGTTATGTGGGCGCAGCGGCGACCAAGTCGGTGATGCTGGGCCTGCTCATTCTGGGCACCGCGCGCCTTTTCGTACCCTACGAAATCGCCCATCCGGGGTGGATGATCGCCTTTCTCTTGCTGACGGCGGTGACTTTCAGTCTGTTTGGCTTCATTATCGGGTTGTGGGCCGATAATTTTCAGAAACTCCAGGTGGTACCGATGCTGGTCGTCACGCCCCTGACTTTCCTGGGCGGCGCATTCTATTCGATCAAGATGCTGCCCCCGTTATGGCAGAAGATCACGCTATTCAATCCCGTGGTGTATTTGATCAGCGGCTTTCGCTGGAGTTTTTACGGTGTTGCCGATGTACACGTCGGCATGAGCATTGGCATGATAGCGGGCTTTCTGATCCTCTGCCTGACTTTTGTCTGGTGGGTGTTTAAGACGGGGTACATGAATAGAAATTAGATAAATGAAAGGGGAAAAGCGAGATAAATGGAAATGAAACGAAATGAAGAGGGATAAAACGGAACGAAAAATAAAAATAATTTGCGCAGAGCGAAAATAAAAAAATCAGCGCACTCGCCCCTCAAAACGGGGTCTTCAGGGCATGAACCAAGCCCGGATCAAAAACATCCCTTGCAACGCTCGAAATCCATAGACAATAGCAGAACTCACAGCGCGGCCTGGATATGATCGCGAATGATGTCCAGAATCTCATCCCGATCGTCATCCGACACGCCCAGAAACGGCCGCTCCGGAATATGCCGCCGCGGATCGCCGAATTGGTGCGTGGCGCCGTACTTGAGGATCGTGCCGAACAGCAGCTCATCGGCCGAGACATCAGCATGCAGCGATCTCCGCAAATCACCCTCCAGCGTTAAAATCTTGTCCTGGTTTTTCGGCTTGCGCGCCTGGTAGCCGGGTGATAATTCCTTCCACGGCTCGCCGTCCGGCGCAACCTGTCGACCAAAGCGTTCGTCATGACTTCTGGTCAAATACTCGCCGATATCCGCAAAAACGGGCTCCAAATCGCCCGTAAACGCCGTATCGTGCTGCTCGCGAACCAGATCGTTCCAGCGCTCGGTCGGGACCAGCTCCTTAGCCCGCCAAAAGGCAATTTGTTCCTTGAACGGCAGCGAACCGTACCGGACACCCATTATCGCAGACTCGGACGCGTCGTCATCAACGCCCCTCGCTCACATCGCCCCGGCCGGCCAACTCCGCCGCCAAGAACGCTTCGGCGAACACCGCCGCCAGCGCTTCTTTGCCCCAGGCCGGAAATATCCCCGCGAGCCGCTCCCGCACATCCAGCAGATCGGCGGACGAATGCAGCACGCCGCGCACCGCCTCCATCAGCCCATCGACCGCCGGCTGCGCGGCGCGCTCCAACAGGTCCACCATTTCACCCGGCGGATCGTCGAGCGGACGGGCTTCTGCAAATTGCGCGGCCGGATTATCGGCCTTCCGCCCGGCGTTATCCGGCCGGGCGGGCAGACGGGTTGCCAGAGCTACCGGGTCATTTGTGGAGGTAGAGGTATTAGTGTCGGGTTTTGACCGTTATGAAAAGCTTTGCATAACGGCCATAAGTTGCCGTTGATTGTTCTGCAGCCTTGCCATTCGAATGACCGCTTCATTCTGAAACCTGACGGGCAACCTATGCGTGCAACTCGACCTTATCGGGCGTTCATTAGAGAGAATACCCGCCTCAAGAACGACCGCTTTCTTAGTAGTCGGAGGCTTCCTCATCGCTTTGTCTCGTTCCCAACACCCATTCGGTCACCGCATAACTTAGCCCAGCCTCCCGAACTGCGTTTTTAGCCGCCTCAATCAGAGGTTCCGAGGCGGTTTCACCTTGATTCCTCTCCTCACTCTGTTCTACACCTCGGATTGGAACCCCATCCAGCTTGGACTCTGCGATCTCACTAAAAAGCACCTCAGCACCTTTAGGGGCCTGGCCAACAACACCGATAACTCCCAGACGCATATTCGATTCCATGGCATTATGAGACAGACGTTCAAGGATTTTCCTTGAGATCTTACCAATAGCAAGTATCTGAGAAGGTTTCTCCCGCTTTAGAAAATCATCTAATTGATCATCTAGAGCTTCGAGTGACTTAGGGATAATCCTTTTTTCCATTCCGCTATCGAGGTCCATGATACCCAAATCAACCAGTTCTGAAAGCAAGCCACCCTCATCATATCGCGTCTCTTTGCTGAATTCAGGATCCCGATACAACGGATCCGGGGTATCGAAAACATTACGAACCAATCCGGCCAATACAATTGGCGATGGAAAGCGCTCTCCTCCTTCTACTGTTCGCTCTTGCTGATACCCGACGATTGCTGTCCCCACAGCCAACACAGTTTGGGATGTTCCGACAAACAGGATTCGACGCTTGGACTCAACGGCCAATCCGGCTGCAACAGAGGCAAGATCCATTAAGTAAGGATCAGCGTCTGCATCAGGTCCTACTAGAATCATTAGGGAATTCATGGGTTTACACCATTGGCGAAGTTATGGATTGAACCGGGTAACTGATATGGTCCGCGAAGCAGAACAATGGCCAGCTGAGCGAGCCAGTCGAGTTCCTGATTCGCCCGTGGTGGAAGATGCTGGTGCTGTCCGGCTAAAATTCTAAAATCAAAAGTACTTTTAAAAGAATAAGTTAAAGCGATATTGTGCAATTCTGACAA
The DNA here is from genome assembly GCF_000214275.2 of Methylomicrobium album BG8. NCBI lineage: Bacteria > Pseudomonadati > Pseudomonadota > Gammaproteobacteria > Methylococcales > Methylococcaceae > Methylomicrobium > Methylomicrobium album. The sequence goes on along the minus strand of NZ_CM001475.1, from coordinate 1,465,993 downwards.
GTTTCCTGGTCTTCCACTGGGATAGACGAGAGCTGTTTTACCGCGAGCGGAGAGAGCATATGTTCCATTCCCTAGTTCCTGGAATCCAACCCCTTTTGACTGAGAGGTTTTCCGCAATAATTCTTCATAAAAGACTCGACGAGCAATGGAGTTGATAGTGTAACGCCGAGCGATAAAGTCAATAACAGTCCCTAAGTCTGAGATAGAAAGTTCCCCAGAGGATGGTTGGGTTCTAACATTCATGCGATCTGGCGACTGAGGGCCCGCAGGAAGGAGTGGAGCACCGTCTACATTCAATGCCATCAGGCCTAGGTGATAATGGCGCGCAAAGGCAATCTCCCATCTAGTCCAGCGGGACTTAGCCAAGTTTGGACTCTCAAGCAGCAGTACACATCCTTTGTCTGCTAGTTCCTCGGCAATTTCCTGTGGGAAAAAGCGGCCTGGCGTTCCCGAGAATCTGTCAAGATACACGCGATAGCCACGCTGAACTAGAGCATGGTGGATCTGGTCAGCAAGATTCTTGGTGTCGTCACGGCGATAGCTTAAGAAAAGCTTTCGTTCTGCCCCCACTTGGATCCAACGTAGAATATCGGTGGCAAGCCAGGCGGCGTTACCCACATCAGCCAGTCGGTTCATGCTTTGAAGGCTCTTCGGTAGAGAAGACCCACCTGCACTAGGAGGCAGAACCGGAATGATGATACCGTTTATTCCTGCCTGCTGTTTCCAATCCAGAGCAAACTGCTCAACATGATTGTTCAGCGAAGTACCATCGGTCATCAAAACGAGGATATGTTGGCACGAGGGCTCCCTCCAAGCCATACAACTCATTCCGTCTTCCCATCTCCCTCGCACTCCCGGACCACCACACGGACTGGTTCCAACCGGAAGGCTCAGCTGAGTCTTAATGGAATTAAAGACAGCGACGGTTTTTAACTCGACGCTAGGCTGGCATGAAAGCAAGTGGATATGAATGGGACGGCCGAGCCCTGGAACGGTATCTTTTAGACAAACGTTGTTTGTACCACTTCCTATGGGATGGTTCATCTGTAATACAGTGTTCCGAGTCATCGTACGGCCTCATTAGAGCTAATTGAAGACGATAAAGAGGTGAGCCAAACGCCCGCGGTAGGTGAAAGGCCGCCATAAGCCGACGAGCAACCTCCTCACCAAGTTTCTTCAAATTTTGAATCTGTTTGGCATTGTCCATCTCCCTCATATTTTTCATGTTTTCGTCTGGGGTGGTCATCCGAAGTAGCTCAAGGGCCTTACCATCCAGCGGGGAATCATATCGCAGATAGATTAACCCAGCTGTACCATGTAGTAGGTCAGTCGATAAATTACCAACTTCAATGTCTATTTCTCTTAACTGTAGGGCTTTTTGACATTAGCTGCAACAATAAATAGCTCGGAGAATAATTGGGCTTCGCTGATTAACATATCTGGTATCGCTTTTGCCCAGCTAATACCACCTTGTTTAAGGAATGAAAATGTCCAATGCCCCTACTACACATCCCAGAACCCTGTTCCTAATGGAAACCAACAGCAAATTATCGGCCCCCATTTCCCCTGAAAGGGGTAGCCCTTTAGTCGTGTAGGTCGGGCACGCGCTTTTTGCGCCCGACATTTCCAAGGCCTTGAAAGATGGCAGGGTTTCAGACCCGCGCAATATTCCGAAGCAGGATCGCCACATGATCGTCGGGCAACGATAAAGCGGTTGCCCGACCTACAGGGCTTTTTCGTTAAAAATACGGTGTAAAGCCGTGGCCAGAGTTGAAAAAATATCCATCGCTGTTCCTCTTTGTCTAGGATGTTAATTGATCAGAGGGTTAAACAACGAATACAGGCTTTAAGTTTCTTAAGTTGATGCATATGGGGTACGCACCGCGTACCCTGCCCTACGTGAGCACCGCTAACGAAATATGCGTTGACGTTCGCGCGATTGTTAGCCCTAGTTTTTTCGGCGCTTCAATTCAAAGTCAATTAGGCTTATGTAGTAGTTAAGGCGCGGCAATGCATGGTGTACTGCGAACGCAAAAATATAGATAACGAACATTGCAACGGCTACAAGTACAGCAACTTGCTGGGAAGTTTTGCTTGCTGCTGCAAAATATAGCGTAACCAAGCCTGGCAAAACACCTGTTTTATCGATCACTCCGACAAAGATACCTATGCGCTGAGATATTGCCAGATGCCCCACTTCAAGGCTTCGCTTTACCATTTCCAATGAATCGTTGCTAAATTTCTTAAGCTCTGCAGCCAACATCATTTCATGAGCTGATTCTTCCACAAGGCTGTTTATGAATATTATCAATGGGTTTTTCAAAAATTGCAGAATTGACCCCTTGTCTGCATAGAGCTCCAAAATTTGGACAGCTATGATGCCAATATACCCAACCAAAGTTAGCACTAGAATTATGAATTTAAGCCACTCGTTAGGATGAAATATCCATCCTACAACCGCCAAAGACAATGCCAAAGCGAATGGGATCAAGATATAGCGTTTTCCAATTCGCTTTGATTCTGGATGGGCAAGCTTCGGAATTTCAAAAAGCGGAGAAACGATAGCGTTCTCTTTTTTTTGGAGAAGTTTGTATAGTTCATTCACTTCTTCGTCGAATTTGGCGGTATTACTGCGGTCCACAATTGCTCCTTTTAGCTAGCAGGTAGGTTGGGTTAACAGCTTTATCGGCAATAGCTCTGCCCATAGACCACCCTTGTGGTGGCATCCATGCAGTCGTCGTTAACCCAACACATCGCTGTACCCAATGTTGGGCTGCAAAAAGCGCAACCCAACCTACGCGACTATTGATTTAAACCGGCTCTGCGTGCAGCCGGATACCGAGCGCTTTGCAAACCTTCACGATCGTGTCGAACCGCGGCTGCGCATTGGGCCGGAGCGCTTTGTAAAGCGACTCGCGGCTCATGCCGGCGGCGCGGGCTATGTCCGTCATGCCTTTGGCGCGGGCGATATCGCCCAGGGCGGCGGCCAACAAAGCCGGATCATCTTCTTCCAGAACAACGGTAATGTATTCGGCAATCGCCTGATCGCTGTCGAGATGCTCGGTGATGTCGAATTCCGGTAAGTCTGCAATGTTAATTTTTTCGGCCATCGTTCAATCCTCCAGGGTAGCGGCCAATTGAATGGCGTTCGCGATATCGGCGGCCTGACTGGATTTGTCGCCGCCTCCCAGCATCACAATCAACACCTCGCCGCGTTGTACATAGTACATGCGCCAACCCGGACCGAAATGCTCGCGCATTTCGAACACGCCGTCGCCACCGGGCTTAACGTCGCCCAAATTGCCCAACGTCGCTTTACGCAGCCGGGTAGCCAGGCGACGGCGCGTCAGGCCGTCTTTCAGGCCGCTCAACCAATCGCTAAATTGCGGGAGTTGTTTGATTGTGTACATAAGGCGACTGTAGCCAAACGATTACAGATTGTCAAGGACTAGCCAGATAGGTTGGGTTAACGGCCTGCGTAGCCCCCAATTAGCGAAGCGTAATCGGAGGAATGCAAACCTCGAATTCGTACGATTACGCTTCGCTAATCGTACCTACTACGGTCCTGTACCCGCAATCGGTTATGTTGATTCCCTTGAGCGCATTGACTGCCGGCTCCCTGCCTTTCAGCAGACCGATAACAACATTCGTATCCGGCAAATACTTAATCCCACTCATCACGCATCGCCTTTTGAATTTCGAGCGGGTCGCCTTGAAATGAAGGGGACCTCGCCAATACGCCGGCAAAATCGGTTATCAGATCGCCCTTGTCGCGCATGACGTTTGCATGCTCTACCAAGGCCTTCTTGACCAATTGCACCGCGCCGATATGTTCCTGCTCGGCCAGTCGCGCCAAGAGTGTGGCGGTTTCGTCGTCTAACTCTAAAGTCATCATGGTTGTTTCCTCTTGTTAATGGGAATAATCTCGCCAGACTCTTTCAAGACGCCAGCCGCCAGCATTGCGCCGGTAGCTCGTTCGACTGATTCCCGAACCGGATCAAGGTCCAGCCGGGCATAAATGGCCGCCTTCGATGGCGACTTGTGGTTAAGACTTTGCCGACAATCGCCAAGGATGCGCCGGTTTTGGCTTGCCAACTCCCCAGCGTGCGCCGCAAGTCGTGAATCCGTAGATTATCAATGCGCGCCCGATCCAGCACGCGCCACCATGCTTTCTTGGGTTCGACGATATGCCCGGTTGCGCCGGTGCCGGGGAAAACCCAGACTGCATGACAGCCTTGCCGGTTGCGTAGGATTTCCACGGCTTCCGGGGATAGGGTGACAGTCTGAGGCTCGCCGTTCTTAGTGGTCGGGATTCGCCATTCGGCCCGCGCCAGATTGATCTGGACCCACTCCATTTCCAGAACATTGGAGCGCCGCGCTCCGGTCAGCAGCGCCATCAAAAAGTAATCGCGGAAGGTGTCGTTCGGTTCCTTCGCCAGGGCCTTGAAAAACGCGGGCAGCTCGTCCGATTGCAGAAAGCGGTCGCGCTTGGTTTCGGGAAACTTCTTGATGCCGTGCGCCGGATTTGCGCCTTTGAACAGCTTGCGCTCGGCGGCATAGCCGAACAGGCTCGACGCCATTGCAATGACGCGGTTCGCCGTCGTGGGATGTTCCTTGCCGATCTCTGCATGTAACTTGCCGAAGTCAGTATCTTTAAACTGCGACAGTTGGCGCTTGCCCCATTTTTCCAGGTACAGGGCAAAGTCGTAACGGTAACTGCGCTTGGTTATCTCGGACAGAAACGCCCCGCGCTTGTTGCGCCGATGTTTCAGAAATTCATCGAACAGCTCTTGCAGGGTGGTTTCGGTCTTTAAGGCTCTGGCGTCGGTATTGGGGTTGATCTTCTGCGCGATTAACGCGCTCAGTCGCGCCGCTTCCTTTCTGGCGTTCTCGATGGACATATTAGGGAACTTGCCGATAGTGACACGCTCCGGCTTGCCATCTACGCGTTTTTGAATGAAGAACGTCTTCGTATTGCCCGAGTGCCGAAGTTGCAGCCCGGTTGCGTTCTTGTGGGTGTCGTGGTAAACGATTCGTTCGCCGGGTTTTGGCTCTCTCAGTGCTTCGAGTTTTGGCTTGGTGAAGTCGAAATGCGTTGTCATGGCTGCCTTTGCGTCGATTTCTGGTTTCGGTATTTCTGCGTAAGGCCCGTAGATTTCCTTACACATGAAGTTGACGGCGGATTGATGCAGCAAAGCCGTTGAACGATAAAACAGCAGGTGCAGAACAATTATTTCTAAACTAATTCCGATATCTAATTAACTCCAATTGAATTCCCTTCCAAGCAACGGCCAAAGCTTCTCATTATAGGGTTTAAAAAATTCACTAAGTTTAGATAAACTTTCTTCATCCGGCGGCGGCAATACAATAGGGTTCTCGTTTATTTTATTAGCGAATACAGGACTCTCAAAACTAGGCAAACCGACGAATTCATAAATTTGGTTTAAAAAGCGATTGCTATCAAAAAAATAGTTCGCTACGTCCAACACCAGTACATTGTCGCGACCAAAACAATCCATCCAGTAACTTACAGCTTTCCAGTAAATACTCGTTTGCAACGGATCAAAGTAAGTAGCTGTATACATTGGATATTCTGGAAATACTGAGAGCGCTCTATCAACATAGGCGGAAAATGAGCTCAAAAACGGCAGCTCCGCAGCATGTTTGTTTCCGGACAAAAACACCTCCCACTTCCACTGCGAATAAACCCGTTTAACCGGATCCCTCAAGGTAAGCACAATTTTGGTATTGGGTTGCACTTGCGACAGTCTATAAGTTACATCCATCTTATGAAGATAAGGCGCAAGAAATGGAGACAGCGCAAAACCGTGCCGGGCTGCATGGTCTTTCTTCTGCCGCGTCGTTGGATAAAATATTCGCCATTCCTCAGGATCGGGCCTATAAAACTCCTTGGCTAACGGCACCATGATATTGGGGTGCAGCAGGATGTTGACCGCCAAGTCACTGGTGCCACTTTTTATCGCTCCGATAACGCAAAAATCCGGTAACGTACGCTGGCCGTCGAGTTGTCTCAACAGCCTTCGCCAACCTGGCGACTCTCCAAAATAATGAGGAAGAAATTGATATTCCAGTAGCTTGGCAGCATATTGCAACTTCGAAGGCAACTCGTGGCCAGACATATAGCCAGTGCGCATGCGCCAGTACTCAGACTCCAGTTGATAAGCCCGGGACAACCTATTTCTTTTGCGCTCAATTGCGGCAGCATCCATTTACTTACGCCTTCATCATCAAATTCAAGGCAATAGACCAGATTGACGACACTATTTCCACAGGTGCAACCATCTTCATGATTTGGAATCAGGTCGCATCACCAGTAATCGATCCGACCACAATCCAGACAATTCCTCCCAAGCCTGCACTTGCTGTGCTTTTGAAAAACCCAGCATAACCATAAGCTGACCTACGGATTGTTCTCCATCCGCCGCTTGCAATATCTTGTACCCTACTTCCGACAAGGCATGCCGCCGTGCGGAATCGTAATTCCAGACCAGTGCATAACTAAAACCGCGTTTGCTTTGGCTGATGTAGCGATCTTCTCTAAGCAATACTGCGGCTTTCGGCAAGCTGACGATTAAACCGGCCATGTCTTCAGGCTGCCAGTCTTTTTTACGAACCAAATAATCGCCCACGACCAGATAATCCAATCCGGACGTCAAAAAACACACCACTGCATCGTCTATGCTATCGACAATAGGCTCTGCATTGTTATTGAACGAAGTATTAAGCAAAATCGGGATGCCGGTTTTGCGACCGAAGGCGTCGATCAACTCCCAGTAGCGAGGATTGCTCGCCTTGTTTACGGTTTGCAGCCGGGCGCTGCCGTCTACGTGGGTGATGGCAGGCAATTGCTCACGCCATTCCGGTTTGACGTTCAGCACGAAGGACATAAAGGGAAAATCGTCCCGTTCTCCCGGCACTTCGAAGAAATCCCGCACCCGCTCTTCCAGGATCGACGGCGCAAACGGCCGGTAACCTTCGCGCATTTTGATCATGGCATTGATCGTCTCCTTGTGCGAAGCGACACGCGGATCGGCCAGAATACTGCGGTTACCTAAAGCCCTGGGGCCGAATTCGGAACGCCCTTGCACCCAACCGATCACCGCCCCATCTATCATCAGATCGGAAACCCGCTCAGAACGATTGTTCATCTTCTCGATATGCAAAAACGTCCGCCAAGCCGCCAAAGCGTCGCCGACTTCATCGTCATGAATCGGCGTTCCCCAATACGCGTGAGCAACGCGTGCAAAAGGCAACGCCGGTTGTACCTGGTGGGCGACATAAGCCGCAGCACCGTAAGCGCAGCCGGAATCGCCGGCAAAAGAGGGTATAAAAACATCCTCAAATAAACCGGAACAGAGAATCTTGCCATTCATGCTGCTGTTTTGGCCGACACCGCCGCTGATTACCAAGCGAGTGTGGCCAGTGGCTTGCTGAAAATGGCGCAGAATATGAAAAACAATAGTCTCTAACGCTTCTTGCAAGGCCGCTGCGATATCCATGTGGACTTGACTAAACGGCGCATCCTTTTTCCTAGGATTCAATACGTTGAACAATTCAATTACGCGATCTCGATGCAACGAATAATCGCCGTTTGGCAATAAGGTATACAATCGCCGAAATTGCTCCTTATAGATTTCACTACAGCCATAAGGCGAAAGCCCCATGACTTTATATTCATCAAAATGACTATAGCCAAGAAAACGTATCACTTCCCAATATAAAAGCCCTAACGAATCAGCAGCAGGCTTACTCAACAAACTATCAAAGCGCTTATTGCGAACATCAATGACATTGGTCGCCAGTTCGTCGCCGAGTCCATCTATGGTCAACACCAAGCTGTCACGAAAACCCGACATATAATAAGCTGTTGCCGCATGCGTAGTGTGGTGGTCGACAAATACAAGCTGGTTATCCTTTAAACAGTAATTGAATTCACGATAAAACAAATAATTAAATAACTTATGCGTATCTGCAACTTCAGCTAGCGCTGGATTGTTTAGTTGTTGCTGTTTTAATACCTTATTTAAAATATCTTCATTGGAATAGACTGCAATATAATCTATATCTTCAAGTTTTTTATTTGCCTGTTCCAAGCAAAATCGTACTGCGGATACCCATATTTTGTTGGTATGTTTAATACGAATCAGCCGCTCTTCCTCAATTCCGGCAATAACATTACCATCTTGTATTAATACTGCTGCGGTATCATGATAGGCGTTTTCAGACAACCCAAAATACGCATCAAATACCGTGTCGCCGCCACCATTTAAGCCAAGAACAAGCATTATATTTTCCTTAAAATTAAAACCGCATAATCAAGCGCCATATTTATAAAATTATCATAAGCATACAGCCTATAATAAAAATCCATATAGCAGACGAAAAAATAAAACATAACTGCTTCTTACTAAATTAATCCAAAAAAGGTGGAATATCGGCTTGACTTATAAATCTTTCAACCAACTGTATGCTAGGTTTAGCGTCTTCAATTTCCATGAACGATCTTTGCATTGCCTTTATTCGTTCTATAAACTTGGGATTAGTCGTTACTTCTTCTATGAGCGCTTGCAATTCTTTGGAGGTAATTGTTTTAAAATTACCTTTAAGTCCCAGGCCATGATAAATAACTCTGGCAACATTACCAGGTTGATCAAACCATAATGGAAAAACTATCATTGGAACGCCAAAAAATATACATTCCTTAATAGAATTAGGTCCGCCATGAGTAATCATTAATGAGGCTTTTTTTAACAATTCCAGCTGTGGGGCACGATTGACAATAATCACATTAGAACAGGCATACTTAAAATCATCGATGCTCAAGTTATTACCAATCGAGAGTACCCAATTCCATTCAGGCCATTTAGTTGATGCCTTTATAACTGTATGAAAAAATTTTTCATAATCAGATTTAGCCATCAAAGAAAGAGTTCCTAACGCCACATATACTATAGGCTGCGAGTCATCAATTTTTTCCCAAGGAAAAGATGGTTGTTCTCTATTTAAATCAATTGATGCTTCAGCATAATATCGCCCTTTTTTTTTCGCACTCGGAAAATCAAATACACGCGGAAAAAGCACCAACTCAGGCAATTTCAATTGAAAACCCGGCATATCTGTCCAAAAATCAATATCTTTGTGCGAATAGTCGCAATAATTAGAAATTTTTCTTAATTTATCAGGCGATATTAAATCAAGCCCATTACGAACCCGATATTTTTCATGCCATATCTTCTTTATTCTATAAATAAACCATACCGAAACTGTTTTTATTGAAGACCACAGCGAGCCATCTGAAACCAAATCGGTATGTATTGGTGGTACGGTATGATTACACCCGCCTAATACATCAAAAACATATATGACTTTCAGCTTAAGTTTATGAAAGAACAATGCCCATACAACAGAATCAGATAAGGACGTTGATACAAGAATTAAATCCGGTTTTAATTTTTTAATCGCAACATTTAACTCCTCATCACCGCCTGCAATCAAATAATCAAGAAACTCATTAAACCTGAGTGTATGACTTCTGGTTTCCGATAAGTTGCTCGTATCCGAAGACTGCAATTTCAAATAAACGCCTTCAAAACATCCTTTTGGAAACCATTCCTCATAAATAGACACAAATTCAAAACCATTGGCGCATATCAAAGGCTTACAATCAGTAATGCCTATATAAGTTATTCGGTGACCGCGTAATTTTAATTCTCTAGCCAATCGTAAACTTGAATTAATAGTACTCACTATAGGAGGAAAACAAAATACAATATTAGCCATATATACATATAAATTAAATATCACATTAATCAGAAGATAGAATAATAACTACCCACTCATACTTCACCCAACAACTTTTTCAATTTTTTATTTCCGGCCCGCTTCAAGCGGCTTGATACCGTGTTTCTTCGCAACTGCTTTACGTTTTTGCAGCCAGCGGATGACACCGGTCACATAAAGCACTAAAGGCACTAATCCTGATATAAAAATAATAAACTGCCCGGTAAAACCGAAAGCTTCGCCGCTGTGTAACGGATAAAGCCATTCTACAAATATGTCGCCCGCAGTACGGCTGCCGCGCTCCCGCTCATGAATGATTTCTCCGCTGTATTGGTCAATCCAAAGGCGCCGGTAAGGCGACCTTTGATTAATCTCATCGATTGCTGGTTTACCCACTTGATAAACACCTTGATCATCTTTGGGAAAACCGATCCATCGATATTCCCCGTCGGGGAAACGCGCATCGGTGATGCGTGTGACCTGGGCAAGATCAATCGGTATTTTAGCCCCCGTTGGTACAACGCTCCGGTATATCGGGTAAGGTTCTATTACCGGTGAAAATACACTTATCAACCCCCGACCATAGTCCGGGAAGATCAGGTATACGCCGGACAGTATCAACAATAAAAGTACGGCCGAACTATAAAAACCGAATGTTTTGTGCAAATCAAAGTTGAGCCGTTCAGGACTGGCGTTACTCTTAATCATCAACGCTTTTCTGAACTTCCCCTGACCGGGCCACCATAAAATCAAACCGGTTAACATTGAAAACAATAAAGCCAGACCGATAAAACCCATAAGAGTCATTCCCACCGATCCTACAGCCAAGCTATAGTGCAAACGAAGAACCACATCCATTAACGGTCCTCGCCAGCCTCGCTCAAAATCAACTTTGAGACGCTGGCCGGTAATCCCGCCGGTGTAGGGATTGATGAATATCTGATGGCTTTCAAGACGATCCGTATTCGGAGAAGGCTGTTGAAACCACAGCTCAAAAGCCAACCCTGAATGCCTGGGAAAACCCAAGCTGATCGCTTTGCCATTGGCTGGCAATGCTTTCAAGCCCGATGCAACAAGAGCATCCAGCGGTAAATAGCTTTTATTCTCCTTATCGACCGGAACAGTCATCAGCTTGGTATTGAGTAGCTCATCCAACGGAACTTCAAAAGCCAACAAGCTACCGGTGAGGCCGGTCAATACGAATACCGCTCCGGCTAGCAAGCCAAGGTACAGATGTACCTTGAGCCAGATTTTACGACGGGATTTAAGCGCAACAGCCATAACAATCATTTAACCAAAAGGCATAAATGTTGGGTTGCCCAAAGACGGCAACCCAACAACCTTCGCTACTACACAGCTACACACTCAAAACTCGACCCGAATCGAACCCATGAAGCTACGCGGAGTACCGGGCATAATGCCTTGAGTTCTGCTGTTTGCGGCACTGTCGTAATACGATTTATCCAACAAATTGTTCACGTTAAGCTGTGTCGAAAGTTTTGTGCGCCCCACTTTCCAGCTGTAACCGGCCATCAAGTTGGCTGTAGCGTAGCCCGGCAGTTGGAAGCTGTTGGCATTGTCGCCTTGCCGCTGGTCGCGCACGATCAATCCTGCGCCGAATATGAGTCCGCGCAAATCGCCCGCTTGAAACTCATAGGTATTCCATAAACTGGCGCTGTTTCTGGGTACATTCCACAAGCTTTTGCCCTGATTGCCTTGAGTTACGGCGCCGTTAACGAGTGCTATGTCCTTGGTAATCTCTGAGTCTATATAGGAGTAACTTCCGATAAGCTTCCAGCCAGGCAGCAGCTCTCCGGCAAGATCCAATTCGATCCCTTGATTACGAACTTCGCCGACAGACTGTGAAAAACCCAGAGCCGCTCTAGCCGGGTTAGGATCGGTGACGGCAATGTTCTGCTTGGTGATGTCATACCAGGCGAGCGTACCGGTGAAGCGTTTGTCGAACAGCTCGGTCTTGATTCCCGCTTCCCATTGCTGGGCGGTAGTCGGTGGCAAGGAACTTCCATCAGCATTTTGGCCATTGGCAATCCCAAAGTTTTCCACATAATTACCATAGAGGCTTAGCTCTGGAATGGGCTGGTACAAGATACCAAAACGCGGATTCACGGCTTCCTGCTGAAGAAGCGTATTCGTAGATTGAACAAAGGGGTTTCCAAAATTAAAATTCAAGTCACTCCAATTGGATTTTCTAACCGTGTCATATCTAAATCCTGCGAGCAGATGGACATGATAGGGCAGCTCGATCGAATCCTGGGCATAGAAACCGCCCCATTCTTCTATGAAATTTGAGGAACCGGAAAGATTAGGGTTGCTCAGCAGATCGGCATTTACACCGGTATGAACCGGGTTGTAGGCGTCAATAGGCTGACTGAATGCCCATGCAAAGTCGGAATGGTGTTGCAAGCGCTGATAGTCGCCGCCGATCAGAACGGAATGATTCAGCCCCCAAGTACTGAACTTCCCGTTGAGGTCCAGCGTGGTGTAATAATTCTGGTCATCCCGTTGATCGGCAAATGTTATGCGATTCACAGAGCAGGAGGCGACCGTACAATTTTGCGGATCCGGGCCTTGGCCGTATACAGAAGGACCGCCGTCGGCTTTGGGCAGGAAGATGGCATCGAAGCGATGGCTCAGAGTCCAATTGTCATTGAAAGCGTGCGACCAGTCGAAGCCGACAATAAAAGTTTCACTCTCGGACTGTGTGCCCGCCTCGCCCAAGTTACGCTCACGCGGCACGTCTACAGGACGAGTGCCCACGGCAAAGAGCCCGGTATCGAAAGGGTCTTTACTGTGCTGGTATTCCATATGGAAATTCGCCTTGGTTTTATCGCTGATATTCCATTGAACGGTTGGCGCAAAAAACACCCGGTCATTGTCGATGAATTCTCGAAAAGAACCGCCGTTTTCATAAGCGAGGTTGACGCGATAGAGCAAGGATCCATCTTCAGTGACCGGGCCTGCAGCATCTGCCGTAGTGCGATAGAAGTCGAAAGAACCGAACTGCTGCTGCAACGAATAATAAGGCGTCGCCAGAGGCTTCTTGGTGACAATATTAACCATTCCGCCGGGCTCCATTCGTCCATAGAGGATGGAGGCAGGCCCTTTGAGCACTTCTATCCGTTCAACGTTGGCCATCTCTCGAGGTCCATTCACCACAAAGCTCCCGTTAAATCGTCCGCCATCCCGGTAAAAATCGGTGGTCTGGAACCCACGAATGGTGGTGAAACTCTGCCCGCCGCCGATGCCGCCCGCGCTACGGCTCGGCTGAACGCCACTGACGTTTTCCAAAGCCTGATCCAAACGTACCGACTGCTGATCCTGCATCACTTGCTTGGATATTACCTTCACTGAAAAAGGTGTTTCCATAATCGGCGTATCGGTTTTGGTCGCAGTAACGGCATTGGTGATTTTATAGTCCTGGTTATCAGGATCATTCACATCCAGAACCGACTCGCCTACCACGGTCATCGTTTTTAACGTAGTCATACCTGTTTGCGGCGCTGAATCACTTTCTTTCGCCGCCAACGCAATCGCATCGTTACCTGTATGACGATAAGAAATGCCGGAACCGGCTAAAAGTTTTTGTAGGGCTTGATCGGCTGTGTAACTGCCGGATAGTTGCTCGGACTTAATATCTTTAACTAAAGCCGCCGGATAGCTCAATTGGTTACCGGTTATTTCCGAAAAGGCAACCAATGAAGCAGCCATATTCTGGCCTGGAATATTAAATTTAAAGACTTTTGAATTTCCACCGGTTTCTGTGTATCCGGGAATCGAATGTAATATCGTTAAGATAAAAAAAACGCTAAAAGAACAGACCTTGATTTTTTGAGATAACCGAATTGCAGCCCCATCATCAGAAAGCGGCTCTCGTCTCCGCATAACCAGCGATTTACAGCTAGGAGCAATAGTGTGCATCATATTTCTCTCGTCATGAATATTATGTAAGAACGATTTATTTTTATGTTCAGGACGGAGACGAGCAAACGTAAGTATTACCTCACATTATTCTGCATTCCGCCATAAATATCTCGCCTAAGTGGAGACAACTATGTTGCATGGTTAACCTCGTCAATCGACGACATTGTGTACCGTTTGTGCTCCCTGCCCGGTTCCGGTAATTCATAATGGCGTCTGACTATTTTTCAATATTTCGCCAAGATTGTTATGCAGTTGCTGATTCTTGATAATATCCATATGGTTAGATTCAATTTCTTCATTAATGACGATGCCGGTAGAATATAAGTGCCAATCCTCAGGTATCCGGCCATATCTTTTTAAAGTATCACTTGCCCACCATGCGTAAATTGGCGCTTTTATAAAACCCCATTGATGCGCGTTGATCAATCTGAGCGAGTTTTCGGCAACGATAAATTGCAGTTTCATCAAAGAGACAGGCAAGTTGCGATGCAGGCAACCCTGCTTGGAAGCCCATAAGATGACCTGCTCCAACTGCTCGTCGAGGGGCAGAGTTGAAAGAAAAATTTGAAATTCTTCCCGCGTATCGTCATCTATTTGCTCAAATGCCTTAAGCTCATCAGGATTCAGATAACGCGCGTAACGCATCAGCAAGCCTGCATCTTCGTCTGCTTGGACAAATGACTTGATCTGGGTATCCAAAAGGCCGACAAACGCCACATTATGGCCCCGGCTTTCTAATATTTGAGCAATAATCAGGGCGATAGCGCCACCCATCGACCAGCCCAGCAGATAATACGGACCTTCGGATTGATGTCGTAGGATGGCCTGAACATAATACTCGGCGGCATCAACAAACGACTCGTACTGTCTTGTAGGATTAAGCAATAAACTGCGCGAATCTATGCCGTAAACCGGTTGTTGATGATTCATTGCTTGAGCCAAGGTCTTATATTCAAAAATATAACCCCCCGGATCGATGCAGTAAAGCGGTGGGCGCGTTCCGGAACTTTTCAATGCAACCAAAGGCGATAATACGGTAGTAGCTTCATCGGCCAATCGTTTAGCGAATTCTTCAATGGTCGGCGCCTGGAACAAAGCAACCAAATCCAAATTACCTCCCAGTACCGACTGAATGGTGTGAGCCAGCTTCACAGCCAGTAAAGAGTTCCCGCCTAATTCAAAAAAATTATCTTCCACCCCAATCTTTTCAATATTTAACAGCTCAGCCCAAATGCTCGTCAAAATTTCCTCAATGGCGGTGCGTGGCGCGACATAGTGCTTTTGTTCGCAAAAATTTGGCGCTGGCAGCGCTTTACGATCGAGCTTGCCGTTGGGAGTGAGCGGGAAAGCGGACAAACTGACAAAAGCACTGGGTATCATATAATCCGCCAAGCCTGTAGCGAGCTGGGCGCGTAAATCCGCAACGGCCAATTCAATGCCTTCGTGTGCAATCAAGTACGCAACCAGCCGTTTATCCTCAGGATTATCTTCACGGACAATAACGATCGCTTCGCGCACCCCGCTACAAGCCGTAAGATGCGCTTCAATCTCACCCAACTCAATACGGAAACCGCGGATCTTGACCTGAAAATCGTTTCGGCCGATGTATTCGATATTACCGTCGGGTAGCCAGCGACCTAAATCGCCGGTTTTATAAAGACGGGCATTACTCTCGGCATTCGTACCGAAACTATCCCGGATAAAGCGTTCCGCGGTTAATCCGGGTTGATTCAAATAGCCCCTGGCAACGCCCGCACCACCGATATAAATTTCACCGGATACACGCAACGGCACGGGTTGCAGTTGGGCATCGAGAATATAAATCTGCGTGTTGCCGATAGGCCGGCCAACGGACTCGCATGGATATGATTCAGTTCGTTCGGCGTCTATTAATCGGCAAGTGGACCAAACGGTCGTTTCCGTTGGTCCATACATATTCCACAGCTCGCCGACACGCGCCTTTAACTGTGTTGACAGATCAAGAGTCAATGCTTCGCCTCCGCAAAGCGCTTTAAGCCCGCTTGCGCCTTGCCAGCCGCCGCTTAACAATAACCTCCATGTCGCCGGAGTGGCTTGCATGATAGTAATCCCGGCCTGAGCTATCGTTTGTTGTAAAAATACCGGATCAGCCGCATTAGCGCGGCTGGCAAGAATTACTTTTGCGCCGTTAATCAGCGGAAGAAACAGTTCCAAACCTGCAATATCAAACGATAGCGTGGTGACCGCCAATAACGAGTCCGAGCAGGTCATTCCAGGAACTTTGGACATCGCGCATAAAAAGTTCACCATATTCCCGTGCGCTACCATGACCCCTTTGGGTTGGCCTGTTGAACCGGAGGTATAGATGATATAGGCCAGATGGCTGGACATTAATCCGAGCATTTGCGGATCAGGATTGCCAGCCGGTTGTTCGGCGAACAGTGCCAAAGCATCCAATAGCACGACGGGAACCGCTAAATTCATTAGGCTTTTTTGTACGCCGCTTTGCGACAAGATGGCTACGGGCTTACTGTCGCCGAGCATGTAAGCTAAACGTTCACAGGGATAGCTGGGGTCCAGCGGAATATAAGCCGCACCCGATTTAAGAATACCCAATAAACCTATCACCATATCCAAACCGCGTTCCGCACAAATCGCTACCCGATCATCAGGGCGTATGCCCAATGCCAGCAAATGGTGAGCAACCTGATTACCCCTCCGGTTGAGATCCTTGTAAGTTAAGCTTTCATCTTCAAAAACCACAGCGATGGCATCGGGTGTTTTTTCAACTTGCCGTTCAAATAATTGCTGAATCAGGCAGTCATCGGAGTAATCCATTGCCGTAGCATTGAACTCTATCAGGATTTGTTGCCGTTCCGCCTTAGTCAGCAACGGCAATTCAGACAAACGCCCATCAGGGTTATCGACGATACCTTGTAACAATATCAGATAGTGTTCCGCCAGCCGGGCAATCGTGTCATAGTCAAACAAGTCGGTGTTATATTCGATTATGCCGTTTAATAACCCGGACTTTTGTTCATGAATGTGTAAGGTCAGGTCAAACTTGGCAATGCAGCTTTCTTTCTCTACCGCGCTAATGCCCAGGCCTGACAATTCCGGCGAATGCCGAACCGCGTTTTGCAATGTGAACATCACCTGAAATAACGGGCTATGACTCATATTGCGTTCCGGCTGTAAAACCTCGACCAACTGTTCAAAGGGTAAATCCTGATGATTCTGGGCCTCCAGAACAGTACGTCGAACCCGGCTTAACAAATCTATAAACGACGGACCGCCAGACAAATCGGTACGCAGCACGAGCGTGTTAACAAAAAAACCGATCAAACCTTCGAGTTCCAGACGATTGCGATTCGCTACGGGTGTGCCGATACATAAATCCTGTTGATGGCTATAACGGAATAACAAGACATTAAACGCCGCCAACAAGGTCATGAATAGCGTCGCATCGTGGCTGCGATTTAAAGCATAAATCTGTTTAGCCAGCTCAAACGGTATGCTAAAGCGGTAATTTGCACCCCGATAGCTCATGACCGGAGGCCTGGGACGGTCGGTAGGCAATTCGATAGCAGTTGGAGCGGCATGCAATTGTTTTCGCCAATAGTCTATTTGCCGTTGCAATACGTCGCCGACCAACCACTGCCGCTGCCAGTAAGCAAAATCGGCATATTGGATAGCTAACTCGGCTAGCGGAGACACCTTGCCCTCGCTGAATACCTGATAAAGCGCGACTAATTCGCGCATCAATATCTCTGACGACCAGCCGTCTGAGACGATATGGTGCAGTGTTATTAACAGGATATGTTCCTGCTTGTTCGAATCATTAAACAACTCGATTAACAGCGCACGCAACAAAGGCCCGGTTGATAGAACAAACGGTTTTTCAGCCTCCAGACGGCTCAAATTCAGCAAAGCCAACGGGCGTGCCTGATCAGGTAAACCGGTTAAATCCACACAGGCAAGCGGAAGCTTAAACTGTTCCGTAATCACCTGCTCGGCTTGTCCGTTTACGCCAATGAAAATGGTGCGCAAACTTTGATGCCGCCGGATAATTTCATTCAGGCTTTGCTCCAACGCAGCGGTATTCAACTTGCCGTTTAGCCGCAGAGCAAGCGGCACATTGTAAAAAGCATTGTTTGGCGCTAATTGATCAAGAAACCATAGGCGTTGCTGAGCATAGGACAGAGCAATTGAATCCGTTCCGGGAGCCGGTTTTATCGATATTTCGTTATATTTTCCGGCTTGCGAGAGGACTTCAATTAATTCATTTTTTCTGACCCTAAGATGGTTTTTAATTTGATCGGTCAGCACATTCCGGGGCGCCTTACATTTTAACGCGCCATCCTCAACATAAAGATGAACATTCAAAGCGCGCAAATCAGCGAGCAATTCCGTCAACATCATAATTCGATGTCCTCGTACTCGATTTGATCTTCCGGCAAAACCGGATGATTCCCAACCCACAAAACCAGATCGACTTTTTCCGCTATTTTTTCAATGGTGCCGGCTTCAAACAACGCCTTAAGAGGTAGTTCGACATTAAACTTCCGGCACACTCTGGAAACCAACTGAGTCGCCAGTAACGAGTGTCCGCCTAAGTCGAAAAAATTATCCCTCACGCCCACTCGTTCCAAGTCCAGCACTTCGGCCCAAATACCGGCCAGAACTTTCTCTGTTTCCGTACGCGGCTCGACATATTGTTTTTGCAGTTGCTCACAATAATCCGGAGCGGGTAAAGCCTTGCGGTCCAACTTACCGTTCGCGCTTAGCGGCATCCGGTCAAGAAAAACGAACGCATTCGGCAACATATAATCCGGCAACGTTGCTTTGAGATGGTCGCGCAATGTATCCAGCTCCGGCGAACCGTCCGGATTGCCGACTAGATAGGCTATTAGCTGCTTATTTCCCGAGTTATCTTCGCGAACCAGTGCAACGGCTTCATGTACATCGCAATGTTCCAAAAGCCGCGCTTCGATCTCGCCCAATTCGATCCTGAAGCCCCTGATTTTGACTTGATGATCCAATCGGCCCAGGAATTCGAGGTTACCGTCGGCGCGGTAACGCGCCAAATCGCCAGTCCTATATAACCGGCCGCCGTCACTCGCGAACGGGTCGGGCATGAACTTTTCGGCCGTCAAACCGGGGCGGTTCAAATACCCCCTGACGATACCCGAGCCGCCGATATAAAGTTCGCCGGCAACGCCGACCGGAACCGGCGACAACGTAGAATCCAATAAGTAAATCCTGACATTGCCAATGGGCCGGCCTATCGATACCGGCCTGTCCGTATCCTCCATGCCGACCGGGTAAACGCTGCACCAGACCGTGCCTTCGGTCGGACCGTATTCGTTGTACAAACGCGCATTGGGCAAAACGGCGAAATGCTGTTTGACCACCTCGCTCGTGCAAGCTTCTCCGGCCACGATAACGCTATTCAAAGCTTGCAGTTGAGCCGGAGCCTGCGTCAGCAATGCACTGTACAGCGACGGCAGCGCCAATACATGCGAAATCCGGTATCGGTCGATTAAACCGGCCAACGCGGTCGGGTCTTTCGCCTCGTCGCGCTCGGGCAGGCACAAACAGCCGCCCTGCCCCAAAGTCCAGAATATCCCGGCCACCGAACTGTCGAACGCAAACGAAGACAATAGTAAAAATGCCCGCACCGGTTCCTGGTAATTGGCGAATCTTGCGGTCGTCGAATGCACCGCGTTACGGTGCGTAACCGCGACAGCCTTGGGCTTGCCGGTAGAACCCGAGGTGTAAATGATATAAGCCGTATTCAACGGATCATGTCGTCCGTCGGGATTGGCGTCGCCAAAACGCTCGATTGCCGGCCAGTCGCGATCCAGGCAAACCGTATCGGCCGAGCAATCCGGCAATTTGTCCAGCAGCCGCTGACGGGTCAGCACCAATGGCATGCCGGCATCTTCGATCATATAAGCGATGCGCTCTTCGGGATAATCGGGGTCCAGCGGCACATAGGCGCTGCCGGCTTTCAATATGCCCAGCAGGCCAACCAGCATTTCCGGCGAACGATCGATGCACAGCCCTATCAATGCTTCAGGCCCGGCGCCGCATTGCCGCAGATAATGCGCCAGCCGGTTAGCCTGGGCGTTGAGTTCGGCATAGCTCAAAGTCCGGCCGGCGCATGCTACGGCCGCCGCATCGGGCGTTTTTTCAGACTGCCGTTCAAACAAGCGGTGCAGACCGTCGTGCTGCGGAAAATCGGCGCCGGTACGGTTCCAATCGGCGACGATCCGTTGGATTTCGGCCGGCGTCAACAGCGGCAAGCCGCTTATGCGCTGCCGATCGTCGGCGATCATGGCGGCTAGCAGTGTTTGCAAATGCCCGGCCCAGCGCTGGATCGTCGCCGCGTCGAATAAATCGGACGCATATTCCAGGTTGCCGGTTATCGTATCGCCGGTTTCCGTTAGCGACAGCGTCAGATCGAACTGCGTGGTCTCAGTCGGCCTGATGACCGGCGACAAACTCAGCCCCGGCAACGCTACCGCATCGGCCTTGGGCGTATTGTTCAACGCCAACATGACCTGAAACACCGGGCTGTGGCTCATGCTGCGTACCGGTTTGACGGCCTCCACCACTTGCTCGAAAGGCAAATCCTGGTGCGCGTAGGCGCTCAAGGTCGCGGCTTTAACATGCTCCAGCAATTGCGCGACGCTGGGATCGCCGTCCAAAGTCACGCGCAACGCCAAGGTATTGACGAAAAAGCCGATCAGCGCTTCGACTTCGGCGTGTTGCCGGTTTGCGACCGGCGTGCCTATCGCCAGGTCGCGCTGCCCGCTAAGCCGCGCGATCAGCACCGACCAGCCGCACAACAGCGTCATAAACAAAGTGCAGCCGTAGCGCCGGCTTAATTGACGCAGCCCTGCGCTCAAGTCGGCCGGTAATTCCAGCTCGACGCTGCCGCCGACATAACTTTGCATCGGCGGCCTGGGCCGGTCGGCCGGCAATTCCAACAACGCCGGCGCGCCGGCAAGATAACGCCGCCAAAAATCGGCTTGCAGATCCAGAATTTCACCTTGCAGCCATTGCCGTTGCCAAACCGCGTAATCGGCATATTGAACCGGCAGTTGCGGCAGTGGATCGGGCAAGCCCCGGCTGAAAGCGGCATAGAGTGAGCAAAGCTCTTGCACGAACAGCCCGACCGACCAGCCGTCGGAAATAATGTGATGCTGGGTAATCAGCAGCAGATGTTCATCGCCGGCCAACTGCAACAACCGACCCCGTATCAACGGACCAGCCGACAGATCGAACGGTTGATCGGCTTCCTCGGTGCCAATCCGCTCGGCGGCGGTTGTTTGGCTGTCGGCCGACAGAGCCCGCAAATCGTGTTCCAACAGCGCAAAGCCGGATTCTTGCGGGGCAATAA
This sequence comes from Methylomicrobium album BG8, assembly GCF_000214275.2. NCBI lineage: Bacteria > Pseudomonadati > Pseudomonadota > Gammaproteobacteria > Methylococcales > Methylococcaceae > Methylomicrobium > Methylomicrobium album. The sequence continues at coordinate 1,444,863 of NZ_CM001475.1, read as the reverse complement.
CTTGCATCGGCTGGCCGTCGATGCCGACAAAACAGGTACGCAAGCTTTCATGGCGGGCGACGATACGGTCGAGCGACGCGCGCAAGGCGTCCCGGTCCAGCCGGCCTTGCAGGCGCACACCGATAGAGACGTGATAAGCCTTTCCGGCCGTCGGATCGAGCTGATCGATAAACCACAAGCGCTGCTGCGCCCAGGACAACGGCAACAGATGGCTGCGGTCGGCGGCCTCAATAGGCGGTAACGATTGTCCGGTGCGGCTGACAAGACAGGCCAGGGCGGCCGGCGTCGGTTGCGCGAAAAAATCGCCCAACGCTATGTCGGCATCGAGCGTCTGCCGCAAGCGCGCAATCAGTTGCACGGCAAGCAAGGAATGACCGCCCAACGCAAAAAAATCGTCGTGCCGCCCCACTCGATCTATGCCCAACAAGGTTTGCCAAATGCCGGCAATCGCTGTTTCCAGCGAGCCTTGCGGTGCTTCGTAAGACCGCAAGATCAATGCGTTGGCATCGGGCGCCGGCAATGCCTGCCGGTCCAGTTTGCCGTTGGCGGTCAACGGCAGGCTAGGCAGCGTCACGAACGCGCTCGGCACCATGTAATCCGGCAAGTTGACCGCCAGCCGTTCCCGCAACTTGGCCACCACCGGCTCTACACCGGCAACCGCGACCAGGTAGGCCACCAATCTCTTATCGCCCGGCCTGTCCTCGCGGGCGATGACAACCGCCTCGCGCACGCCGGGACATTGGGTCAGCCTGGCTTCGATTTCGCCCAACTCGATCCGGAAACCGCGGATCTTGACCTGGAAGTCGTTGCGCCCCAGGTATTCGATGCTGCCGTCCGGCAACCAGCGCCCCAAGTCGCCGGTTTTATACAAACGGGCTTCGGCATCGGGACTAAACGGGTCGCGCACGAAGCGTTCCGCGGTCAGCTCGGGCCGGTTCAAATAGCCGCGGGCGACGCCGATGCCGCCGATATGGATTTCGCCGGCCACGCCCAAGGGTACCGGTTGCTGCCCAGCGTCGAGAATATAAATCTGGATGTTGGCGATCGGCCGTCCTATCGGCACGATGCCGTCATGCAAACCGGCATCACAACGCCAGGCGGTCACATCTATTGCCGCCTCGGTCGGGCCGTATAGATTATGCAGTTCAATGTCCGGCCATTGTTCGATGAATTTTTGTTGCAGTGCATAAGGCAAGGCTTCGCCGCTGCATAACACGCGGCGCAAGCCGAGGCAGCGTTGTTTGCCAATCCGATCCAAGAATACCTGCAACATCGACGGCACGAAATGCATCGTGGTAATGCCGGCCGCTTCCACGCAGTCGGCAAGATATTGCGGGTCTTGATGGCCTTTCGGGCGCGCCATGACCAGACGGGCGCCCGCCAACAGCGGCAGGAAGAACTCCCAGACCGAGACGTCGAAACTGAACGGCGTTTTTTGCAACACCCGGTCGTCGGCTGCCAACCGGTATTCGTCTTGCGCCCACAGCAGCCGGTTAACGACGCCGTCATGCTGGTTCATCACGCCTTTGGGCAAGCCGGTCGAACCCGAGGTATAAATCACGTAGGCCAGATTGCGCGCAGTCAAGCCCAGCTTGACGGGATCGGGATTGTGTTCGGGCTGTTGTTGCCAAGGGCCGGCCGCATCGTCCAGCACGACCAGCGGCACCGACGCTTCCGGCAGGCTGGACAGCAGGCTGCGCTGACTTAACAACGCTACGGGCGTGCAATTGTCGAGCATATAGGCCAGCCGCTCGGCCGGATAATCCGGGTCCAACGGCACATAAGCGGCGCCGGCCTTAAGAATGGCGAACAAGCCGACGACCATGTCCAGGCTGCGTTCCGCACAAATCGCGACCCGGTCGTCGGGCCGGATGCTCAGTCCCGACAAATAATGCGCCAGCCGGTTGGCCCGAACGTTGAGTTCCCGGTAGCTCAACGCCGTCTCCTCGAACTGCACCGCAACCGCATCCGGCGTTTGTTCCACTTGCCGTTCAAACAACTGGTGGATCAGGCAATCATGCGGATAAGCCGCGCTTGCGCCGTTAAAATCGAGCAGCAATTGCCGGCGCTCAGGCCCCGATAATAAATTGCATTGATCGTGATACGCATCCGGCTCTTCGGCCATAGAGGTCAACGCCGCAACGTAATAGCCAAGTATCCGCCCGATATGCTCGGACGGCACACGGGACGAAGCCAGCGCCAGCTCTATGCCCCGGCCGGCGGTATAACTGCAATTGACCGCCAGCGCAAAGCCGGTGTCCTCGAAACCGCCGGCGTCGATCGCTCCGATGCCGTCAGCGTCTTTCAATTGTTCGTAGACGTGAAAATTGATGTAGTTAAAAATGACTTCGTAAAACGGCACGCGCCCATGATCCAGATAGAGCTGGAAATAGGGATATTGCCGGTGTTCCATGACCGAGAGTTCCGCGCTGAACGTTTCGCGTATCAGCTCGGACCAACTCGTGTGGCGCAGTTTCTGCCGGAACGGCAGCGTATTCAAGAACAATCCCAACACTTTTTCACCGTCCGCCTGCTCCGGCCGGACATTGCAGACCAGTCCGGTCGTGACGTCGGTTTTGCCGGACACCATGCCCACCACCCGGACATGCGCGGCCAGCAGCAGCGTGCGCATCGGCACTTGCAAACCGGCCGCCAGCCGTTGCAGGCCGGCGCAGACTTTATCGTCAATCCGGGCAACCTGCCGGCTCGGCCCGGCGTCCGGTTCTGACCCGTTATTCGCGCAAGGCAACGCGCAGAAAACGTATTCGTCCAGGTATTCGCGCCAAAATGCTTGATGCGCCTGGTATTGCAAAGCCTGCCGCTCTAGTATGACGGTGGCTTTCGGCGTCAGCGACAGCGGCGCCAGTTCCAGCGTTTTGCGGCCGGAACGTACCAGCTCCGCGTATGCCTTGAACGCCTCGGTTTGCAACGACGCCACGCTCCAGCCGTCCAGAATCGCGTGATGGAAACTCAAGCTGAATTGAACGGTTTTCTCCGCTCTTAGATGAATAAAAACACGCAGCAACGGCGGCTCGTCCAGCGTAAAAACGGTTTTTCTTTCGCGTTCGATAAACTCTTCAACGATACGATTTTGGGCCTGGGCATCGGCATCTTTGATATCGGCGACAATCAGCGGTATCGGCGCCGTTGCATGGACCAGTTGCATAGGCTCGCCGTAGCGGTGCAAATCAAAACCTGTCCGTAGCACCGGATGCTTGCGTGACAGCGCATCCAAAACAACGCGCAACGCATCCTCGTCCCAGTCCGGCACGGTCAGCAGCGTGCTGAAAACATCGTGATACAGGCCTTGCTGCCCGGACAGTTGGTTGTGGTACACCATGCCCATTTGCAGCTGCGTCACCGGATAGGCGTCTTCGACGCCGGCCGGCAATTCGGGCCGGGCAACATCCGGCTCAGGATGGGTATGTACGGGCGCGCTATTGAAGGCAATCGCTTTAGCCAAATCGGCGATGGTTTGGTGTTTAAAAATGTCGATGACCGCGAGCGCAAGGCCCACGCTTTTGGCTTTGGCGACAACGCTAATGCAGCGTATCGAATCGCCGCCGATGGCAAAAAAATTGTCGTTGACGCCGACTTTGTCCAGTTGCAGCACGTCGGCCCAGATTTTAGCCAGCACGGCTTCGATTTCGTTGCCCGGCGCTTGGTATTCTTGGGCCGCATAAGCGCCGCTTTCCGGCAACGGCAACGCTTGCCGGTCCAGTTTGCCGTTGGCGGTCAACGGCAGGCCAGTCAACATTACGAACGCGCTCGGCAACATATAATCCGGCAAATTGGCCGCCAGCCGTTCCCGCAACTCGGCCGCCACCGGCTCTACACCGGCATCCGCGACCAGGTAGGCCACCAATCTCTTATCGCCCGGCCTGTCCTCGCGGGCGATGACAACCGCCTCGCGCACGCCGGGACATTGGATCAGCCTGGCTTCGATTTCGCCCAACTCGATCCGGAAACCGCGGATTTTGACCTGGAAATCGTTGCGCCCCAAGTATTCGATGCTGCCGTCCGGCAGCCAGCGCCCCAAATCGCCGGTTTTATACAAGCGGGCTTCAACATCCGGGCTGAACGGGTCGCGCACGAAACGCTCGGAGGTCAATTCGGGCCGGTTCAGATAGCCGCGGGCGACGCCGGCCCCGCCGATGTAAATTTCGCCGGCCACGCCGATGGGCACCGGTTGCAGCCGGTCGTCGAGAATATAAAAACGCAAATCGGAAAGGGGCTTGCCGATTACGCTGCCCACCGCAGCGCGGATATCCGTGTCGGTCAGCGGAAAATAAGTGGCGTGCACGGTGATTTCGGTGATGCCGTACATATTAATCAGTTGGGTTTGCTCCAGGCTGTTGCGTTCCAACCACGGCAGCAAGGTATGAAACTCCAGCGCCTCGCCGCCGAAAATCACCGCGCGCAGGCTATGCGGTTCGTCGCTGCCGTTGTACGCGGCAATCAATTGCCGGAAGGCGCTGGGCGTTTGATTCAGCACCGTGACGCGCTCGCGGCACAGTAACCGGTAAAACGCGTCCGGCGAACGCGAAATGTCATAAGGCACGACGACCAGTCGGCCGCCGTACAGCAACGCGCCCCAAAGCTCCCAAACGGAAAAATCGAACGCAAACGAATGAAACAGCGTCCATACGTCGCCGGAACCGAAACGAAACCAACGATCGGTTGCGGTGAATAAGCGCGTTACATTGCCGTGCTCGACCATCACGCCTTTGGGCAAGCCGGTCGAACCCGACGTGTAAATCACATACGCCAGGTTTTTCGCGCTTAGTCCAAGCCTTGCCGAATCGGGGTTGCCTTTGTCATGACCGGCCATGTCCATATCCAACAACACAATGGGCAAGTCTTGATGCGGCAGCTTGTCCTGCAACGCGGACTGGGTCAGCAGCGCGACCGGCGCACTGTCGCTGAGCATGTGCAGCAATCGATCGTGCGGATAATCGGGGTCCAACGGCACGTAAGCGCCGCCGGCTTTAAGGATGCCCAACAAGCCGGCCACCATGTCCAGGCTGCGTTCCACGCAAATCGCGACCCGGTCGTCCGGGCGTACGCCCAGCGCCAATAATCGGTGCGCAATCCGATTGGCGCTACGATTCAGTTCGGTATAAGTCAGCGTGTCACTTTTGTATACAACGGCGATTGCATCCGGCGTTTGCTCTGCTTGCCGCTCGAACAGGCGGTGTATCAAACCGTCGGCTATAGCCTCGGTTGCCGGAACATGATCGCCATCATCGGTGTTGAATTCGACCAATAATTGGCGCAACTCGTTTGCCGGCAGGATGTTCAAGGTTTCGATGGGCTGTGTAGGCTGCACGGCCAACATATCGGCCAGCCCGGCAATGGCTGTCTCAAGATAGGCGGCAATACGGCCCGGATCGATGCCGGCCGCGCATTGCACCGTCAGGCTGAAGCCTTGGCCCAGATCGTTAACGGACACAGAGATCGGATAGTTGGTACGTTCCTCACTGCTGACCACACGCATGCCTTCCCACTCGAGCGCGGCGTCGCTATGCCGGTAATTCAGCAACGTCGTAAACAACGGCGTTCCGGTCGGCACCGCGCTGCAACGTTGGGCCAGCGCAAGCGGCCCCTGTTCGTGCTCAAGCAATTCGGTCAAGTTCCGGTAAGTATCGCCGACGGCCCGGCGCGCGTCGACACCGGTCAAATCAATCCGTATCGGCAAGGTGTTGATGAACATGCCCAACGCCTGGTGCGCTCCGGCCGAACCGTGCAGCCTGCCCAACAACACAGTACCGAACACGACGTCGCGGCGTCCGGTGCAACGCGCCAGCACCTGCGCCCAGGAAACATGGAACAGCACGGCGGCGGTGACGCCTTGTTGCCGTGCGCTGTTGCGGATACGCCGCGCCAGCTCGTCGTCCAACAATAAAGTCGCTTCGATTATTTGGCCGCCGTTGCCCTGAATATCGACGATGCCGAACGGAGCGGTCGCTTCGTCGACCGCACCGAGCCGGCGCCGAAAATAGGCTTCGTGCTCGGCCGGGGACACGGCCAACGCTTGAGCGATGAAATGCCGGTACGGCACGGGCGGCGGCAATCGATCGCCCTGCCCTTGCAACAGCATCCGGATTTCGGCCAAGGTCAACGCCAGCGTGATGTGGTCGCAAACCACGTGGTGGTTGAGCAATGCCAGCAACCATTGCTTGCCTTGCGGATCAGCGGCAATACAGGCTTTAAACAGCGGAGCCCGCTGCAAATCCAGGCGCATAAAGCGCGGATCGGTTTTGGCATACAGTTGTTGCAGCGCATCGCTGCCGGGAACCGGCCCGATTGCCTCGACCGGCAGCTTCGCGGTTCGATGCACGACTTGCACCGGCTGCGCCAAGCCTTCCCAATGCACCGAGCTGCGCAATACGTCGTGGCGGTCGATCACGGCTTGCAGCGCGTCCAGAAAAGCGTCCAGCCGTTCACGGCTATCGAAAGCGAGCACCGAACGCAATAAATAAGCGTCGCCTTCGCCCTCCAGCAAATGATGGAACAGTATGCCTTCCTGCATCGGCGCCAGCGGATAAATATCCTGGATGTTGGCCTCGCCTTCAGGCACGCGGCTCGCAATCAGGTCGATCTCATCCTGGCTGAGACTGATTAATGGCAAGCTGCCTCCGAGCGCCGCCAATAAAGCCTGCTTATGCGATTTCAGCAATGCCAGCGTTTCGGCATCGACGACGCCATGCTCCGCTCGAACCACCAGTTCCCCGTTATCCGAAGCAATCGCTATATTTTTTTGTTTCAGGTAAGCGAGCAGCTGTTGCGTGGTCATAAACGGAATTCCTCGATGGTGTTGTGAGTTAAAGGCTGGGAAAAATGGTCCGGCATCGGATTGGGGAGCTCATCAGCATCCGCTCGATTACCGGCGTTGCTGATGGCCTCGGCCATGCCGGCTACGGTAGGCGATGCGAAAATCATCCGCATGTCGACGGTATAGCCCTGCCGGCGCAGCGGTTCGATCAAGCCGACCAGCATCAATGAATGTCCGCCCATTTCGAAAAAATTATCGTGCCGCCCGACTTGCGCAACGCCGAGCAAATCCTGCCAAATCCCGGCGACAGCCGTTTCCACGGGGCCTTGCGGCTCCTCGTAAACTCTGCTGGCAACGAGCGCCGCGTCGGGCGCGGGCAATGCCTTGCGGTCCAATTTGCCGTTGGCCGACAGCGGCAACGCGGGCAGTGTTACGAACGATGCAGGCACCATGTAATCGGCCAGAGTAGCCAGCAGCAGGGCTCGCAGTTCGGCAGCTTGCACCGTCGCACCGTCCGATACGACCAAATAGGCGACCAGGCGTTTGTCGCCCGGCTGGTCTTCTCTTGCCAGCACGACCGCTTCCTTGATGTCCGGGTGTTCCAACAGCCGCGCCTCGATTTCGCCCAGCTCGATCCTGAAGCCTCTGATTTTGACTTGATGGTCGATCCGCCCCAGGTAGTCGATATTGCCGTCGGCACGATAGCTCGCCAGGTCGCCGGTTTTATACAACCGGCTGCCCGCTAATCCGTAAGGGTTGGGGATGAATTTTTCCGCCGTCAGGCCGGGACGGTTCAAGTAGCACCGGCCCAGGCCGATGCCGCCGATATGAAGTTCGCCCGGCACGCCGACGGGCACCGGGTTAAGCCGGCGATCCAGAATATATAGCTCGATATTGGCGATGGGCCGACCGATAGGAATTGCCGCAGCCGGATCGTCCGGCAGGCATTCCCAATAGCTGACGTCTACCGACGCTTCGGTAGGTCCGTAAAGATTATGCAATGCGGCCGGCAATTTTTGCCGGAAACGCGCGGCCAAGTCGGCCGGCAACGCTTCGCCGCTGCATATCACGTGTTTTAGCGAAACACAGGTCTCTACGCCCGGTGTATCGACAAACGCCTGCAACATCGACGGTACAAAGTGTATCGTCGTGACTTGGTGCTGCCTGACGGTATCGATCAGCGCCTGGCTGTTTTTATGCTCGCCCGGCATGGCGACGACCAGCTTCGCTCCGGTCATCAGCGGCCAGAAAAACTCCCAGACAGAAACGTCGAAACTGTACGGCGTTTTTTGCAACACGCAATCGCCGGCAGCCAAGCGGTATTGCTGCTGCATCCATTGCAGCCGATTGAGTATGCCCCGGTGCGGCACGCCGGCGCCTTTGGGTTGTCCGGTCGAACCGGAGGTGTATATGCAATAAGCCAGGTTTTCCGGTCTCAGGACAATATCCGGGTTGGCGTCGATGCCGTCCGCCAGTTGCTGCCAGTCGCGATCCAGGCACAATACGGCAGCCGTTTCGAAACTGTGTTTCTCCAGCAAAGCCGCGTGGGTCAGTACCACCGGCGGCTTAATATCGGCCAACATGAACGCCAGCCTGGCCGCCGGATAATCGGGGTCCAGAGGCAGATAAGCGGCTCCGGCTTTTAGAATGCCGAGCAGGCCGATCACCATTTCCGGCGAGCGCTGCATGCAGAGGCCGACCAGCACGTCAGGCCCGACTCGTTCGGCTAACAAATGATGCGCCAATTGGTTGGCCCTGGCGTTCAATTCCGCGTAAGTCAGCACCTGTTCCTGGAAAACCAGCGCTACGGCATCCGGCGTTTTTTCTACTTGCGCTTCGAATAATTGGTGAATAAACCTATTCTTGGGATAGTCGGTTTCGGTCGCGTTCCAGTCGAACAAAATGCGCCGGTTTTCTTCCGGCGTCAGTATTTGCAAATCGGCAACGGCAACGCTGTCGGAACTGCCGGCGATGCTTTCCAGCAATTGCTCCCAATGCCCTGCCATGCCCGCGATAGTGCCGGCGTCGAACAAATCGCTGCTGTAGTTAAAACTGCAACGCAACGCATTTTTCGATCTTTTTACCGTCAACGTCAGGTCGAACTTGGCAGCCCCTATTTCGGCATCGGCCATTTCGACGCTAAGCCCCGGAACGTCCAACACCTCCATCGCTTCATTCTGGTACACCAGCATCGCCTGGAACAACAGCGTGCGATTCAACGCCCGGTCCGTTCCCAATTCCTCGACCAAGCGCTCGAAAGGCAAATCCTGGTTGTTTTGCGCCTCCAGCAAATGCCGGTTGACGCCGGCCAGCAGTTCGGCAAATGTCGGATCGCCGGATAAATCGGTTCTCAGCACCAAGGTATTGACGAAAAAGCCGATCAGGCTTTCGATTTCCCTGTGGTTACGGTTGGCGACCGGATAGCCGACGCAAATGTCGCTTTGCCCGGTATATCGCGACAACAGGATATTGAATGCCGCCATCATTAACGCAAACAACGTCGTACCGGCCTGACGGCTCAACCCGGTTAACGCCGCCGAAACATCTTGCCCCAACATCCACTCATGCTCCGCGCCGCGATACGACATCAGCGCCGGCCGGGTCCGGCCGGCAGGCAATTCCAATGCCGCCGGCGCGCTCGCCAGGTGCTGCCGCCAATAGGCGATTTGCCGGTCGTACATTTCGCCTTGCAAACGCTTGCGCTGCCACACGGCAAAATCGGCGTATTGCACCGGCAATTCGGGCATGGTTAGCGGAACGCCGTTACTAAAATCGCGGTAACAAACGCCAATTTCCTTGATCAGCAGGCGCAACGACCACTCGTCGGCAACAATGTGATGCAAGGTCGCCAGCAACACATGCCGCCGGTCGTCCAGCTTGAGCAGCACAGCACGCAATAGCGGCGTTTGCCCCAGATCGAAAACGCCTCGCGCTTCCTGCCGAGCCAGCGTTTGGACGACGTATGGCTGGCGCGTCCCGTCCAGCGCCGATAAATCGACCAAACCGACCGGAACTGCCGTTGCTGCATCGATGACTTGCCGAACTTCGCCGTCGACGATTTTGAACGAAGTCCTCAACGCTTCATGGCGGCTGACGACCGCATTCAAGGCCTGCGCCAATACCGGCACATTCAGATTGCCTTGCAATAGCACCGTGCCTGCCATGTTATAGAACGGATTTTCAGGCTCCATTTGTGCCAGAAACCACAGCCTTTCCTGTGCGAACGACAGCGGGCATGGTGAAAAATCCGGACGCCTGGCGATAGCATGGCTGGCGGAAGCCGGTTTTTGCTTGAGCCGCTGCAACAGCAGCGCTTGTTTTTCTTTGGACAGGCCGGCGATTCGGTCGATAGGATTAGGCATGTTTTAAAAAATCCTGATGGGCTAGTGCGGCAAAAAAGTGCAAAGACTGGAGTGTCAGTTTTGTCTACAGGATCGTAGGTCAGGAGCGGAAGCTTTCCCTAAAGCATCTACCGTTGGTGCCTGCACTCCTGACGGCGCATATCGCAAAAATCCGTGTTATCCGGATTCCACGCTTTAAATCTCGTTAGCAAGCAAATAATCGGCTTCGTCGTCGGGTAGCTGTTCGATTTCGGCAAGCAACTTTTCCAGATCGCGGTCGTCATGCTGTTGGATTTGCAACCGGGCCAACTCGGCGGCCTGCAATTCGACGGTCCGCAATTCGAATAACGCTTTCGCCGGCAGCTCGATATTGAACACGCTCTGAATGCGCGACTTGACCTGGATCGCGGCCAAGGAATGCCCGCCCTGCTCGAAAAAATCTGCATCGACGCCGACGGCCTCTAGCCCCAAGACCTCGCGCCAAATACCTGCCAGCTCGGCCTCTATCCAGTTCGACACCGGCTTCAGTTCCCGTTCCGGCAACGCCGGTTCCGCGATAGCCAGCAATGCCAGCCGGTCGCGTTTGCCGTTGGGCATTAACGGCAATTTATCCAAAACCACGTAATTCGCCGGCAACATATAATCCGGCAGCGTTTGTTTGAGGAAAGCCTGCAACGCCGAGTTCTCCGGCACCGTGGCTGACGGGCTGGCGACCAGGTAGGCCAGCAGTTTTTTATGGCCGGACACGTCTTCTTTTGCCAGCACCACCGCTTCTTGAATGGCTGGATGCAACTGCAAACGCTCTTCGATTTCGCCCAGCTCGATCCGGTAACCGCGAATCTTGATTTGGTTGTCGATGCGGCCTAAAAACTCAATCTCGCCGCCGGCGCCAAAACGCGCCAAATCGCCGGTTTTATAAAGCCTTGCACCTTCGGCGCTGAACGGGCTAGGAATGAATTTTTCCGCCGTCAACGCCGGCCGGTTCAAATAACCTCTGGCCACGCCGGCTCCGCCTACGCATAACTCGCCGCCGACGCCGGCCGGCACCGGCTGGAGCTGCCGGTCCAGAATATAAATGCTTACGCTGTCGACGGGCCGGCCGACAGGTAGCGTCATGTCGCCGGCGTTTTCGTCGCTCCGGTAAACGCTGCTCCAAACCGTGCCCTCGGTCGGGCCGTATTCGTTATAGAACCGGACCTTCGGCAATTTTCTGTGGTGCCCGGCCGCAATCTCGCCGGAACAGGCCTCGCCCGCGACGATAACCGATTGCAGCGTGCGTAGCCGGTCCAGATACCTGTCGTCGGCAATAGCCGCATAAAACGAAGGCAACGCCAGTAAGTGAGTGACTCGGTGCCGGTTAATCAAACCGGTCAAGGCGGCCGTATCCGTCAACTCGTCTTGTTTCGGCAGGCATAGGCAACCGCCCTGGCTTAAGGTCCAGAATATCCCGGCCACGGAGCTGTCGAACGCAAACGAGGACAACAACAGAAAGCATTCCGGCATTTCGCGGTAATAATTTGCCCTGGCCAACGTCGAATGCAGCAAATTGCGGTGGCTGATCGCCACGCCTTTAGGCCGGCCGGTCGAACCCGAGGTATAAATAATGTAAGCGGTATTTTCCTGCGCTGCCGGGCATGCCAAGACGGTCGCGGCAGGATAGAGTGCCGGCTCTCGGTCAAGGCAATATACTTTGATGGAGCAGCGCTGAAAGCCGTCGGCCAAAGAACTTTGCGTCAGCATTACGCCGATACCGGCATCGTCCAGTATGGCATCTAGGCGCTCTTTGGGATAACTCGGGTCCAACGGCACATAAGCGCTGCCGGCTTTGAGCACGGCCAGCAAACCGACGATCAGTTCCAGCGAACGTTCGGCGCAAACGCCGACCCGGCATTCCGGCCCCACACCCGATGCCGACAGCCGTTCGGCCCATTGCTGCGCGCGGCGGTCAAGCTCGCCGTAGCTAAGACTTTGGCCGGCAAACACCAGCGCCGATCTATCCGGCGCCATTCGCGCCTGGGCTTCGATGCACTGGTGTATCATCAAACCGTCGGCATAACTGGCTTGGTTATTCCGGCCGCTCCAATCGTCAAGCAACTGTCTGCTTTCCGTTGGCGTCAGCAGCGGCAATCGGCCGACCGGCAAGTCGGGATTGCTGGCCGCGCCGGCCAGTATTGTTTGCAAATGCCCGGCCATCCGGGCGACGGTGCCAGCATCGAATAAGGCCGTGCTGTATTCGAAACTACAAAACAGTTGGCCATCGCGTTCGTCGACGAATAGGCTTAGGTCGAATTGGGCGATATGGGTATTCATCGCCAGCGGCATGGCCGACACATCCTGCATCCGAAAATGCGTTGCCGGCACATTCTGTACCGCCAGCATCACCTGGAACAAAGGCGCATGGCCGGTGTTGCGAACCGGCTTCAGCGTATCCAGCAATTGACCGAACGAAAGTTCCTGATGGTTCTGATCCTGCAAGGCCTGTTCGCGCAGTTGCAACAACAGTTCCGAGAACGGCAGATCGGCTTCGATTTGGCAACGCAGCACCAGCGTGTTGACGAAAAAACCTATCAAAGCCGCCGTCTGGCTTTGGCCGCGCCCGGCCACCGGATAACCGATGCAGATATCCTGGCTGCCGGTATAGCGGTACAACAAGGTGTTGAGAGCGGCGGCCACCACCATGAACAGTGTGGCATTGTATTGCTTGCCCAGTTCTTTCAGCGTCCGGCTCAACTCGGCAGAAAACTCGAAACTGTACATGCCGCCCCGGTAGCTGAGTACCGGTGGCCTTGGTCGATCAGTCGGCAACTCCAGCAGCGGCGGCGCACCGGCCAGTTTCTGCCGCCAATAGTCCAAATGCCTGGCCCATTTTTCCCGCTGCCGGCGTTGCCATACGCAAAAATCGCCGTACTGGATCGGCAACTCCGTCAAGGACGACGGCTTGCCGTGGCCGTATGCAGCATACAGTGCGGCGACTTCTTGCATCAACACCCCGACCGACCAGCGGTCGGAAACGATGTGATGCAGCGCCAACAACAGAATATGCCGCTGTTCGCTCAATACCGCCAGCAGCGCCCGTAACGGCGGCTGTCCGGTAAGCAGAAACGGTCGATGAATAAAATCGTCGGCGCATTGCGGGAATAAATCCATCGCACGCTCATGGCTAAAGCCCGTAAAATCCAGGTACGCCAGCGGCAACCGGCTGTCGGGCAAAACTTGCTGACCCTCGGCGACAAACAGGCTGCGTAGAATTTCGTGACGCCTGACCACTTCGTCCAGGCTATGTTGCAAGGCCTGTATATTCAGCAAACCGTCGAATTGCACGGCTCCGGCAACGTTGTAAATCGGATTGTCCGGTTCCAGCTGCGACATGATCCACAAACGTTCCTGCGAATACGATAAGGGAACCGGTTGGTCCTTATTTCGTTTTGTAATGGCACCATTAGTCGGACTATGGGTTTTCTTCAGTCTGGTAATCAGTTGTGTGCGACTGACTGACCGTTGCTTATCCGGTGTTTTGGTCTCGATCATAATTTTTCCCTCGTGAAGTGGTGCATAGCCTTGAATACAGCTATCTCCATCCAGGCTATCGACAACAGCAGTTGCCACGCTTAGGACCGCTAACGTCTCGACTCATAATCGGCGGCAAGCTCCAAGTCTGTTGGGACATGAAAACCTAACCGGTTTCGACAGTAATTCCGCCAATCCTCCGAACCTGAATCGAACACTACATTCTCTCCGGGCCACATCGATTCAGTAACGCTGAAATCCTGGTGCAAATAGACCACGGCATCGTCAGACAATGACTGTTCAATCCGCCAGTCCGGAAATTCATGGAATGCGTTGACCGGATAGGCCTTGCAAAAGGGTCTTGCCGGTTTTTTCGAAGCAATTCCGCTTTCCTGTTCCGCCTGTTGCAGTAAAGTGGCGGTTTCCACTCGCGCAGCCGCCAAGGCAATTTGATAAGGCGTTCTAAGATCGCGACCGCTATTGATTGGATTGGCTCCTGCTTCGAGTAATAGCTTCACTATTTCCGTGTCGCCGCGGCGGCCCGCAGCCCAATTTAATGCGGTCCAGCCATAATCGTCTTTTTGTTCCAATGCTTCGCCATTTTCAATCAAGGCTTGTAATCGGTTGATGTCACCCGTCTTAGCCGCTTCAATCAGTTGTGGTTTGTTCATAGATCGTTTCCTTAATAGAGAATCATTTGAATGGGTTATGATGTTGCAATTCCTTCACAGAAGAATCTCGTCGCGCCCATATAGCCGCCGGGCATCGCTAAAGCCGCGCTCATGGCAAACCGCCAGCATTTTGTTGATTTCGCGGATATACGCATCGTCGTCTTCCGGCTCCAGCGCCATGAAATATTGCAGCCACGGCTCGCGGCCGATGGCATAGACGTAGACGCGGCTGGCGCCGACCGCATCCAGCAACCGCAATGCGCCTTCGGCATTGCTGCCGTTCGAGCGGCGGGCCTGGCAGTGTTTGTGATCCGGCAGCTTGGGCAACAAAGCGCCGTAAACCCAGGAGAGCGGCGCCCCGATGCATTCCATGCCCAAAAACACGGTGTCGATGGGCCCGTATTCGGCGCATAGATTCCGGTACATCTGTTCGTCCAGACAGTTCGAATCCGCGGCGAATAACACTTTCCGGTTTCCGTCGCGAACTAAATAGGCACTTTTTGCAAACGGCAAATCGTTGTGTTCGCCCAGAAAAGGGACCGCGACGATTTCGCCCCCCGTCAACGGGATACTGTCTAACGGATCGACTTCAACGACCTGCCGAAAACCCAATTCCCTGGCCAACAGTTTCATCGAAATATCGGCATAAAAAATGCCGGAGCTTTTGGGTACCACCAGGCAACCGATTTTGTGCCGTAACCGTAACAGGGTTTCGAATACATAATGGTCGTGATGGACATGGGTAATCAGCACGTAGTCGATATGCGCCGGCAAATCCTGAAAACTGTATCGGTCTATTCCGCCCTGGCTGGGTTTGACGGCGATGAAAGGGTCGATCAGCACGGTCATACCGGCCGTTTCGACCAGAACGCCCGCATGGCCCAGATAGCGTATTCTCACGCCCGGGCCTTGCCAGGATTCGCCGGCATGAGGCGCCTGATCGGTCAATAAACGGATCAGCCTGCCTTCGTCGCCGGCATCCAGGCCCAGCACTTCCTGGATATAGCCCAGGGATTGCGGCCGGCTATCCAGCTTGAACAATTCGTCGACAGCGGCTTCGGCAAACGGAATCCGCCAGGATACGCTGTCGCCGTCCGGCAGGCGCGGCGTACTCATGTAATATGCCCGCGCCCGGTCATGGGTTTGCGTGAACAGTTGGAACGACTGCAAATGTTTTTTGTAATGCCGGCTTTTATAAAAAAGGCTTTCGATACAGCGGACAATCGGGCGGTTGTTATAGTCGTAGAGCAATTCGACGTAACCGCGTAACGATTGAGGTAATTGAGGGTAATAAGCTTCCAGGCTTTGCCCGATCGCCTCGCGATCCAGCAAATTCTGAAAAGCGATCAGGTCTTCGGCCATCCGCAGGCTTTCGGCATGCTCGCCTCCCATGCGCTCCAGCATTTGCGCGATGTCGGCCGCTCGGTCGACCGGTACGTTGACAAACGGCCCGCCCAGCAATTTCGGATTGGCGCTGGATTTAAGATGGATAGCGGGATTTTGCAGATACGAAGTCAGATTCTTCTTCTGATAATTCAGCATATGCAGACTGTAGGGCACCGGCGAAAAAGTGTGCGGCCAGGCAACCCAGTGATCGACCAGCGCTTCTACGGCAGTGGAATCGGCAAGCCGGTATAGGGTTCTGTCGTTCATGGTTTCCGTTTCCTGTTCATTGATTTGTTATCGAGCCGTGGGAAACGAACGAATTCGCCCCAAAAACCCATGCTGTTCGGCATCATTCCTCGGCCTGATACTCAGCCATGCGGTCAACGAATTCGGCTAGCGTCGCCGCTTCGAACAACACATTGACCGGCAGATCGATGGCGAACATTTCCTGTATTTTTGCCATCACCTGGACGCCCGCCAATGAATGCCCCCCCAGTTCGAAAAAGTCGTCGTGAATACTCAACCGATCGATACCCAGGACTTCACGCCAGATGGACGCCACCGCTTCCTCGGCCTCGTCGCGCGGCGCAACGAAACCGTCCTGATCGCCGGCCCGGATTTCCGGCATCGGCAACGCCTTGCGATCCAGCTTGCCATTGGCGTTCAACGGCATGGATTCAAGCCATAGCCATGCCGAGGGCTGCATGTAGTCGGGCAAGCTCTCCTTAACAAGAGACCTCAGCGCATCCTGAACCGAAGCATCACCGCTCCAATAGGCGACCAGACGCTTCATGCCGGGCACATCTTCCCGCACGGTGACCGCCGCCGCAGATATCGCGGAATGGCGCAGTAAGCAGGCTTCGATTTCACCGAGTTCAATGCGGTAGCCCCTGATTTTGACTTGCCGGTCGAAACGGCCCAAGAATTCAATGGTTCCGTCTGCGCGATATCTCGCCCGGTCGCCGGTTCGATATAAACGTCCGCCGCTGCGCCCGAACGGATCCGGCACAAAGCGTTCAGCCGTCAAAGCGGGTTGGCCGAGATAGCCTCGGCTAATACCGTCGCCGCCAACCAGCAACTCTCCCGCCACCCCGACTGCCACGGGCTGCATCGCCGCATCGACGATGTGAATGCGCATATTGGCAATGGGGGTGCCTATCGGCAGCGTGGCCTCGCAATCCGCCGGTTGAACGCGATAAACGCTGCACCAGACGGTGGCTTCGGTCGGACCGTATTCGTTGAATAGCCCGACGGCCGGCAAGCGTGAATGGTGCAGTTCGGCCAAAGTGCCCGGACAGGCTTCGCCGGCGACGATGGCGGTGCCCAGGCTTTGCAACGCGGCGCTGGGCACATGCTCCAGCAACAGTTGATACAGCGACGGCAAGGTCAACAGGTGGGTGACCCGGTGACGCTCGATCAGAGCCCCGAGTCCCAACGGTTCTTTCAGCAGGCTGTCGTCGGGCAAACACAAGGCGGCGCCCTGGCTTAAACTCCAAAAAATACCCGCCACCGAGCTGTCGAAGGCGAACGACGGCAATAACAGATAACACCCCATCGGTTCACGGTAGTAAGCGCTTCTCGCCAAAGTCGAATGCAACAGATTGGCATGGCTGACCACCACGCCTTTGGGATGGCCTGTCGAGCCGGAGGTATAAATCAGATAGGCGGCGGATGCCGGGAAACGCACGACAGCCGGGTTAGCCGCACTGTATGCGCCGAACTCATGCGGTTCGTCGACGCAGATTTTCACCGCGTGGCCGCAATCCGGAACCGGTGCCAGGGACAGCACGGTCAACAGCCAGCCGGTCCCGGCATCCTGAAACAAATACGTCTGCCGTTCCCGAGGATAGCTCGGGTCAATGGGCACATACATGGCGCCCGCTTTCAAAATGGCCAGCATACCGATCAATAAGGCGGGGCCACGGGGCATGCTTAACGCGACACGGCGCTCCGGCCCGACGCCCTGCTCGATCAGATAATGCGCCAGCCGGTTGGCCCGTTCGTTTAACTCGGCATAAGAAAGCCGCAGCTCTCCGAACACCAGCGCCGTTGTCTGGGGCTGGCGGTCCGCAACCGCTTCAAACAGGTCAACGATGCTGCGCTGCTCCGGATAATGTAGAGTCGTAGCATTCCAGTCCGCCAGTTGCCGTTTTTCCGGTACGCTCAAAAACGGCAATTGGCTCAACCGGGTAGCGGGGTCCGCCAATATCCCGTTCAGCAGGCATTGAAAATGTCCCAGCATGCGCCGTACCGACAATTGGCTGATGATGTCGCAACGATGGCTGAACACGGCCGTCAATCCCTGGCCGGTTTCCGCGCACAGCAGGGCCAGATCGAATTCTTCCGACCTTTCCGGCAAGGCAACCGTTTCGGCAGCGGCATTGCCCCACCGGCCGGCGGCGCCGGATTGCCCCAAGGCCAGCGCCGCCGCCAACGGATCGTCCGCGGACTGCAGCACGAACCAGGTCCGAAACGGCGCTCTATCGTTGCCCGTGCGGTGCAACGCCTTCTCCACCAGCAAAGCATACGGATAATATTGATGATCGAGCGCTTCCAACACGGCGGCATTGACCTGAGCCAAATAATCGCAAAACGGCTGTTCGCCATGAGGCCGGCTACGCAATGCGACCGGGTTGACGAAATAACCCACCGAATCGGCAAATTCACGTTTGGGCCGCCCTAAGGTCGGACTACCGACGATCAGATCGGTTTGACCGCTGTAGCGGTACAGCAGGGTCTTGAAGATGCTCAATAACAGCGTATACAGTGTGGTTCGGCGGGCTGAGGCCAAACGTTTAAGCTTATTCAACGTTTCCGGCGAGATGCGCAACGTTTCCGTAGCGCTCCGGTCTGACGATGCCTCCGCGGATGGACGTTCGCCCGGCAGTTCCAACCGGGGTATCTCGCCGGCCAGTTGCCGGCGCCAATAGCTCAAGTCTTGTTCGGCAGCAGCGCTTTCCAGATAATGTTGCTGCCATGCGGCATAATCCGAGTAGCTTGAAGCGGAGAATGGCAGTTGAGGCGCTTGACCGGCACATCGAGCGATATAGAGTGCTTGCAAATCGGCCAGCAATACTTGCAGCGAACGAAAATCGACGATCAAATGATGCGCGCAAAACGCCAGAACAGGCTCGGCATCGGTACAACGGAATACGCCGCATCGCAGCAGCGGCCCGTGTTCCAGGTCAAACGGTTCATTGACGAAAATCTGCAGCTTCTTCATTTGCTGCGAGCGGTCGCAACAATCAACCCGTTCCAGCCGCGGCTCCGGTTGGTCGAGAGGCAGGCAAACCGGCAGCCGGTCGGCGCCCAGTTTAAACCCGACGCGCAGTTGCGAATGACGCCGACGCAACTCAATCAGCGCACACTCTAGCGCATCCCAGTTCAATTCGCCCCTGATTTGCAATGCAACCGGCATGTGGTGCAAAGCTTTGCCCTGCCCTAATTGCGCTTGTGTCCACAAAGCCTGTTGATTGTATGACACAGCGAAATTTAAAGCTTTCCCTCTACCGGTATCGGCAAGAGGAACAGGTGTACCGGCGGCATGTTTTGCCAGGCTCAGCGCCGTTGCGGCGCAATCGGATAAGGTCGAGCCGCCGAGTAGGCCGGTGACCGGCATATCGACATCCAGTAACTCGTCGAGGAAATATTTCATTTCCACGGCTTTCAACGAATCCAGGCCCAGTTGCGATAGCGTATGGTGTGGTTCGGCAGCGCCGGCGGACAAGCCTGATAATGCCGAGGCTTTCAGCGCAAGATGTCCGGCCAATAAATCGGCGGCATTGGCGCGATTCATCGTCAGCAAAGCCTGGCGTAATAAGCGGTGTTCGGCGGCGCCCGCATCGACATTCGCTAAAGGCCGTGGCTCGCCCGCCGCTTGCGGGTTGTCGCAGGCGATAAATTCAAAACCCTGTTGGATAAAAAGCGCCCGGCAGGCATTTCGCCGAAGCTTCCCGCTGCTGGTTTTTAAAACGGCGCCGGGTTTGAGGAACAGGATACGGTCGGCTTGGATACCGCATTCTTCGGTTAGTCGGGCACGAATCGCCGAGAATTCGCTACGGTAATCCCCTTGCCTGACCCGATTGCGTTTTAATTCGGCCAACACGATCAACTTCTCGCCGTCGCCTTCGTCAACCGAAAACGCCACTGCCGATGCAGGATTCAACGCATCGGTTGCCGCTTCGACGGCATGTTCGAGATCGTGCGGGTAATAATTACGGCCGCGAATAATGATCAAGTCTTTCAAGCGCCCGGAAACGAACAATTCCCCCTCGTCGATAAATCCCAAATCGCCGGTGCGCAGCCAGGATCGGCCTTCGGCATCTTTGACGAAAGCTTTGCCGCTCATTCCGGGATTCTGCCAATAGCCCTGGGCGATGCTGGGACCGCTCAGCCAAATCTCTCCGATTCGGCCCTCCACACAACGCGCACCGCTATCAGGATCGGCAATACGCAAGTCCTGTCCGCGATCGATATCGATCGCGCCGCAGCCGACCAGGCTTCTGGCATTCGATGGATTGTCACCGATCGAATGGACTCTGCGCTGCTCCAAGGCGGTTTTATCGAACGCGGCAATGCTTGGAAGGGATTGTTTAGCGCCGCCAGTCGCCAATAATGTGGCTTCGGCCAGGCCATAACAGGGATAGAACGAACGCCGCTGGAATCCGCATGCCGAAAATGCGTCGCCGAATCGCTGCAAAGTCAGCGGATTGATGGGTTCGGCGCCGTTGAAGGCCAGTTGCCAACTACTGAGATCGATCCCGGCCAATTCGTCGCGGCTGATTTTTTGAACGCACAAATCGTAAGCGAAATTAGGCCCGCCACTGGTATGCGCACGGTAATCGCTGATAGCCTGCAACCAGCGCAGCGGTTTTTCCAAAAACGCCATCGGCGCCATCAAAACCGCACTCGCTCCGCAATACAAGGGCTGCATCACATTACCGATCAGGCCCATGTCGTGATAAAGCGGCAGCCAACCGACCACGGTCGAGCGTTCGTCATGGCCGAACCGGCGCTTGATCAACTGCTGGTTTGCCATCAAGTTGCCGTGGCTGATCATCACCCCCTTGGCGTCACCGGTAGAACCCGAAGTGTATTGCAGAAAGGCCAAATCCAAGGCTTGCAAGAGAGGCGGTTGCCACGAGCTGGCATCATCAAAGTGTTCGTCGGCATCGGTTCGCCACCAATGTTTTTCTAACAAATACTCTGTGGTGCCTGGGAAATCGTGAATGTTGCCGGCAACTTGCCGGGTGGTAAGGATTATTTTCGCTTTGCTGTCATCAAGAATGGCCTGTAGTCTGGGCATATGCCGATTATTACTGGGCGGATAGGCCGGAACGGCGACTGCCCCGGCGTAAAGGCAGGCAAAAAAGGCCACGATGTAATCCAGGCCGGACGGATAGAGCAATAAAGCCCGCTCGCCTTGCATGCCCATCCGCTGCAACGCTGCGGCCAATTGCCCGGCTTTTGCATTGAGTTCGCCATAGGTCAACGAATGCCGGCCTGATGCCCCATAATCCAAAAATGTATACGCGATCCGGTGAGGATGGCATGCCGCGCGCCGCTGCAACACCTCCGCCAGAGAATTTGCTCCTTCGAGCAATAGCACATCATCTGTGGAACTATCTAAATCATGTCGCTCGTTTAACACATACCCTCCGTCTATCCGACAGGTGCCGTACGAAATTTCGTCTTTGAATCGCCGTCTCTAATTTCAAGTGCAGGCAACCTCCACTGAAAAGCCAGGCAAAATGATTCAAGTCCGTTTAGATATGTGGAAGACGATCTATAGAAATAATTTCCCCACCAAAAAGTTGTTTTAGCAACAGCCTGGAAACACTTCGGCATTGATTTGAGGCTGAGCGCAGTTAATCCGAGGGAATTCGAAATTGCCGATTAGAGCATTTTCATATCGTGTGTAGGGAAGTCCTCACCGTCTGAAGGGTGCCCTGCCGTTAAATCCAGTTCCGTAGGGTACGCTGTGCGTACGTACCATTGGGAGGGGGAGGGTGAAAAGGTACGCATAGCGTACCCTACACGGTTTGCCCAAGCCAAGCTGGCAAGGGAGTATCGCGATAAGCGCTCGGCGGGAGGTGGATTTTCCATGGTTTGCCTCTCTCCGAGTTCGCTTCCCCTTCTTTCATTCCGACGCGAAGATACCCATGAAAACAAATATCTCATTTGGCGCTCTGTTTGCTTAGCCTCATCGATCCCGCTCACGCCGCCGGTATAATGACCGCCGGCCGCGCCGAATCGCCCGCCATGACGTGTCCCGGCCCCCTGTTCCCAAAGGAGATCGCCATGCTGCGTTCATATATCGACCACATCGCCGTCACGGCCCCTTCCCTGGAAACCGGCGAAGCCTACATTCGCCGGACGCTCGGGACAAGCCTGGAAACCGGCGGCGCACATCCCCGCATGGGAACCCATAATCGTTTGCTGAAACTGGGCGAGATGCGTTATCTCGAAGTGATCGCGATCGATCCGGCCGCACCGCCGCCCGACCGGCCGCGCTGGTTCCGGCTCGACGCGCCCGATCCTGCCCGGCCGGCGCGGCTGGCTGCCTGGATCGCCCGCACGAACGACATCGCGGCCGCGGCAAAGGCTTCGCCGTTCTCTTTGGGCGGGATCGAGCCGATGCGCCGCGGCTCCCTGAACTGGCTGATTACCCTACCGGCCGACGGCGGCCTGCCGCTGCAGGGCGTCGCGCCGGCGCTGATCCAATGGCCCGAGGGCATTCATCCGGCCGCCGCGCTGCCGGACAGCGGCTGTGCGCTGGTGCGCCTCGAAGGCTTCCATCCGGAAGCCGGGAAGGTGCGCCGCGTACTGGATGCGGTCGGCTTCGAAGACGATTTTCGGGTGTTCGAACTGGAGCCGGGCAGGCCGCCTTATCTCGTGGCTCACATTCGAACGCCCGCCGGCATGCGGCAACTGGGCGGTCCCGACGGGTGAATTTCGCGCCGTCCAGGGCCGCCGCTGCAGGTTGCAGACGGAACCAACGCTTTCAAAACTCTGCCGCTTCTTCCTTTCGGGATTGCCGATAAAACCCGTCGGCGCGGCGAATGAAGCCATGTTTGCCCAGCCACTCGCCGAGTACCCCGGAACCGTGCTTGCAGCATATCCTTTCGGCCCCGTCGGGCAAGGATTCGACCACCAGCCGATAGCGCGCGGCCAGCGCCTCGAAAGTCATGCGGTCCGGAAAAATACCGAATTTCGCCAGTTCCGACAGGAAGGCCTTTTCCCAGGCATAACCGGAATGGATCAAGCCGTCGCTGTGCCCGTAGCTGTTCGTGAAAATATTTTTCGTGGTATCCCGGAAAACGCCGTAACGGAGGCCGTGCTTCAAGAGCTGGGGGTTAATATCCTCCTCCCGGTACGCCCAGCATTTGCCGCCGGTCTTTACCGCGGATTCGAGAATGAACAGGCCGCCGATTTTCATCAGGATCAAATTGTCGTCCGGCTTTTCCGGATCGCGGAAAACGGGACGCCGTTCTTCCCTATCCTGCGAAAGGCGGGACGGGGACTCCTTTACGGAATTGCCGGTCCAGATATGGGTAAATTCGATCCGGTCGACAAACTGCAACCAGAACTCATACCGGCGGCTGTCTTCGACGAGTTGCCTGAAAACCGCCTCCAGATCGTGCGGCACCAGCCATCGCTGGACCATGGCCTTGGCCTTCGGCGTCACCCGCAGCCAGGCGGTTTGCCTTTCCAGCGAAGGGCTCTTCCAGCGGAACACGGCCAGCGACAATAAAGCCTCGTGAGGCTCGGCAGCCAGGCACAGGGAATACCGGTCGAGTATTCTGGCCAAGCCTTTGTCGATGCATTCCCTGCGTTGCCGCAGTTGGGCCAGGACGGGATCGATCGCCCGCTTGAAACGGTCGTCCGGATAGCCGACGATCGCATCGACCTGAGCCATCACCAATTCGGGCCAGAACCAGGAGGTCGGCGGAATATCGACCTCCCGGGCGATGCGCTCCACGATTTCGGAGCGCCCTTCCAGCGCGTCTTCGGCCAGCGTCCGCGTGGCGTTTTTTTCCAGGACCCTGCTGTGCTTTAGAATCCCTTCCAGCCAGCGCGGCTTAAAGCTCGAACTGCGCGCTACGGCATCCAGCGAGTTCGCGAGAAAAGCCCGCAGCGCCTCTCGATTCCGAACCTCGGCCGCGTTGTTGCCCGGCGGGCAATTCAGGTAGGCGCTGAGCAGGCCCTGCCAGGGATAAGGGCTCAGCATCCGCCCGGAATATTGCGCGGCGAATTCGGTCAGCAAGAAGCGGACAGCGCTCTCCGATTGCATCAGCGAGCCGTGGCCGGCGATTTCGGTATGCAGTCCGCGGCAGAGCAATGCGACTTCCAGCCAACTGAAAGAAGGCGTCTTCGAAGGCTCCTTGACCCAATGGAAAAACTTCTCCAGCGTCTGGCGCACCATTTCCGGATTGGGCTTGCCCATATCCGCATTTTTCAGGGTTTCCCCGATCCTGATTTTTGTCGCCTCCATATGCTTGACGGAGGCCGCGAAAGGCGGAATGCGGTAAATATCTTCGAATTTCAGCAAGGCGCAGCTGAAATGCTCGGCGTATTTCACAGGCATTTCCCGAAATCGGCGGTATCGACCGTATTCACGGTACTCGGCGTTTCGTCGAACCCCAAAAAATCCAGTTTGAATTCGACCCGCCGCATTTCGGCTTCCGTTTTTCCCACGCCGTTGTTGAAGCTGTAGCCGCCCACCAAAAAAAGATCGCGGATCATGCGCTTGTCGTCGTCGAGTAAAATGGTTTCTTCAGGCGCCGGCGATTCGAACAGGCTGCACAGCACGGTTTCCGCCCGCCGCATGCTCAGCTGCAGATTGAGCAGATAGGAACCGGTCGGAGAGGCATAGCCCTCGACCACGACCCGCTTGAGCAATTTCCCCCGGTCCTTGCGCGCGACATTCAGCACGATGGGCACGAACTTCCGCAGCGTCCGCCTGGCGGACTCGGAGAGTTTGGAATCGTTGTTGCCGAACTGGGCCTGGCTGCCGAAATCGATGCGGTTGTTGACGCAATCGACCGTCACGCCGCTGACGCCCTGAGCCGCCTGCTTGATTTCTTCGCACAGCAGGCCGATTTTCTTGAGATGCTCCAATTCCGGCGCCGGATTGGTGATGATGACCAGCGAAAAGGTCATGACGATCAGAAACAGCATCATCATTGCCGTCATCAGGTCGGCATACGAAATCCAGAACGGCTTTTCGCCTTCTTCCTTCGGCCTGGGGAGAGGTGTGCCGCGCGACAGCATCAGATTTCCCCGCGCCGCATCATCATGTCGGCAAGCCCGCCGATGGAAGCCGCCAGCGGCTCGTAGGCCGAGGCGACCTGGTTGAGCGTGTCGGCGTGATGCTTGTGAAACTCGGCATCGTGCCTTGCCATTTCTTCCCGAAACCTCGCCAGGGTTTCCGCCAGCTTCTCGGCGATGGCGGCCACCGATTTATCCGCCTCGGCATTCAGTTGTTCGAACGCTTCCACCGTCGCCTGCATCTGCTGAACGATTTGCCAGTTCATGCCGGCCTCCTGTTTGGCCCTTTCGAGCATGCTTGCCATTTCGGCGACCATTTGGGCGAGGGCGTCGCGCGTTCCGGCAGACTGCTCCAAAATGGCCGCGACCGAATGCGAGGCGTTTTCCAACAGGCCGCCGCTTTGGGCAAGCTGCAGCGAGACCTGCTCGGCGCGCTCCAGCACACCGGCCACTTTGTCGCCGGCCAGCGAAAAACGTTGGGTGGCTTCCGAAATGCGCGCCGCGCTATCGTTCATTTTTTCGATAGCCGCGGCGAAGGTCCGGCTCGTGTCGGCCAGCTGCGCTTCCAGCGTTCCCTGGGAGGCGCCGAGGACATCCACCAGGGACGCCATGTGGGTAGTGAGCTCTTCGCGCTCGGCTTTGCCCGACCGGCGCAGTTCGTGCAGAAGTTCGTGAAAACCCGCCTGCATGTCCCGCATCGATTGGGCCGAGTCGTCCATCATCCCGACCAGCCCCAGCATGCGGTCGGCAAAGGCGCTGTCGATTTTGTCGGCAAACGACTGGACCAGTTGCTCCAGGTTGGTGGTCACCGTAGCGCCCTGTTCGCGGCCGACACGCGCCATTTTATTGCCGATGTCGTCCAGGCCTCTCTCCAGTATGCGGTTAACCCGGTCGCCGTGCTCCCTCCCCGATTCGATATGTTCCCGGATTCTCGCCGACAGCAAATCGCCCAGCCGCTGCGATTGTTCGATCTGCCGCACGGTCTGATTTTGCAGCACGGCGGACAGTTCGTCGACGAGGCTGTCTTTCAGTTGGCTCATTTGGACGGCGTTTTCGGATGACGACTTGACGAGCGAAGCCAGGTAATCTTCGCCGACGCCGCCTTCGTACAACGTATCCAGCAGTCGGCACAGCGCTTCCAGCCGCCGATAGCAAAGATTGAGCAATACCTTCTCGAAAAACGTCACCGTCATGGCGGCGCCGATGGCGAAAAAGGAGGCGATGAAGGCGCCCTGGACTTCGGTGAACAAGCTTTTCAAACCGAGGAAAAGCTTTTCCATCTGGGCGGCGTCGGCCCTCGCCTTGGCCAGCAGCGAAGGGTCGAATTGCTGAATGCCGTGAATCAATCCGTAAAACGTGCCGATAATGCCGATTCCGGTCAACAGGCCCGGCAGGTGTTTGAAAAACTCCACGTTCAATCGGGCATCGACGAGCAATTGGGGGCTGAAGATCGCTTCGGCGGAAACGGTCGAGCGGATACGGACTATCCGTCCTTGCGCGTTTCGGTCCTCGTACTGCTCGTGCAGGGTGTCTCGGAAGGTATCCCAAACGCCGGCAAAGAAACGGTGCCGGAATATCCGGTCCAATTCGTCTTTGGTGACGGTTTCACCGCCGGCTTTTTGCCGCCGGAGAGCCGCTAAGGCGCCGATGGCCGATTGGAGGCGCACCAGGGAAAAAACCGCTTGCCCCACGTACCAAACCAAAAATAACAGCAACAGCACGGCAACCACATTGATCACCATCCGCGGATTGCCGCTGATGGGAATATCCAGCCATTGGGCGAATTGCCGGGGGAGAAAAGCGAACAAGGAGTCTAACATTTAAAGCGCATTCCAACAGTGTTTGGGAAGGGTGCAAAAGAGCTCCGTGAAAAACCGGGCCGGCACAGTATTACCGGGATCCTGCCGAGCGGACCCGCTCGGGCAAACGGAAAAATCGGCCATGAAAATCGAAGAATAAAGCTCTACCTGGACTTTATGCGGCTCATGCTATCACGGCACGCTGAGCGAGTCATGCAAAAATCCGGCCTCGAAAAGGCCGGCCCGAACGTCGAACCGGATGGAATGAAGTGCGTCGTATCTCCTGACGTGCCGCAAAGATTTTTCTCGGGCTGTCGGGGAAAAAAGAGGGTACCTGCCGGCAACGGCCAGAATGAAAACGAAAACACAGACGCAAGCCGAAACCGCCGACTCAAAAGCCGCCAGCTTCCGCCGGCAGGCGTTGTTCGCCGTCCTCGTCAAGCAATAAGAAAGGCACAGCGAACTTCGGATGCCCGGAAGAACTGCCGACCGCCGAATCCCCGGCCAAAAGCGAAGCCGGAGCGTATGAACCGGTATTTGCCGCCGGTTTTTCCGCCGCAAACACGGCGTTGCGGGACAAACCTGCCAGGCGCCGGCGAAGCCGGACCGCGTTATCCGAAGGCAGCAGAAAAACGTAAGCATGCCGGCGCGGCAAAACGGTCCCGAGATAACCGGGGTTAAGCCTGCGGAATCGATCAGGCGGCATATCGGCCAGACCCGCGATCGCGGCGATTTTCTTTTCGGCCAGATAATTCACTTCAAACGCATCGTCGATTTTGACTTTGACGAAATACGGCTCGTTCTTGACGGACGGCAACCGAACATCAAAGTGGGCCGGGCGGGCGAAGATCGCCGATAAAGCCAGCAGCCGGGGAACGTACTCCTTCGTTTCACGGGGCAAGTTCAGCGACCAGAAATCGGCCGGCAAGCCCGCCGCCCGGTTACGGCCGACCGCATTGTCTACCGCGGCCTGCCCCGCATTATAAGCCGCCAGCGCCAGCAGCCAGTCGCCGTTGAAATGGCGATATAAACCGCTCAGGAAACGTATCGCCGCCTGGGTGGATTTTTGAATATCGAGCCGTTCGTCATAATCGCGGCTTTGCGTCAAATCGTAGTCGATGCCGGTGCCGGGAATGAATTGCCAGAGCCCTTTAGCGTTTTTCGGAGATTCGGCGGTCGGCCGGTAAGCGCTTTCGACGATCGGGAGCAGCGCCAGCTCCAGCGGCAACCGGTAACGGCTGAGTTCTTCGACGATATGGTACAGGTAGGGGCGCGCGCGTTCGCCTACGCGATAGAGGAAATCGGGATTTCGGGTGTAAACGTCGATGAATTTATCGATACGCGGGTCGATCGCGGCCTGTTCGCCTGGATGCCCTGCCGGAAGAGCCTGTTTTTCGAGCCGGTTTGCATTGCGCTCCGGCTGCCGGCTGCCCGGTCCGGGCGCGAATGATCGGGATTTTGCGCAACGCGAGGCCGTTTTTACAGTCCCCTCTTCTGTGCTCAGGCGCCAGGACAAACGCGCTGAAGCTTTAAAGCCATTTAACCGGCCGGTTAACCTGTCGGTTGAGCCAAGGGCGGGTTGCCGGCGAAAATCGAGATGCGGCTCCCCGATTCGGGTTTGCTCCTTCCATGCCCGCAAAGCCGTCTCGCTATCCGCAACAAGCACATTGCCGTGCCGCCTCTTCGCCGCGAACGGCACGCAATCCGCCTCGTTGTCCTGCGAGCCTTTCGCGCCCAGCAGTTTCATGCCCAGCGCCGTGTAGCGGGGCGGAGCAAATTTCGGCCGGCTTGATTCCGAATCATCGGAAACAAGCTCCGTTTGCGGCAAAGCTTCGAAAGAGGATCGCAAATAGCGGCCTCCACCCCGATGCTTACGCTTTTTGAGGACAACCGCCGAAGAACCGGAGCGGACCGCCGCCTGATCGGCAGCGGCCGGGCGAAGAATGCCCATTCCGGAACGGATACGCGCCCAGACGTCGTCCGGGCCGGCAACCGTCATTCTTGCGTAAGGTCTCTTGTGTTTGGCAGTATCGAAAGCGGCGGCGGCTTCGGGAACAGGACCGGCCAAGGTAACGCCGATGACGAGAGTCAACACTTCCATAAAATACCGCATAACCGTTCCCTCACCCGCCATGCTCCGGCGCAAACCGGCCGGAGCGATCCCGAAAAATATTTTCCCCTGCGCTTTGTCGCCCCAGTGAGATAAAGCTACGGAGATTTCGACCGCCGCCGCGGAAAAAGATTCGTTATCGTCCCGGTTAACGGATGATCCGAAGGAAGTATTTCCACGGAATCGGCGCAATCCCGGTAAAATCTGGCCTGCCGAATATTTCCGTTTTGCCGACCGATGCCCAAATCGATCCGTTTCAAGCTGTTTTTGACCCTGCTGCTGACGACGCTGCTGGTAGTCGCCGGCATGTACGCCTTCATGCGCTGGTCGCTGGACCGCGGCTTCGCCGAGTTTCTCGAAAAAAGGCAGCAGGAGCACCTGTCCACGCTGCTCGAAAATCTCGAAAATCATTACACGGCCGATCCCGGTTGGGAGCGCCTGGCCGGCAACAAACGCCAATGGCTGGACTTGCTGGGGACAAGCCACGAACATCGGCGTCATTTTCCGCTGGACTGGCTGAGGCAAGCCATGAGAGAACCGCCGGACGTTTGGCCGCCCGATTTGCCCGGCCCGAAATCCGAACGCCGGTTTCTGCCGCTGGAATTGCGGGTGATGCTGCTGCGCGCGGACAAAACGGTTATTTTCGGCCGCCGCGACCGGTTGGAGCAATTGGCCTTGCACCCTATTCTGTACCGACAGCAGGTCGTCGGCTACCTGGGCGTGTTGCCCGGCAAACCGCTCAATCAGCCGATCGAGCTGCAGTTCATCGAACGGCAAGGCCGGTCTTTCGTATGGATCGCGCTGGGAATGGTGCTGCTGTCCGCGGTGCTCGCCTCGGTGCTGGCGTACGCGCTCGGCCGGCCGTTAAAACGCATCGCCGGCGCGGCCAGAACGCTGGCGGCCGGCAATTACGACATCCGCCTGCCGGTCGAATCGGCCGACGAACTGGGGCAATTGGCGCGCGATTTCAACGAGATGGCGGCCGCGCTGGGACAGGCCGAACGGGCGCGGCGGCGCTGGATCGCGGACATTTCGCACGAACTGCGGACACCGATCGCGCTGCTGCGCGGCGAACTGGAAGCCTTGCAGGACGGCATTCGTCCTTTGACGCGCGAGGCGGTCGATGCCTTGTACGGCGATCTGATGCGCCTGAACCGCCTGACCGACGATCTGTATCAACTCTCGCTGTCCGACCAGGGCGCCTTGAGCTACCGCAAATCCGCGGTCGACCCGGTTGCGATCCTGCGGGCGGACACGGACGCCCTAGCCCCGGAATTTGCCGCCAAAGGGATCGCGGTAAAACTCATCGACCGGCGCGAATCCCCATTTACCCTTCATGCCGACCCGGACCGCCTGTCGCAGCTTTTCCGCAACCTGTTGACCAACAGCCTGAATTATACCGACGCCGGGGGACGACTGAACGTGACCGCCGCGCGGAAAGCCGGCGCGCTCGCGGTCGAATTTGCCGACAGCGCGCCGGGCGTGCCGGAAGCGGCGCTGCCGCACCTGTTCGACCGCTTTTACCGGGTCGAAAGCTCGCGCAGCCGCCATCACGGCGGCGCCGGCCTCGGGCTGGCGATCTGCAGCAATATCGTGAAGGCGCACCGGGGCAAGATCAGCGCAAGCGCTTCCGCGGCGGGCGGGCTTCGGGTTCGGATCGAACTGCCGGTGAACGGATGAAACGGATACTGATCGTCGAAGACGAACCCCGGCTCGCGCAATTGGAGGCCGATTATCTGCAGGCGGCGGGCTTTGCCGGCACGATTCTGGCCGACGGCCTCGCCGTCGTGCCCTGGCTCAGGCAGCATGGCGCCGACCTGGTGCTGCTGGATCTGATGCTGCCCGGCCGGGACGGCCTGGAACTGTGCCGCGAGATCAGGAGCTTCAGCACGGTGCCGATCATCATGGTCACCGCACGCATCGAAGAAATCGACCGCCTGCTGGGGCTGGAGCTCGGCGCCGACGACTATATCTGCAAGCCTTTCAGCCCGCGCGAGATGGTCGCGCGCGTAAAGGCGGTCTTGCGCCGCCTGCAACCGCCCGCCCCAACACCGAACGGGCATTCGCTGGCTCTCGATCCCGGCCAATTCCGGGTGCGCGCCGGCAGCCGGGAAGCCGAATTGACCGCGGTCGAATTCGAACTGCTGCAGGCCTTGCACCGGCAGCCGGGACGCATTTTCTCCAGGCAGCAGTTGATGGATCTGATCTATCCCGACCAGCGCATCGTCTCCGACCGGACGATCGACAGCCACATCAAGAAGCTGCGCAAAAAACTGGCCGAACTGCTGCCCGAAAAGGAAGTGATCCACTCGGTTTACGGCGCCGGCTACCGTTACGAAAACCCGGATTAGCGCATTTTCATATCGAGTGCAGAGAGGTCCTCACCTTCTGAAAGGCGCCCAGCCGTTAAGCCCAGCCCCGTAGGGTACGCTGTGCGTACCTTTCGACATGGAGGGTACGCACAGCGTACCCTACGGGGGCAGTCGTCCGGCAATCCCTGAATGACGTGCTTTCCTTACGAAGGCCATATACCCAAAGCGAAAATGCTCTACCGCATCTCCAGGGGCGGCGCCGTTTCGCGTCCTTCCTGTTTCCGCTCGAAATACCGCGCTGAAACTTCCACATTGTTTCCACAATTGCTGCAAATTGTTTGCATGGTCGCCGATTATCTTATTCCCCAAGAACGGCGAAACCTCCCGTTCGAATCCCCAAATTAATCTGAATGAGGCAAGACCATGAACAAAACCTTACTGACACTCGCATTCGTAACGATCTTCCCGTTGACCGCTGCCGCGTTTCCCGGCGCCCAGGGCCCCGGTTCGGAAGATCATCAGCAGCCTCGGATCGAACGCCTGACCCAGGAGCTGCAACTGACGGAAGAACAAAAAGGCAAAGTGGAAGCGATCTTTAAGGAACAACAGGACAAATTCAAGGCGCTGCACGAAGAAACCCACAGCAAACTCGGCGCCGTATTGACTCCGGAACAATTGACCAAACTCGACGCGCTCAAAAAACAGCACCGCGGACACTGGAAGAATAAAAAAGGTCAGGCAAAATCCGAATAAACCGCGGCCCAAAGGAGCGTCGAACGCTCTCCTACCCGCCTTCCGATACACCGGCAGCGCAGGCAGGATCGGAGTTCGACGCTGCGCCAAGCCCGTAGCCGCCGGCCGGGCCGGCGGACCGGGCAAATACTTCGGCGTATCGCTTCGAAGCGGAAAAGCCTTTGATTTTTTATAAAAAGTCGTTTTTTCCGCAAAAATTTCCGCTTAAGCTCGCTAGCGAACATAACCGCTGACGACCGACGGATAAAATGAAAAAAGGGAGAGTCAACAATCACAGGAGACAAGGAATGATCTCAAGGGAAAACACCCGGCCCGCCTCGACCCCATCCTCCGAATGCGCGCACGCCGGCTGCCATTGTCCGGTTTCGGCCGGCCAGAAATATTGCAGCGATTATTGCGAAAATATGGTCGGCGCCGATACTTGCAACTGCGGGCATGCCGAATGCAATCCCGCAGCAAAGGACGACCGGTAGCACGAGCCGCGGAAGATTCTCTTTTGCATGCCGCGTTCGAGCTGACGAGTTTCGGCTAATACGCCCCTGTAGAACGATTTTTAATCTCTCCGCGGTAGTCGATTCGAGCAGGAATCTCAAAGCCTTCCGCCGGAGGGACGACGCCTGGGTCGGCAGTATCGACGTCGCCATCAAAAAGCGAAAACCGCCTGCCTGTTCGGCATGCCATCCGGCGAACTGGCAAACTTTCGCAACCGAACGGCCTTGATGAACGCCGATAGAACCCAGGGAATTTTATCGGCCGGCCGGCGGCCTAAAGATTTTCCGACATCGAGGCGTCAATCATGTCCGCTCCAGTCTTCACACGGCACATCCGCCATGCGGTGTTTCTTGCCGCCGCCGGATGCCTGCTTGCGGCGGCCGCTTACGGAGAAGAGACCGTAAATCCTCCGCGGCCCGCCGTCGCTTCACCCCCTGCCGCTGCCACGACCGGGTTGCCCCCTATGGAACAGGCTTTGGTGCCCGAAGGCGTATTCGCCGTGCGGCTCGCCGAAGCGTTAAAGCTTGGCCGGGCGCCGGACGAAGCCCAAGCGGAATCGCTGCTCGACGGCTTCGGCATCGGGCCCGCAAACGGCTGGATTACCGATTATCCCGTAACGCCGGCGGTACTGGGGGATATCGAGAAAAGCCTTGCCGACGCCGCCGGGCAGGGAAAACTCGGTTTCGGCAAGCACCAAGCCCTGGCGCTGCTCGCCGAAGTGGAAAAAGCACTCGGGCTCGACGTGACGCCGGATCTGAAAACGCCTGCCGGCCCGGTCCGCAAGCCGGAAAACAAGCCCTTGTATCGCTATACCGACGTGCAGGGAGAAATTCATTACACCGATGACTACAATGCCATACCGGAAGCCTATCGGAACAGCGTCAAAACCCTGAATCCGCCGGCGCCCCCCGGAGTTTCCGACCTGGACGGAGGACTGACGGGCGAAGCGCCCCTGCCGGAATACGCGCCAAATCCGAATTCCGGCGCCGTCGAGGATTATTTCGACGTGTACGGCCCGCCCGTGGTCACCTATTATTCGCCGCCGGCGCCTTACGATTATCTTTACACCTGGACGCCTTACCCCTTCTGGTCCACGGGATTCTATTTTCCCGGCTTCTTCGTGTTGAACGATTTTCACCGCGCTGTATTTCTCGACCGCCATCGTTATTTCGTCAGCCGCCATACCGGCGGCAACAGATACCGTTATCCAGGGGCCGAGAGATCGCTCAAAACGCCTCCAGGAGGCTTTCGCCAGCCCAGATACGGGTTTTACACGCCGTCTGCCAGAGCCGGCGCTCGGGCCATCGTGTCGCGCGTCGGGAGCCGCCGCGGCTGGAACCGCTCCGCTTCCAGGGAAGGTTTTTCGGGAAGCCGAAGCCAGCGCCCTCAAATCATCCGCTGGAATTCCGCCCTTCGAGCGGCGCGGCGGAACGGCGGTTCCGCTGTCACTCCATCGTATCGTTCCCGCGATATTGCCAATCGCCGGACGAACCCGCAGCAAGAAGCGAGACGGCTTGCCGGCGGAAACGGACGCGAACGGCGGTCTTTCGGCCAAGGAATTCAAGTGCCCCAAAACATCCGCGCCGCTCCCCTCCATCGCCGGGAGCGCATCTTCCTGCCGCCTCGTACCGCAGAAAGAAGCATGTCGCCGGCGGCTCCCCGCCGCGGAGCCTTCGAAGGATTTCAAGGCGGCGCCCGCTTCGGCACCCGCGGAAGCGGGTCTTTCGGAGGCGGCGCAAGATCCGGCGCGCGCCGGTAAGCCCAGGCGGATGCCGAATCGGCCCTTCCCTATATAGAGTGGCTACGCGGTAGCGAGAACGCCGGGCCTCGACGGGAGAAACTTCACATAAATTTCCAATGAAGGCAAAATATCGGCCCCTGAAAATTGTTACACTGAGCGGAACGGGGGGGGGGTTATAACCCATAGGCGCTAACCTAAAATATAAAATATTGAAAGTAAAAGGAATCTCTCCTTAAAGTTTTACTTTGATTTGCCGTTCCAAAAACCATAACATATTGGAAATTAATTATTTTTATTGGAATTGGTCAATTTTTAAGTTAGCGCCTATGGGTTTATCTCCCCGTCCCCCTGTTTGAAAATTCTCCGCAAGCACAAAATCATCCTCCCTGTCCGTCCCGCTTCAAACGTTACGGACGGAATGAATATCCCCGCCCGGCATGCGTTGTAGGGTACGCTGTGCGTACCATTGGTGTGCTATACCATTGAGGAGGGAAGGTACGCACAGCGTACCCTACAACTGAGTTTAAAAAAAACGTCTCTGCCCCATTGCCGCCAGCCGAGGTGTCCGATGAGGCGCGTAGCGCGAGGGAACGATCGGGTAGCCTTTTGGGGGAAGTGATTTTCTGTCACATCCCAACTAAAGGCTGATGCTGTTTCCCGCAGGATTCAGTTAGTGCAGGCGGCTTAAGTTGGCAAAACCGTAATCGTTTTGCGGCACATCGACGGTTTCGACCTCCAGAACTTTTACCTTGCACTGGTGCATCGGCGGTTCGAGCCCGAGTTCTTCCAGGTTTTGTATCTGGTGCGAAAGGGTGGTCTGTAGGGCCAACAAGGCTTTTTCCTCGGTCGGCCCGTGGGCAATGCAGCCCGGAATATCCGGGCAATAAGCGGTGAAACTTTTGGCGAGACCTTTGTTGGTCGGCTGAATAATGGCGAATAATTTCATTTTCATAACGCTCACTCTAGTTTATTTATCGTTAAAGGCAGATGGCCCCCCGCTCCGATGTTTTTGTTATGTCCGTGAGGTTCTTCTAAAAGAAGATTCTACAGATACCGGCAAGACGCTGTATAGAGATATAAAAGTGCCATAATGGATAGAGAATGGATAGGCCGCGTATTCATTTCGGCCCGCGTTTTCGCCAAGCAGGCACAAGTTCCCCGGTATACAGCGCGTTCCCTTCGCCGTCTTTCAGCACAACCGTCATTACCCCGCTCCGGCCGTCAACGTCGACCTGGCCGAACGATTGCAAGCCCAACAACGGCGACAGATTCGATACCGGCGAGGCTTTCTGGAAGATCACTTGCGGACCGAACGTATCGTCCAGCTCGTGCGGGCCGAAGCTGCCCGCGTTCAAAGGCCCCGCGACAAACTCCCAAAACGGTTCGAAATCCTTGAACCGGGCCTTCGCCGGCTCGTAAAAATGAGCGGCCGCATAATGCACGTCCGCGGTCAGCCAGACCGTGTTGGCGATGCCTTCCCGCTTCAGGAACGCCAGCAACTCGGCCAGTTCGAATTCGCGCCCCCGCACCGGGCCGTCGCCGTTCGCCACACTTTCGAATTGCGGCCGGCTCCGGCCGTCGACGCCGTCCAGCGACTGCAGGCCGAGCGGCATGTCCGCCGCAATCACCTTCCATACCGCGGCCGACCGCTTCAAGCCGGCTTTCAGCCAGTCCAACTGCTCCCGTCCCAGGTAGCATGTCTCCGGCCCCGGCCGGGCCTGGTCGTTGCAGTTGTTGCCGCCGCGGTACGAACGCATGTCCAGCGCGAACACGTCGAGCAGCGGCCCGTAAGACAACTTCCGGTAAATCCGCCCGGCGGCATCGGCGGAGGGCAGACGCATCGGCGCATATTCGAACGCGGCCCGCCTGCCGCGCTCGACCAGCTTTGCGATCGATTTTTCGGCATAGCGCGGATCGGCGCCCAAATCTTTCGAGGGGGACCAGTTATTGGTGATCTCATGGTCGTCCCAAAGCCAGACGGTCGGGACTTCCGCATTGAAACGCCGCAGGTTGTCGTCGAGCAGATTGTATTTATAGCGGCCGCGAAACTCGTCCAGCGTCTCGGCGACCTTGGCGACTTCCGGAATCACGAGGTTATTCCAGACCGCGCCGGTCTGCGGCACGATCTGGGATTCCGGAATCGGGCTGTCGGCATAGATGCTGTCGCCGCAGTGAATGAAAAAATCCGGCGCGGTCCGGCGCATCGCTTCGAAGATGCGCATGCCGCCGATATCGGGATTGATGCCCCAGCCCTGCCCGCAGGTATCGCCCGACCACAGGAAGCGCACGTCCCGCCTATCCTCGGGCGCCGTCCGGAAACGGCCGTACAAGGGCTCGCTGAAAATCTTCGGATTATCGAGGTCCCGGAACAGGACTCTGACGTACACCTCCCGCCCGGACGGCAAGCCGCTCAGATCGAGGCGGGCCGTATAATCAGTGCCGGGCAGGGCCAAGGGGCCGGGCAGCGTGCCGGCATCGCTGAAATCGGGCTTGAAGCCGTACTCGACGACCATTCGGGCGGGGCCGTCGGAGCGGCTCCAGACGACGGCCCTATCCGCCAGCATGTCGCCGAACTGAACGCCCTGCAGCGTCAGCGGCCGGCCGGTCAACTCCCCTGCCCGCCCCGACCCGCCGCTACTGCCGTACCCGGCCAGGGTCGGGATAAAACCGGCCCCCAATGCCAGCCCCGCCGTCTTGAGGAAATGGCGTCGGGACCCTAAAACATCATTCGCCATCTGAAACAGATCATGATTGAACACCGGACTTTATTATGGGAACGGAATCATGACAGGCTGATGACGGAACGGCCGCTTTCATCATTTCGTAACAGTCGCGGACTAGAATGCCGACAAAAATAGCAAGAAGAGTACCAGCGCTGCATGAAATTCAAGCGGGTTTATCTACAGGCGGCCTTCCTGGCGGCGGCCGGCCTCGCCCTGTCGAATGACCGAATGCCGGGCTTCGCCATCGCGCACGATCCCGGACAGATTTCCCTGACCCCTGTGTTCGCTACTTCTCCCCTCCCCTCCGCCGCGCTCGGGCAAACGCTGATCGCGTCACCGTTGTTGAGCCGGATCGAAGGCAAGCCCCGGCTGGTCGCCGCCGCCTCCAATGGCCTGATTTCACTGCTGGATGCGGAAACCGGCGCGCCGGCGTGGCAAATCGACGCGCCAGCTCCCGACGGACAACAGGTCGAGCTGGTTGCGACGCCGGTGCTGGTGGGCGAAAAGCTGGTGATCGTTTACCAATGCCTGGACCGGGGCGTCCGCGTCAGTCACCGCATGGCGGTGATCGATCTGGCGCTACGGCAACTGGACGCGGCGTTTCCGGTCCTGGAGTTCGGCGCCGAGAAACCGGCCGCGGACGGCCGCTCGACCGTCCGATTCAACCCGCCGACCGCCTATTCGCACGCGGCCTTGAAACACGCGCCGAAAAAAGACGGCGGGCTCGGCGTGGCGTACGCGTCTTTCGGCAACGCCGGCGACACCCAGCCTTTTCACGGCTGGCTGTTCGAAGTCGATCTGGACCTCTGGCGGCGGCAAGGCCCGGAGCGGGCGATTACCGCCGCGCTGCTGACCACGCCGGAAGCCGAATGCCCGGTCACGGTGGAATCCGGCACCCGGGAAATGATCTGCGGCGGCGGCATCTGGACCCCGCCCGGCCCCCAGCTCTACCCGTCCGGAGACAACTAGATAGTGTCGTCATAAGATAGCTGTCCACAGGGCGATGCACCGGATCTGCACAGCGGCCAGGAACGATGCGGTGTTCTTGGCATAGCGTGTGGCAATACCTCGCCAGCGCTTGAGGTGCAAGAACGCGTTTTCTACTAAATGCCGCAGTTTGTACAGGTCGCGATCGTAGTCGCGGGGTTGTTTTCGATTGCGGCGTGGCGGAATGACCACCGTCATCTGATTTGCTTCGGCTTGGGCTACGATAGCATCGCTATCGTAGCCTTTGTCCGCCAATAAGTACTGAGCATCCACGCCTTCGATCAAGGCTGAAGCCTGCGAACAATCTGCTGTGGTACCTGCTGTAATAAGGATTCTGACCGGCATACCATGCGCATCCACGGCCAGATGTATCTTACTGTTGAGCCCCCTTTTGTGACCGCCATGCCCTGATTGCCGCCTTGCGCGCCGGTCGCATGCGGATGGACTTTGATGTGGCTGGCATCAATCATCAACCATTCATAGTCGGGTTCGGTGACCAACTGTTCCAACAGGGCTTCCCAGACGCCGTGATCTCGCCAACGGCAAAACCGGCGATGGGTGTTCTTCCAATCGCCATAGTCAGGTGGCAGGTCGCGCCATGGCGCACCGGTACGCAAAATCCAGAAGACCGCATTGATAAACAAGCGGTTGTCTCGCGCTTTTCCGCCCCAGGCCCCGGCACGGCCGGGCAGATGGGGTTCCAGTAAGCTCCAAACCGTATCGGAAATGTCATGGCGGCGGTGGGCAGGTTGGGACATGGCTCTTTAATCTCATCAGCAACGACAATCTCCGTATTATACCTGACAAAGACTTATCTTGTGACGACACTATCTACGAACTGTTCGTGCCGACCGGCAACGGTCAGGTGGATCTGTCCCGGCGCGATTACGCCAATACGCTGATACGCCTGAAACCCGGACTCGCCTTCGATCCCGGCTGCGATGTCCAATTATGCACGGATTTCGATCCCCAAAACCCGGACAATGCCTGCATGGCATCCTGCAAAAATCTGTTCATTCCCCGACTGGCCGCGCACAATCCGCCATTGCAGCCCGCAAGCGGCGACTGCGACGGCAAAAGCTACGCGGACTGCCTGGCCTGGATGGATTACGACCTCGGCGCGAACGCGCCGGTCAAAGTCGCTTTGCAGGACGGACGCTCGGTGCTGGTGCAGCCTGGCAAGGACGGCGGGGTTTCCCTATTGGATGCGGAGCATCTCGGCACGCAGTACGACCGGCTGCAGATCGCCGACGTCTGCGGCACCGCCGCCGACCCCTGCAAGATTCCCTGGATGGGCATGATCGTGACGCAGCCGGTCGTCAGCTATGCGGCGGATGTCCCGGTGGTGGTCGTTCCGACCTTCGTGCCGGATAAAACGCATCCGGCCGGCTTGGTCGCGCTGAAGATCGTGAGCGAAAACGGCACGCCGAAGTTCGCGCGTTTCTGGCAATTTCCCGCGCCCGAAAGCCCCGAAGCGAAGCAGCGCTTCCGAGCCCACCCCTCATTGCCGGTGATTTCGAAGCTTCCGCAAAGCGGGGAGGAAATCGTGTGGATCATCGATATCGGCCAGCACGGCACGCTTTACGGAATACGCATCCGGGACGGCAAGCGGCTGGCCGAGGTTTCGCTCCGGGGAACGGGGCGGCCGCTCTCCGCGCCGGTCATTCATCAAAATTACCTTTATGCGGCCTCCAGCCAGCCGAATACGCAACAAGCGCTCGTAGAAGGCTTCAGGATCGACGCGGAACCTTAGCATGCAAATCCCCTCGCGCGCCGGCATCCCTCTCGGCATTCAAGCCGAACGCGAACGGCGGACGCCGATGTCACGCAATTTTCATGCGCCGCTGTTAGCATCGCTGCTGCGCTTTGCTCCGCGAGCGGCGCACTGCTTGCGGCACACAGGGCTGCCGGCCTCCGGCGTTTTCAGCAGCGTCCCACTGACTTGTAATAACCTCCGGTGAGATTATGGACAACACTACCTACCGCACCATCTGGATTTCAGACCTTCACCTCGGTTCCGCGCAATGCCAGGCGGACGTGCTGCTCGATTTTTTGAAACAGACCGAGAGCGAAAAACTTTACCTGGTCGGCGACATCATCGATTTCTGGTCGCTGTCGAAAAAAATGTACTGGCCACGCGAGCACAATACGGTGATACAGAAACTGCTCCGCAAGGCCCGCCACGGCACCCAGATTATTTACGTGCCCGGTAACCATGACGAAAATGTGCGCGACTACCACAATTACGTGTTCGGGGATATCGTGGTCAAAAATACGGACGTGCATACCACCGTCCTGGGCAAGCAGTTTCTGGTGGTGCACGGCGACGAATACGACACGATCGCTCAATATCACCAGTGGATCGCCAGACTCGGCAGCGCCGGCTACGACTTTCTGTTATGGATCAACCGCATCTTGCGTCCGGTCAGGCGCTGGCTCGGCATCCAGTCGCATTTCTCGCTGGCCGCCTACGTGAAGTTCAAAGTCAAAAACATCGTGCAGTTCATTTCCGATTACGAAAAAAGCATCGTCAGCACGTTGCGCGACAAAGGGCTGGACGGCGTGATCTGCGGCCACATCCACCATGCCGAAATCAAGGAAATGGAAGGCTTCCTATACGTGAATACCGGGGATTTCGTCGAAAGCTGCACCGCGATCGTCGAGCATTTCGACGGCAGCCTGGAACTGATGCATTGGCTCAAACAGGATGAGCCGGCGCTTGCGGCGCAAATCGCTCTCGAAGCCCACGTTCATGATTGAAAAGGATCAACGCGATGCATAAACCCTCGAACCCTTTTGCCGCCGCCGATCCGGTTCCCGCCGATGCGCCCCTGCGCGCCGCATCTTCGACAGCCCGCGGTTTCCACACGATCCTGGCCGCGCAGTTCTTTTCCTCGCTCGGCGACAACGCGCTGCTGTTCGCGGCGATCGCGCTGCTCGAATCGATGCAGGCGCCCGCCTGGCAGATCCCGGTGCTGCAGCAGTTCTTCGTGTTCGCGTTCATTCTGCTGGCCCCGTTTGTGGGCGCCTACGCGGATGCGCTGCCGAAAGGCCAGGTGATGTTCATCAGCAACAGCATCAAGACGGCCGGCTGCCTGGCGATGCTGTTCGGCCTGCATCCTTTGATCGCCTACGGCTTTGTCGGCCTCGGCGCGGCGCTGTATTCGCCGGCGAAATACGGGATTCTGACCGAATATCTGCCGGCCGAAAGGCTGGTCTGGGCGAACGGCTGGATGGAAGGGCTGACCGTCGCCGCGATCATTCTGGGCGCCATTTTCGGCGGTTTGCTGATCGGGCCGCGCACCGAAGACCTGATCGTGCAGCGGTTGAACGGGCTGGCTTTCAACGGCGGCATCGATACCGCGCCCGAATTCGCGATTCTGGCGGTCCTGGGCATTTACCTGGTCGCGGCCATACTGAATTGCTTCATCCCGAAACTGGCGATCGAGCACGCGTTGACGCATCGCGATCCGGTCTCGCTGGTCAGGGAGTTCCGGCAGAGTTTCCGGATGCTCTGGCAAGATCCGCTGGGCCAGGTTTCGCTGGCGGTCACCTCGCTGTTCTGGGGCGCCGGCACCAGCCTGCGCTTCATCATTCTGGCCTGGTCGGCCGCCGCCTTGAATTTCGACCGGGAACAGGCGACGCAGTTGACCGCAGTCGTCGCGCTCGGCCTGGCGGCCGGCTCGGTGATTGCCGCCAAATCGGTGCCGGTGATGCATGCGGTCAAGGTCCTGCCGCTCGGCATCGCGATGGGGCTGGTCGTGCTGGCGATGGCGTGGGTGAGCGACTGGCGCCTGGCCACGCTGCTGCTGCTTGCGATCGGCATCCTGGCCGGCAGTTTCCTGATTCCGATGAACGCCCTGCTCCAGCACCGCGGGCATTTGCTGATGGGGTCGGGCCATTCGGTCGCGGTGCAGAACTTCAACGAGAACCTGAGCATTCTGCTGATGCTCGGCGCTTATTCCCTGATGATCAAGGCCGGTTTTTCAATCCAGACCGTCGTGATCGCCTTCGGTTTGTTCATCGCGCTCAGCATGGCCGCGATCCATCGCCTTCACGGCCACGATCAGGATTCGAACCCGTAACATTCCGCCGGCTTTCGCCGCGACGGCGAAATCCGGCGTTCCGCGTAATTTCTTCCAGAGCTCCCGGCAGCAGCGCTTAAACCGCTCCCGGTCGCAATCGGTCAACCGGTAACGGTAACGCGGTTCAAGCGGCGCCGGTAGGGCCGTAGGATGTGGTGAGGAACGAACCGCATCGTTCGCGATTGATGCGGTTCCTATCGTCACCGCATCCTACGACCCTTGTTTTTAAAGGACCGCACATGTTGTTCGACATGCAGCAAGGCATGCAGGCGCCGGGCCCGATCGATCGGTTGGTCGTTGTCCATTGTGGATAGGGCCTCAGCCGGTGTTTAAGGATTTCGTCAAAAACAATCTCCCCCTTTGAAAGAGGGGAAAGCGAACGTTTATTTCAGCTTATCTTTAGCCTACCGATTTCGGGAAATTATTCGGAGCCAAATCCTAAATGGATTGATCCGAAAGCCAAAAACAAAGAGAATAACAATCGGCGCTAGCCAATTTCTTCAATCGATAGGAGGGCGGAATCTCATGGCAACAAACAAACTACAACAAAAACTCGGGTTGGCTCTTTCCGGCGGCGGTTTTCGGGCCTCGTACTTCCACATCGGCGTACTGGCGCAAATGGCCGAGCAGGGCCTGTTGCGCGATGTGGAAGTGATCTCCGCCGTTTCCGGCGGGTCAATCATTGCCGCGCTGTACTACCTCCATGCCAAAAAACTGCTGGAGTCCAAACCGGATGACGAAGTGAAGGACCAGGACTATATCGACCTCGTCAAACGGATTGAAACCGATTTCAAAAAGGCGACGGACCGAAACATCCGCTTGCGCACCTTCGCCGATTTCCGCTCCAACCTCAAGATGGCCGCGGCCAATTATTCCCGCAGCGACCGCATCTCCGAACTCTATAACGCCTATCTCTACCGGAACGTACTGAACGACGTTTCCGACCCGGTGCAGATGCGGGAACTGAAGATTCATCCTCCGGGCGAGCCGGATGATTTTCATCCCAGGACCGGAAATGCCCGCCGAAAAGCCAAAGTGCCGATCCTGAACCTCAACGCGACAGTGTTGAACAACGGGCAGGATTGGCAATTCACCGCCCAAACCATGGGCGAACCGCTGGGAGATATAGACGTCGAACTGCCGGAAACGGTTACCCCCGCCGACATCTACCGTAGAGCGCCGTCTTACGCGAACATCGCTCCCCACCAGCAGAATTTCGAACTCGGCCATGCCGTAGGAGCGTCCGCCTGCGTTCCGGGCCTGTTTCCGCCGCTCGCGGTCAGCGGGCTTTACCGGGACGAAGACGATAACATCCGCATCCAGCTGGTCGACGGCGGGGT
Organism: Methylomicrobium album BG8; assembly: GCF_000214275.2. Lineage (NCBI taxonomy): Bacteria > Pseudomonadati > Pseudomonadota > Gammaproteobacteria > Methylococcales > Methylococcaceae > Methylomicrobium > Methylomicrobium album. The sequence continues at coordinate 1,401,571 of NZ_CM001475.1, read as the reverse complement.
ATACGACAACCAGGGCATCGAGGCGTTGTTGTGGACCGGCTGCACCCACTTCATCGTCAGCGACGCTTCCCTGCAATTGGCCGTTGAAGACGAACCGGATACGGATACGCTTCCGGTGCTGCTACGCGCCTCGAACTGCGTGACGCCCGACCGGCTCCGGAGCGAAACCCTCGATAACCTGTTCGATACTTTCGGACGCGACAAAACCGCTTTCATGCATTTGCGCAAAGATCTGGGGATTCGCAAGATTCCCTGGATCGATCAGGACGGCAAGCCCGCCGAAGGCGGCGCTCCCTCCTTTCCGCCTGAAACCGGGGAATTCGGGATCGCTCCCGAAATACAGGAGCTCCTGGCCACCGTACGCACCGACCTGGATGCGTTCAGCGAAGTCGAAGCCTATTCGCTGATGCTGGACGGTTACCGGATGAGCGCCCCGGAACTCGATGCCTTCAGGGACAATAACGGGTTCGGGACGGCACAAGCCCAACCCCTTGCCTCGTGGAGCTTTCTGGCCATCGCGCCGAAGATCGACGCGCCGAGCCCCGATCTTCTCAAACAGTTGAAGGTATCCGGGCTGCGCTTCGGGAAAGCGATGATGCTGATTCCTGCGCTCTCGGCCCTGATCACCGCGCTGATGCTGCTTCTGCTGGTATTGCTCTGGCCTCTCCTGAAGCAGGCGTTCGAATTCGAAATTCCGCTCGGCGTGATCGCGGTTCTGGTGGCGGTCGTGGCGGCATATCAACACTTAATGAAATGGGAGCGGATGTTCGCCTTCGTGAAGCCGTTGCGGCTGTCCATCGATGCGATCAAACGCATCGTCTTGAATGTGGTCCCGGCGCTGCTCCTGATGCCGGTCATTTGGATTTATCTCAGGCTGATCAATCCGCTTTACCTGTGGCGGGGCAGAGTCGACAACCTCGACCTGAGTGCGGCGGAACGATGGAAACACTTCTTGAAATGGCTAAGGTCAAACGCAGCCTGAAGAGGCTTGCTGTTGATGAGGGGGAAACGCGCCCGTCAGACCTTGCCCCGGCAGTTCGAGGACAATATGCGGGAGCGCACCGACTCCCGCAAGACGGATAGTTAATCTTTACAAATAAGGCCGTGTGGGATTTCCCGGAGCCCGTTCAGGAATCCCGCCCGAAGTATTCTCCCGTCGGAGGTAGCCATTATGAAAGCAGCCCAAATACACGGCCCGAAAAATATTTCGTACGATACCGTTCCCGATCCGGCGATTCGCGACGACAGGGATATGATTCTAAAAGTTACCGCCACGGCCATCTGCGGCTCCGATCTGCATATGTATTCCGGCGGAATCCCGCAAGTGCGCCCGATGGTGATGAGCCACGAATTCATGGGTATCGTGGAAGAATGCACTGCCGTTCCTGGGATACGTGGCTTCGATGCCGGGAAAGGGGTTAAGGGCCGCAAACGCCATCTTCTAGTGGATATCCTGGGTTGTCTTATGGCCGTCGTCGTGACCGTCGCCAGTGTACAAGACCGGGACGGCGCGCGCCGGTCGGTAGTCGAGCGTACCTTCGGCTGGTTGAACCACTCGCACCGCCTCAGCAAAAGTCATGAGCGTCTCACTCGCACGGACGAAACCTGGATTTATATCGCCATGCTCTGTACACGACAAAAAATAACGCAAGCCCCGGCATCAAAGCCTGATCGCCATGATTTTAGGATTCAATTCGCTGACGCCAACCCTATCCGGCGAACAGAAGAACAGCACCAACAACCTGAACCTATCTTCAATGTCCTGAAGCCCCTGCAGAAGGCTATGGGTCAGATAATCCAGGCCATAGCGAAACAAACTTTGCTCCTTCCGCCCATGCTTTTTTATTTTCAAAGGCCGGATGACCCGATGCTTCCATTCCCCTGTCTTATGTGCCCAACAACAGGCCAGGGCCACTAACGCCATTACCTTCTTGATCCGAAAGTAATGGGTCAGGCGGGTTTCTTCCAGATGGAAGCCCCGGCCTTTTAGGCACTGGAACAGAGGCTCTATTTCCCAGCGCAAACTATCGATCTCCAGCGGTTGTGAAAAACGTTGGTTGCCCGCCAGGATCAACAATTCGCCGCTGTCCAGCTTCATGCCGCTGAGCCATACCCATTGCTGACCGATGCGGCGCCTTTTTCTCAGCGCGCGGCTTTTGCCCGCTTTCAGGTCAGCAAACACCGATCGGACAGGGCGCTCATCGTCTAACAACTGGTTTTCCTTAATCCGGATCAGATAAGGAATGCCCTGATCGCTGAGCCATTGCCACCACTGATCGCCAATAAATTCGCGGTCGCCCAGAATGCCCAAAATGCCTCGTCGCCCAAACCGATCGATAAATCGCTGCAGCAAGGCAATGCGCTCACGCTGGCTGGAGTTGCCCGGTTTGTTCAGCACCCGCCAATACACCGGAATCGCCGTCCCTTGGTAGACGATGCCCAAAGTCAGGATATTGAGATTCTTTTCACCCCATTTCCAGTGCGTGCGATCCAGCGTCAGATAGTATGACTTCTCCTGAAAATCAAACAGCTGCATGATCAGGTCCGCCACCGCATCATAATCAAACACGACCTCTTGAAAGAAGCGCTGCAACCGGCGGTAGCGGGATTTCGGGTCGGCCTGACTGGTAAACCCTAACGCCAGTTGCGTCAGATTCATGCGTTTCAACCGCACTAAAGCCAGCAGCATGCCGGCAAAACAATCCAATCGGCACTTGCCCCAGCCCAAATGGCCTTTTAGAATCACTCTCAGTCCATCGTTCAATTCCATTTCATTTCATCTCCTGCTTGGTCGCATAGAGTGAAATCGATTGGCGATGGACTTTCAAGCCTTCTATTTACAACCCTTTTTATTCAAGGGGTTCGCTGTTTTTGTCGTGTACAGAGGTCCAATGGTACGAAATCTTACGTTAGCCTTTAAACTCATTCGTATTTCACCATTTATTATAAGCGCATCTTATGGCCTTGCGGAAAACAGGGTGCGGATCATCATGGCCCAAGTTACACTGACAAAATGCGTGTGAATTTTTAACCCAACAGCTTCTAATTTCAAAACGGTAACATATTGAAGCAATGTCATATTATGCAAGCCCTGCAGGTCGGGCAACCGCTTTATCGTTGCCCGACGTCCGGGTGGCGATCACGCTTCGGACTATGGACTATGACTCGGGTCTGAAACCCCGCCACCTTTCAAGGCATGGGAAATGTCGGGCACCCAAAGCGCGTACCCGACCTACACGACTTAACGACGTGGCCGACAAACCACCGTTATCCAATACCAAGCCTCGATCCCAAAACCCGTCCGACAAAAGCGCGTCACTTTATTTAACGGGCCGGATGGGGGAAATCTCCCGCTTAAACGTCTTCCCGTTAAATTGAGCCGATAGGGTCGGCAACCTGGCGCTTGCCCCCCTGTTCAGCCCATCGAATTTTCCCACCCTGAGGACGAGCATGTATTTCCTTCCCCCAGCGCGACTGATCTGGCGAGCTTACCTTTGGCTCTCACTGTTATGCCTTCCCTACCTGGCGTTAGCCGATCCGGGCCTACCCTATGAGCAACTGCCCGGCCAGATGCAATGGGAACAGAACGACAGCGCGCGCGTGCCGCAGGTCGAGTTTCGGTCGGAACCGCTTTTCGGCGCGACGCTGCTGAAAGAAACCGACTACCGCGGCGAAGGCCAGTTTCCGTTGGTCTTTGCCCGCATCCGCACTTCACCGCAGTTTTTAATGACGGAAAACTGCGATTCTCTCGCCGGAATGAGGGGTTGGATACACAGTTATTCGAGTTGCTTGATCGATCATCTAAACTACGATGGTCCTTCAAGCAACCGTACGCTCACCGTCTGTACATGGGGTGTGTGCACAATGTTCGAGGAAACCTTGAAGCCGCGTTCGAAGGACGTGCGCGACACCTTGGTGGCGAACGGCGTGATCAACGGCACGAGTTATCGCTGGGTCTATACCCATTTCCAATCCGGCATCCGCGAAGCCTACAACGGCCTCGGTAATCTGGTAGCCCGCTTCGACCGGTCCGGCATCGAGCACCGGGTGGTTTACCAATCAATAAACGGCTTCAACCGGATCAGCACGGTGACCCACGTGCCGAGCGGGCGCGTCTTGCGTTTCCAATATAACCAAGGTTGGCTGGTTTCGATGACCGATCCGGCTGGTCAAATCTATGCTTACAACTTCAGTAACAACTCGAATACGGTGACCTTTCCGGTGGCGACGGCGGGGGTTATACCGTTAGTCAGGCACTATACCCAAGGAACTTTAACTTTAAGGGCGTGTTACGACGCGGGCGGTATCGAGAATATCCGCAACGCTTATACCTATTTGCATACGGTATCGGAAGGCGAACGTACCTTGTTGGATACGACCTTCAATTGGCCATGCAGTACGAATTTCCCCACTTATTCGCGCATCGAGCAGGCCGGGCACAATGCTAAAAACCGAGTCCAACAGCGTAGTATTCTAACGGAAAAGCTGACCGAACAGTTTGCCGACAGCGATACCGCCGACTACCGGTCACTGGTCTACAATCGAACTTTTACTCAAACGAATGCTACCGATATAAGAAGCCCGATTTACCGTCCGAAAGGTGTCAGCCTGCGGTGCGACGATTGCGACGGCGATTTTAAAACCGCTACCTATAACGCCAAAGGCGACCTGTTGAGCCGCACCGATTATCTGGGCCGGGTCACCACATTCACCCGCGATCCCCGGGGCCTGCCGCTGACCGAAGTGGAAGCCGCCGGCACCCCGGAAGCGCGCACCACCACCCGCACCTGGGACAGCCGCTTTCCGCTCAAAACCGCGGAAGTGCGCGGCGCGGTGGCCAAAGACTGGCGCTACAACGACCGCGGCCACTTGATCAAGGAAATCGTCCGACCGGCCACGGAAACCCTGGCCTACGACAGTTGCCGCACCGGCTCCACGACCTGCCACCAGACCGTGTATAGCCATACCTACGATCCCACGACTCAAGTCATCGTGCGGACGGTCAAAACCGGCCCGCGTCCGGAAAACGGCAGCACCGTCACCGACTACCGAAATAACGGCGACCTGTGGAAAACCACCGACGCCCTGGGGCGTGTCGGGGAAGTGGTCGGCGTCGATGCGCACGGCCATGTCACCGATCAGGTCGACATCACCGGCGTGCATACGGTCACGACTTACAATGCCCTGGGCCAGCCGTTGTCGGTCGCGGTCGGTGAGGACGTGACCCGCTACGCCTACGCCACGGACGGCCGTCTGCAAACGCTGACCCGCCCCGACGGCAGTCAATTGAACTACACCTACACGCCGGCCGGCTCGGTAAAAACAGTCAGCCTGAGCGCGAACGGCCGCACCGATACGGTGGCGTATCAACGCGACAGCCGCGGCAAGATTCTGCAGACGCTCGCCAGCCAAACCGGGCAGGCGGCGCAGCGTTGGGAACAAGGTTTCGATGAGCGGGGCCGTTTGATCTCGGAACGCGACGGCTCCGGCAGTTGGTCTTCCGTGTCGGTCTATAATGACAACAACCTGGAAACCCGCACCTGTTTGAGCCTGGAAATCTGCGACTTGACCGGCTATACGGCCCTGGACCAGGTCAACGAAAAAACGCGGGCGCCGATGGCGGACGACCATTCGCTCGCCCTTTCCATTCCGTTGTTCGATCTCTGGTACGACCCGGCCGGCCGGGTCAACCGGGTGGTCGATCCGAACGGCGTCGAAACCCGCCTGAGCAACACCGAACTGGACCGCCACGACCGCGAGGATTCGGCCGACTTCGGCCTCCGTCAGGCCGACTTCGATCTGGCCGGTAATGAAACCTACCGAGAGGACCCGGACGGCTACGCCAGCGATAAAACCTACGATCCGCTGGATCGGCTGCAACGCGCCGCGTACAGCGATAACGGCGTGCTGACACAGACCTGGGACGTACCCACCCTGGCCGGCGAACCGGCCGCCTCTGCGCGCGGCCGCCTGACCGGACGCAGCCGGCTGAATGTCGCCGCCGAAGGCAACCTCACTGTCAACGAGACGTTCCGCTATAATGCTCGCGGCGATGTGACCGGCTACCGGCAAGCCTTGAACGGCCGCCCGGATTTGACCCTCACCACTGCCTACACCGCCGGCGCCGACGCCGCCGGCAAGCCGACGCGGATCGACTATCCGGGCGGCCTGGCGGTGACCTACCGCTACGGCACCGACGGCCGCGCCACCGACGTCCTCGCTACGCTCGGCGCGACGACCTTGACCCTGGCCACCGATATCCGCTGGCAGCCGTTGCTCCATCGCTTGTCTCGACTGACTTTCGGCAACGGCCTGACCTATACCCGCGAACGCGATGCCGGCGGGCGGCTGTCTGCTGTCACGTTAACGCAGGGCGCCTCGACCTTGTACCGCTTCCCGGTCGGTTACGATGCCCGCAGCCGTGTTGCCCGCTACGGTAACACCTTCTTCGCCTACGACGACCTCGACCATCTGGCCGAACACCAGGACACCGAGGCACACTTTCTGCTGCGCCACGACCCTAACGGCAATCTGGAGCAAATCCAGGCGCTGAACACCAACGGCACACTCCGGGCCTACACGAACCTGATCTACACCGGCAACCGCCTGACCCAGGAAACGCAAACGCCCGCCCCGGCCGAAGGCGGCCTGAACGGCTCCAGCGGACCGTACCGCTACGACCTGTCCGGCTACGTGACCGGCCACGGCAATGCCGTGCAATTCGGCTACGACGCCGCCCGCCACCTGACCCGCTACACGCGCAATGGCCTGACCACCCGCTACGTCTACGACGGCCACCGCCGCCGCGTGCTCAAGCTTACGAATGGCAGCGAGACACGTTCCGTCTACGACGACCAGGATCATCTCCTCTATGAGCTCGCGGCCAACGGCAGCCGCCGCAATTACGTCTGGCTCGGCGACATCCCGCTGGCGGTGATCGACCAGAACGCGGCCGGCGCGCTGACCGCCGCCTACGCGATCGAAACCGACTTTGCCAATACCCCGCGTTACCTGCGCCCCGCCTTGCCGAACGCCAATCTGAGTCAGCCGGTCTGGGCCTGGCCGCTGGCCCCCTACGGCAACGCCCCGGCACAGGAAGACCCAGACCATGACGGCAGCCCGGTCGTCTTCAACCTGCGTTACCCCGGCCAGTATTACGATGCCGAGTCGGGATTGCATTACAACCATACCCGCTATTTCTCGCCCCGCACCGGAAGATACCTGCAGCCGGACCTGATCAAGCTGGAGGGCGGGGTCAATGTGTATACCTATGCCAACGGCAATCCGGTACACTTTACCGATCCGACCGGGACCGTTTGGGATTTTGTGGATATCGGCTTTTTTGCGCAGAGTCTGTTTAACTTTATCCAACAGCCGAGCTTAGACAATGCCATTAACTTGGGGCTTGACGGGGTTGGATTGCTGCCTGGGGTACCTGCGCTGGGAACGATTAGGCAGATGGGCCAAGCGGCGGATAAAGTGATGGATGGGGCAAAAGGGGTGAATATAGCAACCCCCTCATTGTCAGCACATAAGCAAGCTCTAGCTAAAGTACATCAAGAGGTTGGAAAACAACCAAAAGGAGAGCCAGGAAAATTTGGAAGTCCCCAGGCTGGTGATTCTAAAAAAGGATATAGGTTAGATCCACCACACAGCGGTGCAGCTAAAGGAGACGCTGAATCGAAATATCACTTTAACTGGTGGGATTATTCAGCAGGTAAACGTGGAAACGGCGGAAGAAGCGGCGCTATTCCTATAGAAGACTTTAAGGATTAGTCATGGATAATATAAAAATAGTAAATTTTAATAGAGAACACCAAAAAATTGATTTTCCAAACTACTTATCTTTAAGCTCTAAAGATGCATTAAAAATACAAGAGATATTTAAAAAAAAAATCTTAGGAAATCAGATTTATGACGCATTGTCTTTAGTAGAAAAAATAGATTCTCTTGGCTGCACTATTGAAGGAGAAAATGCAGAAAGCATAGGATTCTCTATAACTAAGATACTTATTTTAAAATCAGTTAAAGTACCAGGTTTTATATATTTGAACTGGTATAGATATGATAAAATAGACAAGATAAGTCTAAAAGAGATTGAAAAATATTTTCTTGATATATGGTATCCGGAGTTAGATGATATTGATATTTTTGATGATTCATTTAGCTGGATATTATCTATTACCCATTTTGGCTGCATTAAATTTTTGAAAATTTGACTACGAATAGGAAGATCAACCCGATCGGGTGGAGGTAACGAGATGAGGGTGTAAATAATTCCGTGTAACCGCTTATTTTCAGTGTAGTAAACTTCTCTCAAGGAGAGCAGAAAATGAGCGATATTATTAAAGACCCCACGATGGTTGCCGCTTTACAAGATTTGGCCCGTGGCGTTAAGTCAGAGCGTGATTTAGCGGCACTGACTCAGGATTTACTGAAAATCACGGTAGAAGCCTCGCTGAATGCCGAAATGGATGCCCATTTAGGGTATGCCAAGCCTTCTCCCGAAGGCTATGGTTCCGGCAATAGTCGCAACGGTTATGGCACAAAAAAGCTGAAAAGCGGACACGGGGTCATTGAGATTGACACCCCACGCGATCGTAACGGCAGCTTCGAGCCGCCGCTGGTCACCAAGCATCAAACCCGCTTGAGTCATTTTGACGATAAGATTCTGACCTTGTATGCCAAGGGCATGAGCACGCGAGATATCGTCGAAACCTTCCGCGAACTCTATGGCGCCGATATCTCGCCCACCCTGGTGTCTAATGTCACGGAAGCGGTACTGGGCAAAGTGATCGAGTGGCAATCCCGACCCTTGGATGCGCTCTATCCTATCCTCTATCTGGACTGCATTGTCGTCAAAATCCGGCAGGACAAGCGAGTCATCAACAAAGCCGTTTACCTGGCGCTAGGCGTCACCCTGGAAGGCAGAAAGGAGTTGCTGGGTCTGTGGCTGTCCGAAAATGAAGGCGCCAAATTCTGGCTGTCGGTCCTGACCGAACTGAAAAACCGCGGCGTCAAGGATGTGCTCATTGCCTGTGTCGATGGCTTAACCGGTTTTCCGGAAGCGATCGCCGCCGCTTTCCCAAGCACACAAGTCCAACTCTGTATCGTGCACATGGTGCGCAATTCCTTGCGTTTCGTGTCCTGGAAAGACCGCAAAACCGTCGCCGCCGGGCTCCGGAAAATCTACCAGTCCGTTACCGTGACTGAAGCAGAACAGGAATTGGAAGCCTTTGCCGCGCAATGGGACGGCCAATACCCCTCCATCAGTCGCTCCTGGCGCAACCACTGGGCCAATTTGATCGCATTCTTCGATTACCCTGACGCGATCCGGAAAATCATTTACACCACCAATGCCATTGAATCGATCAATAGCGTGATTAGAAAAGCCATCAATCAACGGAAACTGTTCCCCAATGACGATTCGGCTATGAAAGTCATTTATTTGGCAATCGAGAATGCCTCTAAAAAATGGTCCATGCCATTGCGCGATTGGAAGCCGGCTATTAATCAGTTTATGATTATGTTTCCAGACCGCATGCCCAATTAAATTTAACCGCGGTTTACACGGATTGTTTTACACTCTCAACGAGATTGCGCCCGTTACCCCTCCCACACCACCGGACATGCGGTTTTCCGCATCCGGCGGTTGAACCTAGCGACTTATCCTGTCGCAAAATCTGATGGAACCCATAAGCGATTCAGGACACTTTCCATCAGATTTTCATTCAGCACCTGCTCTTTCTCCTTCGCCCAAGTCTCGACTCGTACCTCGTGCCCTTGCTACCGACGGGAATCCACCCGTCTCACTCGGCCACCGGCGCGAATAGCTGCCACCGTGGCAACGTTCGCCCGTTTCGGAATACTGCGCGCCGTTCCCTGGAGATGTTCAAAAGGGTCTGTCTCTCGGTTCTTCGGCCCTTCGCTCTGCCTGGTTTCCAAGGCTTCTTCGCTACTACGGCTTCTGCTGACTTCTCCCAAACTCTCATTCGGGAGATCTCCCCGGGTAAGGGCTGAAACTTTCTGCCCGTGCCGTCAAGCTCTACCTGATGCGTCTTTCGGTAACGGTTGGATTTCGTGTTCCCTAGCACACTCATCGCCCGCACCCGGCCTCTCTGCTTGTTCGTGTTCCTACGGTCGTGCTTTTGCTACGCGCTTCTTTCAGGCTGGCCTCGCGGCTTCACCCTTGCGTTTCGCTACGGTTGTCGTTACTCCTTCCGGTTATCTCTTTTCAGATAACAAGTTTTAGCCCATGCCGGGCACACTAAGGCGGAACCGGCTTTGCCGGGTTCCGCCATTCGGAACGACCACGATGCCGAATGAGTCCTGTAGGTCGGGCAACCGCTTTAGGGCCGTAGGATGCGGTGACGATAGGAACCGCATCAATCGTGAACGATGCGGTTCGTTCCTCACCACATCCTACGGCCCTTATGCGAATGGCAATCCGGTACACTTTACCGATCCGACCGGGACCGTTTGGGATTTTGTGGATATCGGCTTTTTTGCGCAGAGCCCTGTAGGTCGGGCAACTGCTTTATCGTTGCCCGACATCCATGTGGCGATCATACTTCAGAATATTGCACGGGCCAGAAACCCTGTCACCTTTCAAGACATTGGAAATGTCGGGCACAAAAAGCGCGTGCCCGACCTACACGACTTTATTTTATTTGTCGGCCCAGGGTTGGCGGATCGCCTGCCGGCATGTCAAGCGCCCCGGCATTCCAAACCTCATTCGGCGGAACCCGTAAGGCGGAACCGGCTTTGCCGGGTTCCGCCATTCGAACGACCACGATGCCGAACGAGTCCTGCAACTTTGATGCGATGCGCCAGACTTTATTTTATCTGTCGGCCTAGGGTTGGCGGATCGCCTGCCGGCATGTCAAGCGATTCGGCATTCCAAACCTCATTCGGCGGAACCCGGCAAAGCCGGTTCCGCCTTACGGGTTTGGCTAAGGGAACGAAAGCAACATCCCAAATCGATAGAGCAGCTTTCAAAAAAGAGAGAGAATCTTTTTGGAAAAACGAGGCAAAAAGTAATACATCAAGTTATAGTGCGAGTGATTTAGAAAGAATGGAAAAAGGTAAAGCTCCAATTGGGTCAGATGGACATCCAATGGAACTGCACCATAAAGATAGAACAATGAACAGAGGGCTTGAGCCTATGACTAGAACTGACCATAGGCTTGGCGGGAACTATAGAAAAAATCATTTAGATATTGGCGATTGATATGGAAGAAATATTTTTAAGTGCTATTTGTAAAGCTGGTGATTACGCTGGTGTATTTGAATATGATGGTGAAACTGGATATTTTTATCTTTATCGAGTTGATAATATTGATGGTAATAAAGTTATTAGCGCCATTCAAATAATTAATGATATTTTAGATATTAACGAGTCTGATCTTTCAATTAAATGGAATGATGATCAACGAATGGTTGGTATTATAATGAAAAATGAATTATGGGGGGGTGTTTGAATGTGATAGTGGTATGAAATACGGTGGATGCTATAAATCTGGTAAAAGATCTAAAGTACCAGTAAAAATAGATGAACTATTTAATCAACTTAAAAATTAAACCTATAAGGTGAGATACCTCCACGCCGGACGGGGCATGTTGCCCTGTCCGTAATATTTACAGCCCTGTAGGTCGGGCAACCGCTTTATCGTTGCCCGACGCCCATGTGGCGATCATGCTTCGGAATATTGCTCGGGCCTGAAGCCCTGCCACCTTTCAAGGCATTGGAAATGTCGGGCACAAAAAGCACGTGCCCGACCTACACGACTGCCGGATAATGAAAATTATCGATTTATTGGTTGACTTTGAACAGAGTATCTTACGGGTTACGGGTTGGGGGTAACGATAGAAAAGACCTCTATCGGCTGTCGGAGGTGGAGTATTAGAGTTCTGAAAAGCTGTCGCCAAACTTTGACTGGAGACCGAGTTCAAGAAATCAGTTAAAAATTCGATAGGCTTGCAAGCAAAGTCTTAATGTCGGCTTTTTTGCGGCTTTGCGGCAAGCAGACGGCATAAATCTGACGGCTGATTTCAGGATTGGCTAAATAGCGGCATTGCACATCCTGAGCGTTTAAAGGCAATGTATACTCCGGCATCAAGGCGACGCCAAGGTCGGCGCGGATCAGGTTGATGATCCAGTCTTCGCTGTTGCTTCGGTAAGAAGCGTAGAGGTTGATCTCTTGATCTTGGCAGACTGCCTTGAGTTTTTCCCTCAATTCGCAGTTGAGCCGATCCAGATACGGTTCCGCCTGTATGTCTTTCAAGTCGATTCGGGACAGGCGATTAAAACGGTGGCTGCTGTGAAAAGCCACGACGTAGCGTTCCGTATAGAGCAGTGTCGATTGATACGGCGGTGCCAAGAGTTGAGTCGGGGCGCTGATCACCAAATCCAGCAAATCCGCTTCCAGTTGCTTCAGCAAATCGGCCTCCGTGCCGATAATCAGTTCAAATTCGATATGGGGGAATGCTTGCCGGTAATGGGCAAAGACAGGACCTAACCGTTGTGCGCCGACGGTTTCCATCATGCCTATCCGCAGCGGCACACTGTTCAACTGGGTAAAGCGGATCGCCTCGGCTTTGGTGGCCAATGTGTCTTTATATATTTTCCGTAAATTAGGCTCGACCATACGGCCGAGTGGCGTCAACAAGCAGCCGGAACGGTCCCGCGTGAATAATTCACCGCCGAATTCATCTTCCAGTTTTTTGATGGCCTGAGTCAACGATGGCTGCGAAATATAGCTGAATTGCGCTGCGCGGGTAAAACTGCCATGGTCGCAGACAGCCAAAAAATAACGGATTTGGTGCAGTTCCATAAGCCCTCGCTCCGATCAGTATAGTTAAAACCTATTCTTTCATAGACAGTTTGTATTTTACAAGCCTTGTCTTTCGAGCCTATCATCACCGCCATCATAAACAAATGCTATGAAAGGAGAGGCGATGAACGCGGCAAAATTAATAGTGATGTATCCCACACCTGCCGATGTTGCAGTGTTCGAACGCCGCTACGCGGAGGAACATGTGCCGATGGCGGTCGAAAAACTGGCCGGAAAAATTCGTTTTGACGCCAACTTGATTACCTCGGCACCGGGACGGGAGCAAGCGCCTTATCACCGGATTGCGGAAGTATATTTTCCATCCATGAAGGCTCTGGAAGACTGCCTGAGTTCACCCGGAGGCCAGGAAACGGCGGCGCATGCGGTCGAAATTTCGAGCGGGGGCGCCCCTTTGTTCCTGATTGCGGAAGTCGAAACCTTCGTTTTTTAAGCGGACTACCGTGGATAGTTCCAAGGATTCTTATGTCTTACCTGCCTTCAAGTCCGGAAATGGCCACGCTGGCCGAATTATTGGCCCAATATCCCCGAAGCGGCATCCTGTTGTTCAAGGTGTTGGAAAACGTCAAGGCGAGTTTTTCGCCGCAAGACGGCGGGATGGGTGAACTTCTGATCACCTACATCTCGGGACTCAATCAGTCGGCGTTCTGCTATCAGACGCATCAGCGTTCAGCCATGCAATTAGGGGTTGAAGCGGTCGTCTTCGGCCAATTAAAAGCCGACATCGACAGGGCGAATGTGGAAACGAAATTAAAGCCAATCCTGCATTTTGTAAAAAAACTGACATTAACCCCGCAACTGATCTCTCAAGCGGATGTTAAGGCCATTTTTGAGGCAGGGTGGGACGAACGTCGTTTTCTTGACGCAATTTGCCTGTGCGCGGTCGTCAACGGCATGAATCGGCTGGCCATAGGGATTGGCATCGATAAAGCCATAGCCGACTCTCCAAAGCTGTTGTCTGAGACCAGGCCGGTACGGATCGGCCTCCTTCATTAATTGTTTACTTTGACTGCGATCAACCGACGAGGTGAAGTCGATGAGCACACTCCTCCTGTTCTTTTTTAGATTATTGATTATTTCAGCACCCGTGGTTTTGTTGGTGGGTTTGTTCAAACCTGAATGGCTGCGGTTTCGCAGTAAACAGCCGGACCCCCTGATGACTTTCGTGTTGGCTGCAGGCCTGTTCATGGCGGGTTTTACCGGAGCGAGCAAGACCTATTTTTCCGCCGATGAACAGCCTGTTAAAGCGGCCAAGGAAGACGTCATCCCTGCGACAGCAGACTATACCGATCGCCTCATTGCGGCGGGCTGTCAACCTGGTTCGAAACCGGGCTCGGCCGGTGCTAGCGACGAGGAAGAAACGGATGACGGTATTGGCTTTTCAGTCAGGACACCCACCAATTATAAAGATACTGTCGCCCATCCTTTACTGGTGGTTTATGCGCCGGCCGGCAGTGATCGGGAAGAAACCGAAGAATTTACCTATTTGACTCGGGAAGCTACGGCGGCAGGTTTTATCATCGCGTATGCGGACCACCGCAAGTTATCGCCTGAAGAGGCTGTGCGTCTGGCCCAAATACCCAAAGCGGTTGAAGAAAAATGGTGCATCGATAGTAAGAGGGTTTTTCTGACCGGGCATTCCGACGGCGGCACAACTACCATGGCTATCGCCTTTTTCAATGGCACCAAGCATATACCCGCCGCCATCGCACCCAGCGCGGTGGGCATTCGTGGGGATGATCTGACAGACCGCAATTGTGTGAAGCCCATACCGGTCATGATGATGCACAGCCGCCGCGACAAGCTGTTCCCGAATTATGGAAAAGAGGCGATCGAATGGTGGGCGAACTGCAATAAATGCGCCACCAAAAAGTACAACCTGGAGGATCGTAAATCCTTATCCGGCAAGCCCATGCGCTGGGAAAGCTATTACCGGCACGAACGTGAACAAAAAGCCAAAGATATGAAAATCGGCCAACCTTTACCCAATACCGCTCCCATCCAAGGCGCAGAAGGTTGCGTTGCTTACAGCGGCTGTAAAGACGGTGTGCAAACCTGGTATTGCGAAGGCAGCGGCCCGCATCCCGAATGGCCGGGAAGAAACAAAGCGATGATCGAGTTTTTTAAAGCGGTGAAAACAGACAAGTGAAACCCACCTTTTTCACTGCCATCGTGTTTTCTTCGATTTATGCTTTTTAGAGTGCGCAGACAGATAACAATTTTTTACATCAGCCGGGTAGGTCGGGCAACAGCTTCATCGTTGCCCGACGTTAGGTGGCAACCTTACTTCACTATTGCGACAACCTGAAGCCGCCACCCAATTTGCCCCCCGGCAATGTCGGGCACAAAAAGCGCGTCCGACCTACCCGGCTGAAGGAGTTCCGGAACGTGTTCGACGCCGCGCCGCCCTGGCTGGCCAAGGCGCTGGGAAAAAGTCCGGCGGAAAGGAAGCGCTTCGCGGTCAGCACGGGCCGGCGGCCGGCCTGATTAAACCGATGAAATCGGGTTCGGATAAAGGCAATCCCACGCCTAGAGTTCGAACACATCGGCGTGCTCAGGATTCCGGCCACCCTGGCCGGAACCTCGCTGTTTCTTACAACCGCCCTGCCTTACGAGGGGCAAGCGCGACAGGCCGAGCATCAATACTCGGCATCGTGATAAACGTTCTGCACGTCATCCAGATCGTTCAGCAAATCCAGAAACTTTTCGAACGTCGCGACATCCTCGCCGCCGATCGGCGTGCCGCCTTTCGGCACGAACTGAATTTCGTCGACCTCGAAATCGATCTCGCCCAGTAAATCGATCAAGGCTTGCTTGGCCTTGAAGTAATCGCCCTGCGGGGTGAAGACGGTCAGTTTGCCGTCCTCGTTTTCGATGTCGGCCACATCCACATCGGCGGACAGCAAGGCGTCGAGCACCGCATCCTCGTCGTCGTGCTTGAACGCCAGAATCGCGACATGGTCGAACATGTGGCTGACCGTGCCGGGCGTGCCGATCTTGCATTTCGTTTTGGTGAAGCACTGGCGCACGTCGCCGAAGGTTCGGTTGGGGTTGTCGGTCAGGCAGTCGACGATCACCATGCAGCCGCCGGGGCCAAAGCCTTCGTAGCGCGCGGGGGCGAAATCCTCTCCGGCGCCGCCTCTCGCCTTGTCGATCGCTTTTTCGATCACATGGGCAGGCACCTGGTCTTTCTTGGCCCGTTCGATCAATCCCCGCAATGCCAGGTTTCCGGCAGGGTCGCCGCCCCCGGACTTGGCGCACACATAAATTTCGCGGCCGTACTTGCTGTACAGCTTCGTCTTGGCCCCGGCGGTTTTGGCCATGGACACTTTACGGTTTTGATAAGCTCTACCCATCGGGCTGCTGCTCCCTTGAAGACAAAAAAACGGGATTTTACAGGCAAGCATTCGCGAAGAAAACCGTTAGTTTGCGGCTCCGCTTTTCCGTCTTCCCGTAATCGGTCCGACGCTTCCGTGCACCCGAAGGCGGAAACGGGCCGTCACGGAAGACGGAGAGGCGACGGTTGCCGGAACGGCCGGCTCGTAAACGCCCCGAATTCATCAAGCCGTCACAATGGCATTCTATGCCTGGGAAATTTTCAAGCCCGAGGAATGCAATCCATGCTCGACGAATCCCTCTTGTGCCAACCGCACGCCGGCCTTGCCGGAATATTTCGCTGGTCCGTTTCTCCCGCCGCGTCTGAATGTCCCAAAACCGATAGGGCTTGCGAACCCGTTCGAAGGCGGCCGGAATCGATACGCCGCCGCTGTGATACAGCGCATTGAGTAGGTTGATTCCCCGTACCGGACGCCCTTGGCAAGGATCATAATGCCAACACATCACTTCGTTTCCGTCCAGGCTTTCCCTTGGATTGTGGCGCCGAAAATCAATACCCCGTTTTCCCGCTCCGCTAAAAAGCGCGCCACTCGATCATGGCTCACTTCGCCATCCAGCATGGCCGACATCCCGGTGGCCGTTGCCGCTCCAAACGTACTGATCAGGTAAGCCGTGTATAGCTTTAATTCTGTTTTTTCATCTTCTTAGCATACAAGTTTAGGCCGGACTGCATAACGCCCGTTGTTACTATGAGTTTTCTGGAATAACAAGGGAATGTGGTATTGGATCATCCCCGAATGTAATAAAAAAGTAGATATGCAGGCCGATGTTATTTATCGGGAGATAATCTACTATTTCATGAAAAATATCTATAGTAGATAAGCGTGTGTTAAGAATTGTAGATTATGATCTTCGGCATCAGGTTGTAATGCAGGAGAATATTTGCAACCCAGCCTTTTGAAGCCAGCAGCCGGTGCCTTGTGTTGTATGGAAAACCATATAGATTATAAAAAATTAAACCATATACCCATCTTATAAAGATCTAAAAACTCTTCCTATTTATAAGGATCGCTGAATCGCCGGATTGAAAGCCGCCGCGGCTAAATTCAAAATTTCCGCAAGGCAGATTCGCCTGAAAAACGGCAAGACTGCCCCTAGGGATTTGGCTTCAAATCACTTGCCGGCCCAAGACCTGGCAGGTCTACCACCCCTACTAGGAAGTTAATATCGGCCAGATCCTAAAGGCGGTAATCCAAGATTTCCAGCCTGATTGGCTATTTTCCCGAGACCCTGAGGGGCTGCGGATTGAACGGCCGCGTTTACCCCGAAAGGAACTCTTCGAACCTAATTTTCAATTAGGAGGAGAATGTTTTACTCGAATATTCAAGATAATCAAACCGAAAGTTTGACCTCGCCTATAACCTATTGATTTTATCCGTGACGGTTTTATCGCGGCCTTTTTAAGGCCCTGGGCCCGCCTTTGGCTAAAAATTCATCAATCTACGCCCGGCTTATACGATAAGCCGGGCATTCACCATTAGTTATAACAATGAATACTTCTTTTATAACGGTACTTTCCGCGCGCGGACTTTTTATGCGCCATTTCTTACGGATACTCGCACCGCTTTCATTCAGCGGCAATTTATTCGCCGCCACCGTCAACCTTGCCTGGGATCCCAGCGAATCTCCCGCTGTGGAAGGTTATAAGGTTGCTTACGGGACCGGCAGCGGCAACTATACTTCGACGGTCGATGCCGGCAACAAGACCTCGCTCTCGGTTTCGGGGCTGAACGCAGGAACGCGCTATTTTTTTGCGGTAAAGGCCTATGATTCGGCCGGAACCACCGAAAGTGCTTATTCCAATGAACTCACGCTTGCAACGCCCGCTCCTCAGGCACTGCCAGCCGGGCCGGATCCTGGGGATGCGCCCGCTCCGGATGCAAAATCCGATGGAGAAACTTCGGGCGGAACTCAAGGCGGAGCATCTGGCGGAGCGACCGCCGGGCCTCTCGCCGATGCCGAAGGCGATGGACTCATGGCCGCTTTTGGTTTCGAGGAAGACAGCGGCAAGACCGTAGTGGACGCTTCGGGCAACGGCAACCATGGCACGATCAAGGGTGCCGTCCGAACTGACGACGGCCGCCATGGAAAAGCGTTGATGTTCGATGGCGTCAATGACTGGGTCACCGTCAAACATGACGCCTCTCTGGATATGTCAAACGGCCTGACGCTGGAAGCCTGGGTGTATCCGTTGTCGCAGTCCAAGGGCAACAACGCGGTCATATTGAAGCAGGCGCCCAGGGGTGAAGCCTATGCCCTTTACGCCGAAGAGGAGGACGATCTGCCTGCCTCTTATCTCAACGACGGCGATTACCATAGGGTCGCCGGCGCCAACCGCCTGCCAGCAGACACATGGAGCCATCTCGTCGCGACCTATGACGGCGCTAATCAGCGCTTGTACGTGAACGGCGTCGAAGTTGCCCAGAGCCCGCAGACCGCGATGATCCGGCAATCCAAAGGAAAGCTCCGGATCGGCGGCAACAGCCTGGGCAATGAATATTTCCACGGCTACATCGACGAGGTGCGTATTTATAACCGGGCCCTGACGCCGGACGAAGTCGTCGCCAACCGGGATACTGCGGTCGATACTTCGAATCCTCCGCAATTTGTGATGGGAGACAATACCCTGCAACCTTGGGTCGATTACCGTTCGCAGGGCACCGCCAAAGCGTTCCGGACCGTACCCGCCGAATCCGGCATCCTCACGCAAATCTGGGTGTATCTCGACGCCGGTTCGACCGCAACGAGGTTGAGCGCCGCAATCTATAAGGATCGGTCGAGGCATCCCGGGACCCGTATGGCCCAGGGCAAATTGAGCCACCTCACGGCCGGCGCCTGGAACGCGATACCGGTTTCCGCCGTGTCGGTAACCGCGGGCCGTCCGTACTGGATTGCACTGCTCGGAACGGAAGGGCAAGTGGCTTTCCGGGATCAGACGGGCGCTTCGACCGGCCTGATGGAAACCAGCGCCTCTAATAAAGAGCTGAAGAAATTGCCTTATAAATGGAAAGGTTCGGCAACGGAACAGAATGCGTCCATGTCTGTCTACGGCAAGGGGTATTGACCGGACGGCGGTCTGAGCGGACGGGGTTTGCGGCCCCGTCTGCCGTTTAGTTAATGGCCGGTGGATAAGCGAAGCGCATCCACCAGATGGCCTGATGCCTTTCCGGACGTGCCGGACCCGCGAAGGCGCCCCAGCACGGACGGGATAGCCCGCCCCGCATCAGGCTGGCGTGCGCTCCGGACTTGAATATCCGGAACCGGCGTTAGAGCGTTTTCGTTCGGCTGTCCGGCCTGTGGAGCAAGGGCGAATGATTCGCCCGTTTCCGCGCTTTGAAAGCGAATGAATTCCCACACCCCCTATGAAAACGCGCTCAAAATTTAAAACCGATTTTCCGGCAGAAATCGAAACTCAGAGCACAGCGCTTGGTCATACAGTGGTCGCTACGGTGCTTTTCACTTGTTAGGCCGTTGCAAATACCGGAGACCCACTCACCGCTGACCGGAGTTATAAAACAATGCCCGGATTACTACGCAACCTGCTCGGCTTTATCATTTTGGTGGCAACGATCGGTCTTGCGACCTGCCAAGCGATGGTGAGGGCTGAGCCGTCCGTTCCGATTGCCGCATTCAAAGATTATCCTTCTCGCGGCCAACAGGCAAAATGATGAATCCCTCCGGCAAAACCCGGCGCTTTATCGAGGATCTGCTGCAGCGTTATTCTCCGCGCGGCTTGCTGCTCTATTTTCTGCCGATGGCATTGATTCCGGCGACGTTTATCGCGTTGGCAAAAGGCCATGTGCTGAATGTTTTAATCGATGCGGCCGGTTTCGCGTTGTATATGCTGGCTGCCGTGTGTTTGCGCCAAGGACTGCAGGCGGAATATGTTTACCATAAAAGCCGTATCGCCGGCCCGCCCAATCCGCCGTTGAAAACGATCGCCGCAGCGATTGCGGCGCTGGCGACCGGCATGGTCGCCTGGTTGGGCGCGGGACATTCGCTGCCGGCGGGGATGCTGTTCGCCAGCGGCGCGTTTCTGGGCATGTATTTGCGTTACGGCTTCGACCCGCGCGTGGAAAAGCGGAAAATCACGGCGGCCTACGGCTATTCCGGGGATGAAATCCGGCAGGCACTCGAAGACTCGTCGCGCGTCATCCGCGGTATCGAGCAGGCCAACGCCCGGATACGCAATGCCGAATTGAACCGGCGGATCGAACGGATCTGCGATATCGCCGATGATATTCTGGCGGATATCGCGGCCGACCCGCGCAATTTCCGAAGGGCGCGGAAATTTCTGAACGTCTACCTCGAAGGCGCCCGCCAAGTGAGCGAAGGTTATGCGGAAACCCACCGGCAGACCTCATCCGAAGCACTGGAACAGAATTTCCGCAACGTGCTGGAAACCATCGAATCGACCTTTCAGGAGCAGCATCAAAAACTGATGGAAGAAGACGCGTTCGATTTGGACGTCAAAATCGAAGTCTTGAATACGCAGATGAAACGGGAAGGGATCCGCTAATGACCTCATTTTCGGAGTATGGCTTATGAATAACCCCCAGGCTTCCGCGGCAAACGAATCAACAAGCGGCACCTCCGGAAGCGCCGCGTTCGACGAAATCGTGCCCGGCGTGACGGCCGAACCGGCGCCGCTTGCAAAGGCGCCGCCGGAGAAGCGGCAGCGCGTCAGGCAGTTGTTGAACGAAATCGAGGTCGGCAATACGAATTCGATCCTTTTCTTCGGCAGCAAGGCGCAGGAACAGTTGACGACGATTTCCGACCGGATGCTGGACGGCGTCAGGAACAAGGACACCGGGCCGGCCGGCGAAGACCTGAACGAAATGGTCGCGGCGCTGCGCGGCTTCGAGGTCGACAATCTGGACCCGAACAAGAAACAGGGAATTTTCGACAAGCTGCTGGGCCGGGCCAAACCGGTCGTCAAATTCCTGCAGCAATACGAAGAAGTGCGCAAGCAGATCGACAGGATCACCGACCGGCTGGAGCGGCACAAAACCGCCTTGCTGACCGACATCGTTTCGCTGGACAAACTCTATCGGGCCAATCTGGACTACTTTAACACGCTGGAGGATTACATTGCCGCCGGCGAAGAAAAACTGCGCCAGCTGGACGAGGGCGTGATTCCGGAACAGGCCAAAAAAGCCGAAAGCAGCGAACAGGTGATCGCCGCCCAAGCCCTGCGCGACCTGCGCGCGGCCCGCGACGATCTGGAGCGGCGCGTGCACGACCTGCGCCTGACCCGGCAGGTCGCGATGCAAAGTCTGCCCGGCATCCGCCTGGTGCAGGAAAACGACAAGGGCCTGGTCAACAAGATCAATTCGACGATCGTGAATACGGTGCCGCTCTGGCGCCAGCAACTGGCGACCGCGGTGACCCTCTACCGTTCCGCCGAGGCGGCCGAAACGGTCAAGGCCGCGGCCGACCTGACCAACGAACTGCTGGCCGCGAACGCCGAAAGCCTGAAGCAGGCGAACGCCGAAACCCGCAGGCAGCTGGAACGCGGCGTGTTCGATATCGAAACGGTCAGGAAAGCCAATCAGGCGCTGATCGCGACGATCGAGGAAAGCCTGCAGATCGCGGACCAGGGCAAAAAAATGCGCCGCGAAGCGGTCGCGCAGTTGGAGCAGTGCGAAGCCGACCTGCGCAAGACGCTGGCCGCGGCGTCGGCCGGGGAAGACGGTTAAAGGTTGTTACGCAGTGAAAGCCGCCTGATAAAATCCCCCCTGCCCCTTAAAAAGAGGAGCCTGGGGGGATTTAAAAATGCCCTACCCCCTTCAGAACTTCCCGAAAAACAACCTCCATCACCCCTTCAATATTTTTTAGCACCTCAACGTTCGTAAACCGCAGCACCGCCAATCCCTGGTTCTGCAGATACAGCGTCCGCTGCTGATCATAATACTGTTGCTCCGGTTCAAAATGCTGCCCGCCGTCCAACTCGATCACCAATTTCGCTTGGGGAGCGTAAAAATCCACAATGTAACCGCCTATCGGCTTCTGCCGATAAAACTGCACGCCCGAAATTTGTTTGCGCCGTACGCGCGACCACAGTATTTTCTCGGCATCGGTCATGTTGCTGCGCAAGCTGCGGGCTTTGAATTTAAGGTTCAGGTTGTAAGTCAGCATTGGAAATCCCCCCTGGCCCCCCTTTTTCAAAGGGGGGTATGGTTTTGGTTTTGGTTTTGGTTTTGGTTTTGGTTTTGGTTTTGGTTTTGGTTTTGGTTTTGGTTTTGGTTTTGGTTTTGGTCTTTACCGAAACTGACCCCTTTCTCGTTTTCAAAAGGAGTCTTGTCCCGGTCGTTATAAAGTTACCAATACCCATTTCTTTTCCCTTTTTTCGAAAAAGATATTGCCCTCATTAGTTGAAGTTAACAAGAACACTTTCGCTCTTTCTTCATTAAAGCGGAATATCGTCGTATGAATTTACCACTCCTGCGCTTTCCCCCGTTTGAAAAAGACACTTCTTCAATATCAACGCCAAAAACTTCAATGCACTGCCGCTTCCCCCCTTTGAAAAAGGGGGGTTAGGGGGGATTTTCAAAAACAAACCGCATCGAAATCATTTCGGAGTAGTTAAGGAAACCCTGAAGAAATCGCCTGTCCATAGTCTATCAATTCGCCACACGCTAATCGTCATCTTTATTCATCTGTATAGCACTTTTCGCGAAAGCGATAACAAGCTCTCTTAAGGAAACTCTGAATAAGTCCTACGCCTGGGATAAAATATCCGCAGCTTGCCATTTTCGATAGGTGCCCGCCATGAAGCAACTCGGACTCAGTGCCCCGCTGTTCGTGAAGAAACCGAAACAGACTCGGCGGCAGCAATTTCTCCAAGAGATGGAGCAGGTAGTGCCTTGGAGTTTGTGGGCGAGCCGGATAGCGCCGCACTACCCGACAGCGGGCCGAGGCCGCCGCCCCTTTCCCTTGGCGACGATGTTGCGCATTCACCTGATGCAGCAGTGGTTCGGCTATTCCGATCCGGCGATGGAGGAAGTATTGCACGACATGCCGCTGCTGCGCGAGTTTGCCGGGCTCGATGCGGGCGAGGACGCCCTGCCGGATGAAACCACGATCCTCAAGTTCCGGCATCTGCTGGAACGCCATCAGTTAGCACAAACCCTATTTGATGAAACGGCGGCGCTGTTGGCCGAAAAAGGCCTGTTGCTACGGCAAGGCACGATCGTCGATGCGACATTAATCGCTGCCCCGCCGTCCACCAAGAACCGGGCGCGCAAACGGGATGCCGAGATGAGTTCGACCAAGAAAGGGAACAATTACCACTTTGGGATGAAGGCGCACATTGGGGTCGATGCCGAGTCGGGGTTGGTGCATACTGTGGAGATGACCACCGCCAAGGTGGCGGATGGGGTCATGACGGAGGCGTTGCTGCACGGCGAGGAACGGGTCGTGCTGGGCGATCGGGCCTATACCCGCAAGGACCGGAATCTAGCGGCGGATCGCCTGGAAGGCGAGCCGGTTTGGGCCTTTCCGTTCAAGCGGGGGAAGGGTGAAGAGTTGCCGGTAGAGCAAGCCCTTCACAACCACATGCTGGCGCCGTTACGCGCCATGGTCGAACATCCGTTCCGGATCGTCAAGCGCCAGTTCGGCTATACCAAAGTGCGTTACCGGGGGCTGTTCAAGAATGCCCAACAACTCTACTTGCTGTTTGCCCTGGGCAATCTTTATCACGTTCGGCAGGCGCTGCAGCCGACCTAGGGAGACCTTTGTCCTTCGCCCTGGAAAACCGAGAACACTGAGTGAAATCACCCCGATAGCGGGCGCTGCCGGGAAGGATTTGCCCATTTTCGGCGAGGTGCCACGGATGTCGCACGGTGTCGCTTATAAAAACCACTTATTCAGAGCTTCCTTAAAGCCCTTCTTCCGATAAAGCGACTGGGCTAACGCATTGTTCTTGTCCGCCCAAACCATAATCCTCTTGCCCCCGCCCTGAACAGCAAAGCTAATCGAGGCATCCGGACCACTTTTCCAATCAATCGCACTAACATTGTGCACTGTATATGCACCACATTTGTGCGCATTGCTTAAATTGCTTCATCCCGGTACGGCAGCTCCAGTTTTTCCGACCACATATCGAAGATGGTGCAAAAATTGCTTGAAATCTGGGTATTTTTTCTCATCCCTATTTTAAGCGGAAGGACAAATAAAATGCTGTCAGAGGTTGAGCGTTTCGAAACATTTTCTCCTTATATCCGGAGTGTGGCCCAATGCAAGGAAATCCTCCGGGAACTGAACGGCACCTGGGGGCTGATTTCGTCGATCGCCGAAATCAGCTGTCCCAAAGAAGCCGCCTCCATCCTGCCCGCGATGGAGGCGACCAAGCAGGGTTTCGGCGATCTGGAAAAGAAACTGACCCACCAACTGGTTTCCGAGGAAATCAACAAGACCTGCCTCGAACTCAATTCCAAGGCGCAAGTCTCGATCGACATTCTGGTGCGGAACCTGTACGAGCGCACCGCGGACATCGGTTTCCTGGCCACCAACGCCGATATCTGCGATTTCGTGCTGAACGCCGTCAAAGGCGAAGATGCCGACACCGGCTCGATCAACCGCTTGCTGGACGAATACGGCTCGAAATATACCGTCTACGACGACATCATCGTCCTGGATACGCAGGGCCGCATTCTGGCCAGGCTCGACCGTGAAGCGGCTCCCGTCGAGCAGGCCGTTTCCGACCCGCTCGTCCACCGGACGCTGAATTCGACCGCAGACTATGTCGAAACTTTCGGAAAGACCGGCCTGCGTCCCGACACAGACCGCGTGCTGATTTATTCGAAACGCATCGCCGACCCGGCCAACGGCGCCGTGCTCGGCATCTTGTGCCTGTCGTTCCGCTTCGATAACGAGATGGAAGGCATTTTTCGCAGCCTACAGAAAAAAGGCGACAAGGCGGTCATTTTGCTGCTGAACGCCGACTCCAAAGTCATCGCCACCAGCGATTTCGACCATGTGCCGATCGGCCGCCCCATCGAAGCCGTGCCGGAAGGCCGCGAGTTCGGCATCATCGACTTCGCCGGACGGGAATACCTGTCGGTGACGCACCGGGGCCGTCCCTACCAAAGTTATGCCGGCCAGGAATGGTACGGGCACGCCATGATTCCGCTGCAATCGGCCTTCGGCGCATCCGCCGCCGACAAGGAGATCAACGCGGAAATCCTCCGTCACGGCGACGCCTTGTCCACCGAGCTGTCCAGCCTGATCGCCGGCGCCGCCGAAGGCATCAACCAATTCCTGCACCGCGTCATCTGGAACGGCCAGATCATGGCCGCCAACGAACATGGCCATCTTCTGTCGCTAAAGGCGATCCTGCGCCAGATTCGTTCGATGGGCGCCCGCACGGCCCAGGCGCTGGCCGATTCGAGCAGCAAATTGCACATCACGATGATCACCGCCGAACTGCGCAATGCCGAATCCATCGCAAGGTTGATGATCGACATCATGGATAGGAACCTTTACGAACGCAGCAACGACTGCCGCTGGTGGGCCCTGACTTCGGAAATCCGCCGCCTGCTGTCCGAAGGCCGCCTAGGCGACAAAGACAAGCGGAAAATGACCGATATTCTGATTTACATCAACAAACTGTACACGGTCTACACACGCCTTTTCATCTACGACATCAAGGGGATGATCGTCGCCGAATCCAATCTCCATCACGATCCCGTGGAGGCGGTGGACAGGCCCGTCAATGCCGCCTATGCGCAAGAGACGTTTTATTTGCGCTCGCCGCAGGAATACCGGGTATCGCCGTTCGAAGAAACCTGGCTGTACGGCGACGAACCGACCTATGTCTATAACGCGGCCATCCGCCATTTCGACGATCCGAACAAGATCGTCGGCGGTATCGGGATCGTTTTCGATTCGGCCCGCGAATTCAAGCAGATGCTGGAAGACTGCTTGCCCGAAAAACCCGGTGTTTTCGGTTTGTTCGTGGAGCGGCCCGGCGGGCGCATCCTCGCCTCGACCGGAGCGTCTCCCTATCAAAACGGCGAAACGCTCGAAATCCTCCAGGAGTTTTCCGAACTGCAAACGGGCTCCGGCAAGTCCAGAATCGTGCTGCACGACAAGAAATACTATGCCGTCGGCTGTTACTCGTCGCGCGGCTACCGCGAATTCAAAACCACGGGAGACTACCGAAACGATGTGGCCGCCTTCGTCTTTATCCCCATCGGCGAAGAAAAAATCGAAGCGGCCGTTACCGATCAGCGCGAAGTCATTATCTACCCGCAAGAGCCGGTCATCGGCGAAACCGTGGATCTGGCGACGTTTTATATCGGAAGCAAGGTCTATGCCTTCCGTGCCTCGGATGTGCTGGAAGCCGTCGAAGCCACACGGATCAATCGCCTGCCCGGCGTAGAACACTATATCGTCGGCAGCATCCTGTATTACGATAACCTGGGCGAAGGAGGCAACGACAAATTTCCGATCATCGTGGTGGACGGCAAAATTCTGACCGGGACGCCGCCGACCGATCCGGAAAATCCGGAAAACATCAAAGGCATCATCGTCGTAGTCCGGACCGCAACCGGCGTCATCGGCCTATTGGTCGACGATATCGATGCGATCCCCACCTTTGAAAAGCGGCAAATCCAGCCTGTCGACGAACTATTGCGCGGCGACGGCGGCTACGTGAAATCGCTGGTCAACCTCTGCGACCACAACGCGTCCGGGCAGATGCTGGTCGTTCTGGATCAAAACCTGATTCTGTCCTCGGTTCGGAAACGGTAGCGGATTGAAATGAAATGTTTGTTGGGTAAACCTGGGCTGTAAGGCGGAACGCGCCAGCGGTTCCGCCATAAGAAGGGTTTCAGTATCAACGGCCATTGAGCATCGCGACGAAGACGACGCTCTCACGGCGGTGGAAACACAGGGCCGGGCGGATTCGCCGTCAGGCAATCCGCCTCCGCTTTGAAGGCTATTGGCGTTTTGCTGCCGCGAAAACACCCTACAGCTCTGGGCAAATCCCATCCCGCATCCGGACTCCTGGCCGCCCGCGTCAATAGACATCCCTCAGATAGCGTTTATCCTGCCCCATCCGTCCGACATAGGCGGCGGCGTGTTCGGCGCTCATCGCGCCGTGCTCCTGCACGATTTGCCTGAGCGCCGCGTCGACGTCCTTCGCCATCCGGGCGGCATCGCCGCAGACATAGAAATGCGCGCCGTCTTCCAGCCAGGCCCACAGCTCGGCGCCGTGTTCGAGCATCCGGTGCTGCACGTAGATTTTTTCGGCCTGGTCGCGCGAGAAAGCGGTATCCAGCCGATGCAGATAGCCGTCCTTTTGCATTCCCGTCAGTTCGTCGCGGTAGTAAAAGTCGGTTGCGGCGTGCTGCTCGCCGAAGATCAGCCAGTTTTTGCCTTTCGCGCAGACGGCCCGGCGCTCCTGCAGGAACGCCCGAAACGGCGCGACGCCGGTGCCGGGGCCGACCATGATCATCGGCGTCTCGGAATGTTTGGGCGGACGGAAGTGCGCCGATTTCTGGAGGAAGATCGGCACTTCGGCACCGGCCGCCCGGTCGGCGAGAAAGGTCGAACAGACGCCGCCGCGCGCTTTGCCGCCGGAGGCATAACGCACCGCCGCCACGGTCAGATGCACCTGCAGCGGGTCGACCTTCGGGCTCGAAGCGATCGAATACAAGCGCGGCTGCAGCCGCTTGAGCACGCCCAGCCATTCGCCGGCCGCCGCCCGGTTCGGAAATTCATGCAGGACGTCGACGATCTGCCGGCCCCACAGCCATTCTTTCAACCGGGTCTTGTTTTCCTCTTTCAGGAGTTCCGCGAGCGCGCCGCTGCCCGAGCGTTCGGCGACGAAACGCAACAAGTCCGGCGTAATCCGGGCAATCTCGTAATGGCGGAGCAGCGCCTCGCCAAGCGGCAATGCTTCCCCGTCCACAACGACCGGCTCCACAGGCGAAAGCTGGAGCGCCGCCAACATCTCAGCGGCCAGGTCGGGACAGTTGCCCGGCCAGACGCCCAGCGCATCGCCGGCTTCGTAGGTAAAGCCGCTGCCGGTCAGATCGAAAGCGAACTGCCGCGTTTCCTTCACGGAGCCGGGCGCATTGAGCAAGCGGTTCAATACGAGGCGGCTGCGCAGCGGGCGGTTCCGATCGTATGCGGGTACCGCAACCGGAGACAGGGCCGCCTCCTCGTCGTCCTCGCCGGCGCCTGCCGGCACCGGAATCTTCCGAGTGGCTTGCCGGACCGGCGCGGCGGTTCCGGCCAGCGCCTGGGCGACCGCCGCGAGCCAGGCTTCGGCCGGGATCTGGAATTCCGGTTCGCAATCCGTGCGCGGAGCCAGCCGCTGCGCACCCAGCGCCTCCAGGCGCGCGTCGAGCTTGCGGCCGAAGCCGCAGAACTGGTCGTAACTGGAATCGCCGAACGCCAGCACCGAAAATTGCAATTGTTCCAACCGGGGTGCGTCGCCGGCCTCCAGCGTCGACCAGAACGCGCCGCCGTTGTCCGGCGGATCGCCGTCGCCGAAGGTACTCGCCAACAGCAATAGACGCGACACGCCGGTCAGGTCGGCCGCCTTGCAAGCGTCCATGTCGGCAAGCCGAACGTCATACCCTTCGGCGGTGAGCCGCTCGGCACAGCGGCCGGCGAAACCTTCCGCGTTGCCGGTCTGCGAAGCCCATAAAATCGTCAACGGCGGCTTGGCGGGCGCCGGCGTTTCCACAGCGGCCGGCGCCGGCATCGCAGACGGGCCCACGGCGCGCGCGAACAGGCCGGCCAGCACGCCGTCCAACAGCAGCCGCTTGCCGTCGTCGAGCGGCGCGCCGGACGGCAACACCGGAACGCCGGTTGCTTGAGAAGCCGAAGCGCCGCAGCGCAAGCCGGTCAAATAGCCTTGTAGATAGCGCTGTTCCTGCGCATCCAATACGATGGCAGGCACGGCGTCGAGGCCGAGGAATTTAGCGAGAGCATCGATCTGTTGCATGTTCGGTTCCGTGTGAAGTGGAGTCGATGCGCCGGCATTGGCGCGGACGGGAACGCCGTTGTTCCCGCTGACGGTCGAATGAGAAAAAGGCGTATCGGCGACGCGCGTCAGGACCACCGCGCAAAATTTGAATTCGGGCTGCTGCGACAACGGATCGATCGCATCGCTGGTCACCGCGTTGATCGCCAGGTCTTCCCCGAATACGTCGTTCCAATGGAAAGGCGCGAAGCAGTTGCCCGGCCGCACCCGGTCCGTGACCACGGCCGGCAGCACCGCGCGGCCGCGCCGGGAACGGATCTCGACCCGGTCCTTGTCGCGCACGCCGAGCGCGGCGGCGTCTTCGGGATGGATTTCGACGAACGGTCCCGGATTCAGTTTGTTCAGCGTCGGGATTTTGCCGGTCTTGGTCAGGGTATGCCATTGATGCTGCAAGCGGCCGGTATTCAGCACGAACGGAAAATTGCGGTCCGGCAGTTCCGCCGGCGCCATATACGGGCGGGGCAAAAATACGCCCTTGCCGCTTTCGGTCGGAAAGACGAACTTGGGCCTATCGCCGTCCGGGTGTGTTTTGAGCGTCTGGCTGACGCCGTCGTTCAGATAGCGGATCGGATGCCGGTCGGCCGCGTCGTCCGGCGGGCAAGGCCATTGCAGCGGCGTTTCGCGCAAGCGTTCGTAACTGGCGCCGCGGATGTCGTAGCCGGTTTTCGGATTCCAGGCGCGCTTGATTTCTTCGAACACCTCGGCTGCGGAGGCGTAAGCGAAGGCTTCCGCATAGCCCATCTCGCTCGCGACGCGGGCAATGATTTGCCAATCGGGCAGCGCCTCGCCGGGCGGCTCGACGGCCTTTCGCATCAGCGTCATGTTGCGCTCGGAATTGATCATCACGCCTTCGGCCTCGGCCCACAACGCGCCGGGCAGCAGGATGTCCGCATAGCGGTTGGTTTCGGTGTCGAGAAAGGCGTCCTGAGTGATCACCAGCTCGGCCGCGCGCAGGCCGGCAATCACGTTGTCGCGGTTCGGCACCGTGGCGACCGGATTCGTGCAGATGATCCAGCACGCTTTGATGCGTCCTTCCCGCATCGCCTCGAACATCGCCACGGTGCCGTCACCCGGATCACTGCGCAGCGTGCCGGAAGGGATACCCCACAAGCCTTCGACGAACACACGGTCCTTTTCGACCAGCGCCGAACGCTGGCCCGGCAGGCCCGGCCCCATGTAGCCCATCTCGCGCCCACCCATCGCATTGGGTTGCCCGGTCAGCGAAAACGGGCCGCTGCCGGGCCGGCAGATCGCCCCGGTCGCCAGATGCAGGTTGCAGATCGCGTTGGTGTGCCAGGTGCCGTGCGTGCTTTGATTGAGCCCCATCGTCCAGCAGCTCATCCATTCGCCCGCGGCGCCGATCCATTCGGCGGCCTTGCGGATGTCGGCTTCATCCAGGCCGGTAATCTCCGCGACCTTCGCGGGCGGATAGTCTTCCAGAAAAGCCGGCATCGCCTCCCAGCCTTCGGTGAAGCGGGCGATGAAATCCGCGTCGGCCCGGCCGTTTTTGACGAGCAGATGCAACAAGCCGTTCAGCAGCGCCAGGTCGGTGCCGGGTTTGATCTGCAAGAACAAGCCGGCCTTGTCGGCGGTCGCGTTGCGGCGCGGATCGACCACAATCAGTTTGGCGCCGGCCTTGACCCGGTCCATCAGCCTGAGGAACAGGATCGGATGACAGTCGGCCATGTTCGCGCCGATCACGAAGAACAGGTCGGCGCGGTCGAAATCCTGGTAGGAGCCCGGCGGCCCGTCCGCGCCCAGCGACAGTTTGTAGCCGCTGCCGGCGCTGGCCATGCACAAACGCGAGTTCGATTCGATATTGTTGGTGCCGACGAAACCCTTGGCCAGCTTGTTGGCGAGGTATTGCGCTTCCAGCGACATCTGGCCGGACACGTAGAACGACAGCGCGTCCGGCCCGTGCGCGTCGAGGATCGCGCGCAAGCGGCGCGCGGTTTCGCGAATCGCGTGATCGACCGCGACGCGGGCCGGTTCCTGCCGGCGTTCGTCGCGCAGGTAGGCATGCTCCAGACGGCCGGATTCGGCGATGGCCTGAATACAGGTATTGCCTTTGGTGCAAAGCCGGCCGAAATTGCTCGGATGCCGCTTGTCGCCGGCCACTTTGACCACTTTACCGTCCCGGACGTCCATCACGATACCGCAGCCTACGCCGCAATAAGGGCAAACGCTTTTGATCTGGCTTGTCGTCATAAAAAGGGGCGTTCCGCTGTGGATTACGTTATACTTTGAAATATATCGAAGATTATCAAGCAATAATCGAGCCACAATAAAGTACTGATAAATCAGCCCATTACGTGCAGGACGTTGCGATTCGCGCACCAAAATAACTCGATGGCCTTACGATACGCTCTCAAATGGCGCACAGCGGAGTAAAAAAATATGACACGAACCGTCTTGGCGATTAGCCATATCGCCTGTGAAGATCTGGGGACGCTGGAAACGGCGCTGCGGCGTTTCGGCTTTACGATCGAGACGGTCGACGCTGCGGTCGCCGATCTGAAAGGCATCGATCCCTTGCGGCCCGATCTGCTGGTAATCCTGGGCGGCCCGATCAGCGTTTACGAAGCCGACGCCTATCCTTTCATCGATGATGAAATCGCCTTGATACGCGCGCGGCTTGCCGCCGAACGGCCGACGCTCGGCATCTGCCTGGGCGCGCAACTGATCGCGAAAGCGCTGGACGCCGAAGTCTATCCGGGAACGCAGGGCAAGGAAATCGGCTGGGCGCCGCTGTTGCCCGGCAAGGAGGCGGCGCGGTATCCGGCGTTGGCCGAAATGGCCGCATCGCGCTTGCCGGTCTTGCACTGGCATGGGGACACCTTCGATTTGCCGCCGGGCTGCCGCCATCTCGCCGCGACCGCGGCCTATCCGAATCAAGCCTTCGCGGTCGGCCGCCATGCCCTCGCCTTACAGTTTCATTTGGAGGTCACTGCGGCAGGTATGGAGCGCTGGTTCGTGGCGCATGCCTGCGAACTCGGCCAGCAACGGATCGGCATACCGCAATTACGGGCGCAAAGCTTGCGCCATGCGCCTGCGCTCGCGGCGGCAGCCGCACGTTTTTGGAACCACTGGCTGAGCGAGGCGTTCGGCGAGGAAATGGTCATGGCGGATTCGGAACTCGGCGCCGGTTCGATCAGTGAATGAACCTGTCTGGATGATCAGATACTATCGGAATCGGCAGCCGTTATATCCGGCGACCGCTCCCGGCCGCGACAACGGTTTCGGGCGGCCGGCCGCACAACGAAGGCATGACCTCTTCCGCAAACAGATTCAGCGAACGTTGGAGGCCGGCCGGCGGCAGACAGCCGAAAAAGGCCGGCAGCAGATTGAAATGGCGAATGCCGAGACTCTCCCGCAACGCCTCGATGCGCTCGCGGCAGGTAGCGGGCGAGCCGGCCACCACCATATGTTTGATGAAAAGCCTGGGTTCGAGATTCGCCATGTCGATCACGCCTTTCGCCCGCTGCGATTGGCCTACGTTCCGCAATTTCGCCAGCAGCTCCGGCAATATCGGCAATAGCTCGCGTTCGGCGGCCGCGTCCGATTCGGCGACATAGGTGAAACGGCCGAAAGGCACCGTGGCCGGGTCTCCGCCGGCTTCGACGAACCAGCGCAAATTGTCGCGCGCATGGGCGGCCGACTGGATGCCGTGAATGATCAGGCGATGGCCGGCGGCGCCCGCCCAACGCGCCAGATCCTCGCTGTAGGTGCCGATATAGACCGGGGGATGCGGTTTCTGCACGGGCTTGGGCTGTACGTCGACAGCCGACCCGTCCATCTGCAAAGGCCGATCGGCCCAGCAGTCCAGCACCTGTTGCAGCGCACGGGGAAATTGTTCCCTGGCCGCCGGATTGTCGACGCCGAACGCCTGGAGATAACGTTCGCTGCCGCCGCGGGAAACGCCGAAGTCTACTCGCCCACGCGACAAACAGTCCAGGCTGGCCAGTTCTTCGGCGAGCCTGATCGGCTGGTGCAGCGGCAACAGCAGCAGCGAGAATCCCAGTCGGATGGTGCGCGTACGCGCAGCCATCGCCGCGGCCACGACCAGGGGAGACAGGACGTGGCGGCCGCCTCGCTTCTGCCGCGTTTGAAAATGTTCTTCGTTGAGCCACAGGGAATGAAAACCCTGGCGCTCGGCCCGTTTGGCCAACGCGGGCCATTGCGCCGGAGCGCTCGATTCAAAGCCTGCGGCGGAGCCGGAAAGACCGAACACCATCCCTTGCCGGTCGATAGGTTGTTGGTTTTGTGTGTGTTTGTGGGTGGATATTTTTGTCATTGCGGACTCCCTGGGTTGGATCGACAAGTGCTAAGGATTTGGCTCCAAATAATTTCCCGACCAAAGACCTGCCAGGTTTTAAAAACCTGGCAGGTCTACCGGCATACCAGGAAGTTAATATCGGCCAGTCGCGGCTTAGCCGCGATGGGCACCTCAATGCGGCTAAAGCCGCTCCTACACACGAGGAGCTTTTATTTGTGCCGAACACTATTAGCTGCCGGGCCGCCGGCGAGAATCTCCCCGATCTGCTCCGGGGAAAGCTCGACGCCGAAAATATCCCGATAAAAGCGTGCCGTCTCCGCCGCGAGATCGATATCGTCGAACAGCGACGGATGGAATTGGCTGGCGGCCCAAAGCACCGTGAGCGGCTGTTCCGCGGTACGATTCGCCCAGGTGTGCGCGGCGCACGGCGCGACCAGCAGATGCCGGTTGCGTACGGCCGAAAGACCGGCGAAGCGAGGCTCGCGCACCAGCATTTCCGCATCCTCGCGGCTGACGACGATCAGAAAGTCCGGATCCCAGGCCAGCAGTTGCTCCATCGTGAAGCTGCGCGCTTCAATGCTGCGACCGTCGTCCGTGACGCTTTCGCCGCCGGCGGCGCGAATCCACCATTCGACCACCAGGTGCGGCTGGGTCAGTGTCGCCGGATTGAAATACAGCACGCGCGGCCGCACCGGCTTGCTCCGTTGCAGCCGCGCGGCGACAGTGGCCAGTATATGATCGAAGCGCTCGACGTAACGGTCGGCGGCGTCCGGACGGGCATACAGTTGCCCCAGCAAACGCACTGCGGCTTTCACTTGTTCCGGCCGGGTCCAGGCGAGATAAAGGGCCGGGAGGCCGGCGCGGCGCATTCTTTCCGCACCGGCTCTGTCCATTGTCAGCACCGCGTCGGGGGCCGTTTGCAGCAGGGCTTCGAGGTCCGGGGTATTGTCGGGGTTTTGCAGGGAGGGAAGTTTCGCGATTTGCGGCGCAAAGACCGTCTGGTAACCCCAACGCGAATGCTTCGCGAATGCCGGCAAGCCATTGGCGATGCTGCGTCCTTCGCCTACCGCAAAGATCAAGCTATTGAGCACCGGCACCGCGCCCACCGTCACGACCCGCTCGACAGGCTGCGGGACCGTTACCGGCGCGGACGCCATGTCGAGCAGCACTCGCTGAGCCGGCGCGGATAACGCTGCCGGCGCCCAGAGCAGGAGCGAAAGGTAAACGAAACGGAAGCTGCCCATCAAAACGTTCTTCATTTCAAATCCTCGGCACGCAGGCTGCGGGCACGCCGTGCATCGCGACGATGTCGATCGGGGTGCGGTAAAGATCGGACAACATGTCGGCGCTCAACACCTCGCCCGCCGTGCCGAATTTCGCGATGCGGCCGTCCCGAAGGACAGCCACGCGGGCCCCCAGCAGCAACGCATGTTCGGGTTGATGCGAGGTGAACAGGACGGACAGCCCGTCGGCGGCCAGGCTGCGGATGGTCCGGAGCACGCGGACCTGATTGCCGAGGTCGAGGCTGGCGGTCGGCTCGTCCATCAGAAAGATGCCGGGTTCCTGGACCAGCGCCCTCGCAATCAGCGCCAACTGGCGTTCGCCGCCGCTGACCTGGTTGAAGCTGCGCCTGGCAAGGTGTTCGATGCCGACTCTGGACAATGCCCTGCATGCCATGTCATGGTCTCGCCGGGAAGGTGACGCCAAGGGCCGCAAATGGGGCGTGCGCCCCATCAGCACCGTATCCAGGAGCGACAGCGCGCTTTCTCCGCCGGCCTGCGGCACGTAAGCCATTTTTCGCGCCCGTTGCCGTGCCGTCGCCGAGGTCTTGCCGTCGATACTGATGGTGCCGCGTTCGGCACGGACCGCGCCGATCAGACAGCGCAGCAAGGTAGTTTTTCCGGTGCCGTTCGGACCGAGCAGACAGAGCATTTCGCCTTTGGCCAAGGTCAGGTCGATCGCGTCCAGCACGGGAGGATGCGACAAAGCGTATCGGTAGACCAGACCTTCCACTTTCAAGACCATTGCCGCCTCGCCCGCATCAACACGGCAACGAACATGGGCGCTCCCAATACGGCGGTCGCAATGCCGAGCGGCAGCTCCGTGGCGAAAGCGCTACGGCAGAAATCGTCCACCAGCAGCAGATAACCGGCGCCGAGCAAGGCCGAGGCCGGCAGCAACCGCATGTAGGCCGGCCCCACCAGGAGACGGGAAAGGTGCGGCACGAGCAGTCCTACCCAGCCGACGGTGCCGGCGATGCTAATGGCAGCGGCCGTCGTCAGCGTCGCCGCCGCAATCAACACCAGCCGCAAGGGCTCCACCTCGATGCCCAGCGCTTTCGCTTCGTCGTCCCCGGCTTCCAGCACCTGCGTCGGCCAGCGCAGCAGAAAGAGCACGGCAATGCCCGCCAACGCAAACGGCGACGCATACGTCAGATCGGATAAAGACACCTGCCCTAGCCCGCCCAGCAGCCAGAAGACAATCGCGGGCAGCGTATCGAGCGGATCGGCGATATACTTCAAGGCCGAAGTCAGCGCCTGAAAGAGCGCCGAGATGACAAGGCCCGAAAGCACTAGCACCAGGACGGAGCCGCGGCCAAGCCGTCCGGCGATGAACACCGCCGTGCCGACGGCGAGGATGCCGCCGGCGAAGGCGGCGCCTTGCACCATCAATCCTCCGGCGGACCGCAGCATCGCCAGCGCCGCGCCGAAACCGGCGCCGGCGGAAACCCCCAGAAGCGCCGGCGAGGCCAAGGGATTTCGGAACAACGTTTGAAAAGCGGCGCCTGCCGAAGACAGGCTTGCGCCCACCAGCATGGCGGCCAGCACCCGCGGCAGACGGACGGCCAGGACGACATTATCGACCGCCGCGCCCTGCACCGAATCCCGCCCGGTCAGCGCGGCCCCGAGGACATCGAGGATGGCGGCCGACGGCAAGGGATAGTGCCCCATGCCCATCGAAAAAACCGCCATGATCAATACGCCGAGCGCCATCGCCGCGATTGGCCAGGATCGATCGCGGCGATCGCTCGGCGGCGCAATATCCTCATGTGCTTTCCGCTTTTCGGATGCGCCTGTATTAGGAGCGGACATTCCCTTCAGAACCTTCCGCTCAAGGTAAAGGCCAGCGTTCTGGGCGCGCCGACGTAGTAGGCCGTGGCGCTGTTCAAATTGAAATCGTTCGCCGAGATCTGCGAGACATAACGGCGGTTGAACACGTTTTGCAGGCTCATCGAAAGCTCGATGCTGCGCCAGATACGGTAGCCGGCGTTTAAATCGAAGACCGTGTAGCCCTTGACGTCTTCGGTTTGCGCCGAATCGCCGTAACGCTTCCCGACATTGCGCACGATAGGCGAAATCATCAAATCGCGCCAACGGTAGATGAGCCCGCCTTTAAACATCGTATGAGCCGTGTTGGGAATCTGTTTGCCTTTGGTGCCCAGATATTTTCCTCCGGCTAGGGTCGGGGTATTTTCATCATAGGTTTCCGACGCCACCGTGCCAGAGCCGAAAAAGGCCAGGGATTCGTTCAGCTGGTATCCGGCCTCAAACTCGATCCCGTATTGCGTGGTCTTGGCCGTCCCCTGGTAATAGGAGAGTCCGCCCAAGGACGGATCGGTGACCAGGACCTGCCGATTTTGGTTTTTCGCGCCGAACAGCGTCGTCACGACATTGAACCCGCCGTGCTTGTAGCTGGCGCTCAAATCGATCTGATCGGATAATTCCGGCTTCACCCGGTCGACGAGGTTTTGAAGGGTGATGCCTCGGGCAACAAAGGCCGCTTCTTTGCTGATGTAATTGCTCGCTTGAGGCCCCCAGTCGGGACGGCCGAACCGGCGGCCATAGGAAATGCCGGCGCCCCACTCCGCGTTAAATTGCTGGCGAATACCGAAGTTGGGCAAAAACTCGCCATAATTCTTTTCGACTATGGCGGCGTTAGTATCGGGCGCTGGATTGTAGGCCCAGATCTGATCGTAGGACACGTCCGGCAACCCTGTGGTCTTGTAATACCGCATTTTAGACACACCGAGGTCCATATAGCGCAAACCGCCGCTCACGACGGTTTGGCCAAGGGTTTCGGTCAGTTGGAAATAAGGGCTGTTGACGATGAATGGGTCGATTTTGGCCAGTGTGGACCGCCTGACGAAACTCAGGCTGCCGTCGGCATTTACCCTGTTCAGCGTCTGGTCGGTCGGCGGCGGAGGCGGCGCCATCGATTGCGCCCAGTAGCCGACCACCAGATCCGTATGGGGTCCGAAACGGCCCTGGTATTCCAGCACGCCGCCCAGGTTGTCGTTCTGCTGACGCCAGTTCTGCACATTGGCACCGCTGGCCGAATAGGTGGTGCCGTCGCTGTTCCAATAGTAAGGTTTCAGCAGGAGATGGTGGCCTTCCGCCAGTTTGAAATCGATCTTGGCCAGGGCCGCATAATTCTCGTATTCCGAGCGGTTGGCGTCGTAATAATTGGCGTCCGTCGAGGATTTGCCCGTTAACGTCGTGTTATAGTCGTTGTAGTAATTGGCGCGAAGATTTTGTACCTGG
This sequence comes from Methylomicrobium album BG8, assembly GCF_000214275.2. Classification (NCBI taxonomy): domain Bacteria; kingdom Pseudomonadati; phylum Pseudomonadota; class Gammaproteobacteria; order Methylococcales; family Methylococcaceae; genus Methylomicrobium; species Methylomicrobium album. The sequence continues at coordinate 1,363,507 of NZ_CM001475.1, read as the reverse complement.
CCATAGGTCAATGGACGGTAGGTATGGCCCGAGAATTTGTTATAGACCACGTCGAGATCCAGTTTGACCCGGTCGCCGAAGGGCTGGCTGATGCCCAGCATCACGTTGTCGCGCGATATGTCCCCCGCACCTTTCCATTTGTCCGTCGCGGAGGTCGACCCCGAGATGAAAGCGCGGGTGCCCGTGGCGGACAGCTTGCCCGTGTCGATACGGGCAAACGACCGGCGAAAGCCGAACGAACCGACCGCCTATTTGCCGATCACGCCGAAGTCGTCCCGAGGCCCAAACAATAGTTGGTCGACCGCGCCGGTGGCATTGGATATGCCAAGCCCCTGATTGGCGGGCATGCCGCCGCGGTACACGTCGACCTGGCCGACGTTTTCGAGATCGATCAGATCGGTGCCGCCGACAATGCCGGTCACCGGCAGTCCTTCGATATTGCGGGTCACATGAAAATCGCTTTTGCCGCGGATATTGATGTTGCGCGTCGGGGTCAGTCCGTAGGGATCGGGGCTCTCGTAGTTGAACGACGGCACCAGATTCAGTGGGGCGTAGAGGCTGGTCTGCGCCGGGCCGCCCAGCAGATCGAGCCCTTCCCGTGTGACGCTGCTCTTGGGCGTCGGCTGCGGCTCGGACACCATCACTTCCATATTGCGCGCCGAAGAGTTCACCGTGACCTCGTTCAAAACAATATCGTCCTCGGCCCGGGTCATCTGAGGCAACAGCATTGAGGCCAATAATAAAACAGGGATACGCATGATTTTTCCGTTGTGTTCTGACCGGCGCGCATGAATCCGGCAAGGAGACTCCCGTTTAAAATGATCGGGTGCCCCACGCTGTTCGCCAGTGCAGTGTTTGAAATTGTGTCAAAGAAAGCTTCAACCCACTCCAAGCGGAATCGAAGCGAGTATACTTCAAAAAATATATCCGGCATGGTATAGCAATAATCGGGCCACAATGAAAATCTCGCGGAACCCATGCGGGAAGCGCGTCGAGCACTACACTCAACGCACCAGAATAACTCGATGAGTTGACGATACGCCCTTAAATGGCACATAACAATATAAAAAACATGGCACGAACTGCCGGTCCGCCAATGCATCCCGCATGGCACGGCAAAAAGACGTTGCGATTCTCGAAAATAGCGCTTGAAATTCCATTTTTCTCTGCTTATCATCCGCGCGAATTTCGATAAAGTAAGAAGTCCATACGGTCATCCGCACTGTGCTTGAGGGCCGAGGCATGGGCTCAGTTCTGAATGTTCGAGGACTTGCCGAATCATGAGCCGTAGTCGCCGCAAAACTCCCATCGTCGGCCACACGACCTGCCGTAGCGAACGCAAGGACAAGAAGCGCTGGCATCGGCGCTGGCGAACCCGCGAGCGCATCGCATTGGCCAGCGCATCGCCGGAAGCGTTGAACGCCCATCTGCCCTTGCTGGAAAATCAGGTCGGCAATGTGTGGTCAATGGGTAAGGATGGCCGCTTCTACTGGCCCATTACACCATTACACACCAAGCGGCGATAGCCGAACGCATCGCCAACCGCCAGGGACACAGCCCTCAAGAACGCACATCCCTGAAAAAGCGCCTGCTGCACAAGTGGATGGGCAAATGAGCGTTGGGGGAACGGCCTTAACCACGGCAGACATCCCAATCGCGGCTGAAGCCGCTTCTCCTCGCAATGGGCTTTCGACACACCGGGACGTTATTTTTAGCGAAATCCTTAACGCAACAAAGCAATCATTTATGGCATACCCGTATGCCGACCGATTGAAGGGCCACCGCCTGCAGGTCGATTTTTGCCTGGAAATGGGCGAAGGGCCGGTGCTGCGCGAGGTGCGCGACCGCATTGACCGATTGGAATTGAGGGCTGTGGAACAGGCCAAGCTGTCCGAGATTGATGCCGGCGCGATTGAGTACGCGCTGACGCTGGAGGGCATCGACCCACAATGACTGACCGACGATGACAACCAGCCGCTAACGCGCTGGTGGTGGCGCCTGGGCAAGCTTCGCAATAAAACCTATCCGCCCGAGCGGCTGCCGGCGCATTTACAGATTGTCTATCGCACTGCCCGGTAAGTCAGGCATTCTTGCTTTTTGTGCCCCATATGCCCAATGATTGAATGCGCTTATGGTTTCGAATCATCGCAACATTCCGAAGCATGATCGCCGCTTCGGTCCATTCGCCGGGAGCCGTAGCGACAGGGTCCTTGACATAAAACGAGAGCAGACGCGATTACTCTCCGATAATCGCGTCTGTCCCCTTTCACGCACGTCAATAAGTCTTGTAGGGCAGGAATTTTCCGGACAGGGTAATGTTGACCCGGTCGCCGTTCGGGTCCGGCTCGCGGCGCAGATCCATTCTGAAATCGATCGCGCTCATGATGCCGTCGCCGAATTCTTCGTGAATCAACTCTTTCAGCGTGGGTCCGTAGACGCTGACCAATTCGTAAAAACGGTAGATCAGCGGATCGCCCGGTTTGGCGTCGGCCGACGCGCCCTTGTAAGGCACGACGGTCAGCCATCGCCGCTCTTCTTCGCTCAACCCGAAAATTTCACCGACAATCGCGGCTTGCGCCGGCGTCAGCGTCATCTGGCCGAGGCAGGCGGCCGTCACCCACTCCTTGCTCAGGCCGACTTTGGCCGCCACATCGGACCACTTCAAGCCGCGGCCGACCTTAGTGGCGATGATTTTTTCGGTTACCTCGATTCTGCTCGTCATCTCTGCTCCAAACTGTCACCCTGCGAATTAGTGTCCGCGAAAACGGGAGAACGCCTTTCGGCGTTCCCCGCCGTAGGATCCAAACCGCTCAGTCTTTCTTGTATTTGGCGGCTTCTTCGGAACCGCCGGTGGCGTTACCTTTGCTGTAGGAATGCGCGCCGACGCCGGCCAACTGGCCGCCTTGAACGATCAGGTATTCATCGCGAATCGGCCGACCTTCGAAGTAACACTCCAGAATTTCCCGGGTGCCGGCAGCGTAACGGGTCTGCGCCGACAAACTGGTGCCCGAGATATGCGGAGTCATGCCGTGATGTGGCATGGTACGCCAAGGGTGATCTTGCGGAGCGGGTTGAGGAAACCAAACATCGCCGGCATAGCCTGCCAATTGGCCGCTTTCCAGCGCATTGACAATGGCGTCGCGGTCGCACAGTTTGCCACGCGCGGTGTTGATCAGGTAGGCGCCGCGTTTGAAATTTTTCAGCGTCTGCTCGTTGATCATGTGTTCGGTCTCGGGATGCAGCGGACAGTTCAGCGTCACTACATCGCACACTTTGGTCAGGCTTTCCAGGCTAGAATGATAGGTCAAGTTAAGTTCCTTTTCGACCGCTTCCGGCAGGCGATGGCGATCCAGATAATGCAGCTTCACGTCGAAAGGTTTCAGCAGGCGCAGCACGCGCAAGCCGATGCGGCCCGCGGCCACGGTGCCGACGTTCATCGCTTCCAGATCGTAAGAGCGCGCCACGCAGTCGGCGATATTCCAGCCACCTTTGATCACCCAGTTGTAAGAAGGGATGTAATTGCGAACCAAGGCCAGCGTCATCATCATCACGTGTTCGGCGACGCTGTGGCTATTGCAGTAGGTGACTTCGGCCACGGTAATGCCGTGCTCTATCGCCGCCTGCAGGTCGGTATGGTCGGAACCGATGCCGGCGGTCACGATCATTTTCAGATTCTTTGCCTTGGCGATGCGTTCGGCGGTCATATAAGCGGGCCAGAACGGTTGCGAAATCACGATTTCGGCATCATGAAGCTCCCGATCGAGCACGCTGTCGGCGCCGTCCTTGCTGGAAGTGACAATGAGCTGATGGCCGTTCGATTCCAGGTATTTGCGCAATCCCAGTTCTCCCGACACGCTACCCAACAGCGCGCCGGGTTTGAAGTCAATCGCGTGAGGAGTAGGGAGCGTCTGCCCGTCCGGATAACGCTCGGGCTGTGGCAAGTCGTCGCGCGCGTAAGAAGTAGGATAGCCATCGACGGGATCGTCATAAAGTACGCAAATAATTTTAGCCATTTGATGTTTACCTCAATGTTGATTGGATAACGGGGGCACATCCCTCGAAGGTATGCCTTTCTTTATCCCGGTCCGGCCGGGTACGCCTATTGTTCACTTTAGACGTGGCGGGCGTCCAATCGTTTCGGCCTATGCTTTAATAACTTACGGTTATCGGCAGTAAAACCGGGGCCTGCGCGGGCGGCCGGGGACACGGGAAAACGGCGGACGGAATCGGCAAATACCTTGCCGGATGGTGGAAAACGGGCGTGTCGCTCAAGCGCCCGGAACGTTTTCGGGTAATGTGCAGGAACAAATGCATCCCTCTTCGAGGCGTCTGGCGGACGAACGGCGCGTCATGAAACACATGGTGCGGCGGCAACGGGGTAGAGACATGCTTTAAACGCAACCTTCAGCTGTAGGGTACGCTGTGCGTACCATGGGTGAAAAGGTACGCACTCGGCAATTGCTCCTGCATTGCTCTATCTCCTGCATCCCAGCAGTCGAACGTACCCTACGGCGGTTTGTGCCCTTTGGAGTGTAACCCCAGTTGGCAAGGGGGTACCACGATAAGCGCTCTGCGGGGGAACGAGAGGGGGAAGTAACGATCGACCAAATACTCAGTCCATGTCGCCAACCCGCAGCTTGACCCCGGCAACATCGCAGGCCGCAAGAAAACAAGGTTTGATTCATTACAGGTTCGCCGTCCGGGCGAGGTCCGGCATTGGCGAAAACGGCGCATGCGCGCGGCGACTATACCGCTGCCGCGAAAGGTACCAGACCCTTCATTTAAGGCTCTTCTCCCCGGCGGCGCTTTTTTCCGAGATGAGGCCGGCAGTCCAGGCCGACAACCGCACCAAGACCACATAAAGCACGGGCACGAACGGAATCGCCAACAGCGTCGAAGACAACATTCCGCCGAACACCACCGTGCCGATGGCCTGTTGGCTGGCTGCGCCGGCTTCGGAGGCGCCCAGCAACGGCACCACGCCCATAATGAAGGCGAAAGACGTCATCACAATAGGGCGAAAGCGGCGGCGCGTGGCCTCCACCGCCGCCTCCGCCGCGTCCCTCCCTTCGGCCCGGAGCTGCCGGGCGAATTCGACGATCAGGATCGCGTTCTTGCAGGCCAGACCGATCATCAGGATCAGACCGACCTGGGTGTAGAGATTGTTGTCGAATCCCCGCATCATCAAAGCCAGCAGCACGCCGACCAGGGCCATCGGCACCACCAGCACCACGGCCAGGGGACTGGTCCAGCTTTCGTACAAAGCCGCGAGCACTATGAAGACCAGGACGATCGAAAGGCCGTAAATGAAGTAGGCCTGCTTGCCCACCTGTTTCTCCTGGTAGGAAGTCGCGGTCCAGTCGAGTCCGATCCCTTTCGGCAGGGTTTTCGCCGCCAGTTGCTCCATCAGATTCAAGGCCTGCCCCGAACTGAAGCCGGGAGCGGCAGTGCCGTAGATTTGCGCAGACGGATAAAGGTTGTAGCGCAATACCAGTTCGGGGCCCACCGTTCTGTTCACCTCCAGCAGGGTGCCCAACGGCACCATTTCGCCCTGTCCGTTCCGCACATAAAGGTTTTTGATGTCTTCCGGCTGGGCGCGAAACGGCGCGTCGGCCTGCACATAAACCTGGAACACTTGGTTGAATTTGTTGAAAAGATTGACGAAGGACGAGCCCAAATAAGTCTGCAGCGTCGAAAACACGTTGTTGAGCGGGATGTCGAGCGATTCCACCTTGATTCTGTCGATGTCCAGAAACAGCTGCGGGCTGCGCGCATTGAACGTAGAAGTCAAATTCCGCAGGCCGGACTGGCTGTTGCCCGCGCGGATGACTTCGTCGACCGTTTTTTGCAACTCGGCAAGTCCCAGACTCTGGCGGTCTTCCACCATCAATTGGAAACCGCCGCCCTGCCCCAGCCCCCGGATCGGCGGAGGGATCAGTACGATGGACCGGGATTCTTCGATGGCCGCCAGTTCCCGGCGCAGATGGGCGGTGATCGCGTCCTGGCTCAAGTCCTTCCCGCGCTTGTTCCAGTCTTCGAAGACGATAAACGTGGTGATCATGTTGGAGACGTTGGCGCTGTCCAGTATGGACAAGCCGCCGATCGTCACCCAGGCGTCCACACCCCGGGTTTTATGCAGAATTCGATTCAGCTGCTCGGTCAGGGCGACGACGCGCGGCTGCGAGGCAGCGTCCGGAAGCTGCGTGATCACCATCGCATAACCTTGGTCTTCGGTCGGTAAAAAACCGGTCGGATGGTAGGCAAACCGCCAAACGCTGACCGCAATGATCAGCGCGTACAGCAGCGTCATCGCAACGGCCCGCCGCACCATCCAGCTCACCAGCCGCACGTAGGCATGCTCGAACCCGCCGTAAGCCTTGTTGAAGCCTCGGAAAAACCAGTTGCTCTCCTTGTTTCGGGCCGGACGCAGCCATAGCGCGCACTGGGCCGGTTTAAGCGTCAGGGCATTGATCGCGCTGATGATGGCGGTGGAGGCGATGATCAAGGCGAACTGGCGGAACAGTTGGCCGGTAATGCCCGGCAGAAAGGCGGCCGGCAGAAACACCGAAGCCAACACCAGCGTAATCCCCATGATCGGCCCGGTGATTTCTTGCATCGCCTTGATCGTGGCATCTTTAGGGGACAGGCCTTGTTCGATGTGAAACGAAGCGTTCTCGACGATCACGATCGCATCGTCGACCACGATCCCGACCGCCAGAATCAGCGCGAACAGGGTCAATAGATTGATCCCGAAACCCAGCAGGGCCATCGCCGCGAACGCGCCGATCAGCGTGACCGGGACGGTGGTGGCGGGCACCAGGGTCGCCCGCCAGTCCTGCAGGAACAGCACGACGACCACGAGCACCAGGATGCCGGCCTCGAACAGCGTGATGTAGACGTCGTGGATCGCGCTGCGCACGAACTTGGTGGTATCGTAACGGATCTCGTAGCTCAGGCCCGGCGGAAAATCCTTGCTCATCTTCGCCATCGCCTGCTTCACTTCTTCCGCGACATCGAGCGCGTTGGCGCCGGGCAGGGTAAATACCGGCATCACGGCCGCCTTATGCCCGCTGGACTGGGAAAAATTGCTGTAACTCTGACGGCTGAGCTCGACGCGGGCGACATCGCGGATGCGCACGATTTGCGCCGATTCGCTGCGGGCGCTCTTGATCACGATATTCTCGAACTGCGAGACATCGGCCAACCGGCCGAGCGAATTGACCGTAAACTGGAAAGCCTGGTTTACCGGCGCAGGCGGGCCGCCCAATTGCCCTGCGGCCACTTGCAGATTTTGGCTCTGGATGGCGCCGATCACGTCGAGCGTGGTCAGGCTGAAGTAGCGAAGCTTTTCCGGATTCAACCAGACCCGCATGCTGTAAGGCCCCGCGCCCCGCACCGCAATCTGGCCGACGCCGGGCAAACGCGCCAGCGGGTTTTGCAGATTGATCACCGCGTAGTTGGAAAGGAAGGTTTCGTCGTAACGGTCGTCTTCCGAATACAGCCCGACCACCAGCAGGATGTCCGTGGACACTTTTTTGACCGTAACGCCCTGCGGCTGCACCGAGGAGGGGAGTTGAGGCAAGGCGCTGTTGACCAGGTTTTGCACCAACGCCATCGAGGTATTCAGATCGGTGCCCACATTGAACGTAATCGTCAAGGTGTAGCTGCCGTCGCTGGTGCTGGTCGAGGACATGTACAGCGAATTCTCCACGCCGTTGACCGCCTGCTCGATCGGAATGCCGACCGTGGCCGCCACCACCTCGGCGCTGGCCCCCGGATAGCGGGACGTTACCTGAATGGTCGGCGGCACGATGGGAGGGTATTGCGACACGGGCAGGTTCACAAAACAGACCAGCCCCAGAATGACCGTGACGATCGCGATGACGTTCGCAAAAATGGGGCGTTCGATAAAATAGCGGGAAATCATGGAGATGTCTTCACTGGTTCGGCCGGGCCCGCAGCAACGCCCTTGCCGCCTTCCGTTTTCGTCGGTGCTTTCGGTCTGGGAGCCACTTGATTTCCCGGAACGGCGTGCAGCAGGCCCGTGACGATGATCCGATCCCGATCGTCGATTCCCTCTTCGATCACCCGGTCCTCATCCGTTTGAACCCCAAGCTTGACCGGCCGCCGTTCGACGCGGTCATTACTGTCCACGACCAGCAGATAGGAACCCAGTTGATCGTAACCCACCGCCGTTTCCGGCACCACCAGCGCCGTTTTTTCCGAGTTGACCACGAGAACCCGAACCTTCGCGAACAATCCCGGCAGAATCGTACCGTCGGCATTCGGAAAACGGGCCCGCAGCAGCAATGTGCCCGTCGTCGGGGTCACCGAAATCGCGGTGAAATCGAGATGGCCGGTATGGGGATAATCTTTTTCGTCGGACAGGGCGAGGTAGGCGGGGATTTTCATTTTTTCGGCTTCCCCCGGATCGATCCGGGTTTGCCTGATCACCTTCAGCAGGTCCGCTTCATTGATCGTGAAATAAACATAGATGGGATCTATCTGGTTGATGCGCGCCAGAGGCGTAAACTCGCCGGCGCCGACCAGGTTGCCGGGATCCTTGAGCCGGCGGTCGATCCGGCCGTCGAAAGGGGCCACGACTTTCGTATAATCCAGATCCAATCCGGCCAGATCGCGTTTGGCTTCGGCGGCGATCAGCGCGGCTTTGGCGTTATCCCGCTCGAATCGCCACCGATCCGCATCGGTCTGGGCGGCCGCATGTTGCCGCACCAGGCCCGTGAACCGCGCCAGCTCGGTTTGGGCATGGTCGAGGCTGGCTTTTTGCTGCAGCACTTGCGCTTCCGCCTGCTTCAGCTTGGCCTGATAAGTATCCTGCTGGATCAGGAACAGCGGCTGATCTTTCTTTACGCTCTCGCCGTCGTGAAAAAAAACCTTTTCCAGATAACCCTGCACGCGCGCGACCAGCTGGACCGTATTGAACGCCTGGGTATTGCCGGTAAACTCCAGGTATTCCCTCACCTGCCGATGAACCGGTAGGCTGACGGTGACTTCCGGGGGAGGCGGCGGCACATAGGCATTCTTTTCTTCGCAACCGCCCGCAAAGAGCATGGCGCCTCCTACGAATGCCGCGATGTTGTATTTCCTCATAGCAATCTTCGCTCCCATTTACCAGCGAGGCCAACCGATGCCCGAAGATTTCCGGGCATCCGGCGACGGTTGCGCGGCAGGCGACAACAACCCGCCCCAATCGGTACGCTTTGCCATTTCCTCCTTGACGAAAACGGGCACCGCATCCTTGCCTTCGCGAATCTGCCACCCGCCTCCGAGGGCCCGGTATACGCCCACCAGATTGTTCGAGATGTCGCCCAACGTGACGGCGAGGCTGTCTTGTTCGTTCAGCAGCGCCTGCTGGGCCGTCAACACGGTCGTAAAATCGGTGATGCCCTGCCGGTACTGCAAGGTGGCCAGTTCCAGCGAATGCCGCGCGGCCGTGATACTTTTCACCAAAGACCGGGCGCGCTCCTGGGAGCGCAGGAACGCCACCAAGTTGTCTTCCACTTCGCGCTGCGCGGCGAGCACGGTATTCTGATAGCCGATCAGCAAGGCCTGCAGCCGGGCGTCCTGTACCCGGACTTGATTGGTGATTTGCCCGTAGTTGAAGATGTTCCATTGCAGCGCCGGCCCGAAGTTGGCGGTCCGGCTTTTCCATAAGAAAACATCGCTCAGCGCGAACGAGCCGACATCGGTCGAGAGTAAACCGAAAGTGCCGGTCAGCGAAAAAGCCGGATAAAGAGCCGCCTGGGTCACGCCGACGCTTGCGGACTGGGCGGCAGCACGCCGTTCGGCGGCGCGGACATCGGGGCGGCGGCGCAGCAGATCGGCCGGCACGCCCACGACCACCTCCGCGGGAGGGGCGGGAATTTGCGCATTGCCGCTCAGCAAATCGCCGATCCGGCCCGGCGCCATGCCCAGCAGAAAATTCAACGCGTTCTGCTGCCGGCGAAGTTCGATCTCGAGCGTAGGAATGGAAGCCTCGGTGCTTGCCAACACCGTCCTGGCCTGTTCGACATCGCGCTCGGAAGTCGTGCCGCCCTCATAGCGGATTTTTGCAAGCTGCAGGTTGGCCTGCTGCGTATCGACGTTTTGCCGCGCAATGCCCAGGCGTTTTTCAAACGTCCGGATCGTGATATACGCATGCGCCACATCGGCCGTGAGACTGACCAACCCGGCGTTGTAATTGGCCACCGCCGCCTGGAATTCGGCATCCGCCGATTCGATGGCGCGGCGGAATTTACCCCAGAAGTCGATTTCCCAGCTGGCGGTCAGGCCAAGCTGGGTCTGGGCATAATCGAAAATATGGGAAAAAGCGGCCTGCGAGGCACGCTGGCTGAGGTGGATCTCGTTCAGCGAACCGGTCAGTTGCTGATTTTGCGGATAAAGATCGCCGGTTGCGATGGCCAGTTGTGCGCGGGCCTCGAGTATTCGCACGCCGGCGACGCGGAGATCGAGATTGTCGAGATAAGCGCGTTCAATGAGCCGGTTAAGAACCGGGTCGTCAAATGTTTTCCACCAATCCCGGACATCGGTGAAATTCGTTTTGAGCCGGCCGTCCCGAGAATCCAGCCATTGGGCCGCCGTTTCGGCGGGAGGGCGGACATAGTCGGGGCCGACCATGCAGCCGGAAAGCAGCAGAAAGAACCACAACCCTGCCGGGCGAAAACCGGCCGATTTAGCCGCCTGATTCATCCTGACTCCGGCAGACGTCAGGCTGGGCGGACGAGGAACAGGGAAACGGGGCGCCTCGGCTCCCGGAGACCGCCGAAAACGGGTACAAGGCGGCGGCAAACAGAGCCTCGACGCTAATGAAATGCCTTCTCAAGCCATGTAAAAACATGATCCACACCCCCTCGAATCAAGCCATTGGACTCTATGGCCGGCTTATTGTTCAACGGACGCTCTGGCAGGAGCCCATAAATTAGGAAGCCAACGCGCTGACAGATTATGCCATCGAATGCAAAAAGCCTCGAATTTCCAAATCTCTCGAACGACTCGGAGACATGGAAACATCTTCTCCACTGGAACGCCGCCTACGTGCTTTTCCCCGCTTCGCTCAACCACCGCCAGAAATCCCCCGCCCCCCGATAACCGGTATAGCGGGCGACTTCCTGCCGGTCTCTGAACAGGACGATGGTGGGAGTGGCGAATAATTCCCCGTTCAGCTTCCAGCCTTCCGGAGGCGCCGTCAAATGGGTGGACACGATGGGAAGCGGATTTTTCCAGACCGCAAGCACTTCCTTGTCGAATTGCCGGCAATAGCCGCAATCGTCCGCTTCGAAGGCGATCAGCTGTTCCCCGACATTCAAGGCGACATTCTGCCAACCCTGACCGCCCTCCCCGGTTTCGGCCGCCTCATGCGGAACCGCGCCGCCGACGGCAGTCCGCGGATCGAGATAGGCCACGCCGATGCCTCCCAATCCGCAATAACCGAGCGGATTCTTTTCCAGATAGTCCTGATGGTAATCTTCGGCGGCGGCATAGTTCCTGAGCGGCGCAATTTCGGTCGTAATAGGCTTGGCGATACCCACCTTCTTCAGGCTCTGTTGATAGACTTCCCGTGTTTTCTCGGCCCACCGGCGTTCCTCGTCGGTACGGTAAAAGACGGCGCTGCGGTAATTGCTGCCGATGTCGTTGCCCTGGCGATTGCCCTGGGTCGGATTGTGGTTTTCCCAAAAATGGATCAGGACGCGTTCGAGGGTGGTCTGCCGTGGGTCGTAATAGACTTTAACCACTTCGGCATGGTTTTTGACGGGAGTGCCTTCTTCTATCGCCTTTTCGGTGTCGTGAAGCGTTTCGTAAACGGGGGAAGGCATATCGCCCCCGGCATAGCCGGCTTCGACGTCCAGCACGCCGGTCAGCGCCTGCATGCGCTTTTCGGCGCCCCAAAAGCACCCCATCCCCAACACGATATAGGGGGTATCCGGACCGACCGCCGCCTTGTTCAGAGAAGGATTGACGGTTTTACCCTCCAGCAGGTGCGGATTCAGCAGCCCGCCGGCCGCAACCGCCAAAACGCCCAGTATCAAAAAAGAGCAAGATGCGCGTTTTCGCCTGTTCACAGTCTCTCCTCCAAAAATCGGTTTATCGATAAAACGGCTGCGCGTCGTACGTTCAGTTAGAAACCTTACATCGGCATTTGTGCCGGGCGCGGAAAATTTATTTCCGGGAACACGCGGCCCGCGGCGGATCACCCCGGAGCGCAGGCCAAACCGCGCCGGTCGCACGGACCCGGCGATCGTCCGGTTTTATCACTCATTCATAACTTGCCGATTATCAACGAATCGAAGCAATGCTGCAAATTCAGTCCTTGGGCTATTTTCCAGGCGGCGTCCTGGATCGGGATGGGCAACTCCTGGCGGCGCATGACCAGGCCCACTTTCCGCGAAAGCTCGGGCGCCAGCGGCAGCGCGGCCACTTCCTGGCGCATTTCGAACTGGCTCAGCATGCTGTGCGGCACAATACTGTACAGGCCCGCGTTGCATACGTGCGCATACAGGGCGAAGATCGAATCGGTTTCCAGCATGATCTTCGGGGCGACCCCGGCCTGCCGGAAGGCGGCGTCGATCAGATGGCGGTTTTGCATGTTCGGCGTCAAGAGGCACAAGGGAAGCCCTTCGACGTCGTTCCAGCTCAAATGGCCTTCGAGCAGGCGGGAATCCGGCTTCCGGGCCAGCAGCACGTGCCGCTCGCGGTACAGCGGCAAAATCCGGAATCCTTTTAACCGGGGATCCTCCAGATAGGTCAGGCCCAGATCCAGCTCGAAGCCGTCGAGTTGCCGGATGAGTTCTTCGGCGCAGAGGGAGGTCAGTTTGACGGCGATGCCGGGATATTCGTCCTGGCAGGGCTTGGTCAGCAGCGGCGTGACGGCCAGCATCGTCGGGATGGCGCCCAGGCGCAGAACGCCGGTGAGCTGCCGGCGATACTGGACGGCGGCCTGGCGCATGCCCTCCCAGTTCTGGGCCAGAATGCGCGCCCACTGCAAGACTTTTTCGCCTTCCTCGGTAAAACCCTCGAAACGCTGTCCGCGCTTGATGATGGTGATGCCCAGTTCTTCTTCGAGATGCTGGATGGCGTTCGACAGGGCGGGCTGGGAAACATGGCTGAGCTCGGCCGCCCGGCCGAAATGTCGGGTTTTGGCGAGAGCGAGCAGATAATGGATTTGCCGGATGAACATCGGTAAGGGCCAAAAAGGGAGAAACTTCCTTGAAACAACATGATACCGCCCGGTCTTCAGCCGGGCGGCGAAAAGCCGTCGCCCGACGAGTCGTAACCCGCGCCGTCGATCTGCGCGGCCGCGCCGACCGGGCGCAGTTCGCGGGGCATCACGATGCCTCGGGTGCTGTCGGATAAAATCTTGCCGTTCAGAACGATGCGCCCGCTTTGGGGTTGCAGGGCGCCGGAAATCAAATCGAAAACCGCGCTTTTGCCGGCCCCGGATTTTCCGAACAGGCCGACGCAGGTTGCGCTGGCCGACAATTGCATCGACAAGCCGAAACGGCCGCGGCCCAGTGTTACGTTCATTTCCAGCAGCATGGCACCTTCCACGGTACGAACTGCGGCCGGGATCGAGCCGGTCCGCAGGCGATGGCTCATTATCCCGCGACCGCCAGAATCACCGATCCGGCTTTGAATACCGCCGTCACCGGCTGCCCCTGGCGTAAATCCAGCGCTTCGACGCTTTCGTTCGTGACCGTGGCGGCCACCGTTTCGCCGCCTTTCAATTCGATGTCCACCTCGCTGTTGATCGCGCCGAGCTTGACTTGAGTCACCGTTCCCTGGAGCTGGTTGCGCGCCGAAATGCGGTAGCCGCCGAAATCGGTGACGATGATCACGTGCGGCGCCTTGATCATCGCGATCACTTCCTTGCCGGCCTGGATAGCGAGCGATTCGGCCGATTCCTTGGTCACCGTGGCGACGAGAGTATCTCCGCCCTGCAATCGCACGAGAACTTCCGTATATACCGAACCCGGGCGAACTTCGCTGACGACTCCTTTGAACTGGTTGCGTGCACTGACTTTCATGATGAATCTCCCATGCGCTAATTTACAATGGATGTGCCTTTAATCTGCACATAAACGTGCCTGCCCACCTGCAAATCCAGTAACTGTCTGGATTTACAGGTGATATGCGCCAACAACGGCAGCGCACTGACTTCGAGCTTTACGATTGCCTGGCCGTTCAACCTGTCGGCTATGTCCGTGATCGTGGCGGGCAGCACGTTCAGAATGCTGGTCGCCCGCGGCGCTTCCAGGGAAATACTAACATCGCTGGCATAGATCTGTACCCTTACCGTGTCGCCGATAGCCGCCGCCACTATCGGCAGATGAAGCTCCGCGCCGCTAAAGCCGATCAGGGTCAAATGATAGTCGGCATCGTGTTCCACGACGCGCCCCTGCCAGACCATCAGAGCATGCTTGTCCTCCGCTATCGGCAGATCGATACGGCCCAACGTATCGGCGAGCGGGCCCGACGCCAGCACGCGGCCTGCGTCTATCGCCACCAGATGATCGGCCAACTGCGCGACTTCCTCCTGCGAATGCGTGACATACAAAACCGGAATGTCCAATTGCTGGCGCAAACGGATCAAAAACGGCAGGATCTCCTGCTTGAGTTTGAAATCCAGCGAAGCCATCGGCTCATCCATCAGCAGCAATTCCGGTTTGAGAACCAGCGCACGCGCAATGGCGACCCGTTGCCGTTCTCCCCCCGACAGCCGATCCGGCATTCGGTCCAGCAAGCGGTCGATCGCCAAAAGCTTTAAAGTCTTCCGCACATCGCCGCCGTTAAACGACCGGCCAACGCGCTTCAGGCCAAAGTTCAGGTTGTCGAATACCGTTAAATGCGGAAACAGATTGGCATCCTGGAACACATAACCGACCTGGCGTTGATAGGGCGGCAGGAAAATGGCCCGTTCGCTGTCCTGCCAGATCTTGCCGTTGACGCTCAGAAAACCCTGCGGCGGTTGCTCGAGCCCGGCAATGCAGCGCAGTAAAGTGGTCTTACCGGAGCCGGAAGGGCCGAACAGCACGCTGATGCCCGATCCGGGCAGATTCAGGTCGGCATCCAACTGAAACGCGCCGTAATCCAATTGAAAGCGGGTAAAGATGGTCTGGCTCATTTGATTGGATGAGAAACAGGAGGGTTTTTTAAAACGCTAAACAACAGCAGCAACACGGTAAAGCTGAAAGCCAGCAAGCCGCCGGCCAGCCAATGCGCCCGGCCGTATTCCAGCGCCTCGACGTGATTGTAGATTTGCACCGAAACCACCCGGGTTTTGCCGGGAATATTGCCGCCGATCATCAACACCACGCCGAATTCGCCGACCGTATGGGCGAAGCCGAGTATCGCGGCGGTTATAAAGCCCGGCTTCGCCAGCGGGGCCACGATGTGGAAAAAGGTATCCAGCGGCCCGGCACGCAGCGTGGCGGCGGCTTCCAGGGGCTGACGGCCGATCGCGGCAAAGGCCGTATGCAAGGGCTGCACCACGAACGGCAACGAATACAATACCGACGCGACGACGAGCCCCTTAAAGGTAAAGGGCAAGGGACCGAGGCCCAGTCCCGCCATCAGGGCGCCGATCGGCCCGTTCGGACCGAGCAGCACCAATAGATAAAAACCGAGCACGGTGGGCGGCAAAATCAGAGGCAACGCGATCAGGGCATTGACGATGCCCTTCCAGCGCGATCCGGTGCGCGCCAGCCACCAGGCCAGCGGGGTGCCGAGCAGCAACAGCAGGACGGTCGTCAGGCCGGCGACCTGAAAAGTCAGCCAAAGCGCCGAAATATCGTCATCGCTGAACATCGGTTGGAAAATTCAATCGGCCAAACTGTAACCGTATTTTTGGATGATCGCCCGCGCTTCGGCGGATTTGAGGAATTCGAGCAACGCGGGCGCCGCCGGATTTGCCGCGCCTTTATTCAGCAACACCGCATCCTGGCGAATCGGCGCATGAAGATTTTCAGGCACGGTCCAGGCGGAACCCTTGAGAATTTTGCCGTTCTCGATCACCTGCGACAGCGCGATGAAGCCCAGCTCCGCATTGCCGGTCGAGACGAACTGATAAGTTTGCGAAATGTTCTCGCCGAGCACGAACAAGGGCTGGAGTTTTTCGAAGAAACCCTTGTTCTTCAACACCTCGACGGCGGCCTCGCCGTAAGGCGCCAATTTGGGATCGGCCAGCGCCAGATGCTTGAAGCCGCCCTGTTCCAGGATGCGCCCCTGAGCGTCGACATAGCCCGGCTTGGCCGACCACAGCACCAGCTTGCCGACCGCATAGGTAAAGCGGCTGCCGGCTACGGCCAGCCCGGCCTTTTCCAGTTGTTCCGGTTTTTCGGCGTCGGCGGACAGAAACACTTCGAACGGCGCCCCGTTTTCGATCTGCGCGACGAATTTGCCCGAAGAACCGAACGACAGCTTGGCGCTGTGACCGGTCGCCTTTTCGAACGCTGCGGCGATTTCGGTCATCGGCTGGGCGAAATTGGAAGCGACCGCCGCTATCGTCGTGGCGGCAAGGGCCGGCTGGCAAACGACGACCGCGCAGCATAGCACGATCATCGAGAAGCGTGAGATGAAGGTAGCGAACATGGGCACTCCTAATGGTTTCGTCAAAAATAGCTTCCCCTTTGAAAAAAAGGGATTTCGTCAAAAACAACTTCCCCCCCTTTGAAAAAGGAGGAACTCGTCAAAAACACCTCCCCCTTTGAAAAAGGGGGATCGAGGGGGATTTAGTTTAGAAAATCTCCTCCGTCCCCTCTTTTTCAAAGAGGGGAGTGAATAATCTGCGTTTCCAATCACTCAACATTCGGGGAAATGATTTCCAACCCAATCCTAAGCATGATGAGCGGTTTATAACATATCCTTAAAACCGGAACAGGCTTTGCGCATAGAAATAATCGGTATCCCCGCTTTTCGGCGCATTAGGCGCATCTTCGGCAAAGGTGCCTTTGAACAGATGGGCCCAGCCGGTTTCCAGGTTCAGACTGCTGTTAACATCCCAGCGTGCCGACAGTTCCAACTGCTGGCCGACAAATCCGCCGGACCCGCCCGTCTGATCGCGCAATCCCGCCGCCGTCCAGCTATCCTTGTTTTCTGCCAGCCAGAAAAAACGGTGGCTGATAAAAGCTTGTACGGCCGGGTGCGGATTGAAGCTGACCCGGTAACCCGGCGTATTGATGTTACTGCGGGCAAAGGAGGCGTATATGCCCGTCGGCCCGAAATCGAAGCGCCGCGCGCCGTACAAAGTGTCGAACTGCTGGTCCTTTTTGTCTTTCGGATCGTGGTCGCCGCTCGCATAATCGTACTCGACCGCGAAGCGCGGCGTCCACGGCATCTCGAAGGTGTAGCCCGCGTCCAGATGCTGGAACCAGGCCGCATGGTCCAGATTTTCATTGGACGCCGTATTCGCCCGCACCGTGCCCCACTGGCCGATCGTTTCGGTTTGAAAATCGAAATGCCCTTTTTCAGGTTTGATATAAAAGCGCATGCCCGGCGTAAAATAGCGGCGGTTTCGGGTCGGATTGCGCTTACGGTCGCCTTCGTCGAGATGGTACAAGTACAGTTCGGCGTTGATCTTGGCGGGCAGATCGTACACTTCCAGAAAGCCGCCGGAAAACCATGCTTGCTCTTCCGGCTCGTCGAAACTGTGGAAATTGTCCAGCAATTGCTGTGAATTGTTCGGATAGCGCCCGACCGGTTTGGTCACGAAGGCGTTGAACTGCCAGTGGTTGTAATCGAGAACTCTCAGACGGAAACCGTCGAAACTGTTGAGCGTATTCCGGAACACGTTTCTGGCGACCAAACGGCGGCTGCCGAAGTTCAGGGTCTGCCGGCCGGCGATCGCCTCGACGCCCAGGCCGCTGTACATTACATTCTGGTCAGCCCAGGCCAGATAGCCCTGGATGAAATCGGCCTCGTCGACATGGGTATTGTTGATTCCGGAACCCTTGTCGGCCAGGAATTGGCGGGCGTCCAGAAATTCTCCGCCGACTCGCCATTGTCGAAAATGGGCTTCAACCCATAGATCGGCCTGCAGGGGGACCTGCTGGTCGCCGCCCTTGCAACCGGCCTTAAAGCAGCCGTCCAGCGTTTCGTAGCGGGTGCGCTGTTCCAGAGACACCGTCAGCCATTCGGGCAGGCCCAAGGCATCGTGCAGGTTCCAGACCGGTTTCTCGTATTTATACGAGCCCGACAAGGCATCCGGCATTTGGCTCGAAAAGACGGCGAAAGGCGGTTTGGTGTAGCTTTTTTCTTCCGCCGCATCGGCCAGTCCGGGACTGGAGATCATCGCGGCGGAAACGGCAACCGTTCCGATCGAACGGGTAAAAGTGGAAGCGATATTCGATTCATTTTGGGGATTTATCATAATAGCGGTCTGCCTTTTGTGAACGTCAAACGCCGTTCGTGTGGTAGTCGATTTCAGAAAAGGTTTTTCCCAAACAGTTACCGGTCTGAGATGGTGTTAGTATATATCGTTATATACCAAAGTAAATAACGTTGTTTGGCGACAAACCGTTTTTGCATAAGAAACATTCAAGCTATTTTTTCAAGGAAGTGACATGAATCCGAACGACAACGCGCCCTCCCGATGGATAGAAGGCGAATTACGGCTAGCGGGAATGCTGGATGCCCGCATGATGGAGCTCTTGAAGGCGATAGACCGGAGCGGATCGATCAATCAGGCCGCCAAACAAATGGGGCTGAGTTACAAGGGCGCCTGGCAAATGCTGGAACGGGCCAACAACGGCGCGCCGCAAACCCTGCTGACCACCGCCATCGGCGGCAGTAAGGGGGGCGGAACCGCATTGACGCCCGCGGGTAAGGCGTTGCTGGCCTTGTTTACCCGGCTGGAGCAAAAGCACAGGGATTTTATCGCCGAACTGAACCGAAGCCTGGCCGAAGACCCCGCTACGATACTTCTTCTTCAGCGCCTGGAGGTCAAAACCAGCACTCGCAACCAATTGTTCGGCCAAGTCACCGCAATCGACAGGGATGTCGCGGATGCCCGAATTACCGTGCGCCTGAAAGGCGGAGAAGAGGTGGTTTCGTCTTTCAGCACCGCTTCGCTCGACGCACTGGCGATCGGCATCGGCGCCGATGCGGTGCTGATGATCAACAGCGCCGACATCATGCTGTTGACCGATCCCGCCCTCGAACGGATTTCGGCCCGGAACCGCCTGCTCGGGAAGGTGATGCGGATCCGGCACGACATCGTGGATTCGGAAGTGATCGTTCTCTTGCCGAACGGCGAAATCCTGGCCGCGATGATTACCCAGCAAAGCCTGCGCAAACTGGCGCTAATGCCCGGCATGTCGGTCTGGGCGGTCTTCAAGGCCCACGCGCCGATCCTGGGCGTCAGGTCGTCGTAACGCCCGCGGTTCCCCGGCGATCTTAGCGAGTATACTGGCCAACCGCGTTTTGCCGGTGCCGGAAAGCCCGATCAGCAGAACGTTCGATTTGCCGATTTCGACTTTCTGTTCCGCATGGCCCAGCCGGACTTCCGGCTCTTGTGCTTCAGGCGCTTGGTTTGGAAACGCTTATTCGCTGCGCACGCCCTCCCTCTTTTCCGTCAGCAAATGCTTCAATTCGGCTTTGCGCTCCTGCATCCAGGTTTCGAGGATTTCGTTGTAATCCCGGTGCCACCAATCCTGTTTGGCATCGTGCCGGGGCGCCAGTTTGTCGATATTCAATAAGTCGTAAATATTGATCCACTCCCCTTCGACCCGGATCGCCAGGTTCGGGTTGAAAATGTAATGGCCGCGCATAACCCGGTAAAACAGCCTGCGGTTGTAACGGTCGTCTTTTTCGATTTCGTTTTTCGCCAGAATCGCGGACAAATAGGCACGCTGCTTGCGCCGCTCCGGCAAAATTCCGGCCGGGATGTGCGCGATCGCATCGATAAAGTCCTGCGTCGTGAACCCTTCGAGCCAGTAAACCATTTTTTTCGGCATGACCCGGTAAAACAGAGCGATCATCAGGTTCAGCAGAAAAAACTCCATGCTGCTTTTGTCGAGCTTGATCAGCCGGTGCTCGACCTGGATGCTCATGCTGGTCGGCTCCAACAGGTCGTAGATCGCGGCCAGTTTCTTTTTCGCATAGGTTTCGCCGCGTTCGGCCTGGGCGAGCGCGATCTGGAATGCGGTCAGGCCGTTGCCGTCGACTTTTTCGGGATCGGCCCCGACCTCGACCAACGCCTTCACGACTTCCGCGTTGCCGGTCCAGGCCGCCACCATCAACGGCGTCTGATTGAACACGTTACGGAAATCCGGGCCGTATTGATCGGTCTGCTTCAAGACCGCATCCGGCTTTTTGAATTGATAAGCCACATAATGCTTCTGTTTGAGCATCAGCAAGCCCTTATCCGGCTGTCTAGCCGGCTTGAAATCGGCGTGCAGCAGCGCATTCAAAATATTTAAATCCTCGTAGACCAAGGCATATTCGAACAGGGTCATCTTGGCGTTCTTGTCGTTCGCTTCCAGCGCTTTCCGTTTCAGTTCGGCCAGCGCTTCGCCGCTCAGCACTTGCCACGGCGGCGTTTTTTGCTTCAGGATTTCGCTGCGGATGCGGTCGGCCTGTTCCTGCTTGCCTTGCAGTTCCAGCTTGTGCGCTTCCAGGCGCCAGGCGTCCAGGCTCGAATTCTGATTCGCCAGCGTCAGGCTGGTGCGCACATCGCGCAGGCCGAGCAAATCGAGCAACGGCTGGCGGACGTTGCTTTCGATCCAGTACAGGTTCTTGATCGCGCGAGTCAGCGCGACGTACAGCGCGTTCACGTAAAACTTGTACACCTCCAGCGATTTGTCGGTCTTGTCCTTGCCGCGCGCGTATTTCAAGTCCTGCTCCAGGTCGGCCGCCGTGACACCCTTCGCGATTTCGCGGTAGCGGCTTTCTTCGAGCGTCAAAAAGTTGTACAGGATGATATTTTCGTATTCGAGCCCTTTCGCTTCCTGGATCATGAACACCAGCGGCGTCGAGAAATGGCGCGCCGCTTCCGGTTTTTGTTCGGCGTTCATCACGATCACCGCGAACAAAGTCGAAGTGCGCGTCTTGCTGTCGAGTTCGCGGCGAATGTCGGCCGAGTCTTCGAGCAGCAGCACTTCGCCTTCCATGTGGCCGTTGCTTTCGACCAGATAATGGCTTTCTTTGTCGATCGAGCCGAAGCGCTGGTTTTTGATCTTCAAAATCCGGTTCGCGATCTCGGTCACTTGCGGCGCGTTCCGGTAGTTCGTGTTCAAGATCCGGATCAGATCGCCTTCGCCGCGCAAATCTTCCTGCTTATAAAACAGGCTTTTGACTTTGGACCAGGAAAAGAAATTCGGATGCACGATCTGGTTCGAGTCGCCGCAGAGAAGCCGCTACCGGCCGAACCGATGATCACCAGCGGCGGCTGCACCTGATAGATCGCCTGCTGGTTGTCGTCGAACGAAATGATCTTGTCGAGCAGATTGAAGCGGTCGTGGTGCGGATTCAAATACGCGAGCGGCGCGCCTTCGATCTTCGCCGGATCGTCGATCGCCGGAATCTTGCTTTCGTCGATCGCGGCGGCGCGGCGCAGAAAACGCGAGTCTTCGTAGGCGTGCTGCTTGATGTATGCCAGGATCAGCGCATAAGCGTGCCCCTGATGCCGGTAAACCGAGAACAACAGCCGGTCGCTTTGATTCAGTCGGGCGCGGTACAGATTGTCGCCGACTTTTTTGACCTCGGCCGACTTGAAATCGTCGGCTTCGAGGTATTTGACCATTTTCGAGAATCCGGGAATCTGTTTGGGGTTCAGCTCGTTGTAAAGAAGAATCTGCATGAAAATCGAGTTGGCGAAGATTATTAAAAATAGGATGCCAGCAAACGGCAAGCTGCTGCGTAAAACGGTTTGCTAGAGTTTAAGGACATTGCCGAACTACTGGATGAACGTAGGGTACGCGGTGCGTACCTGATTTTAATCTACTCGAGCGTCAGAAAAAGGTATGCACCGCATACCCTACTTCAACAAGAAGGGGCTTTTTTGGTTAGACCTCCTTATGCCGGACAAAAAAAATTAACTGTTTCTCAAGCTCGGAATGAGCTAAGATAATTTTAAACCTTCGCAAAGCAAAACGACGCGCTTCGTCAAGCCGTTGTTTTGTTTCTTTCTCCGGCAAATTTTTCACCGTTCTTTTCACGCAAAATGAAGCGATTGATGATGCGGATGTGGCTTTCATCGGCGATCGCGATGGGGCTGAGCGCCTGCGGCGGCCAGACCATCGCCCTCCGTGAGGAACCTCGAATCCATACGCCCTCCCCCCTGGCAGTCCCTGCCGCTCCGCGAAAGCTCCATAAACCGGTAACGACTTACTCCGGCCTCTTCTTGAAACCTGGCGACCTGGAACCGGCGGTGGAGTTCTGGCGCAATGTCTATGTGAAGTGGCGGCGTTCGGAAGTGGTGCTTCATGACGACCGCCATCTGAACGTCATCTACGAAGTGATCAGATTGCCGGGTTACGTCGACGAAAGCCTGACCTCCGAGCAGAAAGACATCGTCAGCCGGCGCCGCAATTTCTGGAAGGCCCAACTGGCCGTCCTGGAAAGCAAAGTGCGCTACAACGCCCCGTTGAATGCCGGCGACCGCGAACTGATCGCCAGGCTGGAAAGCAGCGGCAGAACGCTCGCCATCCTCTTGAGCGGCGCCGCCGAACGGGTGCATGCGCAACGCGGGACGCGCGAACGCTTCAAACGCGGCATCGAGATCAGCGCAGGCTATGACCGGCGGTTCCGAAAGATATTCCGCGACGCCGGCCTGCCGGAAGACTTGGCTTATCTGCCTCATGTCGAATCCTCGTTTCAACCGGCGGCCCGCTCCTCTGCCGGCGCGGTCGGCATGTGGCAGTTCACCAAAGCCGCCGCAAAACGGTTCATGCCCGGCAGCCATCGCGCGGACCGGCGCCTCGATCCTTACGCTTCCGCGGTCGGCGCGGCCAATTACCTCGGCTACGCCTACGGCATGCTGGGGAACTGGCCCGCGGCGATTACTTCCTACAACCACGGCATTAACGGCATGAAGCGTGCGCAGAGCCAGTTCGGCCCCGACTTTGCTCGTATCGTGCAAAACTACGCAAGTCCTGCATTCGGCTTCGCCTCCCGCAACTATTATGCGCAATTCCTGGCGGCGCGCGAAATCGCCAGCGATCCGGCACAGTATTTTCCGGAAGAAGGAATGTATGCCGAGAAGAATGGCTTGCGGAATGTCAACGTGAACGGCAACACCCTGGCTCCTTTGAATGCAGCGGCGGCCGAAAAATAAACGGCTTTTTGAATTTGCCAGGGAATACCCCGGAAATCCTACGGGGCTCGCGGCCCAATGCCGTTACCGTGAAAATACCCAAGTAGATACTGTTATTCACGTCAAGCGTTATGAAGCGCAGCGTTGTAGGGCGTTTTCGCGATAGCAAAACGCCAACAGCCTTCAAAGCGCGGCGGATTGCCTGGCGGCGAATCCACCCTACAAGAGCCGTTGGGCTGAACGAAGGGAGGCGCACCGAGTACCGGGGTATCGTTCGCGATCGATGCGCCACCCAACATCGGCAACCGCTCCTGCGTTGCCCTATCTCCTGCATCCTGTCTGTTAAGTTAAAGAGATAAAATACTGTAGGCCGGATAAGCGTAGCCCCGAGGCGTTGCAAAGCTTGCTTTGCAAATGACCAAACCGATTGACCAAGCAAGAAAGCCGGAAACGACCGTCCTGGCCCTGCGCCTGCAGGATCGGACGATATTGCAGGAATACGGGATAAACATCGAAACCGGGCGCTCCGGCAAAGGCCGGAGTATCTGGCTCGTGATGAAGCCGATACGACTACCGTAAAACCAGGCTGATCGGATGAAGACACCGAAGACAAGCCTCATCGGTGCATCGGTCTTCCGGCCGCAACCCTAAGCCGGCGAATGGATCAACCGTCCAGCCTGCAGGGTATGAGTGACCCGGCCTTTCATCGTCTGCCCCCAGAACGGCGTATTGACGCCCTGGCTTTTCCAGTTGGCTTCATCGATTGTCCAGACTGAAGCCGGATCGAAGATGCAGACATCGGCCTGCAGGCCCGGCGTCAGCGCGCCGCGCCCGAGGCCCAGTATCTGCGCCGGCTTCGAGGTCAGCGCCGCGATGCCTTCGGACAGGGTCAGCGCACCGTCGTCGGCCAGTTTGAGCAACAGCGGCAGTACCGTTTCCAACGCGGAAATGCCCGGCTCGGTTTCCGGGAAGGCGCCGAGTTTGGCGTCGAGATCGTGCGGCTGATGATCCGAAACGATCGCGTCGATCGTGCCGGCCGCCAGGCCCGTCCGCAAATACTGCCTGTCGGCCTCGGTACGGAGCGGCGGCAGCACATGGTAGGCGCTGTCGAACGGGATCATGTCGTTTTCGGTCAGATGCAGCTGATGCATCGCCACGTCGGCGGTAACCCGCAAGCCGTCGTTCCTGGCCTGCCGGATCTTGAGCACCGAACGCTTGCAGCTGAGCTGCCCGAAATGGACCCGGCAGCCGGTCAGTTCGGCCAGTTCGAGGCACTGCGCCAGCGCGATCGTTTCGGCCGCCTCCGGTATGCTCGGCAGACCGTAGCGGGTCGCCAACACGCCTTCGTGCGCGCAGCCGTTGTTGCCGAGCCAGAAATCGTTGGGCCGAAACATCAGCAGCAAATCGTGGCTTGCCGCATATTCCATCGCCCGCCGCAGGATCAGCAGGTTTTTGACCGGCCGGTTCGCATGCCCGACCGCGATACAGCCGGCCCGCTGCAAAGACAGCATCGAGCTGAGTTCGGTCCCGTCGAGCTTTTGCGTCAGCGCGGCGATCGGATGGATCTGCGGATAGCCGGCTTTTTCGGCCAGTTCCCGTACCAGCTCCGCAACGGCCGGCGTATCGATCACCGGCACCGTATCCGGCTGCAGGCACAGGGTCGTAAAGCCGGCACTGGCCGCCGCGCGGGTTTCGCTCTTGAATGTTCCCTTGCGGCTTTGTCCCGGCTCGCGCAAACGGGCGCTCAGATCGATGAAGCCGGGACAGACGATTTGTCCGGCCGCGTCGAGGGTAAAGTCCGCGTCGAAACCGTCCGGCCTGGCGGCAACCGAAAGGATCTTGCCGTCCGCAATGTAAACGCCGCCGGTCCGGTCGATGCCGTTGGTCGGATCGACCAGGCGTCCGCCCGTAATCTGTATCTTGTTCATACGCTGACTCCGTGCGGATGCATCACCATCGCCATCACCGCCATCCGCACCGCGATACCGTTGCTGACCTGTTGCAATATCACCGACTGCGGGCCGTCGGCGACCTTCGAGTCGATCTCCACGCCGCGGTTGATCGGCCCCGGATGCATCACGATCGCATCGGGCTTCGCGTATTTCAATTTGTCCCCGGTCAGGCCGAAACATTTGAAATATTCGCTTTCGCTGGGCAGCAGGGCCGAACTCATCCTTTCTTTCTGCAGGCGCAGCATCATCACCACGTCCACATCGTTCAGACCGTTTTTCAGGTCGTGGAACACTTTCACGCCCAGCGTCTCGACATAGGCCGGCAGCAAAGTTTTGGGCGCAATCACCCGGACCTCGGCGGCGCCCAGCGTGTTCAGGGCGATGATTTCGGAACGGGCGACCCGCGAATGCAGGATGTCGCCGATGATCGCGACCTTCAGCGGCGCGAAATCTTTCTTGATCCGGCGAATCGTGAACATGTCCAGCATCGCCTGGGTCGGATGCGCATGCTGGCCGTCGCCGGCATTGATCACGCCGATGTGCGGCGCGGCCTGTTGGGCAATGAAATGAGCCGCGCCGCTCAGCGCATGGCGGACGACGAACATGTCGACGAACATCGCCTCCAGATTGCGAATCGTATCGAGCAGGCTTTCGCCTTTCGAAGTGGCCGAAGTCGCGATGTTGATGCTGAGCACGTCGGCCGACAGGCGCTTGGCCGCCAGTTCGAACGTGGTCCGGGTGCGCGTGCTGTTTTCGAAGAACAGGTTCACGATCGTCTTGCCGCGCAGGATCGGCACTTTCTTGACCTGCTGGTCGGACATGCCGGCGAACGACTCGGCCATGTCGAGAATTTCGGTCAACAGCGATTTGTCCAGCCCCTCGATTGTCAGAAAATGCTTCAGCTTGCCTTCCGGGGTCAGTTGCAGATTGCCGGCCATGAATCAAGCGGCTCCTTTGGCACACTCGATATGCACGCCCAACGGTTCGGGACCGGTCAGCTTGATGCGCTGGCCCGGATTCAGTTCGATCCGGCTCCCGACGCAATCCGGCGCGATCGGAATCTGCTTGCCGTCGCGCTTGATCAGCACCGCCAGCACGACCTGGTTCGGCCGTCCGTAATCGAAAATCTCGTTCAACGCCGCGCGAATGGTGCGGCCGGTGTAAAACACGTCGTCGACCAGAATGATGTCGCGGCCTTCGAGCTGAGTGGGCAACTGGTTCGGCTTCACCCTCGGGTTCATCCCGATCTGCGAAAAATCGTCGCGGTAGAAGGAAATGTCGAGGAGTCCCAAAGGCTCCTGAATGTGGAGTTTCCTGTGCAGGCGCTCGGCGATCCAGACGCCGCCGGTGCGTATCCCAACCATCAGGGGATTATTCAATTTACGGTCGGCAATAAGGGATTCAAGCTGGTCGGCCAGGCGGTCGATCAGCTCCGGGATATCGATATGGTTAGGATTCATTTTCTCGATGGCTATGGCTATTGAGCCAGGTTTGCAAAATAAGCTGCGCGGCCAGCTGGTCCTGGACTTCCCAGAGTTTCTTAGCCTTCACGCTCACCTCGTCGAACAGCAGCTGTTTCGCCTCGAAGGTCGACAAGGTTTCGTCCTGCCGGTAAACGGGCAGGCCGAAGCGGCCTTCCAGCTGCCGGCAGAATTTTAGCATGCGCGGCGTGACCGGATTGTCGCTTCCGTCCGCCTGCCGCGAAATGCCAACGACCAGCCCCACCGGATGCCATGCCCGGATCAGTTCGGCAATTCCCTGCCAGTTCGGCTGTTGGTTGGCCGCCCTGAGCGTCCGCAGCGGGCTTGCGGTCAGCGTGGCCGTTTGTCCGACCGCCACGCCGATCTTCTTGATGCCGAAGTCGAAGCCGAGAAAGGTATCGCCGGCGCTTTTCGATGCCAGCGGGTCCCTGCGTTCGGAAGTCTTCGTGTTGCCGGGAAGCCTGGATAAATCCTCAGCCATGTCCAGCCGGCATGGTCAGCTGGTTGATGTCGATGCCGATCTGCCCGGCCGCGGCCGTCCAGCGCATATTGATCGGCAGGTCGAATAAGACCTTGGTGCCGAACGGCGAATTGAGCCAGGCATTTTCCTTGATTTCCCTTTCCAACTGGCCTTCGCCCCAGCCGGCATAACCGAGCGCGACCAGATAGTGTTCCGGCCCTTCGCCGACCGCAATCGCCTCGATCACATCGCGCGAAGTGGTCAGCGAAATCGTATCGGAAACCGGCAGCGTCGCGTCCCACTGCCCACAGGCCGTATGCACGACGAAGCCGCGGTCCTGCTGCACCGGCCCGCCCGCGAAGATCGGCGCCTCGGCGGCCTCTTCGGAAGTCACGCGGATATCCATCTGCTTGAAGATTTCGCTGAGCTTCATTCCGGTCGAACGGTTGATCACGATGCCCAAAGCGCCTTCCTGATTATGCTGACACATGTAAGTGACGGTAT
Source organism: Methylomicrobium album BG8 (assembly GCF_000214275.2). NCBI lineage: Bacteria > Pseudomonadati > Pseudomonadota > Gammaproteobacteria > Methylococcales > Methylococcaceae > Methylomicrobium > Methylomicrobium album. The sequence goes on along the minus strand of NZ_CM001475.1, from coordinate 1,335,844 downwards.
GAAAAAAATTGGGATCGGCCAGATTCGGCATCGCGATGATGAATTGATTGTTCAAATAAGTTGCTTCGTTCATGGCTATCACTCATATCTAAGGTTACTGGACAAACCGCACCTGTTCAACGCGTCGTAATGCCCGACTCATCGGAGAATTTCCATACCCGGGTAATCACCAGCACACTCAACTCCTTCAACAAATCTTGGGGCAAAGGGGCGAAAGGGGCGCTCATCCGAACGATATTCTTGGCCGCTTCGTCCAGCTCCGGAATCCCCGAGGATTTGTTGATCCGGATGCTGTAGATGCTGCCGTCGGCATTGATGCCTACATCCATTGTCAAAGTAGCCGAAAAATTCCGTTTCGAAGCGACTTCGGGATAATTGCGGTTTCCCATCCTTTCGACCTTGTCTTCCCAGTCTTTCAGGTACTGCGCCGCCAGATATTTATGCGCACTGACCATGCTGACGAACTTGATCTTGCTTTGCTCGCCGCTCAGCTGGCTGTCGCGGATTTCGGTGCCCAGTTGAGTGATCTGTTCCTGCAGCGCCTCCGCCGTCAGAATCGGATGACGGCGCTGCTCGACGGCAGGCCGTTTCTCGGGCGCCGGTTGCACGTCCGCCTCGGCGGCTTTTTTCTCGGCCTTCTGCTGGGTCAAAACTTTTTTCTGGACCTTGGGCCTGGGATGACTCTGCTGCGGTTCCGGCTCGGCCCTTGCCAGATGCTTGCTTTGGGGGGTATTGCCCTCATTCGCGATTTTCCGGGCTTGCGGCTTCGGTTTGATGTCCTGTTGCCCGGCCCCGACCTGATTTTCCTGCGCCAACATTTTCGCCTGTTTGGGCGCTTTCCTGGCCGGCGTATCGACCAGCGTAATCTCGATCGAACGTTTGAATTCTTCGGGTTTCGGAGCCGAAAAATCAACCCCCAAAATAAGCAGGATATGCAGGGCCGCCGCGACGAACAAAAAAACCAGAATCGTATCGTTACCCGATGATACCGTGGGCGCGAACAAGGTGCGGCTCGTCATTTCAGGCGATTGCATTCTCGATATGGTCCATCAGCATGCCGGCGATATTCAGCCCGAATTCGCGGTCCAGCTCCTGCACGCAGGTCGGGCTGGTCACGTTGATTTCGGTCAGGGTGTCGCCGATCACGTCGATGCCGGCGAAAACCAGGCCTTTCTCCCGCAAAGTCGGACCCACCTGTCCGGCGATCCACCTATCGCGTTCGGTCAATGGCCGGCCCTCGGCGCGGCCGCCGGCCGCAAGATTGCCGCGCGTTTCGCCGGGCGCCGGAATCCGCGCCAGCGCATACGGCACCGCTTCGCCGTTGACCAGTAAAATGCGCTTGTCGCCGTCGACGATTTCGGGTAGGTATTTTTGCGCCATCACATAGCGGGTATTATATCGCGTCATCATTTCCAGTATCACGCTCAGGTTGGGGTCGCCCCGGCGCAAGCGAAATATGGAAGTGCCGCCCATGCCGTCCAGCGGTTTCAGAATAATTTCCTCCTGCTCGTACAGAAAATGGCGAATCCGTTCGGGCTCTCTCGCCACCAAGGTTTCGGCGCAGCATTGCGGAAACCAGGCCGTGAACAACTTCTCGTTCGCATCACGTAGCGATTGCGGTTTGTTCACGACATAGACCCCCAAATTTTCCGCACGTTCCAGCAGGTAGGTGGCATAGATGTACTCCTGGTCGAATGGCGGGTCCTTGCGCATCAGGATCACGTCGAGCTGGTCCAGCGGTATATCCCGTTCGAGATGGAATTCGAACCACCGCTGCGGATCCCGCTGCACGGTCAGCGTACGGGTTCGCGCATAAGCCCGGCCGTTGCGCAGGTAAAGATCGTTCAATTCCATGTAGTGAAGCTCCCAGCCCCTGGCCTGCGCTTCGAGCAGCATCGCAAAGCTGGTGTCTTTTTTGATATTGATCTTCTGGATGGAATCCATCACCATGCCGAGCTTGATAGACATCGTTTTCCTTGTTCGTTGGCTTGAAACATCCGGTTTATTTTATCGGGAGTTATTTACCTTGAAAAGAAATTTTGGTATAAAGTTAGATTAACTTTGAACCAAGGCATATTGAGGGTAATCATGTCCAGAGTCTGTCAAGTAACCGGCAAACACCCGGTTACCGGAAACAACGTTTCCCACGCAAACAACAAAACCAACCGCCGTTTTTTGCCTAATCTGCAGCATCACAGATTCTGGGTGGAAAGCGAAAACCGCTGGGTTCGCCTGAGAATTTCGGCCAAAGGCATGCGGATCATCGATAAAAAAGGCATCGACGCGGTATTGGCCGACCTGCGCGGCCGCGGCGAGAAAGTGTAAGGAGAGAGAAAAATGCGCGATAAAATCAAATTGGTTTCTACCGAAGGCACCGGTCATTTCTATACCACGACCAAAAACAAGAGAACGATGCCCGAAAAGATGGAAATCAAAAAATTCGATCCGGTGGTCCGCAAGCACGTGATCTACAAAGAAGCGAAAATCAAATAAGCCGCTTTCCGATTCCGCTCCCGGGCTTGGCCGGGAGCTTGTTGCCCCCGATTTCGTCCGGGCGGTTCTTAGGCGTCGTTTTTGAGTTTCCGGAGCATGTGTTTTAATTGCTCGAAATGCCTGGACAGCGTCGTGAAACGATCTTCGATCCGTTTCTTTTCCTCATCCAGTTCGCTGCATCTGTCGTTCAGCTGCTTGACCGTACGGCGCAACATTTCATTTTCCTTTTTGAGCTTTAGAAGCTGCTCATCAGGACCGGCATCCCGTTCCTCCGGCATCGGAGTGCCTTCCTCTACTTGAGGCGGCGCATCGGCCTTCGTCTCGTTCCGGCTCTCGGCTGAGTCTTCCTTAGACGCTTCGGCTACGGATTCCATCCCTCCTTTCAGGATGAATGCCTTGAACCGGTGCTTCAGCAGAAAAAAAGCCCCCGCCTCGCTGATGCGCCCGTTACGGCACACCACGATTACCGGTTTGTCCCGATTCAAACTTTTAAGCTGCATCCTTAAGGAAAAAAACTGCACATTGACGCTGCCTTCGATATGACCCCGCTCGAATTCATCCAACGGCCGAAGATCCAGCACGGCACCGCCCTCATCCCGCAGCGCCGCCATTTCCTCGTAGCCGACGAAAACCAAAGAAGGCTTTTTGATCAGGGCGACGAACCGGTTCTTGTCCAGACGCAATACGGTCACATCGGTCAAGGCAGTCACCGAAACCGTCCGCGGCGCACCGCTAATCAATGCATCCTCGCCGAAAATCTCGCCCTTTTCGAGCACGGCAAGCCGAATGGATTTCGAGATCGGCGTCGGCTTCCGCGAAATCTCGCATTGGCCGCTTTTCAAAAAATAAAAGTAATCCCCCTCGGCACCCTGTTCGATAATCACCTCTCCCTTGACCACCGCCACCTCTTCCAAGGCAAGCAGGATTTTCTGCAGATTAGCCGGAGGCAACCGCTGAAAAATCGGTAATTTCAGCAGTATCGTCATCCAGTCATCGGAGTTTTCGTCAATTTCCTCTTCAACCACCACCATTTCGCTCTCTTCCTTATATTCCAGCGCCGGAGGATTGTTGGCCTTTTCCGCATCCACCCTGACGAACCGGACGACGCCCTTGGCGAACGCATCGATCTTTCTCGGCAATTGATGCGCCAGGGCAAACTTGGCGGACTCGTGTGCGGACGAAACCACTTCGATGACCAAACCTTCCGCCTGCAGCACCACTTCGCCTTCAAGCAGGTAGAATAAATCGTTTTCGGTATCGCCTTTTTTAAACAGCAAAGCATCCCTGATTTCTTCTACCGTGATTTCATTGCACAAGTCATTGAACAACGGCCCCGGCAAGGTCGCCAAAGGAACCAGTTTTCGAATGCGCAAAGCATCCTCTGAATTTACATCTACCGCCATAGGCCCATTAAACGCGATTAACAACATTCGCGCAGGACTCGAATCAGGCCGCCCGTTTAAATCCTGCCGGAATACCGGAAAAATAGCACGCCGCACCGAAACAATAAAGCTTTTATTATGCGAAAGACTCCCTATTTCGGCCTTGTTTTAAACGTTTTCGATCTTATATTGTCTATTGCCACGTTTAACCCGCTTGAGAATCCGTATGAGAAAAAAATTTGCAAAACAGTACGCGATACCGCTTCTTTTAACGGCCAGCCTTGGAATCAGCACTCCCGCGACAGCCGGACTACCGGCTTTCCTGGGCGGTCAGAGCGTGCCTTCGCTGGCGCCGATGCTGGAAAAAAGCATGCCTGCCGTGGTCAATATTTCGACCACCACCCATATCGAGGTCGCGGAAAACCCTTTGCTGCAAGACCCTTTTTTCCGGCATTTTTTCAATCTGCCCAACCAATCGCCGCGCCAGCAGCAAAAAAACAGCCTCGGTTCCGGCGTCATTATCGACAGCGACAAAGGCTACGTGCTGACCAATAACCATGTGATCGACAAAGCGGACAAGATCATGGTCACCCTGAGCGACGGCCGCCAGCTCGACGCCCGCCTGGTCGGCGCCGATCCGGAAGCCGATGTGGCGGTCGTCCAGATTCAGGGCGACAATCTGACCGAATTGCCGATGGCCGATTCGAGCCAGCTGAGAGTCGGCGATTTCGTGGTCGCGATCGGCAACCCGTTCGGCCTCGGCCAGACGGTCACCTCGGGAATCATCAGCGCGCTGGGGCGCTCGGGACTGGGCATCGAAGGCTATGAAGACTTCATTCAGACCGACGCCTCGATCAACCCCGGCAACTCGGGTGGCGCACTCGTCAACCTGAACGGCGAATTTATCGGGATGAATACCGCGATCCTGGCGCCGAGCGGCGGCAATGTCGGGATCGGCTTCGCGATTCCGTCGAACATGGTCGCGAGCCTCATGGATTCCCTGGTCAAACACGGCGAAGTGCGCCGCGGACTGCTCGGCGTCACGACGCAGGACCTGACGCCCGACCTGGTCAAGGCCTTCAATCTGACCAATCACCAAGGGGCGGTGATCAGCCGGATCGAAAGCAATTCGGCCGCCGCCAAAGCCGGCCTGGAACCGGGCGACGTGATCGTTGCGGCCAACGGCAAGCCGATCCGAAACAGTCATGAAATCCGCAACATCATCGGTCTGATGCAGATCGGCGACGAGGTGAACATCGAGTTCTACCGCGGCAACGAAAAAAAACAGGCCACTGCCACCATCGGCAAGCCCGAACGCCCGCATTTGAACGGCGAGAAACTGCATCCGACCCTGAAAGGCACGATTCTGGGTGCCACCTCGAAGGACCAGGTCGAAGGCATTCTGATCGAGAAGATCAATACCGCTTCCTACGCTTGGCGTGTCGGCCTCAGGCCCGGCGACGTGATCGTGACCGCCAACCGTTACCGCGTGCACAGCCTGGACGAGCTGAAACAGGCCGCCGATCCGGAGTCGCCGTTGATGATCAATATTCAGCGCGGCCAGGAAGGCTTCTTCGTCGTCTTGCGGTAAACGCAAATGCTGGTTACCCTATGCGGGTTTCGATAACCCGCATACCAACCCATCAACGCTCTACCGATGACGAACACTTTCATCCCTTTAAATATCGCGGTATTGGTCGTCTCCGATACGCGTACCGAAGCCGACGACATTTCCGGCAAAACGCTGGCCGAACGCGCGGTGGCCGCCGGCCATCACATCATCGAAAAAAAAATCGTGCCCGACGACATCTACCGGATACGAGCAATCGTCTCGCAATGGATTGCCGATGAGCAGGTGAATGTGGTCCTCGCCACCGGCGGCACCGGGGTAACCGGCCGCGACGGCACGCCCGAAGCGGTCAGGCCGCTGCTCGACAAAGTGCTCGACGGCTTCGGCGAAACCTTCCGGATGCTGTCCTACCAGGACATCAAGACCTCGACGATCCAGTCGCGCGCGCTCGCCGGCGTCGCGAACGGCACGTATCTCTTTTGCCTGCCCGGTTCGTCCGGGGCCTGCCGCACCGCCTGGGATCATCTGATCAAAGATCAGCTCGACTTCCGCACCCAACCCTGCAACCTCGTTCAACTGATGCCAAGACTTGTGGAAATCTGACATGCAATCGAGTTTTTTATTTTTTGGCGCGCTCGGCGCCTTGGTCGGCGTAGGCATGGGCGCGTTCGGCGCGCACGGCCTGAAAAATATGATCAGCCCGGAAATGCTGACGGTCTACCAGACCGGCGTCAGCTACCAGATGTGGCATGCGCTGGGGTTGATCGGAATCGCCCTGATCCGCCGGAACGAGCCCGAATCCAAACTCTTGAACTGGGCCGGCTGGCTGATGCTGACCGGCATCGTGCTGTTCTCGGGCAGCCTGTACCTGCTCGCGATCATGGGTTTGAAGGAACTCGGAATGGTTACCCCGTTCGGCGGCGTCAGTTTTTTGCTAGCCTGGCTATTGCTGGCCGTTTACGCCACCAAGAAAGCGCCGGCCAGCAGGTATTCCTCACGCTCCCGCTGACTCTGTTTGCCGCCGAACAGGAACTATCCTTTTCAAAGCATAAAAAAGGGTACGACTTATGTACCCTTTTTTGTCTGCCGATGTAGCCGGCTTATCGCTAATCAAAGCCTTCTCAGCTCTCTACCGATTTTTCGGCGGCCTTTTGCAACATGCCGTACAGCGTATCTTTCATCTGCACGCGGCGCTTTTTCAGATTCTCCAGAAACTCGTCCGAATGCGCCTCGATTTCGAGCTCGGTACGGCGGATTTCGTCGTTAAGCTCGTCGTATTCCCGATGGAGTTTTTCAAACTCCGGATCAGTCGTCTTCAGGAGATGGATCTGCTCGCGGAATTCGGGGAATTCGATCGACAAATGATGCTTTTCGTTTAGCATAGGCTTTCCTTTAATTAATTTTAATAAGAAAAATTTTTATCGTTCCCTCACTCTGTGCTCGTCTTTATACACAAGTGAGGAGCAATCCAATGCGAGCTTTGGACTTCTGCCTGATCCACGATAAGGATTCCGTCAACAATGGCTTCCCCATGTAGGGTACGCTGTGCGTACCTTTTGGGCTTTGAGAAGGTACGCACAGCGTACCCTACAAATTGTTGTATTTGATGGAATATCGAATGGCCGGATACGATGTGTATAACGACGAGCGCTCTGCGTGGGAATAATCAGCGGAATTTATTTTTGACCCAATCCTGAAGATCAATCCCAACGGTCGTCCCGGACCTGAACTTTCCCGTTCTCGATCCGTAACGGGAAGGCATGAATATCCTCGTAAGCCGGCGGAGACAGCACCGCGCCGGTCTTCACGCAAAATCTCGCGCCGTGGCGGGGACAAATGATCTGGTCGCCGTCCAGTTCGCCGCTGGCGATTTCCGCCCCGTCGTGCGTGCAGGCGTCTTCGATCGCGTAATAGCACCCCTCGATCCGGAACACCGCGACATCGGTGCCGTCGACCTCGACAACTACATTTTCGCCGTCAGCCAGGGCATTCTGACCGCAAACATCAACCCATTCCGTCATCAGCAGTACCTGTTTTTCTAGCTTTTCAAATAAACGTCGTAACGCAACAATTTTCCCTGAAAACTCTCGTTCGGCTTGCCGCCGAGCGGTTCGGCGTAATCGGGGCTCTTGACGACGATCCGCCTGCCGGCGGCTTTAAACGCCGCTTCGAATAATTGTTCCTTATCTTGATCATCGCCCGAGAGGGCGCGCAGCACCACCATCGACTTTTTCGCAAGCGCGGATTTTTTGCGTTTGGGCGGGAACATCGGATCGAGATAGACACAGTCCGGCCTGCTGTCGAGATTCGCCAGGACCGCAATCGCATCGCCCTGAATCAATCGGGGCGACACCGGTGCCAGTCTTTGCATCCACTCCAGCTCCGCCAGCCGGCGGAAACCGTCGGCCAGCAGTTCGGCCATCACCGGCGAGCGTTCCAGGCAGGTCAGCTCGTATCCCATCCGGAAAATATGCAACGCATCCTGGCCCCAGCCGGTCGTCGCATCGACGACCGTTCGGGTCTTGCGGCCCAGCGCCTGCGCCAATGGACCTTGCTTCGGAGCAGGCCAGGAACGCTGCTCGCCGGCGCGCGGTTCGACTTCGACCGTAAGGCCGCCGGCTTTCGGCAGCTCGCGGTCCAGCAGCTTCAGGCTGCCGTCGCGCCAGCTCAGAAAAAACGCTTCCTGCGCACCGAAATCGGCAGTCCCGGCATTGCGCAGCGGAACGCCCAGACGTTCCGCCAACTGCCGGAAAGAGGACACATCGCCCTGCCCTTCATACAGCACGGCGAGTTTGCCGGAATATACGGAAGCCGGCCCGCTCATCGGCCCATCGAACCGGGATGCCCGATACGAATGCGATTCGAAAAAAACGTCACTCCGTCGAAACCGGCGTATGCTGATTCTTCAGCGCCGCATCGAGCGTATGCCAGGCCAGGGTCGCGCACTTCACGCGCGCCGGATATTCCCTGACGCCGGCCAGCACGGCCAGCTTGCCGAGCGCTTCGAGCTGCAGGTTCTCATCCTTGCCAGTCGTCATTTCGTGGAATTTTTTGAACAGGGCTTCGGCTTGCTGTTCGGTCATGCCCTTGACGATTTCGGTCATCAGCGATACCGAGGCGGTCGAAATCGCGCACCCGGAACCCTGAAAGCTGGCATCCTTGATCACGTCGCCGTCCATTTTCAGGTACAGCGTCAGGCGGTCGCCGCACAAGGGATTGAAGCCTTCCACCTGCCGGTTCGCGTCTGCCATCACCCGGAAATTGCGCGGGTTGCGGTTGTGATCGAAAATGACCTCCTGGTAGAGGTCGCGTAATTCATCAAACATCAGCCAAATACCTTGATTAACGATTCTATCCCTTGCATCAGCGCGTCGATTTCCGCGCGGGTGTTATACATCGCGAAAGACGCGCGCGCGGTCGCCGGCACCTCGAAAAAATCCATCACCGGCATCGCGCAGTGGTGGCCGGCCCGGATCGCGATGCCCAGACTGTCCAGCATCGTGCCGATATCATGCGGGTGCACGTTCTCCAGTACGAACGACAGGATCGCGCCTTTCCGGGCCGCTTCGCCGACGATGGTGAGACCGTCGATGTTCCGGGCCTGCTCCGTCGCATAGCCGAGCAATTCGGCCTCGTAAGCGGCCACTTGGTCCATCCCGACCGCATTCAGATAATCGATCGCGGCGCCCAGGCCGACTACATCGGCGATGCTCGGCGTGCCGGCTTCGAACTTGTAGGGGAGCTTATTATAGTCCGATTTTTCGAAAGTCACCTTGCGGATCATGTCGCCGCCGCCCTGATACGGCGGCATCGCTTCGAGCAGCACCTGCCTGCCGTAAAGTACGCCGATGCCGGAGGGACCGTACAGCTTATGTCCCGAAAACGCATAAAAATCGCAATCGAGCGCCTGCACATCGATTTTCATATGCGGCGCCGCCTGGGCGCCGTCGAGCAGTACCGGGACCTTTTGCGCATGCGCGGCCGCAATGATTTTTTCGACCGGATTGATCGTGCCCAGCGCATTGGACATGTGCGCGACCGCTACCAGGCGAGTCTTGTCGCTTAATAACGCTTCGAACGCTTCATAGATCAGCTCGCCCTTGCGGTTGATCGGCGCGACTTTCAATACTGCGCCGGTCTGCTCGCATAAGAGCTGCCAGGGCACGATATTCGAGTGATGCTCCATCGCGGTGATCAGGATTTCGTCGCCGGCCCGGATATGGGTCCGTCCGTAGCTTTGCGCGACCAGATTGATCGCCTCGGTCGCGCCCCTGACGAAAATGATTTCCTTTTCGCTGGCCGCGTTGATGAAGTCCCTGATCTTGCCGCGCGCGCTTTCGAACTTGTCGGTCGAACGCACGCTGAGCGTGTGCACGCCGCGGTGGATGTTCGCATAATCGTTCCGGTACAGATCGCTGATCGCGTCGATCACTGCGTTCGGCTTCTGGCAACTGGCGGCATTGTCCAGGTAAACCAGGTCTTTGCCGCGGATCTTTTGGGCCAGGATCGGAAAATCGGCACGGATTTTTTCTACGGGAAAATGTGTCATTACGTTAAAAGTTCTGTTTCAAATTCGGTGATTGCAACTTAAACCGAGAGCTATTATATTGGCTGTAAGGTTCAACTACGATTCTGTCTGATGGCTACCGTATCTCCCAGAAAACATCTGACCAATCTCGACGAATGGCGTCGACTCGGCGAGGCGGCTATTTTCCCCCCGGACAGCCGTCTCGAACTGATCGAAGGAGAAATATTGGAAATGGCGCCTATCGGCTTTAATCACGCGGGCCATGTGATGCGGCTCAATCATTTTTTCTCGAAATTACTGGGCGATCGAGCCCTCGTCAATATTCAAAATCCCCTCCAGCTCGGCGACCTCTCCGAACCGGAACCGGACTTCATGCTGCTGAGACCGAATCCGGATTTTTACTCCTCGCGACATCCAAAGGCGGACGATGTCTTGCTGCTAATCGAAGTCGCCGACAGTTCGCTGGCTTTCGATCAGAACCAGAAACAGCGGTTATACGCGCTGCATCGAATTCCCGAGTACTGGCTGCTGAATCTGAACGACAACTGCCTGGAAGTTTACCGGCGCCCGCACGGCGAGTTATATGAGGAAAAAACCACCTTGCGCATTGGCGATTCGATCGGTTTGTCGCAGCTTCCCGGCATTGTTATCCAACTCTCGGATATTTTATAGTCTAAACGTTGGGTTGCCGTTTTCCGGCAACTCAACCTACAGCCACGCCTTTTCGACGCCTTGCTGCGGAAACCGCCGCAAGAGTTCGCCCAGCACCAGATCGTGCAGTTCCCTGATCTTGATCTTGTCGACCATTTCATTCGCAAACGCAAAAGTCAGCATGTTGCGCGCGGTTTCTTCGTCGACGCCGCGGGACTGTAAATAAAACACCGACTTTTCGTCCAACTGGCCGACCGTTACGCCGTGTCCGCATTTCACGTCGTCGGCATAGATTTCCAGTTGCGGCTTGGTATCCGCTTCCGCGTCGTTCGAGAGCAACAGGTTGCGGTTGTTCATTTCCGAATCGGTTTTTTGCGCATCCTCCGCGACAATCACCCGGCCCTGAAACACGCCCCGCGCTCTGTCATCGAGAACGCCTTTGTATAATTCGCGGCTGGTCGCATGAGGCTTCAAATGGTTGATCCGGGTGTGATTGTCGATATGCTGGCGCTTGTCGCCGACATACAGGCCGTTCAAAATACACTCCGATGCCAGATCCAGATCGGCATGAATGTCGCTCCTTGCCAGGAGCCCGCCGAACGCGTAATGATGGTGCGCAAAACGCGCATCCCGCGCCTGGGCCACGTAAGTGCCGCCGAAATGATAGGCCTTGGCCGACTCGGCCTGCAGCTTATAAAGCGCCAGCTCCGCGTTCGCGCCGACAAACACTTCGTTGACGGACGCTGCGAGGTAAGCGCAATCCGCGCCGATATAGGTCTCGACGACTTCGGCCTGCGCCATCGGATCGACAACAATCAGGTTGCGGGTGGTCGCCAACGCATCGGATTCGGTCACCACATGCAGCAGTTGCAGCGGCTTCGCCAGCACTTGCTTGGCCGGGATATGCACGAACAGGCCGTCGCTGAACCAGGCCGTGTTGAATGCGACAAAGCCGTGCTCGCTGTCCGCAACCGCCTTGCCGAAATGCTCCTCGACCCGCTCGGAATATTGCCTTAAAGCATCGGCCATACTCAGGACCAAGACATCATTGGGCAGGCTGGCGAGGCTCGAAAGCTCGGCCGAAAAACGGCCGTTCAACAGCACGATCGACCAGGCGTCCTGTAACCGATAACTGTCGATCCATGCCTGATCGACCGCGCTTGCCGGGGCAGACAAAAGCGGAGAAAACAGTTTCTTCTCGATTGCCGATACGTTCGTGTAACGCCATTCTTCCTCGCGCAGCGATGGAAATCCGCCGGCCGCAAACAACGCGAGCGCATCATGGCGCCGCTGCTTCAGCCAGGGTAAATTTCCGCCGGGCAATTGAGGCGCGATCCTTTCGTATTCCACCGGATAACGGCTTGCAGTCACTGCACTCATCACGCCGCCTCGAGCCAGCCGTAGCCTTTTTCTTCCAACTCCAGCGCCAGTTCGGGGCCGCCGGACTTCACGATCCGGCCGTGCGCCAACACATGCACCACGTCCGGCTTGATGTAGTCGAGCAGGCGCTGATAATGGGTCACCATCACGAACGCGCGCTCCGGCGAACGCAGCGAATTCACGCCGTCGGCGACGATCTTCAACGCATCGATGTCGAGGCCGGAATCGGTTTCGTCGAGAATGCACAGCTTCGGCTCCATGATCGCCATCTGCAGGATTTCGTTACGTTTCTTCTCGCCGCCGGAAAAGCCTTCGTTGACCGCGCGGTACAAAAACTTCTCGTCCATTTCCAACAGCTTGACCTTGTTCTTGACCAGGGTCAGAAAATCCATCGCATCGACTTCAGGCAGGCCGCGGTGCTTCCGAACCGCGTTCAGCGCGGCCTTCAGCAAATAAATGTTGCTGACGCCCGGAATTTCGACCGGGTATTGAAACGCCAGAAACACCCCTTCGCGCGCGCGGATTTCCGGCGCCATCTCGATCAGGTCCATGCCGCGATAGGTCACCGAACCTTCGGTTACGGTATAACCGGCCTTGCCCGACAGCACATGCGACAGCGTGCTTTTGCCGGAACCGTTCGGTCCCATGATCGCATGGATTTCTCCCGCATTGATCTCTAAATTGATGCCTTTCAGAATCGGCTTGTCGCCCACGCTGACGTGGAGATTTTCTATGCTGAGCATTTTGTTTTACCTGTGCTATTTAATTGGGTTTTGTACCCAGATACTTACAAATTTCTATGCGATACACATGCTTCGCTATTAAAGGCAAGCTCATAGGCTGGGTTGAGGAACGAAACCCAGCATTTTCGGACAATTGCTGGGTTTATCAACCCAGCCTACGGGGCTTGCCCACTAGCCGACCGAACCTTCCAGACTCAACCCCAGCAATGCCTGCGCCTCGACCGCAAACTCCATCGGCAATTCCTTGAAGACTTCCTTGCAAAAACCATTCACGATCATCGACACCGCATCTTCGGCCGAAAGCCCGCGCTGCTGGCAAAAAAACAGTTGGTCTTCGCTGATCTTCGAGGTGGTCGCTTCGTGCTCGACCTGCGCCGACGGCTGCCTGACTTCTATATAAGGAAAGGTATGGGCGCCGCAGCGGTCGCCGACCAGGAGCGAATCGCATTGCGTGTGGTTGCGCGCGTTCTCGGCGCTCTTCAGTACCTTCACCAGGCCGCGGTAGGTATTCTGCGCCTTGCCCGCCGAGATGCCTTTCGACACGATCGTGCTGCGCGTGTTCTTGCCGATGTGGATCATCTTGGTGCCGGTGTCGGCCTGCTGGTAATTGTTGGTCAGCGCGACAGAATAAAATTCGCCGATCGAATTGTCGCCCGCCAACACGCAGCTCGGGTATTTCCAGGTGATCGCCGAACCGGTTTCGACCTGGGTCCAGGACACCTTCGAATTGTCGCCGCGGCAATCGGCGCGCTTGGTCACGAAGTTGTAAATGCCGCCCTTGCCTTCCTTGTCGCCCGGATACCAGTTCTGCACGGTCGAATATTTGATCGTGGCGTCTTTCAGCGCGACCAGCTCGACCACCGCCGCATGCAGTTGGTTTTCGTCGCGCATCGGCGCGGTGCAGCCTTCCAGATAAGACACATGGCTGCCTTCGTCCGCGATAATCAGGGTCCGCTCGAACTGCCCGGTGTTCGCTGCGTTGATCCGGAAATAGGTCGATAGTTCCATCGGGCAGCGCACGCCTTTCGGGATATAGACGAACGAGCCGTCGGTGAACACCGCCGAATTGAGCGCCGCGAAGAAATTATCGCCAGGCGGCACGACCGAGCCGAGGTATTGTTTGACCAGCTCGGGATACTCGCGCAACGCTTCCGAAATCGGGCAGAAAACGATGCCGGCATCCTTCAGCTTTTCCTTGAACGTGGTCGCAACCGAAACGCTGTCGAACACCGCGTCGACCGCGACACCGGCCAGACGCTCCTGCTCGTCGAGCGGAATGCCGAGCTTTTTATAGGCGGCCAGCACTTCCGGATCGATGTCGTCCAGGCTTTTCGGGCGGTCTTCCTTGCGTTTCGGCGCCGAATAGTAGCTGATCGCTTGGTAGTCGATCGGATCGAACTTCACGAACGCCCATTCGGGGGTTTTCATCGTGCGCCAATGGCGAAACGCTCTCAGGCGCCATTCCAGCATGAATTCAGGCTCGTTTTTGACTTTGGACAAGCGATGAATCACGTTCTCGTCGAGACCCGGCGCGAAGGTTTCGGTTTCCAGGACCGTCACAAAGCCCTGCTTGTATTCCTGGCTGATCAGGTTCTGAATTTCTTGAGCGCTTGCTGACATAAAAAACTCTCTAAATATCTCAATGAATGGATAGGGCTACATGATGGGTTTCGATCGATGGGTTTCGGCTGGCGCCTCTACCCATCCTACGCAGGCATTAACGGGATAAACTCGCGACCGGAATCAGGATTTCCTCGGGCACCATCGCCGGTTTGATCATATCCGCCAGCGTCACCGACTCCAGCGCGTCATGGATCGCCTGGTTGATCAGACCCCAATTACCGCGAATCCCGCAGCCTGAAGCCTGCTTGCAACCCCGGTGCGAAATGCTGCACTCGGTCAGCGCAATCGGGCCTTCCAACGCACGAATGACCGCCGCGACGGTGATCCTGTCCGGCGTACTGGCCAGGGCATAACCGCCTTTCGCGCCGCGCGTCGAAGTCAGTACCTGCGCATGGACCAGCAGTTTAAGAATTTTACTGACCGTGGGCAAGGCAATTCCGGTCGCCGAGGCTATTTCGATCGCCGTGTGGAATGCCGAGGCGCCTTTCGCCATATGGCTCAAAATCACTGTGGCGTAATCAGTCAGTTTACTTACCCGTAGCATATCTACCCTCTTCAATTAGGACTATTTTAGTCCTTTTTAATTCCGTAGTAAATAAGTAGGTTTTATTTTTTTACGTCCTTTCCCCTCGCACGGCGGACTCAAACCGAACCAAACCACCCGTAATCTGGTATCATGGCGCCCCCTGAAACTTACTCACAACACAAGGTACCATGTCCGAATTCAGCAATGTCACCGTCGTCAAAAAAGCCAACGTCTATTTCGGCGGCAACGTTTCCAGCCGCACGATCCGTTTCGCGGACGGCACGGTCAAAACCCTCGGCTTCATGCTGCCCGGAGAATACACGTTCAACACCGCCGATCCCGAACTGATGGAAATCCTCGACGGCGACTTGGACGTCTGGCTGCCGGGCGCAGCGCACTGGCAAACGGTCAAAGGCGGCGAGTCGTTCAACGTGCCGGGCAATGCGCAATTCACGGTCAAGATCAAGGCACCGACCGACTATTGCTGCTCGTTCCTGAAATAAAGGATTCGCCGAAAAAAACGGCCGCGATGAATTTCTGGCAAACCAAAACACTGCATGAAATGACCGACGCCGAATGGGAGTCGCTTTGCGACAACTGCGGCAAGTGCTGTTTGAACAAGCTCGAAGACGAGAAAACCGGCGAAATTCACTTCACCAGCGCGGCCTGCAGGCTGCTCGACCTGAAAACCTGCCGCTGCACGCGCTATGCGGAACGCGCGCGGCTGGTGCCGCGCTGCCTCGACGTCAGAAAGCTGGATCCAGAAGCGTATCACTGGCTGCCCTCGACCTGCGCCTACCGCCTGCTGTCCGAAAGCGAAGACCTGCCTACATGGCACCCTTTAGTCTCGGGCCGCCGCGAAACGGTACAGCGCGCCGGCGTTTCGATAAGCAGCTATGCGGTCAACGAAAACCAGGTCAGGCGACTGGAGGATCACATCATCCGGTGGCTGGATTAATCAAACCCGATCCCATAAACCATCCACCCGACTGACGGCAAAAGAAGGGCCGATCTCAGGCAACCCGCAATTTTTCGAGAGAGGCAAAGGCACGTTCCCCGCTAATGTCGGGCGTAATGTTCAGTTCGAGCCCGGTCACGCCGGAAAGCGCCACCGTATGATCTTCGGTCTCGCGCGTGCTTCCGTCGGGACTGAAATTCCATTGCTGGCGCACGATTTCATTCCAGGTCCGGCCGTCATCGCCGGACCAGCGAAGCTGGTATTCCTGGGTCCGCCTGATCGCAGTTTCCAAAAAAATCAGATGAATCCGATGAATGTCTTGCGGTCGTTTAAAAAGCAGCCGGATCGTTTGCGCACCGGGCCTGGCGGCCCGCCAACCGCGCTCGGTGTTCGATAACAATGCCGCCTCCACCGGATGTTCGCTGCTTTCCGACGTGACTTCCACGTCGGCGAGCGACTCCAGATTCAGCCAGCTCGTCGTCCGCTTTTGCCGATCGGGGGAAATATCGGTAATGATGTGTTTTTCCATAAGACCTGGTTCTCGATATCCGAAATAAAACTTCTTTAGCTTGATTGAACGGCGCCTCTATGGTTCACGACGCTCCGGCGGCGGCAGACACCGGAGCGCGGCCGCCACCGGAAACAGCGCCGGCACATCTCCGGCCAGATTGGCCCGTTCGTTTTCGTCCGCAATGCCGTGAAACAGCATGATGCCGCCGTGCACAACACTCGAGCAGATCGTAAAGCCGATCAGGCTCCGATGCGCCAGCGGATTCTTGGCCGCGAGGATCAGGAATACGCCCAGCGTGGCGTAAATGCCGATGATCATCTGCTCGTATTCCGGCTGCCGGGGCTCCCAGCCCCATCCCGAAGGCCAGATCCACATCATCAGCGGGTAAATGCCGACAATGAAGACGGTTCCGATGATCCGGAGCGCAATACCAAGGGATTTGAGTTTTTGATCCGGGGTCATGCCAACCTCCTCTGCTTTAAAAAAATGGGGCGGCGGGCGCACCCACCCCGTTCAGCGCAAACGGCGAGCTATTCGTCGCCCAGCCATCCTTCCAGCGTATCGATAATACTCTGCGCCTGTTCCCGGCTGGAGATATTGAATTTGGACTTCTGGCGGTATTCGCCGTTCTGTTTCTGGTAACGCCGGATCGAATATTTGTCCGGGCCGTATTCTTCCTTCGTGCGATTCCACTCTTGGTAGCGGTACATCACCGTCGCCCAGGCCCCCTTGCTCAGGACTTTCTTGTCCAGTTCCTTAACCGTTTCCACGCCGCCGTCTTCATAGGCAATGGTCAATTCTTCTACATTCTCTGCCATATTACACCTAAAACTTCATGTAGGGTACGCTGCGCGTACCGTTCCACGGTTATAAATAACCCAAAACAGGTACGCGCAGCGTACCCTACTTTCCGATAAACTGTCCGAATGCCCGGCTGCCCTCGCCGGCTCTGATCGTCTCGACGACCGTAAGCCGTTTCGCATCAATCACCGATACCGTGCCGTCGAACCAGTTGGCGACATAGACATGGCGGTCGTCCGCGAGCGTGCCGATGCCTTCCGGCTTGCCGCCCACCTCGACCACCCCATGCTCCTTCAGTTCGGCCGTATCGATCACCGAAACCGAATCGCTGTTCTGGTTGGTCACCAACAGGCGGCTGTCGTTCAGCGCAAACGTGGCCGCATACGGCCTGCCCTGCACCTTGACGGTAGCCACGGCTTCCATCGACGCCGTATCGACCACCGTCACGTCGTCGCTTTCGACATTGGCGGTATAAAGGCGCCGGCCTTCGCTGTCGAGAGCCAAGCCGAAAGGGTGCGCGCCGACGCCGGCCGATCCGACCACTTTCAGACTGGCCAGATCGATCTTCGAAACCGAATCGCTAAGCCGGTTGGCGACATAGAGCCAGCGGTTGTCGGGACTGATCGCCAGGCCGGACGGCGACTGGCCGACCGGAATCGTCTTGACCGGTTGCAGGCTGTCCGCGTCGAGCACGGTCACGATCGCCTTGTACCAGTCCGCGACGAATAGCCGCCTGCCGGTCCGGTCGACGGCGACGCCCAACGCGCCGCCGCTGACTTTGGCTTCCTTGACGAGCGCGCGGGTTTGCGCATCGATCACCGCGACGCTGCCGCTTTCCGGCGTACTGATGTAAACCCGGCGGCCGTCGGGCGCTACCGCCACGCCGGCCGGCTTGCCCTTGACGGGAACCGTATCGGCCACCTTGCCCGACTCGGTATCGATGATCGCGACATTGTCGTCCAGCTGATTGGTGATATAGGCGAAAGGCGCCGCCGTAGACGGCAACGGCAGGGCGGAAGCCGCCAGAACCGCCGCCGCGAGAACATAAGGTCGCAGCGAACGCATACTTATTTTTCGGCCAGCGTTTTCAGGTTGGCCAGGCCGGTTTTCAGCACGTTTTCCACGGCCTTGTTCGCCACTTCCTCGTTCATTTCGGCCGGCGGATCGTTGTTCATGTAAGCACGGTAATAGGCCGCCTTCCAGAATACCTTCGATTTGTCCGCACCCTCGGCTTCGACGCCGATGGTCGCGGCATAATCGTGCACCGGCAAGACCGGCACGTGTTCTTGCGCGCCGGCATGGGTAATCGTGCTCGCGGTACTCATTTCGGTGATCTTGTAGGCATACGACATCTTCGCTTCGTCGTATTTTTTCAGCTCTTCGGTGATCGTGCCGCCATTAGTCAAGGTCAGAACGCGAACCGCGCCTTTCTTGTTGCCGCCCTTGTTTTCCACGCTGCCGATGCCGGGATGCCAGGACATGTCGCCGTAGTCCTTGATGATGCCCCAGACTTTCTCGGCGGGCGCGTTGATCACGACTTCCTCTTCGGCTTTCTGACGAACCGGTCCGTGCGCAACGGCAAGCGATGAAGCAAAGAACATCGCAGCGGGAATGCTGTACAACAGTTTTTTCATGATAACTCCTGAGTGGGACGTTAATAAATAAATGCCGCATTATATGCCAATCCCTTGCCGCAAGCATCCGTTTAAAATGGATAGCGAACAGAGGCGCCGGGGCACATCCTTCAAAATCGCTCCGCAGCCTGCATTTAATATTTAAATAACAAAAATTTACAAAGGACAATCGATCCGTTTTCGAAAAATAGGCCGCCCATCCCTTTACCGTAAGGCTTAGGGCCATTATGCTGTAGCTTTTTGCATCGATCACCTGCGACTAAAGATCCATGCCGCCACCCCATTCCAAGCTTGCCTGTTTTCTGCTGCCGCTCGCGCTTTGCGTCGTTCCGGCGGCGGCAGCCCCGAATCCGGCGGCGGAATCCGATCCCGCCCTGCCGTCAGGCTCGGCTCCCCTTCTGACCCTGGAACGCGCGGTGACTCTGGCAATCGAACGCAACCCCGACCTTCAGATCGCCAATGAACGGATCGCCCAGGCCGAAGCCGCCATCGGCGAAAGCCTCGCCGCCTTCTATCCGCAAATCAGGGCCCGCCTGAGCTACCGTTACAGCGACAACCCGGCGGAGGCATTCGGAATGATCGTCGCACAGCGCCGTTTTTCTTTCGGCCAGAATATCAATCAACCGAACGGGGTGACCGATTTCCGCCCCGAAGTCCAGGCAACCTGGTCTTTGTACCGGGGCGGCCGCGATTATCACCAAAGCCTGGCCGCTGGCCTCGGCAAGGAAATCTCCGAACTGGAGCTTTCGGCGGTCAGCAACAATCTGATCCACGGCGTGACCGACGGCTTTTATACCCTGTTAGTCGCCAAAGAAAATCAGGCGATCGCGCAGCGCGCGGCCCTGGCGGTACAAAGCGAGCTGGCTGACACCCGCAAACGCCATGCCGCCGGCTCGGCTCTGAAAGCGGACGTGCTCTCGCTCGAAGCCCGTCTGGCCGAAGCCCGCGAGGCGGACATCCACGCGCGGAATGCGGTCGAAATGGCGCGCACGGTGCTCAGAACTCTGCTCGATTTCCCCGACAGCAGCCCGATCGAACCCCGCATCGATCGGGAACGCCCCTTGCCGCGTTTGCCGGCGGCCTTTGACGACTTGCGGACCGAGGCGCTCGCCAACCGCCCGGAAATGCTGATCGCCCAGAGACAGATCGAAACCCGGCAGCACGAGATCAAAATCGCCCGGGGCGAACATCTGCCGCGCCTCGACGCCTTCGTCAATTACGGGCTGAACGAACGTTCGCCCGAGTTTTCTTCGGCACACGACAACGTGACGTCCGGTGTCGCGGTCGAGATGGATTTGTTTGCCGGCCTCGGCACCGCAGCGCGGGTCCGCAAAGCCGAAAGGCGGTTGGCCGAAGCGAAGGCGCAACGCCGTAAAATCGAGCTGCAGATCGGCCGGGAAGCCAAAAATGCCTCCCTGGAATTGCAGGAAGCGCTGCAGCGCGCCGAAGTCGCCGGGACGGC
Source organism: Methylomicrobium album BG8 (assembly GCF_000214275.2). Lineage (NCBI taxonomy): Bacteria > Pseudomonadati > Pseudomonadota > Gammaproteobacteria > Methylococcales > Methylococcaceae > Methylomicrobium > Methylomicrobium album. Next base: position 1,315,582 of record NZ_CM001475.1, on the reverse strand, counting down.
GGTCGCGGCAGCCGAAGAAGCGTTCCGCCTGGTTACCGTGCAGCATCGTGCCGGGGCCGCGACGGTGACGCGCTTCCTCGAAAGCGAAGTCGCGCGCGACCGGGCGCAAACGCAACGGATGACCGCGCATTATGACGCGCTGCGCGCCGAGGCGGCTCTGCAGCGCGCGCTCGGAGCCCGGCGATGACGCAGCCGCTGCCGAAAAAATGGCTGTTCCCGGCCGCCGCGCTGATCGCATTGCTTCTGTTGATTTTATGGATGCTTGGGCTGCTCGGAGGAAACAAGACCGAACCCGGCCTAACGCCGCTACCCACCCAAGCGATGCTCCCGCAGGAAACCGCGCGCGCGATCCGGCAAACACTCCGGGAGACTCAGGCCTGGCCGGGCGCGGTCAAAGCCCTCATCGAAGCGCGGATAGCGCCGAAAATCAGCGCCCGCATCCTGGAAGTCGCCTTCCGCGAAGGCGACCGGGTCGAACGGGGCGCCGTCCTCGCCCGGCTCGACGCGGAACAGTCCCGGGCGCAGGAACGCGAAGCTTCGGCGCATGCCGCCGCCGCGAAAGCCGAAGCGGCGCGTACGGAGGCGGACCTGAAACGGACGCGGGAACTGTTCGAACAGGAAGCCGCGACCCGCGAAGCCTTTGAACACGCCGCAGCGGCCGCACGCAAGGCATCGGCCGGCGCCCGGGCCGCCGAACAGAACTTGCGCGAAGCCACGCTGCAACGCAGCGAAACCGTATTAACCGCGCCTTTTGGCGGCGTGATCGCCCGGCGCCTGCATGAACCGGGCGACATGGGACTCGCCGGCGAGCCGATCGTCGTACTGCACGACCCTTCGGCGTTGCGTCTGGAAGCCTCGGTCACGGCCGCCTGCGCAGGCCAGATCAACGTCGGCGATCCGGCCACGGTGCGCATCGATGCGTTGAAAGCTTCGCTCGATGCGAAGATCGGCGAAATCGTGCCGGCCGCCGACCCGCTGACCGGCACGGTCCTGATCAAGGCCGACCTGCCCCAAACGAAAGGCCTGCAGCCGGGCCTGTTCGGCTGGCTCGAACAGGCCTGCGGCAGCGAACATACCGCCCTGCTGATTCCCGCGGCGGCGCTGCGCCGGATCGGCCAGGTCGAGGCCGTGACCGTACTGGAAGGCGACAGGCTGAGCACCCGGCAGGTGCGCTCCGGCTTCGCGCGCGGAGAATTCGTCGAAATTCTCTCCGGCCTGGACGAGGGCGAAACCGTGGTCGTTCGATGACGCACGAACCCCAACGCGGCCTGAGCGCCGCGATCGTCCGCATCTTTACCGTTTCGCACCTGTCGCCGATACTGCTGATCGCGGCGCTGATCGCCGGCGTCGCCGCGCTGCAACTGACCCCGCGCGAGGAAGATCCGCAGATCGTGGTGCCGGTAATGGACGTGATGGTCGACTATCCGGGCGCTTCCGCCGAAGAAGTCGAAAAACTGGCCGCGACGCCGCTCGAAGCGATGCTGAAGCAGATCAAAGGCGTCGAGCATGTGTTTTCGGCATCCCAGCCGGGCCGGGCGGTCGTCACGGTCGGCTATTACGTCGGCGAGAACCCCGAAGACAGCCTGGTCAAGACCTGGAGCAAGGTGATGTCGAACCAGGACCTGCTGCCGCCGGGCGTGCGCGGCTGGAACATCAAGCCGGTCGATATCGACGACGTGCCGATGCTGATGCTGACCTTGTCTTCATCGACCGGGCAAACCGATGCGCTGGGACTCCGCCGGATCGCCGACGAGCTGCTGGCCAGCCTGCGCGGCGCCGACGACATCGCGAAAACCGAAGTGGTCGGCGGCGCGCGCCGGCAGGTGTCGATTTATCCCGATACGGCGAAAATGACCGGCTACGGCATCGCGCTGCAGGACATCATCGACGCGCTCCGGGGCGCCAACGTCCATCTGCGCACAGGGCGCTTCCAGAACGGCAACCGCGAAACGGTACTGGAAGCCGGTACTTATTTCGACTCGGCCGATGCCCTGGCCGCCACCGTGGTCAAAGCCCCCGGCGGCCGCCCCGTTTACCTGCGCGACATCGGCCGCGTGACCGACGGCGAGGAAGAGCGCGAACATTACACCCGAATCGGTTTCGGCCCGGCAGTCTCGAAAATGCGGACGGTCGGCCGGGCCGAAGGCCCCAAGGCAAAGCCCGGCGACGAACGCGAAATGGTCACGATCGCGCTGGCCAAGCGCAAGGGCAGCAATGCGGTAAAGGTTTCGCAAGATATCCTGGCCAAGGTCGAAGCGCAGCGCGGCCTATTGATTCCTGCCGACGTCGAAATCACGGTCAGCCGCGATTACGGGGCGACCGCCGACCACAAGGTCAACGAACTGGTCAAACATCTGGGCCTTGCGATCGCGATCATTCTGGTGCTGCTCGCGCTGGCGCTCGGGCCGAAGGAGTCGTTTATCGTCTGCATCGCGGTGCCGGTCACGTTCGCGGTCACGCTGCTGGCCGACCTGGTGTTCGGCTATACCATCAACCGGGTCACGCTGTTCGCGCTGATCCTGTCGCTGGGCCTCCTGGTCGACGATCCGATCGTCGACGTCGAAAACATCTTCCGCCATTTCAAACTGAAAAAAGAGCCTCCGCTGGAGGCGCTGCTGTCGGCGGTCGACGAAGTGCGTCCGCCGACGATCGTCGCGACACTGGCGGTAATGCTCGCGTTCATCCCGATGTTCTTCATCACAGGAATGATCGGCCCTTATCTCGCCCCGCTCGCGTTCAACATTCCGGTCGCGATGCTAGTCTCGCTGCTGGTTGCGTTCACGATCACGCCCTGGGCGAGCTACCTGCTGCTGAAAAGCGAATACGGCAAGGACGAAGCCGCGTTCGACCTGAAAATGTCGAACGGCTACCGGCTTTACCGCCGCGTGCTGACGCCCTTGATCGCCTCGCCGGCGCGCAGCCGAATGTTTCTGATCGCGGTCGGCATCGCCTTTCTGCTGTCTTCCCTGCTCGCGGTCACCCGCGCGGTGCCGCTAAAACTGCTGCCGTTCGACAACAAGAACGAATTGCAGATCGTGGCCGACATGCCGGCCGGCAGTACGCTCGAAAAGACCGATGCGGCGATGCGCGCCCTGGGCCGGTATCTGGCGACGGTGAACGAAGTGACCGATTACGAAAGCTATGTCGGCCTCGCCTCCCCGATCGATTTCAACGGGATGATCCGGCACTATTACCTGCGTTCGGGCAGCCGAAAGGGCGATATTCGGATCAACCTCCTGCCGAAGGACGAGCGCGTCCAGCAATCGCACCAGATCGCGATGCGTATCCGCGCCGACGTCGAACGGATCGGTCGGCAGTACGGCGCGAAACTGAAGATCGTCGAATTGCCGCCCGGCCCGCCGGTGCTGTCGACGCTGGTCGCCGAAGTTTACGGCCCGGCCGATGCCGGCTACGGCCGGCTGATCGAAACGGCCGAGGGGATCAAACAGCGCTTCGCGGATGTCAGCGGCGTCGTCGATATCGACGATCTGTCCGAAGCGCCCGACCCGGCCTGGTCGTTTCGGATCGACAAAACCAAAGCCGCCCTGCTCGGCGTCAGTCCGGCGGCAATCGTGCAAACGCTGGACGTGGCGTTGGCGGGCGGCGAGGCCGGCATGCTGCATGCGCCCGGCGAACGGCTGCCGCTCGAAATCCGGCTGCGCCTGCCGCGCGCGGAACGCTCGTCGCTACCGGAGCTGTTGAATACTAAAGTCAGAAGCAGCGGGGACGCCCTGATTGCGCTGAGCGAACTCGGCACGCTCGTTCCCGAATCCGGCGAGCCGGTCATCCATCACAAGGACCTCGAACGCGTCGCCTACGTGATCGGCGACAGCGCCGGGCGCAGCCCGGTCGAGGCGATCATCGACCTGTACGCGTACTTCGCCGACCATCCGCTGCCGAAAGGCTACCGCGCCGAACTGAGCGGCGAAGGCGAATGGAAAATTACCGCCGCGATCTTCCGCGACCTCGGCATTTCGTTCAGCGCCTCGCTGATCATGATCTATGTGCTGCTGGTCGTACAGACGGGGTCGCTCAGTCTGCCCGCGATCATGATGATCGCGATCCCGCTGACCATCATCGGCATCATGCCCGGCTTCTGGCTGCTGAATCTGCTGTTCGCCGAAAATATCGCAGGTTTCGCCGACTCGATCTATTTCACCGCGACCGCGATGGTCGGCATGATCGCGCTGGCCGGGATCGTGGTCCGGAACGGGATCATCCTGATCGATTTCATCGAACGGACGCGGGCGCGCTCAGATATGGCCAATCTCGAAGAAGCCCTGATCGAAGCGGGCGCGACCCGGATGCGGCCGATTTTTCTGACCGCCGGGGCCGCCATGTTCGGCTCGGTGGTGATCATCCTGGACCCGATCTTCTCCGGGCTGGCCTGGAGCTTCATTTTTGGAATCTTCGCTTCGACCGGCTTTTCGCTGGTGGTGATTCCGGTGGTGTATTACCTGATTTACCGGGATAACCCCGAGGCGTGATCCCAGGCACAAAAAAGGCCGCTTACAAAACGAGCGGCCTTTGCCATGTGCCAAGACCGAAGCCGGCCCCGTAAGGCAGGCGAGAATCTTACTGGACGGCCGGTACGCCTTTGTACGAACGCCCCAGATTTTTGAACTGGAAGGTACAGGCATTGGCGCCGCCGAATCCGGCCGCCGCGGCGTCGACTTTGAATCCGATGCCTTCCGCCACTTTAATACTCTTGCCTTTGCGGTTGATCGTTCCGGACACTTTCAACTTGGTGATTTTGAAGCCCGCCGAACCGTCGATGCCGGCCTGCGAAAAATCATAATTTGCCGGTACCCCCGCCAAAGCGAACGCCAATGCCGCCATCGGCGAGTCGTACCAGTTATCGAATTCCAGCTCCAGTTTCGAGCCGCTCTGCTCCCAATGGCCGCTGATTTGCTTTATCGAAAAAAATTCGTCCGTCCAGCTGAAAGTGCCTTCGTTGTCGCCGGGCATGTCGCCGTCATCGAAGCTGATTTTCGCCGACAAGACCTTCGGTCCGGCGATCGGCGCGGAAACCGCACGGCCAACCTGGCATTTCGCGTTCACCCGGCCTTTGAACTTGCCGGTCAGCGTCCAGGTCGTGCCGACGACAGAGGGAACGGGAGCGGCCGCCTGAACCAGCGGCGCGCCGAGGAAACAGACCAATCCGGTCAACAAACCCAATTTCTTTTTGAATGGCATAGCCAATAATCTCCTTGCGGTGGTAAAAATCACGAAAAAGTTTAGCGGAAATTTTTATCGCGGTGCTGAAAACCGCCCGATTGGAACGCGGCGGCGATCAGCAGATTCTGGGCAACTGTTCTCCGCTGAAGAGATCCAGCACCCGGCCGACGCCGATCGGCGTTTGCAGGATGACCCGGCCCTGGGAACAGGCGGACTTGACCCGGCCGATCGCGAGGGACTGTTGCCCCAAGGGATGCCGGCGCAAGACGGCCAGCGCCGCTTCGGTTTGCGATTCCGGAACGAACAGCGCGAAACAGCCTTCATTGGCGATATACAAGGGATCGAAGCCCAGGATGTCGCAGGCGGCGCGCACATCCTCCCGCACCGGCAAGGCGCTTTCACCAAGCTCGAACTCATAACGGCTTGCGGACGCCAGTTCGATCAGCGCCGAGGCTAGCCCGCCGCGCGTCAGATCGCGCAGGCAGTGGATTTCGATGCCGTTTTGCAGCAGTTCCTGCACGAGGCCCGACAGATCCGCGCAGTCGCTTTCGATCCGGTGCTCGAAATTCATCCCTTCCCGCTCCAGCATCACCGCGATCCCGTGCCGGGCCAGATCGCTATTCACGATAATGCTGTCGCCGGACCGGATCGCGGAGGGATTGACGTTTACCTGTTCGCCGATGAGCCCGATCCCGGCGGTATTGATGTACAGCCCGTCGCCCTTGCCGCGGTCGACCGTTTTGGTGTCGCCGGTCACGATCAGCACGCCCGCCTCGGACGCGGCCTGCTGCATCGACTCCAATATCCGCTGCAGATCGGCGGCCGGCAGCCCTTCCTCAATGATCAGCGAGCAGGTCAGGTACAACGGTTTCGCGCCGCTCATCGCAAGATCGTTCAGCGTACCGCAGACGGCCAGCTTGCCGATGTCGCCGCCGGGGAAAAACAGCGGCTTGACGACATACGAGTCGGTCGTGAACGCCAGCCGGGTCCCGTTGATCTCGACGACCGCACTGTCGTGGTTTTGATCCAAGACCGGATTGCGGAACACAGGCCGCACGAGCGTGTCGAGCAACTGCTGCATCAGCCGGCCGCCGCCCCCGTGCGCCATCACGATCCGGTCGTATTGTAGCGGAAGCGGGCAGTTCGGTTCGAAATCAGCCATGTTGCAGGCGGCGGTAGCGGTAATAGGCGGCGCAGGCGCCTTCGGACGAGACCATCGTGGCGCCGAGCGGTTTTTCCGGGGTGCAACGGACGCCGAATTCGGAGCACTCGGACGGCTTCAGCAGACCTTTCAACACGTCGCCGCTCCGGCAGGCGACGGGCTCCTGCGTCGCAATCGCATCGACCGAGAAGCGCCGTTCGGCGTTGAAGTCGCGGTAATCGTCGTTCAATGCCAGGCCGCCGTGCTTGATCGTCCCGAGCCCCCGCCAGTTTCGGTCGACCACCTCGAACACCTGCCGCAGCAACTGCTGCGCAGCCGGATTCCCATGCTCGCGCACCACGCGGCGGTAAGCGTTCTCGACTTCGAACCGGCCTTCTTCAAGTTGCTTGATGCAAGCATAGAGCCCATGCAGAACGTCGACCGGCTCGAAACCGGTAATCACGATCGGGACCCGGTAACGCTCGGCAAGCGGCACGTATTCGCCGCAGCCCATGATCGTGCAGACATGCCCCGCCCCCAGAAAGCCCTGTACCCGATTGTCGGGAGAATCCAACAGCGCTTCGATCACCGGCGGCACCCGCACATGGCAGGCCAGCAGCGAAAAGTTGTTCAGTTGCGACTGTTTCGCTTGATAAGCGGCGAGCCCGATCGTCGGCGCGGTCGTTTCGAAACCGACGCCGAAGAAGACGACTTCTTGGTTCGGATGCTTGCGGGCGATTTCGAGCGCATCGGTCGGCGAGTATACGATTCGCACATCGGCGCCCTCCGCCTTCAGGCCGAGCAGGTCCTGCCGCGATCCCGGCACGCGCAGCATGTCGCCGAACGAGCACAGAATCACATTCGGCAAGGCGGCGATCGCCAGCGCCTTGTCGATGTATTCGAGCGGCGTGACGCACACCGGACAGCCCGGCCCGTGGATCAGGTTCACGCCTTCCGGCAACAGTTGGTCTATGCCGTATTTGATGATGCTGTGGGTCTGGCCGCCGCAGACTTCCATGATGTTCCAGGGCCGGGTCGTAATGGCGGCAATCGCCGCGCTCAACCGTTTCGCCGCGGCAGGGTCGCGGAAGGCCTTCTGCAAACTCATTGCTTGTCCTGAAATTCGGCCAGTTCGTGGAATGCCTGCAGGCTGGCCTCCGCTTCGCCGGGACCGAGCAGCGACAGCGCAAAACCGGCATGCACGATCACATAGTCGCCGATTTGCGCCTCCGGCACATAAGCCAGGCTGATTTCCTTCACAATGCCCGAAAAATCGACACGCCCCTTGCGCAGCAAGGGATCGTTGTCATCGGAAATACGGGTGATTCGGCCGGGAACGGCAAGGCACATATTCAGTTATCCGAGGTATTTGACGGCATACAACTGGCCGAGGGACAGGCCGCCGTCGTTCGGCGGTATTTTTTCATGACAATAGACCCGAAAGCCAGCGGTTTTTAATTTTCCGGCCGCCTGCTCGACGAGCAGCGCGTTCTGGAAACAGCCGCCGCTCAAGGCAACGGCCGGCTCGCCGGCACGTTCGGCGATCGCCGCGATCATCGCCGCCAATGTGTTGTGGAATTTTCGCGCGATCAGGCCGTGATTGCCGGTCGGAATATCCGTCAGCAACTGTTCGATCATCGGTTGCCAGTCGATCACGCAAGTCCCTTCGCCGGCGATCCGGAAATCGTAAACAAGATCCGATTCGACCGCCGCCGCGCATTGTTCCAGCGCGATCGCGGCCTGTCCCTCGAACCGATTGACCTGGCAAAGTCCGAGCAGGCTGGCGGCCGCATCGAACAGGCGCCCGGCGCTGGTGGTAAGCGGGCAGTTGATCCCTTTCTTCAGCGCCGATGCGAGCAGGTTCGATTCCGCTGCCGAGAAATGCGGCGCCATGCGCTCGAAAGCCCTTTCGGGTTCGAGCGCGTAAAGCAGCCCCAGGGCCGCGCGGCGAGGCTCCCGGATCGCCTTTTCTCCGCCCGGCAGCGAAAACGCGCGCAGGTGCGCGAAGCGTTCGAAGCCCCGGCCGTGTATCCGCAAAAATTCGCCGCCCCAAAGCGTGTTGTCGCTGCCGAGCCCGTTGCCGTCGAAGACCACTCCGAGCAGTGGCGGCTCCAGCCCGTGCTCGGCCATGCAGGCCAGCACGTGCGCATAGTGATGCTGAACCTTGACCGTTTGAACGGGCTTTTCAGCGCGTTGCGCCTCGCGTTCCGCGATCCGGCTGGCGCCATAGTCCTCGTGCAGATCGTGCGCGATCAGTTTCGGCCCGCGTTGATAAAACTGCCGAAGATCGGCCAATGTCGCTTCGCATTGCCGTACGGAAACATCGCAATCGAGATCGCCGATATGCGGGCTGACGATCATCTGCAGGTCATGGCCGAGCGCGACCGTATTTTTCAAATGGCCGCCGACCGCAAGCGCATTCGGCAGAATCGTCTTCGATAAAATGGGCTGCGGCACGTAGCCGCGGGCGCGCCGCAGCAGCGTCAGCCGGCCATTGATTACGCGCGCCACCGAATCGTCCAGCGGCCTGAGGATCGGACGGTCGTGGAGCAAAAAACAGTCGGCAATATCGGCCAATCGCTCCAGCGCCTGCGCGTTATCGATACAGATCGGCTCGCCGTGCCGGTTGCCGCTGGTCGCGACGACCGGCGCGCCGAAGCCGCGCAGCAACAGATGATGCAACGGCGCATAGGCCAGCATCACGCCGAGCATCGTGTTGTCCGGCGCCACCGCCTCGGTGACGGCGGCATTTGGCCGGCGCTTGAGCAAGATGATCGGCGCGGCAGGCGAAGCCAGCGCCTGCCTTTCAAGACCGCTCAGAAAGCAAAGCGCTTCGGCGTCTTCAATCCCCGGCACCATCAGGGCGAACGGTTTGGCCGGCCGGTGCTTGCGAATGCGCAAACGTTCGACGGCCACCGGAGCGGCCGCATCGGCCCAAAGCTGGAAGCCGCCGATCCCTTTCACCGCGATGATGCTCCCTTCCCGCAAATGCCCGCAGGCGGCTTCCAGTACCCGATCGCCGTCTGCCAGCCGATTGCCTGCCCGATCGTGCAGGCTCAATACGGGGCCGCACTGCGCGCAGGCGATCGTCTGAGCGTGAAAGCGCCGGTTTCCGGGATCACGATAATCCCGAGCGCAGTCTTGGCACAGCGCAAATCCGGCCATCGCGGTGCGCTCGCGATCGTAAGGCAGGCTCCCGATGATGCTGTAGCGCGGCCCGCAGCGGCTGCAACTGGTGAACGGGTAGCGGTAGAAACGGCCTGCGGGATCGAATAGATCCTGCAGGCAGTCGCCGCAAATCGCCAGGTCGGGCAGCACGAAAGCCGCGCTTTGCCCTTCGGCTTCGCTGCTTCGGATCTCGAAGCGGCTGAAATTTTCCAAAGGCCGTCTGTCTACGGATAGCGAGAAAATAGTGGCGGGCGGCGGCGGGTTATTGAGCCCGTCGAGAAACTGCCGCTGCAATTCCGGCGCGCCTTCGATCGCTATCGTCAGTCCCGAGCCGGTGTTTGCGACCCATCCGCTCTGGCGGCACCGCTCCGCCAGCTGAAAGACGAACGGCCGCATCCCGACGCCCTGGATCGTTCCCTCGACCTGAATCCGAAGCTGTTCGCGAATAGTGAAATCCCGTAAAAGATTTAATGGCATTGAAGCCTGAGTGGACTTATTATAATGCCGACCGACACGCCCCGAACATTCAAATCCGGTAACACGCATGCGACCATTCATTCAGGATCTGGCGGCAAAACATCATTTCCAGCCGACGCGTTTACTCGAAATGCTGCGCGAGATTCAGGCCCGCGATCATCATGTTTCGAATGAAGCGGTCGAACTGCTGGCCGAAGCGTTACGGATTCCCCGCACCCGGCTCATCGACGCGATCGAATTCTACAGCTTCTTTTCTTCCACTCCGAAGGGCCGCTACGAACTGCGGATCAGCGATTCGATCACCGACAAAATGCTCGGCAAAGACGCCCTGATCGATTATCTGTCCGAAAAATTGCGCGTGCCGGTCGGCGGCGTGCGTAGCGACGGCCTGGTCAGCCTCGACAATACGTCCTGCACCGGGATGTGCGACCAAGGCCCGGCGGGCCTGGTCAACGGCCATGCGCTGACGCGGCTGGACCGCGCCCGAATCGACCGGATCGCCGGGCTGATCGAGCGGCAAGTTCCGCTTGCCGAATGGCCTTCCGAATTTTTCCATGCCGAAGACAATATCCGCAAACCCGGCCTGCTGCTCGGCCAGCCGATCGCCCAGGGCGAAGGATTGAAGGCGGCCTATGCGCGAGGATTAAACCAAACGCTCGCCGAAATCGACGCTTCGGGGCTGCGCGGCCGCGGCGGCGCGGGTTTCAAAACCGCGGCCAAATGGCGCTTCTGCGCCGAAGAAGCGGAAAGCGAACGCTACGTGGTCTGCAACGCGGACGAAGGCGAACCCGGAACGTTCAAGGACCGGGTGCTGCTGAATGCGTTCGCGGATCAGGTGTTCGAAGGGATGACCCTGTGCGCCGCGATCGTCGGCGCCCAACACGGCTTTTTGTATTTGCGCGGCGAATATCTGCACTTGTACGACAAACTGCAGACGATCCTAGCCCACCGCCGCGAAGCCGGCCTGCTCGGGCGCGGCATTCTCGGCCGGAACTTCGATTTCGACATCGAAATCCGGCTCGGCGCCGGCGCCTATATTTGCGGTGAGGAATCGGCATTGATCGAATCGCTGGAAGGCAAAAGCGGCATTCCGCGCAACCGCCCGCCGTATCCGGTCACGCACGGCTATCTGGACAAACCGACCGTCGTGAACAACGTCGAATCGTTCTTCGCGGCCGCGGCGATTGCGGTGCACGGCGGCGGCTGGTTTGCGGCGCACGGCACCGGGAAATCGAAAGGCACCAAAATTCTCAGCGTCAGCGGCGACTGCGCCCGGCCCGGCATTTACGAATACCCGTTCGGAACGCCGGTCCGGACCATTCTGGACGACTGCGGCGCCGAAGACGTCCTGGGCGCACAGATCGGCGGGCCGTCGGGTACCTTCGTTTCGAACCGGGAATTCGACCGCCTGCTCGCGTTCGAAGACCTGGCCACCGGCGGTTCGTTCATCGTGTTCGACAACCGCCGGAACATTCTCGACATCGCGCGTAACTTCACCCATTTCTTCGCGCACGAAAGCTGCGGCTTCTGCACGCCCTGCCGGGTCGGCACCTCGCTGCTCCGGAAACAGCTCGACAAGATCTACGACGGGCACGGCTCGGCCGGCGACGTTGCGGTGCTCGATGAAATCTGCCGGCTGGTCAAGACCTACAGCCACTGCGGCCTCGGCCAGACCGCCGCGAATCCGGTGCTGACGACCCTGGCGCGCTATCCCGAAACCTACGAAAGCCGGTTGAAGAAAATCAGCTACGAGCCCGGCTTCGACCTGGACGCCGAGCTCGAAACCGCGCGCCGCCTCGCGAACCGGAGCGATGCGGCGGCGCATTTATCGCAGACCGGGGAATGACATGAGCAAGACTTTTACGCTCGACGGCCAACCGATTCCTTTTCGGGACGGCCAGACGATCATTGACGCCGCGCTTGATGCCGGCGTCTATATTCCGCATCTGTGCCACCACCCGGACTATACGCCGCACGGCAGCTGCAAATTGTGTTCGGTGATCGTGAACGGGCGGGTCTGCTCCGCCTGCACGTTTCCGGCGGCCGAAGGACAAGAGGTGCTGAGCCATACCGACGAATTGAACGAGGATCGCAGGCGTATCACGCAAATGCTGTTCGTCGAGGGCAACCACCTCTGTCCCGGCTGCGAAAAAAGCGGCGACTGTAAGCTGCAGGCGGTCGGCTATTATCTCGGCATGCACGACAACCATTTCGTGCATTTCTTCTCGCCGCGCAAACTGGACGCCTCGCATCCGGATGTGCTGCTCGACCTGAACCGCTGCATTTTCTGCACGCTGTGCGTGCGCGCCTCGCGCGAAAAGGACGGCAAGGACGTATTCGCGATCAGCGGCCGGGGAATCAACAAGCACTTGATCGCCAACTCCGCCAGCGGGCTGTTGAAAGATACCGACCTCGAAGCGAGCGATCGGGCCGCGCACATCTGCCCGACCGGCGCGATCCTGATCAAACGCACCGGCTACACGACGCCGATCGGCGCGCGCGACTACGATCATCAGACGATCGCCGAAGTCAGCCTTGAACGGGAGCGGGAAACGCATGACGGATAAAAAACTGAAGATTGCGACCGTCTCGCTGGCCGGCTGCTTCGGCTGCCACATGTCGTTTCTGGACATCGACGAGCGGATTATGGAACTGGCCGAGGTCGCCGAATTCGACCGCTCGCCTTTGACCGACATCGAACACTGCGGCGACTGCGACATCGGCCTGATCGAAGGCGGCGTCTGCAACTCGGAAAACGTGCATACCTTGCGCGAGTTCCGCCGGCACTGCAAAATCCTGGTTGCGGTCGGCGCCTGCGCGATCAACGGCGGCCTGCCGGCCTACCGGAATTACATCCCGCTCGAAGAATGCCTCGGTGAATCCTATCTGGACGGGATCGGGGTCGAAAACCCGCAGATACCGAGCGATCCGGAACTGCCGCTGCTGCTGAACAAGGTGCGTCCGATTCATGAAATCGTCAAGATCGATTATTCCCTACCCGGCTGCCCGCCGTCCGCGGACGTGTTCTGGAAATTCCTGACCGATTTGCTGGCGGGACGGGAGCCGGTGTTGCCGTATGAATTGATCCATTATGATTGATGCGTAGGTTGGGTTAGCGATAGCGTAACCCAACATTGCCGTCTTCGATCTTGTTGGGTTACGGCTACCGCCTAACCCAACCTACGAACTAAATAAAATTTTGAATTGAGAAAAATCATGAAAACCAAAGAATTAATAGCAGAGGCTGTTTCCTTGCCCGTAGAAGAGCGGGCATTGGTGGTAGACCGTTTGCTCAGCAGTTTGAATACCCCAGAATCAAGTTTTGACTGGAAATTTCTGACCGATTTGCTGGCGGGACGGGAGCCGGTGTTGCCGTATGAGTTGATCCATTATGATTGATGCGTAGGTTGGGTTAGCGATAGCGTAACCCAACATTGCCGTCTTCGATTTTGTTGGGTTACGGCTATCGCCTAACCCAACCTACGAACTAAATAAAATTTTGAATTGAGTGCGTAGGTTGGGTTAGCGATAGCGTAACCCAACATTGCCGTCTTCGATCTTGTTGGGTTGCGGCTACCGCCTAACCCAACCTACAAAAGGCAGAGTATGTACGAACATCTGGAAACCGCCGACAATCCCGAAAACCTGAGACGCGTCGCGATCGATCCGGTCTCGCGCGTCGAAGGCCACGGCAAGGTCACGCTGCTCCTGGACGAGCACAACCGGGTCAAGCAGGCCCGGCTGCATATCGTCGAGTTCCGCGGCTTCGAACGCTTCATTCAGGGCCGGCCTTACTGGGAACTGCCGGTGATCGTGCAGCGCCTGTGCGGGATCTGCCCGGTCAGTCATCAGTTGGCTGCCGGTAAGGCAATCGACCAGTTGGTCGGGATCGATCCGGACAAACTGCCGCCGAGCGCGGACAAGCTCCGGCGGCTTCTGCACTTCGGGCAGGTACTACAATCACACGCGCTGCATTTTTTCCATCTGGCCAGCCCCGACCTGCTGTTCGGTTTCGAAAGTGAGATCGGCAAGCGCAACGTGATCGGCGTGTTGAGCGATTATCCCGACATCGGCCTGAAAGGGGTCAAGCTGCGCAAGTACGGGCAGGAAGTGATCCGGGTCATCTGCGGCAAGCGCATCCACGGCACCGGCGCGATCGCGGGCGGGATGAACAAGGCGCTGACCTTGGAAGAACGCGACTATCTGCTGGAAGACATCGACGCCATCATCGCCTGGTCCGAAGAAGCGGTCGACGTGATCAAAAAAGTGCACTGCTCGCACCTGCCCTATTACGACGAATTTGCGACGATACGCAGCAATTATCTGGGCCTGGTCCGGCCGGACGGCGCGCTGGAGCTTTACCACGGCGGCCTCCGGGTCAAAAACGGCGAAGGCGAAACCGTGCTCGATCATGTGGATTATTGCCGCTACAACGAAGTGATTCATGAGGAAGTCCGTTCCTGGAGCTACATGAAATTCCCTTATCTGCTGGCGCTGGGCAAACAGAACGGCTGGTACCGGGTCGGGCCGCTGGCGCGGGTCAATAATTGCGACTTCATCGATACTCCGCTTGCGGAAGCCGCGCGCGTCGAATTCAAGGCGCACGGCGGCGAATCGATGGTGCACAGCACGCTCGCGTTCCATTGGGCGCGGATGATCGAGGTGCTGCACTGCGCCGAGAGCATCAAGCATTTGCTGCACGACCCCGAGATCCTGGGCCGCGATCTGGTCGCGCGCGGTGAAAAGCGCTTCGAGGGCATCGGCGTGATCGAAGCGCCGCGCGGCACGCTGTTCCACCATTACCGGATCGACGAGAACGACATCGTGACCAAGGCCAATCTGATCGTCTCGACCACCAGCAACAACACCGCGATGAACGAATCGGTCCGGCAGGTCGCGGCGACCTATCTGTCCGGCCGCGAACTGACCGAGCCGCTGCTGAACAACCTGGAAGTCGCGATCCGCGCTTACGATCCCTGCCTGTCCTGCGCGACGCACGCGGTCGGCAAAATGCCGCTGCAGGTCGAATTGATCGATGCCGAAGGCCACATTGCCGATCGTATAGTCAAACATGGCGACGGTTCGCTCGAACGCGCGGACGATGCCTAAACCCGTCCTGGTCTTCGGCTACGGCAATCCCAGCCGCGGCGACGATGCGCTCGGTCCGTTACTGGTCGAATATGTGCAAGACCACTGCGACACGGACGGCATCGACGTCCTAATCGATTTTCAACTGCAAATTGAACATGCGCTGGATCTGGAACACCGGGAGCTCATACTGTTCGCCGACGCATCGGTCGCGTGCGAAGCGCCTTTCGAATTGAACGAACTGGAACCGGCTCTGGAGATCGGTTACACGACCCATGCGCTGCATCCGGCCTCGGTGATGGCGGTTTTTCAATCGATTAGGAAACAGCCTCCGCCGCCTTGTTTTTTGCTGGCGGTCAAAGGCGAAGCGTTCGAACTGGGCGAAAGTTTGAGCGCAAGCGCCGAACGGCACTTGCGGCAAGCCGAATCGTTCATCGAAGTGCTGCTGCAAAATCCGCGGCCTGCCGCCTGGCGCAGCAAAAAATTCAAGAGTCGACCGTTATTTGATAAGATTCGAACGTAATCAACTTCGGAAAATATCATGTGCGGAATTTGCGGCTGCGGCTCTCCCCATCCACATCCTGAGCCCCAAAAACATCGCTTCGTCCTGAACCGGAATCTTGATGCCGGGCATGATCATGAGCATTCGGCGGCGCGGCTGTTAAAAATCGAGCAGGACCTGCTCGGCAAGAATAACGCCTACGCAGAGCAAAACCGGACTTACTTCGAGCGGCGCCATATTTTCGTGCTGAATCTGGTCTCAAGCCCCGGTTCCGGCAAGACGACGCTGCTGGTCGAGACGATCAAGGCGCTGAAGGACCGGATTCCGATCGCAGTCATCGAAGGCGACCAGCAGACCGAACACGACGCCGAACGGATTCGCGCCGCCGGCGTGCCGGCCGTGCAGATCAACACCGGCCGCGCCTGCCATCTGGACGCGCAGGGGATCGGCCATGCGGTCGAGAAGCTGGGTCTCAGGAGTCACAGCCTGCTGGCGATCGAGAACGTCGGCAACCTGGTCTGTCCCTCCTCTTTCGATCTCGGCGAGGCGCACAAGGTCGTCGTGCTGTCGGTCACCGAAGGCGACGACAAGCCGCTCAAATACCCGGACATGTTCCACGCCGCCGACCTGATGCTGATCAACAAGACCGATCTGCTGCCTTACGTCGATTTCGACGTCGAGCGCTGCATCGGATTTGCACGGCAGGTCAATCCCGATATCGGGGTCATCCGCCTTTCGGCCGCGAAAGGCGAAAACTTTTCGGTCTGGCTCGATTGGCTGTCGAGCGGAATGGCCGGCATGAAGGCCAAGCGCTTGTAGGGCGGATTCGCCGTCAGGCAATCCGCCTCGCTTTGAAGGGGATTGGCGTTTTGCTATCGCGAAAACGCCCTACAGCTCTTAGAAACATACCCGCCTGCCCGACTTTCAAAACCTGACGGGTCTTGAATATTTCATTTAAGGATTATCTCCGGCGCAATTCTTACGGCACCGCCCGATTCCGCCAACTGCCGAGAAAATGCCGAACCAGCAGCTTCACGCCGGCTTCCATGTCGTCCGCGCCGGCGGCTGCGAACTTGCCCGTCAGCGACAGCATGCAGATGCCGTGGATCCCGCCCCACAAAGCGCGCGCCGCCTGCTTGACCTCCGCATCCGAACGATCCTCCGCGAACCGCTTGAATTCCGCTTCGAAGCGGGAAAACGCACGGTCGATCTTTTCGCCATACCAGTCCGGAAACACCTCCCCTGCCGGCTGGCGATGTTCGAAAATCAGGTTCCAGCAGTTGAAATGCCGGCTGGCGAAATTCAGATAAATCCCGGCAATCGCTTCGATCGCTTCCGCCGGACCGTTGGACGGCAGGCTATCGAACTGTTCGATCAATGCATCGAGCGTGCGCGCGTTCAAATGCAGCACCAGGTCGTTCATGTTCTCGAACACCATGTAGATGCTGCCGACCGTGTAGCCGATCTCGAAAGCGACATTGCGCATCGTCAGCGCCTTGCTGCCTTCTTCCGCGACCAGGGTTTCGGCCGCCTGGAGCACCATCGCCTTGATCTCCGGGAGCGTGTGTTGGCTTCGTCTTGCCATTTCAAACCCGCCTTACCTGACCGGACAAACTGTTTTCGGAAAAATACCCGACCAGAAAATCGACGAACGTCGTCAGCTTGGCAGGCAAAAACCGCCGGTGTAAATAAATCGCATAAATCGCCAGAGATGGAATCCGGAACTCCTGCAATACCTCGACCAGTTTGTCCTGCGCCAGATAATTCGCGACCGAAAACTCCGGCGCCTGGGTAATGCCCATCCCCAGCGCCGCCGCCTGGCACAAGGCTCGGCCGTTGTTCGAGGCGAAATGCCACTGGGTTTTAATCTTGGTCTCCTGCTCGCCGGTCCGGAAAATCCAGTAATCCCGGTGCGGCGTATCCATGTAATGCAGGCAGCGGTGTTCGCTGAGTTCTTCTATCCGTTCCGGTTTGCCGTGGGTCGCGATATACTCGGGCGAAGCATAAACGCACAGCCGCGTCTCGGCGATCTTGCGGGCCACCACGCCGAGATCCAGCGTATCGGTCACCAGAATCGACAGGTCGAAGCTGCCTTCGCTCAGATTCACCCGGCTGTTGTGCAGGGTCATCAAAATTTTCACGTCCGGATATTCGCGCTGGTAAGCCTCGATCGCCGGCACCATGAACAGTCCGCCGAAGTCGATCGGGACGCTGATTTTCAATACGCCGCGCACTTTCCGGCCGAGCTGCGAGGTCGATTCGTCCAGTTCCCGAAAATCGTCCAACAACTGCTTGCTGCGGTGATAGTAAATTTCTCCGGCCTCGGTCAGGCTGATCTGCCGCGTCGTCCGGTTCAGCAGGGCGACCCCGAGCGATTCTTCGAGCTGCGCGACGTATTTGCTGATCATCATCGCGGACAAGTTCATTTCGCGCGCGACCGCCGCAAAAGTGCCGAGTTCGACGATCCGGCAGAATACCTGCATGTTATTCAATTTATCCATCACCTTACTATAAACGATAAGTTTATATTTTATAAATTTATAACACTATTTAAAGCCTGGGTTTAGTCGGGTATATTACACCCCGGAGATAGTTGAAAGCCGCTTGGCCCTGTGCATCGAAAGAGACAAGACCAAGCGGTTTTTTTATATCGGCCATTTTTTCCGATCCCCAATAATAACGATAAGAGGCACTCATGAGCAAAATTCTGAACGAAGTCCTGGCCGCCAACCGGGAATACGTCGATAATTTCGGCGATAAAGGCGACTTGCCCATGCCGCCGGGCAGGCACTTTGCGATTCTGACCTGTATGGATGCCCGCCTCGATCCGGCCAAATACGCAGGATTGGCCGAGGGCGACGCGCATGTGATCCGGAATGCCGGCGGCCGCGCCAGCGACGACGCGATCCGTTCCCTGGTCATTTCCTACAAACTGCTCGGCACCCGCGAATGGTTCGTGATTCACCACACCAATTGCGGCATGGAACTGTTCAACGACGAAATCATGCGCGACTTGCTGGCCAACAGCCTGAAGACCGCCTCGCTGAACGAGCAAGGCTTGTGGTACGACACCGGGGAAGGTCCCGGCTCGCACGAAGCGAAACACATCAGTTGGCTGACGATCAAGGATCAAGAGCAAAGCGTGCACGAAGATGTCGTCCGGATCAGAACCCATCCGCTGGTGCCGCGCGACATTCCGGTTTACGGCTATATCTACGACTGCAAGACCGGCCGTCTGATCGAGGTGCCTTCCGCGACCGAAGCCGGCAAAGCCGCTTAAAGCCCAAACCTTACGCTCCGCCCGCCGCAAGTCGGGCGGAAGATTGTCCCTCTTCTTTTTTCCTTTTCTCGCCCCGTCGCCTCGGCTCAAGATGCAGCGAAAATCAATCCGGATAAATTCGATCGAGTCATGAAGCCACTCCCCCATCAGGAATTACTGGCGGTTGTCGACGAAAACGACAGCGTGATCGGCACCAGTCCGCGCCATCTCGTTCATACCTCGCTAATGAGGCACCGCGCAGTGCACATTCTGGTATTCGACGATTCCGGACGCCTGTTCCTGCAGAAACGCTCGATGCTGAAGGATCTGAATCCGGGACTTTGGGATACCTCGGCCGCCGGCCATGTCGACGCGGGTGAAGATTACAACAGCTGCGCGGTGCGGGAACTGCGCGAAGAGCTCGGCGTGGAACATCGCGGCCCCTTAACGCCGGTTTTCAAAATGCCGCCGACGGCCGAAAACGGCA
Source organism: Methylomicrobium album BG8 (assembly GCF_000214275.2). NCBI lineage: Bacteria > Pseudomonadati > Pseudomonadota > Gammaproteobacteria > Methylococcales > Methylococcaceae > Methylomicrobium > Methylomicrobium album. The sequence goes on along the minus strand of NZ_CM001475.1, from coordinate 1,296,282 downwards.
TGGAATTCGTCCAGGTTTACCGCGTCACGCACAACGGACCGTTCGCGCTTGCCGCCGACGAGATCGACGAAGGCGGCTGGTTTGCGCCCGATGAAGTCGATGCCCGCGTAAAGGCCGACGATCAGAATCTGACGCCGACCTTCAAAATGCTCTGGCGGCAATGGCTTTGGGATTCTTTCACAGTCTCGTAGCGTAATCGGACGCATGTCATTCATCGCCATCCACCACGCCACCTAACGTCGGGTAACGATGAGGCTATTGCCCGTACCCGGGCTCCGCTTTGAAGGCTACGGGCGTTTTGCTGTCGCGAAAACGCCCTATAGCAGGTAGCCTCAATGAAACGTTAGCGGAATCGAGGATAAACGAAGCCACATACGGTTTTGTGGGAGCGACGCCTTCGCCGCGACTTTCGAATAAAGTCCGATCGCTTTGAATGAGCGATAAATCGTATCTTTTGGCAAGTATCGATGCCGTAGGCGAGTCCATAAAAAGTTGTAAGGCACATTTGATTGCCTCACAAAAACAACGCCGTCATAGTCCGCATAATCAAACCAGCCCACGTAGGGCGGATGCCGACAGGCGATCCGCCGCCATGCCGGGCGATCCACTCTCCCTAGGCGGAACCCGGCAGAGCCGGTTCCGCCTTACGGATTCCGCCTTACGGGTTATCCGGATCAGGCCGACGCTAACGAGGAATTGCTGTGTATTGCAAAGAAAGGCAGCGGCGCGTATTTCACCCGCCTGCTGATCGAGCAATGCCAAATCAAGGGCGTGCCGGTGATCCGCTGGAGCAAGCCGGCCGAATGGGTGACCTGCGAAACGCGGATCGAGGAAGCCAAGCAATGGATCAAGGACGTACTGCAGCCGGTGCTGGACAACATGACCGACGATTCGACCGCCTACGGCCAGGACTTTGGGCGCGACGGCGACCTGTCGAACATCTGGCTGATGCAAAAACGCGATCCGACCCGCTGGAGAATGGCGGTGATGATCGATCTGCGCTGCATTCCGTTCGATGTGCAGGCGTTGATCCGCGATCACATTTTGCAACACGTCCCCAAATTGCACCATGCCTCGTTCGATGCGCGCGGCAACGGCCAGAGCCATGCCGAAGGTGCACTGCAGCAGCTCGGTGCGAAGCGGGTCAGTTGCATTAAGGCGACGGTGCAGTTCTATGATGAGTGGTTCCCCAAATATAAGCAGACGTACGAGGATCGCTCGTTCCTGGTCGCCGATTGCGAGGACATCATCACCGATCACCGGCGCGTGGTGCTGGTGCGCGGCCGGCCGACGATGGACGAGGGCCGCGACAAGGGTGAGGACGGCCTGCCGCGACACGGGGATAGCGCGATCGGCGGCTTGATGGCGTATCACGCCACTTGCCAGCCGGTGGCGGAAATAGAATTCGAATCCACCGGCATCCGCCGCGTGTTGGCCGAAGTTGTAATCGACGAAGATGATGACCGGATTACCGGACTGAACGATTTTAGCGGGTATGTATGACCTATAAAGTGCACAACGGCGTGTGGATCCCGGCCGGTTTTGCCGAAGAACGCCCGGCCAAGCCGATTTTCGAAGAGGTGGCCACCACCGCAGACGGCCGCGACATTACGCGCGGCTTCGTGGACGGCCTGCAATTGTTGCCGCCGACCGACAGCATTCAGCAACTGCGCGGCGTGGACCTGCGCGTCTATGACGAGGTACGCCGCGACGATCAAGTTGCGACCGTGCTGCAGCAGCGCAAGCTGGCCTTGTCGAGCAAGGAATGGACGATCGAAGCCGGCGGTACCAAGCGCGCCGATAAAGCCGCGGCGGATTTCGTTAGGGAGCAGTTGAACCATATCCCGTTCGACCGGCTGACCGAGAAGATGCTGAGCGGCCTGTTCTGGGGGTATGCGGTGGCCGAGTGTTTGTGGGCGCGCGACGGCCAGTTTATCGCGCTGGCCAACGTCAAGGTCAAAAAGCAACGCCGCTTCGGCTTTGCGCCGGACGGATCGCTGCGGCTATTGACCGCGAAAGCGCCGCAAGGCGAGGATCTGCCGGCGCGCAAATTCTGGGCCTATGCGACCGGCGCCGACGACGATGACGATCCTTATGGGCTGGGCCTGGCGCATTGGCTGTATTGGCCGACGTTTTTCAAGCGCAACGGCATCAAGTTTTGGCTCATTTTTCTGGAAAAGTTCGGCATGCCGACCGCGGTCGGCAAATACCCGACATCGGCCAGCCCCGAGGAAAAAAACAAGTTGCTGCAGGCGCTGCGCGCGATCCAGATGGACAGCGGCATCCGCATCCCGGACACGATGCAGGTCGAGCTGCTCGAAGCGGCGCGTTCTGGCTCGGCCGATTACACAGCTCTGTACGATCGCATGAACGCGGCGATCAGCAAGGTCGTGCTCGGCCACAGCGGCTCTTCGGATTCGACGCCGGGCCGCCTGGGTGGTGAGGATATGGCCTCGGAAGTGCGCGAGGACCTGATCAAGGCCGATGCGGATCTGATCTGCTCGTCGCTCAACTTGTCGGTCGTGCGGTGGTTGACCGACTGGAATTTTCCAAACGCGGCACCGCCGCGGGTGTGGCGCGAAGTGGCAGCGCCGGAGGATATGAAGGCGCGGGCCGAGCGCGACAAAGTGATATTTGATATGGGCTACAAACCCACGTTGAAGTACGTTACTGACACGTATGACGGCGAATTCGAGGCGAAACCCGCCGCTAACCCGAACACCCCCGAGAGAGAGCCAGCATTAGCAACGCTGGCAACTCTGGACACCAGTCTGCCCGCCCGGCCGGATAACGCCGGGCGGAAGGCTGAGTTTGCTGACCCTCCCGAGGCATTGGCGCCGCCAGAGCTAATGGTCGACCGATTGGCTAAAGATACGGCCAAGCCCGGCCGCGTCTGGATGGCTAAGATCGTCGCGATGGGCGATACCGCCGACAGCCTGGAGCAGCTGCGCGACCAGCTGCTGAACGCTTACGGCGACCTGCCGAGCGAGGATATGGCCAATGTAATGGCATTGGCCTTTGCTGCGGCGGATTTAGCAGGGCGGTTTGATGTTGAGCAAGGCGACTGATGCCGTTTAACATCCATCCCGACAAAATCGGCTTCAATCCGCGCGGTGATGGGCCGTTCCAGTTGCCATTTCCGGAGCAAATCGCTTTTTTCCGGCAAAAGCTGAATCTGCCGACCGAGCATTACGACGATATCCTCAAGAGCGCGCACGACCGGGCCTTTATGGTCGCCGGCGCGGCGAAGGCGGATCTGCTGGACGACTTGCGCAAGGCGGTCGATCGGGCAATTGCCGAGGGTAAGTCGATCGGCTGGTTTCGCCAGGAGTTCAACAAGATTGTTGCGCGTCACGGCTGGACCGGCTGGACGGGCGAAGGGTCTGCAGCCGGGCGCGACTGGCGCACGCGGGTGATTTACCGCACTAATCTATCGGCCAGTTACGCTGCCGGCCGCTACGCACAGTTGACCAGTCCGTCGATGTTGAAGCACCGGCCATATTGGAAGTATATCCACAATGACACAGTGCAGCACCCACGGGAGCTGCATTTGAGCTGGAACGGACTGGTGTTGCGGCATGACGATCCGTGGTGGCAGACACATTTTCCGCCCAATGGCTGGGGCTGCCGCTGCCGAGTGACGGCGGTGCGCGCGGATCAATATAAGGGGGACAAGGCGCCAAACAACGGCACCTATACTTATATAGATAGGTGGGGTGAGCAGCATACGATACCGCAAGGCATCGATTATGGCTGGGATTATGCGCCGGGGGCGAGTCTGACTCTGAAGGATCAGGTCGAGAGAAAGGCAAAGGATCTGCCGAAACCGCTTGCCAAAGCGCTGGAAAGTGATGTAAAACAGGCCGCGGCGAAGGTTTTTGAGCCGCAAAAAACTGCTAAGGCGGCGGCTCAATGGGCGGTCGACAACGATTTGGTCGATTTTGCCGATTATGGAAAGGTCCATCCGGCAGTCGCAAATGCGATGAATCAGGCGTTGTTCGATCATCTGCAGGAATTTCCAGAGCTGCGCCGCAACCAAAAGTTTGTCGGCACCGGACAGCAGCAGTTCAAGCGCTGGCGAGATTTGGAGATTAGCGCCTATGTAAATAAGTTGAAGGATGGAGGCGTAAGCGAGTATGTCGCTAGACGCCACGCCGAGCGTGTGATTAAGCCGCTCAAAGTCAAAGGGAATGTCTGGATGCATTCATGGAGCCAACCGCGGGTTTCCGGCATTGCCGTGAATGAGAAATGGGGCAAGGATTTAGCTGCATTTAATGAGTCATTGGTCCGTAATGTCAAATCCTTATTCCACCCAATTGGTTGCGATACCGTCAAGAGCATTGTCGATCATGAACTGGCACACCAATTGGATGATCTGCTGGGCCTGGATCAAATGGATGCGGTCAAGCATTTGTACCACGAAGCATTGTCCGCAGAAATAACGCGGCAGGTTTCCGGCTATGCCGGGTCAAATATTAAAGAGTTTATCGCTGAATGTTGGGCCGAGGCCCAGAATAATGAAAAACCAAGAAGATTCGCAAGTGAAGTTGCAAAAATCATCAGAGCCGAATACCGTCGTCGATTTGCCTCCGCCTGATATCGACTACGGCATCATCACCTCGGGCCTTTGCCCGACCCCTGAAGACCAGGCGTTTTTCGATAAAGACGTCGCAGGTCAACCTCCGTCTGCAGACTAATTTTTTATTTTCACTCTGCGAAAATTATTTTTATTTTTCGTTTCGTTTTATCCCTCTTCATTTCGTTTCATTTCCATTTATCTCGCTTTTTCCCTTTCATTTATCTCGTCTCTGAAAACGAGATTGCCTTATATCGGCGCCTCATGCCGCACTTACAACGGGCGCTGCGCATTCACTGGCGCTTATCGTTGGAACAAGAAACGCGCTACTTGCGCGAACACGTCCTGGACCGGATAAATCAAGCGGTGGCCTTGTTGGACGGTGACGGTAAGGTGTTGTTCGCCAATCGACAGGCCGAGGCCATTTTCCGGGAGGGCAGCGGCCCGCTGGTCATCAACCAGCGGCTAACCGCCGCCGGCGCACAGGATGCCGCCGCGATTCGCGAAAACCTGTACCAGACTCGTCAGGGTTTTGGCGGCAGCATGGACGTAAAGGATATCGGGACCGGCCAGCGTTGGATGATTACTTTCATGCCGCTGCCCAACGCCTTTACCCAGTCCTTGGCCGAGCAAGCGCACATCATGGCGCTGATCGCCGAACCGGGCAAGCTGGCTACGGGCAATCTCGGCGGCTTTGCCAAGATTTACCGTCTCACTCCGGCCGAAACCCGTGTTTTAGAGCAATTACTGCTGAAAGAAAGCACTCAAGAAATCGCCGAATGCCTGCAAATCGGCATCAAGACCCTGCGTACTCAGCTCAGCGCCTTGTTCGCCAAGACCCAAACCAAAAACCAGCGCGAATTGGTCAAATTTTACTTGTCGCATCTGATGGCCGGACCGATGTAAATCATTCATCGTTAACCCGAAGAAATTATTTTTTAGATTGTTTGATGGGTTTCGCTGACGCTCTACCCATCCTACGGCCCTGTTATCCATGTCAAGCGTTATGAAGCGCAGCGTTGTAGGGCGTTTTCGCGATAGCAAAACGCCAACCGCGCCTGATTGCCTGACGGCGAATCCGTCCTACAAGCGCTTTGCCAAGCATCAAACGCTCTACCCACCCTACACAAGGTTAAGGACACGTCGAACGGTGTTGGACGCGCTACAGCAGCCAGTGTCGACCTTGTGTCGGCAGTATTGATCCATGTCATTCGGGGCATCGATTACTGGTTCAAAGCCGGTAGGAAAGGCCGCCATAGACCGCGGCGCCGGCATGATCGAAACTATAGATATCCGGCGTTTTGTCGTTATTGATGTTTTCGCCGCGCACGTATAAGTCGAGCCTGGGCATCACCCGGTAGTTGACGTGAACGTTCAGATGAAACGCGTCGTCCACATCCAGTGTGTTGCCGAGATCGTTTTGAGACAGGCTGCGGTAAATGCCTTCAGCCCATAAGGTTAGCGGCAGATTCGGCGCGCGCCATTCGCCCCAGACGCGCACGCTATCCTTGGCTTGAAACGGCAACCGGCGGCCGTTATCGAGATTGCGGCCGTCGTTATAGGTATAGGCCGCTCCGCCGCGCCATTGCGGATTGAAAACGAGCTCGGCACTCGTTTCCAGACCGGCGATACTGGCGTTGGCGACATTGCCGATACATTCGCCGATGCAAGGGAGTTGGGCGGTGGGTTGCGGCTCCCAACTGACGACGATCAAATTGTCGTGGCGGGTGTAAAACCCGGTCAGATTGAATCTGAGGTTGGACAGCGCCTGCCACTCCAAGCCCAGGTCGCCGCCCGCGCCGCGTTCGGGTTTAAGCTGGGGATTACCGAGCAGCGGAAACAATCTTTCGGCGTAACTCGGTATCCGGAAGCCGTTGCCGCCGTTGGCGCGCAGCTTCAACGTGTCCTGTACCTGCCAGGCCAAGGCGGCGTGAACGAGCGCGTGGCTTTGGAAGCGATCGTAGCTTTCATAGCGGACGCCCATGTCGCCGCTGAGTTTTCCATAGGCGAAACGGGTTTCCAGAAAGCCGGCTTGCTGATTACGGCTTTCGGCAAAGGACGCGCCGGGCGCCAATGCCGGCGGCGGTCCGAAAGTAGGAGCCTCGGCCCATTCATGGCGCCCTTCCGCTCCCCATACCAGACGAATGACATCGCCCCCTTTGCCATGCCACAAACGCTGGTTGTTCTCCCAGCGGGCGAGGTAAAGATCGGTGGTATAGCCCGGAGTTATGCCCATGACTTTAGCCTGATTGTCGGTATGGATATAACCCAACTGCAAACGCATATCCCAATCCGCATTGATATGGGCAGTGAGCGTGTTCTGCGCTATCCAGCTTTCTTCGGCAAAAAAAGAGTCCTTTTCGTCCGCCATCGCAAACATGCCTTTGCGAATGCCGTAACCGTCCCATGCATTCCATGCATCGCGGTACAGCATGGAGCCTTCCCAGGCGACGGCATCACTCAGGTCCAGACCGGCTTTCATGAGGACCTGATTCGCGTGGTAAGGATCGCGCTCCGGATTGTTGTTGGACTTTTGCGCATGATAGGCGCCGTCGAACGCATCGGCGCGGGTGACTGTGACGGCAAGACGTGCTTTTTTTCCCGCCAGATTGCCGCGCGCAGTTTCCTTGAGAAAACCGAAGGTGCCGCCTTCCACGCGCAGATCCGCGCTGTCGTCTTTGGCCGTGCGGGACGTCAAATCGATGGAACCACCCAGCGAACCAAATGTTCTCGATGCCGGATTGAACCCCCGCTTGATTTCGATACGGTCTTGACCGTCGGGAAGCAACGCATTCAAATTGACGACGCCGGGCAAGGAGTCGGGCACCGGCATGCCGTCCAGAAAAACCAATCCTTGGCCGCCCACGCCTCGCACATGAAGCAGGCCCAAGCCGAAAGTACCGCCTTTAGTCACGCCAATGCCAGGAAGGCCCCGCAAGGTTTCGTCAACGGTACGCTCCTGGGCGATGGCCAGGTCTTCTTGAGTTAAATGCGTAGTACCGGTCTTTTCGGTAAATCCCGCGTCTTGAGCTTCGTCCGCGAAGTCGCCCGATGTTGTCACTGTAATTTCCGGCAGAATGACTTCTTCGGCTTCCGCGGCAACGGCGGAGCAAATAATGAAAACAGGGGGAAACGCCAATACTCGCCATAAATCCTTGACATTGAACAACTCTAAAGCCGGATAGACTTTTCCCGGATCGCATTTCTGCATGAGAGCTCCAAGCGTATTGACATTGTTTTTTGATTGAGACTTCTTGCCTGAATACAGTAACACAAGGGCGACTGCGTCGGAAAGATATAGAGCGACGCTATATCTTTTTGTCGAGCGGAAAGACAAAGAAATGGCATATTTGACAGAAATTATCGATTGTCCGGAAACGGTAAATCATGATGATTTCCGGGCGTTGCATGTCCTTGTTTTGGAGAAGGCCTTATGCACTACGGTTTTGTGGGAGCGACGCCTTCGTCGCGACTTTCGAATAATCGCTTTGAATGAGCGATAAATCGTATCTTTTGGCAAGTTTCGATGCAGTAAGCGAGTCTATAAAAAGTTGTAAGGCACACTTGATTGCCTTACAAAAACTCCCTCATAATCCGCATAATGAACAATTTAACCACAACGACTTATTTTCGCGACGATGTTTTGCTGAAGCGCCCTTATATCCGTTCAGAAGGGTGCCTTAAAGCGATTTCACATCCCTTTCGTCGGGAAATCCAGCCGGATGGGCGTATTCGCCATTGGATATTTGTTGACGAACTCGACCGCTATTTGCGCGTGGTCACACTGGAAGATGGGGTGACCGTGCATAACGCTTTTCCAGACCGAAGGTTTAAGCCATGAAATTAAATTACGATAAAGAAACGGATTCTTTATATATCCATTTATCCGAACGGGCGTCCGTAGACTCCGATGAGGTGGCTGACGGCGTAGTGCTGGATTTTGATGAAAACGGGGGATTGGTTGGTATTGACGTACAACATGCCAGCCAAAAACCCGATATTCAATCCATAGTGCTGTCGCATTTGCCTTTGCACGATTTACAGGCGGCTTGATTCTTGGCTGTATAGAAATTTCTCATTTCCATATCCCTGATTTTGAACCCGTACCCCCTAAGACGGAACCGGCTTGCCGGGTTCCGTCGAATGAGGTTCTACCGTGAAATGCGGGGATCGCTTGACATGGCGGCGCTGGACAAAGCTATCAGCGTGCGGTTTTTTGAATACCCATTATGTTGCAAATAGAGACAGGTAATATCAGTGAGAGGCGGACTATTTTTGTGTAAATTTTTAGTCGATTAGGAGAGAAATGTGATAACTCCCTCTACCGAAAGCAAAAAAGTGCTAAAAGATCGCTTTGTGCTTGAAGAGGTTCTAGGTCGCGGCGGAATGGGAACCGTCTATAAGGCATTAGATTTATTAGCAGTAGAGGCTCGGGACAAAGACCCGTATTTGGCTATCAAACTGCTTAAGGAAACTCTGAATAAGTCCTACGCCTGGGATAAAATATCCGCAGCTTGCCATTTTCGATAGGTGCCCGCCATGAAGCAACTCGGACTCAGTGCCCCACTGTTTGTGAAGAAACCGAAACAGACTCGGCGGCAGCAATTTCTCCAAGAGATGGAGCAGGTAGTGCCTTGGAGTTTGTGGACGAGCCGGATAGCGCCGCACTACCCGACAGCGGGCCGAGGCCGCCGCCCCTTTCCCTTGGCGACGATGTTGCGCATTCACCTGATGCAGCAGTGGTTCGGCTATTCCGATCCGGCGATGGAGGAAGTATTGCACGACATGCCGCTGCTGCGCGAGTTTGCCGGGCTCGATGCGGGCGAGGACGCCCTGCCGGATGAAACCACGATCCTCAAGTTCCGGCATCTGCTGGAACGCCATCAGTTGGCACAAACCCTATTTGATGAAACGGCGGCGCTGTTGGCCGAAAAAGGCCTGTTGCTACGGCAAGGCACGATCGTCGATGCGACATTAATCGCTGCCCCGCCGTCCACCAAGAACCGGGCGCGCAAACGGGATGCCGAGATGAGTTCGACCAAGAAAGGGAACAATTACCACTTTGGGATGAAGGCGCACATTGGGGTCGATGCCGAGTCGGGGTTAGTGCATACTGTGGAGATGACCACCGCCAAGGTGGCGGATGGGGTCATGACGGAGGCGTTGCTGCACGGCGAGGAACGGGTCGTGCTGGGCGATCGGGCCTATACCCGCAAGGACCGGAATCTGGCGGCGGATCGCCTGGAAGGTGAGCCGGTTTGGGCCTTTCCGTTCAAGCGGGGGAAGGGTGAGGAGTTGCCGGTAGAGCAAGCCCTTCACAACCACATGCTGGCGCCGTTACGCGCCATGGTCGAACATCCGTTCCGGATCGTCAAGCGCCAGTTCGGCTATACCAAAGTGCGTTACCGGGGGCTGTTCAAGAATGCCCAACAACTCTACTTGCTGTTTGCCCTGGGCAATCTTTATCACGTTCGGCAGGCGCTGCAGCCGACCTAGGGAGACCTTTGTCCTTCGCCCTGGAAAACCGAGAACACTGAGTGAAATCACCCCGATAGCGGGCGCTGCCGGGAAGGATTTGCCCATTTTCGGCGAGGTGCCACGGATGTCGCACGGTGTCGCTTATAAAAACCACTTATTCAGAGCTTCCTTAACTCCGATCTTCTGGACGATCCCCTGTTTTTTGTCGCGATGCAGAGGGAAGCCAAAAAAGCTAAATCACTTGCCCACCCAAACATTATTGCTGTCTATGACTTTGATCGGGATGGGAACAATATTTATTTGAGCATGGAACTCCTCAAAGGACAACCACTTAGTACATTACTAAAAAAATATACTTCTGGTATTCCATTCAGCAAGGCATGGCCATTAATTCAGAATATGGCCGCAGCGTTGTCGCATGCTCATAAAAACGGCATTGTTCATGCGGATTTTAAGCCTGGTAATGTTTTTGTGGATGAAGAGGGGCATGTGAAGGTTCTGGATTTAGGCATCGCCAGCCGATTCAATAAACCCGGACACAATTATGACGATACGACGATTTTCAGTTCCCAAACCTTAAATGCCTATTCACCTTCTTACGCGAGTCTGGAAAGGCTCAATAATCAGCCGGTGGATCCGCGAGACGATATTTATGCATTGGCTTGTGTCGTTTATGAACTATTAACCGGTAAACATCCCTTTTCGCGATCGAATGCACAACAAGCTTATGATATGAAAGCCAAGCCGGCGCCGATTACATCGATCACAAAGGCGCAATGGAACGGCTTATTGCATGGACTTGAGTTGAAACAGGGGAACAGGACACGGTCGATCGACCAATTTTTGCTGGAAATTTCGTCCCCCAAACAGCCTAAAATAAAAAGCCTTGCTGCAATTGCTACTGTCGGGGGCGTCTTATTGACGGTTTTGGCCTGGTTCATTTATCGTCCGGCGGAGCAGAACGGAAGGGCTGCCGAAGCAATCAAGCCGCCTACCCGCGTATCCCAGCGCATCGACGAGGCCACCGGAGACGGTGAAATGTCGACAATGCAATCCCCTCCGAAAAATGTCGAGGCTGGGATTCAACCATTCAAACTCAGGTTGTCCGCAGAGCATTATAGAATCGGAGAATCGATAGCGTTATTCGTTGCGACTGAAAAACCGCTGTATGTGACCCTTCTGCACATTAACTCCAAAGGCGAAATTTTTACGATTTTTCCGAATGCCTATGAGACCCATCATTTGATTCGGCCCGGTGCCGAGATTCGCATTCCTAACGCCAACGCGGACTATGAATTTACCGTGGACGGACCGGCCGGAACGGATCGTATTGAAGCTTTCGCCAGTACGATGCCGTTGCCGCAACCAGAGACAGTTGTCGGTTCGGAGGGCAAGTTAAAGCCGGAAATCGAAGGGTTGATTGCAGGGCGGATTACCCTGAAATTTCCGGTCAATTAAGGCATTGCGACAATTCTGACCCGGCGGTTGACCGCGCTATTAGGATTCGTCGGATCCAGCAAATTCGATTTGCCGTAGCCGGATGCCTGGATGCGGGAAGCGTTCAGTCCATGTTTCTGAACGAAAAAATTGCGTACCGTCGCGGCGCGCCTGACCGACAAATTTTTGTTGTAAGCATCGCTGCCTTTCGCATCGGTGTAACCCTCGACTTGAAATCTCAAGCTGTCGAGTTCACCAGACGTCAACGCTTCCGCGACCGGCGTCAATTGCCGAATCGATTCATCGGTCAATCTCGCTGAGTCGTATGCGAAGCGAATTTCCAGCGAAATGGCATTTCGCTGGGATGCTACGGTTTTTTTGGGGTTGATTTTGATGCTACGGGTCGAGATGGCTTCGTCGCTGTCTGCACTCGGTTTCAGCGCACGAATGACTTCTTCCTTTGAAGGGGAACGGCCGCCCAGATTCAAATCCTCGGCATCCGCGGCGACGCTGAAGGACAACGCGAACGCTGAAGCCAGCACATACAGATTTTTGCAAATGATCATATTCGCTCCAAGATAGGGATTAGGACTTCGAAACTAACCGCCGATAAACCCGGCGTTGATAGCGGATTGGCCCGATTGAATGCAGCGTTGATAATAACCGAGCATGTCTTTGGTCACCGCATCGATATTCGGATTGCGCATGAGTACATGAATCTCGGTTGCGCCAAATACTTTTTCGTTTTTCGTGACGTTCGAGCCGATATAGAAGGAGACCATACTAACCGCGTTAGCCACAAAAATGCCCGAAAGCGCGCGCCAGACGATGAAACCATTTTCTTTCCACGGAATCACGGCATCGAGTGCCTTCGCCCAGGTCAGCAGCGTGGGGTGCGCTTGACCGGGCGTTTGAATCGTTGCGAGCACGTCAGGCAACAGCACTTTCGAGGCGATTTGGCCGTTGCTGCGTTTCAATTGCTCCAACTCTTGCCAGATCGGTTTGAAAAAATTGCCGGCATAGAGCAGCGTTTTATTCGGCGGCGCGGCAATTCGAGTGCGAATAGTTGGATTCTTCTGCAGAAAATTCAATAATTCTTTGGTTTGGGGATACATCGGCATCGTTATGGCCCAAAATAGCTAGACGCGTACGGACAGAATTTGATTTGCTGCAACTTTCATAGGCATGCAAGCATTTCTTCCATTTTTAAGCGATTGGCCTTTTTGATTCGCTTCGAATCGCACATAGCCCAGCAAGCGCATGGCGTCTGATTTGGAGGTTACGCCGGTTTCATCCCGAAGGATGCGTAACGTTTGTAATAACTCTTGATCATTCAGTCTCTCGTTTTGAGAGAAAAGTTTACGCTCGATTGCCGGCGAAAGTCGTTTGCAGGTTAAAAGGCCGAATGCCAAACCGGTAGCCGCTCCGGCTAATAGCCCAGGCAACATGCCAAGTCGGCCGACCGCTGCGCCCATCAAAATTGCCCCGCCAACACAGGCTTTATAGGACATGTCTTGTTTGTCTTTGTCTGTCAAAATATTGAAATCTTCCATTCACTTGCTCCGACGCGGTAGTTGATTGTTTAAACTCATTTAGATTCCGGAACCGGCAACGCAATATTCGCCAATGTTCCAGGTGCAATCAATTGCGGCGTCTGTGGCCCGGCTGACGCATTATGTAATTTCTCCACCATTGGCACCGCAAAATCATGCAACTCCCCCACAGTAATTTTTCGATCATGATTGCGATCCGCTAACCCGCGCAAACCTTTCAGCAATACATAAGTAAACAAGCCGTGTTGCGCAGTTTTATATTCCTGCGAAAGCTCGTCGCCCTTTGAAGCGAGCAGCAACGGAAACAGTGCCGCGGCAGAACGTTTGCGGAGGGAACGTGAATCGAACTCACCGAAAATATTTTTGGCCTGGCAGGTGTCGACGATCATGACCCGGCGTCCGGCGGCTCGTCTCATGCCGTCAATGAAATCGGTCCAGCTTAGCAGAGAAGGAGCTTTTCCGGTCAGATTACGGCCCGACAGCACTGCTTCTATGTCCGTGAATTCGCCGTCTTGCGGAAGAAAATAATAGTTGCCGGTTTGATCGCTGAAGCCGTGCGAGGCCAGGAACAGCAGCACAGTGTCGTTCGGCCCGGCCTGCTCGAAAAATTTTAAAGCGTCTAAAATGTTTTGCCGCGTGGGCTGCTGTTCCGAGGCGTCGGCTAATAAGCGGACATGGACTTGTTTAAAACCGGAATCATCTGCGGATTTTTCCAACACTCCAGCCAGTTCAATCGCATCGTTCACGGCGTATTTCAGATCAGGTACTGTACTTTTGTTGTCTCCGGATATGCGTGTGAACTGATTGGCCCCCACTGCCAATACATACAAATCGCCTTTCGGATACATTGCTTGCTTGATATTGGATGTTTCGACCCACTGTTCCGCCAGTCCCAACGATACGCCGTTGTTGATTTCGACACGAATGAGATTGTCGCCCGCGGCAATCGGAAATCGGAAGGTGCGGCGCAAGCTGCTACTCTCGGTGGCTGCCAATTGACGTTCTTGATGCGTCGCAACCGGTAACAGATTGGCATAAATCTGGATATCCTGCATCGGCCGGCTATTTTTCTCGGCCTCGATTGTCAGTTCCAATTCCGGTATGCCTTTGGGGTTGATGGACGTACGCATCGACGTCACAGTGATGCGAGGCGGCGCAATGCTGCTCAATTGACTTAAGGAAGCTCTGAATAAGTGGTTTTTATAAGCGACACCGTGCGACATCCGTGGCACCTCGCCGAAAATGGGCAAATCCTTCCCGGCAGCGCCCGCTATCGGGGTGATTTCACTCAGTGTTCTCGGTTTTCCAGGGCGAAGGACAAAGGTCTCCCTAGGTCGGCTGCAGCGCCTGCCGAACGTGATAAAGATTGCCCAGGGCAAACAGCAAGTAGAGTTGTTGGGCATTCTTGAACAGCCCCCGGTAACGCACTTTGGTATAGCCGAACTGGCGCTTGACGATCCGGAACGGATGTTCGACCATGGCGCGTAACGGCGCCAGCATGTGGTTGTGAAGGGCTTGCTCTACCGGCAACTCCTCACCCTTCCCCCGCTTGAACGGAAAGGCCCAAACCGGCTCACCTTCCAGGCGATCCGCCGCCAGATTCCGGTCCTTGCGGGTATAGGCCCGATCGCCCAGCACGACCCGTTCCTCGCCGTGCAGCAACGCCTCCGTCATGACCCCATCCGCCACCTTGGCGGTGGTCATCTCCACAGTATGCACTAACCCCGACTCGGCATCGACCCCAATGTGCGCCTTCATCCCAAAGTGGTAATTGTTCCCTTTCTTGGTCGAACTCATCTCGGCATCCCGTTTGCGCGCCCGGTTCTTGGTGGACGGCGGGGCAGCGATTAATGTCGCATCGACGATCGTGCCTTGCCGTAGCAACAGGCCTTTTTCGGCCAACAGCGCCGCCGTTTCATCAAATAGGGTTTGTGCCAACTGATGGCGTTCCAGCAGATGCCGGAACTTGAGGATCGTGGTTTCATCCGGCAGGGCGTCCTCGCCCGCATCGAGCCCGGCAAACTCGCGCAGCAGCGGCATGTCGTGCAATACTTCCTCCATCGCCGGATCGGAATAGCCGAACCACTGCTGCATCAGGTGAATGCGCAACATCGTCGCCAAGGGAAAGGGGCGGCGGCCTCGGCCCGCTGTCGGGTAGTGCGGCGCTATCCGGCTCGTCCACAAACTCCAAGGCACTACCTGCTCCATCTCTTGGAGAAATTGCTGCCGCCGAGTCTGTTTCGGTTTCTTCACAAACAGTGGGGCACTGAGTCCGAGTTGCTTCATGGCGGGCACCTATCGAAAATGGCAAGCTGCGGATATTTTATCCCAGGCGTAGGACTTATTCAGAGTTTCCTTAAGGTAAATTCGCCAAGGCGAATAGTATCTATGGTTCCACGACTGCCATTAGCCAAAACTCCGGCATAGCGAGTGCTGACA
This sequence comes from Methylomicrobium album BG8, assembly GCF_000214275.2. Lineage (NCBI taxonomy): Bacteria > Pseudomonadati > Pseudomonadota > Gammaproteobacteria > Methylococcales > Methylococcaceae > Methylomicrobium > Methylomicrobium album. The sequence continues at coordinate 1,280,799 of NZ_CM001475.1, read as the reverse complement.
CCCGATCTTTTGGGTTCGCTTCGAGCGATCCAATCTTCTTTTGCGCTTCCGGCAGAGGCGCCCAGGCTGCTACGCAACAAATCGGGCCTGTAAAACTGCCGTTCAAATTGCACTGCCCGGTAAAAATCCGGGGCACTATTTTTACCCCGGTTGACATGCCAGCCGATTAAATTGTCGCCGTTTTCGGAGGATGCATAATAGCCGTCGGGACGCCAAAGCACCCACTCCTTGCTGTGCGGTTCTACGAAAAGCGCCTGCATCTCTTTCCCGTCGGCCGCCCTATACCAACGGATCGTGCCGTCGGAAAGCGCCGCCACTACCAATGATCCGTCGCCGGTTGCCGCCAAATTCCAAACCGCGCCCGGCATGGCAGTGTTCCACGCCAGCCTGCCTTTTTTATCAAAGGATTTAAGCGACCACTCGGTACCTAAAAATAGGTGGGTATTTTTAGTAGAGGAAGCATAAGAGCGTACGATTTCGAAAGGCTCCAGTTCCAATGGATGCCCATTCAGTTTTGGCTTGGCGGCATTTTCCCAATCGGCGAGTTGTAAATTTTTATTGGGTTTCCGGCTTGCCGCCTGTTTGAAATTTGCCGTTTCCTTCTCTAATGACAGCTGATCGACCGAAAAAAATAAAGATTCTTTGACGGGCTGAGTGATTGGAAACGAGACTTTACTACCGTCAAAAGAAACCTGAAATCCATCGTGCATCTGTGGATGTTGAAGGGTATGGGTATCCGATAAGCGCGGTCTGGTTTCATTATCGGCAAGCAATCCGATCGCGGCGTTTTCAGTTGAAAACGCGATACCGTTCTGGCTGCGGGGGCGTATCGATTGAACCCTGTGAGATAATTTTATCGACTCATAATGAGAAAGATCGGAAACCTTCCAACGCAGAATTTCCGCTTCTTGGACATTGGCCGAATCGCCGCTGCCGTAAATGAATTCGCCCGATGGGCTCCAAACCGCGTTTCTGAGCGTTTTGATAGGATGTGAAGCATCGACTCTTAAACTGCGCTCAACCTGCAATTGCGGCAACGATAAAATCTGAATCAGCGGACTGTTGTAAGAACTGACCAGAAGCCTTTTGCCATCCGGGGAAAAATAGCTGTCGGCAATGCGGTCGACTTCTGGCACCTTAACGCGGGCAGCCAACTTGAATTGCGGATCGTAAACGCGAAGGTAGCCGTCATTGGAGCCTGTTGCCGCATAGCCGTTGCTTGAGAAGGACAAGCCGGTTACCCGTTCGCCATAATCCTGATCTTGTGCCAAAATTTGGAAGGTTTGGGTATCGACAAAGGCGATCCCGCCGTTTCCATGCAGGCCGATCGCCAGGACGCGGCCATCAGGCGAGAAGCGCAGCTCGCCGATAATATTCTTCAATTGATCGATACAGCGGAGCAAATGGCCGGTAGTGGCATCGAATAGATAAACGCACCCGTGTTTACCCCGTTCCCAGCAGGTCCAGCCGCCGACGGCGATTAGTTTGCTGTCCGGCGAAACGGCAATGCTGTCGAGGTTGCCTTCGAAAGCGTTGCCGATCGGAATGCGCAGCGTCTGCAATAATTTAAAATCGCGGCTGCGCCAGATTTTGACGGTTTTGTCGTGCGAAATCGTCGCCAGCCTTTGATCGTTCATCAAGGGTTCGACGCCAAAGACCGGCCCACTGTGATAAGCGGCATCGACCCGGATGATCGGGGTGCTATCTAAAGCAAAAGCCGCAGTCTGGTCGATAAACAAAAAGACGAAGGCGGAAAATAGGCGTTTCATTGTCATCAATTCAGTCATTCATAATCAAGGCGCCGCTTTGCGATGTTTAGGAAGTGGCCAATATTAACTTCCTGGTATGCCGGGTAGACCTGCCAGGTTTTTAAAACCTGGCAGGTCTTTGGTTGGGAAGTTATTTGGAGCCAGATCCTTAGAATAAAAGCACGGTAATTAAGAAGCTTCCTTGCATTGAGGCAGCCCGTTTTTAGAGTTCCCACGACCGACTCCACAAACTGGAGAATGCTTGGTTGAATAAGTATCTTGCACCGCCCCGTTTTCCGGGGAGTTTAAGCCCAAATCGGCATTATCGGCCTCGCTGCCGCCGCCCAAGATGACTGTTTCTTCGTCTGAGTTTTCCGGAGCGTTTGCATTTGGAGTCGTTTCCGACGAGTCGGCATAATTTAATGTTTGTTTGGTAATGGATGACGTGTCAATTCCTTCAGGGTCGGAAGAAACCGAATTCGATGGTGCCCCAAATAGTCTAAAATCTGTGTTAAACGAATTTTGTGGGGATGCTGTAGATGTTGAAACTGCATTATTTCCTAACATGTTAAATGTGTCCCACGAAGAATTTCTATTTTGCGATAAAATTGGTGTAGCTTGTGAAATAGGTTTTTGCGGTATCTTTTCGTTTTGGTCTCTAGGTTTTTCACTATAATCAAATGCGGCAGTTCCCAGGGTACGAATATAAAAAAATAACAGGTTTTCTATGTCTCTGTTTACGTATACAGATAAGTCATCGCCATCCCAAACGTTAAATGTCTTTGAATCAATTGTAAAACTCTCCGCAGGAATGCCAACCCAGTTAGGAAGAGAAATAGATTTTGCATACAGCTTCAAATTAAGTAGCAAATTTGGTTCAAATAATCCATTTATATTTCCACTGAGTAAAATATTTCCATTTTGATTTTCCAGCTCGACAGTCGGCTGATTGTCGACATCTTTCACATAGTGTAAAGGGTATTCAGAAAAACTTGGAGGAATGTCAACGTTCAGTAGTGAGTCTATTTTTTTTGAATTGTATACATGAATGTCGTTGTTTAGTGTAATGGCATCTCCATTTAAAGTATAAATTGAATTTCCTAATTCAATATTATTGGCGTCGTTAAAGTAATCTATTCCGACAGGTTTACCCAAGTAAACGCTGCCATTATCCACCACGATTTTTCCGTTGATGGTTAGTTTGCCGGTGGTACCGGTTTGTAATACGCTCAGTACATTATCGCTCGTCGGATAATTACCCTCTGCCGGGTGATTGCCCGTCAGATGCACTTGATCGTTAAAGGTTATGGCGTCTTTACCTTGAACCGAAAGTGCGGCTAAGCCGGTGTAGGTGTTATCCCCTGTACCCAAAGCCCGATTGAAAATAATCGGGCCGTCGGCGATTACATCAAGCTTTCCGGTAGTAAAGACATCGTACAAGGAAACCGCACCGGCACTGCGCAGTGAAATATCGGCAGTCCCTGTCTCCAGTCGCTTGTCGGATGTTCCGGTGACACTTCCTGAGTCGATGATCTTCAGCGTACCGTTCTCAGTCAACAAATCGCCCTTCAAATTAAGCGCGTTTTTTGCCGTCAACTCGATGCCGGCAGACCCCCGGGATCGCAAATCAATCGTGCTCAGGTCAAGTTTGCCCTGGTTTGCCGTGATGGATAACCCGCGGTCGGCGATGATATCACCGAGCTTAATGTCGCCATTTTGCGAAATTAGGGTTGCCGTGGCCGGAATAGCGCCTTGATTCTCTATGGTTGAATGGTTGCACAATCCACCTGGCGCCAAACAGGTTTTGCCCATCGTGATGTTTTTACCGGCATCGATTGTCAACTTTTCGGAGCCGGGATCAATCAGGATCTTGTCGGCAGTGGTGATCGATCCTTCCGTTCCGGTTGTTTTCAGGATGATTTTGGCATTATCCGTCAATAAATTGGCGTTGACTTGCATGTCGCCAATCGAGGTCAATTTGAGCTCATTGCCGGGCAATGCGCCGTTCGCGCCTTTGGTGCTGATATCCGCGCCGTTTGCAACATTGAGCGCGCCGCCGGACAAATCGACAGCACCGCCGGCAAAAATAGGTTTGAAGACATCAATCGAGCCGTCGGCCAATACGGTAACGCCGCCTATGGTCAACAAGCCGTTCAGGCCAACATTGCCGCCGGCATCGACTTCAAACACGCCAATACCTTGATTGTTCAGCCCTACCAAAGCCTGGCGGAAAATCGAATCGGCACCGGAGGTGACATCGATTTTCCCGGTGGAAAGCAAATGTTGCAGATCCGTATGGTTGCCCGCAGTCAGGGTAATATTTCGGTTGCCGGCGAACAAGGCCGTGCCGTTTGCCATCGTAATATTGCCGGTAATGGCGTTGATGAAGATGTCGCCGTTATTGGTCAGGATGTTGTCATTGATATTGATATTATTTCCCGCCGATAGGCTGAATGATGCGCCGGCTACGCCATTGGTGGCACGTCCGTCTATCTGCGAAGCAACCGTTAAGTCATTGCTGGTTTTCAGAGAAACGCTGGTGCCGGTTTGCAGCAGGTAATTGACCTTTTCGGAACTGATCACATTGTCTGCGCTTGACGGGCTGCTATAGGTGCCAGTGTTGGGTAATAACGTCGTCGATTGCATTTGCGTTTTGGACGCAATGGTCAAATTGCCGGGATCGAGCAGCAATTCACCCGCCGAACCGTTCTTTGCACTGGCATCGACCTCGCCGTCGAAATGCAGCGTATTTTTGCCGGAGACCTCGACCAGGCCACCGTTGCCGGACGCGCTGCCGCCGCGCGTGCTGATGCTGCCGTCATAGACGGTGCGATCGTCGGCCCAGACGATCACCTTGCCGCCGTCGCCTGCGGTTTTGCTGTCCGCGTTGATCGCCGCGCTGCGCTCGACCGTAGTCAGCAAGGCGCGGACACCGTCGCCGGAACCTTGATAATCGCCGCCGATCAACGCAGTTCCGCCTTGCCGATCGCCGGAGACGTCGATGCGGCTGCCGGCTTGCAGATTGACTTCGCGGCCGCGGATTTCGACTTTGCCGCCGTCGTTCTGCGCGGATCGGCCGGAAGCATCCAGTGTGCCGGCGACATCGATCCGTGTGCCGTCGTCGCCGAGCAAGGAGATCACGCCGTTCTTGTTCTCGATAGATTGCGCCTGTACGTGTCCTTGCAGGTTGATCAGGCTGTCGATGATCGCCTTGCCGGTGCCGGCCATGATCGTGACGATGCCGCCGTCGGCGGTGATTTCGCCGGTGTTGCTGACATAATGCGACAGGGGGTGGCCTTCGGCGTTCGGGATATGGTCGAGTTGTTCCTTGCTGACGGTCAGTTGGATCAAGCGATCGCCGTACAGATCGAGCGTGAACGCGTCGCCGCTGGCCAGCGCGACCTTGCCAAGGCGGGCATTGATCACGCCGTGGTTTTCGACGCCCGGCGCGACTAAAGCGACCAGACCGCCTTGCTGCGCGGTGATGTTGCCAAAATTGACAATGCGGGCTTCTGGGTTGCCGGGCTCGGCAAAGTGCAGGTTACCCGCCATGAAGTCTTCGTTGCTGATGTTCGCGGTGCTGGCGGTCAGCGAGCCGACGTTGATTTGGGCATCCTTGCCGACCATGATGCCGTTCTGGTTGATCAGATAGACGTTGCCGTTCGCGGTCATCCGGCCCAGAATCGCCGATGGATCGTTGCCGACGACCCGATTCAACGTCGCGGCGTCACGGCCGGGCTGATTGAAGTTGACATGCTCGTGCGTATCGATGCTGAACGATTGCCAATTGATCACCGCGCGCTGGCTGCTTTGGTTGATGTCCATCCGCGCGCCTTGCTCGACGATCGCCGCGTTGCCGGCGGCCACCTGGCCGCCGGTTGGATTGGCATGGGCGACTGGGATAAAACTGAAGGCGGCCAGAGCGACTGCTTCGGCTATCAATCGTTTCCGGATGGCGGCCGGTAAAGTCCTCAATTGATTGGGTTGGCAAACGGAGGTCTGGATGCTGTTTTTATTCATTTTCTCGGATTCCTGCTGTTCCGCAATATCAGAAGGTTAATTTAAAGCCGCCGAACAAGCGCATGTCTTTGTTTAGCTCTGTCGATTGCTCCGGATGGAGTGGCTTTGCGCCTTCAACGTAACCGGAAAAGTAGCGGGTAACGGTCATGCGCATGCCGACGCCGGCCGCGTGGACCGCAATACCGGGACGATCGTAGTTGTAATGCACCTCACCGTAATCATGGAAACCATACAGGGTCATGTCGGCATTCGCGAAAGGAGTAAAGGTGTAACGCAATTCGGCTTTGGTCGCGAAGCCTTTGTCGCCGATGAATTCGGAGGGATCATAAGCCCGTAGAAATTGCTCGCCGCCGAGCGAGAATTGTTCGGGAGCGAGTAGCACATCCTCGGTGTATTGCCCTTGGAACGCGGCGAGGAAAGACCATTGCGGCGCGATCGCTTGCAGGCGAGCCAGATAGATATTGGTTTTAACGTAGTCGACTTCGCCTTGAGCGGCCGATAGTTTGGCGGTACCCGCCGCGCGTTCCGTGTCGGAGGGATCACGTGCGCCAAGCGCGTTGATGCCCTGGCTGAGTTCCAGATCGACCATGTTGATGCCGCGCCAGCTATCGGCCAAATCATAAGTTAGGCCGGCTCTGAACGAGCGGATGCGGTCGCTGGTGATGGTTTCATTGAAAAAGTCGCTGGAGGAGGTCGAATCGACCATCGAAAAACTGCCCCGCACGCTTAAATTGCTGTTGCGACTGCGGAGCAAGGGGTGCGCCAAACCGATGTTGAGCGATACCAGATGAGAATTCAAACCGTTAGCGATGTTGAACAAAGACGTGTTGGACCAGACCTGATTCAGCATCAGGGACAGGCGTGTGCCTTCGTTGAACAGTGGCAGGTCCTCGCCCAGCGACAGCACGGTCATCTTGTCTTCGAACGATTGGAATACCCGTGCATAGCTTTTTTCCTGCAGGCCGAGCGCATTATTCGCTTCACCGTATACCTCCGCACGGTAAGTGCCGAGCAACTTGGTCAAGCGGTTGTTGAAGCCGAGGGTGGCGCTGAACGATTGTTGCGTGATTTCGACAACAAGATCGGCCGCCCCCGGCGTGATAGGTGAAGGCACGAGCGAACCGTAGGCGTTGATGCCCGGCAAATCATTAATCAATAACAAATAGCGCTCCATTGCCGAGATATTGACCGGTTTGGCGGTGCGGATTTTGTCCGCATAGTTTTGCAACAGGCCGAGTACGTCCTTTATACCATCGCCCTGGAATCTGACTTCATTGATATGGCCTTCGACAATGTCGAGCCGAACGATGCCGTTCTGCAATGTTTGTTTCGGAACCAACACTTGCGCTAAAACGTAGCCGTCGTTCCGGTAATGAACGGTTGCGTTTGCGGCGGCGGCGCGCAATTGGTTCAACGTTACGGTTTTGCCCAATAAAGACGTAAAGAAACTCTTCAATTCGGCTTCGGGGTATACCGTACCGCCGGAAAAAGTTACGTCTTTCAGTTCAAAGGCGATGTCGCCATCGGTCGCTGACGGAATCGGCTGTTCCGGAATCACCTTGAGGGCAGGCGTGTCTGCTTTCGGAGTCGGGATCGCCTTAAGCTGTTTCTCGATCTGTCCAGGTTGGATGGCGCCCGGAATCTGTTGGCTTTGGGCTTCTACGCTTGTCGAGTTGGACGCCCATAGGACACCAAATACGGCGGCCCCTTTGGCAAATTTATGGTTTAAGAGTCTCACTTCGCTTCCTATTAAAGACGTTGAGTAATGGTCGAGTTGATTGCCACTTTAGCTCCGTTGAATCAATCATCTGCGTAGCCTGTAGGTTGGGTTAGGCGCTAGCCGTAACCCAACACGCGAAGCCGAATTCCGTTGGGTTACGCTTCGCTAACCCAATCTACGGGCCTAGTTAATAAGATAGGATCCGCCATTACAGGGCGTATCGCCGCCATTAAAAATAAAAAACATGCTAATGAATCCAATGGAATCCGTCATCAGTCATTTGACTGAAATGATCGCCGAAGAGCTGTCGGACTGTAGGGTGTTTTCGCGATAGCAAAACGCCGATGTGCTTCAAAGCGGTGGTGTCGGCGAATTTGCCTTACGTTGTACGTTGACGGGCGAATTATAAAAATGCCGTGAGTTTGCTACAATCAAGCCAGACTTGGTATTTCACCCATAGGATGTGTCTTTATGGCAGTACATGAAAAAATTCGCCTGCTCAGACAGTTGAAAGGCTGGTCGCAGGAAGAGGCGGCCAGTAAGCTGGAAATGTCGCCAAACGGCTACGGCAGTATCGAGCGCGGCGAAACGGACGTGAATTTGTCGCGGCTCGAGCAGATTGCTGCTTTGTTCGGCATTAAGCTTGCGGATTTGTTTGAGCTGAATGAAAAAAATGTTTTCAATCTGGCGGGGTCGAACAACGATCAAAGCCACTGGCACATTGGCGTGTGTTCGCCTGAATTCATGCAATTGAAGGTCGAGCTGGAAAAACTGCAATTGCTCGTCGAGCAGAAAGACAAAGAAGTGGCGTATTTGAAAGAAATTATCGATTTGCTGAAGGCGCCCGGAAACGATAAATCATGATGGTTTGCGGGTGTTGCATGTCCTTGTTTTCGAGAGATGTGGAGCTGTAGGGTGTTTTCGCGATAGCGAAACCCCACAACATGCTTCAAAGCTATGGCGTTTGCTGACGCGAAACCGCCCTACGGTCCTCTGCAAACTGGGGAATTGGGTTGACAGTCCCATCTTGGCGTGAATAAAATGGCATAATCTGCCAATGCGCTATAGGAGAAAATGCCATGCCAACACGTAATGTCGTCATCACCAACCATCAAGCCGCCTTCATCGAGCAGTTGGTCGAAAGCGGGGAATACCAGAACGCCAGTGAAGTGCTACGCGAAGGCTTGCGTCTAGTGGAAGAGCGCCGGGCCGAACATGCCGCCAAACTCGCCAGATTGCGCGCGGCCGTCGACGTGGGAATCGCCGACAGTGAAGCAGGTCGCGTTACCCGATTTGAAAGTGGCGAAGAGCTGCAAGCGCATCTCAAGTCCATCGCTGCCAAGGCAATTGCGGACGGTTTAGCCGAAAGATGACCTTTAGTGGTACGAAGGGCTCTTGGAATGTTCAATTGGTTCGGCTTGCGGAACTGGATTTTGCGGAAATACTTCGTTGGACGGCCAGCAACTTCGGTGAACGTCAAGCAGTGATTTACGAAGCTACACTTTTGCAAGCAATTGATGCGCTGCGATCTGGCCCAAACATTATCGGCACCCGCCCACGCGACGACCTCGGTTCAGGTATCCGCACTTTGCATGTAGCGCGGCAAAGACGCAATGGGCGTCATTTCATCGTATTTCATGTCGTTGGTATAAGAGCCATTGAGGTGCTGCGCTTGTTGCACGACAGCATGGATTTGACCAGTCATTTGCCTTCCTGACCTCATGCCGTCCACAACAGTTCGGCGCCTTTGCCCTTGGCGTATTGGGCCTGATTGGTTTTCAGTTTATCATCCGTCTTCCAGCCTGTAGGGCGTTTTCGCGATAGCAAAACGCCGATGTGCTTCGAAGCGATGGCGGATTGCCTGTCGGCGAATCCGCCTTAGCGGGTTACTGGTAGATAACGCACATAAATCCTCCTCCATTGGTATTTTCAATACCTACCCATTCTTTTCCAGCGGGTATTTCACATGCTCGATAAGTTATTCTTGATCCAGTCGGAACTTTAACTGTAGTCGTAGACTGTCCAGGATTAAGGTCTCCCTTGCCTTGATGCCCTCCCCAAGTAGTACCATTAACGTAATGTGTAACACTGATCCTAACTTGGCAAGTGTTAGTTAGGCGATAATAAGTGCCATAATTGTCCGATTTGGATTGATCAACTTTTGATGAAACGCAATTTGTCATTGGTACGGAGTAACGACTGCTTGAGCCTGCATAAGATGATGCTTGGGCATTATTTGATACGTTGGAGTTTGACGTATTTGAGGAAGTAGCATAATCGCGGCTGCTACCGTACGTCGTGTACGCCCTTTGTGTTACAGTGCTAGCTATTGCATTAGAATTTTTTGCGGTTGAATAACTGGAAATACCACTTGGCCCAGAATATGAACGTCCTGAATTAGCTGCCGCAATGAGGGCTTTAGAGCCTGTTGTGACATCTGTAGTCCCGCCAAGAGTTACCACATCAATAAGAGCGGCCATAGTAATCCCCATCGTTCCGTACCAAAGCCCCGTTATGATATTACCTTGTGAAAACTCATTGCCGGTTTCCTTGATAGCTTTAGCGGTAGTGCAAGCGGTCGTATTCAAAACGCAACACAATAATATGACAAACTTTCCGAGTCTTCTTTTCATATATTTCTTTTATTGTTTTAAAGGCGGAACCGGTATTGTTTTAAAGGCGGAACCGGCGTGCCGGTTCCGCCGAATGAGGTTCTGCCGTGAAATGTCGGGTCGCTTGATATGGTGTCTACGTCCTTATCGCATTAGTTAGCATGTAGGTTGGATTAGGCGTCAGCCGTAACCCAACACTCGAAGCCGAATGCTGTTGGGTACGCTTCGCTAACCCAAACTACGAGACTTCTCGCATTAGTCAGTTCGTAGAAATTGCCGGAGCGAAGCTTAATTTATATAATCCCTCCCTGTCATCAGTCATTTGACTGAAACGGGCGTTCTTGCGGGCGTTTTTCGATCCTCACCCGCAGCGTCAGAAAGCAAAACAACGTTTTCGGCAAATTGCCGGGAATAGTGATTGGTTATCTAACCAAGTGCCTGCGTATTGGCAGCATCATTGAGAAATTCCGAGGGGTGAGCGGGGGGCGAAATGGAGGAGCAATTTGACGAACTGGTCGGATTGATCTACGACGCAGGCATGGAGCCGGCCGCCTGGCGACGGTTTCTCGAATGCTTTTCCGAGGCGATGCATTCGGCGGGATCCTTGCTGTTTGTACATGACTTCGGCACGGGCCACTCGACCACGGCCTCCTCGCCCAACCGAAGCTTCGTCGCCCAGGCGCGTACCGACGAGGATTTCCTCGAATCGCTCCAAAGGGAATTCGGCCACTCGAACGTCTGGCTGCAAAATGCCAAACGCTACGGTGAAGGCGTTCCGGTCATTTCTTCCCAGCTGTATCTGGACGCCGACCTGCCCAAAACCGAGTTTTTCAATGGCTGGCTAAAGCCGCAAGATTATTTCTATTCGATCGGCGGCGCGATCTTGCAGCAAGGGGATGTTTCGGTACGGGTGACGACATTGCGCTCGCGCCGCGCCGGCCTATACGGAGAGCGAGATCGCCTTGTATCGGCGTCTCATGCCGCACTTGCAGCGGGCGCTGCGCATTCACTGGCGCTTATCGTTGGAGCAGGAAACGCGCTACTTACGCGAACACGCCCTGGACCGGATGAGTCAAGCGGTGGCCTTGTTGGACGGTGATGGCAAGGTGTTGTTCGCCAATCGACAGGTCGAGGCCGTTTTCCGGGAGGGCAGCGGCCCGCTGGTCATCAACCAGAGGCTGACCGCCGCCGGCGCACAGGATGCCGCCGCGATTCGCGAAAGCCTGTATCAGGCCCGTCAGGGTTTTGGCGGCAGCATGGGCGTAAAGGGTATCGGGACCAGCCAGCGTTGGATGATCACTTTCATGCCGCTGCCCAGCGCCTTTACCCAAACTTTAACAGAGCAAGCGCGCATCATGGTGCTGATCGCAGAACCGGGCAAGCTGGCTACGGGCAATCTCGGCGGCTTTGCCCAGCTTTACCGTCTCACTCCGGCCGAAACCCGCGTTTTAGAGCAATTACTGCTGAAAGACAGCACCCAGGAAATCGCCGAAAGCCTGCAAATCGGCATCAAGACCCTGCGTACTCAGCTCAGCGCCTTGTTCGCCAAGACCCAAACCAAAAACCAGCGCGAATTGGTGAAGTTTTATTTGTCGCATCTGATGGCTGGACCGATGCCGCCGTAAATCATCCACCGTTGTACCGGAGAAATTGTTTGATGGGTTTCGCTGGCGCTCCACTCATTCTATTAGGTGACAGACACGTCGAACGGTGTTGCGGACGACTTTGGACGTGCGGCAAAAGCCAGTGTCAACTTTTTGTTGGCGGTATGGCTACATTTCGCTCGGCCGGTAGCCTGGGCATCGATTGCCGGTTCAAAGCCGGTAGGAAAGGCCGCCGTAGACCACGGCGCTGGCATGATCAAAACTATGGATATCCGGCGTCTTGTCGTTATTGATGTTTTCGCCGCGCACGTACAAATCGAGCTTGGGCGTTACCCGGTAGTTGGTGTGAACGTTCAGATGAAACGCGTCGTCCACATCCAGCGTGTTGCCGAGATCGTTTTGAGACAGGCTGCGGTAGATGCCTTCGACCCATAAGGTCAGCGGCAGATTCGGCGCGCGCCATTCGCCCCAAGCGCGGACGCTGTGCGGGGCCTGAAACGGCAACCGGCGTCTATTGTCGAGATTGCGGCTATCGTTATAGGTGTAAGCCGCACCGCCGCGCCATTGCGGGTTGAAAACAAGCTCGCTACTCGTTTCGATGCCAGCGATACCGGCATTGGCGACATCGCTGACACACTCGCCGATGCAAGGGAAGGCATCCGGAAACGGTAAATCATGATTGATTTCCGGGCGTTGTAGTCTTTTTCCCGTTCTCACGCGCTGCGCGTAGGAACGATGAGGGGAAGTCATTATCGACCCAATCCTTTGTTTTCGAGGGGCCTTAGGCGCTACGGTTTTGCGGGAGCGCCCACCTTCGCCGCGGCTTTCGAATAAAGCCCAATCGCTTTGAATGCGCGATAATTCCTGCTTTTTGCCAATTCTCGATGCCGTAGGCGAGTCTATAAAAAGTTGTAAGAGGCCCTTGATTGCCTTACAGAAACGCCTTCATGGTCCGCATAGGAATTGGCCGATATGAACTTTCCGGTATGCCGGTAGACCTGCCAGGTTTTTAAAACCCGGCAGGTCTTTGACCGGGAAATGATTTGAAGCCAAATCCATAATCAAACCAGCGCGGCGCGAATCACCTTCACGATCGACTCTATCGTCCGATCATCCAGCTCCGAGCAGATCGGCAAGGACAGGCAGGTTGCCGCCACCTTTTCGGTATTCGGCAGGCTGACGCCGGCGCATTCGTCTTTGAACACGTTCTGTCGGTGCAGCGGCACCGGATAATAAATCGCCGAGGCGATCCGGTTTTCCTGCAGTGCCTTCATGACCTCGTCGCGGCGGTCGCACAGCAGCGTGTACTGATGATACACATGCTCCCCGACGCCATCCTCAAACGGCGTGGTCAAGGGCAAATCGGCCATCAGTTCCGAATACCGGTGCGCGGCGCGGCGGCGCGCACCGTTGTAGCGGTCGATCCGTTTCAGTTTCGCGCGCAGGATCACCGCCTGCATCTCGTCGAGCCGGCTGTTGTAGCCGATGATGTCGTGGTAATAGCGCACCTTCGAACCGTGATTGCGCAGCATTTTGATCGTTTCGGCGGCCGCGTCCGAGTTGGTCACGACCAGGCCGCCGTCACCGTAGGCGCCAAGGTTCTTACTCGGAAAGAAACTGTAGCCGCCCGCGTCGCCGATCGCGCCGGTCTGCCTGCCGCCGATCGAGGCGCCGAACGACTGGCAGCAGTCTTCGATCAATTTCAGATTGTGTTGCGAACAGATTGCAGTAATCCGCGCCATGTCGGCCGGCTGGCCGAACAGATGCACCGGCATCACCGCCTTGGTGTTCGGCGTGATCGCCTGCTCGATCGCCTCCGGCGAAATATTGAAGGTCTTCGGATCGATATCGACGAACACCGGCTTCGCGCCGACATAGCGGATCGCCTCGGCGGTCGCGATGAACGTGAACGCGGTCGTGATCACCTCATCGCCGGGGCCGATGCCTTCTGCGATCAGCGCCAGATGCAGCGCATCGGTGCCGGATGCCACGCCGATCGCATGCTTGACGCCCAGATAATCGGCGCATTCCTGTTCGAAAGCCTGCACGTTCGGGCCGAGAATGAATGAACAATTCGCGATCGTCTCGGCGAGGCCCTGCTCGACCTCGTCCTTGATTTCGGCGTATTGGGCCTTCAGGTTTACCATTGGGATCATGTTATCTGCCTAAATATTTCATAATAGTAGGGTGGATAAGCGAAGCGCATCCACCACGAAAAGGCCGGCGTGGGTGGATGCGCTTCGCTTATCCACCCTACGCTTAACCTTTAATTCAGAAGCTCCGTAATCCTGATCGCAGTTGCCAGCGCTCTTCTTCCCGCTTCTCCAGGCACCAGCGGATTTTCGCCGGTTTGTATGCAAGCGACGAAATGCCGGATTTCTTCCAGCAGCGCGTCGCTGGTCGCGAACACCGATTCTTCGGTCACGATCTCGGGAATGCCGGGAAACATTTCCTTCTCGCCGGTGCGGTGCTTGGTCAAGACGCGGTTCTGGAAATCGACCGACACGTACGAAGACGGGCGGAACAGACGCATCTTGCGTTCCAGTTTCATGCTGATCCGGCTCGCGGTTACATTCGCGACGCAGCCGTTTTCGAACAACAGGCGCGCGTTCGCGATGTCGGTGCCCTGGGTCAGCACCGCCGTGCCGCTCGCGTCGATCCGCTCGACCTCCGAATCGACCAAAGCCAGAATGATGTCGATGTCGTGAATCATCAGATCGAGCACCACGCTGACGTCGTTCGCGCGCGGATTGAACGGCGCCAGCCGGTGCGATTCGATGAACAGCGGCTTTTCTTCCTTGTCGAGCCCGAGCACGGCCGGATTGAAGCGTTCCAGATGGCCGACCTGCAGGACCCGGTTATTTTCATGCGCGATCGCGATCAGCTCGTCGGCTTCCTCCAGCGTCACCGTAATCGGCTTTTCGACCAGCACGTGCGCGCCGGCCGATAGAAAATGCTTCGCTACCCGATGATGCAGCGTGGTCGGCACGACCACGCTGACCGCATCGATCCGGCCCAGGAGCTCCCGGTAATCGGTCACCGCCTTCGCGCCGTGTTTCTCCGCGATATTACGGGCGGCAGCCTCGTCGATATCGACCACTGCGGTCAGTTCGCAGTCCGGCAGCGAAGCGTATTTTTCCGCGTGAAACTTGCCGAGATAGCCCGTACCGATTACCGCGCATCTTAATTTTTTCATCTATCTCATCCAACCGTCATTGCCGACATTGTTTTCCAGCGGGTCAGCCCAAAACGGTTTTCGCGCGGCTAACCCATAACTTGCCAGGTTTTAAAAACCTGGCAAGTCTTTCAACAAACCGTCCATTGTAAATGAAGCACGGACTTATTCAAATGGCGCAACTTTATCTGAAAGCCGGACCTCTGCAAATGCGGCGAAAAAAGCCATGTTTTCGTTTTAAATTTAAAAAATCCCCCGTTCCGAAACCGGCGAATTTTCGGAATCAAGGACGGCCGCCTTTTATGATATTCTATAAGGCTTGGTTTTTTTCTTAAATTCCCATATCACTTTATGCGAACTCGCGTTAAAATTTGCGGCTTTACGCGTGCCGAGGACGCGCGCGAAGCTGCGCTGCTCGGCGCCGATGCGGTCGGCTTAGTGTTTTACCCGCCAAGTCCGCGCAACGTCGACATCGACCAGGCATTGAAGATCGTCGGCGCCCTGCCCGCGTTTACGACGACCGTCGCATTGTTCGTGGA
This sequence comes from Methylomicrobium album BG8, assembly GCF_000214275.2. Lineage (NCBI taxonomy): Bacteria > Pseudomonadati > Pseudomonadota > Gammaproteobacteria > Methylococcales > Methylococcaceae > Methylomicrobium > Methylomicrobium album. Next base: position 1,265,381 of record NZ_CM001475.1, on the reverse strand, counting down.
TGAGGAAGAGGCACGGATACGGGAAATTTTGCAGCACGTGCCGATCGATTGCCTGCAGTTTCATGGCGACGAGGCGCCCGAGGCGTGCAGGCTTTACCGCAAACGCTATATCAAGGCGGTCGGGGTCAAGCCCGGCACCGATATTGCGGAGTTGGCGCGGCAATATCACGATGCGGCGGGACTCTTGCTCGACGCCTGGCATCCGGATGCGAAAGGCGGCACCGGCAGCCTTTTTGACTGGAAGATGATCCCGGAACAATGCGGCCTGCCGATCATTTTGGCGGGCGGCTTGAATCCGGAAAACGCCTGTGATGCGGTACGGACGGTCAAACCTTATGCGCTGGATGTCAGCAGCGGGGTGGAAGCGGCCAAAGGTGTTAAGGATGCGGCCAGAATGGCGGCGTTTTTAACAGAAGTTAATAAGGGTGACACAATAAATTATGACCAATAAATACAATATGCCCGATGCGCGGGGGCATTTCGGCCCCTACGGCGGAACGTTCGTCGCGGAAACGCTGATCCGGCCGATCCAGGAACTTAACGAAGCCTACCACCGCTATTTGCAGGACCCCGACTTCCTGGCCGAACTGGATGCCGACCTACAGCATTACGTCGGCCGGCCGTCGCCGCTGTACCATGCCGAACGCTGGAGCCGCGAACTCGGCGGCGCGCAGATCTACCTGAAGCGCGAAGACCTGAACCATACCGGTTCGCACAAGATCAACAACACGGTCGGCCAGGCCCTGCTGGCCAAGCGGATGGGCAAAACCCGGATCATCGCCGAAACCGGCGCCGGCCAGCACGGCGTCGCGACCGCCACCGTGGCGGCCCGTCTGGGCCTCGAATGCGTCGTGTACATGGGCGCGGTCGACGTCGCGCGCCAATCGCTGAACGTGTACCGGATGAAGCTCCTGGGTGCGAAAGTCGTCGCGGTCGAATCCGGCTCGAAAACGCTGAAAGACGCACTGAATGAAGCGCTCCGCGACTGGGTCACCAATGTCGACAACACCTTCTACATCATCGGTACGGTCGCCGGCCCGCACCCGTATCCGGCGATGGTCCGCGACTTCCAGGCCATTCTCGGCCGCGAAGCGAAGCAGCAATGCCAAGAAATGACCGGTCGCCTGCCCGACGCGCTGGTTGCCTGCGTCGGCGGCGGCTCGAACGCGATCGGCCTGTTCTATCCGTTCATCGACGACGAGAGCGTCAAAATGTACGGTGTCGAAGCGGCCGGCGACGGCATCGAAACCGGACGCCATTCCGCACCGCTGTCGGCAGGCCGCCCGGGCGTCCTGCACGGCAATCGCACCTATCTGATGGCCGACGACGACGGCGAAATCATCGAAACCCATTCGATCTCGGCAGGACTCGACTATCCGGGCGTCGGCCCCGAGCATTCCTGGCTGAAAGACACCGGCCGCGCAACTTACGTCAGCATTACCGACGACGAAGCGCTCGAAGGCTTCTACGCGCTGACCCGGATGGAAGGCATCATTCCGGCGCTCGAATCGAGCCACGCGATGGCCTACACGATGAAGCTGGCCCCGACGATGAAAAAAGATCAAATCATCATTGTCAACCTGTCCGGCCGCGGCGACAAAGATATGCAGACAATGGCCAAACGCGAGGGAATTTTACTGTGAGCCGATTAGCCGCCAAATTCGAAGAACTGTCCCAAAACGGCCGCAAGGCGCTGATCCCGTTCATTACCGCGGGCGATCCGTACCCTGCTTTCACGGTGCCGATGATGCATGCAATGGTCAAGGCCGGTGCCGACGTGATCGAACTGGGTGTGCCGTTTTCCGATCCGATGGCCGACGGCCCGGTGATCCAGCGCGCCAGCGAACGCGCGCTCGCACATAAGATGAGCCTGCGCCGTACGCTGGAAATGGCGATGGAGTTTCGGCGCACCGATGCCCAAACGCCTCTGGTCTTGATGGGCTACCTGAACCCGATTGAAGCGATGGGCTATGGGGGCTTTGCCAATGCCGCACAGCGGGCCGATGTCGACGGCGTGCTGACCGTCGACCTGCCGCCCGAGGAAGGCGAAGCCTGCGCCGCCGAATTGAAGACGCGCGGCATCGATACGATCTTTTTGCTGGCGCCGAACAGCAGCGCGGAGCGGATCAGAAAAATGGGTGAGATCGGTTCGGGCTACCTTTATTATGTGTCGCTGAAAGGCGTCACCGGCGCGGGGCATTTGAATACCGCCGATGTAGAGCAAAAACTCAAGGAAATCCGCGCAAACGCCAGCCTGCCGGTCGGCATCGGCTTCGGCGTGAAAGATGCGGAGACCGCGAAAACTGTCGCCGGCATCGGCGACGGCGTCGTGGTCGGCAGTGCGCTGATCAGCCATATCGAAGCGAATCCGGACGATCCCGAACGCGCCAAAAGCGCAATCATCGACATGCTGAGCGCGATGCGCCAGGCCATGGATAATTAAAAGAATCTCCCCCTACCCCCTCTTTTTCAAAGAGGGGCTTTACGCTTACTCGAGTATCTGACGATGGGGATGAGTAGTTACACGACAACCGCATTAACGCGCGCAACGAGGCACAATGACAATGAGTTGGTTTCAGAAACTGGTTCCGTCTACCATCAGAACGGAAAACTCCAATAAAAAAGGAGCCGTGCCTGAAGGTTTGTGGAATAAATGTCCCAACTGCAATGCAATTCTTTATGCGCTGGAGCTGGAAAGAAATCTGCACGTTTGCCCGAAATGCGAACATCACATGCGCATTTCGGCGCGAACCCGGCTGGACATTTTCCTGGACGCCGAAAGTCGGGAAGAAATCGGCAAAGGCATCAAGCCGACCGATCCATTGAAATTCCGGGACAGCAAGAAATACAAAGACCGTATCGCTCAGGCGCAAAAGCAGACAAAGGAAACCGACGCCCTGGTCGTTATGAAAGGCAAACTGAAGGGTATCGACATCGTCGCGGCCGCATTCGATTTCAATTTCATGGGCGGCTCGATGGGCTCGGTCGTCGGCGAGCGCTTCATGCGCGGCGTAAACAAAAGCCTGGAGTTCGGCTGCCCGTTCATCGTGTTTACCGCGAGCGGCGGCGCCCGGATGCAGGAATCCTTGTTTTCGCTGTTCCAGATGGCCAAGACCAGCGCCGCGCTGACCAAGCTGTCCGAGGCCGGCATTCCGTACATTTCGTTCATGACCGACCCGACCATGGGCGGCGTTTCGGCGAGTCTGGCGATGCTGGGCGACATCAATGCGGCCGAGCCGAACGCCTTGATCGGTTTTGCCGGCCCGCGCGTCATCGAACAAACCGTACGCGAAAAACTGCCGGAAGGCTTTCAGCGCAGCGAGTTTTTGCAGGAACACGGCGCGGTCGACATGATCATCGACCGCCGCGATATCCGCGACAAAATCGCCAGCATTCTGAGCATTTTGTCCCCGGTAAGAACCGAAGCACTGGCGCGGCTGGAATATCTTCAGAATCCGGAGCCGGAAACCGTCGACGAAGTGCCCGGCGAAAGCCAAGTCGTAGAAGAAGACCAGTAGCCGATTGCGATCCCACCGTTGATGCCGCGTTTCAATACGCTAAAAGACTGGCTGACCTGGCAGGAAAGCCTGCATCCTTTAGCGATCGACATGGGCCTGGAACGCGCCGCGCGCGTTTTCGCCGCGCTCGATCCGGATTACCGGAAACCGGTTACGATCACCGTCGCCGGCACCAACGGCAAAGGCTCCTGCGTCGCCTATCTCGAAACGATCTACCGGGCGCAGGGCTACCGGGTCGGCGCTTATACCTCGCCGCATATTCTACGCTACAACGAACGCATCAAGATCGACGCCATCCCGGCCGCCGACGAACTGATCTGCGAAGCATTCGCCCGAATCGAAGCGGTCCGCGACAACACCTCCTTAAGTTATTTCGAGTTCAGCACGCTCGCCGCGCTCGACATTTTTTCCCGTCGCCGCGTCGATATTCAGATCCTGGAAGTCGGCATGGGAGGCCGCCTCGACGCGGTCAACATCGTCGATCCGGACGTAGCGCTGATCAGCAGTATCGGGATCGATCATGTCGACTGGCTCGGCCAGACCCGCGAAGCGATCGGCGCCGAAAAAGCGGGCATCTTCCGTACCGGCGTGCCGGCGATTGTCGGCGATCCGGAGCCGCCCGCCTCGCTCTTGCAATGCGCCCAAAACAAAAACGCCAAACTGTTCCGCATCGGCAGAGAATTCGGCTACCAAAAAAACGCCAACGGCTGGCATTGGCGCTGTGCCGGCCAATCGCTCGAAAATCTGCCGCCGCCGGCGCTGAAAGGCGAACACCAATACCGGAACGCGGCCTCGGCGATTCTGGCAGCCCGCCAATTGTCGCCGGTTCTACCGGTCGACATCGCGGCGATCCGGCACGGCCTGGAAAATGTAAAACTGGCCGGCCGTTTTCAGTTAATTGATGATAGAATTCCCTTGCTGTTGGACGTGGGGCATAATCCGGAAGCCGTAAAAACTTTGGTCGAATACCTGCAGGAACATTGCCGGCATTACCGTATCCGCGCGCTGTTCTCGATGATGAAAGACAAGGACATCAAAGGCGTGCTCGAACTGATGAATCCTTTGGTTCACGACTGGTTTTTCGCTCCTTTGACGAATCCCCGAACGGCTAATGAGGCGCAAATGCGCGCAATCTTCGAACAGTGCGGAATCTCCGCCGCGCACTTCGGCTTTCAGACCTTCAACGAAGCCTTTGCCGCCGCAAAAACCCAGTTGCAAGAAGGCGATCTGCTGCTGGTCTTTGGCTCTTTCTTTTTGGTATCCGATTGCCTCTCCGCGCTAGATAAAGGTGAATGACGAAATGGATCAAGAACTGAAACAACGATTGATCGGAGCGGCTGTCGTCACGGCGCTTGCCGCCATTTTTATCCCGATGCTGTTCGACGATCCGGTCGACACCAGCGGCCAGGCCGTCAGCGAAATGACGATTCCCGAACCGCCCGCCGGTTCGCCGAACGGCCCCGAAAGCAAACTGCCTGCCGATGCGGCGAGCATAGAGAACGCGCCCGGCAACAATCCCTCTACTCTGAATGTTACCGCCGGAGGCGTCGAAAAGATCGAGCCCGGCCTTCAGGAAAACCCATCGGCCGATTACGAGCCGCCTGCCGAAATGGACGCCGCCGATGCCGAAAATGCGCCGGATGAAGACATCGAAACCGTCCCCCCGAAACCGGCGCCAACCCGCACGCCGCCCGTGGTCAACGCCCCGGTCAAAACGGCCGCGCCGAAAACCGCTCCGGTTCCCGGCCGGACCGCAAGCGTTACCGAACCGTCCGCCGCAGTCGAACCTGTCCCCTTGAAATCCTCAGAGACGCCGGCAAAGGCAGCGCCGAAAAGCACGGCAAAATTCGAACGCTGGACAATCCAGGCGGGCAGCTTCACCAAAAAGGAAAATGCGCTTTCGCAACGCGACAAACTGCGCAAGCTCGGTTTTCCGGCCGCCATGGAAACCTTATCGACCGACAAGGGCCCTATTTACCGCCTGAAGGTCGGCCCCGAACTGAGCAAGCAGCGCGCGATCGAGATCAGGAACCGCTTGAACCAACAGAACATCAAGACGATCATTCTGGCCGAGTGATGGCGGCGGTCCAATTCATGGCCCAGTTTTTTGCGAAGATGCTGTGGATTGATTACGCGATTGTGGTGCTGCTGGCATTCTTTCTGTTGATCGGCTTGCTGCGCGGCGCGGCGCTGGAAGCGCGTTCGCTGGCCTGCTGGCTGATTGCCGCCGCGATCGGCTGGTATTTTGCCGACGCCTACACCCGCGCGATCCGCTCGGAGTTCACGAATCCGAAAGCGGAAATCGCGGCCGCGTTCGCAATCCTGTTCGTGCTGACCCTGACGCTAAGCGCATCGATATTTTTTATCCTCAACTTCAAAAAAGAACGGATTTATCCTTCGCTTTTCGGGCATTTCGCCGGCCTGCCCGTCGCCCTGTCGCGCGGCTTGCTGTTCGTCTGCCTGATCGTGATTTTTGCCGGGCTCACGCCGCTGCCCAGGGACAGCTGGTGGCATGAGTCGATGCTGCTGCCGCATTTCCAGAATACGGTCGTGTGGCTAAAGACCCGTTTTCCGTCCGGATTTTCGGATTTTCTTCATTATTCTTGATTTTTTAAGGCTTGGACTTATCGATATGTGTGGTATTGCTGGAATTGTTTCCCATCAAAACGTCAACCAGGAGTTGTTCGACGCCCTCACGGTGTTGCAGCATCGGGGACAGGATGCCGCCGGAATCGTAACCTGCGAAAACGGCCGTCTGCATTTGCGTAAGGAGAACGGTCTGGCCCGCGACGTGTTCACCAATGCGCACATGCTGAAACTGAAGGGCGCCATGGGGATCGCCCATGTCCGCTACCCGACCGCCGGCTGCACCAGTTCGGCCGAGGCCCAGCCGTTCTATGTGAACTCGCCGTTCGGCCTGACGCTCGCGCACAACGGCAACCTGACCAACACCAATGAATTGAAAAAAGCGCTGTTCGTCGAGGACCAGCGCCATATCAATACCGATTCCGATTCCGAAGTGCTGTTGAACGTGTTCGCGCACGAGCTGCAGAATCTCGGCAAACTCAGTCTGACCGTCGACGACGTGTTCGAAGCGGTGCGCGGCGTGCATCGCCGCTGCCGCGGGGCTTATGCGGTCGTGGTGATGATCACCGGCTTCGGCATCCTGGGCTTTCGCGACCCGCACGGCATCCGCCCGGTCGTGTACGGCGAGCGCAAGACCGACAAAGGCTCCGAATTCATGATCGCCTCCGAAAGCGTCGCGCTCGACGTGCTCGGTTTTAATCTAATCCGCGACGTCGAGCCCGGCGAGGCAGTCTTCATCGAACAATCCGGCGAACTGCATACGCGGCAATGCGCGGATACGGTCGACCATTGCCCCTGCATCTTCGAATACGTCTATTTCGCCCGTCCCGACTCGATCATCGACGATATTTCGGTCTACAAGGCGCGTCTCCGGATGGGCGAAAAACTCGCGCAAAAAATCCTGCGCGAATGGCCCGATCACGACATCGATGTCGTCATCCCGATCCCGGACACCAGCCGCACCGCGGCGCTGGAAATGGCCAACCGGCTCGGCGTCAAATTCCGCGAAGGCTTCATCAAAAACCGCTACATCGGCCGGACCTTCATCATGCCCGGCCAGAAAATGCGCGAAAAATCGGTCCGGCAAAAATTGAACGCGATCGGCCTCGAATTCGAAGGCAAAAACGTACTGCTGGTCGACGATTCGGTCGTGCGCGGCACGACCTCGGCCCAGATCATCCAAATGGCGCGCGACGCCGGCGCCAAAAAAGTCTATTTCGCCTCCGCCGCGCCGCCGGTCCGCTACCCGAACGTTTACGGGATCGACATGCCCGCCGCACACGAGCTGATCGCGCATAATCTGTCCGAAGAAGAAGTCGGCAAGGCGATCGGCGCGGACCGGATCATCTACCAGGATCTGCAGGACCTGATCGACGCGGTACGCAAAGGCAATCCGGCCATCGAGCATTTCGATACCTCCTGCTTCAGCAAGGAATACGTCACCGGCGATATCGACGACGCCTATCTCGAACATATCGAAGACCTGCGCAACGACCATGCGCAAAGCCAGCGCAATGCCCAGAACTTCATCATCGAAATGCAGAATTGCTAACGATTAATCCACAGAAACGCGCAAGCATTGTAGGCCGGGTTAGCGATAGCGTAGCCCGACAACATCAGGAGTCCCGACAAACCATGAAAGACATCGACTGGAGCGACTACTCCCTCGAAACCCAAGCCATCCGCGCCGGCCATCGCCGCACCCCTGAAGGCGAACACAGCATCCCGATTTTCCCGACTTCCAGCTATGTCTTCAACAGCGCGGAGGAAGCGTCGCTGCGCTTTACCGGCCAACTGCCCGGCAACGTGTATTCGCGCTTCACGAACCCGACCGTGACCGCCTTCCAGGAACGGCTGGCCCTGATGGAAAAAGGCGAACGCTGCCTCGCGTTCGCATCGGGCATGGCCGCGATCATGGCGGTCGGAATGGGTATTCTGAAAGCCGGCGATCATGTGGTCTGTTCGCGCGGCGTGTTCGGCAATACCGTGCTGTTGTTCCAGAACTACTTCGGCAAATTCGGCGTCGAGACCGACTTCGTCGATTTGACCGATTCCGCCGCCTGGGAAGCCGCGATCCGGCCGAACACGCGTTTTTTATTCCTCGAAACGCCGTCGAATCCGTTGACCGAAATCGCGGACATCGCCGAACTGGCCGGCATCGCGCACCGGCATGGCTGCCTGCTGGTGGTCGACAACTGTTTCTGCACCCCGGCCCTGCAAAAACCGCTGACTCTCGGCGCGGACATCGTGGTGCATTCGGCCACCAAATACCTCGACGGCCACGGCCGCTGCGTCGGCGGCGCGGTCGTCGCCAACAACGAAATCATCGACAAACAGATTTATCCGTACCTGCGCACCGGCGGCGCCACGATGAGCCCCTTCAACGCCTGGACCTTCCTGTCCGGCCTCGAATCGCTCGCGGTCAGAATGAAAGCCCACTGCGACAACGCGCTGGCGCTTGCCCACTGGCTGGAACGGCAGCCCGGCGTCGCCAAAGTCCACCATCCGGGCCTTTCCTCGCATCCGCAACATGCGCTCGCCAAAACCCAGCAAAGCCACTTCGGCGCGATCGTCAGCTTCGAACTGGCCGGCGGCAAGGAACAGGCATGGAAGCTGATCGATGCGACCCAAATGATCTCGATCACCGCCAATCTCGGCGACGTGAAAACCACGATCACTCATCCCGCGACCACCACGCACGGCCGCCTGACGCCGGAAGCGCGCGCCGCGGCCGGTATCCGGGACGGTTTGGTCAGGGTTTCGGTCGGGCTCGAGCATATCGAAGATATCAAGCGGGATATCAACCGGGGTTTGTAGAGCGCAATCTGTCGTTTGATTTCGCGTAAGCGTTCACCTCCCTTTGAAAAAGGAAGATCGAAGGGGAATTCAGTTTAGAAAATCTCCCCTAGCCCCTCTTTTTCAAAGAGGAGAACCCATAGCGGGACGGGATTTGCAATCAACGCCGTTAAGTTAAGAGGGAATACCCTGTAGGGTGGATAAGCGAAGCGCATCCACCGCACGGACGCCGGATGCGCTTCCTTATCCAGCCTACCGAATTCCTTAACTTAACGGCATTGTATTTACAATCCCCTCCACACCGTTTTGCGGCTGCCGGCACCCTCAAGTTCTGGAAAATCCTGGAACAACACAGTTCACCCGTCGTCACAAAAATAGTTCGGTTTTAAAAATCCCCCCGGAAAAGTATAATTCCGGCATCGCCTTTGCTTCCCTTTATCTTAATATGTCAATCCAATTCCTGACCTTACACCATGCCAGCCTGATCGTTTCGGATACCGAAAAATCCTTGCCGTTCTACAGGGACGTGCTGGGGCTCAAGCAAATCGAACGGCCGCCGCTGCCGTTTCCGGGCGCCTGGCTGCAAATCGGCGCCTCTCCATCCCAGCAGATACACCTGCTCGAACTCGACAATCCGGACCCGACCACCGGCCGTCCCGAACACGGCGGCCGCGACCGCCACGTCGCGCTAACGGTCGCCTCGCTGGATCCGGTGCTGGAATCGCTGGAAAAAAATCAGGTTTCCTATTCGCTCAGCAAATCGGGCCGCAGAGCGCTGTTCTGCCGCGACCGCGACGGCAACGCAATCGAATTCATCGAACAGCCGCAATAACCTGCCTATCATTTGGGAAAGAAGTAGGCCGGCGGATCGCCTGACGGCATCCGCCCTACGCGCTTCCAAGGAGTAGGTCGGGCAACAGCTCCACCGTTGCCCGACATTGAGCTGGCCATCATACGCCGTGGTGGCGATGATTCACCGTCCACGGTGCAATAGTTGAAAAGTCGGGCACAAAAAACGTGCCCGACCTACTATTCACCGAATACAGTATTAATTAAACCGAAGAGTTTATAGGAGTAGGTCGGGCAACAGCTCCACCGTTGCCCGACATTGGGCTGGCCATCATGCGCCGTGATGGCGATGATTCACCGTCCACGGTGCAATGGGGCGTTGATCTTCCAAGGAGTAGGTCGGGCAACAGCTCCACCGTTGCCCGACATTGGACTGGCCATCATACGCCGTGGTGGCGATGATTCACCGTCCACGGTGCAATAGTTGAAAAGTCGGGCACAAAAAGCGTGCCCGACCTACTATTCACCGAATACAGTATTAATTAAACCGAAGAGTTTATAGGAGTAGGTCGGGCAACAGCTCCACCGTTGCCCAACATTGGACTGGCCATCATGCGCCGTGATGGCGATGATTCATCGTCCACGGTGCAATAGGGCGTTGAAAAGTCGGGCACAAAAAGCGTGCCCGACCTACTATTCACCGAAATGTTGATCTTCCAAGCCCGCCGCCACTCCTGCCCAATCCGAAGGATAAACGCCAAGATGGATGAAACGGTGAAAACTTGAATAGGGCCAATCCCCCGCGCGCAAAACCAAGCCGTGTTTCACGGGATTCCAATGGATATAGTCGCAGTGTTTTTCGAAATCACGGTCGTTGCGAATTTGATGTTCCCAATAGCGCGGTTGCCAGATGGTTTGGGCGCGTTTACGTCGTTGCGCACGGGATGGCAGTGATTTGTAGACGTCCGGGCAATGGCGGGTGAAATGCTTTTTGATGGCGCTCCAGCGCATTGGGTAATTTTTGTCGCCGGGCGGCAACGTCCAAATGCAATGCAGATGGTCAGGCAGCAGCACAAAGGCGTCAATCGTAAAGGGATGAGCGGATTTTACCGTGCGGAAGGCCGTGCGCAATAATTCGACGTTTTCCGGCACGCACAGAAATTTTTGCCGCCGATACGTCACCACGGTAAAAAAATAGGTACCTCCGGGCGTTTGAGCGCGACGGTATTGCATTAAAAATTCCCACGAAATTGAACATGCACATCAATTAAAGCACAGTTTCCACAAAAAAAAGTAGGTCAGGCAACAGCTTCACCGTTACCCGACGTTGGGTTGGCCATCATGCGCGGTGATAGCGATGATTCATCGTTCTCGATGCGATGGGGCGTTAAAACGTCGGGCACAAAAGCGTGCCCGGCCGGCATGATCGAGGCCGCATAAAAAACCACCCGGGCCGACAAACAGCGCGGGTGGTTTTTTCAGGTCAAACACCGTGAGTATTGGAAAAGTCGGGCAACGATGAAACCGTTGCCCGACCTACCCGGCTCAGGGCCGCATAAAAAACCACCCGGGCCGGTAAACAGCGCGGGTGGTTTTTTCAGGTCAAACATATAGTGGGTATTGGAAAAGTCGGGCAACGATGAAGCTGTTGCCCGACCTACCCGGCTCAGCGTTAACCTTCACCGCCCTCACCACCGCCACCTGCAACGGCACCTGCATTACGGCATTGCGCTGGCGCATATTTGTAGCTCTCAGCCGGAACTGTGCATGCCCACGCTATGGTTCCATCCCCGTTAACAACAGGCGTCAATGTCAATGTAAAGTCACCAGCCTTTGTGGTAGTTGCTACCGTAATTACTCCACTTGCGTCAGCACAACCTGAACTTTTAACGTTTTCTGTGGCAGTAGCAAGAGTGGTAACGCCGTTGCATGCGCCTGCTGCAATTACACCACCATTATTAGAAATATTTTCGGCTACAGTCGCTTTCATACTTGATGCGGCGACAAGAGCTTCTGACGCACGCGCACGTATGGTGTAATCCTTATAAGCCGGAATCGCAACCGCCGCCAGGATGCCGATGATCGCAATCACGATCATTAATTCGATTAAAGTAAAACCTTGTTGTTTTTGTACGGGAATATTTTTCATGGTAATTTCCTCTTTGAATGGGTCATTGTTGAAAACAACTCAACAAAAGCAGGTTATGTGCCAAATATTCAATATCCCACGCTCAAGCGTGAATCATGAAAAATTTCATTTCAAAAACAATTCGTTATACTCCACCGTTTTTTTAAAAGGCATTTTTTCATTGCCGGGAAAACCGTTTGAAGAATCATCGCTTCGGCAATTGACAAAAAACGGCATCGTTTTGTGACGCTTTTTGTCAGTAAGGAATCCCCGCCACCCAATGACAACCGCCGAACATAACCGGGTAGGTCGGGCACGCTTTTTGTGCCCGACTTTTCAACGCCCAATAGGTCCGTGGATGATGGATCATCACCATCACGGCGCATAATGGCCAACCCAGCGTCGGGCAACGATGGAGCTGTTGCCCGACCTACCCGACTGACGCTGCATCGCGGCGGATTGCCTCGCGGCGAATCCGTCCTACAAAAGGGCGGAGCCTGGCGGCGGGCTTACCGCTTTTGAACGATTTGTTGAATTTCCGATTCGGATAAGCCGGTTATGTTGGCGATCTCGTCTCGATCCACGCCGGACGCATGCAGCTTGAGCGCAATTTGTGTTTTGGCTTCATATAATCCTTCCGCTTTGCCTAACTCCAGGCCTTTATCCATTGCCGAGGCAATCTTGCTCTCCACGTCGGCCAACGCCTGCATGCGCACTTCGTAAATCCGCCGTTCTTCTTCATCGAACATGCGGTCCACCGCGCTGACCGCTTTGACGATCGCGTTGTCCTCCGCCAATTCTTTCGGAATCTTGTGTTTGTCCAATTGATGCGCCTTGGTCAAAAACGTGCTCCAGCGGTCCAGCGCGGTCACGATTTGTGCACCGGTTTTGGTGAATTTTCTGAGTTCGATGTAATGCAGTTCGAATACGTCGTGCAGTTTGTCGTCTTTGCCGGTTGCGGTATTGATGATCTTGTAAATGGTATGGAATTCGTCGGTTCCCGGAACGAAATTGAAATCCAAGATGTTGATGCTGATCGTTTTTTTTAACTCTTTGAACATCGCGCCTTCGCTGAGCTGTTCGGTGACCAACTTGGCCCAGTAATAGATCGCGCGTTTGTCGAAGTTGTAATCTTCGCTGATCTGCATTTCGATGTTGTACCAACGGCCTTTTTCACTCTTCGCCTTGATGTCGAGAATCGATATCTTGCCGGCCTGATAATCGGCCAGGTTGTAGGGGTTTTTCAGTTCGACGTCCGCGACCCGGTCTTCTTCGGACACGATCGCGTTGATCAACGATATGAGGAGGTCTTTGTTTTCTTCGCTGCCGAACAGCTTTTTAAACGCGAAGTCGACGCGCGGGTTGATGATACACATGGGAATGTCTCGTTACAGCGGGGCAATACCGCCATTATCGCGTTCGCGCGGTGGAAAGGCAATCGGCCGGGCGGTGTCTTTTGCGCCCGACTTTTCGGCGCATGATGGCTAACCCAACGCCGGGCAACGGTGGAGCTGTTGCCCGACTTACTCGGCTACAGATTTTGAACGATTTGTTGAATGTCCGGCTTGGATAAGCCGGTGAGGTTGGCGATGGCGTCTTGATCCATCCCGGAGGCATGCAGCTTGAGAGCGATTTGTTTTTTGGCTTCATATAAACCTTCCTCTTTGCCTTCCGCTCGGCCTTGCTCTTTGCCTTCCGCTCGGCCTTCTTCCCTGCCTTTCGCTTTGCCCAACTCCAAGCCTTTATCCATTGCCGAAGCAATCTTGCTCTCCACCTCGGCCAACGCCTGCATGCGTACTTCGTAAATTTTGCGTTCGTCTTCGTCGAACATGCGGTCCACCGCGCTGACCGCTTTGACGATCGCTCGGTCTTCCGCCAATTCTTTCGGGATTTTGTGTTTGTCCAACTGGTGCGCCTTGGTCAAAAACGTGCTCCAACGGTCGAGCGCGGTGACGATTTGCGCGCCGGTTTTGGTGAATTTTCTGAGTTCGATGTAATGCAGTTCGAACACGTCGTGCAATTTGTCGTCCTTGCCGGTTGCGGTATTGATGATTTTGTAGATGTTGTGGAATTCGTCGATGTCCGGCACGAAATTGAAATCCAAGATGTTGATGCTGATGGTTTTTTTCAGTTCCTTGAACATCATGCCTTCGCTGAGCTGTTCGGTGACCAGCTTGGCCCAGTAATAGATCGCGCGTTTGTCGAAATAATAATCCTCGCTGATTTGCATTTCGATGTTGTACCAGCGGCCATTTTCACTCTTGGCTTTGATGTCGAGAATCGATATTTTGCCGGCCTGATAGTCGGCCAGGTTGTAGGGGTTTTTCAGTTCGACGTCCGCGACCCGGTCTTCTTCGGACACGATCGCGTTGATCAACGATATGAGGAGGTCTTTGTTTTCTTCGCTGCCGAACAGCTTTTTAAAGGCGAAGTCGACGCGCGGGTTGATGATGCACATGGGTATGACTCGTTAAGGCGGGGCAAGGTTGTCATTATCGCGTTCGCCCGGCTGAAAGGCAACTGGTCGTGCAGCCGCGTACACCTAACGCCGGACAGGGCATAGCCGGGTAGGTCGGGCACGCTTTTTGTGCCCGGCTTTTCAATGCCCAATAGGTCCGTGGATGGATCATTGTAACCGCGACGCATAATGGCCAACCCAGCGTCGGGCAACGATGGAGCTGTTGCCCGACCTACCCGACCTACCCGACTGACGCTGCATCGAGGCGACTTGTCGTTAACCACGCCAAGCGTTATGAAGCCGGGTAGGTCGGGCACGCTTTTTGTGCCCGACTTTTCAACGCCCAATGGGTCCGTGGAGGGATCATTGTAACCGCGGCGCATAATGGCCAACCCAGCGTCGGGCAACGATGGAGCTGTTGCCCGACCTACCCGACTGACGCTGCATCGCGGCGACTTGCCGTTAACCACGCCAAGCGTTATGAAGCCGGGTAGGTCGGGCACGCTTTTTGTGCCCGACTTTTCAATGCCCAATGGGTCCGTGGAGGGATCATTGTAACCGCGACGCATAATGGCCAACCCAGCGTCGGGCAACGATGGAGCTGTTGCCCGACCTACCCGACTGACGCTGCATCGAGGCGACTTGCCGTTAACCACGCCAAGCGTTATGAAGAGCACAGTTGTAGGGCGTTTTCGCGATAGCAAAACGCCAACAGGCTTCAAAGCGATGGCGGATTGCCTGGCGGCGAATCCGCCCTACAAAAGGCTCAGAAGTAGAATGATTGCAAGGCTGCGCGGGCGGAATAAATACCCCGCTCCCGCCCGGTGTGCAGTCATAAAAAATATATTTTTGATAGCGTTTGCCGATTGCGAATTCAGAGCTGTGCTATGCTTTTCTCATCCATTATCTCCATTTGGCTTTGTTAACCGGCGGTACCGCTGCCGTGTTTTACACTTGAGTCACTCCCATTGCAGAGCGCCTTATGCAGAAATTCCACCCGTTGCCATTTGAAACCACCACGGCCTCCATCGGCAGCTGGCTGCTTTCCCTCGATCGAGTGGTTCCCGCCGAGAAAATCAATTTGCTCAGCGGGGTATTGAATGAATTGGCGAAATCCCCTATCGAAAAAAGCGCCTTGTTTCTGACCCTGGACAAGCTGACCGAAACCGTTTTGCTGTTATCCAAATTATTGGAGCACCATGCCAGAAAGTCGGCCGACTCGCCGGATAAAGCCCAAAAGCGGATGGCCGCCGCGATCAAATTGCCGAGAAAATTGAGCTTCGCCTATGCGCAATTAGCGCGTGAAAACACCCTCCCCCGCTCCCAACAAGCGGTTTGCGCGTATAGAGCGATGCAGATTTTGTCGCTGCTAAATAAGCGCAATACTTTGTTTTATGCCGCTCAGGATTTGACGATCTGGAAAAAATTCGCGAATTTGTATCTGCTGGCGGAAACGAATCAATGGCTGATGCTGAAATTCGATGACCGAATTCCGGGAATGCCCCATTATCCGACGATCGACGCGCTCGTAAAGCATGCGCTGCTCTTCCATTCGTGCCATCCTTGCCGGTACGACGGCACGGCGATAACGGCCATTTTTGACGCTACCGCGAAATTAGCCGAATATGTTCGGCTGGACCCCGGCTCATCGGATTTTGCCCTCTGCCATTGGCGGCCCGACGCGCTGCTTCCTCCCGATTGCATGGATTCGGAAATTCCCGCGAAACGGGTAGTATCGCTGCATACCGGCAAGTTGACGGATTTTCTCGAAAACCATCCGGATCAGGCGGCAAAATTCGCAGCTTACCCCGGCCTCCTGCCCCGCTTGACCGCTTATCATGAAATCCGCCGCTCGCTCGACCCGCTGCATTCCAGGACCTGCGGCTTGATTGTCGGAAGCGCACAAGCCCGGAAGTTTTTAAATATCCTGATCAGCCGCCACCGGGTCATGGAACTCAGCGGCATTCATGAAAGCCATCAGGCTGTAACCCGTCTGGAGCTGATACCGCTGGAGTTCAGAAGTAATCCGGCATCGCTGTCGTCGAAGATTCTGGCTGACTTCAAAAATGTCTCGGCAAGTCAATCCGCGCTGTTCCCTACCAAAGACAGCGCGTTTTGGGTCACCAAAACCGCCAATCTCAAGTGTTCGCAGGACGAACCGGCGATTCTTGTCCAGGAAAGGAAGCCGCCCTGTTTCGCCTTGATACGCCATATCCGGCCGGACAGCAACATCAAGTTTAAAAATCTTTTGCTGGAGAAAATCGACGGAGACGTTTATCCGGTCGAGTTAGGAAAAATTCATGGATTCATTGTCATTCGCCAGAAAAACGTGCGCGCCGAGCTTTTTCTGCCTCCGGCCAGCCGGTACGGAAATACCGCAGTGCTGGCGATCGGCCGGGGAATTATCGATGCTTCGCTCCGGATAGAGAAATTTATCGAATCGAATATGCATTTTGCTCGCTATGAAGTCAGCTTCTGCTGAACCTGGCCTACAAGCCGGCCCGGCCGGTGCAGAAATTCCGGTTTCAAACCGGAGCCGCAATAGAGTCATGTTCCTCACGGCGAAGTAATCGGTATATTGACGCCGAAAGGCTATAATATACCTCCTTTTCCGGTTAGACTTTCTCGGACAATGGGAGTTTTTTCTCGCCTTCCGCTTTATGAATGGAAAAAACTCTCCATATTTCTACTAGACTTGTAGATTTTTATTCTTGTAAGGCATTAAGGAAGTCGAATTGAAAAGGCAGGTTCCCCTCTCAAAAATTACAAGAAGCCGGGTTGCCCTCGCTATTTTGTTGTGCCTTTGGATAGAGAGGGGATATCCGGAATCTGTTCCGAATAAAGTCAGCCCTGACAGCGTTTATATCATTATCAATTCGGCCAATTTTCAACGGCAAATCAGCCAAACCGGTTTGAATGCCATATTTAAGGAAACTCTGAATAAGTCCTACGCCTGGGATAAAATATCCGCAGCTTGCCATTTTCGATAGGTGCCCGCCATGAAGCAACTCGGACTCAGTGCCCCACTGTTTGTGAAGAAACCGAAACAGACTCGGCGGCAGCAATTTCTCCAAGAGATGGAGCAGGTAGTGCCTTGGAGTTTGTGGACGAGCCGGATAGCGCCGCACTACCCGACAGCGGGCCGAGGCCGCCGCCCCTTTCCCTTGGCGACGATGTTGCGCATTCACCTGATGCAGCAGTGGTTCGGCTATTCCGATCCGGCGATGGAGGAAGTATTGCACGACATGCCGCTGCTGCGCGAGTTTGCCGGGCTCGATGCGGGCGAGGACGCCCTGCCGGATGAAACCACGATCCTCAAGTTCCGGCATCTGCTGGAACGCCATCAGTTGGCACAAACCCTATTTGATGAAACGGCGGCGCTGTTGGCCGAAAAAGGCCTGTTGCTACGGCAAGGCACGATCGTCGATGCGACATTAATCGCTGCCCCGCCGTCCACCAAGAACCGGGCGCGCAAACGGGATGCCGAGATGAGTTCGACCAAGAAAGGGAACAATTACCACTTTGGGATGAAGGCGCACATTGGGGTCGATGCCGAGTCGGGGTTAGTGCATACTGTGGAGATGACCACCGCCAAGGTGGCGGATGGGGTCATGACGGAGGCGTTGCTGCACGGCGAGGAACGGGTCGTGCTGGGCGATCGGGCCTATACCCGCAAGGACCGGAATCTGGCGGCGGATCGCCTGGAAGGTGAGCCGGTTTGGGCCTTTCCGTTCAAGCGGGGGAAGGGTGAGGAGTTGCCGGTAGAGCAAGCCCTTCACAACCACATGCTGGCGCCGTTACGCGCCATGGTCGAACATCCGTTCCGGATCGTCAAGCGCCAGTTCGGCTATACCAAAGTGCGTTACCGGGGGCTGTTCAAGAATGCCCAACAACTCTACTTGCTGTTTGCCCTGGGCAATCTTTATCACGTTCGGCAGGCGCTGCAGCCGACCTAGGGAGACCTTTGTCCTTCGCCCTGGAAAACCGAGAACACTGAGTGAAATCACCCCGATAGCGGGCGCTGCCGGGAAGGATTTGCCCATTTTCGGCGAGGTGCCACGGATGTCGCACGGTGTCGCTTATAAAAACCACTTATTCAGAGCTTCCTTAATATGCGTTTGAGACACTGGAGCGATGGTTCTCCGATTACGGTTTACGTACTGCAGGATGAAGATCCGCTGCATAAAACCTTTTGCAAACAGAAATTACGCGTATTTCCCCATCAGATACGCCGCGGCTGGAACAGGCTGGTTTTCAGCGGCACGGGACAGGCCCCGTTAGTGGTCGAAACGAAAGAGGAGATGTTGAAACAAGTCATGGAAACGCCCGGGG
Source organism: Methylomicrobium album BG8 (assembly GCF_000214275.2). Lineage (NCBI taxonomy): Bacteria > Pseudomonadati > Pseudomonadota > Gammaproteobacteria > Methylococcales > Methylococcaceae > Methylomicrobium > Methylomicrobium album. The sequence goes on along the minus strand of NZ_CM001475.1, from coordinate 1,246,774 downwards.
CAGTAGGCTACTTGAGCGGTAAGGATTTGACCTCAGCCGTCAAAATATTGGAAATTCAATAGGAAGATAGGCCTTTATGCACTATTCGCCAATACACTTCAAGCATGACTTGTTCTTCGCGTGCTCCTGCATCGCCGCGTTAGCATTCAGTGCATCCACCGCCGCGCAAAACTTGAACATCAACAAATGGTTGCCCGATTCGGTACAGGTGCACGGTTTTCTGTCGCAGGGCTTCATTCATACGAGCAACAACAATTTTTTCGGCCATTCCAAGGACTCGCTTTCGACCGATTTTCGCGAACTGGGCGTTAACGGTTCGTGGAGCGCATTGCCCGATTTGCAATTAGCGCTGCAGGTGGTCTGGCGGGACGCGGGGCAAACGGATGAAGACGGTTTTCGCATCGATTACGGCCTGGCCAACTATAATCTGTTGTCCACCGAATCCTCGCAGCTGGCGATACGCGCCGGCCGAGTACCGACACCGCTCGGTTTTTACAATGAAACCCGCGACGTCGCGTCGACCCGGCCGAGCATTTTCTTGCCGCAATCGATTTATTTCGATCGCAACAGAAATCTGGCGCTGTCCGCCGATGGAGGCTATCTGTATGGCGAGCACCGCACCGACTTCGGAGATTTTTCGTTCAACTTCGGGCTGATCATCCCCCGCACCGACGACCCGGAATTCATGAATACGATTTTGAGAAGGGAATCGGGTGCTTTGGAAGGCGATACTTCCTGGATCGCCCGCTTGGGTTACGAAGCGCCTGACAAGGGAGTCCGCCTGGCAGTAACTTATGCAGAATTCCTTAGCGATTTCCATTCTTCGCAGCAGCCGTCGAACGAAGGCTCATTCCATTTCAGCCCCTTGATCTTGTCGGCCCAGTACAACGCCGAAAAATGGTCTTTGACTGCAGAATATGCGTTGCGCCGCACCCGCCTGGATTACTTCCAACACTCGGACATCGGTTTTACCGGCCAGAGTTATTATCTCCAAGGCACTTACCGTTTCACCGACAAGCTGGAAGGACTCATCCGCTACGACGAATTGGTATGGGATCTTGACGATCAATACGGCTATCGGTATCCCGCGCCGTTGGGCCCCTCCTTTTCCCGCTATGCTCGGGACTGGACGTTCGGCCTGCGTTATGAAATTCTGCCTTCCTTGCTGGCGAGCGCCGAATACCATCACATCAACGGTACCGGCTGGCTGCCGCGTTTGGAAAATCCGCAGCAAGAGGCTCAACGCTGGGATATGTATGCCTTCATGCTTTCGTATAATTTTTGAGAATACGGCATCACTCCGACAAGACCAGCCAGGTTTTAAAAACCTGGCTGGTCTTCACCCGGAAACCGTCACATTTTCCATATGAAACTCGGGATACGGCATGGCTTTGCCGATGCCGTAGCCTTGCGCGTAATCGATGCCCATGTCCGCCAGCCTGTTCAGAATATCCTGATTCTCGACGAACTCGGCAATCGTCTTGATGCCCATCCCTTGCCCTACGCTGTTGATCGCTTTCACGAACAATTGATCTTCACGGCAGTACAAAATATTCTTGATGAATGAGCCGTCGATCTTCAAATAATTGACCGGCAACTGTTTCAAGTAACTCATCGACGAGAAGCCGACGCCGAAATCGTCCAACGCAAAACTGCCGCCGATTCCCTCGATTTGCAAAATCAAATCATGGGCCGCCTGCAGCCTGGTTACCGCCTGCGTTTCGGTCACTTCAAAGATAAAGTGCTTGGCATCCAGGCGGTAACGCTGCAAATACCGGCTAATCACCGAAAAAGCCCCCGGATTGGACAACATTTCGGCGGACAGATTGATCGACAGCTTGATATCGAGGCCTTGTTTCAATAACTCGGCCTGTTTGCTGAACGCCAGTTCGATCACGCGCTGGTCGATTTGATAGATCAGCCCGGTTTGTTCGGCCACCGTGATAAACTGGGCGGGGTGAACGATCTCGCCCCCTTCCCCGACCATTCTGAGCAGACACTCGTAGTGCGTAATCGTGCGGTCGGCAATGCGCATGATCGGCTGGTAATAGAGTACGAAGCGGTTTTCTTCGAGCGCTTTTTCGATTTTGGCCTTCCAGGTGACCCGGCTCTTGATTTCGTTCCGGTTGATATCGGCATGATTGGCCAGCCGCCAACTGCCCCGGCTTTCCTCCTTCGCCCGATACATCGCGATATCCGCCGAGGCGAGCAGGTCATGCGCGCTGCAGTCCCCTTCCGGAAACATCAAGAGGCCGGCACTGACCGAAACCCGATGCTGCTCGCTGCCGACATCGATCACGACCGCCGCCATTTCGCTGCACAATTTCTGCGCCAGCTCCTCGGCCTGTTTTTGATCGACGTCGATGGCCAGAATGATGAATTCGTCGCCGCCGAAGCGCGCGACGATATCCGCTTTGCGCGTAATGTGGAGCAGTTTCTCGGCCACCTTGATCAAGAGTTCATCGCCGACCTGATGGCCGCTGCTGTCGTTGATGTATTTGAATTGATCGATATCGAAGAATACGATCGCGGACGTATGATTTTGGCGAATCGCCAGGTTGATCGCGTGTTCGAGCTCTTTCTCGAACTTGGGGCGGTTGTAAAGGCCGGTCAAAAGATCGTGTTCGGCCAGCCAGGTCAGGCGGTTCTCCGATTTTTTGCGTTCGGTCAGATCGAGGCCGACCACCAGGATTTCATGCGCGGATTCGGCATTCAGCTCTTCGATGAACAGCGGCGACAAATACCACGAAAGATAGAGTTCGGAACCGTCCGCCGCAAAAATCGGGCACTCGAACTGTAGATTCTTGCTCTGCGTCCGTTCGAAAACGCCGTTCGGCGTGCGTACCAGATCGGAAGCCTCGGCGGTGAAAAACAGCTCGGAAAATTGTTTGCCGACCAGATCGCTTGCCGTGTAACCGGTCAATTGCTCGGTAAATTTATTGAGGGTGCGTATCGTGCCGTTATTATCGATGGTCAGAATGATCACCTGCGCCGTGTTGAGCATGTTGTCGATGAAGTTTTTCTCGATCAAAAGCTCCTTCGCCTGATTGAACAATTCCTGAGTGCGCTGATTGACTTGATTATCGAGCGCCTGCAATGTGCCGATGAGTTCATGCGCCGCGCTTTCCAGTACATCGATTTCGTCCTTCAGGAAAGCGTGTTTGGGCGGCAGGATTTGTTTCCCGACATCGCGGTACTGTTTTTTCGCGATCAAAGGGAACACATTGACCAGGCTTTTGAGGCGCCGCGTCGGTCCGATCAACAAAAACAGCAAGACACCGCCGGATAATAAAAGGCTCGACAGCCCGCTCAGCGCATACAGGGCGGTCGCCTTTTTGACGCTGTCCAGCGAATCGCTGACATCTTCGATGATCAACAATCGGGTTTTATGGCTGGTTTCAAACGGCAGCGAAATCAAATCGTAGGTTTTTCCGCCGATTTCGAAAACGGCCGATCCTTGCGGCAATTCCTCGGGATAGCGTTTGCTGATTTCCCTCAGCAATGCCGAGTTTTTTTTAACCTCGGTCATCGCAATCACATTCATCGCCCAAGGCTCCAGCCGTAGAATGCCGAGATTCTCGCCCGGCGAATGCCGGGTCAGAATAGCCGCATCCAGGCCGATCACATTTTTCAATTTCAATACGGTATCGGCCAAATCGACGCCGAAAATGAAAATGCCGAGAAAATCGCCGTCGTGCAAAAACGGGGTCGCGCGAAAATGAATGCAGTGATCCTTGCACAAAATATAATCGTACGCGGTTTCGTTTTTGGCCGTCAGATTGACCCACTCGTCGAACTGCTTTTGATAAGCGCCTCCCCAGTTGCCAAGCATTTTTGCATCCTTGGTAAACAGAAAAACCGAAGTGATCTGCGACTCCAGTTCGATTTGCGGCCAATTCCGGTCGATCGTCCGCTTGATGGCTTTCAATACCTTGTTCGGCGACATCGAAGAATCCAGCAGCCCCGGAATCAGCCAGCCGATATCGATCCGGTCATTCTTGACCTGTTCCAGAATGGCTCCAAATGCCTGGGAGTAAGCGTGATGCAAGCGCGCCCTTTCCTGTTCGTAATTTTTGTTCAGTGTAAATTGTCCGAACAGCACCACGGCGCCGGAAGAGAGGAAGGTAACGAAGCTGACGGAGAGGATGGCTTTCCAGACAAGGCTCAGAAAACGTTGTGTTTTTCTTTCCATAAAGGGAGGATAGGGAGCGTTCGGGCGATAGCTAGTCGATCAGCTCAGATTGTATCGCATCGTAAAGCGCCTGGTAATCGGGACTTAGATTTTTGTAGATAAGTTCTGGGAAAATCAGATACGGCGCACGCAGACCGAAATAATCCGCCGCCTCCCCGATCCGGCTCAAACCGACACCGAACCGCATCAGCAGCCTCGCAAGACGCGGCTCCATCAAGGCGACCCCATAATCGAGTTTTTCTTCCAACATTAAAATCGCTGTCGCAAATATCAGGCAGACCGGCAGGTAATTGATCGGAAATCGTTTATTACTCTGATCCTCGGAAGATTCCTCGTTTCCGAGATCGTAGCTCTTATCGCTTTTCCGGCGCCGGAAGGATGAAAGAATCAGCATTCTGGAGACTTCGCCGGTTTTTCCGCTTCTGATGTCGTGGACTGGCGCCCGGCTGAAATCGAACGGGTTGGGATAGGTTTTTTCAATCGGCAGCGTTTTCGTAGGACTGGCGTCTAGCGGAACCAATCTGACGTTGCCGATGGGTTGACCGCTCGGTTTATGATAAAGCAGCGTATGAATCGAACAAGCATCCCATAAATCGGTTTCTAAACGTTCCTTGCTTAACGCATCGTTCGCGATCATATTTTGCTCTTCAAAATAAACGCGATAGCGTATGTTAAAAGCGATTTTCTTCATTTCAGGGCTCGAGGCCTTGACCATGCAGAAATATTTTTTGTAATGCGACACAAGACTTAAATTACAATCCATTGAATCACCTCGGCTGAACAGGGCAGCACAATTTATAATTGCAGGACTTTGCTGATTTTGATCGAACCGCAGGCTTGCCCTCAGTGGCACTGCACCGGAACCATGGCAATTTCATGCTCCCTAAGTACCTGCACAGGTTCAGGCAGACCAGCAAATCGAAGGCACCCGGTATATTCTTCACCCTGACATGAACCCTCGGAAAAAGCAGACGTATAGGCTAACGACCGCGCAACTGCACTCATGACGCAAGAGGCACGCCGTCGGTCATCTGCCCGGCTGTTTTCATTCCGGTGCATCCAAAGGCGATGGTATCTGAAAGAAGGCATTCATAATCATAATGCACTCCGTCTGAAATTTAAAAGAAAATCACAATCGTGAATTTTTGATTGTGGTTGTTTTAACTTTTCAGTAACCTACCTTCGCTTAAGTAACGGCCGAATATCCGGCCCGCGATCATCACGGGATAATGAACGCGGACGAAGCCGGGCAGGAGCGGGGCAATGCGTTGCTCCATCCTAACGGGCGTAAGGATGAGACGTTTTGAGGAACTTTTACCCTGCCGATCAGGAGCGGGGACCCTACAAACGTTTTTTTCGTCCGTGCCGGCAAAAGCACCGGCCGCTTACCAAGCCATAATCAATAACAATAACTAAAAAACTAGGAGGAACGGTGTTAAGCGCATCGCTGGCGATAGTTATCGCATTACTGACGGGTCTTTTGGGCGTAGTTTACGTCTTGTGGCAATTCAAAATCATTCTCGGCTACGACCGCGGCAATGCCACGATGCAAGCCATCGCCGAAGCTATCCAGGAGGGGGCTTCGGCTTTTCTCAACCGGGAATACCGGGTTCTGGCCGTCTTCGTCGTGATCGTGGCCTTGGTCATTTCATCCTTTTTACACTGGCAGACGGCGCTGTGCTTCATCGTCGGCGCCATCGCCTCCGCCGCCGCGGGTTATCTGGGCATGTACGTCGCGGTGCGGGCCAACGTCAGAACCGCCGCAGCCGCCAGCCGAAGCCTGCACGAAGGCCTCAGGGTCGCGTTCGGCAGCGGCGCGATCATGGGCATGTCGGTGGTCAGCTTCAGCCTGATCGGCATGGCATCGCTTTACTTGATCTTCAACGGCGATCCGAACCAGATGACCTACGTGACCGGTTTCGGCTTCGGCGCCAGCAGCATCGCTCTGTTCGCGCGGGTCGGCGGCGGTATCTTCACCAAGGCGGCCGACGTCGGCGCGGACCTGGTCGGCAAGGTCGAGAAAGGCATACCCGAGGACGACCCGCGCAATCCGGCCGTGATAGCCGATAACGTCGGCGACAACGTGGGCGATGTCGCCGGCATGGGCGCCGACTTGTTCGAAAGCTACAGCGGCTCGATCATCGCGGCCGCGACCCTCGGCGCGACGCTCGGCGGGGACAAAGCCGCCGCCTTTATCGGCCTGCCGTTCCTGGTAGCAGCGGTCGGCATTGTCGCCAGCCTGTTCGGAATCTACATGGTGACCGGCGAGGAGAAAAATGCGAACGAAGCAACTACCAGGATCTATCCCGGCTATTCCTTATGGATTCGCTACAGCCATCATTTACGCCACTTCGTCGCGAAAATCGACGAAAACGCTTCGCTCGAAGATCTGCTGGCGGCGTTGCGCCGTTCAGTCTGGGCCGCATCGGCAGCCATCCTGGCACTCAGCTTGACGACCGTCCTGATTTCCGGCGCCAGCATCAATTACTGGCTGGTGATCCTGGTCGGCCTGGTCGCCGGCAACGGCATCGCCTATGCGACCGAATATTTCACTTCTTACACCGATAAACCGACCCTCATGATCGCGCACGCGACCCAGACCGGCCCCGCGACGACGATCATTCAGGGCATGGCGGTCGGGATGTTGAGTACCTTGCTGCCGGTACTGATCGCCGCGTTCGCGATCCTGATGAGCATCTGGCTCGGCTTCAAGGCCGACGGCACGATCGCCGCCGGCCTGTACGCGGTAGCCTTGTCCGGGGTCGGCATGCTCAGCACGCTCGGGGTGACGCTCGCGACCGACGCTTACGGCCCGGTCGCCGACAATGCCGGCGGGATCGCCGAAATGGCGCATCTGCCGAGCGAAGTCCGCCACCGCACCGATGCGCTCGACAGCCTCGGCAACACCACCGCGGCCACCGGAAAAGGCTTCGCGATCGGCTCGGCGGTGCTGACGGCGCTGGCGCTTTTAGCCGCCTATGTCTCCGCCGCGAAAATCGAGAGCCTGAACATTCTCGGCCCGACCATGCTGCCCGGCATTCTGATCGGCGCGATGATGCCTTATCTGTTTTCCGCGCTGACGATGATGGCGGTCGGCAAGGCCGCGCACGCGATCGTGATGGAAGTGCGGCGACAGTTTCACGAAATTCCGGGCCTGATGGAAGGCAAGGCGCAGCCCGACTATAAGTCCTGCGTGGGCATCAGTACGGAAGGCGCGCTGAAGGAAATGATCCTGCCGGGCGCGCTGGCGGTTGTCGTGCCGCTCGTCGTCGGCCATGTGCTCGGCAAGGAAGCTCTCGCCGGCCTCCTGATCGGCACGATGAGTTCCGGCTTTCTGCTCGCGGTGATGATGGCGAATGCGGGCGGCGCCTGGGACAACGCGAAGAAATGGATCGAAACCGGACAATACGGCGGCAAAGGCTCGGATGCGCATAAAGCCGCGGTCGTCGGCGACACCGTCGGCGACCCGTTCAAGGACACCAGCGGCCCGTCGCTGAATATCCTGATCAAGCTGATGACGATCGTCAGTCTGGTGTTCGCGACTTCGTTCGGATCGGGGTGGCTGAGTTTCTAAGGCATTTTCATATCGCGTGTAGGGAAGTCCTCACCTTCTGAAGGGTGCCCTGCCGTTGCCCCGTAGGGTACGCTGTGCGTACCTTTTGACATTGAGGGTACGCACAGCGTACCCTACGGGCTGAACCCGTAAGATACAGGTGCCGGACGGGATATTTATGCCGTCCGCAACGTTTAAAGAGGGACGGACAGGTGAGGATGATTTTATGTCTGGAGCACAAAGCTGGCTTTGTTACTCCGTTTCGTCATTTGCAAAGCCAGCGTTGCAACGCCTCGGGGCTAAGCTTAACGGCATGGGTTATAAACCCCATCCCGCTCGGAGCTATTTTCTGTAGGGTACGCTGTGCGTACCATTGGGGGTGAAAAGGTACGCACAGCGTACCCTACAAAATCTTACGGACGGCGCCTATGGCCGGAGGAAACAAAAAAGGGCCTTCCGGCCCTTTTTGCAAACCGAAGCGGAAAAGCTTATTCTTCCTTTTCCGCTTCTTTCATACTCAGGCGAACGCGGCCCTGGCGGTCGATTTCGAGTACCTTGACCCGAACCACGTCGCCCTCGGACAGCTTGTCGCTGACCTTGTCGACATGCTCGTTCGAGATTTGCGAGATGTGCACCAGGCCATCTTTGCCGGGCAGGATCGTCACGAACGCGCCAAAGTCCATCAGGCGCACGACTTTGCCTTCGTAAATCTTGCCGACTTCGACCTCGGCGGTAATCTCTTCGATCAGACGGCGCGCTTCTTCGCCGGCCGCCTTGTCGACCGAGGCGATCTTGACGACGCCGTCGTCGGTCAGGTCGACGCTTGCGCCGGTAATTTCGGTAATGCCGCGGATGGTCGCGCCGCCCTTGCCGATCACTTCGCGGATCTTGCTCGGATCGATCTTGAAGGTGATGATGCGCGGCGCGTAGTCGGACATGTGTTCGCGCGCGGCCGGCAATACCTTGTTCATCTCGCCGAGGATGTGGATACGTCCGGTCTTCGCCTGCGCGAGCGCAGTCTTCATGATCTCGGCGGTGATGCCGTCGATCTTGATGTCCATTTGCAGCGCGGTGATCCCGTCGGCGGTACCCGCGACTTTGAAATCCATGTCGCCGAGATGGTCTTCGTCGCCCATGATGTCGGACAGGACCGCGTAATCGTCGCCTTCCTTGATCAGCCCCATCGCGATGCCGGCCACCGGCGCCTTGATCGGCACGCCGGCGTCCATCAGCGCCAGGCTGCTGCCGCAAACCGACGCCATCGAACTGGAGCCATTCGATTCGGTGATTTCGGAGACGACGCGGATCACATACGGAAATTCTTCCATGACCGGCAACACGGCCAATACACCGCGCTTGGCCAGGCGACCGTGGCCGATTTCGCGGCGCTTCGGAGAGCCGACGAAGCCGGTTTCGCCGACGCTGAACGGCGGGAAGTTGTAGTGCAGCATGAACAGCTCTTTGTATTCGCCGGTCAATGCGTCGATGATCTGCGCATCGCGCTGGGTACCCAGCGTCGCGACGACCAGCGCCTGCGTTTCGCCGCGGGTGAACAGGGCGGAACCGTGGGTTCTCGGCAGTACGCCGGTCCGGATCGTGATCGGGCGAACCGAATCGAGCGTACGTCCGTCGATGCGACGTTTCTCGCTCAGAATCGCCTGGCGGACGATGTTGTATTCGAGATTTTCGATGATGTGGCGGATCGCGTTTTCGGTATATTCGCCCAGTGCGGTAAATTTCTCGATCGCCGCGGTGCGGATCACTTTCAGACGATCCTGCCGAACCAGCTTTTCGGCGATCCGGTAGGCTTCCTGGATGCCTTCCTCGACTTCGGCGGTCACCAGGCGCACCAGCTCGGCATCGGCATCGGGAGCGGTCCATTCGACCACGCCGGCGCCGGCCGCGGCCGCGAATGCGTTGATCGCGTTGATCGCGGTCTGCATTTGTTCATGGCCGAACAACACCGCGCCGAGCATTTCGTCTTCGGTCAGGCCGTCGGCTTCGGATTCGACCATCAGTACCGCATTGGCGGTGCCGGCAACGACCAGTTGCAGGCGCGAATCCTTCAACGCCGCCGGCGCCGGATTCAACAGATATTGGCCGTCCTTGAAACCGACGCAAGCCGCGCCGACCGGGCCGTTGAACGGCAGTCCGGAAACCGCCAGCGCCGCGGAAGCGCCGAGCAGGGCGGGAATTTCGGTATCGACTTCCGGATTCAGCGAGATGACGGTGGCGATGATCTGGACTTCGTCCGTGTAACCTTCAGGGAAGAGCGGGCGTATCGGCCGGTCGATCAAACGCGAAATCAGCGTTTCCTGTTCGGACGGGCGGCCCTCCCGCTTGAAAAAACCGCCGGGGATTTTACCGGCCGCATAGGATTTTTCCTGATAATTCACCGTCAGCGGAAAAAAGTCGTTGCCGCCTGTGTCTTTTTTGCTAACGACGGTCACCAATAATGAGGTGCCTTCGACATCGATGATCACGGCGCCGTGGGCCTGGCGAGCAATTTCACCGGTTTCCAACGTAACGGTGCGATCGCCGTACTGAAATTCTTTCCTGATAGGATTCACTATTAGGTTCCTTTGCGTAGATATTGTTGAGTTAAAACTGGAGGTAACGCTGAAACGCAAACGGCGCCGAACCGGCGCCGTTTGCATTCTGTCTTATTTGCGCAAACCGAGACGATCGATCAGCGTACGGTAGCGGTCGCTGTCCTTGTTTTTCAGATAGTCGAGCAGTTTGCGACGCTGGTTGACCATGCGCAGCAGGCCGCGACGCGAGTGATTGTCTTTTTTGTGCTCCGCGAAATGCGGGGTCAGGTGCTGGATGTGCGCTGTCAACAGAGCGACCTGAACTTCCGGGGAACCGGTATCGGTTTCGGACAGACGGTACTCTTCAACGATTTTTTTCTTTTGTTCCGCAGTAAAAGGCATTTGATCAAACCCTATAATTTTATGTTTCGATAATTAAAAAAAGCCCTGACAGGGCCGGTGACACACCCATTTCCGCGATAGGGGGCAGAGAATGGGGAAATTAAGGCGAAAGAACTGATGGCCAGCCTTTCGCATTGTACTGTTCTGTAGGGTTCCGACGTTCCCACCTGGGAACGATGAAAACAACCCTTTCGTCCTTTTCCTTTAGCCGACTCCTTCCAAATTGAACAGTCTGCAAGGCGCTAGTTTACCATCCAATCGCATTTCGCCCAAGCCTAAAAACGCGCCTGCATGGTACAGGCGCACGGGTCCGGACTGTATAAGTTCGGACCGGACCGACTGTCCATTCCTGATCTTAACCGCATCGCCGTCCTGCAGTTCGACCGCCTGCAATGCCTGCAGCGGTTCATCGACGTTCAGCAGGCAGGCGTCGAGCTGCCGGGCATCCATCGCGCGCAATTGTTCAATCGTGAAAGCCCGGTCAATCGTAAATACGCCCGCCTGCAGGCGGCGCAGTTCCGCGACGGTTCCGCCGCAGCCGAAGTGTGCGCCGATGTCTTCCGCCAGCGAGCGGATATACGTGCCTTTCGAGCAAAACACTTCCAGCGTCAGTCGGTCGTACTCGAAACCGAGCTGTTTTATTTCATAAAGGGTGATCCGCCGGGCCTTGCGCTCGACCGTTTTGCCTTCGCGGGCCAGTTCGTAAAGCTTCCTGCCGTTCAGCTTCAGCGCCGAATACATCGGCGGCACCTGGTCGATTTCGCCGGTGAAGCGCTGCAGGCAGGCATCGAGCATCGCCTGGGTAATCTCGGGAACCGGCTTCGTTTCGAGCACCGTCCCTTCCGCATCGCCGGTGTCGGTCAATACGCCGAGCCGGATCACGACCCGGTAACGCTTGTCGTCATCCAGCATCATGCCCGACACCTTGGTGGCCTCGCCGAAACACAAAGGCAACAGCCCCGTCGCCAAGGGATCGAGACTGCCCGTATGCCCGGCCTTGGCGGCATTCAAGAGGCGCTTGGCCTCCTGGAGCGCCAGGTTCGAAGACACGCCGAGCCGTTTGTCCAGCAGCAGAATGCCGTGGACATTGCGCCGGAGATTACGTTTGCTCATTCCTGATCGGGGGCTTTATCGGTCTGGTCGATATCGCTGAGGAGTTCCGCAACGCGCATGCCGGTATCGAACGAATCGTCGTAGATAAAACGCAGCTCCGAGATATGGCGCAGCCGCATCCGTTTCGCGAGCTCGTGCCGGATTACCGGGGCCAGTTGATTTAGCCGTTTGACATGGTTCCGCTTGCCGGCCTCATCCGCGTTCAGTACCGTAAAATAGATTTTCGCGAGCGCCAGGTCCTTGGTCAGATCGACTTCATTGATCGTAATGAAGCCGAGCCGGGAATCCTTGACGACCCGCTGCAGAATGAACGAGAGTTCCTTCTGCATTTCAGATGCCACGCGGGCGCTACGCCCATATTCTTTTGCCATGATGCTTTACAATACGCGTTTGACTTCGGTCCGTTCAAAGACTTCGATCTGGTCGCCGACTTTGACGTCGTTGTAGTTCTTGACGCCGATGCCGCACTCCATGCCCATCTTGACTTCGTTCACGTCGTCCTTGAAGCGGCGCAGCGATTCGAGCTGACCTTCGAAAATCACCACGTTGTCGCGCAAGACGCGGATCGGCAGGTTGCGCTTGACGTAGCCCTCGACAACCATACAGCCGGCGATCGCGCCGAACTTCGGCGAACGGAACACGTCACGAACTTCGGCCAGGCCGACGATCTGCTCCTTGATTTCCGGCGCCAGCATGCCGCTGATCGCGTTTTTGACTTCGTCGATCGCTTCGTAGATGACGCTGTAATAATGCAGATCGACGCCCTTCTCTTCGATCAGCTTGCGCGCGGTCGCATCGGCGCGGACATTGAAGCCCATCAGGATCGCGCCCGACGCCAGCGCCAGATTTACGTCGCCTTCGTTGATGCCGCCGACGCCGCCGTAAACCACCTTGACCTCGACTTCCGACGTCGACAGGTCGACCAAGGCACCGCGCAATGCTTCGAGGCTGCCCTGCACGTCGGTCTTGAGCACCAGGTTCACGCTCGCGACCTCGCCGGCGGTCATCCGGGAGAAGACCTCGTCCAGCTTGGAAGCCTGCTGCGCCGCATGACGCGTGGTCCGCTTGCGCTCTTCGCGGTGCTTGGCCAGCTCTCTGGCGATCCGTTCGTTCTGTACGACCAGGAATTCGTCGCCCGCATTCGGCGTGCCCGACAAGCCGAGAATTTCGACCGGCACCGAAGGGCCGGCTTCCTTGATCGCTTTGCCGTTCTCGTTGAACATCGCCCGCACCCGGCCGTATTCGTGGCCGCACAGGACCATCTGGCCACTTTCGAGCGTGCCTTTCTGGACCAGCACGGTGGCAACCGCGCCGCGGCCTTTATCCAGGCGCGACTCGATCACGATACCCGAAGCCGGGCCTTGCACCGGCGCCTTCAGTTCGAGAATTTCGGTCTGCACGATCAGGGCTTCGATCAAATCGTCGATGCCCTGGCCGGTTTTCGCCGAAATTTTCAGGAATTGCGTATCGCCGCCCCATTCCTCGGCCAATACGTTGATAACCGACAATTCCTGCATCACCTTATCGGGATTCGCGTCCGGTTTATCGATCTTGTTGATCGCGACGATGATCGGCACGTTCGCGGCGCGCGCATGCTCGACCGCTTCCTTGGTCTGCGGCATCACGCCGTCGTCGGCCGCCACCACCACGATCACCACGTCGGTCACGTCCGCACCGCGCGCCCGCATCGCGGTAAACGCGGCATGGCCCGGCGTATCGAGGAAGGTGACCGCGCCGTGGTCGGTCTTGACCTGATAGGCGCCGATGTGCTGGGTAATGCCGCCCGCTTCGCCGGCGGCCACCCGGGTTTTACGGATATAGTCGAGCAACGAGGTTTTACCGTGGTCGACATGCCCCATGATCGTGACGATCGGCGCGCGCGGCACTTCCGGATAATTCTCTTCCGACTGCGCTTCGGCGAGCATTTCTTTTTCGAGATCGTCGTCGCTCTGCATGATCGCCTTGTGGCCCATGTCCTCGACCAGAATCGCCGCGGTGTCCTGATCGATGCTCTGGTTGATCGTCGCCATGATGCCGAGCTTCATCAGTTGCTTGATCACCACTGCGACCTTCACGCTCATCTTGTTGGCGAGATCGGATACCAGAATCGTTTCCGGAATCGTGACTTCCTTCACGATCGGCGCGGCCGGCATTTCGAACTGATGCTTGCTCTCGAACGGAGATCCCGACCGCTGAGGCGTCGTCTTGGACTTTTTCTTCGGACGGCGCGGCGCATCCCGTCCTTCGGAAAAGACGCCGTCATCGCGCTGCTTTTTGCGATGCAGCGTTTCCTGCTTCTGCAGCGCCTGCTGGCGGACTTTTTCGGCGGTGCGGTTGATCGACTCCTCGACGCGCCGATCCCGTTCGCTTATCTTCTTTTTGGCGGCTTCATCGGTTTCTTTGCCTTTGACGGCTTTTTCCACTTTGGCTTTCTTGCCTTCCTTAGCTTCCTTGACTTTGACCGTTTCAAGCCGGGTTACCGCCCCCCGTGCCGCCGCATCCGCTTCCTCGACAACCTGCACGGCCGCTTCTTCCTCGAACTCCTCCTGCGGCGCTTCTGCCGGAGACGCGGGCCGGGCCTCGACAGCCGGCGGGGCCGTTTCCGCAACCGGTTCGACTACTTCGGCAGGCTTCGCTTTTTGTTCTGCGGCAATGGCCGGCTCGGCCGTCGGCACGGACGGTTTTTCTTCCGGCGCGGGCTGCGGCCGGACTGGCGGTTTGGTTTCAACCGTCTCGACAAGATCGCGTTTGTTTACATAGGTTTTCTTTTTGCGAACTTCGACGGGGATCGTCTTGGTTGCCGTGCCCGGTACGCTCGCCTGCTTGATTTCAATCACCTTGCGGCGCTCCAGCGTCACGCGTCGGGGGACCGTTTTCGACTCGCCGCCATCCTTGCCGTGGCGTTTGCGCAAATGCGCCAGAAGCTGCATTTTCTCGTCTTCGCTGATCACATCGTCCGGCGTATTGGCCGACAACCCCGCTTCCTTCAATTGTTCCAATAACCTTTCCAGAGGTATTTTGACTACCTCGGCCAATTGCTGTACTGTTTGATCGCTCATCGCCTACTCCCGCCTTACTTGCCTTTTTCTTCAGAGAACCAGGGCTCCCGCGCCTTCATAATCAACTTCGCCGCTCGATCTTCATCCATTTCGGGTAAGCTCAGCAGGTCGTCGATCGACTGTTCAGCCAGATCGTCCATCGTGATTATACCGCGGCCGGCCAATTCATAAGCCAGCTCTTTGTCCATGCCTTCCATCTCCAGAAGGTCCTGGGCCGGCTCGTTGGTTTCTATTTTTTCTTCCGCCGCGATCGCGCTGATCAATAAGGAATCTTTCGCCCGGCTGCGCAGCTCGTTCACCAATTCTTCGTCGAAGCCCTCGATTTCGAGCATTTCGCTGACCGGCACATAAGCGATCTCTTCGATCGTATTGAAACCGACTTCGACCAGCGTCATCGCAATGTCTTCGTCGACATCGAGTTCCCTCACGAACAGATCCTTGATCTTGTTCGCTTCGGCTTCGCTGTTCGCTTCGGCTTTGGAGGCATCGATCACGTTCAGCTCCCAGCCGGTCAACTGGGTCGCCAGCCGAACGTTCTGGCCGCCCCGGCCGATCGCCTGGGACAGGTTTTCGGTGCTGACCGCCAGATCCATCGAATGCCTGTCTTCATCGACCACGATCGACTGGATTTCGGCCGGCGACATCGCATTGATCACATATTGCGCTTCGTTCGGATTCCAAAGAATGATATCGACCCGCTCGCCGGCCAGTTCGTTCGAAACCGACTGCACGCGCGATCCGCGCATGCCGACGCAGGCGCCGACCGGATCGAGGCGCGGATCGTTGCTCTTGACCGCGATTTTCGCCCGCGACCCCGGATCGCGGGCCGCCCCCATCAGCGTGATCAGCCCTTCGCCGACTTCCGGCACTTCCAGGCGGAACAACGCCAGCAACAATTCCGGCGCGGTCCGGCTGACGAACAATTGCGGGCCGCGCGGCTCCGAACGCACGTCTCTTAAATAGCCGCGGATACGGTCGCCGACGCGCACCGACTCGCGCGGAATCATGTCTTCCTTCGCGATGTAGGCTTCCACATGGCCGCCGAGATCCAGATAAACGCTGCCTTTCTCGATGCGCTTGACCACGCCGGTAATCAACTCGCCGACGCGGCTCTTGTACGCATCGACGATTTTCTTGCGTTCGGCTTCGCGGACCTTATGGATGATCACCTGCTTCGCGGTCTGGGCGGCGATACGGCCGAACTCGACCGATTCGATCTCTTCCTGCGCCATGTCGCCGACTTGGGCATCCGGATTGTCGAATCGTGCGACATCGAGCAAAATCTGCGTGCCGGGAAACTCGACGTCGCCGTTGATCTCGCTGTTCGGCGCCACCACGTCCCACAGCCGGTAAGTCTTGTAATCGCCGGTCTTTCGATCGATTTCGACACGGGCTTTGATCGGAGTGGCATAGCGTTTGACCGTCGCCATTTCCAGCGCCGATTCGATGGCCTGGAAGACCACTTCCTTCTCAATCGCTTTTTCGTTGGAAAAAACATCCACGACCAACAAAATTTCTTTATTTGCCACTGCGTACTCCTTTTTCGATTAAATACTCCGGCACCAGACGCGCCTTGCTGATTGCCGAAAACGGCACTTCGAAAATTTGGCTGTTTTCGATCAGTGTAATGATATCTTCCTCGACTTTTTCGATCAGACCGGTAATCCGTTTGCGTCCGCCGATCGCCTTGAACAGGTTCACCTGCACGGTACTGCCTTTGAAGCGCTCGAACTGGCTAATCTTGAAAAACGGCCGGTCCGCCCCCGGCGAGGATACTTCCAACTGGTAATTGTCCGGAATCGGATCTTCGACATCGAGCATGCCGCTGACCTGATGGCTGACTTTCGAGCAGTCATCGAGCACTATGCCGTTGTCGCTGTCAATATAAATTCTCAATAAACCGTGCCTCGGATGCGGGTGATATTCAATGCCGACACATTCATAACCCAAACCCTCCACGATCGGCTCGATCAAGGCGACCAAATGTTCGGGAGCCTGCTTCATTTTTCCTCGCTTTTCACCGCACAAAAAAAAAGAGCCCAGGGCTCTTATCACTGACTAGCCAATGCTGTCGCCACAAACACGGAGCCCGGAAAATAAAAAACCCCATGATGGGGCTTCCGTGTAAATGGCGGCAGGGACCTTCGAAACGACCGCTTTCGAACCTCTGCCGTTAGGATACGACATAAATACCGACACATCCTAAAAGACTTAATATATCATAATGTTTAGCAATTTTCAAAACGATTTAAGCATTTCGGCCCGCCGCCCTGCGGAACGCGCGCCCAAAGCGGCAAGGCCGTACGTGTCCGCGGTTCCATTGCCGTTTTTCACTACCGAGGATGAGCCCCGTTTCCAGGCCATGCTATGATGGACTTTTTCGGAACGGGAGCCATCCCGATGTGGATACAAAAAGCATTCTTTCTGCCGCTGAAAAAACGCGGCTTTCATTTGGTTACCAACGAGATCCTTCAGGAAATCCCGGAGTTAAGCACTATCCATTGCGGGTTGCTGCATTTGTTCATCAAGCATACCTCCGCCTCCCTGGCGCTCAACGAGAACGCCGACCCGACCGTGCGCCAGGACCTGGAAAGCCATTTCAACGAGATGGTGCCAGAGCGCGCGCCTTATTATCTGCATGATTACGAGGGCGACGACGACATGCCCGCGCACATCAAAAACTGCCTGCTCGGTTCGAGCCTGACGATTCCGGTCACGCGAGGCAAATTGAACCTGGGGATATGGCAGGGCATTTATCTCTGCGAGCATCGGAATCATGGCGGCAATCGGGAGATGGTCGCCACACTGCATGGCGAGTAAGAACCGGCATCATCAACAGGGAAAGGACGGTCTTGTTCGGATTGCCGGGACGGGCTTCAGCCCTGTAGCCTCAACCGTCAGCCGACTTCCAAAACCGGCGCCGCCGCCAACAGTTTGCGGGTATAGTCGTGCCGCGGCGCCGTCAGCACCTGCTTCACGTCGCCATACTCGACGATTCTCCCGCGGTGCATCACCGCAACTGCGTCGGCAATTTCGGCAACGACCGCCAGATCGTGCGTGATGAACAGATAGCTGACGTTCTTTTCGCGCTGCAGGGTTTTCAAAAGCTCGATGATCTGCGCCTGCACCGATACGTCGAGCGCGCTGGTCGGTTCGTCGCAGACGATCAGCTTGGGATCGACCGCCAGGGCGCGCGCGATGCAGATACGTTGGCGCTGGCCGCCCGAGAATTCATGCGGATAGCGCTCTGCCGTATCGGCCGGCAGGCCGACCTGTTCGAGCAATTGCCGGACCTGTTCTCGCCGGGCATCGGCGCCGGTCCCGGGGCGCAGGGCGCGAATCCCCTCCGCCACGATGTCGCCAACCAGCATGCGCGGATTCATCGACGAAAACGGATCCTGAAACACAATCTGCATGTCCGCGCGCTTCCGTCGCAATGCCTCCCCCGTCAACTGGCCGAGATCGACCCCATCCAGAAGCACCCGCCCCGCTCCGCCTGGAATCAGGTTCAACAACGCCTTGCCGAGCGTGGTCTTGCCGCAGCCGGATTCGCCGACCAGTGCCAGCGTTTTGCCCCTTGGAATCGTGAAACTGACCCCGTCGACCGCGCGCACATGGTCGACCACGCGCCTGAACAGGCCTTTGCGGATCGGATAATAGCAGCGAAAATCTTCCACCTTGAGCAGCGGCAGCGCTTGCTCGGGCCGATGCGCAAGGCAGCTTCGCATCGACGGCAAAGCTTGCAGCAGCTTTTGCGTATAGGGGTGTTTCGGCTGTTCGAAAAAATCCGGTAGCGCGCCGGTTTCGACGATCTTGCCCTGCTGCATCACCGCGACCCGGTCCGCCAGCGTCGAAACCAGCGCCAGATCGTGGCTGACCAGCCACAGCGCCATGCCGGTCCGCTGTTGAATGTTTTTGAGCAAAACCAGAATTTGCGCCTGGATCGTCACGTCCAGCGAAGTCGTCGGCTCGTCCGCGATCAACAAATCGGGCCGGCCGGCCAGTGCGATCGCAATCATCACGCGCTGCCGCTGGCCGCCCGAGAACTGGTGCGGATAATCGTTGATCCGCTGCTCCGGATCGGGAATTTCGACCTGACGCATGAGTTCCAGCACGCGGTTCCGCACGGCCGCTTTCGGCAGCGAAAAATGGCTCTCGATCACTTCCGCGATCTGCCTGCCGACCGTCATCACCGGGTTCAGCGACGACATCGGGTCCTGAAAAATCAAGCCGATGCGCCGTCCGCGGATTTGGCACAACTCCAGCTCCGAATGGGCGGGCAGGTTATCGCCGTTCAGCGTGATCGAGTCGGCGGCCATCCTGGCGTTGTCCGGCAACAGGCGCAGCACCGATAAAGCGGTGATCGATTTGCCGGAGCCCGATTCGCCGACCAGCGCGAAGGTTTCGCCCGGATGGATCGAAAAACTGATGCGGTCGACGACTTTGTGGTGGCGATTGAAGGCGACGCTAAGGTTTTGAACGGATAACAGAGGGTTAGTCATCACTCAAACAAATTCTCGAAGCTTTCTTAAAAAGTAATTGAAACTCAGGGATAAATTATTATCCACGTCCATATAAGGCGTAATATTTTCAGCCCATACAGATTTTTCAGCACCTTCCGCTCGACCTCCCAGCTTAGTGAGTGCCTGAGCCCCGCCCCTGTAAACAGCATCAGCCAATTGTTCCCAAGCCCCACAAATCGAATCGTTGACATATGCATTTAACACAGTATCTCTTGCTTTTGGATAAGCTTGCTTGATAGCGGTAATATCACCTAAAAACCAAGCCTCAGCCTCTTCAACCGCAATGCAAAATCGGGTTTCCGGCCGTGGATTGCAATTATCCAAAATAGAGAGCAGTTCGACTCTAAAATTCTTCAAACATTTGTCATCCAGGTCGCATACTACGAACACCACCCCGTAATCTTGCAACGATTTACCATAGGCTTTTAATAGCTTTGGCAAGTTATTCAGTAGCATACGATTGCTTATATTTTTAGCGGAGGCCATCGATCTCGGAATGTGGCCAATGCCCTTAAATGAGGTTACCCTAAACGTATGAGTATCTCCAATAATTTTGGGTATAAGAATATCCAGTGCAATTTTACCGGAACGGTCCTCCACAAGTATTTCGAAATGCATCTGGATTATCTCGCATCCAGATAATCGCTATACCAGAGTGAGCCCAATGGCAATCCTTCTGCAACCATATTTTTTACCAACTCATCATCGCTCGCCCTGCGAATAATGGAAAAACCATCCGAACCTTTTTCCAAAATCCAGACTTCCTTTGGATCGAGCGCATCGACGAAATAGGGCTGATGCGTGGTAATGAATACTTGCGATCCGCCTTTCCGGCCGGTCGCATGTTCTCGAAATTCGTTGGCCAACGTCTCCAGCAGTTTGTGATATAAACCGTTCTCCGGTTCTTCTATACAGAGAAAGGGGGGAGGCGATGGATCTTCCAATAAAAGAAGGTAGGCAAACACTTTCAATGTCCCGTCAGACATTTGTTGGGCATAAAAAGGATCTTGAAAGCCTTTGTCGTTGAATCGCAGAAGCAGTCGCCCATCGGCCGTCTCATCGGTGTCGATTTTGTCAATACCGGGAATCTTTTTTGCAATTCGGTCTAACACTTTCCTGAAGCGGTCTTTATGTTCTCTTTCCATGAATTGCACGACATTGCCAATATTGTCGCCCTTGATGTTCAGATGCTTCTGAGGCCCTGCGAGCGGAAGGCTTCTTGCCGAATTAGGCTCGAAATAACTCAAATACCATCCTTCAATAAATTGACGAAAAAGCGAAATTCGGGGATGTTGTTTTAAAGAACCTAATGTTGCGATTCCTAACTTTCTTTTATCCGATAGTTCGACGACTTCGGTTTCTTTACTTTCCTCCTTAATTGAAGACTCAAATAAATCATTGAAATCAATCTTTTTTTTGTTTTCGTCAATACCTTCCGCCTCGCCTTTCCATACGACTCCTTTCCCGTTTTCCAAAATTAAAAAAGAAAAAGGCCGTCCTTTATCCTGTCCTTTACGGCGCTGCCTAAGGCGTTCTTTTTGAACATAAGGCCTTCCCGACTCATCCACATCGATAGAAATCTCGTAAGTAATGGGGCGCGCATTGCCGTCTTCCTTATAATAAATTTCAAATTCCATCGGCCCGCCCTGCCCCTGAGAGCGAATTTTCTTAAACCCGCCGCGCCCGCGCGAGTCGCACGCTTCTTCGACTCCGAGCTTGAGAGCATCGGCCAAAAAACCGAAAACATCGAATAAAGTACTTTTACCCACGTTATTCTTCCCAATGACGACAGTCATTGGCGTCAGCGGCTCGGCCTGTTGCAAAGTCCATAACCGTCCGAGCGTTATATCTTTTAAAGCACGAAAGTTTTTAACTCTGATTCCTTCAATTTTAGCCATTGATTTTTCTCATTCTGGGCAATCATTTTTTTATCAGGCTTTATTGCCGCTCCGCCGCGGATCAAACGCATCCTGCACCACGTCCGCAAACAGATTGGCCGCCAGGACCAAAATAAACATGAACACAAAAGCGGCGGCCAGCGACCACCAGACGACCGGCTCGCGGGCCATCTCCAAGCGCGCGCCGTTGATCATGTTGCCCCAGCTGTAGGTGGTCGGATCGACGCCGATGTTGATGTAGGACAGCACCGCCTCGGCCAGCACCAGCGCGCTGAAATCGAGCACGACCGAGATCAGCACGATATGCATCACGTTCGGCAGGATGTGCCGTGCCAGGGTCGCGCCCTGTTTGACGCCCAACGCTTCGGCCGCCCGCACGTACTCCATTTCCCTGAGCTTCAGCGTTTCGGCGCGAAGCAGCCGGCACAGCCCGGTCCAACTGGTCACGCCGAGGATCATGCAGAGGAACAGGAGGCGCATGTCGGCGCGCACCACCACGCTGGTGAAGGCTTCCTCGTGATTCGCCATGTACACCTGCACCATCAGGATCGAGGCCGCGATCAGCAGAACGCCCGGAATCGAGTTCAGCGTGGTGTAGACGTACTGGATCACGTCATCGATCCAGCCCTGAAAAAATCCGGCCAGAATCCCGAACAGAATCGCCATCGGCAGCATGATCAGGGTCGTCAGCGTACCGATCACCAGGCCGGTGCGGATGCTTTTGACCGTCTGGTAGAACACGTCCTCGCCGACCTTGTCGGTGCCCAGCACGTGGTAATAAGAAGACAGATAGCACAGCATGTAACTGGCCGTCACGATCCCGAAGCCGACCGCCAGGGCGCTTTTCGCCGGTGCAGAGCCGTACAGAAAGCGCTTTTGCCGGGCGGCGAAAATTCCCCAGAGCATCAGCAGAAAAAACGCGCAGAGACTTGCGCCCTGAAACAGGCCGTAAGCGGCTTTCTTCAGCACATCGCCGGCCAACTGCCGCTCCGGATCGGCCAGATGCGCGCCGCCGTATTTCAGGCGCGGATAATCCCAGCGCGTCGCGCCGCCGTCCAGCGTGATCATTTCCTTGCCGTAGCCGAATGCCGCGAACGGTGCGGAATAAGTCTTTTCGCCCTGGCGACGCAAAGGCGCGGCCCAATAGTCGAGTACGCTGATCACATCGTAGCCGTCATCTCCCGACGCCTTGAAATGGATCGAATCGAACAGGCCGACCAATACGAAGAACAGCAGCACGGTCAACGAGACCATGCCGCTGCGGCTCGCGGCGATTTGCCGGAACGGCCGCCGGAAATGCTCCTTGCCGCGCATATAGAAGCCGAGGCCGATCGTGATCGCGATCAGCAGAAAAATCAGGGCATCGGTCCATAAAACGATCATGAAAACAACCTGTCCGGGAAGAAATGAAAGCCATGCGGGTGCGCTATTTTCCCATAATTCCGGCCAATCGCGGCATTTTGATAAAGCCGGGCGTTTTTCGGGTTCTATGATAAAATCGGCCAGTTCAGTGTCCGGCGTCCCCTATCGAAGACATGAAACGGCTCCGGAAGGGCATGGCGGCACAAAGGCCTCGTTGTGCCCAAGCATTTTATCCATCACATCATTATAAAAACGCACATGAACAAACCTAAGAAAGTTGCAATTTTGACCGCCGGCGGCCTGGCGCCCTGCCTTAATTCCGCGATCGGCAGCCTGATCGAACGCTACAACGAGATCGATCCCTCGATCGAGATCATCTGCTACCGCAGCGGTTACAAGGGCCTCCTGCTCGGCGATTCTTACAAAGTGACTCCGGAAGTGCGCGCCAATGCCGGCCTGCTGCAGAAATTCGGCGGTTCGGTGATCGGCAACAGCCGCGTCAAGCTGACCAACGTGAAAGACTGCATCAAGCGCGGCCTGGTGCAGGAAGGCCAGAACCCGCAAAAAGTCGCGGCCGACCAGTTGGTCAAAGACGGCGTGGACGTACTGCATACGATCGGCGGCGACGACACCAATACCGCGGCGGCCGACCTCGCGGCATTTCTGGCGCAGAACGACTACGGCCTGACCGTAATTGGTCTGCCGAAAACGGTCGACAACGACGTGTTCCCGATCAAACAATCCCTAGGTGCCTGGACCGCTGCCGAGCAGGGCGCGCGTTATTTCCGGAACGTGGTTGCGGAAAACAATTCGAATCCGCGCATGCTGATCGTGCACGAAGTGATGGGCCGCAGTTGCGGCTGGCTGACCGTGGCGACCGCCGTCGAATACCGCAAGCTGCTCGATCGGGCGGAATGGCTGCCCGACCTGGGCCTGAGCCGAGACACCTATGAAGTCCACGGTATTTTCGTGCCGGAAATGGATGTCGATCTGACCGCCGAAGCGAAACGCCTGCGCGAAGTAATGGACAAGGTCGACTGCGTGAATATTTTCGTTTCCGAAGGCGCCGGCGTTGAAGCCATCGTCGCCGAAATGCAATCGAAAGGACAGGATGTGCCGCGCGATGCGTTCGGCCACATCAAATTGGATGCGGTCAATCCGGGCAAATGGTTCGGCGAGCAGTTCGCGCAGATGATCGGCGCGGAAAAGACGCTGGTGCAAAAATCCGGCTATTTCGCGCGCGCCGCCGCCGCGAACGCCGAAGACATCCGCCTGATCAAGTCCTGCGCCGACCTGGCGGTCGAATGCGCGCTACGCCGCGAACCGGGCGTCATCGGCCATGACGAAGACAACGGCAACGTGCTGCGCGCGATCGAGTTCCCGCGCATCAAGGGCGGCAAGCCGTTCGACATCAATGCGCCGTGGTTCGAAAAGACCTTGAGCGCGATCGGCCAGACCAAAGGCAAAAAAGTCAGCGCCGCACATTAAGCCCGCTTCGCCCATGATTCCCATGCTTCGCATGGGAATCATGGAACCTTCCTTCTCCCTATCTAGGGAAACTATATCCCTTTCTGTTCGGGGGTCAAGGCATTAAGCCAGCCTTCCACTTCCGGACTTAACTGCCCTTTGCCGGACAGTTTCAGGGTTTCCTTCAGATAGCCGTGCTCCACGATCGGCAGCGGCAAGATACCCTGGCCGCCCATGCCGTTATGGGCTTGGATACTGCTATCCTTGAGATCGGACAACAATATCCGGC
This sequence comes from Methylomicrobium album BG8, assembly GCF_000214275.2. Classification (NCBI taxonomy): domain Bacteria; kingdom Pseudomonadati; phylum Pseudomonadota; class Gammaproteobacteria; order Methylococcales; family Methylococcaceae; genus Methylomicrobium; species Methylomicrobium album. The sequence continues at coordinate 1,222,385 of NZ_CM001475.1, read as the reverse complement.
CGGCGACTTCCAGCTTGTCCATGTCGATGACGATCAAATCGTTGGCAAATTTACTTGCCACATAGGCGTAATAACCGCCTCCTTTCTTCATCCCGAAATGAGCGCCATGGCAGCCCGGCTCGCAAGGCAGGCTCTTGACTACCTTGTTGGTGGCGGTATCGACGATGGTGATCGACGCGCTCAAGGTATTGGCGGTGACCACGTACTTGCCGTCCGGACTCACCGGCGTCTGGATCGGCAACAGTCCATAGGCCTCGCCGCTGATCTTGCCGGTTACCGGATCGTAGTCCGCGGCCAGATTGATGTCTAGCAGTTTTTTCTTTCCTGGAACATCGATGACCGTCAGTGTACTCAGTAGCGGCGGCGTGCCGAGCAAGTTGGCGGCGTAAGCGGTGGAACCGTTCGGCGTGCCCCAAACGGCGATCGGAATGACGCCGCCAGTTGGAATTTCGGTGTTTGTATCGGTGTTTAAATCCACTACCGATACGCTACCGGCGAGAGCATTCGGAGTAACCATGTACTTGCTGTCTTCGGTAATATAGTGGCCGTGAGGCGACGTATGAGGGCCGGTATTAATACTTTTCTGTGCGGCCGGATTCTTGCCGCCTGTCATTTTGACTACCTGCTCTCCGGCGTTGATCGCGACATACAGCATGTCATCCGAAGGCCGTGAGATGACATGGGATGGCGATTCGCCGACCACGACCTCACTATACGTTTGGCCGCTGACGCGGTCGAAGGTCAACAGTTTCTTATCAAACCACGCGGTTTGATAGATATTTTGATAGCGTTTGTCAGTCCACATGTTGTGGGGATTGTTCATATCTTCCTTGACGCCCTTGAACTTGCTGGTCACGCTCCAGGTTCCCGTATTGATCCGTGTCGCGGTGCCGGATTTTTTCTTGCCGTCGATCTTCTCGAACTGCGTATTGACCCAGACTTCGCCCACGCCCGGCGTGCCGGGCTTTTTCAATTCATTGGGCATGGTCATGCCGAGCGCGCTGAGACTGATCGTATTGCCCTCGATGTTGAGCGGAATGTCGGGCAGCTTGACCTCCCATTTGGGCTTGCTGTAATCGCGCCAGAGGCTCGGGGTGGTGGCCACGAAGAAAGTCCGCAGCAGGCGTTTGGCAATGTCGCTGCTGGCCGGCACCTTGGCGCCGGTCACCAGTTGCAGTTCGCTACCGACATCCAGCCCCTTCGTGTTCGGATCGTCCACCACGACCGCGCCGAACATGTAAGGATGCACTTTGCAGGTAAAGACATACAGCCCCGGCTTGTCGAATTCCGTGGTCACGCTCGCGCTGGAGGGTTTTTCCTGGTCTATCGGAAAATTTTTGGCTCCGGAGGGCCACAACAGACTGGTGATGGTATGTTCGGTATTGGTGTCGGTCATCTTGATCATCGCCGCCTGATTGGGCTTGATGACGACCAAGGCATCGCCGTCGACGGGATCTTTAAACCACAGTCCGGGTTCGTCGGACATCTCCAGCATCGCCGACGGTATCAGGCCTGGTACACTGAGGAGCTGGTCATCGCCGCTCGCTTGTGCCGCACAAACGGGAATTCCGAGGTTTGCCATTAAAACGGCCGTTGTCAACTTTAAAACTTTGTTCATGATCGTGTCTCCTCAATTTTTATTCGATGACTCTGAAACCGCCCATCATGCCGCTTTGCATGTGCTGCAAAACATGACAGTGGTAATGCCAAGGCCCGGGGCCGACGCCTTCGCCCGCCTTGATCACGAAGGATTCGCGCGTAATCGGGCCAATATTCACCGTGTCGACCAAATGCGTTGTTCCCGGTTGCAGCCAGCGATGGCCGTGCAGATGGAAGGTATGGAACGCCGTGCCGATGCCGATGACATGGAAACGGACCAGCTCGCCCTCGCGGGCTCCAAGGGTGGGGTTTGTCCACAGCGGCACTTGGCGATTGGCAAGATGATTGATTTCCGTGCCCCAGAATGTGGTCTCATGCATCCAGAGAACAAACTCGCGTTTAATATCTTTGATATCCACTCCTTTCATCTGGCCATCCACCATCGCCATTATCTTGCCTCCTTTTGGATTGACGATCAGCGTTCCGTACAACCCCTTGTCCTCCGCACCCAACATCGGATTGCCGAAGGCATGATCGTGATAAGGCCAAGTTCCGGCGGTGCCCGGCGCGGCCGTCCATTTGTAGGTATAGGGTTTACCAGGAAGCGCCGCCTGGTCGGCTAGATGGTTGAACACCTTCATGGTGCCGTCGCTGTCGATTTTGTAATGAACGCCATGAACATGAATGCTTACGGGCTCATTCGAATCTTTGATGCCTTGTTCCAAAGTCACTTCGGCTTGGTCTCCCTCGGTCATCACGATCGCGGGTCCCGGGATGGTCGGTTCGGTGCTGTAACGATTGGTAATGTCTTCGAGCTTTCCGGAAGCGTCGCGTATTTTGTGGCTCACCATCTGGTAAGCCAACTGTCCGGAGTCCAGTTTGGCGGCTTTCAAGGTGATCAGGTGAGTTTTCCCGGATTCCGTGCCGGCATTCGCCGTAGGCATCAATGCCCATGCACAGAAGATTAAAACGGCTACTTTTGTCATTTTTTTTATGCCTCTCTATCAAGTGAGCTGTAACTGAAGCTCCCGTTTCATCCAGCCGTGTCGAAAAAACAGGACTGAAAAAATCCCTACAGACTTTGGCAAAAAATTGTCTTATGAAATAACGGCCGATCCACCATCGATCGAACCGCACGAGAAATTTTTCCAAGTCCTCTTCAGTGGTGTCTAAGTCCTCGCAAGCGAACTTGCTTTGGAACTGGAGCCTCAATGGTCGTATGAGGAGGACCCGGTGAGCAGCCGGTTTACAAAGAAGCTCCAGTTGCAGCTAGTGTAGACCGCAAGAGAAACTTTTTCAACTTTTAAGTTTTATAAGATTATTTATAATTTTAATCCGAGCGGGGAACACCTATGGTATCCTTGCAAAAAACATTTTCCCGAATGAAGGCTGTCATGTCTCAAGAGATAAGCTCCCGCCAGAGTCAAATACTTAAACTATTGCTCGAGAACAGGAACGGACTGTGTATCGACGACGTAGCCGATGCGTTGGATATTTCAAGAACCGCGGTTCAAAAACATTTTGCCGCACTTGAAAATGAAGGCTACATTAGAAAAAAGACATTCAATAAAACCGCCGGCCGACCGGTTACGGTGTATGCGCTGACGGATAAAGGCATCAACCATTTTCCCAAGCAATATGCCTGGTTTTCGGAATTAATGCTGAGCGATTTGCGCCAGGAAATAGGCCCCGAGCGTTTTAAGGACTATATGCGAAAACTGGGGCTCAAATTGGCAGAAAAGCTGCGCAAACGATTTGAAGGGAACGAGCTCAATGAAAAAATCGATGAGCTACTCGAAATCATGACGGAACTCGGCTATGCGGTACAAGCCGATGCCCAGACCGAATCCGATGCGTTCAGCATCCAGGCGCATAATTGCGTCTACCATGACCTGACTAAACAACACAATGAAATCTGTGAGTTCGATCTCGCCTTAATAACGGCCTTGCTGGGTGAAAAAGTAGAACAGCTGAGTTGCATGGCAAAGGGGGATTGCGCCTGCAAATTTAGAGTCAGCAAGAACGACGCAAAATGATTCCCGGCTACTGTAGACCACAGGAAAAAGACCGGTTTGCTGTCGCCCCACAGCATTTATTTCGCCTGGTAAAAGGCAAACTCATGTCCGTCCTGGGTCAACAGCCGTATCAATTTCGGATGCACGAACAGTTTTTCCTTGCCGGCTCGGATTTCAGTCAGCACGCCGATTTCCGCGAGCTGCTTCAGATAGGATGATGCGGTCTGGCGCTTGGCGACCCCCCTTTCCACCAGATTTTGTATCCGGCAATAAGGCTGCTCGAAAACGATTTGCATCAGTTCATGGCTGTAAATCTGCGGCAACCGCGTTCTGACATGGTTGCCCGTATGTTCGATCAACAAGCGTATCGCGGCAATTTTTGCGGTAGTCCAGCCGGCCGTGACTTCGACGGCTTTCAGCATGAAAATGATCCATTCCTCCCACTGTTGGTACTGCGTCACCGCCAGCAGCAGGCGGTAGTAATCCTGTTTGCGCCGGACGATATAACGGCTCAGGTACAGGATCGGCAAGGTCAACAACTGTCGGTCGATCAAATACAGGATATTGAGGATGCGCCCGGTACTCCCGTTGCCATCGGTAAACGGATGAATCGCCTCGAATTGATAATGGGCGATCGCCATTTTGATCAATGGGTCGGTATCGTCTTCCGCGTGCAGGTAATTTTCCCAGTTGCCCAGCAGATCGCGGATGATCGATTCGCCCACCGGCGGCGTATAGATGATGTCTCCATTCGCCTGGTTGCTGAGCATGGTTCCCGGCACCTTGCGAATGTCCATTTGCACCGATTTGATCGTGCTGCAAATTTCCAGCGCGGTGTTGGCGCATAACGGCCGATTGACAAGCCCCTCGTATCCCTGACGCAGCGCCGTACGGTAACGCTGCGCTTCCTTGGTCATCGGATCGGCCCGATGGTCTTCTTCTGCAAAACGGAAAAGTTTGTCGGTCGTCGTGACGATGTTTTCGATCTCGGAACTGCCTTGCGCTTCCAGTAAAGGCAACAGGTTGATCAACAGTCCTTGATTGGGCAGCAATTCGCCCGCCTGCTTGAGTTCAGCCAGTGCCGCCCGGGCCGGAATGCAGGCTTTTAGCACCGCTGATGCTTTCATATTCCATTTGCGGTGGCAACGGCGGAAGCGGGTTATAAGGTTGCTCTGGTCGCCACGTCATGTTTAACATTCTTTAAAATTTCGACATATTGTAAAGATATGTCGAAGCGATAAACATGTAAAGCTAATATGTCGAAAACAACTGAAAATTTCGACATGTTATTTTCCCAAGCGATCGATTCAGCGATGAAGCCGGCGAAAAACGGCCGCGCCGATTTTTAGCCCGTCCGGCACAGACAGGAAAAAACCTCACTTGAGCGCCGCGCCGGCAAATCCTAATTGCCGCCAGGCTTCGTACACCGCCGCCGCCGCGGTATTCGACAGGTTCAAACTGCGGCTCTCCGGGCGCATCGGCAGGTACAGGCAGCGCGCTTCACCAAGATCGGCCAGCAGGCTTACCGGCAGGCCACGGCTCTCGGGGCCGAACAGCAAGGCGTCGCCGGCCTGGAAGGCGACGTCGCTGAACAGCTTCCGGCCTTTCGTGCTCAACGCGAAGACGCGGCCGGGCCGTACGCGCTCCAGAAAATCGGCCAGTGCCGGATACACCTTCACCTCGGCCCATTCGTGATAATCGAGCCCGGCCCGACGCAATTTCTTGTCTTCCAGTTCGAAACCCAGCGGCTCGATCAGGTGCAGCTTTGCGCCGGTATTGGCGCAAAGCCGGATGATATTGCCGGAGTTCGCAGGAATCTCCGGCTCGTACAACACAATATGCAACATCGAAAACCGTCAATCCAGGGCCGGAATCGGTGTCAGTTTCCAGATTTCGTTGTTGTAGTCGGCGATCGTGCGATCGGTCGAAAATTTGCCGCTGGCGGCGCAGTTGAGAATGCTCATCCGCGTCCAGCGCTCCTGGTCCCGATAAGCTTCCTCCACGCGGCGCTGGGCATCGACGAAACTGCGGAAGTCGGCGATCGTCATCCACGGATCGTATGGACTTTTCAGCGAGGCGATGACCGGATCGAAAATGTCCGGCTCGAAGGAGTTGAAATAGCGCATCTCAAGCAGATTCATCACCCGCTTCAGGTCTTCGTCGGCTTCGATGATCCCCACGGGATCGTAATGGCGGCGCGCCTCCTCAACCTCCTGCTCGGTCAGTCCGAACAGGAAGAAATTCTCGTCGCCGACTTCTTCGCGGATCTCGATGTTAGCGCCGTCGAGCGTACCGATCGTCAAGGCGCCGTTCATCATGAACTTCATATTGCCGGTGCCGGAGGCTTCCTTGCCGGCGGTCGAGATCTGCTCGGACAAATCGGCGCCCGGACAGATTTTTTCCATCCCCGATACCCGATAATTCGGCAAAAAAATCAGTTTGAGCTTGTCGCCGACCATCGGGTCGTTGTTGATCACTTCCGAGACGTTGTTGATCAGCTTGATGATCCGCTTCGCCATGAAGTAGCCTGGCGCCGCCTTGCCGCCGATCAGTACGCAGCGGCTGGTCCAGTTGGCGGTATCGCCGCGCTTGATTCGGTCGTACAAATGAATCACGTGCAATACGTTCAGCAACTGCCGCTTGTATTCGTGGATTCGTTTGACCTGTACATCGAACAGCGCGTCCAGATTCACATCGATGTCGTGCTCCGCTTTCTTGTAATCGACCAGGCGTTTTTTCGCATTCAGGCGCACTTCCTGCCAGCGTTTTTGGAAAGCCTTGTCGTCGGCGTATTTCTCCAATTTTTTCAGTTGGGTCAGATCGGTCAGCCAGCCGCCGCCGATCGTTTCGGTAATCAATTCGGCCAGGTCGGGATTGCAGGAAGCGAGCCAACGGCGCGGCGTGACGCCGTTCGTCTTGTTGTTGAATTTTTCGGGCCACAATTCATAAAAGTCACGAAACAGCCCCTGTTGCAAGAGCTTGGAATGCAGTTCCGCGACCCCGTTGACCGAGAAGCTGCCCACGATCGCAAGGTAGGCCATACGGACATGCTGCTCGTGGCCCTCCTCGATCAACGACATCCGGCGCTGACGATCGATGTCGCCGGGCCAGCGCGCCGACACTTCGGTCAGGAAGTCCGCATTGATCTGGAAGATGATTTCGAGCAGGCGCGGCAACAGGCTCCTAAACAACGAGACCGACCATCTTTCCAGCGCCTCCGGCAACAGCGTATGATTCGTGTACGCCATCGTTTCGCGCGTAATCAGCCAAGCTTCATACCATTCGAGGCCATACACGTCGATCAACAGCCGCATCAGTTCCGCAACGGCGATGCTCGGGTGCGTATCGTTCAATTGGAAACAGTTTTTCGCCGCAAACTGGCTGAAGTCGTTGCCGTGACGGCCGATCCATCTTTCGAGCACGTCCTGCAGGCTGGCCGAGGCGAGTAAATATTGCTGTTTCAGGCGCAATGCCTTGCCGTTTTCGTTGGCGTCGTTCGGGTACAACACCATCGTGATGTTTTCGGCGGTATTTTTCGCGGCGACCGATTCCGCATAATCACCCGCGTTGAATTCGTCGAGATTGAATTCTTCGGTCGCGGTCGCCTTCCACAGCCGCAGCGTATTGACCGTACCGTTCTGGTAGCCGGGGACCGGCGTGTCGAACGGCACCGCCAGCACGTCGTGCGTATCGACCCAGGAAACCCTTTTCCGTCCGAATTCGTCGACATGCGTCTCGGTACGCCCTCCGAACTTGATCCTTTGCTTGTATTCGAGGCGTTCGATTTCCCAGACGTTGCCGTTGCGCAGCCAGTGGTCGGGCTTTTCGACCTGTTCGCCGTTGACGATTAGCTGCGTAAACATGCCGTATTCGTAGCGCAGGCCGTAGCCGGTCACCGGCAGTTGCAAGGTCGCGCAGCTGTCGATGAAGCAGGCGGCCAGCCGGCCCAGGCCGCCGTTGCCGAGTCCCGCATCGGGCTCGTTCTCGACCAGTTCTTCCAGCTCCAGCCCCAAGTCGTAGAGAGCGCTTTTGGCCGATTCGTCGATACCCAGGTTCAGCATGGCATTGCTCAAGGTGCGCCCCATCAGAAACTCCATCGATAGGTAATACGCCATTTTGCTGTCGGCCTGTTTATAGGCGTTATAGGTCTTTTTCCAACGCTCGATCAGGCGGTCGCTGATCGCCAGCGAAAACGCCTCGTAGGCATAATGCAGCGAAGCGCAATTTTCATCCCGGCCCAGCCGGTTCCCATAATAACGCTTGAAATCGTCCTTCAGTCCCCCCGTGTCCATTCCCAAACCGGGCAGCTTCGTAATCTCGGTTTTTGGTTGGCTCTTTTTGAATTGTCTCTTAGGCATTGTTCGGATCGCAGTCAGTTAATAAAAGATGGAGGCCATTTTAGGCTTTTTTAATTGAGGTTTCAGCTAAGTTTTCGGATTTTCGCCGATTCTCCGTCAACTTCCGTCAACAGACCCATTTTGGGGCGGAAAACGCCCAATCAAAACGCCTAACCCGCCAGGATCGTGCATGAGCGGAATCATAGCCGTTTGTACGGATAAATTATGCAACTCGCATGCCGTAAGAGAACACCCGAAGCGCAAAATCATCGCATCGAGATTGGTCATTACAATTTTATCGAGAACCGGGTAGAATACTGAAGCTATTGCCGGAATAATGGCTTATAATAAACGGTTATTCGATGCGTTTTTACCGAAGCGGTATTGACCATGCGGCAAAACACGAAGCCGAATTGCCGGCTTGAGAAAATTTTCAGGTTAACGAGGTACTGGGGTGGAGCTAAACGGCGCACAAATTTTGGTGCAGAGTCTCAAAGACGAAGGCGTTGAATATATTTTCGGCTATCCTGGCGGCGCAGTACTGCATTTGTACGACGCGCTGTTCCAACAGCAGGACATCAAGCATATTCTGGTGCGGCACGAGCAGGGCGCGACCCACGCGGCCGACGGCTATGCGCGCGCAACCGGCAAACCCGGCGTGGTGCTGGTCACCTCCGGCCCCGGCGCCACCAATGCGATCACCGGCATCGCGACCGCCTACATGGACTCCATCCCGCTGGTGGTAATCTCGGGACAGGTTTCGATGCCGGTGATCGGCAGCGACGCGTTCCAGGAAGTCGATATGATCGGCATCAGCCGTCCCTGCGTGAAGCACAATTTCCTGGTCAAGGACGTCAACAAGATCGCCGAAACGGTCAAGAAAGCCTTCTACATCGCGACCACCGGCCGGCCTGGCCCGGTCGTGGTCGACATTCCGAAGGACATGACCGACCCCCGCATCAAGGTACCGTACCATTACCCGAAAAAGGTCTCGATCCGCTCCTACAACCCGACCGTGACCGGCCACAAGGGCCAGATCAAGAAAGCGGTCGACCTGCTGCTGTCCGCGGAGCGCCCGGTCATTTATTCCGGCGGCGGCGTCGTGCTCGGCGAAGCCAGCCAGGAACTGACCGAGCTCGCCCACCTGCTCGGTTACCCGGTCACCAATACGCTGATGGGGCTCGGCGCCTACCCGGCCACCGACCAGCAGTTCATCGGCATGCTCGGCATGCACGGCACCTACGAAGCGAACATGGCGATGCACGAAAGCGATCTGATCATCGCGATCGGCGCGCGCTTCGACGACCGCGTCACCGGCAAACTGGACCGCTTCTGCCCGCACGCGAAAATCATCCATATCGATGTCGACCCGGCCTCGATCTCCAAAACGGTCAAGGTCGACATTCCGATCGTCGGCGAAGTGAAGCCGGTGCTGGAACAGATGATCGAACTGATTCGGGAACATAAAAAGAAGCCGAACAAAAAGGCACTGGACGACTGGTGGAAACAGATCGCGCAGTGGCAGGCGATCCAATGCCTGGAATACGACCGTTCGAGCCCCCTGATCAAGCCGCAGTACGTGATCGAGCAGCTTTGGGAAGTTACCCGGGGCGACGCCTATATCACTTCCGACGTCGGCCAGCACCAGATGTGGGCGGCACAGTATTACAAATTCGACAAACCCCGGCACTGGATCAATTCCGGCGGCCTCGGCACGATGGGCTTCGGCCTGCCCGCCGCGATCGGCGTCAAGATCGGGCATCCGGAAGCGGAAGTCGCCTGCGTGACCGGCGAAGCCAGTATCCAGATGTGCATTCAGGAACTGTCGACTGCGCTGCAGTACAATACGCCGATCAAGATCGTCAACCTGAACAACCGCTACATGGGCATGGTGCGGCAATGGCAGGAGTTTTCCTACGAAAGCCGTTATTCGCATTCGTACATGGACACGATTCCGGACTTCGTCAAACTCGCCGAAGCCTACGGCCATGTCGGCATGCGCATCGACAGGCCCGACGAGGTTCGGCCGGCGCTCGAACAGGCGTTCGCACTGAAAGACCGTACCGTGTTCCTGGACATCATCACCGACCGAACCGAAAACGTGTATCCCATGATAGAAGCCGGCAAAGCCCATAACGACATGAAGCTCCGGGTTGCCGCTTCCGCCTCGACAGACAGGGAACTGGCCTAATGAGACACATTATCTCCGTTTTAATGGAAAACGAATCCGGCGCACTGTCGCGCGTCGCCGGCCTGTTTTCGGCGCGCGGCTACAATATCGAGTCATTGACCGTCGCTCCGACCGAAGACCCTACCCTCTCGCGGATGACGATCGTCACGCGCGGCAGCGACGACATCGTCGAACAAATCACCAAGCAGTTGAACAAGCTGATCGACGTGGTCAAGGTGCTCGATCTGGCCGACGTCGGCGCGCACATCGAACGCGAACTGATGCTGATCAAGATCCGGACGACCGAACTGAACCGGCTCGAGATCCGCAGCCTCGCGGACATTTTCCGCGGCAAGATCATCGACGTCACGGCGACCACTTACGTCGTCGAGATGACCGGTCCTTCCGAAAAACTCGACGCATTCATCGCCGCCATCGCGCCCGAAGCGATCCTCGAAGTCGTCCGTTCCGGCCCGACCGGCATCTCGCGCGGCGAAAGCGGACTGCACTTGTAAAGCCGCCGGCTGTTTTCATTTTTCTAATTTATAAAAGCAACAACAGGTAAAACCATGCAAGTTTATTACGACAAAGATGCGGATCTTTCAATCATCAAATCCAGGAAAGTAGCGATCATCGGCTACGGCTCGCAAGGCCATGCGCATGCGAACAACTTAAAAGACTCGGGCGTCGATGTGGTAGTGGGCTTGCGGCCGAGTTCGGCCTCCGTCGCGAAGGCGCAAGGCTCCGGCCTGACCGTCAAGGACGTGCCGCAGGCGGTGGCCGGCGCGGACGTGGTGATGATCCTGACGCCCGACGAGTTCCAGTCGCAACTGTACAAAACCGAAATCGAGCCGAACATCAAGCAAGGCGCCACCCTGGCGTTCGCGCACGGTTTCTCGATCTTGTACAACCAGGTCGTGCCGCGCGCCGACCTCGACGTGGTGATGATCGCGCCGAAAGCGCCGGGTCACACGGTCCGCTCCGAATTCGTCCGCGGCGGCGGCGTGCCCGACCTGATCGCGGTGCACAGAGACGCTTCCGGCAACGCAAAGGCGCTGTGCTTATCCTACGCTTCCGCAATCGGCGGCGGCCGTTCGGGCATCATCGAAACCACCTTCCGCGACGAAGCCGAGACCGACCTGTTCGGCGAACAGGCCGTACTCTGCGGTGGCGCGGTCGAACTGATCAAGGCCGGATTCGAAACGCTGGTCGAAGCCGGTTATGCGCCGGAAATGGCCTACTTCGAGTGTCTGCACGAACTGAAACTGATCGTCGACCTGATGTACGAAGGCGGCATCGCGAACATGAACTATTCGATCTCGAACAACGCCGAATACGGCGAATACGTGACCGGTCCGCGCGTCATCAACGACGAAAGCCGCCGCGCGATGAAAGAAGCGCTGAATAACATCCGCAACGGCGAATACGCGAAACGCTTCATTCTGGAAGGCGCCACCAACTATCCGGAAATGACCGCGCGCCGCCGGCTGAACGCCGAACATCCGATCGAGGTCGTCGGCGAGAAACTGCGCGCGATGATGCCGTGGATCAAGGCAAACAAGATCGTCGACAAAGCCAAAAACTGATCCAACCGATCCGGTCCGACCCAAAAGCCCGCCTTTCGGCGGGCTTTTTTTACGCTATAAAAAATCTCACCCTCATAAATTTAGGCTTTCGTCAAAAAACACTTCCCCCTTTTGAAAAAGGGAAATCGAGGGGGATTTGTTTGATAAATCTCCCCGCCCCCTTTTTTCAAAAAGAGGCGTGAATAATCTGCTTTTGTAACGTCAATAATTGAAAAGTTATTTCCTACCAGACCTTTATATTCAATTTTTAAACCATTTTCAATATACGATGACTCCAACTTCATGCTATGCTTCATCAACTGATGTAGGTTGTTAATATGAACTACTCATCCCCTACAGGGGTCTCATTTTCACTTTGCCGCCCGTTCATCGCGTATTCATTTTGCGGAAAGAATAATAGGCTGCAGCTGAGAAAAAAACCCGCCTAAAGGGTGAAATCAACCGTCGAATTTCATTAATTCGCGGGGGAAAAGCAACCTCTTCCCCAACCAAGCCGCATTAATCAAGCAAAAATAAAAATGGCCTGTTTTTTGCTTATTGATTTTTAGTCCCCCTCAACATCACCAAGTTTTGAAATTGATAAGGAGTGTGTATGATACGCATCATTGAAAAATGGAATGACGCGGAATTAATTTACGACGATTACGGTTATCATTTGCGCGTATTTTTGGGAGATCAACTCAGATCGATCATCAATGTGACGGCCGAAAATGACGACGAAGCGATTAAAAGAGCGCGGCGCGCGATCTATCTTTTCCTGTCCTGATGCGGACCGGCCGAAAGTCCGGCCAATGCCGTCTAGCCGTTGGTCGGATGAGTCGGCATACCCGAGCGCGTTTTTTCCGCACTGGGCAATAGACGCGCCAAAGCAGTTTCCAGAAGCACTATCCCAATTCGTCTTTCTTTTCTTAAAGACATATGGGATATCGGCTCGCCGCGCGGCATTGATTTTAAAAACGCCGGAGTTTTGCCATAATGGCAAAAAACCAACGCACACCGCCAATGCGCACTCATCCTCGCTTTTTCTATTGCCTCGGGCTCGCGCTTTTCTGGACCGCTTTCATCTGGTCCGGTATCCGTCCGAAGGACTATCCCACATGGATCCTCGAAACCCTGCCCGCCGTTATCGGAATCCTCATCGTTATCGCCACCCGCAGGCGCTTCCCGCTGACGCCGCTAGCTTACTGGCTGATCATCGCACACAGCGTGATCCTGATGATCGGCGGCCATTACACTTACGCGGAAGTCCCGTTGTTCGACACGCTTAAAGACATTTTCGGCTTCGAACGCAACAATTACGACAAACTCGGCCATTTCATGCAGGGCTTCAATCCGGCGATCGTCTCCCGGGAGATCCTGATCCGCAACCGGGTGCTCCGGAAGCCGTCATGGCTAAACTTCATGATCGTCTGTTTTTGCCTGGCGGTCGCCGCCTTTTACGAAATGATCGAATGGTGGACGGCCCTGCTCAGTAAAGATGCCGCCGAAGCCTTTCTCGGCACGCAAGGCTACGTCTGGGATACGCAGTCGGACATGGCGTGGGCCTTGCTGGGCGCCATACTGGCATTGAGCGGTTTGCACCGGCTGCACGACCGGCAATTGGCACCGCTCGCCGCCACACCCGGCTTCGGAAGATCATAAAATCTGATGAAGACCGAGCACCTCTACAACAGCGCCGCAACACATCATGCTCCCGATCGGATGGTTTCGGACATATGAGACAGCTCAAAAATATCTGCGTCTATTGCGGCTCAAGCCCCGGTAGCCGGGAGGCCTATGCCGGAAAAGCCCGCGCGCTTGCCGAAACGCTGGTTAACCGCGGTATCGGCCTCGTCTACGGCGGCGCGAGCATCGGCCTGATGGGCATGATTGCGGACCATGTACTGCGGCTCGGCGGCAGGGCGGTCGGCGTGATTCCGGAAGCCTTGATGCACAAGGAAGTCGCGCATTATCGATTAACGGAACTACATGTCACCCACTCGATGCACGAACGCAAGATGCGAATGGCGGAACTGGCCGACGGCTTTATCGCCCTACCCGGCGGCCTCGGCACCCTGGAGGAACTTTTCGAGATCTGGACCTGGGCCCAGCTCGGCTTTCATGGCAAACCGTGCGGCCTGCTCAATGCGGAAGGCTATTACGATCCGCTGATCGAATTTCTGGACCATGCCGTGACGGAACAATTCGTCCGTCCGTCGCACCGTTCGATGCTGATCGTGGAAAGCGAGCCCGAAAAGCTGCTGGACCGCTTTGCGGATTACCGGGTCCCGGCCGTAAAAATCTGGGTAGAGAAGGATGAAACATGAGGCAGCCTGGATACCCTTCTCATCTGCACAAAAAAACTCAGAGGATAAAATCCAAAGATAAGAGTATTTTCATTTCGAGTAAACGGCCTTTTAAAGAAAAACGCGTCATTCCGGCAGGGATTGCCGGAATCCCGAAGCCAGGGATGGCAAGCTCCAATACATTCCTGAACTCTGGATCTCGCCAATCCCTGCCGAGGCATCGATCCGACTGACCGCCGCCGACATGGCGGCCAATGAAGCCAGCAGCATCATCGGCCGATGCACTTCCGGCCGCCGCCGCTGCCATACGCCAATGCCCACGAAACCGGCGAAGATCAGAATGCTGACGATCGGGACGGCCATGAATTGTTTGGGAGACAATCCCCATATTCTCAATTCGGACGGACTAATCAGCGTCGCCTCGATCCCGAGCCGAAAGCCGAGGATCGCAATACAGGCCGCCAGCCCTGCCCCGATGCGCCCCAGCATCCGGTGAATACGGCGGTTGCCCGTCATGATCAACAGCGGCTGGACCAGGAACAACAGTATCCACGCCGACATACCGATGCCGTGCAGAATGAGTAAGGTACGTATCGGCGGCGCGAGTTCGCGGCCCGGATAAGCCTTACCTTGCAGATAAAAGTGCTGGAAACCGAGGAGCATCAGCACCAGCGGCAATGCTGCTGCGATGAAATAGAATAGGCGAGCGGGATTGCGCGAAACGGATTTTCCGAACGGCCAGCGGAAAACGAAATTTGACGGGAATTCATACCGGAACGGTTCCTTATTTAAATTTCGACGAGAGGCAATTGTGAAGCTTATGGCTCTTAACGTAAAGCTAATTCAGAGACTTGGAATAAAAACGATGTCATAAATGTAGGGCGGATGCCGGCAGGCGATCCGCCAGTTGGCAGTTGCCTATGGCGGAACCGCTATCGCGTTCCGCCTTACACGGATTAGCGTCAGCGCAATCGGAGAGGATGGGGAATGCTGCGAGCCGGCTGCAACGGTTGTTTTTTCTTCCGCTCCCAATACAAATTGATAAAGTTACCCGCCAGTATTAATCCCGCACCCAAAACCAAAAACTCATCGACACGCTCACTGTAAAGCGCATAGCCAACCAGTGCTATGAGCGGTAAGCGCAGAAAATCTAAGGGCACCACTACCGAAGCATCCGCCAGGGAAAATGCCCGCACCATGCAGTAGTGCGCGCTGAGCCCGGCAATGCCGACCACGATGAGCAAAGGCCAATGCGCCGCTGCCCGGGTAGCCCAATTAAACACCGCCGGCACCAAACCTAAAGGGAGCTGAACCAACATCATGTAAAAGAGAATGCACAGCGGCGTGTCCAACCCCGCCAGCCTCTTGGTCAATGTATGAGACAGTCCATACGCAAAGGCACCGGCCAACATTACAAGCGCTGCCGGATGCACGACCGACCAGCCGGGGCGAAGGATGACCAAAACACCCGAGATGCCTAGAACAACCGCCAGCCCCCGAGTCGCGGAGATACGCTCACCCAGCAGGAATGCCGCGAATACTACCGTCCAAAGCGGCACTGTGAACTCAATAGCAAACACAGCCGCCAGCGGAATAAGCGCAATGGCATAGAACCAACCGAACTGCCCGCAAAAGTGAACAAAGTTCCGCCCGAAATGCAGTCTAACGTTCCGAAACGAGACTTGCGCCCAACCCGCCCTTGTGAGTATGGCCGAGATAACAAGCAAGCCGATGAGACTGCGGATGGCAAGAAGCTGGAACGTGCCAAAGTTCGCGGAAAGTTCGCGCACCGCAACCGCCATTGCGGAAAAGGAGAGTAAAGCGCCCGCCATCCAGGCGGCAGCAACAACTAAGGGGTGACGCATAGGCGTAACGCCTCCTTTCCGGTTCTACCCACAATTAGCTATCCCAAATGACGCAAAACATTTCACCACAGGCATACTTCGCATTTTTGAAAAATAAGAAGAACAACTCGTAGGATGTGCCGACGAAGGAGGCGCATCAATCGCGAACGATGCGCTTCACTTTGTTCAGCACATCCTACGGCCCTATCGCGTTCCGCCTTACACGGGTTTATTACGTCTTGAATAATGACTCCCATGCATCCTCAGGCGGCTTATCCTATCACACCCCCATCCATTTACGGATCACGTCAACCTTCACCCGAATCTACGCTTTCTTCAATCATTTCCGGCTGAATCGCATGGATTTTTATTAGAGGCTCAGGGTTCCAGTTCCGAACGGCCCACTCCAGCATTTCCGAACAAGAAGCATCCCTCAGCCCAACCGGCGGCTCTTGCTTCAATAACTCCAGCAACCGAAACATCACGGCAGACGTATTCCGCATCGTCACCGCCTCGGCCAGCGTCTGCTTGCTGAGTTTGCAGCCGTGGCTGTCGATGATGATCGGCACGTGCAGGTAGGAAGGCCTCGGCAGGCCGAGCAATTGCTGCAGGTAAATCTGTTTCGGGGTCGAATCGACGAGGTCGAAGCCTCTGACGACATGGGTGACGCCTTGCAGGTGATCGTCAATCACGCAGGCGAACTGATAGGACATGATGCCTTCCTTGCGTTTCAGAATGAAGTCGCCATGCTCCTCGGCAAGGTTTTGGCGAATGCTTCCCTGCAAACGGTCATCGAAGCCGATGTCGCGGCCGTCGCTTTTGACGCGCAAAGCGTAAGGCCGATCGGTGGGAAAAACGGTCCGGTTTCGGCAAATACCGGGATAGATATCGTGCCTGCCGGGGCGTTCGGCGAGCGTTTTGCGGCTGCAGGTACAGGGATAGAGAAGGCCTGGCCGTTGCAGTTCTGAAAGCGCCTGTTCGTAGTCGGCCGGATGTTCGCTTTCGTAATAGACGGGACCGTCCCAATATAGGCCGTAGGCTTCCAGAGTGGTCAATATACTGTCGACCGAACCGGGCACATTGCGCGGAGTATCGATGTCGTCGATACGCAGCAGCCATCGGCCGCGATGGGCGCGCGCATCGAGATAGCTCGCAAGCGCCGTGTAGAGAGAACCGAGATGCAACGGGCCGGTCGGCGACGGCGCAAACCGGCCGACGTAGGGCTTACCGCCC
This sequence comes from Methylomicrobium album BG8, assembly GCF_000214275.2. NCBI lineage: Bacteria > Pseudomonadati > Pseudomonadota > Gammaproteobacteria > Methylococcales > Methylococcaceae > Methylomicrobium > Methylomicrobium album. The sequence goes on along the minus strand of NZ_CM001475.1, from coordinate 1,205,316 downwards.
GCCACGGCGCGGCGAAGGTTCAGCCCATTTGTTTTTCGCGGATCTCATCCAGAGTCTTGCAATCGATGCACAAGGTCGCGGTAGGACGCGCTTCCAAGCGACGGATGCCGATTTCGATGCCGCAGGATTCGCAGTAGCCGTAGCCGCCGGATTCGATTTCCTTCAACGCTTCGTCGATTTTCTTGATCAATCGGCGTTCGCGGTCGCGAGTCCTGAGTTCGAGGCTGAATTCGGATTCCTGTGTCGCCCGGTCGTTCGGATCGGGAAAATTGGCCGCGTCGTCCTGCATGTGGTGCACGGTGCGGTCCACTTCCCTCATCAATTCGGCTTTCCAGTTTCTCAGAATGGTCTCAAAATGCTTTAATTGAGCGTCACTCATGTATTCTTCGCCTTCTTTCTCGACATAGGGCGTAAAACTGAACGGTGATGCGCCAACTTTAGAACTTTCGATCATCCACTAACTCCCCAGGGATAGGCTAAATAAATCCTACATTTTTAGCAGAATCATTACGGATTGGCAAGATTTATTGGTATCATGCCGGATTTTGGAACGAGCGGCGACAGCATGAGCTTAAGGGTAGCGGAGCGGATTTCGGGCATACAACCTTTTTATGTGATGGAACTTTTGCGGCGGGCCAAGGAACTGGAAGCCGACGGCAAGGATATTATCCATATGGAGATCGGCGAGCCGGATTTTGCCACACCGCAAACGATTCTGAAGGCGGCGCTTGCGCATACCGCGACCGGCGACGTGAAATATACGCCGGCGGCCGGCCTGACCGAACTCCGGCAAAAGATCGCCGCGTTTTACCGGCGCCGTTACGGCGTGAACATTCCCGAACAGCGCGTCTTCGTGACGCCGGGCGCGACCGGCGCCTTCCTGCTGGCTTTGGGAGCCAGTTTGAATCCGGGCGAGGAAGTCCTGATGGCCGACCCATGCTATCCCTGCAACAGCAATTTCGTGCAGCTTTACGACGGCAAAACGCGCACCATCCCGGTCGATGCGGACAGCCATTACCAGTTGACCACCAAACTGATCGAACGCCACTGGTCGGCCGAAACGAAAGGCGTCCTGATCGCCTCGCCTTCCAACCCGACCGGCACGCTGATCCCGCGCGCCGAATTGCAAAAAACGATCGAGGCGACCCGCCGCCTCGGCGGCTGTTTTTATTCGGACGAGATTTACCACGGCCTGGTCTATGGCGAAAAGGCCGCGACCGCGCTCGAATTCAGCGACGACGTTTTCGTGATCAACAGCTTTTCGAAATATTTCGGAATGACCGGCTGGCGGATCGGCTGGCTGATCGTACCGGAGCTGTTTATCGAAGCGGCCGAAAAATTGTCGCAGAACATCTTCATTTCGACTTCGAGCGACGCCCAGCATGCCGCATTGGCCGCCTTCGACGAATCCACGCTCGCCGAGCTTGAAGACCGGCGCCGGGAATTCGAAAAACGGCGCGACTTCCTGTACGATGCGCTGGTGCGGCTCGGCTTCGACATCCCGATCAAACCGGCAGGCGCTTTTTATATCTACGCGCGCTGTGCGAAGTTTACCGACGACAGCTTCCAATTCGCGCTCGACCTGCTCGAAAACGAAGGCGTCGCGGTCACGCCCGGCAAGGATTTCGGGCTGCACGAAGCCCATCACGCCCTGCGCTTCGCCTACACGACCTCGCTGGACAGGCTGGCGGAAGCGGTGCGGCGCCTCGAACGATTTCTCGACGCAAGGTAATTTATGGCAATCACGACACTCTCGGCATCCGAACTGCACGAACGCCTGGTGCAAGGCGAAGACCTTTTTCTGCTCGATGTCAGGGAACCCCAGGAATACCGCTACGCCAACATCGCCGGCAGCACGCTGATTCCGCTGCGGCAGATTCCCGCCCGGATCGGCGAACTCGATCCGGAGCGACATATCGTGGTGATCTGTCATCACGGCATGCGCAGTATGCAGGCCGCGACTTATCTGGCCCATCAAGGCTTTCAGAATATCGCGAATCTGACCGGCGGGATCGACGCCTGGTCGCTCCAATGCGACAGTGCGGTTCTCCGGTATTGAGATCAAGGCTCGGGGCGCCGTGCGCCGCTCCAAGCCTTCAAACAGCAGGATTGCAAGCCGCACCTCCTCAACCGGCTGCCGATAACCCGGTCCGTTCCTAGCCAAAGGCGGTGGCTCTTTGCGCATTTCCCAAACGATTGAAATCAAAGCTTTTCCTAAAGTTAAAAACCTAATATAATGGCCCGTTTTACCGGGGCTTTGCCTCATCCTTGCTTTACTGTCCCGCCCAAGCGGGGCGGAAGGCTTCAACCGTAAGGAAAAATCATGCGACATTATGAAATCGTCTTTTTAGTCCATCCTGACCAAAGCGCTCAGGTGCCGGCGATGATCGACCGCTACAAAGCGATCATCGAGGGCGCTTCCGGCGCGATTCACCGTCTGGAAGACTGGGGCCGCAGACACCTGGCCTACCCGATCAACAAAATTCACAAAGCGCATTACGTGCTGATGAACATCGAGTGCGACCAGCCGACGCTGGCGGAACTGGAAAGCAGCTTCCGTTTCAACGACGCGATCCTGCGCAGCATGACCCTGGTGCAAAAACAGGCGGTCACCACGCCTTCCCCGATCGCAACCCAGGCGGCTGAAGAGAGCAAGAACGCCGAAGCCAAAGCCAAAGAAGCCGCCGCACGCGCCGCTGCAGTTGAAGGAGCCGATACCGACGAGATCGAATCCGACTTCGAAGGCGACGAACCGGCTTCCGAATAACCCATCAACCTGACAGGATACGAGAATACCCATGGCACGTAACGCAAGACGTAAAGCAAAAGGCTTGGGCGCCGGCAACGGCGTTGAAATCGATTACAAAGACCTGAATCTGCTGGGCGACTATGTCACCGAAACCGGCAAAATCGTCCCCAGCCGCATCACCGGCGTCAGCGCCAAATACCAAAGACAGTTGTGCACCGCGATCAAGCGCGCGCGCTACATCGCGCTGCTGCCCTATTGCGACGCGCATAAATAATCGAGTCTGGGCGAGACAGTGAAAATTTTGGCGGATTACATCATGCGCGGACGGACGCAGGCCATTATCGTGGCCTCGACGCTGGCGCTGCTGTCGCTGAAGTTTCCACCGGTCAGCGTTCTCAGCTCGGCCTCCGTGGCCCTGGTCACATTGCGGCACGGCGCTCTCGAAGGGGTGTATATTCTGTTCGGCGCCGGCATCGCCGCCGCGCTGCTCGGCTTTTTCGCGATCGACAACTACCAGTTTGCCTTGTTCTATGCATTGCTGCTGTGGCTGCCGGTCTGGATGATCTCGATCATCCTCAGGGAAGGCCGCCGGTTGTCCCTCGCGGTCGAAATTGCGGTCTTTATCGGCATCCTGGGCGTTGCGGGTTTTTATCTGTACGAACCCGACCCCGCCGCCATGTGGGCCGGTCTGCTCGAACAGATGATCCAGCAAACCCAGGCGCCGATCAAGGACACCAAGATCTGGATCGACAACTTTGCCCATTACATGACCGGCCTGTTTGCCGCCGGCACCGTGTTCAGCCTGCTGTTCGGGCTGTTCCTGGGCCGCTGGTGGCAGTCGCTGCTGTTCAATCCGGGCGGGTTCAAACAGGAATATCTGGCGCTCGGCACCGGCCCGAAACTGGCAATCAGCAGCCTAGCCATACTGGCAGCCGCCTTCTTTACCACGGGAACGCTGTCGGAAATCGCCTGGAACATGACCATTTTACTGTTTACGCTCTATACCGTGATCGGCGCTTCGGTGCTGCATGTGGTATTTTCGCAAACCAAAATGAGCCGTTTTGCGGTGCCGCTGTTTTATGTAACGCTGATCCTGGTCCCCCAGGTCCTACCGCCGGTCGCGATCGTCGGACTGATCGACGCGTGGCTTGACATACGTAAAAAAAATTCGAATCAATCAGGCGCCTGAAGGCGCCATTTATCGGCTAAACGTCCGAATAAGAGGATTAAAAGATGGAAGTTATTTTGCTTGAAAAAATAGCGAACTTGGGCGGTCTGGGTGACAAAGTCACGATCAAGGCCGGCTACGGCAGAAATTACCTGATACCGACCGGCAAGGCGGTAGCGGCGACCCCGCAGAAAATTGCCGAGTTTGAAGCGCGCCGCGCCGAACTCGAAAAAACCGCCGCCGAAAAACTGGCTGCCGCAAAGGCCCGCGCCGAGGCGCTCGGCAAACTGCAAATCGTAATCGCCCATAAAGCGGGCGATGAAGGCAGATTGTTCGGTTCGGTCGGCACCCACAACATTGCGGAAGCGATCACTGCCGCAGGCGTCGCGGTCGAGAAATCCGAAGTTCGCCTGCCGCACGGCGCGATCCGCCACGTCGGCGAAGTTTCGATCGACATCAACCTGCATTCCGATGTCGTGGTGACGCTGCCGATCACAATCGCCGCGGAATAAAAAACGGTTTTACCGATTCTTTCCGGGCGCCGTTCGGCGCCCGGCTCCTGCCCAACCCTCCCTGGCAGGCTAGAGCATTTTCATATCGCTTATAGGGAGATAATGCCGTTAAGTCAAACCGTCATCTCGGCAGGGATTCATGCCAGGCTTTCCTGCCTGGCCCCCTTCGGGTCAATGCAAATCTGTTCCAGACAGATTTGTGCCGAGATCCAGACTGCAGGGATGCATTAAAGCTTGCCATCCCTGGCTTCTGGATTCGGCAACCGCTCCCTGCGTTGCCCTCGATCGCGTGTTCCCGACGCGATCTACCTCGCCCTTCCTTGGGCTCGTATCTCCTGCCTCCCTGCAGTCGTCCGGCAAATCCCTGCCGGAATGACGCGTTTCCCCTCACTTTGCGGCATAGCTTATGACCGTACACCCAAAACGAAAATGCTCTAGCGTCGATGTGCTTGCCTTTTCTTCGAGCGCAGATTCCGTCCGCGCCCGCTTTCCCTCTCCAGCCTTACGGGATGATGTTTAAACAAATTCCCGCGCTTTGGCAAATGCGTCCCTGAAGTCCAGATACCACGGCTGCTCGGCATCCAGCAATAATCTCAAGAGTTTGTTTTGCAGTTTGTATTTGACGTCGCCCACCGCCAGCGCGCCAATACCGACCGCGCCTTGCGCCCGCTCCGCATATACCAGCGGCTCACCCCTATGGCTACGCTTGATTCCCTCGATGCCGAGCGGCGGCACCGCATTGACATCGGCGGCGACTTTCAGGTTTTTCGCCGTTTTCAACACGCCGGCATTCAATACCTGCACGCCGGCTTTCGCCGTGCAGAAAATCACGTCGACATCGGCGATCAATTCGGCTTTTTCCGCATCGGAACTCGCAAACGCGCCTTTGATATGGCAGCCGAAGCGGCGGTTATAAGCCGCAGCGATTTCGTTCGCGGTATCGAGGGACAAATGATCGACGATCGCAACATCGAGCCCCGCCTGGGAAGCGATCACTGCGGTCGTAATGCCGATCGCGCCGGTGCCGCCGAAAACCAGCGCCTTGCACTCCTTGAACGATTTGCCGTGCTTAACGGCCAATTCTTTTTCGACGCAGGCAACCAGCGCGGCCGCGGTCGTAAAAGCGCCGCTCGGATCGGCCAGCACCGAAATTTCGAACGGCGGCACCATTGCGCGCCTGCAGGCGGCCAGCATGTCGATCGCCAATCCGATGTCGCGCCCGCCGATAAAGATTGCGGTGCGCTTGACGCCGGACGGCCCCCGCGAAAAAATCGCATCCTGAGCCAACCCATTGACATTGTCCAGCTTCACGTTGCTGTACGGTATCAGCACATCGAAACCGGCATCCACAGCCATGTTGATGTCGAACGGACTATTGTTAGGCATCGGGTCGAGCATGTGAAGTACGCTGCGTTTTTCCATCGGGTGATCCTTGTCTTGTTGCGGATAAGCTTAATATAGAGGGGAACGGTTAAAATATAAAGAGAGCATCTCGATCGGCAGGAAAAGCCGATGCAACAAGTTGCCCAGGCATGCGGCAATGCTGCGCCGGATCTCGCAGATCAATCCGGCCCGAACGCGCTGGAAACCGGACATTCTCCGAAACGGCCGGTTTCCAGCAAGAAAATCAAGGATTGGCCTTGATATATTCCCTCGCCACTTCGAAAGCATGTTCGAAATGCAGATAGACCGGCTTTTCGGAGTTGAGCATTTTTTTCAGCAGCAAATTCTGTGCCTGATATTTCACATTCCCGATCGCCAGCGCGCCGATACCGACCGCACCACTGATCGAACCGGCAATCGGCGTGCCGTTATGGAACGCATCGACGCCGGCAATACCGGCCGGAGGCACCGCATTCACGTCAGCCGCGACTTTCAGCTGCGGCGCCGAGGCGATCAATTGCGCGCTCAGCAGTTCGATGCCCGCCGCCCCGGTCGCGAACACCACATCGGCGGTCTTGATGTATTCGGCTTTATCCGCATCGGCGCCCGCGAAGATGGTGATTTTACCTTCGCCGAATTCATTGCTGCACAAATCGGCCACGCTTTGCGCTCTTTCGAGCTGGCGGCCGATAATTCTGACATGGGCGCCTGTGCGGGCCGCAATTACCGCTGCCGCCTGCCCGACCGGCCCGGTCCCGCCGAGCGCCAGAATGTTTTTACCTTCCAGCGTGGTATTGAATTTGGCGATCAATTCGCGCTCGACCGCTGCCACCATGCCCGCGGCAGTCGTGAAAGCGCCGCTCGGGTCAGCAAATACGGAGACTTCGAAAGGCGGAACCATCGACCGTTTGGCGATCTTGAGCATGTCCATCGCCTGTTTGGTGTCCCGTCCACCGATAAAAATTCCGGTGCGCTTCAGATTTTTCGCGCTTCGCGAGAAAATCGCGTCCTGAACCAGCCCCTGCACTTCGCTCGGCTCGACGTTGATATAAGGAACAGCCGAAACCCAGCCCGCATCCATCGCCATATTGACGTCGAACGGGCTCAAATTTTTGGCGGTCGTTAACATGTGTAGAATAAACGGTTTTTCCATGATATCCCCTTGGCTAAAATAACCGGAGAGTATAAAAGAATTTTGCCGGTAAAAACAGCGGAGGCCGCGATACGGTTCAAAATAGCCCCGAATTTGTGTATGATCGCCGGTTTTCGCAACGAAATGGTAGCTCATGCCTACCCGTAAAGCCCAACAGCGCCGCGCCGCCCATCAGGCCCGCGACCGGCAGACCGACAAGGATACGCTCAGCATCGAAATCTGCGCCCGCCTGATCGCTCGGCCCGAGTATCGGGCCGCTTCCACCGCGATGTGGTATATCGGCTGCAAATCCGAGGTCGGAACGCTGGCGGCCCTGCGTAGCGAACTGGCCGGCCGCAAACGCATCGTGACTCCCTATTGCACCGTGGACGAACACGGACGGCGCAAGCTCGGCCTATGGCATCTTGAAGACCTTTCCGAACTGACGCCCGGCACCTGGAACATTCCGGAGCCACCTCAGACACGCAGGGGTGAAACGGGAAAAGAAATGCCGCCTTCCGAACTCGATGTCATCGTCGTTCCGGGCGTCGCGTTCGACCGTAACGGCAGACGCCTCGGCAACGGAGCCGGTTATTACGACCGCCTACTGGCCGAGATCCGGGAAGATGCGGTTTCATTCGGCGTTTGCTTCGAGTCGCAGCTTCTGGACCGGATCGAAACGGAATCGCATGATGTCCCGATGGATTTCGTGGTTACCGAGAAAAACCTTTACACCGGCAAAAGCCGGAGAGCGGCGCGATGAACTTGAGCGCAATCAAAGCCGCACTGCCCTCCTCGCCCGCGTTCGTGATCGACAGGGACGCGCTGCTTGCAAATCTGCGAGCGCTGGAGGCGCTAAAAAAACACAGCGACGTCCGGGTGCTCTATTCGATCAAATCGCTGCCCCTGTCGCGGGTATTGCAGGAGGCAAAACCCTACGTCGACGGCTTTTCGGTCAGCTCGCTGTTCGAAGCCCGGCTCGCGCAGGAAGCGCTGTCGAAACCGGGCAGCGTACATTTGACGACGCCCGGTCTCCGGCCCGACCAGATAGACGCTCTCAGCACGCAGTGCAGCCATATCAGCTTCAATTCACTGGGTCAGTTTCGGCGTTTCGCGCCGGCGCTGGGAGACAAGGTTTCTTCCGGCCTGCGGATCAACCCGAAATTATCCGGGCTGAACGACGTCCGCTTCGATCCCTGCCGGCCGCATTCGAAACTCGGCGTTCCGATCGAGGATCTCGCCAGCCTCGAATCCTGGCAAGGTATTGCCGGCCTGCATCTGCATAACAGCTTTGCGGCGACCGGCTATACGACGCTGACCGAAACCCTGCAAAAAGTCGAGGACTGCCTGAGCGATAGACTGAAGCAGTTGGAGTGGATCAATCTCGGCGGCGGCTATTTATACGGCGGCATCGCCGACCAGCGGCCGTTCATCGATGCCGTCCGAAGGCTCCGCAGCCGCTACGGCGTACAGGCTTATATCGAACCGGGCAAAGCGGTGGTCGGAAATGCGGGCCACCTGATTTCGACGGTGCTGGATGTTTTCGAAAGCGACGGCAAAACCGTCGCGGTCCTGGACACCAGCGTCAACCATCATCCGGAAGTATTCGAATACCAGCGCCGGCCCGACCTGGCCGAAGCAGCGCCGGACGGAAGCTACCCGGCGATTTTGGCGGGCTGCACCTGCCTGGCCGGCGATCTTTTCGGCGAATACCGGTTCGCCGCACCGCTCGCGATCGGCGACAAAGTCGTCTTCAAGCATGTCGGCGCCTACAGCCTGATCAAGGCAAACCGCTTCAACGGCTGCAATCTGCCCGATATCTATATCGCCGCCGGCGGCGGACTGGAATGCGTGAAGCAATTCAGCTATGAAGAATTCCGCAATCAATGGAGCTGCGACCGGGATTTGCCCGAAAACGCGAAAGAAAACGCCGCCATCACGGTCTAACATCATTCACTTATCCGGAGGAACAGCCATGAAAGCCATCCTGATGACCGCCGTCGGCGGCCCCGAAGTTTTGTCCCTGCAAGAAATCGACGAACCGCAGATCACCTCGCCGACCGAAATCAAGGTCAAACTGCATGCGGCCGGCGTCAATCCGATCGACACCAAAGTCCGCCGCCGGGGCGTATTCTTTCCGAACCCGCTGCCGGCGGTGTTGGGCTGCGACGGTGCCGGCAAAGTGGTCGCGGTCGGTTCGGCGGCGGACCGTTTCAAACCCGGCGACAAGGTCTGGTTCTGCCACGGCGGACTCGGCCGCGAGCAAGGCAATTACGCCGAATATACGGTGCTGGACCAACGCTGGGCCGCCCCGATGCCGGTTTCCCTGTCGTATGCCGAAGCGGCCGCCGCCCCGCTGGTGTTGATCACCGCCTGGGGCGCGCTCTTTGACCGCGGCGGCCTCGAAGCGGGCCAGACCGTGCTGGTCCATGCCGGCGCGGGCGGCGTAGGCCATGTCGCGATTCAATTGGCGAAACTGAAAGGCGCGCGCGTAATCACCACGGTCAGTTCGGCGCAAAAAGCCGAGTTTGTCAAAGCGCTGGGAGCGGACCATACGGTCGATTACAAAACCGAAGGCGGCTTTGCCGAAGCGGTCAACCGCCTGACCGACGGCAAAGGCTGCGACCTGGTCTTCGATACGGTAGGCCCGTCCGTTTTTGAAGAAAGCATCCCGGTCACCGCGCATTTCGGGCGTCTCGTCACGATTCTCGAACCCGGCGCACTCAATTGGGGCGAAGCCAGAATCCGAAATCTGCTGATCGGTTTCGAACTGATGCTGACGCCGATGCTGCGGGATTTGGATGCGGCCCGGGACAAACAGATCGCCATGCTGAATCAATGCGCCGAATGGATCGATCAAGGGCGGTTAAAGATCCATCTCAGCAACCGAATGGCGCTCGAAGACGCCGCCGAGGCGCATGAACTCATCGAAGCAGGCCACACGCAAGGGAAAATCGTATTGACAATGTGACGTAAACCGGCAGCCGGTCCCGATAAAAAAAGGCGCTTAACCTGGTCGATTAAGCGCCCATATCCATAACAACATTGGAGAGAGGAGGAGAAAATAATCACGCTGTCCATAGAGTACGTAGTCTATCAAGCATTTTTAATGCCAATCCCTTTACTATCTCCCTTAACCGCCCAAAAATCAGCGTCCGGAAGACGAACCCCTCGCCTGCCATAGCGGTACAGAGCGGACAACGTCAACCCGATCGGGGCTTCGGCTTAAACCCATGACGGCATCGAGCTTGAATCCACATACCGAATCATTGACGAAAAGCCCCCAAACCCACCGGTTTCCGCGATTTACCTGTCGATTTTGCCCAATTGTAGTGCGTATGTCACATCTTTGAGGCAAATTTAACATACGGCCCGCCCAGATCCCTGCAAAGAATTACCGGCCAGTCCGCCCGCTCCTGGGCTACCGGATGCCGCAGAATTTTTGAACTGTTGTAAAACTCGGTTGTTTATTTAAAATGAAAGAGCCTTTACGAAATCGTAATCGGTTGAATCAGGAGCGAGAATATGAAAACGAAAATGATCCGTTTTTTCCAGGTCGTGGCGCTGTTACCGATATTCGCAATAGGCTTGCCCCGGACCGAAGCGGCGGCCGTTCTCCCTTTGGCGAATAATCCCTTGCCTGAGATGCTCAAAAAAGTCGTTCCCGGCGTGGTGAACATCTCGACCCGGACGCGCATCCGCTTCGAAGAAAATCCGCTGTTCAGAGATCCGTTTTTCCGCCAGTTTTTCGACATTCCGAACATGCCCCTGGAACGGGAGCAGCAAAGCCTGGGCTCGGGAGTGATTATCGACGCCGGCAAAGGTTATATCCTTACCAACAACCACGTGATCGACAAAGCCGACAAGATCACCGTCACCCTGCAGGACGGCCAGAACGTGGACGCGAAGCTGGTCGGCAGCGACCCGACGACCGACATTGCTCTGATCCAGATCAAAAACGGCCATCTGGTCGAATTGCCCAAAGGCAATTCCGACCAGTTGCGGGTAGGCGATTTCGTGGTCGCCATCGGCAGCCCTTTCGGGCTGGGTCAGACCGTCACGTCCGGCATCGTCAGTGCGCTGGGCCGTACCAGCCTGGGTATCGAGGGCTACGAAGACTTCATTCAAACCGACGCCTCGATCAATCCCGGCAACTCAGGAGGCGCTCTGGTCAACCTGAACGGCGAACTGGTCGGAATCAATACCGCGATCGTCGGCCCCAGCGGCGGCAACGTCGGCATCGGCTTCGCGATTCCGATCAATCTGGCCAATCAGGTGGCCAATCAGATCATCCATTTCGGCAAGATTCAACGCGGACAACTGGGCGTCCAGATCCAGGACCTGACGCCGGCCCTGGCCAACGCATTCGGGATCCGCCAGCAGCACGGCGCGGTGATCGCCGGCATCGTTTCCGGCTCGGCGGCCGAGAAAGCGGGACTGGAGCGCGGCGACGTAGTCATCGCCGTCAACGGCCAGCCGGTGGAATCGGCCACCAAGCTGCACAATCAAATCGCCTTGATGCAGGTCGGCGACCAGGTCAATATGGATATCCTGCGCAACGGCGAGGAACTGAACATCAAGGCGCGAATCGGCAAGGCGGTCGCGGCGAAGCGGTTACAACCTTATTGATTTTAGCCAGTGCCCGCTGCCGGAAGATTCACTGCTGCCTTGTTACATCGGGCTCCCCTTACCCATTGGATAATCGACGGAGTAAAGCCATGACTGAACACCTTATTTCCTGCGACCTTCACGACTATATCGAAGTGGCCTGCATGCACAACTACCGGGTCGAACTCGTCTTGAAGGGAGGCGAAGTGATCGAAGGCAAGGCGCTCGATGTGCTGACCTCTCCCGAAAAACGGGAGTTTTTGGTGATCGACAACGGCGGGCAAAAGCAGCAGGTTGAACTGACCCAGTTGCACAAAATGATCGCATTGACGCCGAATGCATCTTTCAACGAAGTCGAGTTCAAAACCCGTGCGTAAGACGGTTGATGCAGTTGAAGAGAAAATACCCGGTATCGCGTGGCTGAAAATGCATGATTGAACGATTTGTTACTCGAAGCAAAGCCCGTGTTTCGATAGGGCTAAATCGACGGGGCTGCGCATTCGCGCCTAAGCTTTGGTAAAATATTGCCGTTTTTTCATACCGTTTTTAAACCATTCATGTCTAACACTATTCGCATCGAAAGATTTAGCGGCAAAGCCATCGAGCCTTACATCAAGGAGCTAGCCCGCTTGAGAATCCAGGTATTCCGCGAATTTCCGTATTTGTACGACGGCACCTACGAATACGAAGAGAAATACCTGCAAACCTATCTGAACTGCCCGCAAAGCGTGATCGTGATTGCGTTCGACGGCGACAAGATCGTCGGCGCCTCGACTGCGATCCCGATGCAGTACGAAACTGAAGAAATGCAGCGACCGTTCATCGAAAACGGCTACGACCTAAGCGAAATCTTTTATTGCAGCGAATCGGTGCTGGACAAGCATTATCGCGGCCTCGGCATCGGTGTGCGCTTTTTCGAGGAGCGCGAGGCGCATGCGCAGGAACTGGGCGGTTTCAAGTACATCACCTTCTGCTGCGTCGAACGCCCGGCCGACCACCCGCGCCGGCCGGCCGATTACGTGCCGCTCGACAAATTCTGGAACAAGCGCGGCTACGTAAAACATCCCGAACTGAAGACGACCTATCTCTGGAAAGACTTGGACGACGCGGTCGAAACCCCGAAACCGATGACCTTCTGGCTGAAGCATGAAAGTTAAGATCGCCGCCGCCCAATACGACATCGGCTTCCTGGAAAACTGGGACGCCTACCGGCAAAAAATCGAGCGCTGGGTTAACGAAGCCGCCGCCGAGGGCGCGAAGATCCTGCTGTTTCCCGAATACGGCAGCATGGAGCTCGCCTCGCTGTTCGGCCGGGACATCTATGCGTCGCTGAGCAAACAGCTCACGGCGATGCAGTCGCTGCTGGACGGTTACATCGAGCTGCACCGCGGACTCGCTCATCAACATGGCTGCTATATCCAGTCCGGCACCTTTCCGGTCCGGATCGAAGGCGAGATTTACCGCAACCGCGCCTACCTGTTCATGCCGAACGGCGAGTTCGACTATCAGGACAAGATGATGATGACCCGCTTCGAGAACGAGCAGTGGCTGATCAATCGCGGCCTCGAACTGAAGTGTTTCGATACCGAATACGGCCGGATCGCGATCAATATCTGTTACGACAGCGAATTCCCGATGCTGGCGCGGAAACAAGTCGAGGCGGGTGCGAATCTGATCCTGGTGCCGAGCTGCACCGACACGCTGGCCGGCTATCATCGGGTCCGGATCGGCTGCCAGGCGCGCGCGCTCGAAAACCAGTGCTATGTGGTGCAGTCGCCGACGGTGGGACTGGCGCCCTGGTCCGAAGCGGTGGACGTGAATATCGGCGCGGCGGCAATCTATACACCGGTCGACCGCGGCTTTCCGGATAACGGCATTCTGGCGATCGGCGAACTGAACGCGGCGCAGTGGGTATTCGCGGAAATCGATCCGGACGAAATCGCGAAAGTGCGCGAAAACGGCCAGGTGTTCAATTATCGGGACTGGCCGCTGCAGCAGGCGGCAAGCCTTTAGTTGCGGCGCATCCGCAACCGGGAAATTCGCGGCCTAAGACCTGCCAGGTTTTTAAAACCTGGCAGGTCTCTCCGAGCCGCTGCCTTCACCTTTTTCATGCCCTAACCCAGATAATCCGCGGGGTTGAGAAAAAACATCAGCTTCCAGTCCTCCGCCTGGCCGGAATAGCGGCCGAAGCGGGGAATCAAGCTGATGAGCGAGTAATGCAGATGCGGCGGCCTGGCGCGGGCATTGCCGGTATTCCCGACCTTGCCGACGACGCTTCCCTGAGATACCCATTCCCCGGCTCTGACCGCGGCCGAATCCAGATGCGCATAATAGTGCAGCCGCCATTTCGGATCGAGTACCGCCAGCGCCTTACCCCCCAGTTTCAATTCGCCCTGGAACACGACCAGCCCGGAAACCGCCGCCAGCGCGTCCGTTCCGCGCGGGGTGAAAATATCGATCCCTTTATGGACGCCGGACGCACCCCAGACGGGGCTCCAGAAAGACGCCGGATTCCAATCCCTGGGAGCGGGGCCTTTGACCGGAATGATGATACCTTGCTCGAAAAAAAGGCCGATGCCGAACAAAAAGAAAATCGGGACCAGGACAGCGAGTCCGAACCCAAGTTTGCTTTTCTTGAAGCTGGCAGTCATTGGCGTATAGTCCTAACCGAATATAAGTGCACATTGAAGCAGTCGCCGACCGGAGTCAGCATGCGCCCTCCGGGCTTCAGCTGCTTGATCAGAGGCGGCGGAATATGGCTGGCGGCCGCGGTGACCAGCACCGCGTCGAACGGCGCCGCTTCGGGCCAGCCGTAGTAGCCGTCGCCGGTACGGGTATGGATGTTCGCAAGCCCGAGTCTGGCGATCCGCTCGCGGGCGGCCGCCAGAGGTTCGACAATTTCGATGGTGTACACTTCGGCGCCGACCGCGCCGAGCACCACCGCCTGGTAGGCCGAACCGGTGCCGATTTCGAGCACCTTGTCGCCGGGCTTCGCATCAAGCAACTCGGTCATCACCGCGACGATGTAAGGCTGCGAAATGGTCTGGCCGTGGCCGATCGGCAGGGGACGGTTCTGATAGGCATACGGCCGCATCTCCTCGCCGACGAACTGGTGCCTGGGTACTTTGCCCAATGCCGCCCTGACCTCGGAAGACAGCCCTTTCCGCCCCAAAAGCCCCGCCGTCTACGCCATATTCGCTTCGATCTCGGCCACCATCGCCGCGCGCTGCGGTACGTAGGCATCGGTTTCGGCGCGGGCGAAACCCGCGAAAAAGAGCAGCAATACCGCAGTCCGCATACAGGTTGGATAGATCATGGCGAAGTTCCTTCCTCCGAATTTAGCTATGCGACCTTTGCGCTTGCGATTAGTGCCATTTTTTCAAATGATCCTTATCCACCAAAGGCACAAAGGCAACATCGAGGATCTTGCCGAGCTTGTTGTCACCGTGCTCCTGTTTTTCCAGCACGATCAACTCCTGGTGCTCGAAAGGCCGGCCGACCGGAATCACCAGCCGGCCGCCCGCTTTCAGTTGCGCGATCAACGGCTCGGGAATATAAGGCGCGGCGGCGGTGACGATCACGCCGTCGTACGGGGCCTGTTCCGGCCAGCCTTCATAGCCGTTGCCGGTCTTCACGTGAATATTCCGATAGCCGAGCTTTTCGAAACGGGCTGCGGCTTCGACGCTCAAGTCCTCTATCACCTCGACCGTATAAACCTGCCCCGCCAGGAGCGACAGAATCGCGGACTGGTAACCCGAACCGGTGCCGATCTCCAGGATCCTGTCGGTCAGTTTGGCGCCGAGCAGATCGGTCATCAGCGCGACGATGAACGGCTGAGAGATGGTCTGCCCGTAACCGATCGGCAAGGGGCCGTTGTCGAACGCCATCGGTTCCATGCCGGGCGCGACAAACTGCTCGCGCGGCACCTTCCTCATCGCCGCCATCACCTCCGGCGAAAGCGCTTTGCGGCCGGTCAGAAAGGCGGTGGACTGCGTTTCCTGTTTGATGTCTTCCAGCATGCGATGAATATTTTTCATAGGACGTTGACCCGAAAAATCGACATAAATTTGGACTCCCGCGCCCCACAATATACTCGCTTCAGGATTACGGCCAATGAAATCTTCGCGCCGGGCTGCCGGCGGATTCCCGGCCGCGGTTTTGCAGGGGAGCGGATGCCGCAGCGCCGGCGTTTTCCCAGGCTTGGTAGAGAAAGCACGCATTTAGATGGTATGATGGGCAAAAAACGAACGTCTGGCGCAGGCTTGCGCAGCTTAAAGATTTTGTAAATGATCAGGAGAGGACGAGATGAGTGATTTGCCGAACAGTCTGAAATATGCCGCGACCCACGAATGGGCCAAACTGGAAAACGGCAACGTGGTGCGCGTCGGCATTACCGATTTCGCGCAGCAGGAGCTGGGCGATCTAGTATACGTCGAGCTGCCCGAGGTGGGCCGCCGGGTGAAGGCCAAGGAACAATGCGCGGTGGTCGAATCGGTCAAAACCGCCTCCGACTTGTACAGCCCGGTCTCGGGAGAAGTTGTCGAGGTCAACGAGTCCTTGTCCGACAGTCCCGAGCAAATCAATGACGCGCCCTACGATACCTGGATTTTTTGCGTAAAAACCGCAGAGGCTTCCGAACTGAGCAACTTAATGGACGCCGATGCCTATCAAGCGATGATCGAGGCCGAATAGGCGCCCGGACGCATCAATCCGTTTCAAAACAATTTTGTAGTAATGCATGGCATATCAAACTGAAAAAGGGTTTAAACGCATCCTCAATGCGTGCAGCTTTTCGGCGGCCGGCTTCAAAGCCGTCTGGACACATGAAGAAGCCTTCAGACAGGAAGTATTGATATTCCTGGTCACCACGCCGTTGGCGATCTGGCTGGGCCGGACGCCGATCGAAAAACTGCTGCTGATCGGCAGCGTGGTGCTGGTCTTGCTGGTCGAGCTGTTGAATTCGGCGATCGAGGCGACCGTCGACCGGGTCGGGCTGGAACGCCACGAGTTGTCGGGCCGGGCCAAAGACATCGGTTCCGCCGCCGTGATGCTGTCGCTGGTCTGGGCCGCCATCACTTGGACTTATATTTTAATAGGAGTTAAATCATGAGCGCATTGATCTGCGGTTCGATGGCCTACGACACGATCATGGTCTTCCATGACCGCTTCAAGAACCACATCCTGCCGGACAAGGTGCACATCCTGAACGTGTCGTTCCTGGTGCCGGTGATGCGCCGCGAGTTCGGCGGCTGCGCGGGCAACATCGCCTACAACCTGGGCCTGCTCGACGAAGATCCCTTGATCATGGCGACCGTCGGCCACGATTTTGAACCCTACATGCAATGGCTCTGCCAGAACGGCCTGTCGCGGGAATTCATCCGGATTCTCGACAACCATTACACCGGACAGGCTTATATCACCACCGACGAAGACGACAACCAGATCACCGCGTTCCATCCGGGCGCGATGAGCGAATCGCATCTGAATTCGGTACCGACCAACCGGGACGACATTACGATCGGCATCGTATCGCCGGACGGCAGGGACGGCATGCTGCTGCATGCGGCGCAGTTCAAGGAACTCGACATTCCGTTCATCTTCGATCCGGGCCAGGGCATTCCGATGTTCGACGGCGAAGAGCTCCTGACCTTCCTCGGCCAGGCTACCTGGGCGGTGGTCAACGATTACGAGTCCGAACTGCTGCAGCAGCGCACCGGCCTGTCGCTTCCGGAACTGGCCGGGCGCGTCGAGGCGTTGATCGTGACGCTCGGCGCACAAGGCTCGAAAATTTATACCCACGGCCGCTGCATCGAAATTCCTTCCGCCCAGCCGAAACAACTGCTCGACCCGACCGGCTGCGGCGATGCCTACCGCGCGGGCCTGCTGTACGGCCTGATGAACGAATTCGACTGGGAAGTGACCGGCCGGATCGCCTCCCTGATGGGCACGATCAAGATCGAGCATAACGGCACGCAGAACCACAGCTTCGACACGGAGGCTTTCAAACAGCGCTACCGTGAAAGCTTCGACGCCGAGTTCTGACCGACATGCTGAAAAATACCCAACACCTGCTGGACATCATGGCGCGCCTGCGCGATCCCGAACAAGGCTGCCCCTGGGACCTCAAGCAGGATTTCGCGACGCTGATCCCTTACCTGATCGAAGAGGCATACGAAGTCGTCGACGCGATCGAGCGCAACGACATGGACGATCTGCGCGCCGAACTCGGCGATCTGCTGCTGCAGGTGGTCTTTCATGCGCAGCTTGCGAAGGAGCACGGCCTGTTCGATTTCGAGCAGGTTTCCCAAAGCCTCTGCGACAAGCTGATCCGCCGGCATCCGCATGTGTTTGCGGACGCGGTCTTCGAAACCGACGCGGAGCGGCAGGCAGCCTGGGAACAGGCCAAGGACGAGGAACGCCAGGCGAAAGCGAAGCCGGAGGAGCCGGCCAGCGTGCTGGCGGGCGTCGCGGCCAGCCTCCCCGCCCTGCTCGAATGCGAAAAGATCCAGGACCGTGCCGCCCGGCACGGCTTCGACTGGCCCGATACGCCGCCGGTGTTCGACAAGGTGATGGAGGAACTCGAAGAAGTCAGGGAAGCCTGGAAGTCGGGCGATCCCCATCACATTCGCGAGGAAATCGGTGATCTGCTGCTGGTGGTCGTGAACCTGGCAAGGCATCTCGACGTGAATCCCGAACTGGCGCTGAAGGAAAGCACCAGAAAGTTCACGCGCCGCTTTCATTATATCGAACGGCAGGTCGCTTCCTCGGGGCGCAGTTTGACCGATTGCGACCTGTACGAACTCGACGCCTTCTGGCATCAGGCGAAACAGGCGCTCAAACGCAAGGCCGATTGACGGGCGATAGATCGGCAATATCCCTGCCGGACGGGACATACTTCCCCCGATGCCGTTAAGTTAAAAGGGAAGTACCCTGTAGGGTGGATAAGCGAAGCGCATCCGCCACACGGACGCCGGATACCCATAGAGCACAAAAGGGCGCTTCGCTTATCCGGTCTACCGAGTTCCTTAACTTAACGGCATTGTGCCGCTCCGTCCGCACCGTTTTCGCCGTTTCCGCATCTTCATAGGTTTTCATGAGACAAATCTTCTTCCTTTTAGCGCTGTCATTGCTGCTGATGACCTTCCGGCCCGCCGCGGCGCGCGAAAATCCGGGAGCACCCCAGACGCCGCCCCAATCGGAAGCGCTCCAGTGCGTCGCCTTCAGCCCCTACGTGAAAGGACTGAATCCCGATTACGGCCCGCATCCGTCGAAAGCCCGGATCGAGCAACTGCTCGACGTACTGGTCGAAAAGACGCCTTTCCGCTGCATCATGACCTACGGCGTCCTGAACGGCCTCGATGCGACCTTCGCGGCGGCCGAGGCCCGCGGAATCAAGGTGATCGCAATCCTCTGGCTCGACGACGATGTTGCCGTCAACTCGGCATCGATCTCGCACGGCATCGCGCTCGCCCGGACTTATCCGAACACGATCATCAAGCTCAGCTGCGGATCGGAAGTCCGGACCCGCCACGGTACTGCGCTGGACAGCGAGATCATCCGCTGCCTCGACGCGATGCGCGAAGCGAAGATTGCCCAGCCTATTACCACGATCGACACCTGGTGGGAATGGTGCAACCGCGCCACCCCGTGCCAGCAAACCGTTTTCGCCAACCGGGTCGACTGGATAGGGACCAATATCTTTCCCTGGTGGGAAAACAAGCACGCGGGCGTGCATTCGTGTACCCCCGCCGAAAAAGCCGCCGACTTCCATGTCCAGCGCCTGAATGAGATCAGGCGCACTTACCCCGACGTCGAGGTAATCCTGACCGAATTCGGCTGGCCTTATGCGCCCGAAGGCGGGACCGAAGTGAACGCACGCACCGGCGAGCATTGCGGTATCGCCGGGCGCCGGAACCAGGCGTTGGTGATCCGCTCCACGCTGGAAAAAATGGCCGAAAACCGATGGTCTTCGGTGATTTTCGAAGCCTTCTCGGAACCCTGGAAATCCCAAAAGGAGGGCTTATTCGGAGACTCCTGGGGAATCTGTGCGGGAGAGCCCCCCTACGAATGTCTGGACAATCTGGTTCCGCCGCCCGACCACGGCAAGCGGGATTGATTTCTATGGTTAACAAGTATCCTGAGTGGGATGTCAAAGCCGTTACAAATACATTTCTCCCCTTTTCAGTCTTTGCTAAAATAATAAAGACGGGTTTCTGCTTAAGTCGGATTTAGGGATCGAGCTGCCAGGATGAAAAACTTTTGTCTCCTTGCCGCGGAGTTTATGCGGCATACCGCTTAAATCGCCCTGATTTCTTCGGAGATCATTGCGGTCGACCTGCTTTACTCCAATCAGTCAGCCCCTCCTTGCACCCCGGCCTGTTTTGGATCGGTCAGAGTTTTCGAGATTTTTTCAATGCGTAAAGTAAAGTCGTTTGTTATTGTCCTGCTGACGTTCGGCGCGCTGCTGGCGGCCGGCGCCGCCCACGCGCGTCATGCCGCGATCCTGATCGATGCCGAAAACGGCAATGTCCTGCATGAAATCGACGCGACGCATCCCTGGTATCCCGCTTCGCTGACCAAGGTGATGACGCTGTACATGGCCTTTGAGGCGCTGGCCCAGGGGCGTATCGGACTGCATGACGGCATGACCGCTTCCTACCATGCTTCCCGGCAGCCGCAAAGCAAGCTGGGACTCCGCGCAGGCGAAATCCTGACCGTCGAAGAAGCCATCCTGGCGGTGATTACCCGCTCGGCGAACGATGCGGCGGTCGTGCTCGGCGAGCATTTGGGCGGCACCGAAGAGGCTTTCGCGGGGCAAATGACCGCCAAAGCGCGCCAACTGGGCATGTACAATACCCGCTTCATGAACGCGACCGGCCTGCCGAACGATCTGCAGGTCACCACATCCCGCGATCTGGCCGTCCTGGCCTGGAAAATCATGAAGCATTTTCCGAACTATTATCCCTATTTCGCCAGCCACGGCTTTTTCTTCAAAGGCCGTGAACTGCACGGCATCAACAAATTCACGGCCCGCTATCCCGGCGCGGAA
The DNA here is from genome assembly GCF_000214275.2 of Methylomicrobium album BG8. Lineage (NCBI taxonomy): Bacteria > Pseudomonadati > Pseudomonadota > Gammaproteobacteria > Methylococcales > Methylococcaceae > Methylomicrobium > Methylomicrobium album. The sequence continues at coordinate 1,184,715 of NZ_CM001475.1, read as the reverse complement.
GGGATGAAAACCGGCTTTACCTGCGGCTCGGGCTTCAACCTGATGAGTTCCGCATTGCAAAACGGCAAACGCTTGATCGGAATCATCCTGGGCGGCTCGACCAGCGCCGAACGTTACCAGTTGATGATGAACATGATGGATGCGGGCTTCTCCAACCGTTACGGCGACGGTTCCTACCGCAACATCGGCATGATGACCGCCAGCGCATCGGGCGAACCGCCCTATCAGCTCGACTGCGGCAAGCATCCTGGCATCCAGGCCGCTTCCGCGGCCGGCGACGGCAACTATCACCGCGTCGTAGACAGACAGCCCGCCGCCAAGCATTACCGCGCGCACAAGCCGCTTCGGACCGCTTCAGGCTATCATCGCCTTGCCGCCGGAAAGCAGGCCGCCCAAAAAGCCGCCGCCAAACGCAACGCTCCGGCCGTCCGAGCCAAGACCGCCCCAGGCAAACGCAGCGGCGTAACGCGGACCGCCCAGAAAACCGCCGTCACAAAGAAAAAGACCGTAAAGCCGGCCGCCAGCCAAAAAACGGTCAAGAAAACCAAAAAATCCAAGTAAATCATTTTTCGCAAAGCGCTCATCGCGATACACCCTTTCCAAGGGGGCAAGTCGCTATAGAGTGCGCTGTGCGTACCTTTTCACCGCTGCTTGCAGGCAATGCGGCAGCGGGGGGCATCCTCATCGAGGCGATCATCCCGCAGAACGAACCCAGCAGCGACCTGTGTCTGGCGGCCGAAATAAGATTCATCATTCCAGCTCGACCTCGACGCGCCGGAAAAGGCCCAGCCGTAGCGACTCCGCCGCCCGGCCTTCCAGTTCCCGGCCCTCGATCGTCCGCTCGCTGCCGTCCCGGCCGTACAAACGGTAACGGCGCGGCATCGCCGCAGCGGAGCCGAAGGTATCCCTGCACTGGGGATTGCGATAAACCAGCAGAGTCGATCCGAATAAGGCGCAGGCCGCGCTGCCGGCCGGCAATTTCTCTTCCGTACCGAAAGGGTGAACGCATTGCGCATCCGCCATGAAAAACGACTTCGACAGCAGCGGCGCGGGACGGAAGCGCAGTTTTCCCCGCTCGGCGACGAAAGGCTCCGGCCCGAGGAAAAGGTAAAGCCACAGGTGCAAAAGCTCGACCGTCGAGCCCGACAGGCGCGCGACGCAGCCGCGCCCGTGCTGGCGCGGATCGACGGTGAAACCGCTGCTGACCAGAAAGCTGGAGCTTTCGGCCGGGTTGCGCCCGTATTCGGCGGGATCGTGAAAGGCCACCAGCAGTTGGTCGATCCGGCGGTAGAATTCATTGACCAGACCGGCCCGCACCATTTCCAGCACGAATTTGTAATGCAGGTGCAGGAAGATCGAGCCGTTCTCCAGCCAGCCGTAGTTGAAAATGCCGATCCTGCCCAGGTCCAGGGCATTTTCCCCGAGCGGAGCGTTCAGCAGGTACATGCCCAGCTTGTCATCGAACAATGCCGACTGATTTACCGCCTCATACAAGGCGCGGGCCTCTTGCGGTTCCGCGATGCGCAGCGCATGCACGAAACCCTCCAGAAACAGCGGCAGCGGTTTTTGGCGAAAGCGTATCACTTCCGCCCGGCCCGGCCCGATTTTCCGGTACTGCGCCGCTTCATAGGCAAAATAGGTAATGATCCCTTCCGGCCTGCGCGCTTTGACGATCGCCGCGTCCAGATGAGACGAAACCGTCTTCAAAAAGGCCCGCAAGCCGGCAATCGAACCCGGCCGTTCGGCGCCCGCAAAGCCCATGAAGGTCTTGTCCCGATAGGCTTCCTTCAAAGCCCCGCCGTCCCGCCAGAAGGAGTCATCCGTCAGGTTCGGGCGCTGCAGCAGCGCTTCCAGCCCGGCCATGAAATCGGCCAGTTCCGCCGGCAAGGAAAATTCGCCTTGCAGATCGGCCAGCGCTTGCGCAGTGAAGTCGACCAGGCGCTTGAGCTCGATCGTCTCGTTTACGGACGAACCGAACAGGCCGGGCAGGCCGTTCAACGCGTCGCACCAGCCCGGCCGGTCGGCCTCCATTTCGATCCCCACGCCGCCCGGGTCCAGGGAAGCCAGTTTATTCACCACGAGCGTCAGAATCTTGCCGAGCAGCGTGGTATAGACGATCTCGCCCTGCCCACCTTGGGCGCGGACCTGGTAGCGGCGCCGGGTTCGGGATTTGATCAAGGCCATCTTGTCGGAACGCGCCCGCACCGCGCCGAACTGGCGCACGCCTCGGGCGGTCATCACGTATTTTTCGGCGCGAGGCAAGACCGCATGGGTGGGATCGAAAAAGGTATAGGTTTTTTCCAGAAACAAACCCTGCAGGCGGTCCGGATAAACGGCCTGGTAATTGATCAGCAAATCCACCAGATAGGTCCAGTGATCGCTCCAATAGCCCCGGTCGAATTCCGCATCCTCGACTTCCTGCGCCTGCGCCAGAATGTCCTGCAAGATCGCCGGCCGCTCGGACGCGGCTTGTTCGAGCGCCGTCCAGAGCTCCGCGTATTTAAACTCGCGGTCGAACAACTTTTCCAGCGCCGGAAACCGGCCGGAATAAGACGCAAAGTTCTGAGGCGACTCGACAGCGAAACTTGAATTCCTGAGCGAACAAGGATTGTAGCCGTCCGGCTGGATCAGGTTGAAGAAATAGCGGATGTTTTTGGCATCCAGGGCCGGATCGAAAAAGAGGTCCAGTCGGCGGTTTTGCAGCACGTCGCGAAAATCGCCGTTGCCTTCCGAAAACGGCGTATCCCGGAGCAGAAAATCGTTGTAATCCCGCTCCAGATCGCCATGCTTGCGGCCGAACAGATACAGGCGCGCGCCGCCCGGCACGGCGGTCGGAAAACCGCCGCGCAGGCCGTTGTCCAGATAACACTGACGGACGTGCGCATCGAACAGCGGGCGGGCGGTTGCGGTAAAGGCAGGCCGAGTGATGCCCTCCGGCAAGCGGCGGTTGACCGCCCGTTTCGCCTCGAAAAAGCTCTCCGCATCGATCCCGGCCAGAAATGAGTCCAGGTCCGGCAGCGAAGGCGCATGGCCGTATAGGCCGTAAAATACCCGGCGCTCTCCCGGCCGGAGTTCGAGGGTCATTGCCTGGAAAGCCGAGGGCGTCCGGTTGGACGTCACTTGAGTGGAAAAATCCGGCCGATCTTCGGAGAAAAAGCGTTCCGGCCTGGATAAATCGCCCGCCAGGCCGAAAACCCGCTCGGCATCCACCACCGCACGGTTACGCTCGCCGTTCAAAAAACCCACGAAAAAATGGCCCGGTATCACCGGTTCGACCTCCGGGGTGTCGGACGGCCAAACCTTCAGTCGATAAAAAGGCCGGTTTTGCTCTACCCCTTCGACCCGCATGAAGGCTTCCGAGGTCCGGCTCATGAACTTGACGCCCCATTGATTGAGTCCGTAAGGCAAAACTTGCGGCAAACCGTCGACGATCTCGATGATGCGGGACTGCGCGGAGAGATTCACGATTTCGACCCGTCTGACCAGGCCCGCCACGAACGCTTCTTCCGGCAAGGTGAACATATCGGCCCGGATGCGGATCCCCACGCAGGGATTGATCTCATCGACCCCGACTTCGTGGGCTGTCACGTAGAGGCGCTGAATGACATCCGGCCCTGCCCGGCGCTGGAAAGGTTCGTGGGCGATCATCCGATCGCGATCGGCAAGCTTCAGAAAGGTCCGGAAGCCGCGGGATGGAGTGAGTTGATACGCCTTGTCGGCCGGATAAAACTCCAAAAAAGCCCCGTCCTTGTTGCGGATGCCGAAACTCGCGACGGCTTGGCCGCGATTGACGTAAAAAGCCCAGGCGGGGCGCCCCCGGATACCGGCAATCCCCGGCAAAAAACCGGCGAAAGGCGGCCGTTCGTTGTACTGCTCGATCACGAAACAGCGGTAATCGTCTCTGAAAGCGTAGGTCTGATTCATGATGCAGTTTCAGAATGTTTTGATTTCAGCGCAACCGGCGAAATCGTTCAAGGCGGGGATCCCGGCAAAGCGTTCCGGCGAGTTCATCGTCGATCGTCGAAAAGATAAGTCTTGATTCCGCGGGCGGGAATGGCGGTCTTGGCCTGTAATCCCGGAATCTTCAGATCAAAGTCGATCGCTTGGCTGGAGCGGTTCAACACCACGGCGGCCACCGTGCCGTCGGCGTTCAAAAACGCGGTCGATTCGAGCGCATCCGAGGTACTGGCGCAAACGACCCGGCGGGCGCCGGGACGAATGAAGCGCGAGAAATGCCCGATGTAATAGTAGGAACTTTGATAGCGAACCGCCCCGGCTTGCGTGTCGGCAATGATCGGCGCGCTGCAGAAATTATTCACGTGGTTCGGCCCGCCGTTCTCGTCCAGAACCAGGTTCCAGTCCACCCAGGCTGCCGTCCAACGGTTAAGGTCCTGGATGATCGAACGGGCATAGCGCTCGCCGGGCTCCCAGGCGCCGAGATGCGGCCAGCCTTCCTGGCAGCCCTCGGTAAAAATCAGGTGTTTGTCCGGGTAGGCATCGTGCGTCAATTGGACATTGTCGAAATGATCGCCGCAATACCAATGGAAGCCGATCCCCCAGACATAGCGCGCGGCGTCCGGATCGTCCAGGACGATTTTGGCCCGTTCATACATCCGGTCGCGGTTGTGGTCCCAGATGATCAGTCTGACATCGGCGAGCCCGACGCGATGCAGGGCCGGGCCGAGATAATCCCTAACGAAATCGCGCTCTTCCTCGCCGGTATAGAGGCAGGAATCCCAGGTTTGCGAGGCTTCCGGCTCGTTCTGCACGGTCACTCCCCAGATCGGGATGCCCGCTTTCCCGTATTCCCGAACGTAGCGGACGTAATAATCGGCCCAGGCCTGACGGTACTCGGGTTTCAGCCGGCCGCCGCCGTTCATCCGCCGGTTCGTCTTCATCCAGGCCGGCGGGCTCCACGGCGAAGCGAACAGGCTGAGCTGCCCGCCGGCCAGTTCGATCGCGTCGCGTATCATCGGTATCAGGGTTCGCCTGTCCCGGTCGATGCTGAAGTGTTTCAGCTCGACATCGTCCTCGACCTCTGCGTAGGCATAGTTGCCGAGCGAGAAATCGCAGCTGTTGATAGGGGTCCGGCATACGGTGTAACCGTGGCCTTGCTGCGGCGAAAAATAGGCCGCCAGAATTTCCTGGCGCAACGAGGCGGGCATTCTGTCCAGCGTCGTTGCCCCCGCTTCGGTGAAAGCGCCGCCGAATCCCAGAAACGCCTGAAACTTGACCTGGGTGTCGATGAAAACCGCGGGGCCTCCAGGCTCAGAGGCCGGCACGAATTCGATCGGCGCCCGTTCCGCAAGCCGGTCGGCCGTGTCGCGGGCGGTACAGAATTGCCTTACAAGCCGCTGCGCTGTCATCCGGTTTTCTCCGAAGTCGTTTGATAATAAGCCGGCACCGGTGCTTTCAGCCCGGCAAAAATTCGGCTCGACGAAAGCCGAAAGGCGGCCCCGGAGCCCATTTCATTTGGAAAATGATAGCGAATCTTTGGCGCGGCTCATGAATTTTTTCAGCCATTATTTTTCAGGCGGGCGGCAGCCGTGACGGCAAAATACTGATAAAATTCCCGCGGTATTGCATTTGGCATGCATTCGCTATCTTAGCAATCCGTCCGATCCGGGCGGCGCCTGTTGAGCGTTGCGCATCCGGAAGGAAAATCACCGCCCCTGACTGCCCGCAGAAGCGGGCTATACGGCCCGGGCATGAACAAATACAACCCCCGTATCTCAAAGAGCACAATCCGTCATGACAACCCTCACGCCTTACGAGGCCATCGGAGGCGAACAGGCCATCCGCAGCCTGGTCGACCGGTTTTACTTCTATATGGACATCCTGCCCGAAGCGCAAGGCATTCGCGCAATGCATCAGCCCAGCCTGGCCTCCGCCAGGGACAAGCTGTTCAAGTTCATGTCCGGCTGGCTGGGAGGCCCCAATCTGTACATGGAAGAATTCGGCCACCCGATGCTGCGCGCCCGCCATTTTCCGTTCGCGATCGGCGAAGCGGAGCGCGACCAGTGGATGCTGTGCATGAATAAAGCCCTGGCGGAAATGATCATGGATCCGCAAATGAGAACCCATATGCAGGCAGCGCTGCAGCACCTTGCCACGCACATGATCAATCAGGAGACGGAGCGGCTGCCGTAACCCGCACGTCCCGGCAAGCCGATGATCTAAAAAACCTGAGTCGGGATAAGCCATGATGTCTGAGCGAGGCTGGGCGCTTACGGTCAGGCACGAAACAGCGTGTGCCCGACCTACCGGGCTAAATACCCTATTCATTAATTGATTTTTATCCCTGAATAGTTATGAGAAAATATCCGTTCATATAATTAATAAAAAGCTGGCGGGGTGTGCTTGTCGAAACGCGATAGTGAAGCGCCGAAGCGGAAACAGCGGCTCGTTGCAAAATACACTACATCACAATGAAAATCGCAACATTCACGTCTTCATCATGCCGCGTCATGGCCCTCTTACCAGTGCCGGCAAAATCCTCCGCAGGACGCATCGGAAATCTTCCCCTCCCCCGCGCCTAAACCGCTCATGCTTTAGTCATGTTCGATTATAGCGCTGCCTCCTTCATTATCTGCGCGTATATCCTGAGCGCGGGCATTCTGTTTTGGAATGGCGTACAATCGATCATGCTGGCCCGTACTGCCGGGAGCGATCGGCGCATATCCCTGAGCTTTGCGTGCTGCTGTTTGTGCGCGGCGGGGTATCAGATTTTTACCGCGCAATACAGTATCGCGCCGACACTGCGCGAGGCTGCCAATGCCTTGCGTTGGCAAACCGCCTGTGCTTTTGCTTTTTTCCCTGCCTTTATCGCTTATGTCGCAGCGCTTGCCGGACAGCCTTGCGGCAAGCGCTGCCTGATTGTCGCCGTCTCGGTTTTCGGGATGCTGCTGATTGCCAATCAGGCGTCCGAATACGGTTTGCGATACGATACGCCGGCGCGCTTCACGCCATCGATGAGTGTCTGGAACGCCGTCGGCTATCTGGCGATTGCCGGTACCCTGCTCTGGGCTTTGGCCCGCTCCCGGCGGATATACCGCCTCGGCGAACGGCGCATGGCTTTATCTCTGGCGTTTTCCGCAGGCTTGCTGATCGCAGCCGGAGGCTGGGATTTGCTGAGCGATTGGAGAGTGACCGCGCCTTATTATCTGACCGGATTCGGTTTTTTCGGTTTCGTGATATGGCACGGTACGCTGATGACGCTCGAGGTACGAAACCGCATCGACAGTCTGAAATCGGCCGACAGCCGATTGCGAACCGAAATCGAGCGCCGGATGCGGATTGAACGTATTCTGTCGGATCTGCGTAGCGGGATTTCGCGTCAATTCGGAACCGCCTTTCTCGAAGGGTTGGTACAACGCCTCACCCAGCATTTCGATGTCGATTATGCGCTGATCGGCCTGCTCGATGAACCCGGCAGGAACAGTATTACCACGCTGGCGGCCTGCGAGCGGGGCGCGTTGACTTCGAATCTGAGCTATCCTCTTACCGGTAGCCCGTGCGCCCAGGTTATCGGTCGTCACTGTACGCAGATATACGAAACCGACGTCCGCGCCAAATTTCCGGACGATGCGTTGATTCAGGCGTGGAATGTGGACAGTTATATCGGAACATCTTTTTTCGATTCCACGGGGCAGCCTCTCGGCATCGTCGTGATGGCGGGAACCCATCCGTTGAAAGATACCGAAATGATCATCGAGGCGCTCGACGTGTTCGCGGCCCGGATCGGCGCGGAAGTCGGCCGGTTAAAGGCGGAGATGGCGCTGCGGCATTCGCACGCGATATTGCAGACGCTTTCCGATGTGCAGCGCGATTTTCTGCTTAACCGGGATGTGGCCATCACCTTCGAACATATGCTGAATCCACTGCTGAATCTGAGCGAAAGCCAGTATGGCTTCATCGGCGAAGTGCTGATCGACGAGGCGGGCCGGCTCTACCTCAAGACGCATGTCTACAGCAATGTCGTCTGGGATGCGGACACGCGCCACCTCTATGAAAATACGCTGCAAAACGGTCTTGAGTTTCACAACCTGAATTCGCTGATCGGCGCGGTGCTAACCAGCGGCAAAGCCGTTTTGAGCAACGATGCGCCTCATGATCATCGGCGCGCCGGCCTTCCCTCTGGGCATCCGGCCATCGATTCGTTCCTGGGTTTGCCGATTTATCAGGGCGACGACATGATCGGCATGATCGGACTCGCCAATCGGCCGGGCGGTTATAATCTGGAGATCGCGGCTTCGCTCGATCCTTTTTTGAGCACCTGTGCGGCTCTGCTGACCGGTTACCACGCCGAACGCAAACGGCAGGCAATGAAAGCGAAAATGCTGGAGAGCGAGGAGCGCTTTCATGTGTTGGCCGACAGTCTGCCGATCAAAATCTGGATGGCGGATCTCGAAGGGCGTTGTTTATGGTTCAATCGAGCCTGGCTGGATTTTACGGGCCGTCCGATGGAAGAAGAACTGGGTTACGGCTGGCTGAATGATGTGCATCCCAGGGATCGGGACGTGTGCCTGAACGGCTATCAAAACGCGATGGCCGCCAAGGAGCCGGTGGTGCTGGAATACCGCCTGCGCCGGCATGACGGCCAATTTCGCACCGTTCTGGACACCATGGCGCCGAGATTGCTGCCCGATGGGGCGGTCGTGGGTTTCGTGGGCGCCTGCATCGACCTGACGGAACATCGGGCTCTGCAAGCCCGAGTCGAGCATCTGGCCTATCACGACGCATTGACCGGTCTTCCGAACCGGGCGCTGTTGTCGACCCGCATCGAACAAACGTTGAGCTTCGCCCGGATCAGCGGCCATCAGGCGGCGGTATTGTTCGTCGACCTCGATCGTTTCAAAACGATCAACGACTCGCTGGGGCACGCGCTCGGCGACCTGCTGTTGCGGGAAACCGGGCTGAGGCTCGGCCAGGTGCTCCGCAAAGGCGATACGGTGGCGCGCATGGGCGGCGACGAATTCGTCATTTTACTGCCCCGGATTTTCAGCGCGCGGGAAACGGCGTTGGTCGCGGAAAAAATACTGGCGGTTCTGGCGCTTCCGTTCGATCTGTCCGGCTATACGCTGCATGTCACGACCAGCATCGGCATCAGTCTGTTTCCGCAGGACGGCCAGGACGGCGACACCCTGATCAAACATGCCGATGTCGCGCTTTATCAGGCCAAGGCACGCGGCCGCAACAATTTTCAGTTTTTCGACCCGGTGATGACCGAAGCCGGCGAACAGCGGCTGATGCTCGAAAACGACCTGCGCAAGGCGCTGCTTCGCGATGAATTCATACTCTACTATCAGCCGCGCATCGATCTATCGACAGGCAGCGTCACCAGCGTGGAAGCCTTGATCCGTTGGCAGCATCCGCAACGGGGATTGTTGGCACCGAACGCATTCATCCATCTGGCCGAAGAGATCGGACTGATCGGCGAAATCGGCCACTGGGTGCTGAACACAGCCTGCCGGCAATTGCGTGATTGGCGAAGCGAAGGGCTGACCGATCTGCGCATGGCGGTCAATGTGTCGGCCCGGCAACTTCACGATTCCGCATTCCACTGCCTGGTCGAGAAGACCCTGCTCGATGCGATGCTGCCGGCCGCCTGCCTCGAATTGGAACTCACCGAATCCTGTGTCATGGACAATCCCGAAAAAGCCATCGTTGTGCTGAACACAATAAGCCGCCTCGGCGTTCGTATCGCCATCGACGATTTCGGCACCGGCTATTCCAGCCTAGCCTATCTCAAGCGGCTGCCGGTCACTTGCCTGAAAATCGATCGCGCCTTCGTCCAGGGGATTCCCGAGGATGCGGAGGATGTGGCGATCGCCGAAACCATTCTGAGCATGGCCAAACATTTGGGTCTGGTCGTTGTGGCGGAGGGTATCGAAACCGAAGCCCAATGCGATTTTCTGGCGCGTCGCCACTGCAAGGAAGGTCAGGGCTATTGGTTCAGCCGACCTTTGCCGGCCGGCGACCTGATCAACTTCATCAACTCAACCGTACCGACATGACAATCGGGATGATCGTTGAGCCCGTGCACCCGAGTTACAGCGTTGATGACTCAAAATGAAACAACATCATAATAATGAGCCGATTTACCGCGCGTTGGTCGAAGCGGCTCCGATCGCAATGGTCATGGTGGATAACCGGGGCCACATCGTTCTTGTCAACAACCAGGCCGAGCGCATGTTCGGCGCCGTCCGCACCGATCTGGCCGGGCAGCCGGTCGAAGTGCTGCTGCCGGAACGCTTTCGGGCCGGCCACCCCGCTTCGCGCCACGATTTTTTCGCCCATCCCAAGGCGCGCGCGATGGGCGCCGGCCGGGACCTATACGCCAGGCGGCGCGACGGCAGCGAGTTTCCGGTCGAAATCGGCCTCAATCCGATCGAAACCGCCGAAGGGCCGATGGTGCTCGCCGCGATCGTCGATATCAGCGAACGCAAACGTCTTGAAAACCGTTTTCAGCAGGTGGTCGAATCCGTGCCCAACGGCATCGTGATGGTCAATCGCAGCGGTTTGATCGAGCTGGTCAACCCCCAGGCCGAGCGCATGTTCGGCGCTGTCCGCACCGATCTGGTCGGGCAGCCGGTCGAAATGCTGCTGCCGGAACGCTTTCGGGCTGAGCATCCCGCTTCGCGCCACGAGTTTTTCGCCCATCCCAAGGCGCGCGCGATGGGCGCCGGCCGGGACCTGTACGCTAGGCGGCGCGACGGCAGCGAATTTCCGGTCGAAATCGGCCTCAATCCGATCGAAACCGCCGAAGGACCGATGGTGCTCGCCGCCATCGTCGATATCAGCGAACGCAAACGCCTTGAAAACCGTTTTCAACAGGTGGTCGAATCCGTGCCCAACGGCATCGTGATGGTCAATCGCAACGGTTTGATCGAACTGGTCAACGCGCAAGCCGAGCGCATGTTCGGCATCTTGCGCGCCGAGCTGATCGGACAGCCGGTCGAAGTGCTGCTGCCGGAACGCTTTCGGGCCGACCATCCCGTTTCGCGCCACGATTTTTTCGCCCACCCCAAGGCTCGTGCGATGGGGGCGGGCCGGGATCTGTATGCCAGGCGGCGCGACGGCAGCGAATTTCCGGTCGAAATCGGCCTCAATCCGATCGAAACCGCCGAAGGGCCGATGGTGCTGGCCGCTATCGTCGATATCACCGAACGTAAACACGCCGAACAGGCACTTCGCGAAAGCGAGGAAAGCTTTCGCCTTCTGGTCGATGGCGTCAAGGAATATGCGATTTACATGCTCGATGTGGATGGCCATGTCATGAGCTGGAACGTCGGCGCCCAAAACATCAAGGGTTACAGTGCCGATGAAGTCCTGGGCCGTTCACCGGACATCTTCTATACCGAAGACGAAGTACGGTCGGGCTTGCCCGGGAAACATCTGCGTCTGGCTCGTGACCAGGGCTATTTTGAAGGTGACGTCCTTCAGGTACGCAAGGACGGTTCGACTTTCTGGGCCAACATCCTGCTGACCGCGTTGTACGATGAAACGGGGCTACATCAAGGGTATTCCAAGGTGACCCGCGACATCACCGAACACAAACGAACCCAGGAAACGATCAGCCGCGCGCTCGATGAAAAAACCACGTTGCTGAACGAAGTGCATCATCGGGTCAAGAACAATCTGCAAGTCATTTCCAGCCTGTTCAATTTGCAGGCTTTGCATACCTCGGACCCCGACGTGAAACAGGTCCTCGCCGAAAGCCAGGGGCGGGTACGGGCCATGGCGCTCATTCATCAGCTTCTCTACGAATGCAACGATTTTACCCGCATTCATCTCGACGACTATCTGGAGCGGCTCGGGCAATTGCTGATCACGTTGAACGCGCCGGCATCCAGCCGCGCCTCGGTACGAACCGAATCGGAAGGCTTCCCGGTCTACCTGGATCTGCACCGCGCCATACCGTGCGGCCTGCTGGTCACCGAATTGATCACCAATGCCTTTAAGCATGCGTTTCCCGACGGACGCAGCGGCGAAGTCCGCATTACGCTGAGTTGGGACGGCCAAGGCGACGCGTGTTTGTCGATCCGCGACAACGGCGTCGGCTTGCCCGAAGGCTTCTGTTTCGAACAGACTCGATCCTTGGGACTCAAACTCGTGCAGCGGCTGGCGGGACAAATCGAAGGCCAGCTGGAAAGAGGGCGGAGCAAAGACACGTGTTTTATGCTGTATTTCACGCCGATGATGGAGGATAACAAAACATGAAGCCGACCCGGATTTTATTGGTAGAGGACGAAAGCGTCATCGCCTTCGATCTCGAAATGCAATTGACCCACCTGAATTATGAAGTGGTGGCGATCGTCGCGAGCGGCGAACTGGCGATTGAGCGGGCCGGCGAACTGAATCCGGACATCGTGCTGATGGATATCAATCTGGCGGGCGACATGGACGGTATCGAAGCGGCGCGCAAAGTACGCGAACACTTCAAGATCCCGGTGGTGTTTTTAACCGCTTATGCCGAGGACGACATCCTGCAACGGGCGGAGGCGAGCCGGCCTTACGGCTATCTGGTCAAGCCCTGCGAGGGCCGGGAATTGCACGCCACTTTACAAATGGCCTTGGTGCGCCGAATGGCCGAGGCCCAGGTCGAAGCCAGCGAAGAGCGTCTTCGCCTGGCGCTGGATGCCGCGGGCCTGGGTATTTGGGAGTTTGATGTCGGCAGCCGGCGCGTCATTACCGGAGGCCATTTTTATTGCGTGATGGAAACGCCCGAGCAAATCGGGGAACCACCGTTGGAAACGTTACTGAAAGGGGTACAGGCAAGCGACCGGCCGGATGTCGAAGCCGCCCTAACCGAGGCGCTGAGCCAGGAAAAGCAATTGCACCGGTTTTTTCGGCATGATCACGACGACGGCCGCATCGCCTGGGTCGAGATGCACGCGAAATCCTATCCGGGCACGCGCGGCAAGATCACCCGCATCATCGGCGTCGTTCGCGACATTACCGAACAGCACGACTCCGAGGATCGGCTGAGAGCCGCCGCGGCCGTGTTCGACACCACGACCGAGGGTATTTTCATCGCCGACGACAGCCTTCGGATCATTACGGTGAATCCGGCTTTTCTACTGATTACCGGCTTCGAAAAACAAGAAGCCATCGGTGCCGATGTCAACCAACTATTGCTCGAAGCGCCGTTGCTCCCGGATTTTTTCGGTCGCATCGGCTCGATTCCCGGCGGGTACTGGCAGGGCGAACTGCGCTGTCGACATTCCGATGGGCATGGCTTTCCGGCCTGGGCCAGCATCAGCGTGGTGCGCGACATGACCGGCGCGGTTCAGCGCTATGTCGGCGCGCTGTCCGATATGTCCTTATTGCGCCATGCCGAAAACAACCTGACGCAGTTGGCCTTTTACGACTCGTTGACGAAACTGCCGTCCCGCCAGCTTTTCAACGACCGCCTGGAACGGGCGCTGGCCGGAACCGACAGCGAACCGATAGCGGGGGGATTGCTGCTTATCGATCTGGATCGTTTCAAAGAACTCAATGCGCGCCTGGGCCGGGTATGCTGCGATGCGCTTTTGCAAGACATCGCCAAGCGTATCGGGAGCGTACTGCAAAAAGCCGATACCGTTGCCCGCTTCGATGGCGACGAGTTTTTCGTGCTGTTGCCGCGTATTCGTCACAGCGACGATGCCGAGCGGACCGCGGCGAACCTGCTCGCTGCGATCGCAAGCCCGCCGCTGGCAGCGGCCCCGGAAACCGCCGTTTCGGCAAGCATCGGCATCGCCATGTACCCCAAAGATGGCGACGATCCTCAATCGCTGATGCAAGCGGCCGATCGAGCGCTATGCCGGGCCAAGGAGCAAGGCCGTAACCGTTACTGTTTATATGCGGCGTAAGGAATATGGAAAATTTGCGGCGCCGCCCCTCCCCCTCGCTTTTGAAACGGTACGCCTCATCGAGCGGCCTGAAATTCTGCATTTTTCGAAAGGCAACCCTTTCACTTTTTTCAAGGTAACGGAAAAAATAAGTCCAGTAACCTGTAGGGCGTTTTCGCGGCAGCAAAACGCCAGCATGCCTCAAAGCTATGGCGGATTGCCTAGCGGCGAATCCGCCCTACGGCCCTACGTGGGCTTTTGGAAACCCTTTCACTTTTTTCAACGTAACGAAAAGAATAAGTCCAGTAACCTGTAGGGCGTTTTCGCGGCAGCAAAACGCCAGCATGCCTCAAAGTTATGGCGGATTGCCTAGCGGCGAATCCGCCCTACGGCCCTGATAAACCCGAGTTTGAGCCAATAGCCGGAGGCTTGGCGCAACGTGACGGATTGGGGGCGGCCTCTCGGGCAAATCAGACGAATTCATCAGTCACTTTTCCGGCAGTGAAATGGATAAAAAACAGCACGGGATTATAACCAAACTCCACTGTCAGGAAGCGCAGTTCGCACCGTTTTTTTTATCAAAACTTTCAGGCAGCCTTAGCCTTATAAACGGAAGAGAGCGAGGCTCGGATCATTTCGTGTCTAATGAGAGCAGTCTGGCGTATACGGCCAGATCGTCCGCCGAGAAACAGCAGAAAATGACTTCTTCTATCGAAATCGGGCGGACCACCATAGCGGAGACGGTCCGATAAGCGACTTCAGCCGCCAGTTCGACCGGATAGCCGTAAATACCGGTAGCGATGCACGGAAACGCCAGAGTCCGGATACCATGCTCGGCCGCAATTTCCAGCGAGCGCCGGTAGCACGATGCCAGCCGCTCAGGTTCGTTTCGTACCCCGCCGCGCCAGACGGGACCGACCGTATGGATCACATATCGGGCCGGCAACCGATAACCCCCGGTCAGCTTGGCATCGCCGATCTCGCAGCCGCCCAGCGTCCGGCATTCCCGCAGCAATTCGGGCCCGGCCGCGCGATGGATCGCGCCGTCCACGCCGCCTCCGCCCAGGAGGCTGCCATTAGCGGCATTGACGATCGCATCGACCGCCAAAGCGGTGATATCGGCCTGTATCGCAGTCAGTTTTACGGCCATGTCTCAGCTCCTAAGATAAAAAGTTCCGCCCGACGCGCGCTCCCGCCAAGGGCGAGAAAGCCGGCTACCAGCCGCCGCCCAGGTCGTAGATCGCATCCATCACAATGCCGGTGCCGATCGCAATCAACAGAATATCCGAAGCCACGCGCACGAACCGGTAACCCGGCGGCGGATAGCCCAACCCCAAGACGACGGGCTGCGGCACGTCGTAAAAAATCACATTGCGCGGCAAGGGACGGCCGATCGCCCACCTTCTTGCCAAGCCGGGCGGCACGCAGCCGTTGCCTTTCTTCACTAATCCCGGCGGGCAGCGGCCGCCGCGGTATTGATCGTAATAATAATTGTGCACGATGGTGCGGTGATTATCGACGAAATACCGGCCGCCGCTGTAACGGGGACGATCCGCGTTCTTATAGCGCGGCCCGTCATTCCGGTCCGCCTGTCTCCCGCGCCGGTAATCCCGGCCGCCATCCCCGCCGTGGAATTCCTTTCCCGAATAACCGCCCTGGCCTTGCCAGCGTTCGGCTTGGCGACTCTGTCCTCCGCGGGGGCCGCCGGCCCAGCCCGGCTTGTCCGCAAACGTCGGGCCTGCCGTAAACAGCGACGCGACAGCCGCCAAAATAAGGCATTTAGCCCGAAAACCCGATCGAATCATGACTTGTCTCCTCACAATGAATTTGCAACACTGAACCGGCAAGCCGTCCGCAAAGCCCTGGACTCCTCTGCATCGACGGCCTTTTCTCTGGGTATCAGCATACACATCGCCGATGAACATCGGCTTAATGAAGACTTGCGTTTATTTTCGGTCGCCAGGCGGCGCGTTCAATCGTCCTCGTCGGGGATTTGCGCGCGAAACTCCTGCGACAGCAGCATTTGGCTGCCGACCGACACGATGTCTTCGCCCGCCTTCAACGCGTCCCGAACGAAATAGCCCTCGGACGAAGGCCGATAATTTCCGATCAAGCGCCGGCTAAAGGCTTCCGGACCGGTTCTCACATACACGAACGGCTGATCCATCGACCAGACCAGCGCCGATCCGGGAATGGTAACGCCGTCTTCCTGCGCGTTGCCATCCGGCAGCCACACGCTGACCGTCATGCCGGGCCTGACCCTGCTGCCGGAGGTCCGGAAAAAATAACTGGTTCCCTGCACGGCCTGATCGATCTGGGGCGCAGGCGAGATATAGACGGCCGCCTCGGCATTGGCGCGATTGCCTTCGGGATCGGCGAACGCCGCCGCATTCGGCAGCGGCAACGCCTTGCCGGCCGGCAGGGTGACCAGCAGCAGAGTCTCCTTGCCGTTCACGAAATCGCTCAACCGGTCCTTGCCGGACTGAAATACCCAATCGGCCAGTTCCGAGCCCCACGTCACCCGCGCCTCTTCGAGCACCGCATCGCTCTGGGCGCGCCGGGCCTCGAACTGCGCCTTGTCGGTCTGCCAGAACGACTGCCGCTCCTGCATGACCCGCTTGGCCGCGACCCCATGCCGGTATAATTCTTCGGTGCGGCGAATGCTCTGGCCGGACTGGGCGAGCCGCGCGCCGGCGCTTTTCTGCTCGGACAGCGCGACCCGGTATTGGCTCCTCAGCGCCAAGAGCGGCTGGACATTGACCGCTCTGCCGTAGGCGGTGAATTCCGGCCGATATGGACTCGGCCGGACTTTCACGATCTCCAGGCCGGCCAGTTGTTGTTTCCGCCGGTCGAGACTGACGACCGGCCTGCCTCCCGAATCTTCCGCCAGGGCCGGTTCCGCACCGCCTTCCTCCCCGGCATCGGCAGCGGCCGTCAGCGGCCCGCCAAGCGCAAACAACGCGGCCATGAGAAGTAACGAACGGAAACGCATCGCGAACATCGAGTAAAATTTAGGAACAAGACGAAAAATCGATAGCATAGCCGGTATGTCACCGTCCGTAAACCTGCCTAAGCCTCCGGCAAACCGCTCGACGCTTGAACGGGCGCCGCGAATTCGGGTTACAATGCCCGGCAGATTTTACTTTACCGAAAATGGAGCGTTTCCCGTGTTTTATAACCCCGAACTCGTCGACGAACTGAATGTGCTGGTCCGTTATAACCTGACCACCACGCAGGAAGGCATCAAGGTACATAAAAATGCCGATCCCCAAGTGATCGAAGCGACCCGGCGCCTGTTTCGCAAAGGCCTGGTCACGCACGAAGACGGCGGCTACCTGACCGCGCTCGGCCGCGAGACCGCCGAGCAGGTCCAGACCGTACTGGACATCCTGACCGCGGAGTGAAAAAAGCCCGGAGCCATTCCTTCCCACAGCGCCAGGAGAACACCGCCGATGACCAACCGCACATCCCCCACGCCGCCCAATCGAACCTCGACCGTTCCGGTCGATCCGGCGATCGAAAACTATCTGCGCGGCTTGCTCGGCCGCACCGATACCCCTATATTGCAGGATATGGAGTCCTTGGCCGTACAGAGAAGTTTTCCGATCGTCGGGCGCCTGGTCGGGGTGTTTCTGGAATCGCTGGCCCGATCGATCGGCGCTGAGAGCGTGTTCGAGTTCGGCAGCGGCTACGGTTATTCGGCCTACTGGTTTGCCCGCGCAGTGGGCTCCGAAGGCCGGATCGTCTGCACCGACGGCGATCCGCTGAACCGGTTCCAGGCCGAGCATTTTCTGAAAGTGGCCGGTTTATGGGAAAGGATCGATTTCCATACCGGATTCGCGCAGGATATTTTCACCCGCACCCACGAACCGTTCGATATTTGCTATAACGATGTCGATAAAGGCGATTATCCGGAAGTCTGGCGCCTCGCCAAAGACCGGATCCGCTCCGGCGGACTCTATATCGCCGACAACGTGCTCTGGCACGGGCGTGTCGCAATGGACGAATATACCGACGTCGTGCCCGGCTGGACCGAAGCGATACTCGAACACAACGCGCTGATTTTCGGCGATCCCGACTTCGACGCGTACATCAACCCGATCCGGGACGGCGTGCTCGTCGCGCGCAAAAAAACCGGCTGACTTCGCCATGACCAAACCCGTCACCCCGCTGCTTGCCGCCGACACGATCATCGAACTGATCGACCTGCCCGAACGGCCTTTCATCCTGATCGAGCGCGCGTTTCCGCCCTACGGCTGGGCGATACCGGGCGGCTTTGTGGATGTGGGCGAAACGGTCGAACGGGCGGCGATCCGCGAAGCGAAAGAAGAGGTCGGGCTCGACGTGCGCCTGACCGCGCTGCTCGGCATTTATTCGGACCCGAAGCGCGATGCCCGCGGCCATACGGCGACCGCCTGCTATGTGGCCGAGGCGCACGGCATGCCCGTCGCCGCCGACGATGCGAAGAACTGCGGCATTTTCACATTTGCGACACTGCCCGAATTGCTGGCGTTCGATCACGCCCAGGTGCTGGCCGACTATCGGAATTTTTTGGCGACGGGCCAAGTCACACCATTACGTTTTTAGCTAGACACGGGTAGGAGCATCCGTTTAACACCTACCTGCATAATCAATGGGCGCAAGAACGCCGCAGACGATGGAATTCGGCCATTTGTCCGCTTATGGCTACAGGGGGAAAACCAGCATGACAACACAATACATCTTTTCTTTCCAACAAGGCGACGGCAAAAACAAGGCGCTGCTCGGCGGCAAAGGCGCGAACCTGTGCGAGATGACTCAGATCGGCCTGAACGTGCCGCCCGGCTTCGTGATCTCGACCGAAGCCTGCCTGGATTATCTTCAGCATCACCGATTACCCGATGGCCTGATGAACGACGTCAGGCACCACATGCAGGAAATCGAACGGACGACCGGCAAGACTTTCGGCGGCAAAAGCCAGCCGCTGCTGGTGTCGGTGCGCTCAGGCTCGGCGATTTCGATGCCGGGCATGATGGACACGATCCTGAATCTCGGACTGAACCGGGAAACCTTGCAGGACCTGATCGAAGCGACCGGCGATCCCCGCTTCGGCTTCGACGCCTACCGCCGCTTCATTCAACTGTTCGGCAAGGTCGCGCTCGGCATTCCGGACGAAAAATTCGACGCGCATTTCGAAGAGGTCAAAAGACAGGCGGGCATCAAGGCCGATGTCGCGCTCGACGCGGATCATCTAAAGGAGATCAGCGAGTTGTTCCTGCAGGTAGTCAGGGAAGAAACCGGCCGTCCTTTTCCCGAAGACGTGTACGAACAGTTGGAGCTGGCGATCAAGGCGGTGTTCGATTCCTGGATGGGCCGGCGCGCGGTGGACTACCGGCGCGAGTTTCGCGTAACCGAAAAGATGGCCAACGGCACTGCGGCGAACATCGTCACGATGGTGTTCGGCAACATGGGCAACGACTGCGCGACCGGGGTCGGTTTTACCCGGAATCCCGGCACCGGCGCGAACGAAATGTACGGCGAATATCTGGTCAATGCCCAGGGCGAAGACGTGGTCGCGGGCATCCGGACGCCGAAACCGGTGCATGAGCTGGCCAAAGAAATGCCCGACCTGTACCGCCAGTTGTCCGAGCTGCGCAACAAGCTCGAACAGCATTACCGCGAAGCGCAGGATTTCGAATACACGATCGAACGCGGCGTGCTGTACTGCCTGCAGACGCGCAACGCGAAAATGAACGCGGCCGCGATGGTCCGAACCTCGGTCGAGATGGTCAAGGAGGGTCTGATCAGCAAGGAACGGGCGCTGCTCAGGATCAATCCGGAACTGCTCGAACAACTGCTGCATCCCCAGCTCGACCCGCACAACAAGATTCCGCCGCTCGCTCAGGGCCTGCCGGCCTCCCCCGGCGCGGCCTGCGGCAAATGCGTTTTCGACGCGGATACCGCAGCGATGATGGGCAAGGCCGGCGAAGCGGTGATCCTGCTCCGCGAGGAAACCAAGCCGGAAGACATCCACGGCTTTTTCGCCGCGCAGGGCATCCTGACCAGCCGCGGCGGCAAGACATCGCACGCGGCGGTCGTGGCGCGCGGGATGGGCAAGGCCTGCGTCGCGGGCGCCGAGGACATCCGGGTCGACGTCAGATCGCGGCGCGCGCAGGTCGGCGAGGTGTTGATCCACGAAGGCGACATCATTACGATCGATGGTGGCACCGGGCTGATCTATCTGGGCGAAATTCCGACCGTGGCGCCGACCGTTTCGGAAGAATTGCAGACGCTGCTGGGATGGGCCGACGAATACGCGGAGCTGAAGGTGCATGCGAATGCGGATACGCCGGAAGGCGCGAAGAAGGCGCTCGCCTACGGGGCGGCCGGCATCGGCCTGTGCCGCACCGAGCGGATGTTCAACGCAAAAGAGCGTCTGCCGCTGGTAATCGACATGATCCTGGCCGAAGACCCGGAAAGCCGTGCCGCGGCGCTCGAAAAACTGTTCCCGATCCAGCGCGAAGACTTCGTGAAATTGTTTACCGCGATGGCGCCTTTTCCTGTAACCGTCCGCCTGCTCGATCCGCCGATGCACGAATTTCTGCCCAGCGAACATCAGTTGGAAGATGAAATCCAGGCCCTGAAAAAATACGAAACGATGATCAAGGGCCAGCGCGTAACGCTGGAAACGCTGTCCGGACACCTGACGACGCTGCCCGCCCCGTTCGATCTGTTGAACGAAGAGGTGATCAGCAAGGCGATCGCGAAAAAAGAACTGATGCTGAAAAAAGTCCGCGATCTGTACGAAGTGAATCCGATGCTGGGACACCGCGGCGTCCGCCTGGGCATGTCGTACCCGGAAATTTACAAGATGCAGATCCGCTCGGTGCTGGAAGCCGCCGCGCTCTGCGCGCAGCAGGGCCTGAAGATCGCGCCGGAAATCATGGTCCCGCAGGTGATCACCGCCGAGGAACTCAAGCGGGTCAAGGAATATGTCGCCGAAGTCCGCCAGGAAACCGAAACCCGCTACGGCCTGACGCTGGACTTCAAGTTCGGCACGATGATCGAGACGGTCCGCGCCTGTACCCGCGCCGGCCAACTGGCCGAACTGGCCGAGTTTTTTTCGTTCGGCACCAACGACCTGACGCAGGCGACTTTCTCGTTCTCGCGCGAAGACGCGGAAAACAAGTTTCTGCCGCTGTACAATGAAGTCGGCCTGCTCGAAGACAATCCGTTCGAAGTGCTCGACGTCAAGGGCGTCGGGCAACTGATGAAGATGACCGCAGAATTCGGCCGCCACACCCGCCCCGGCCTGAAGATCGGCATCTGCGGCGAACAGGGCGGCCATCCGCAATCGATCCGCTTCTGCCACCATATCAAGCTGGATTATGTGTCGTGCTCGGCGCCGCGCATTCCGATCGCGCGTCTGGCCGCGGCACACGCGAAACTCCTGGAACATGAGTTTTTCAATCACTCATAAACTCGATGCAGCCGGGCGGAAGCCGGGACTTTACTGTGCAAAAATCTGAGCTTGACCTTACAAGTCATCGAAAAGAACTCGATGGCATCTTACATTGACCGCCTCGCTTCGACCCTTTTCTACCCATATGCAATAATTTGCAAGGACAAGAAAGGACAAATAAGCTGTCATTTGAAAATATAAGTGCGATTATCTTGTGTAATCGCACATTTTGAGGTCAACATGCCTCCGAGTACGCTATCGCCAATGACTCGAACGCCGTTGATAACGCCGTTGATACAGCGCGCCGGAAAAAATCATTACCGAGCCTAGAGTATTTTCGTTTTGGGTGTACGATCATAATCAATGCCGCAAAGTGAGGGGAAACACGTCATTCCGGCAAGGATTGCCGGAATCCAGAAGCCACTGATGGCAAGCTTTAATGCATCCCTGCAGTCTGGATCTCGGCAATCCCTGCCGAGATGACGGTTTGACTTAATCTCCCTATAGGCGATATGAAAATGCTCTAGCCAAGCCAAGCAGCTCGATTGCCTAACGTACATCAAAATATAGAGAACCTAACCCCATGGCCCATGCCCGTATCACCTGCGTCGTATTACGAAATTACAAAAGTATTGGTTATTGCAACGTAAAATTGGACCAACTAACCTATTTAGTAGGGGCAAATGGTTCCGGTAAAAGCAATTTCCTCGATGCCTTGCACTTGGTACGAGATGCCTTGACAAGTTCGTTGGACAACGCATTAAACGAACGCGGGGGCCTGTCGGAAGTACGCAGATATTCCAGCGGCCATCCAAACCATTTCGGCATCCGTCTGGAATTCTCACTCGCTAATGGGCAAAAAGGACATTACGCATTCAATGTGGGAGCGCTCTCCGGCCAAGGTTACGAAGTGCAAACCGAGGAATGCGTATTGGTGGGTATTGGTAAAGGCCCATTTTTCCAGATCGATAAAGGCAAACTGCGCAACAGTAGCGAATCGACGTTCCCCTACGTGACCTCCGACCGCTTAGCCTTGGTAGCCGCTTCCGGCTTGACCGAATTTCGTCCGGTTTTCGACCTGTTCTCAACAATGGGATTTCACAATTTGAATCCCAAATTAATGCGCGAACTGCAGAAACCGCAAGAGGGTAAGTTGCTAAAGCCGGTTGGCGAAAACATCGCTAGTATCATTGGGCACTTAGAAAGAGTATCTCCGGAACGTATAGCCATCATCCAGGAATATTTGCAGACTGTCGTACCTATGGTTCATGGTGTGAAACGTAAGTCCATTGGCCCGATGGAAACCCTTGAATTTCGTCAGGACATGGCCGGCGCCAAGCATCCCTGGCGTTTTCTGGCGCAAAACATGTCCGACGGCACCTTAAGGGCATTGGGAGTATTGGCTGCACTGTTTCAAGGTAACCGGGATTACGCCCCCACTTTGATTGGCATCGAAGAGCCGGAGACGGCGTTACATCCGGCGGCAAGTTCAGCTTTGCGCGAAGCGTTGAATCGGGCTTCGCAAGAAACTCAAATCATCGTCACCAGCCACAGTCCGGATCTGCTCGACGATCGGCAATTGAACGCCGATTCTTTATTGTCGGTGGTTTCCGAAAAAGGCGAAACCCGGATCGGCCCCATCGACGAAGCGTCTCGGCAAGCGATGCGAGACTCACTGTTCTCCGCAGGCGAATTGCTGCGCATAAATCAGCTGGCCCCCGACCGCAAACAGCTGGAAGCGCAAGAACTAAAACAAATCGATTTATTTGGAGACAGCCAGCCGTGATCAATGTGACTGCGATTGTGGAGGGCGATGGTGAAGTCATCGCTTTACCTGTCCTATTACGGCGACTCAACGAGTGGTTAACCCCGGAAGTCTATGTCGATGTAGGCTATCCGATTCGTGTCCGCCGAGACCGTTTCCTAAACAAGGATGACGAATTTCGCCGCCATCTCACTCTTGCCGCCAACAAATGCGGCGACGAAGGCTGGATATTAATCCTATTCGATGCGGACGATGACTGCCCCGCCGAACTGGGTCAAGAGATTTTGTGTCGCGCCCAAATTATCGCCCCTCACCGTAAAATTTCCGTTGTGTTGGCAAACAGAGAATACGAAGCCTGGTTTATCGCAGCCGCCGAATCGCTGCAGGGAAATCGAGGCTTCAATTATGACCCGGCAAAGGCCATCGATCCCGAACGACCGCGCGATGCCAAGGGCTGGATCGAGGCTTGCATGGCCAACCGCTCGTATGGCGAAACGACCGATCAACCGGCATTTTCCGCGCAAATAGACTTGCAGCTAGCGTTTGACCGTAGTCGCTCGTTTAGAAAGCTTTGTAGCGAATGGAACAAACGGCCACAGGCTCCTAACCCGTAAGATGTGCCAAGTGTAGGATGTGCCGAGGCACGAGGCCCATCGATCGAGAAATTATTCTCACGCGAACGATGCGCTTCACTTCGTTCAGCACATCCTACGGCCCTCGATGCGGCAGGGCGGTAAGCAAGGACTTTAATGCGAATTAAGCGCTGCATCGGCGTTGCCTCATCAACTATTTGTAGAGAAAATCCCCTGCCCCCTTTTTCAAAGGGGGATGTCGCCAGCATACTTGCTCTCTTTTCAAAAAGGGGACGTCGTTTTGGCCATTGTTGAAGCGACTCTTGCTCTCGCCCCTTCGACAATGCCACTTTCCTCTCCCCTTTTGAAAAAGGGGCAGGGGGATTTTATTAGACTGCTTTCACAGCGCAACAGTCTTCAGCTCTTAATCCGTATTTAAACTGAATGTCACAAAGTACATTAAAACCAGCCACTTATTCTCACCTGGAGCAGTCAGAATAAGCTTTAAAAGACAGCAACAATGACGAAACTACTTAATCTCGCTGGCCTTTGCCTTAGTTTTAGTCATTAGATTTGGCGGGGGGCCGATAGGATCGAAATTTTTTAGTAACGGTACATCGTCTTTGTTGACCCACAGCACATCCATGTTGTACGAACCTTGCGGCCCCCAGCCACCGAAAAACCTCTTGCCGTCCGGCGAGAACGACCAACACATGTCTTCGCCGGCGGTATTCACTGTGTCGCCAAGGTTCAGCGGTTCCTGCCATTCGCCCTTGGGATTCCGGTGCGAAATCCATTCGTCGTGGCCGCCGCGCGAACCCATGTCGGTGCGCGTGCTGGTAATCACCAGACTTTTGCCGTCTTTCGACAATCCGGTCCAGTGCAAATGATCCCGGTACGGCGAGTTGATCCGCATTCCCAAGCTTTGCGGTTTTTGCCAAGCGCCGTTTTTCTTTTCGACCTTCCAGATGTCGCTGTCCTGGGTGACGCCCGGTTGCTGATAGCTGAAATAAATCAGACTGTCCGATGCAATGATCGGGCAATGTTCCTCGCCGGTCGGTGTGTTGAGATGCGGCAGTTCCGGGACGTCATTCCAGCTCTTGGCTTGTTGCCAGATGCCATCGATTTTCTGCACTACGTACAAATCGCCGGTCGAAAGATTACCTGGCTGGTAGCGAGTGAAATAAATCGCGTTGCCATCGTCCGATAGGCTGGGCTCAAGTTCCCAGGCTTCGGTATTGATGTTTGGGCCCACCTTGGGATCGATGCCAGGCCCAAGATGAATCGGTGCCTGCCAAGCGCCATTGGCGCTGTGAGCCATCCAGATATCAAAGCTGTAAGGGGTGCCTTTGGACTCGATACTGCCCGGCCGAGTAGAAACAAACAAAACGGTTTTGCCATCGGCGCTGTAGGTCATTTCGAACTCCGCAGCATCGGAATTGATCGGCGCGCCGATGCTTTTGGCCAATGACGGTGCTTGGGCGCTCGCGCCGGAAGGCATGTCCATGCCCGGCATCGCATAAGACGGGCTCTGCATCAACAGCACTGCCAACCCGCCGATGGCGCAATTGAAGATAGAGAATCTTGATTTCATAGTAGATACCGAATAACAAAGGATGGGGCGAACGGAAACGAAGCCTTTCCCAGGCGTTTAAGCCTTGGGCTTTTCCGTCTCGAATAAAATGGCTTGCATCGGATAACGCGTCGGGCCAGAGCCGAACTCTTTTTTGAAGGCTTCGGCTAGCTGCTTGACAATATCCTCGGGATCGACGCCGCCTCGATCCCTGATTTCGAAAATCACCGGCGTGTATACCAAAGCCCGCGCAAACGCCGTCACATCGAGAATATCGTAGACGTGACGCTGCACGGAAATAACCACCGGATCAAACCCGATCTGAATCAACTGTTCCTTGAGCGGATCGATTTGATGGCAGGACACAGGATCGAATAAAAACTGCGGTGTATCCGACGGAAAATAGTGTTTAAAGACTTCGAAGCTCAAACTGGCAAACGGGTTATAGCGTTCCGAATCCCAGACACGGAACAAATAGCGACCGCCGGGCCTCAAGGTTCTGTAAACCTCGCGCAACCCCTTGTCGCGGTCGAAAAACATGATGCCGAATTGGCAGACCACGGCATCGAAGGATTCGTCATCGAACGGCAACGCAGTGGCGTCGGCATTCATGAACGTGACTTGTTCGCCGGGCTGAAACTTCTGCCGGGCCACGTCCATCATCGTATCGCTGATATCGATCGCGGTCAGGCGGGCTTCCTTCGCCAACAAATTGCGCATGTGGCGGGTGACGATACCGGTACCGGCAGCGATTTCCAGGACGTCCAGTGGCGCTTGTCCGGCAACGCGCCGAGCGGTATCGGCGCCGTAATGCTCGAATAGCACCGGTCCAAGATCACGATCGTACGGAATGACAACCTCATCAACGTAGCCCGGCATAATATTTTCCTTTGCCAACAATAAAGGGGGAATTTTTGAAAAAACAGGCAATAACTCTGCGTCCTTTCGCCTTCGTTTTATTGCAGCGAGTCTCCGCTTAACACGGAGCGAGATCCGCATTATGCTCGATTACATACATGAACCGAACCAGTGTACCGCGCTCGGCATGATCCTTGAACCAGCCGTTCTCCGCCATGCGCGCCTCGCACAAAAAGGCATTGCCTTCGTCGGCAAACTCGGGCTGAAGCATGCGAGAGAATTGGTAATTTTTTATCCAGTGATTGCGGATATTCGGAGTAAAGTCGTGCTGAACATAGCGGAATGACAGAGCCTGTAGCGCCTGATCCATGCGCGTATGGCCGGGCAACAAAATTGCATCGGAATCATGCTCCTCCTTGACCTGAAACGCCGCGATGATCATACGGCCGCCGGGCCGCAGTCTGGCATTGAGCTTGACCAGGATCTTATTGTAATCGCCCATGAAATAGATCGAATCGATGGCGAGAATAACATCATAATCGTCGCCGGGCAGTTCGTCATGAATCAGGTCTACGCACTGAAAATTCAACGTGCCGGCTTTATCGCGGTTTCTGTCTTGCGCCTGGGCAATGGCAGCATCCGCATAATCAAGGCCCAGGATATGACTGCCTGTTTTTTCGTGGAGGTATTCGGTGATGTAACCGTTTGAGCAGCCGACTTCCAGCACCTTCTCGCCAACGCTGAGCAATGAAGCCAAAAAACCCATTTCCTCAATATCCATCATGCCGTGTTGGCACAGGTCTATACCATAAACGGCCTTGCAGAAGCGTGAATGCGCCGGGCTTTCGGCCGCACGCCGAAAATATTCGTTGTACCAGGCCCTGGAAAACATTTCCATCTGACCCATCTCGGCCGTGTGGTTCATCAGTTCATTCATGCTCTGTTCCACGCTTACCTTACCCCATGAGCCGTTACAGCTCTTCTTGATCGAAATAACTATTATAAGCGACTGGCAAATGATTAAAATGCATGCCTAATATTGAATTTAGCATAAGGCCATTGCAAATATGCATAATCTAAATTGGGACGACTTGCGTTATTTCATTGAAGTAGTTCGTTCGGGTAATGTCACGGAGGCGGGGTTACGGCTCGGAGTGAATCAATCCACCGTGAGCCGGCGGGTTGCGCAACTGGAAAATCAACTAGGCAAAGCCTTGTTCGACCGTACTGCAAAAGGCTGGGTCATCACGCCGGTTGGGGAAAAGATCGTCGCGCTGGCGGAAGTGATGGCGAACCAAGCCAATGCCATTTATCGCAAGGTCGAAAGCGACTCCGAGGATATTTCGGGATTGATTAAAGTGACGGTTTCCGATGTATGCGCGAAGCGTTTTGTGTTGCCGGTTATCCGCGATTTCAAGCGAGATTATCCCGACGTCGATTTCGAACTCATCGCTGCCGAGGAAGTTTTGAATCTGGCTGGCCGCGAGGCCGACATTGCGATTCACGCCCTTATCGAGCCGCCGCCGAATGTGGTCGGCAAACGTATTTGCAGGCTTGCCTATTATGTTTACGGCCACCCGACGCTATGGCTAAACCTGTCGCCGGAAACACCGCCCTGTATCACCTGGATAGGCGATGGCGTCAGTTTGCCGTATTGGATCAAGAAAAATTTTCCCAAACTCAAGCGAGCTTACCGGACCAACTCCAGTGTAGCCATGTTCGAAATGTGCCGGGAAGGCCTAGGGCTGGCTTTACTCCCTTGTTCTTTAGCCGACGAGGCGGATGAACTGATACGCATCCCTGTTGAGTACACCGAATCGGGATCTGATATTTG
This sequence comes from Methylomicrobium album BG8, assembly GCF_000214275.2. Lineage (NCBI taxonomy): Bacteria > Pseudomonadati > Pseudomonadota > Gammaproteobacteria > Methylococcales > Methylococcaceae > Methylomicrobium > Methylomicrobium album. The sequence continues at coordinate 1,156,837 of NZ_CM001475.1, read as the reverse complement.
GGTACTCAGCCATGTCGATTTGCGCACAACTGCAAGAGTTCGAGTCTTTCGAGATCGTATGGTCGCATTCCTGACCAACGAGATTGACTTATTGGAAGGACGTAAACCCAAAACCCGTAAAATGCGCCAAATGTAGGATGCGCCGAGGCACGAGGCGCATCGATCGAGGGAACTATTCTCACGCGAACGATGCGCTTCACTTCGTTCAGCACATCCTACGGCCCTTAATCCTAAAAACGTCAGACCCCATTTAGATGTCTATATTTTTGTTTCAAAACCTCCCGATTCCGCCCCCAGCGCCGCCCGCAAGGCGCCTTCCAGATCCGGATGGCGAAACAGGAAGCCGTGCATCAGCAACCGTTCGGGCAGCACCCGCTGGCTGCCCAATACCAGCTCAGACATTTCGCCGAGCAGCGTTTTCAACACGAAGGCGGGCAGCGGAAACAGCGCCGGACGGTGCAGGCAGCGCGCCAGTGTAGCGGTAAACTGCCGGTTCATGACCGGATTCGGCGCGGTCGCATTGTAGGGGCCCTGCATCGTTTCATCGGCGATCATCGTCTGCGCGATCCGGATCCAGTCTTCCCGATGTATCCAGGACATCCACTGCCGGCCGCTGCCGAGCCGGCCGCCGATGCCGAGGCGGAACGGCAACAGCATCCGCTGCAATAAGCCGCCGTCACCGGCAATCACCAGCCCGCTCCGCATCAGGCAGACCCGGACGCCGAACTCGGCCGCCCGGCTCGCCGCCTGTTCCCAGTCCGCGCATAACCGGTGCGAAAAATCGGGCCGAACGGACGATGCTTCGGTGAGAATCTGATCGCCCTGATCGCCGTAATAACCGACCGCCGAACCGTTGATCAGCAGCTTCGGCCTGACAGTCATCCGCTCGATGCAGGAGACCAGTTGTTCGGTCAAGCCGATCCGGCTTTCCCGGATCAGCCGTTTGCGCGCTTCGCTCCAGCGCGCGTCGAAAATCGGCGCGCCGGCCAGATTCACGATCACATCGAACGACGCGTCAGGCTGCAAAAAGCTCAAATGGCCGAGCCCTATCACTTCCGGACCGAAAACCCGTTCGACGTTCTCGGGGCTGCGGCTCAACACGGTCACCCAATGGCCTTCTCCGATCAGGGCTTTGACCAGGGCCTTGCCGATAAATCCGGTACCGCCGGTAACGAGAATTTTCATTTAAAGCCCTCCTAAAGTAATTGACTGCGCCGAATCCAAGCCCGAACCATTTACCGGGACAATATACCAGCTCGTAGGATGGATAAGCGAAGCGCATCCACCACGCAATTGCCGGATGCGCTTCGCTTATCCGGCCTACGCAATATCTTAACTTAACGGCATTGACCATATACTGGGACAATATACCAGCGAGGCTCGGGATGCCAACTCTCGCACAGCCAGATCGAGTCATCGAAACAGGCTTTGCCGAAGCTCGCCGCTCCGTTAAAATTCCGTTTATTTCGATCAGGACATTTTGATGTTTGAGTTATATCTCGATACCGCCGACCTTGGACAAATCTCGCGCTTCGCTGCCTGCCTGCCGGTGCACGGCATTACGACCAATCCTTCCATTCTGGCCGGTTCGGGCATCGGGCTGGCCGAATTGCTGCCGAAAGTCGCCGAAATCCTGGGAGACAAGGCGGTGATTCATGTGCAGGTCGTCGGCGAAGACGCGGACGCGATGGTCCGGGAAGCCTTACACCTCCAGGAACTGCCTTATCGGATCGTCGTAAAGGTGCCGGTGACCGAGATCGGGCTCATCGCGATCAAACGGATGAAAACGCGCAACATCCCGGTCCTGGCGACCGCGATCTACAGCGTCCAGCAGGGATTTCTGGCCGCCTTGTGCGGCGCCGATTATCTGGCGCCTTATGTGAACCGGATCGATGCGATGGGTGCGAACGGCACGGGCGTCGTCGCCGATTTGCAGTCGCTGCTCGACCGGCACCGGCTCGTCGGCAAGCTGCTGCCGGCCAGCTTCAAGAATACGCAGCAGGTGCTGGAAGTGTTGAAGGCCGGCGTCGGCGCGATCACGCTGCCGCCCGGCATCGCGGCCGAACTGTTTGCGCATCCGGCCGTGCAACCGGCGGTGAATCGCTTTACTCAAGACTGGCAAGCGGTCTTTGGACGGAAACTCTCGTTTGAAAGTTAGAATTTCGTCAAAAGATTCATTCCTCCCCAAACTGCCGTCTTTGACGCCGCTATCGTTAAAACAGCATCTTACGCGAAAAAGGAGGCGCTCTCCCGGCTTTTCGTTATCACGGGCTCAGGTTAATTAAAATGCAAAACATTCACCTCGCTCCAGGATTTCTCGACAAAATCGTCATCGATGAACGGCATTCCCTCCCATATCCAGCGTACCAGAATTTTAGCGACGTTCGGGTAAGTGACCCGGATCCGGTGCGGATTTTCCAGCCAGCGCGCGAGCGCCTTCGAATCGAGTTCGTTCATGATCCGTCCGTAGCCGAGCTGTTTCAGCGCCGCGGCATTTGAAATCTGCTCCATCTGCGAATGCAGCGGCTTGACCATGATTTTCTTGCCGAGCTGCAGCGCCTCGCTGACCAGTTCGAAACCGGCATTGCTGAGGATGCCGGCGCAGTCTGCCAGATCGTTTTGAAAACCTTCGCGCGATAAGGGCCGGATTTTGATATGCTCGGCAGGGGAAACCAGGCGTACGGGCATGTAGACGAAAAAATCATGCTCCCTGAACGGCCTCAGCATCCTGATCACGTCCTGCGGGTCCTCGAACGGCAGGTATACGACGATTTTGTTCGGTATGGATCGCTCGGGCGGCTCATGTACTGCAATGATCGGCGGCAGGATCGGCTGGCCGAAATGATGCCAGTGCAGGCCGATATGCTGTCGCGTCGGCGCAAAATATTTCATCACCTTTTCGGCGATGAAATCCCCGCCTTCCCGCGGTATAGGATAATTGAACGCATATTGATGCCCGATGCCGAGGACTTTTTTGTTGCTGAACCGGCCGGCCCAGGCAGTGACCGGCTCGAAATCGGAGAGCACCAGATCGTAATCGCTGAAATCGAGCGTCTTGATGTCTCTGACGAAATGGATCGGATGCGTTTCGAACGCGGTCTTCAGATAGCTGACATCGCCGTTCCGGGTGTGAAAAGTCAGCCCTTTCCTGACTTGGTAAGCGTTGAAGATCTCCATGTCGAAATAGCGGGACGCCTCCCGGCCGCTGAACAAATAAGTCACCTCGACGCCCGCTTCCGCGAAGGCTTTGGCCATTTCGCGAGCCCGCGTAATGTGGCCGTTGCCTGTGCCCTGCACACCGTAAAATATTTTCATCCGAAGTTATTTTTCCTTTTGCGGCCGAACAGGCCGGCCGTTCCGATACAGACATCGGGCTTGCTCGACTTGTCCGAAAAATCATGCCTTTCTTCTGGCTCGTTCCCGACAGATACAACGGATAAAATAGCAAGCGTTTGTGACAAAACGTTAACGGTTCCGTGACGGTTCGATGAAACCCGGAGGCGGTTTAAAAACTGGCAATTGGGCCGTCTATGTGCTGAAATACCAGCCAAAGCAAAGGATCGACGGTGCGCAGTCGAGATCAATCAGGGAACGCGGCTTCATGCAGATGCCGGGAACCCGTAAAAAAGCTTGGTCTGCCTTCGTTTCAAATTTTGGAACATTGACGATTTTTTGACCGAGATCAATTTTTTGCCGCATGTTTGTTTCTATTCTCTACAGCATTGCCGGAACGAGGCTACGCGTTAAAAAAGCGTCGCCGTCCTCTACATTGAACGTCAGGACCGGCGCACCGTCTAATGACCGATGGAACTCAATCGGAAGCTCGAATATTTCGAACCATGATGCATGCCTCCGAAATAACGCATTTAATCGCGCGTCTCCCCGACTCAACCCGTATATCCTGAAAATGCCCCCCATGATTGCTTTGTGCCTGCTGGTGAACTGCGCGTTGGCAGACAGCACCACCGAAATGATGTGGCGCAGTCAAGCCACGGCGCCTCTTTCGATAGAACTGACCGCAAAAGAAAAAGCGTGGCTCGCGCGCCATAAAAAAATCCGGGTCGCTTTCGACGACTCCCTGCCGCCTTACAGTTTTGCCGATTCGGACGGGCGCTTCAACGGCATCGCGGTCGACATTTTCGATGAGCTGAGCCGGAAACTGGACATCCGCTTCGAACCGTTTCCCCGGAAATCATGGAACCAGCTTTACAGGGCCGCCGCAGAACATCGCGCGGACGTCGTCGCGACGATGGTCGACCGCCCCGAACGCAGGCTCTGGTTTAATTTCACCCATCCCTATCTGACCAAATCATTGGCGCTCATTACCAGGGAATCGGATGCCGAAATCAAAACGCCCGATGACCTTGCCGGCAGAACCGTCGCCTATACCAAAGGCTATCAATTTTCGGAGGGCATCAGAAAAAAACATCCCTCGATCAAACCCCATCCCGTCGGATCGATGCTGGAATGCCTGCAATCGGTCGGCGCGCAAAAAGCGGATGCCTGCATCACTTTCGTGGCTACCGCCAATTATCTTCAAGCCAAGCACCCATTGACCGGCATCAAATTCGCCGGCTTTTACGAGCGCCATACTGCCGATGAAAGCATTGCCGTGCGCGGAGACTGGCCGATATTGGCCGGCATTTTGCAAAAAGGGCTGGACGTGCTGAGCGAAGCGGAAATGAATGCGATCTATTTCAAGTGGGTGCCTCCGCCTCCCGAGGTCTCCGTTGTCGTCGAGAAAAACGCCGTGCCCGCCCTATCGGAAGAATCGCCACTGGCCGAAAACGGCCTGCAGGAAACGATATCGCCGTTCTTGTTTTTATTCGTTATCGGCTATGTCTGGATATGGAGCCTGCGCGTCCGGCGCCATCTTCGCCGTGCCTCGCCGCCGCCCCGTCAGGACGAACCGGCACGCATCCCCCCACCGAATCCGCAGTTGCCGGGCGATTTTGAACGGATGCTGCTGAAACGCGCGACCGATCTGCAAAACTACGATATCCGCTTTCGCAATTTGATCGAAAATCAGAGTAAAAACTATTTTTTCTTTCAATGCGACAAAAAGGGCAAAATCACCTACGTCAGCCCTTCCGTCACCCAGATGCTGGGCCACCGGCCCGACGAATTCATTGCCGGATTTCAACATTACATTACCGACAATCCCGAAAACCTCAGCGTCAACAACCTGTTCGAACTGAACCGCCAAGGCATACCCTGCGCTCCCTTCGCGCTTGAAGTCTACGATAGCGGCGACGAACGGCATTGGCTGGAAATCACCAGCGAGCCGGTTTATGACGAATTCGGCAACTGTATCGGCGTCGACTGCCTGGTTTTCGAAATCACCAAACGCAGGCAGGAAGACGAACGCCTGATCTGGCTATCCTTTCATGACGAATTGACCGGCCTCGCCAACCGGCGGCTGTTCATCGAACGCCTGCAACAGTCGCTCGCGATGGCAAATCGCAACCGGATGCCTTTTGCAGTGCATTATCTGGATCTGGACGGCTTTAAATCGTTGAACGACAGATTGGGACATGCCGCGGGCGACCATGCGTTAAAGGAAGTCGCGAAAAAGCTGATGGCCACCCTGCGCGATACCGATACCGCCGCACGCTTCGGCGGCGACGAATTCGCGCTGCTGCTGCCGGACTGCGACGAGCAAGCCTGCGCATCCGTCGCGAAAAAGATCGTCGAAATCATGCACGAACCGATCTCCTACAATGGAGAAGCGGTCCGCCTCGGCGTCAGCATCGGCATCGCCCTTTATCCCCGCAACGCAGACAACTGTGATGCTTTGCTGCGCTACGCCGATGCCAGCATGTACCATGCCAAACAAAAAAGGCTTGGCTATTCGTTTGAGGCATAGGCGGAAAATTTCTTCCGCATCGCTATTTCAAAAGAACATACAAGGGAAGACACATTCAGCAGGAGCTTTTTGAGATTAAAATGGTCTCCAGGAAGTGGCAAAAAATAACTTCCCGGAATGCCGCCCGATCGTTCCTATGCTTTACGTCACTGCCATTAAGTTAAGCCGTCATCCCCGGCAGGGATCCAGAGTACAGGGATGTATTAAAGCTTGCCATCCTTGGCAACTGGATTCCGGCAATCCCTGCCGGAATGACGAGCTTTCCCTTAACTTAATGGCAGTGACGCTTTGCGTAGGAACCAGGAAGGAAGTTATTATCGACCCAATCCCGAGTTTGTAGCATCCTCGGCAATGCATACCGATTTCTGGACCTATTTTCCGCCGGCTTATGGCGCCAACCAATGGAAGAAGTTGATTATGGACGAACTTGCAGCTCGGCATGGCGTTTTCTACCTATTCCTCGCTAAAGCATCCGATTTCCCATATGCTTGCCGGACCTCATCATGAAAAACATCCTGAACATGCCATTGCTGACGGTCTTGCTGTTTGCTGCCGGCTCGGCCGATGTTTACGCCGACCCATACCATTCCAAGTCGTGCCGCGCCTTTCAGGGCAAATTGACCGACTTGAAACTACACGAGTCGCCTAAGCGGGTACTGCTGATTCCCTTGCTGAGCAGGGATCCGGACGCCAAAGAATCTCCCCGCTGGCCCGAACAACCCGCGCGCGTTTTGAAAACTTTCTACAAGAACCGCTTCAACTCGGAAGTGCAAATACTGCACGATATCTGGAACTGGTCCGATTATTACCCGCAGGTCGAACGATTGGCTCTGGAATCGCCGCCTTTCGACCGGATCATCTTCATCAGCCACGGCGGTTTCGACGGGCCGGTGATGAAAAATGCGGTATTCCGGCAAAAACATCGGATCAACGGAGACAAAGGCGAACTGGTTCAGCTTTCCGAAGCGCAGCCGGGCCTGTTGAACAGAATGGAGGTCACTTACGGACTCACAAAAAACCGCGTATTCAGCGACTACATCGCTTCCAACCTGGATCATTTCAAGTCGATGAAGTCGAGCGACATCTTTCAGCAATTGAAAAATCTGGAAATGCGGCTGCAGCCTCTGGACCAAAGCTGCTTCGAGCGCTACTGCGGACCGGACAAGCTGGCCAACAGCCCGGCAAGGCTCAAACCCTACCGGCTCGATATTTGCGAACGCACCTGCCGGGAGCCGTTATTCCAGCAAAAGAATTCCGCCGACATTTCTTCCGAAAGATTCTTTGCTTTTACCAAATCGCTGGATTCGCTGCTGACAAAAAATGGCCTGATTTTTTTCGGAACCTGTAACCCGGGCAGCACGGCGCCCCAAAAAGAGGACGAACCGGACACCACCGAACTGCTGATCAATTCCCGTCTGGCGGGTGGTCCGCACAAAACTTATGTACATCTGGTCAGCGCGGCAACCGGCCGAGTCGCGGCGGGTCCGATCGGAAAAAGCAGCGCCGAGGACATCATCCATCGGGTAACGCTTTTCGAAAACAACCGCGCCCAGCGACGCCTTTGCATCGCCTTGCCTCCCCAGGCGCCGTAGTCCCCGCAAAAAATCGGCGCGCTGAACCGGTCCCGGCGCGCGAAAATGGGCGAGATGACATGGATGTATTAAAGCATCTTCATATCGCGCGTAGGGAAGTCCTCACCTTCTGAAGGGTACCCTGCCGTTAAGTCCAGCCCCGTAGGGTACGCTGTGCGTACCATCCATGTCGAAAGGTACGCACAGCGCACCCTACGAGGGCAGTCATCTCAATCCCTGACCGGGGCAGGCTCTGCCGGAATGACGAGTTTCCCTTAACTTAGCGGCATGGCTTATGAACATAAACCCAAAACGAAAATGCTCTAAAGGTACGCACGGCGTACCCCACCCTCACATCTGCTGATTGATAAGAATTTTATACTCGCTCCGTCCGGGCATCGCCGCATTTTCGACCGTTCCGATCAAATCCCCCGGCTGCGCGACGGCCTGCCCGGATTTGGAGATGCGCGCCAGCAGTTTCACTTCGCCGAAATTCGATAATTTCATTGCCGGCATCATCGCCGTCGAATCGTCGAGCGTAACCTTCAGAGGCAGGTCGGAGACCTGCTTGCGTACGATCGCGAGCGGCATTTTGGGGCCGGACGGAGCCTGGGCGTAGATGAAGACCGTATCGTCCGGACTCGCGGACGACCGGAGCTCGGGAGCCAGGCCGACCTCGACCGTAATCGATTTGGCCGGGACGGTGGCCGGCGGCGTCTTCGGCTCGCCGGCCGCGGCTTGCGCCTGGCCGGGCAGGCCGGCGATGATGTTCTGCATTTCCTTGCGCGGTTCGGAACCTTCCGGCAGCAAGGATTCGAGCTTGCGCCACAGCACAGCCGCGGCCTTGGGGTCGCCCTGCTGAACTTTGGAGAGACCCGCCAGCCAAAGGCCGTTCGGGTTTTCGGGTTCGAGCTCCAGCGCCTTGAAGATCAGTTCGGACGGCTTACCAGCCAGATTTTTGTCCGCCGCGAAGGCGAGCGCGTCGGCGTACAGCAGCATCACCTCGGGCTTGTCGCCGAGCAGCCGGTAGGCATTCGCGAACGCATCGGCGGCTTTCGGATATTGCTCCAGGTATTTGTAAGACTTGCCGAGCATCAGCCAGCCTTCGGCATTGTCGGGATTCGCCTTCATCTTTTCGGCAAGACCGGCGACCATTTTTTCGATGTCGGCGGCTGTCGGCATCCCGTCCGGCGCGGCCTTGGCTAGTTCCTCGCCATGTCCGACCACATCGAAGCGCCCGAGCGAAAAATACAGCGACCCGGCCAGCAACGGAACGGCCAGGGCAACCACGTACGCCATCCAGCGGCCACGGCCATGCGCCGCTTTGACCCGGCTTTCGATCGAAAGATCGTCGCTCAGCGCAAGCTCCAGCTCGGCGGCCTGCTCGTCGAATTGCGCCCGAGTGATTCCACCGGCGCGCAGATTGCTTTTCAATTCGGCCAGGCGGCTGCGGGCGATTTCGATGTTGCGGTGATCGAGATCGGACGGCTGCAACTCCCGCGCACGCCATAACGGCGGCAGCACAAACGCAAAAGCGGCCAGCATAAAAACGCCCGCAATCAGAAAAAATACCAGGTTCAAGAGCGGTCTCCTTCATCGAGCAGACGGCGAATCTTTTGCCGCTCGTCGTCGCTGAGCGCCTTGGAGGGACGGGTCCGTTTGCGGCGGATCAGCAGGATCACGAAGACCACGCCGATCAGAAAAAACAGCACCGGCCCGAACCAGAGCAGCACGGTCTTGCTCTTGAACGGCGGATTGTACAGCACGAAATCGCCGTAGCGTTCGGTCATGAAGCGCAGGATTTCGTCTTTGGATTGGCCTTTTTGCAGCATTTCGTAGACCTGCCGGCGCAGGTCCGCGGCCAGGTCCGCGTTCGAATCGGCGATCGTCTGATTCTGGCAGACCAGGCAGCGCAGCTCCGAAGTCAGCGACTCGTAGGCTTCCTGCTGCTCGGGGGTCGTAAACTCCCGGTATTCGACGCCGGCGAAACCTGCGCCGGCCAACAACAAAAGAAAAATCAGCGTAATCGGTTTCATTCGGCTTGCAGTTTGGCGATCAGGGGAAGCAGGGTTTGTTGAACGGTTTCGGGCGTCACCGGCCCCGTGAGTTTATGGCGGATCACGCCCTTCTTGTCGATCACGAAGGTTTCCGGGACGCCGTAGACGCCGTAATCGATGCCGATCCGGCCTTCCGGATCGACCACGCTCATTTCATAAGGGTTGCCAAGCCGGTTCAGCCAGCTCAGCGCATCTTCCCGCGCATCCTTGTAGTTCAGTCCGATGATCGGTGCCGCCTGCTGCTTGGCCAGCTCGTTCAGCACCGGATGCTCGGCCCGGCAGGAGGTGCACCAGGACGCCCAGACGTTGAACAGCCAGACCTTGCCTTGCAAATCCGCAGGCGCCAGTTGTTGCTCCGGACTGTCGAGTCGGGGTGCGCTGAACGCCGGCGCCGGTTTTCCGATGAACGGCGACGGAATCTCGGTCGGGTTCAGCTTCAGCCCAATCGCGAGAAACACGCCCAGTACGATGAAGATGGCTAAAGGAATCAGGTATTTTAACATTACAGAAGGTTGACTAGAGTAAATGTAAGCATCACCAGATGACTTTCACATCATAAAGCGACATGGCCCGGTCTCTGCTGACCAGAGACATATTTTGATTCATCGCTTGGGCCGCCAGCAATCTATCGAATGGGTCTCTATGATGAAAAGGTAGCTGGCTCACAAGTAAGGTATCCTCGATGGCAATAGGCAACACCTCCAGACCATTCTCCCAAACCAATCGTTTTAACTGAGAAATCGAGATTTTCATAACAAGCTTATTCAAACTTAGTTTTATCGCGATTTCCCAAAAAGTGGCAATACTTATGAAGTTGGTATTGTCCGGATTTTCAATCTGCTTCCTGGCTGAAACACTCAGATTCCCATCCCCCTCCAACAACCAGATCAGCGTATGGGTATCCAGCAATAAATTCATTGCATATAGCCATTGAGATCTTCAAGGGGTTCGTCAAAATCGTCAGCCATCTTGAACGATCCTTTAGCGCAGCCAAATTTGGGCAGCCTTTTATTCATTTTTTGCTCGGAAAACTGTTTGGCAAGCAAATAATCCAAGAAAAATAACAGCTCGTGTTTCAAGTTTTCCGATTCGATTTGCTGAATTTTTGAAGCTATTATCTGTTCCTGGTTCATACCTGTATCTGCACCTTAGGAAATTTACACATAGTTAGCTCCGCTCGACTTTTTGGCAATCCGGTAGCGCCGGTCGAGCGCAGCCAAAAATCCTCCAGCCGCCATGAAGATCGCGCCGAGCCAGATCCAGCGGATGAACGATTTGTAATAAATCCGAAGGCTCCAGGCGCCCTGGTTGCCGAGCGGCTCGCCGATCGCGACGAACAAGTCGCGGAACAGGCCCGCGTCGATCGCGGCTTCGGTCATCGGCATTTTCTGCACCCGATAAATCCGTTTTTGCGGCTCCATTTCGGCGACCCGTTCGCCCTTGTAGTCAACCGTCACGAACGCCTGATCGGCGATATAATTGGGGCCCTGCGTCTCTTTGATTCCGTGAAAGCGGAAGCTGTAGCCGGACAGGTCGAGCGCCTCGCCCGGCGCCATCCTGACGTCTTTTTCGACGCTGTAGGCCGAGGTCAGCGTAATCCCGACCACGAAGACCGCAATCCCGGCATGCGCGAGCGTCATCCCGTAAAACCCTGAAGGAATGCCTTTGAGCCGCTCCCAGGAAAAACCTTTCGCGCCCATCCGGTCGTAAAAGGACAGACCGGTACTCGCCAGCGTCCAGAACGCGAGGCTGAGCCCCAACGCGGCTGCCCACGAATAAAACGGCATCGCCAGCGGCAACGACAAACCCAGCGCGAGGCAGGCCAGCGCAATCCAGCGCACCCGCACGGCCAGTTCGCCGAAGAGGTCGCGCTTCCAGCGCAACAGCATGCCGAGGCCGACCGCGATCGCGAGCGGCGCGGTCAACGGGATGAACACCGCGTTGAAATACGGCGGCCCGACCGAAATCTTGCCGAGGCCCAACGCGTCGATCACCAGCGGATAGAGCGTGCCGAGCAGAATACTGGCCGCGGTCACGACCAAAAGGATGTTGTTCAACAGAATCACCGACTCGCGCGAAACCCATTCGAAGGTCGCGCTGCTTCTGACGGCCGGCGCCCGGACCGCATAAAGCAATAAGGAGCCGCCGACTACGATCCCGAGGAACACCAGAATGAACAGTCCGCGCGCCGGGTCGCTCGCGAACGCATGCACCGAGGTCAATACGCCCGAGCGGACCAGGAAAGTACCGAGCAGGCTCAGCGAAAAGGAGAAGATCGCCAATAGCACGGTCCAGGTCTTGAACACGCCGCGTTTTTCGGTCGCGGCCAATGAGTGGATCAGCGCCGTGCCGACCAGCCAGGGCATGAACGAAGCGTTTTCGACCGGGTCCCAGAACCACCAGCCGCCCCAGCCCAGCTCGTAATAGGCCCACCAACTGCCGAGCGCGATCCCGATGGTCAGAAACATCCAGGCGATGCTGGTCCAGGGCCGGGACCAGCGCGCCCAGGCCGCATCGAGCCGGCCTTCGAGCAGGGCCGCGATCGCGAATGCGAACGCAACCGAAAAGCCGACATAGCCCATGTATAACATCGGCGGATGGATCGCGAGGCCGGGGTCCTGTAACAGTGGATTCAGATCGCGGCCTTCGGCCGGCGCGGGAAACAGGCGTTCGAACGGATTGGAGGTCAACAGCAGAAACAGCAAAAAGCCGATCGACACCAGCCCCATCACGCCGAGCACGCGCGCCACGGTCGCCTCGGGAATGCTCCTGCTGAAGCCCGCGACCAGCCCGGTCCAGCACGCCAGCACCAGCGCCCACAGCAACAGCGAACCTTCATGCGCGCCCCAGACGCCCGAGATCAGATACAGCGTCGGCAGTGCCGTATTCGAATTGGTCGCGACATAGGCGACCGAAAAATCGTGGCTGATGAAGCTCGCCGTCAGGCAGCCGAACGCAATCGCCATGAACAGAAGCTGCGCATAAGCGGCCGGCCTGGCGACGCCGATCCAGCCGGCGATCGCGCGAGCGGAGCCGAAGATCGGCAAAGTGGCCAGCACGATCGCCATGCACAGGGCCATGATCAGCGCGAGGTGTCCTATTTCGGGTATCATGAGAGTCGACCTTTTTTTGGTTGATTATTTAACCGGCCAGTTTACGCATTTGCATCAACTTGGCTTGAGTGCTCTCAAGAATAAAGTCTCTTAAAAATACGCTAGCTTTCAGGATTTCGATACCGATCAGTTCGCCCTCGGCATTTAGTTCGGCCGTGATATGAGGGCTTAACTCCATGCTTCCGGCCTCTTCTTCATCGGTCATTGCCAAATGGATTACGTCCTGCTCTGGAAAATAGGTCATTTTGGGATTATTCATAAGTCAGCCTACCCGTTGTCAATCTGAATTTTATCTGCTGCCGCGTCGTTGCATGGATCGTAATAGGGATGATTTCAGCTTCATTTTCTTCATAAGGAATCATGACCAGCTTGTCACCCTGTTCACCTACCACAATCGGGCGTTGTGTTTCGGTATCGAAATACCGTTCGGACGAATAACGAAGGATATGCTCAATCCGAGTTAAATCGAAGCCGCGCAGCTCCGCCCTATACTGCAGATAATCGGTAAAAACACACGTTTTCATCGGAATTTTTCCGATATGTTTTATTTATTTTCACTAGGTATTTCCTGATTTTTCAGGCTCGCTTTCACTTCCGGCGGCATGTAATTCTCATCATGCTTGGCCAGCACTTCCTCAGCCACAAAAACACCCTGCCCGTTCAACTTGCCGTGCGCAACGATGCCCTGCCCTTCCCGGAACAGGTCGGGCAGAATGCCGGTATATTCGACCGGCACTTCCTTGCTGAAATCGGTCAGCGTGAATCGAACCGTCATGCCGTCGCCGGGCCGCGACACCGAGCCTTTGACCACCATCCCGCCCAGGCGGAACAAGGCGTCTTTGGGCGCCTTGCCGGCTACCACGTCGGTCGTCGAGAAAAAATACATCAGATTGTCGTTGAATGATTTCAGCGCGAAAAATGTCGCCGCGCCGATGCCGACGACCATCAGGCCGATCAGCAGCAATCGCTGTTTTCTGGCGGGGTTCATCCTTCCTTCCGTTTGTGCTTTGACAGTTGCCGGCGCAGCCATTGTTTGCGCTGCATCACCGGGATCAGGATATTGGCGGCGAGCACCGCCAGAGTAATCCCGTAAGCGGCCCAGACATAAAAGGCATAGCCTCCCATCGCGAAAAATTCTTGCAAACTCATGACGCCGTTCCAAAAAATTTGTTCCGTACCCACTGCGCGGACCTTTCGCGCTGCAAGACTTCAACGCGCGCCCGCTGCAGCATCGCGATCAGGTAATACGCCTTGAACGCCAGCGCCATCAACAGCAGCGGGATCAACATGCTGACATGGATCGACGGCTTGTCCAGCTTGGTGACCGTCGGTCCCTGATGCAGCGTATTCCACCATTCGACCGAATAATGGATGATCGGAATATTGACCACGCCGACCAGCGCCAGAATCGCAACGGCCTTGGAAGCGACGCGCTTGTCGTCGATCGCCCCATACAGCCCGATCACGCCGAGATACAGGAACAGCAGGATCAGTTCGGAAGTCAGCCGCGCGTCCCAGACCCACCAGGTCCCCCACATCGGCTTGCCCCACAACGAGCCGGTCACCAGGGCGATAAAGGTAAAACCGGCACCGACCGGCGCGCTGCTGATAGCGACCACCTCGGCCAGCTTGATCCGCCAGACCAGGCCGATCGCGCCGGCCGCGGCCATTACGGTATAAATGAACAAAGACATCCACGCGCTCGGCACATGGATATAGATGATCCGGTAACTGTCGCCCTGCTGGTAATCCGGCGGCGCGAGATACAAACCGCCGTACAGGCCGGATGCGGCCAGCAGAACGAAAAGGGCCGTCAGCCAGGGCATCAGGCGCTCGGTCAGCGCATAGAAATGCGGCGGTGAGGCCATGCGGTGAAAAAATCGGACGAATGAATCGGGAATCAGAAACATACAGGAAAAAGACTCAAGGCAAAGAGATCACAGCCAAAGCACAAACCGGATTCTCGGCTTGCGCTTCGTGATTCGTGCCCGGTTTCATAGTTTACAATACGAAGGCACCCAACTGCGCTCGATCAGGTGAGCGGATATGCCATTATAATCGAAAGACTCGCCGTCTTTAATCATCTGAGAGACATCAAACAACCGGCCTATTTCGGGAATATCTCTAAAAAACATCGTATAGAACGGCCTGACCAAGCGCTTCGATATTTTCACGCCTATCGGACCGATAAAATTCCTGCGCTGCCCGACATGCGCGATTTCGTCTATGGTAATCTCATCCAGCAGATCCTTTAAACGATCGCGGACTTCAGGCTCGTCGGCCAATACGTCGTCGAATAGGCGATTCAAATGGCAATAAAAAGTCACGCCCATCAATTCGGTGACAAACGCGGGCGTGTCCATTAAGAAACCGGGGAGTTTCGGAAACAGCTCGTAAACCCTTTCTTTAAAAGGGCTCAAAGGCACCCATTCCACCCGGTCCAGCCCGCAAGTACGCAGCATTTCGTCAAAAAGACGGACATGGCAAAATTCTTCGGCCAGATGCACGCGGCTGATTTTATCCTCGACCGTATGGGAATTGGCCATATCGGGCACTACATCCCACGCCCCCTTGATGCCGACCCATTCATGCCGGGCGAATTTATAAATACCGGTCAGCATCAAAGTCCTGCGATCCAGCGACCAGGGGTCGTCCCGCATATCGACATAATTGCGGTAAAACGCATCCGGATCGGCCAGCGGCTTGCGCAATTTGACGGGATTGTCCTGAAAATGTTCAAGCCGGGCCCGTTTTCTGGCCAAATCTCTATCCTGCTCGAACAATTCACCGCCGTGATGCTGGCTAAACTGCCAATAATCATCGAAATTTTCTTTTCTTTCCTGCCGAGTTGCGGGTGAAAAAACGGAACGGTACTTCACTGAACCCATATCCTTGTGCTCTAGATTGATGGTAGGAATTTCATTTTACGGGATACTGCTAATTAATACTCATCTTTAATGCCGCCGCGGCCGGCCAGGGCGCCAGCACCAGCGCCAGCAGCAGCATCGAGGTCAATATGCCGATCTGCGCATCGACGGGCAAGCCGCCGGCGGCCATCTGCACCGCATTGCCGGCGAAGATCAACACCGGCACATAGAGCGGCAACACCAGCAGCGACAGAATCATCCCTCCGCGCCGAAGTCCTACCGTCAACGCGACCCCGATCGCACCGATCAGGCTCAGCACCGGCGTGCCGAGCAGCAAAGTCAGCAGCAGCACGCCGAGCGCTTGGGTCGGCAGGCCCAAAAACACCGCCAGCAGCGGCGCGACCAATAATAGCGGCAGCCCCGTCACCAACCAGTGCGCGATCACTTTCGCCAGCACCAGCAACGAGGCCGGGTACGGGCTGAGCAGCATCTGTTCGAGCGAGCCGTCGTCGAAATCGGAGCGGAACAAACTGTCCAGCGACAGCATCGCCGCGAGCAATGCCGCGACCCAGATCACGCCCGGCGCGATCGCCTGCAGCAGGTTCGGCTGCGCGCCGATGCCGAGCGGGAACAGCGTAATCACCAGGATGAAAAACAGCAGCGGATTGATCATCTCCGCGCGCCGTCGGAACGCCAGCACCAGGTCGCGGCGGATGATCGCCAGAAAAGCTCGGGATAGAGTCATCAGGATAAATGAATGCGCTGCACGAGCGCATCGTGCAGGTCGATGTCATGGTGCGAAGTCAAAACGATCATCCCGCCGGCGGCGCAATGCTCGCGCATCAACGATTCGATCAGCGCGATGCCGGCCTTGTCGAGTGAAGTGAACGGTTCGTCCAGAATCCACAACGGATTGTGGGTGATCAACAGGCGCGCCAGCGACAGCCGCCGTTTCTGTCCGGCGGACAGACTTTGCGCCGGCACATCGTCATAGCCCGCCAGACGCACCTTCTCCAGCGCCTCGCCGATCGAAAAATACCCCGGACGTCCCAGCGCCAGCGACACGGCCAGATTTTCGAGCACGGTCAGTTCCTTCTTGATCCCGTCCAGATGGCCGACATAGGCCATGTCCGCATAATAACGACTGTCGTCGATTTCTTCGCCGCACCACAGCACGCGGCCCGCATCGGCCTCGCGAAAACCGCACAAAATCCTGAGCAGCGAGGTCTTGCCGCTGCCGTTCTTGCCTTCGAGCAATAAAACTTGCCCTTCAGTCAAGGTAAAACTGAGCGCTTCGAACAGCACGCGGTCGTCGCGGATACAGCTCAGCCGTTCGCCCGTCAGCGTGACCGGTTTTGCCGTCATCCCTGCATCCGCTGACGCAGCACTTCGTACAACAGCACCCCGGTCGCGACCGACAGATTCAGGCTTTCGACGCTGCCCCGCATCGGCAGCGCGACCAGCAGGTCGCAGGCTTCCTGGGTCAAGCGCCGGAGCCCCTTGCCTTCCGCGCCGACCACCAGCGCCATCGGTACGGTGAAATCGGATCGATAGGCGCTCTGCGCGGTATCGCCGGCCGCGCCGAACACCCAGATGCCCTGTTCCTTCAGCCAGCGCAGCGTGCGGGCCAGATTGGTCACCTGATAGACCGGCACCGTTTCGGCCGCGCCGCTCGCCACCTTGCAGACGGTCGGGGTAATCCCGGCCGCATTGTCCTTGGCGACGATCACGCCGTGCACGCCGGCGGCGTCGGCGGTGCGCAGGCAGGCGCCGAGATTGTGCGGGTCCTGCACCTGGTCGAGAACCAGGAACAGCGCCGGCGCACCGAGATTCTGCACCGCATTCTTCAATTCATGCTCCGGCAGTTCGCCCGGCAATTCGACTTCGACCACGATACCCTGATGCTGCCCGCCTTCGGCGAAGCGGTCGAGCCGCTTGCGGTCGGTTTTCTCGGGCCGGATGCCGAGCGCTTCCAGTTCGCCGAGCGCCCGCGCCAGTCGCTGGTCCTGCCGTTGCCCGTCGATCCAGGCCTGGGTGATTTTGTCCGGCGAATACTGTAAAGCCGACTGCACGGCATGCAGGCCGAAGATTTTGCTTAATTTCATCAAGTCGCGTAGGGTACGCTGTGCGTACCTTTTCAATGATTAAAGGGTCAAAGGCTGGAAAGGTACGCACTCGGCAATTGCTTCCCTGCATTACTCTCGATCGCGTGTTCCCAACGCGATCTACCTCCCGCATCCCTGCAGTCGTCGGCAATTGCTCCTGCATTGCCCTACCTCCTGCATCCCTGCAGTCGAGCATACTCTACCCGAAAATCGTGTAATTATACCAGTATGGCTTCGATTCGGGCGACTGTTCTACGCTTTCGGCCCGATCGACGGTAAAATAAGCCTTTTTGAAAACACGCGGATGCGCATTCATTTACTCCCAACCCAACTCGTCAACCAGATCGCGGCGGGCGAAGTGGTCGAAAGGCCCTCCTCGGTGGTCAAGGAACTGGTCGAAAACAGTTTCGACGCGGGCGCGCGGCAAATCCGAATCGACATCGAACAGGGCGGCGCGCGGCTGATCCGGGTTCGCGACGACGGCGGCGGGATCGACAAAGAGGACCTGCCGCTCGCCCTGTCCCGCCATGCGACCAGCAAAATCGCGACGCTCGCAGACCTCGAACACGTCGCCAGCATGGGCTTTCGCGGCGAAGCGCTGCCGAGCATCAGTTCGGTCGCGCGCCTGACGCTGATTTCCCGCACCGAAGGCAGCGATTGCGCTTGGCGGGTCGCCGCCGACGGCACCGAGCGCGACTTCGATCCGCAGCCCGACCCGCACCCTCGGGGCACCACGGTCGAGGTGCGCGATTTGTTTTACAACACACCGGCGCGCCGCAAATTCCTGAAATCCGAGAAAACCGAATTCGAGCACATCCAGACGCTGGTCGAACGGATGGCGCTGAGCCGTTTCGACATCGGCTTCCGGCTCACGCACAACCAGAAAGAAATCCTGAACCTGAAACCGGCCGAAACGCCGGCCGAACAGGAAAAGCGGATCGCCGGCATCTGCGGTTCGGCCTTCATCGACAATTGCGTAAAGATCGATTTCGCTTCTTCCGGGCTGGAACTGACCGGCTGGGTGGGGCTTCCGACCTTTTCGCGCAGCCAGCCGGACATGCAGTTTTTCTATGTGAACGGCCGCCTGATCAAGGACAAGCTGGTCGCGCACGCGGTCAAACAGGCTTATCAGGATGTGCTCTACCACGGCCGCCAGCCGGTGTTCGTGCTGTACCTGGCGCTCGATCCGGCGCTGGTCGACGTGAACGCGCACCCGGCCAAACTCGAAGTGCGTTTCCGGGAAGGCCGGCTGGTGCACGACTTCCTGTTCAGCGCGCTGCACCGCTCGCTGGCCGAAGTCCGTCCGGGCCAGCAGCAAAACGTGGTTACCCTCTCTGCCGTTGACTCGCCGCCCGCAGCGCCCGCCCAAACCCAACCAATGCCCGAACGCCGGCCGCCGGCATTTCAGCCGCGTCCACCGGAGCAGGCGATGCTGCCGCTGTCGGTGCAGGAAGAAATCCAGGCTTACGGGGCGCTGCACCCTGCCCCGACATTACAATCCCCTCCGGCCACACCATTGCCGCCGAGAACCGGACCGGAAAAAACCGGCATTCCGCCGCTGGGCTACGCGGTCGCGCATCTGCACAACATCTATATCCTGTCCGAAACTCCGAACGGGGTGATCTTGGTCGATGCGCACGCCGCGCACGAACGGGTCAGTTACGAACGGTTGAAAAAGCAATATGAACAAGGGGCGGTCGCGCAACAGCCGCTGCTGTTGCCGATCAAGATCGTGGTTACCTCGCGCGAGGCGGACATCGCCGAACAAGCGCACGAGTATTTCGC
This sequence comes from Methylomicrobium album BG8, assembly GCF_000214275.2. Lineage (NCBI taxonomy): Bacteria > Pseudomonadati > Pseudomonadota > Gammaproteobacteria > Methylococcales > Methylococcaceae > Methylomicrobium > Methylomicrobium album. Next base: position 1,137,473 of record NZ_CM001475.1, on the reverse strand, counting down.
CGAATTGGGGCTGGAAGTAAACCGTTCAGGCCCCGAAACGCTGGTGTTGCGCTCGGTACCCGCCCTGTTGGCCGGATGCGATGCCGAAACGCTGCTGCGCGACGTGCTGGCCGATCTCTCCGAGCATGGAACAAGCCAACGGGTACAGCAGCGCACGAACGCGCTCCTGGCGACCATGGCCTGCCACGGTTCGGTCAGGGCGCACCGGCGGCTGACCGTGGGCGAGATGAATGCGTTGCTCAGGGATATGGAAGAAACCGAACGCAGCGGCCAGTGCAATCACGGCCGTCCGACCTGGATCGAATTGTCGACCCAGGAACTGGACAAGTTTTTCATGCGCGGTCAATAGCTAGGTAGGTTGGGTTGGAGCGGTAGCGGAAACCCGGCATTCAAGGTAAAAATGCGCTGGGTTTCCGCTACCGCTCCAACCCAGCCTACAACATCAACTTCTGAGCGCCTTCAGCACCGCCTGCAGCCTGTCGTTCGCATCGCCGAACAGCATCCGCGTATTCTCCATCACGAACAGCGGATTGCCGACGCCGGCATAGCCGGACGCCATGCTGCGCTTCATCGCGATCGTCATCCCTCCCTTCCAGCATTCCAGCACCGGCATCCCGGCGATCGGGCTGTTCGGATCGTCGAGCGCGGACGGATTGACGATGTCGTTCGCGCCGATCACCATCGTGATGTCGACGTTCGGAAAGTCCTCGTTGATTTCGTCCATTTCGTAGACGATGTCGTACGGCACCTTCGCTTCGGCCAGCAGTACGTTCATATGGCCGGGCATCCGCCCCGCAACCGGGTGAATTCCGAAGCGGACCTTCTTGCCTTTTTCGCGCAGCAGCTTGGTGATTTCGTTGACCGTATGCTGGGCCTGCGCGACCGCCATTCCGTAGCCCGGAATGATCATGATGTTTTTCGCGGCCAGGAGTTGCTGCGCGGTTTCTTCGGCGTCGATCGGCTGCACGTCGCCTTCGATGACCGCCGCCGGCCCGCCCGTACCGGTGCCGAAGCCGCCCGCGATCACGCTGACGAAGTTGCGGTTCATCGCCCGGCACATGATATAGCTCAGGATCGCGCCGCTGCTGCCGACCAGCGCCCCGGTCACGATCAACAGATCATTGCTCAGCATGAAACCGGTTGCGGCAGCGGCCCATCCGGAATAGCTGTTCAACATCGACACCACGACCGGCATGTCCGCGCCGCCGATCGCCATCACCATATGCACGCCGAACGCGAGCGAGATCGCGGTCATCACCGCCAGCGGCATCGTACCGCCGCCAGTTTCGGCTTGCTGCAGGAACAGGTAGCCGAAATAGGTCACCACGACCAACAGCCCCAGGTTCAGCCAGTGGCGGGCCGGCAACAGCATCGGCTTGCCGTCGATCCGGCCGCTCAGTTTGCCGAACGCGATCACCGACCCCGAAAAAGTTACCGCGCCGATCAGAATGCCGATATAGATTTCCACTTCATGGATGGTCTTTTCGATGCCGGTCAAGGTGCCGCTTTCGTCCATGAAATTCGCATAACCGACCAGCACCGCGGCCATCCCGACCAAGCTGTGCATGATCGCGACCAGCTCGGGCATTTGCGTCATCTCGACCTCTTTCGCGGCTTTATAGCCGATCGCGCCGCCGAACAGCAGGGCGGCGATCAGGATCGTATAAGCCGTGACCGAACCGCTCAGCACGGTCGCGACGATCGCGATCGCCATCCCGAGCATGCCGTAATAGTTGCCGCGCCGCGCGGTTTCCTGATTACTGAGGCCGCTCAAGCTCAAAATGAACAGTACCGTCGCGGCAATGTAAGACATTGTGACTAAACTTTGGGACATGGTTTTTCCTTTCTTCTTATTTTCTGAACATTTCGAGCATGCGTCGGGTGACCAAAAAGCCGCCCGCGATATTGATCGAGGCGATCAGGATCGCAAGGCCGGCCAGCACGCCGATCGTGATCGCCGGCGCGGAAACCTGCACCAGCGCACCGATCACGATGATGCCGCTGATCGCATTGGTCACGCTCATCAGCGGCGTATGCAGGGCCGGCGTCACGTTCCAGATCACCTGGTAGCCGATGAAGCAGGCCAGCACGAACACGGTGAAATGCGACATGAACGAGACCGGCGCGACGCTGCCGAGTCCGTAAAGCGCCAGCCCGCCCAGCACCAGTGGAATGAACGGCCTGACCGCCGCCGGAATCAGGCGGTGATTGGTCTTGGCTTTTTCCGTAACGCCCGGATTGGCAGGCGCTTCGGTCTGCGGCGCGGGCGCGGCCGACAGTTTCGGTGCCGGCGGCGGCCAAGTAATCTTGCCTTCCTTGATTACGGTCGCGCCGCGGATCACTTCGTCGTCCATGTTCACGTCGATTTCGCCGTTCTTTTCCGGGCTCAGTTCGGTCAGCAAATGCCGGAGATTCGTCGCATACAGCTGGCTGGACTGGTTCGCCAGCCGGCTCGGCAGATTGGTGTAACCGATGATCGTAACACCATGCTTGACCACCACTTCGTCCTTTTCGGTCAGCGCGCAGTTACCGCCCTGCTCGGCGGCCAGGTCGACGATCACGCTGCCCGGCTTCATCGATTCGACCATGCCCCGGGTAATCAACTCCGGCGCGGGTTTGCCCGGAATCAACGCGGTCGTGATGATAATGTCGACTTCCATCGCCTGGCGGGCGAACAAGGCCATTTCGGCCTCGATGAATTCCTTCGACATCGTTTTCGCATAGCCTCCGACGCCGCTGCCTTCTTCCTTGAAATCGAGCATCAGGAACTCGGCATCCATGCTCTCGATCTGCTCTTTCACTTCAGGACGCGTATCGAAGGCGCGGACAATGGCGCCCATGCTCTTCGCCGCACCGATCGCGGCCAGGCCGGCGACACCGGCGCCGATCACCAGCACTTTCGCGGGCGGAATCTTGCCGGCCGCGGTAATCTGGCCGGTGAAGAAGCGGCCGAAATGCTGCGCGGCCTCGATCACGGCCCGATAGCCCGCGATATTCGCCATCGAACTCAACGCATCGAGCTTTTGCGCGCGGGAAATTCGCGGCACACTGTCCATCGCCAGCACGGTCACGCCTCTGGCCGCCAGCTTCTGCATCAGCGCCTCGTTTTGCGCCGGCCAGATAAAGCTGATCAGGCGGCCGCCTTCCGGCAGCAAATCGGTTTCGTCTATCGCCAATTCAGGGTGGCGCTCCGGCGCCCTGACCTTCATCACAATGTCGGACTGCTTCCACAACGATTTCGCGTCGTCGACGATTTCGACCCCGGCTTCCTTGTAAGCCTCGTCCGAAATATTCGCCCCTTGTCCCGCCCCTTTTTCGATACAGACCGAAAAACCCAGCTTCATGATTTGTTCGGCGGTTTCGGGCGTCAGCGCGACGCGCTTCTCGCCTTGATGAATTTCTTTCGGTACACCAATCTTCATAGAGTCTCCTGTATCTGGAACGGGCATAAACAATCGAGTTTCATGGAACGGCTTCAACTCGAAGCCGGGTCAGCATAGAAGATTAGCTTATCCATTTCAATAAAAAACCGAAATTCCTCTCAACGGACCACAACGCCTGCTTGCAGCCTTTCCGCAATCAAGGCGGTCAACCGGTCGGCCAAGCGTTTTTTTCCGGTCATCGCCAGCGCTTCGCGGCCGCCTTTCCAGAAGACCTCCAGCGCGTTCCGGTCGCTGTCGAAGCCGCCTTCTGCCTGCCCGACCCAATTCGCCGCGATCATGTCGAGATTTTTGCGCGCCAGTTTGTCCAGCGCGTAAGCTTCCAGATCGACCGTTTCGGCCGCAAAGCCGACCGTAAAGGGGCGTTTCTCCAGGGCGGCCACTTCGGCCAGGATGTCCCGGGTTTTGCGCAGCACCAGGGTGGCCGTGTCGCCCCGTTTCTTGATCTTTTCGGACTGCGTTTCGGCAGGAGTGTAATCGGCGACCGCCGCAGCGCCGATATAAATATCCGAGGCTTCGGCGCGGGCGATGACCGCCTCGTACATCTCGGCGGCCGTTTCGACGCGCACCAGGTCGACCTGTGCCGGCGGCGGCAACTGCGTCGGCCCGGAAACGAGTATGACGCTTGCGCCCATGTCTCTCGCCGCCTCGGCCAGCGCATAGCCCATCTTGCCCGAACTGCGGTTGGTGAGGTAGCGCACCGGATCCAGGGGTTCGCGCGTCGGTCCGGCGCTGATCAGAACTTTCATGCCTTGCAGGGGCCGTTCGGCCGGCTCGCCCAACAGCGCAGCGCAGATAGCCTGCGGTTCCGACATCCGTCCGAAACCGGTTTCGCCGCAGGCCTGCTCGCCCTGGACGGGACCGATCAGGCGCACGCCGTGCCGCTGCAACGCCGCAACATTCTCCCGAGTCGCAGACTTGCCCCACATCGCCTGATTCATCGCCGGAGCGACATACACGGGGCAAGTCGCGGCCAGATACAGCGTCGTCAGCAGGTCGTCGGCCAGGCCGTGGCTCAGCTTCGCGATCAGGTTGGCCGTCGCCGGCGCGATGACGATGAGGTCAGCCCAGCGCGCCAAGCTGATATGGTCCATCGCATTTTCACTTTCGGCATCCAGCAGCTCGGTATGTACCGGATTGCCGGACAAGGCCTGAAACGTCAGCGGCGTGACGAACCGGGAAGCCGCCCGCGTCATCGCAACCCGCACTTCCGCCCCTTCTTTGCGCAGCAATCGCACCAGTTCCGCCGCTTTGTAGACGGCAATGCCGCCGCTGACGCCCAATAAAATTCGTTTCGCTTCGCTCATACCGCACAGAGTTGAAAAAAGCCGCATTATGGCAAGGATGAATGAATTCTTCTATGCTTAACATCCAAGCTTAATCGCTTTTTACCGAAAAGAGGAATACGCCATGGGAATCAAAGACTGGGCGGCGGAAGACCGGCCGCGGGAAAAATTGCTGCAGCGCGGCGCCGGCGCGCTGACCGATGCCGAACTGCTGGCGATTTTCCTGCGCACCGGCACGCCCGGCAAATCGGCGGTGGATCTGGCTCGCGAACTGCTGGCCGATTTCGGCTCGCTGAAAGCCCTGCTCGATGCGGACCAACAACGCTTTTGCCGGGCGAACGGGCTCGGCGACGCCAAATATGCACAAATGCAGGCGGTCATGGAAATGGCGCGGCGGCATTTCCGGGAAGTGCTGCAGCGCGGCAGCGCCCTGACCAGTCCGGAAGCGACCCGCGCTTATCTGAGCGCGCAACTGCGCGGCTACAGTTACGAAGTCTTCGCCTGCCTGTTTCTGGACAACCAGCACCGGGTAATTCAATTGGAAGAACTGTTCAAGGGCACGATCGACGGCGCGGCGGTGTATCCGCGCGAAGTCGCGAAAAAAGCGCTGTACCATAACGCGGCAGCGGTGATTTTCGCGCACAATCATCCCTCGGGCATCACCGAACCCAGCCACGCCGACCGGCAAATCACCGAAAAATTGAAGCAGTCCCTGTCGCTGTTCGATATCCGGGTGCTGGATCATTTCATCATCGGCGACGGAATGCCTTATTCGTTTGCGGAGCATGGATTGATTTGAGACGGCCCACAAAAGGCACGCGCAGCGTAACTCTACGGTTTTACAGTACTTCTACAGCCCGGTAGGGTACGCTGCGCGTGCCTTTCAAACTTCATCTTAAAGCTTCTGGAAAAGGTACGCACAGCGTACCCTACGGATTTACAGTCGCCGGCGGTGTTTTAGACGATACATCGCCGAGATGTCCTCATCGCCGTGCCCTTCGGCCATCAACCGTTCGTAATCCCTGACCGCCATCTCGCCGACCGGTATCTCGACGCCGGCTTCGGCCGCCATCGTTTGGCAGATTTTCAGATCCTTGTGGTGCAGCGCGAGCCGGAAGCCCGGCTTGAAAACGCCTTGCGTCATCGTCAGGCCGCGCTTTTCGAGAAACCAGTTGCCGGCCGCGCCGCCGGCGATCACTTCGATCACTTTGTCCATCGGCAGCTGCTGCGCTTCGGCGAAGGCCAGCGCTTCGGTGACCGCCTCGTTGATGCCCGCGCACATGATTTGGTTGACCGCCTTGGTGGCTTGTCCCGCGCCGGTCTGCCCCATGTATAAAATCCGTGTCGCCATCGCCGAAAGCACCGGCGCTGCACGCTCGAATACCGCCTCGCCGCCGCCGACCATCATCGCCAGTGTGCCGTTTTTTGCGCCTTCGACGCCGCCCGATACCGGCGCATCGAGAAAGAATGCGCGCTTTCCGGCCAATCGGCGGGCGGCTTCTTGTGCGGTCGCGCGGCTGACGGTGGACATGTCGACCACGATGGTGCCGGGCCTGGCCGTTGCCAGTATCGAGTCCACGACGGCCAGTACGTCCCGGTCGGCCGAGACGCAGATCAGCACGATATCGACCGCTTCGGCCAGGTCTTCGATGCGTTTGAAGGCGGTGACACGAAGATCTTCCGCGAGCGCTTCGGCGGTTGCGGCGGTACGGTTGTAGACGCCTTCCAACACATTCGCTTTTGCGAGATTCCGCGCCATCCCGGCGCCCATGCCGCCGAGCCCGATCATGCCCGCCTTCATGCTTTCTCCAGGTAAGTGTAAGAAGTCAAGCCGGCGCCGAGTTCCTGTTCGTACGCGTGCCGTTCCCGTTCGCTAAGGCCGCTCGCGGCCAGTTTTTCCCGGTAGGCGGCTTTCAGTTCTTCGGCGCGGATGTGTACATAATCGAGCAAGTCGGACACATGTTCGCCCTCCTGAAAGTCGTAGAAATGATAGCCGTGCTCGTCCAGTTCGATATTGATCGCATGGGTGTCGCCGAACAGGTTGTGCATGTCGCCGAGGATTTCCTGGTAGGCGCCGACCATGAAGAAGCCGATCAGGTACGGCTCGCGGCTGTCGATCGGATGCACCGGCAGCGTTTTTTCGATGTTCTGGCCGTCGATGTACTGATCGATCCGTCCGTCCGAATCGCAGGTCAAATCCTGCAGTACCGCGCGCCGGCCGGGGTATTCGTCCAGGCGGTGGATCGGCATGATCGGGAAGATTTGGTCGATGCCCCAGATGTCCGGCATCGACTGGAACAGCGAAAAATTGCAGAACACCTTATCGGCCAGTTTTTCGTTCAGCTCCTGCAGAATTGCCGCCTCGCTTTGGTAAGCCGGATTCAGCCGGCGCTGCAGCTGCCGGCACAGCAGCGCATAGGCGTTTTCGGCCCGTGCCAGCCCTTCGATATCGAGCGTGTCCTGCGCAAATTGGGCGCGCGCTTCCGCGAGCGCAAACTGGGCGTCATGGTACAGTTCGACCGGATTACAGCGCTCCGGCAAAGCGGGCGGCTCGCCGTCCTGGCAGGGCGATTCGATGTCGGTCACATTGGTGATCAAGACCGCATGGTGCGCGGTGATCGCCCGGCCCGATTCGGTAATGATGTCCGGTTCGGGCGCTTCCTTTTCGGCGCAGATTTCGGCAAAGCTGCGCACGATGTTCTGCGCGTATTCGTCGACGCTGTAATTCATCGACGATTCGCGCCGCGAACGGCTGCCGTCGTAATCGACGCCGAGGCCGCCGCCTGCGTCGACGATCCTGATCGGCGCGCCGAGCCGGCGCAGTTCGACGTAGAACTGGCCGGCTTCCTTCAGCGCGACCTTGATGTCGTGAATGTTGGCGATCTGCGAGCCCATGTGGAAATGCATCAGTTTCAGCGCGTCGAGCAGGTGTGTGTCTTTGAGGCGTTTGACCAGTTGCAGCAGTTCGTTGGCGTGTAGGCCGAATTTGGACTTTTCGCCGCCGCTGTTTTGCCATTTCCCGGCGCTGATGCTGGACAGGCGCACGCGCACGCCGATGTTCGGCCGGATGCCCAGTTTGCGGGATTCTTCGATGATCAGCTCCAGTTCGACCGGCTTTTCGATCACCAGATACAGGTCGAGTCCCATTTTCTGGCCGATCAGCGCGAGCCGGATGTAGGCCCGGTCCTTGTAGCCGTTGCAGATGACCACCTGTTGATCGGACAGGGCCATGATCGCCAGCAGTTCCGGCTTGCTGCCGGCTTCAAGCCCGATCGGGTTCGCTTTCAGAATGCCTTCGACGACCTGGCGCTGCTGGTTGACCTTGATCGGATACACCGGCGTGTAGCGGCCCGTATAACCGTATTTCGCGCAGGCGTTCCCGAATGCCCGGTTCAGCCGGTTGACCTTGTCCTTCAATATGTCGGTGAATCGCACCAGCACCGGCAGCGACAGGTTTCTTTCGTGCAGCGACCGGGCAATTTCGTAAAGATCCAGTTCGGCCGTTTGCTCCGAACGGGGCTTGACCGAGACATGGCCGGCCGCATTGATCCCGAAATAACCGTCTCCCCAGCTTTCGATCGCATAGGTTTCCGCGGCGTCTCGGAGGCTCCAATCGGGGTATTCAGTCGCATTCAAAGTTGATCTCCATGGTGTCGTATGTCCGGAATTCTAATATATAATGCGCCCTATTTTACCCGTTTATTCTTACAGGAACGCAAATGATGAATCCTTCCGAATGGTTTACCGAAGAAGCGCCCGGCGTCGCTTCGGCCTTTTCGCTGAAAGTCACGAAAAAGCTGCACGAAGAGCAGTCGCCGTTTCAGCATTTGGAAATTTACGAAACGGAGAGTTTCGGCAATCTGATGGTGATCGACGGCTGCACGATGGTGTCGACGCGCGATAATTTCTTCTATCACGAGATGATCAGCCATCCGGCGCTCTATACCCATCCCGACCCGAAGCGGGTCTGGATCATCGGCGGCGGCGATTGCGGGACATTGAAGGAAGTGCTGAAGCATCCGACGGTCGAAAAGGCGGTGCAGATCGACATCGACGAACGGGTTACGCGGCTGGCCGAAATTTATTTTCCGGAACTGTGCGAATCGAACGGCGATCCGCGCGCGGACCTGAAATTCATCGATGGGATCAAATGGGTCAAGGATGCGGAGCCGAATTCGGTCGATATCATCCTCGTCGACAGCACCGATCCGGCGGGTCCTGCCGAAGGCCTGTTCAGCGAGGCGTTTTACCGCGACTGCTTCAATTGCCTGTCCGAAAACGGCATGGTCGTGCAGCAAAGCGAATCGGCGCTGTTCTACATGAAGCTGATCGGCGAGATGCGCGGCGCGATGCAGGCGGCAGGCTTTCCGCATCTGCAGACGCTGTTCTTCCCGCAGTGCATTTACCCGTCCGGCTGGTGGAGCGCGACGATCGCGGGCAAACAGAGCCTGAAACAGTTCCGTGAACGGGACGCGGCGAATAAACCGTTCGACACGAATTTTTATAACGTCGACATCCACAAGGCGGCGCTGGCGCAGCCGGAATTCTTTAAAAAAGCGTTCGGCGGCTGACGGCCGGACTTAATCGCCTGCAACGGCGTCTATACTTGACACGACAGTCCGGAGCGGCTTGAGCCGCTCCATTCACCCCGGACGCCTTATGCCGTCCGCTTTCGCTACGGCGATATTCCTACGGAGCTTACCGATGTTTTTTGATGCCAAATCGATCGACGAAATCGCCAGCAAGCTGGCCAATACCATCCCGCCGGGCCTGAACCATTTGAAGGAAGACCTCGAAAAAAATTTTCACGCGGTGCTGCAAGGCGCCTTGAGCCGGCTGGATCTGGTCACCCGCGAAGAATTCGAAGTGCAGAAGCTGGTGCTGGCGAAAACCCGCGCGAACCTGGAAGCGCTGGAAAAACGCGTCGCCGCGCTCGAACGGCAGGCGCTGAGCAAGGAAGAGCTGTAGGCGCGGGCTTGGCTTGACGATGGCGCTGGCGATTGTTTACAGCCGGGGGCGCACCGGGATCGATGCGCCGCTGGTGACGGTCGAGGTCGATGTCGCCAACGGGCTGCCTTCGCTGAATATCGTCGGCTTGCCGGAGGCGGCGGTCAAGGAAAGCAAGGACCGGGTGCGCGGCGCGATTCAGAACTCGCGTTTCGAATTCCCGGCACAGCGGATTACGGTCAATCTGGCGCCGGCCGATCTGCCGAAGGAAGGCGGCCGCTTCGACCTTGCGATCGCGCTCGGGATTCTGGCCGGCTCGGGACAAATCCCGTTGTCGCTGCTTTCCGAAGTCGAATGCATCGGCGAGCTTTCGTTGGGCGGCGACCTGCGTTCGGTCGACGGCGTGCTGCCGGTCGCGATCCAGGCGCGCAACAACCGGCGAAAGTTGATTCTGCCCAAGGACAATACTGCCGAAGCGGCATTGATCAAAGGCATCGAAATCATTCCGGCGGTTCATCTGCTGGATGTCTGCGCGTTTCTTTCCGGGCAGAAATCGTTGGCGGCCGAATGCGCATACCACCCGCCGGACCGGCAGGCCGACGAGCTGGATTTTGCCGACGTGCACGGCCAATACCATGTGAAGCGGGCCTTCGAAATCGCCGCGGCCGGGGCGCACAATATTCTGATGCTGGGGCCGCCGGGCACCGGCAAATCGATGCTGGCCTCACGGCTGCCCACCATTTTGCCGCTGTTGACCGAACGGCAGGCCCAGGAAACCGCCGCCATCGCCTCGGTCAGCGACCAGGGGCTCGATGTGGCGAACTGGCTTCGGCCGCCTTTTCGGGCCCCGCATCATAGCGCGTCGGCTGCGGCGTTGGTTGGCGGCGGCAGCAATCCCCGTCCCGGCGAAATCTCGCTCGCGCATAACGGCACGCTATTTTTAGACGAATTGCCGGAGTTCGACCGGAAAGTGCTCGAAGTGCTGCGCGAGCCGCTCGAAACCGGCCACATCACCATTTCGCGCGCGAACCGCCAGGCCGATTTTCCGGCTCGCTTCCAACTGGTCGCGGCGATGAATCCATGCCCCTGCGGCTATCTGGGCGACGCCTCGGGCCGCTGCCATTGCACCTCGGAGCAGGTGATGCGTTACCGGGCACGCATTTCGGGGCCGCTGCTGGATAGGATCGACATGCATCTGGAAGTGCCGCGGGTGCCGCACGAAGTGTTGCGCAAGGGTTCGCCCGAAGGGGAAGAGAGCAGCGCCGCCATCAGGGCGCGAGTCGAGGCGGCCCGCCAACGGGCGGTTGCGCGTACCGGCAAGGCCAATTCGGCGATGACGGCGAAGGAAGTCAAACAGTTCTGCGCCTTGTCCGAGCCCGGCCACCGCTTGCTGGAGCAGGCGATGGACAAATTCGGCCTGTCGAATCGCGCGTATCACCGGATATTGAAGCTGGCGCGCACGATCGCGGATTTGGGGGAGTCCGAAACGATAGAGATAGCGCACTTGAGCGAGGCCATCGGCTACCGCAAGCTGGATCGGCGGTCCTGAGAGCGCCGCCGATCGAGCACAGACAGAGAGATTATTTAATCTTGACCAATTCCTTGCCGTCGCTGGAGAAATGGCAGATGCCCGCCGCAAAATGGCCGCAGTCGGTCGATTGTTCGATTTTCGCACCGTTCGGGCTCAATTTGATTTTGAGTTCGCAATAATCGGCCTGCCCTTCGATATGCTTTCTCATCAGCAATTCGTTCTCGCCGGTGACCTTGGCTTCGCCCGAAACGCCGGCCGAACAGGCATGCGCGTCCTTTTCATCGGCATTCGGTTCGAAATCGACGTCGGTGCTGACTTTGATTTCGTCGTTCAGTTTGGTGATTTTCAAATGGTGGACGTGGTTGCCTTCGCGCAGCAAATAATGATCGGTGGCCGCGAACGCAGAGCCGGAAGCCAGCAAGGCTGCCGCCAGAAACACATTTTTTTTCATCGGGTTATCTCGTATTGAGTGGTTGAAATCGGGGGTTGAAGGCCGGCAGGAATGCGATCTTGCCGGCCTTGCCGCTGTTGTAGCTCATTCGACCGAAGCGTGCAGCCTTACATTTTACCTCATCCCGCGGATTTGCCCAAAGCCGGGGCGGCCGCCGTTTTATCGGAAACCGTTTCACCGGGGTCCGTAGGGGGGGCAGCAGCCATATTCGGTCGGCGTATCGGTGTAAAATTCGACATGGCCCGTTTCGACATCGTACATGCCGCCGACGATGTCGATTTGTCCCGCCTTTTCCATTGCCTCCAGCAGCGGGCTTTGCTTCCGGATTTGCTCGACGGTCAACTGCACGTTGCGTTCGGCAACCCTTTGCACGAGCAGGATCTTATCCGCCGCCGTCTCTTCGCCCAGCTCCTCGCGCGCGGCGTGCACTGCCGGTTTGATCTTTTGCAGCAGGCCGGTCAAATGGTCCAGTTCCACATCGGCGCAGGCGCCCTTGATCGCGCCGCAAAGGCTGTGGCCGAGCACGACGATCAATTTCGAACCGGCCAGCTTGCAGGCGAATTCCATGCTGCCGAGAATGTCGTCATTGACGATGTTGCCGGCGACCCTGGCGCTGAATACGTCGCCCAGCCCCAGGTCGAAGATCAGTTCGACCGAGGTTCTGGAATCGATGCAGCTTAAAATGATCGCGATCGGGAACTGGCCTTTCCGGGTGTCGTTGACCTGTTCGAGCAGGTTGCGGTTCGATTTCAGATTGTTGACGAAGCGCTCGTTGCCTTCTTTCAGGATTGTCAACACCTCGGCCGGGGTCAGCGACTGCTGGGAGTCGTAGGTTTGTGCGCGAACCGTTTCGGGCGGCGGCAACGTGCCGAATCCGCGCAGGTTTTCGATGGTCAGCTTGATGTTCTTGATTTGGGCTTCCGAGCGGAAGTTCTGGATGATTTCGTAAATATCGTAGTCGATGAATTTCGAGCGCGTCGCATCGATCACGATTTCCGAGCCCGGCGGCAATTGTTTCAGAGTCCGCTGCACATTGGCCTTGTTCAAAAACGAAACCTGTTCGGAAAGGCGCAGCACGGTCTTGTTGCCGAGGTGCGTTTCGCGCATATAGAACGAGCCGCGGTAATTTTCGATCAGAATCGCCAACAACGCGATCGTCATGCCGATCGCGATGCCGGTCAGCAGGTCGGTCAATACGAGACCGAGCACCGTCGCGCAGAACGGGATGAAATGGTAGCGGCCGGCCAAGTACATGTTTTCGAATTTTTGAGGCCGCGCCAGCCGGTAGCCGGCCAGCAGCAGGACGCTGGCCAAGCTCGCCAGCGGCACGAGATTGAACACGGCCGGGATGAAAAGCACGGTAAACAGCAATAACAGCCCGTGAATGAAGGACGAGGCCCGGGTTTTTGCTCCGGACTCGATGTTGACCGAACTGCGGATGATCAGTTGCGTCATCGGCAAACCGCCGATAAAACCGGCGCAGATATTGCCGATGCCCTGCACGATCAGTTCGCGGCTGGTCGGGGTAATCCGTTTGTACGGGTCGAGCTTGTCTACGGCTTCCACCGCCAGCAGGGTTTCCAGGCTCGCAACCAGCGCGATCGTCAGCGCAAACCAGTAGATTTTCGGGTCGAGTAATCGGCTGTAGTCGGGAAAATAAATCTGGCGGAGGATGTCCGCCGGATGTTCGAAGATCGGAATCGTCACCAGGTGGGAACCGCTCAGTGCCCAGTCCGGATAAAATTTTCCGAGCAGAAAATTGCTCAGCACGCCGACCAGCAGGGCGACCAGGCCGCCCTGCATCAAGCGCAGCCCCGGATATTTTTTCTTGATCCAGAACTCCCAGGCCAGCAGGCTTGCCAGCGAGAGCGAAGAAATCAGCACCGCACCCGGCGAAATGCTGCCGAACAGGTGGAACAGTTCAGAAAACGAGGAATATTGGTCGTTCTGAAAAAAAGTCTCGTCGCCTTCGTAGTCCCGGTCGTAGCCGACCGCATGCGGAAGCTGTTTCAGGAACAGGATGATGCCGATACCGAACAGCATGCCGTTGACCACCGAGGAGGGAAAATAATAGGCGATCACCCCGGCTCTCAAAATGCCCATTGCGACCTGGATCATGCCGGCCAGCACCACGGTCAAAAGAAAGGCATTGAACCCCAGTTGTTGAATCGCCGCGAGAATGATCACGGTCAGCCCCGCCGCCGTGCCGCTGATTCCCAGGGTCGAACCGCTGATCTGCGAGATGAGCAGGCCGCCGATGATGCCGGTGATCAGGCCGGACAAGGGAGGCGCCCCGGAGGCCATCGCAATGCCCAGTGAAAGCGGAACGGTGACCAGAAAAACGGCAATGCCGGCGGAAATATCGTCTTTTAAATTTTTGGATAACGAGCTGAACATTGTTTTTCGTCCCGATGATCGGTTGAAAGCAGATGGATGTCGAGTAAAAAGGCGTTAAGATAGTTTTGAATCGAAACTATATTGCCCGATATCTTGGTTTTGTCAACACGAGCTTAAGATAAAACGCTCAAGGTCGAGCGTTGCCCGGCATGGGCGCCGGAATTAGAGGTTCGCGGCCCGGAGGTTTGGCGATGGATCCTGTCCGGGCGGCTTGAATGTGTTCCGAAATGGCTAGAGCATTTTCGCTTGGGTATATGGCCTTCGTAAGGAAAGCACGTCATTCCGGCAGAGCCCGCCCCGGCCAGGACTGCCAGACGACTGCCCCCGTAGGGTACGCTGTGCGTACCTTTCGACATTGAGGGTACGCACAGCGTACCCTACGGGGCTTGAATGTGTTCTGAAACGGCTAGCGGTTGCCGGGCATGCCTTTTATCAGCCAGGACAGAAAGGTTTCGCGGTTGCGCGAGCAGATGACGACCTTGCCTTCGCCGGAAAATCTGAGCACTATCCCTTCGCCGCTGGCGACGCTGTTGACCAGTTGACCCAGCAGGCCGCCGCTCCGCTGGGTGGCGACCGAAATCTCGTGACGCAGACGGCTGTCCCAGGCGACTACGTGCGCATTGTCGATCACGACATCCTTGCCGGGCTCGACGTCGAGTATGAAACTGGAACCGAAGCCCGATACGGCCACTTTGCCGCGGCCCGACGCCTCGCAGATGAAAAAACCGCCGGTCTGCCCGAACAGCGCCGATCCGACGCCCTGGGTGCGCACGTTCAGGTTCACGTTGTAATCGGCCGCGACGAAGGCGCCGTCGCTGATCAGGTAATTGGCCTCGCCGACGTCCAGTATCTGAATCGCGCCCGGCAGGGTCGGCGAGAGCAGGCAATCGCCGGCGCCGCGGACCGCTTCGATATGCTGCTGGAAAAACGACTCGTCATTGGCCAGCCGCCGCATGAGCGCGCCTCCGAGCCCGCCGGTCATCTTGCCCTTCAGCTCCAGCGTATCTTCCATCATCACCATCGCGTTCGATTCGCAATAGATCTTTTCGCCGCCGGCCAGGCTGACATGCAGGAAGGGATCGACATCCCCGGTGACGGTGAATTGAGCCATACGGTCCTATCTCATCTCAGATCATTTTTTCGCGATCGCATTCCATGCGGCCAGCCAGGTTTGCGACTGGTAGGCGTCGGCTTTCCGGTCGAGCGCCCCGAGCAATACCATCCGCAAGGTATGATTGACGATCCCGAAAAAATAGGCAAAGCATAATGGCGGCGCCAGATTCCGGATTTCCCCGCTTTTTACGCCGGCCTGGAAAATTTTGAGGATTTTTGCGAACGGTGCGGTGTCGAGCAGCGGTTTCTCGTCCGGCAATATCTCGTTCATGTTCAGCACCAACAGCAACTGCATCACATCCGGCGCATCGTCGGCCAGCCTGAACAACAGATCGACGATGCTGCGCAACTGTTCGGAAGGCTTCGGGTTCTTACGGCGAATATCGTCGATCGACACGTTCAAACTGTCGAAGATGCTCGCATAAAGCGCCGCGGCGATCATCTGCTTGTTTTTGAAATGGTGGTAAATGCCGCTGGTGCCCTTGACGCCGGCCGCCTCGGCGATGTCGGTCAGCGAGGTGTTGAAATAGCCCTTTTCGGCGAACAGTTTCAGCGCTGCGAGCAGAATCTCGTCCTGCGTGTCGGCTTTGGTCTGGGTATCTTCTTTTTCCTGGTCCATTGTTATTCTTTCACAGCCGATTCAATGGGCTGTATCTTAGGTTGATTGGCGTCCCGGAACGAAAAGGCGTTCGGAACTTAAACATTCAGCTTTCCCTGATCGCGGTAATCGCCGCGGCCAGATAGTTGATCATCGACCACAACGTCAATACCGCGGCAATGTACAGCAAGACATAGCCGATCGCATTGACCGGAATGCCGAACAGATCCTCGCGGTAAAGCAGCATCCCGATCGCCACCATCTGCGCCGTCGTTTTCCATTTGCCGAGCAGGGAAACCTTGACTTTCGCGCGCTGGCCGATTTCGGCCATCCATTCCCGGAGCGAGGCGATGGTAATCTCGCGGCCGATGATGATCGCGGCCGGTACCGCCAGATAGGGGTTGGCTTGTTGCTGTACGATCAACACCAGTACGAAGGCCACCATCAATTTGTCGGCGACCGGGTCCAGAAACGCGCCGAACGGCGTCTCCAACTGCATTTTTCTGGCCAGATAGCCGTCCAGCCAGTCGGTAATGCCCGCCGCGATGAAGATGGCGGTGCAGGCGATATTCGTATAAGGCCAGGGCAGATAAAATACGACCATCAACAAGGGAATCAGCGCGATCCGCAGCAAGGTCAGGTTCGTCGGTATGTTGAATTCAATGGTCATCTGGTTGATGAAAGCTGTCGTATATTCGTTGCGCCAATTGACGGCTGATGCCGTCTATGCTGGAAAGCGCGTCCACACCCGCCTGGGTTACGCCTTGCAGCCCCCCGAATTGTTTTAGTAATGATTGCCGCCGTTTGGGTCCCAGTCCCTCGATCGATTCCAATACCGAGCGTTTTTTGACCTTGCCCAGCCTTTGCCGATGCCCAGTGATCGCAAAACGGTGCGCCTCGTCGCGAATATGCTGGATCAGCAGCAGGCCACCTGCGCCCGGATTGACCGCAAGCGGTTGATTCTGGTCGGCAAGGATCAGTTTTTCCATGCCGGGCTTCCGGTCCGGGCCTTTTGAAACGCCGACTATCATAACACTGTTTATGTCCAATTCCGCCAGTGCCTTTTGCGCTTCGCGCACCTGCCCTTTGCCGCCGTCGATGAAGAGAATGTCCGGCGCTTCGTGTTCGCCCTGCTTCAGACGCTTGAAACGCCGCATGACGGCCTGATGGATCGCCGCATAATCGTCGCCCGGCGTGACGCCCTCGATATTGAAACGCCGGTAGGCCGATTTGACCGGGCCGTCCCGGTCGAACACCACGCAGGAGGCGACCGTTTGCTCGCCCTGGTGGTGGCTGATGTCGAAACATTCGAGCCGTTTCGGCAATTCCACGAGGCTAAGTTCGTCCTGAAGGCTCAGGAAACGCGCGTACAGGCCCTGTTTGTCGGCCAGCTTGTTCCGCAGCGAGGTTTCCGCATTCTCCACGGCCATTTGCAGCCATTTCAGCCGTTCGCCGCGGACGTTCGCGCTGATCGCGACCTGATGCTTGGCCTGATTGGCCAACACCTCGGCGATCAGCTCGCTCTCTTCGAGCGCATGGCTGACGATCAATTCGTGCGGCGGCGGCCGCTCCAGATAATATTGCGCAATGAACGCCTGCAGGATCGCGGCCGGATCGTGTTCGTCCGACATCTTCGGAAAGAATGGCTTGTTGCCCAGATGCTGGCCGCCCCGGATGAAAAACACCTGAATGCAGGCCATGTTCGCTTTTGCCGCGCAGGCGATGATGTCGACATCGCCGCGTTCCCCGTGCACGAAATTCCTTTCGAGAATCGCGCGCAATTTGACGATCTGGTCGCGGTATTGCGCCGCCCGTTCGAATTCCAGCGCGGACGCCGCCTGTTCCATTTTCGCGATCAATCGCTCGATCAGCAATTCGCCCTTGCCTTCGAGAAACAGGATCGTGCCTTCGACATCCTGCGCATAGCCGGGTTTGTCGATCAGGCCGACGCAAGGCGCGGTGCAGCGTTCGATCTGATGCTGCAGGCAGGGCCGGGCGCGGTTTTGAAAGACCGAATCCTCGCATTGCCGCACCGGAAAGATTTTCTGCAGCAGTTTCAGGCACTCCCGGACCGCGCCGACGCTCGGATACGGCCCGAAATATTTGCCCGGCCGCTTTTTGGCCCCGCGGTGAAAAGTCAACTGCGGAAAAGCGTGTTCGCTGGAGAGATAAATATAAGGATAGGACTTGTCGTCGCGCAGGCAAATGTTGTAACGCGGCTTGTAGCGTTTGATCAGTTGCGATTCGAGCAGCAAGGCCTCGCCTTCGGTATGGGTGACGGTCACTTCGACCGCGGCGACTTTCGCCACCATCGTCTGCTGCTTGATGGAGGCCGTTTTGTTGTTGAAATAAGTCGAGACGCGGTTTTTGAGATTCTTGGCCTTGCCGATATAGAGGATTTCGCCGTCGGCGTCGAGCATGCAATAAACGCCGGGACGCGTGGTCAGGTTTTTAACGAAGAATTTGGCGTCGAAAGCCGTTTCAGTCGGTTTGAGATTCATAAAGTAAACGAGTGCCGGCCCGTTATTTTAAGAAAGGTGCCGGACAAGGCCGGTTGAAATACTCCGACAGGCTTTCGACTTCGGCATTGCAGATATTGCGGTTCTGTTTGAAAAAACCGTCTCGTACGAATGAAGGCTGCGGCCGCCAAAGTCGAAGCCGGTATTGGGGCGCTCGATCACGCGGACATTGGGTTGCGAAGGAAATTCGACCGAGCGTTCTGCCTTGCCGTAAATTGCCCGTTTAATTTGCACGAGATTACCTTTTTATAGAGATGGTTTTTTGATAAGGAAAGCGTTTTGTCCGCCGGTGGAATGTTCCGGAAATGGCGCGTGCGATTGCCTGAGTATGAGCTCGCCATTATAATCGCGGAGTCTTTCAACTTTACCCCTAATCCAGTTTTATTTTATGCCAACCGCAAACGTAAAAGTATTGTTTATCGGTAAAACATGGGATGTTCCTTACGACGTCAAGGCATGCAAGCAGTTAAATAATCTCTTTTCGATCATCGCGATCTTTCAGCCCCAGGTGATCGTGACCAGCGAGTTTATTCCGGCGTCGCTCAATGTCGCGCCTTTCGAAATTCGCAAAAAGTGGATTCACGTCGATCCTCTCGTTTCGAAGGAAGACCTGATTGCGGCGATCGAAAATTGCTATTCCAGCAACCTTTGGGGGCATGTTCTGCAAGACAGGCACCCTTTGGTCAGCGTGTATACGAGCGTTTACAATACCGGCGATTTTTTGAGGGATACTTACCAGTCGCTTCGCGAGCAAACTTACAACAATTGGGAATGGGTCGTCGTCGATGACGAAAGCACCGACGAGACCTGGGAGCGGCTGCAGGCGATCGCGCGGGAAGACATTCGGGTCAGGCCGGTCCGCATCAAGCATAGCGGCAGCATCGGCACAGTCAAAGACATTGCCACCCGGCTTGCCTACGGTCCGTATCTGGTCGAACTGGACCATGACGACAGGCTGACCGATTTCGCATTGGAAGAGATAAAAAACGCGTTCGAGGCCGACCCCGAAGTCGGCATGGTGTATTCCAATTTCGCCGAATTTTATGCGGACGGCAGTCCGCACCGCTACGAAGACGCCTTTTGGAAGGACCGCTACCGCGAGACGGTCTATCACAACAGAACCTACCTCGAATGCCGGGCGCCGAATGTCTATGACGCTTTCGGCCCCGCCTTTACGGATCAGTTCGCGTGGTATCTGACGGTCGGCCCCAATCACGTGCGGGCCTATCGGGCCAGTGAGTTGCGGCGATTGGGCGGCTACTCGCACAATTTGCCGGTAGCGGACGATTGGGACTTGTTTGCCCGCTTCTATTTGTACTCCAAGATTCGGCACCTCGATAAACTGCTGTATCTGTACCGTTTACTGGACAGAAGCGGAAATACGACTTTTGTCCGCAATAAATCGATTCAGGACCATCTGGAACTGGCCCGGGCGCATTATTCCGCGGCTTTTATCGAGGCGAATGAAAAGCGTCTGCGGCGGGAGCACGCGGAGGAAGTGCTGGAGTAAAATCCCCCTGCCCCTCTTTAATTTAAAGGAGGAGAGGAAAACCGAGTAGGTCGGGCACGCTTTTTGTGCCCGACATTACGGGGATTTCTCGTTCCTACGTTGGAGCGTGAGAAGCAAGATTGCCCCCGAATGTCGGGCAACGATGAAGCTGTTGCCCGACCTACCTGGCTTTTTTAAAGAGGGGAAGGAAAACCGAGTAGGTCGGGCACGCTTTTTGTGCCCAACATTGCGGGGATTTCTCGTTCCTACGTTGGAACATGGGAAGCAAGATTGCCCCCGAATGTCGGGCAACGATGAAGCGGTTGCCCGACCTACCCGGCTTTTTTAAAGAGGGGAAGGAAAACCGAGTAGGTCGGGCACGCTTTTTGTGCCCGACATTGCGGGGACTTCTCGTTCCTACGTTGGAGCGTGGGAAGCAAGATTGCCCCCGAATGCCGGGCAACGATGAAGCGGTTGCCCGACCTACCCGGCTCGATAAAGCCGTTCTACCGATTAAGAGTCCGCCGGTTGGCCGCAGAGCGCGTAGACAGTATATGGCTGGGTGGGGGCGGCCGTTGGTAGTGGCAACAGGCTATTCACAATGCCGGCGACTTGTCCGGTGATTGCTGTATTTTCGAGCGACCCGGTAAGGCCGCCAAGTATTGCGCCGAGAATATCTACAACTCCACTAACCAAGTTACCGGTAACATTAGTATTCAACAAGCCGAACGCTCCCGACCAGCCGGTCGCCTGCCCGCTGCCGTTTAGTAGGGGGGCGTTGATCAGCGGCAACACGTTTGCCAGCACGGGAGTCAATAGGCCACCGCCAACCAGAATTTGCCCCGGATCGCAAGTCGCGTTTATAAGTTGTCCGGCTACCGGGTTCAAGATTTCAGTTGTTTTCACGACAGTGCCAAGCAACTGACCGATGGGGCCTTGCGGACCGATCAGACCTTGCACGCCTTGCGGGCCGATTACGCCTTGCAAACCTTGCGGACCGACCAAACCTTGCAGCCCTTGCGGACCGACCAAACCTTGCAGCCCTTGCGGACCGATCGCGCCTTGCAGCCCTTGCGGACCGATCGCGCCTGCCAGCCCTTGCGGACCGACCAAGCCTTGCAGCCCTTGCGGACCGACCAAGCCTTGCAGCCCTTGCGGACCGATCGCGCCTTCCAAGCCTTGCGGGCCGATCGCGCCTGCCAAGCCTTGCGGACCGATCAAGCCTTGCAGCCCTTGCGGACCGATCGCGCCTGCCAAGCCTTGCGGACCGATCGCGCCTGCCAAGCCTTGCGGACCGATCGCGCCTGCCAAACCTTGCGGACCGATCAAGCCTTGCAGCCCTTGCGGACCGATCGCGCCGGCCGGACCTTGCGGACCCACTGCGCCTTGCGGACCTTGCGGACCTACCGAGCCTGCGCCGCCGCCGGCCGGACCTTGCGGACCCACTGCGCCTTGCGGACCTTGCGGACCTACCGAGCCTGCGCCGCCGCCGGCCGGACCTTGCGGGCCCACTGCGCCTTGCGGACCAGCGGCGCCTTGCGGACCGATGGTTCCCGGCGCTCCCGCCGTTCCTACCGTGGAATAAACGATATTCAAGGTGGCCGCATGTCCGGACGCTTTGCTTTCCTTGCTTTCGAGGCTGAGGCTAAGCGTATCGGTACTGATCAGCGCGAAGGCGATTAATTTGTCGGGCGTATCTTTTTCTATGGCGAGTTTGAGCGCGTCGGTCACGTCAAATTCCAGCCATTGGTTGACCTTGGCGGTATTGACCCCCGGAATTTCGGTGACGATATCGCCGAGAGCGAGATTGGAGCCGGCGTTCAGATTTGTTTCCGAAATATCGTTGAGCGCGTTCTGATCGAGATTGATCGCCTGGATTTGCAACTTGCCGGCCGACTTTCCTTTGACCTTGGTAACGAAGACTCTCAGCGTGGCCCTGGAAACGGAAGCGGTGGCCGGCGTGGATTTTTCCAGATCGAATTCGAGCACGCCTTTGGTGCTGCCGGCCACGATCAGGAGTTGATTCTTTTTGCCGAAATTTTTGGAGACACCGGTTTTGATGTAGGTGTCGCCCACTAGCGTCGGCTCGCCGAGCGCGGTTGGCGAAGCCGCCATCGCGGCGAGCGAAACCATCAGCGCTAACGGTTTAGAGGCGTTATTTTTTAAAGTATATCGGGGGGGGGGAGTGTCATGGCAATTCTCCAGTTATACAAGATATTACGGTAAACTCTAGCCGTTATCGGTATCGAGCGACATTTTCAATACATCGTTTTCAGTTAAACAAAAAATGGAATTCTTTGTTTTCTTGAGAAAATAAATTTAACGAGAGTGTTTTCTGGGGGCTTTGAAATTAATCCTTTTTGATGAAAAATCTATTTAGATTCCGGTGCTCCCGGATTGTGAAATATATTGTATATCCTAATGATTTTAAAATATAAATCATACAAATTGCATTGTTGTCTAACTGAAATGGCATCATGGAAAAAGTTTGATATTCATTACTAAATACACGATAGCCACGGCATTGAACCGGTAACGGATATGGCACGGTTAATTTGGGCTAAATAATAACGCAATAATAACTTAATACATTAAATTAATCTTAAATATATTAATCGTTTCGCTAAATTTGTCTTAAGCGACCATGACATTTTTATTGACAATGAATGAGAAATGTTCTCATTGCTGTTGGATATGAATACTGTTGTATTCGTCATCGAGGCCATATTCTTATACTTATGCAGACCTACACATAAATTCGTCATTCCGGCATACTTCTTAAGTAGCCGCAGAGTCAATGCCGTTAAGCCGGGCAACAGCTTCATCGTTGCCCGACATTCGGGGGCAATCTTGCTTACCAAACTTCAGCATGAGCATGAGAAATCCCCGCAATGTCGGGCACAAAAAGCGTGCCCGACCTACCCGGCTCCAGCGTGGGAAGCATACGGACGACCTATCAATGCCGGGCCGTTTGTTTGTTCACCGGCCTTTCCGGCGCGCTTCTCGCGCTGAATTAATGGTAAAATGCGGCGCTTTGAATTTCTTTAGCGAGGCGCCATGAACGCTCCGGCAGCACTTTACCAATCGGCCTTAACCTCTCTCCCCCTTCGCGCCCGCGGCAAGGTGCGCGATATTTACGACATCGACGACCGGCACATGCTGATCGTGGCGACCGACCGGCTGTCCGCCTTCGATGTGATCCTGCCCGATCCGATTCCGGGCAAAGGGCGCGTGCTGACGCATATCTCGAATTTCTGGTTTGCGAAAATGCGGCACGTGATTCCGAATCATCTGGTCGATATCCCGCTCGAACGGGTCATTCCCGATTCGGACGAACGCGCCCAAGTCGAGGGCCGCTCGATTGTGGCGAGGAAGCTCAAGCCGCTGCCGGTCGAAGCGATCGTGCGCGGTTATCTGATCGGCTCGGGCTGGAAGGACTATCTGAAAACCGGCGCCGTCTGCGGCATCCTTCTGCCCGAAGGGCTGCGGCAGGCCGAGCGGTTGCCGGAGCCGATCTATACGCCTTCGACCAAGGCCGAGGCCGGCGCGCACGACGAAAACGTGACCTTCGCCAGAACGGTCGAACTGATCGGCGAAGATCTGGCCCATCAGGTGCGCGAAACCAGCCTCAAGCTCTATAAGGAAGCCGCCGCCTATGCGCAGGAACGCGGGATCATCATCGCCGACACCAAGTTCGAATTCGGCGCCGACGAACAGGGCGCGCTGTTTTTGATCGACGAGATTCTAACCCCGGATTCCTCCCGCTTCTGGCCGGTCGACCAATACCGGGTCGGCATCAGCCCGCCGAGCTTCGACAAGCAATACGTGCGCGATTACCTGGAAACGCTCGATTGGGACAAGACCGCGCCGGGTCCGTCCCTGCCTGCCGAGGTGGCGGAATACTGCGCGGCCAAGTACCGGGAGGCGGAAATCCGGCTGACGCAATGAAAATCGTTTCTTGGAATGTAAACGGCATCCGCGCGGTGCAGGGCAAGGGGTTCGCCGAGACGCTGGCGCGGCTCGACGCGGACTGCCTGCTGCTGCAGGAAACCAAGGCGCAGGTCGATCAGATCGAGAAAGTAACGGCGGACATCGACGGCTATCACATTTATTCGAACTGCGCCGAGCGCAAGGGTTATTCTGGGGTGTCGCTGATGTCGCGCGCCGAGCCGCTGGCGGTGGTCAAGGATATCGGCATCGCCGAGCACGACCGCGAAGGCCGGGTCATTGCGGCCGAATTCGAGCATTTCCATTTGGTGAACGTGTATGTGCCCAATTCGGGCCAGGAGCTGGTCCGGCTCGATTACCGGAGAACCTGGGACGCCGAATTTCTGACTTATCTGTTGAAGCTGGAGAGCCGGAAGCCGGTCATCGTGTGCGGCGATTTCAACGTCGCGCACCGCGAAATCGATATCGCGCGGCCGAAGGCGAATTACAACAAATCGGCGGGCTATACGCAGGCCGAAATCGACGGATTCAGCCGTTTCCTCGACGCCGGATTCGTCGATACGTTCCGCCATCATCATCCGGATACGGTCGCTTACAGTTGGTGGAGTTTCCGGGCGAATGCCCGCGCCAACAACATCGGGTGGCGGATCGATTACGCGCTGGCCAGCCGGGCGCTGGCCGACAAGGTCAAGCAGGCGTTCATCCTTCCCGAGGTTACCGGCTCGGACCATTGCCCGGTCGGCATCGAGATTGATTTATAACCGATGCCGATGCAGGAAGAACAGATGCGGGCGCACCGGGTTGCGCTCGCGGCGTGCAAAAAATGCCCACTGATGATCGGTCCGGTGGTCAGCGGCAGTCCGGTCTTTTCGCCGATCCTGCTGATCGGCCAGGCGCCCGGCGACAAGGAAGGCGGCTTCGGCAAGCCGTTCGCCTGGACGGCCGGCAAGACGCTATTCAAATGGTTCGAGCGAATCGGACTGGATGAAGAATCCTTCAGAAGCCGCGTCTACATGGCGGCCGTGTGCCGCTGTTTTCCGGGTAAAAATCCGAAAGGCGGCGACCGCGTGCCGAGCACGGAGGAAATCGGCAATTGCGCGGGCTGGCTCCAGGCTGAAATCGAACTGCTCAAGCCGGCGCTGATCCTGCCGGTCGGCAAGCTTGCGATCAGCCAGTTGATGGCGGTCAACAAGCTGAACGAGGTGATCGGCAAACTGCACAAGGTCACTTTTCACGGCCATCCAGCCGAAGCAATCCCGTTGCCGCATCCGTCCGGCGCTTCGACCTGGCACCGGACGGAGCCGGGCATCGGCTTGCTGGAGTCGGCCCTGTCGCTCTTGGAGGCGCATCCGGCCTGGCGGCAGATTCGTGACGCAGAGCGTCAAGGGCCGCATTCCCACGCCGGAGCGTCACCGCCATTAAGTTAAGGGAAAGCTCGTCATTCCGGCAGGATTGCCGGAATCCAGTTGCCAAGGATGGCAAGCTTTAACACATCCCTGTACTCTGGATCCCGGCAATCCCTGCCGGGATGACGGCTTAACTTAAATGGCGATGACGCCGGAGCGTGGGAACGATGAAACCCATGATTTCCATACTCCGGTGAGGGGTGGGTCGTAGGGTACGCTGCGCGTACCTTTCAAATTTTCATCCCAAGACTCTCGTAAAAGGTACGCGCAGCGTACCCTACCGGACCGTAGAAGTGCTACCCTACAGGCCGCTCAAGCATCCGTTTCGGTTTGGCCCCGCTCCGTCTCGGGCGAGGTTTCGGCAGCGTCTTCTTCCGAAGCTTTTGCGGCGGCTTCCTGCTTTTTGTTCCGCGACTCCAGCAATTCGATAAACCAGGCTTGATCCTGCACGCCCGCCATGTCCGGATCGTTCAGAATATCCTGGGTGTCGGGCAGGCTGCCTTTGTCGCGCGCGTTTTCGAGCGCCTTCAGGCAATCCTCGTTCTCGCCGCGCAACGCATGAATGCAGGCGAGATTGTAGGAGGCCGCGCCGGCCTGAATCGAATTGGCGCGTTCGAACTCCCGCTGGGCTTTCTCGTACAGTTCGGAATTTTTCGCCGCACCTTCCAGCCGGGCCATGTCCATGTAGCACACGCCGCCGTCGATCGCGGCCGCCAGATAATTCGGCTCCAGGGTCAGGCAAAAGGCGAATTTCAGGATCGCATCGCGGTAAAGAGCCAACGCTTCGTCACCGGTTTTGGTCTTGGCCTGGTGCAATAGCGCATGGCCCCAGAAATACAGCGCTTCCGCGCGCAGAGGATCGTCGTGCACGATGTCGGCATAGTCTTCGTAGACTTTCTTGAACAGATAATCCGCTTTATTGCCTTCGCTCTTGCGCGCTTCCTTGGTTTGCTTGATCGCGGAATTCAGGCGCGAGCGCTTGGTTAACGAATTCAAAATCGACATCGAATGCCTCCTCGGTAATAGTTGTCAAATTCCGATAGGATAACAACAGGCTTTCGGAAAGATCAAGATAAAATCCCTTCTCTCGTGGGGATTTTACGGCGCAAGCAAGCCTTACCGGCTACCGCCGCGCCGCGGCTTTGGGGCCGCCGGTTTGCCGCCGCGCTTCGGCGTTTTCTTGTGGTGCCGGTAATCCTTTTTGCCGGACGGATTTTTCGGCGCCTTGGAATTCGGACTGTCCGTCACTTTCAAGGATACCGGCGCGTAACCGGTATCGGCGACTCGGGGAATTTCGCGGCCGAGCAGCTTTTCGATCTGGGCGAGCTGATAGGCTTCTTCGGGACAGACCAGCGACACCGCCTCCCCGTTCGCGCCGGCGCGGCCGGTCCTGCCGATCCGGTGGATGTAGTCTTCCGGCACCTGCGGCAGGTCGAAATTGATCACGTGCGGCAGCTCGTCGATGTCGAGCCCGCGCGCGGCAATGTCGGTCGCGACCAGCGCGGCGACCTGCCCGGTCTTGAAATAGTCCAGCGCCCTCGTCCGCGCCCCCTGCGATTTGTCGCCGTGCAGCGCGGCGGTCCGGATGCCGTCCTTGACCAACTGCTTTTCGAGCCGGTCCGCGCCGTGCTTGGTGCGCACGAAAACCAGCACCTGCTTCCAGTTGTTGCTGCCGATCAGGTACGACAACAGCCCGCGCTTGCGCTCCTTGGCAATTCCGTAGCACAGCTCCTTGATGTTGTCCGCGGTGGTATTGTGCGGCGCCACCGAGACTTCGGCCGGCTCGTGCAGCAGCTGTTTGGCGAGTCCCCGGATTTCCTCGGGAAAAGTCGCCGAAAACAGCAGGCTCTGCTTCTGTCTGGGCAAATGTCCGATGATTTTGCGGATGTCGGGCAGGAATCCCATGTCGAGCATCCGGTCGGCCTCGTCGAGCACCAGTATTTCGAGATGCGACAGTTCGATATTTTTTTGCAGCAGATGGTCGAGCAAACGCCCCGGCGTCGCGACGACGATGTCGCAGCCCCGTTGCAGGCTGCGGATCTGGCCGTTGATGCTGACGCCGCCGACCACGACTTCGGCGAACAAAGGCAGATGCTTGCCGTAGGCCCTGACGCTGTCATGCACCTGGGCGGCCAGCTCGCGGGTCGGCGCCAAAATCAGCGCGCGGATCTTGCGCGGTTTTTGCGGCTTGTCGTTCGATTCGGCCAAACGCTGCAGCAGCGGCAGCGTGAAGCTGGCGGTTTTGCCGGTGCCGGTCTGGGCGCCGGCCAGTACGTCCCGGCCGTCGAGAATCAGGGGGATCGTTTGTTGCTGGATCGGGGTCGGAGTGACATAGCCCTGCTCCGCGACCGCTTTCAGGAGCGGCGCGGCAAGGCCCAGTTGTGCGAAAGACATCAAAAAGGCTCGATTGAAATAAAGAAAAGGGAGGCGAACGGCTAACCGCCGGTCATGTTCATGTAGCGCAGGATCACCGGCCGCTCCTGCATGTTGAATTCGTGCCGAAGCGGCTTGATCCGCATCGCATCGATCAGGGCCCGCTTCAGCGCGTCGATATCGCCCGGCTGCGTACGGACCACTTTTTTCAGGTCGACCGAATGCTCGTTGCCGAGGCAGAGCAGCAGGCGGCCCTCGGCGGTCAGGCGGACCCGGTTGCAGGCGCCGCAGAAATTATGGCTGTGCGGCGAAATGAAACCGACGCGGGTATCGGTCCCGGCTATCCGGAAATAGTGCGAAGGACCGCCGGTTTTTTCGGGTGTGGCGAGCAGCATAAAACGCGTTTCCAAATCCTTTTTGATCCGATCGCTCGAATAATAAACCAGCGCACGATCGTGGTGATCGACGACGCCGAGCGGCATTTCCTCGATGAAGCTGATGTCGATTTCGCTGTCGACCGCAAATTGCGCCAGCTCGCAGACTTCCTCGTGATTGCTGCCTTTCAGCACGACCGTGTTGAGCTTGATGCGTTCGAAGCCTTGGGCTTTCGCGGCCGCGATCCCGTTCAACACGGCCCGAAGATTGCCGACGCGGGTAATCGCCTTGAATTTGGCGGGATCGAGCGAATCGAGGCTGATGTTGATGCGCTTGACGCCGGCTTGTTTCAAAGCCGGCGCCATCGATTCGAGCTGCGCGCCGTTGGTGGTGATGACCAGCTCCTTCAGCCCCTGAAGCTTGCCGAGATTTTCCAGCAGATCCAGCGCACCTTTGCGGACCAGCGGCTCGCCGCCGGTAATCCTAATCTTTTTGACGCCGAGTTCGGTAAAGGCCCGGGCGATCGTTTCGATCTCTTCGAGCGTCAGAATCTGCGCTCGCGGCAGGAACGTCATATCCTCGGCCATGCAATAGACGCAGCGAAAGTCGCAGCGGTCGGTAATCGAGATCCGCAAATAATCGATCTTTCTACCGAAACGGTCTATCAGTTGGCCGGCTTGGGGAAGGTTTGACATCGCGTCGCGTAGCTCAAAATGGCCGGGGCCGCGCGCAGCAGCGCCGGCTCGTCGTAATAATCGTCATCGAACCGTACAATTCTACCATAAATCCAACAGGCGGTTTCGCCGCGCCCCGGCAGTTCTCCATTTTCCGGATAAGGGCAAAAGTCCGCCGTCGCCTTGCCGGCACGACAAAGTTTTTCATTCGATTCCCCGCCCATAAGACCGGGGGCCAGAGCCCACGTTCAATGCGCAGCGCCCGCGCATGACCGATCGAAACGGCAAGGATTCAAAACGGCATCAACGCGGATAAGCGACATGGCGCATTTGCCCGAGAATCCATTGCTGCCGCGCGCGGACGTAGGCGGACGGAGAAGCCGCCTTGAAACGGAGCGGATTCGGCAGCGTCGCCGCCAGCAGGGCGGCCTGGGCGCGGCTCAATCTGGCGGACGGAATCCCGAAATAACGCCGGCTGGCCGCCTCGACCCCGAACAGATGGTCGCCGAATTCGGCGATGTTCAGATACACGGTCAGAATGCGCTCTTTGCTCCAGCACGCTTCCAGAAGAAGCGTGAACCAGATTTCAAAGGCTTTGCGGATAAAACTTTTGGACGGACTCAAAAACAGATTCTTCGCGACCTGCTGCGAAATCGTGCTGGCGCCCCGGAGGCGGCGGCCATCGAAATAATTGTCGACCGCCGTTTCAATCTCGCGGAAATCGAAACCTGCATGCTCGAAAAAACGCTGGTCTTCGGATGCGATCACCGCCTGATAAGCCGCAGGCGAGATTTTTTTGGCGCCCACCCAACGGTAATCGATCGGTTTGAACGTCGTCTCGTAGCGGAAGTCCTCGACGTACCGGCTCAGCATGAAAGCCGTCGTCGGCAGCGGCAGCCAGCGGAACAGCAGGCAAAACCCGACCGACGAGGCAATGAAAATGCCGGCGGCCTGCCAGGCGAACCGGTAAAGGATTGGGCGAAGCGGCAGCGGCCGGCGGGCCGTTTTCAAACGGCGTTTTTTTCGGATCAAGGGGAGTAGAGAAAAGGAGGCAGACAAAATGAGAGACGGAAATTTCAGACGCATATGATAAATCCTTTGGCCTCGCTTGAATACCTGCGCATTTCCAAACCGGTATCCGGTTAGGTAATCGTACCAATAGCCAATGGCGGAGCTTTTGCCCACAATAGCTTCATTGCTTCCAAACACCGTAAATCATCGAGGATTGAACTATGACGAACACATGGGTAATTGCCGCAGACCATACACGGGCGCGCGTTTTTCAGACCGAATCGTCTTCCGCGCCGCTGGAGGAGATCGATACGCTGATCCACGAGGAAGGCCGGATGCATGACCGGGACATCACTTCGGACCTGCCCGGCAAGGTCAAAAATCCGGGCGGACTGGGCGGCGGGCATGCCTTCGAGCAGGAAACCGACCCGAAAAAACACGAAGCCGACGTGTTTGCGGCGGGCATCGTGCACTACCTCGAACAGGCGCGTAACGCCAACCGCTTCGACCGGCTGATCGTGGTCGCCGACCCGTCGGTGCTGGGCCTGATCAGGCGGCACATGCCGGGCCCGTTAAATAGCCTCGTCAGCCTGGAACTGGACAAAAACCTGGCGGGCATGACGGCGGCCGAAATCAGAAGCCATCTGCCGGAATATCTGCCGCGGTAAGCGCATCGGTCCGCCGCTCGGACACTGGACAAACGCACCCCGCACCTTAAGCCGCACGGGCATTGAAACGGCCGTGCACCCCTTCCGATCACTGCGGCTCCGCGTACCCTCCTGAGGCGCGGAGCGGCTTCCCGCCTTACTCGGGCTCGGGCAACGCGAGCGGCGCCAGCTCGCTTTCGATACCCAGCACTTCCACGCCGCGCAGCTTCCTCTCCATCGCCGCTGTCCTCGTCGTTTTCAGCCGCTCCAGCGAGTTGGAGGCCGTGGTGATCTGCTTGTACACCGTATCGAGCAGTTCGGAATATTTGCCGAATTCGGTCTTCACCTCGGCCAGCACTTTCCAGACTTCGCTGCTGCGCTGCTGCACCGCCAGGGTCCGGAAACCCATGTGCAGGCTGTTCAGCAACGCCGACAAGGTGGTCGGCCCGGTGATCGTGACCCGGTAAGTGCGCTGCAGCTTCTCGAACAGTTCGGGGGAACGCAGGACTTCCGCGTACAGGCTTTCGACCGGCAGAAACATGATCGCGAAATCGGTCGTATGCGGCGGGTCCAGGTATTTGCCGGCGATGTCCTTCGCGAAGCTTTCGATCGCTTTCAGCAGTTGTTTTTGCGCCTGATCCACCAAGGCCGGATTGCCTTCGTCGAGCGCGCCGAGCAGCGATTGGTAGCTTTCGAGCGGAAATTTCGAGTCGATCGGCAGCCAGACAACCTTGTCGTCGGCTTTGCCCGGCAGTTTGACCGCATATTCGACGTTCGCCTGGCTGCCCTTCCGGGTCGCCACATTCACGCCGTATTGATCGGGCGACAGGATTTGCTCCAGGATGTTGCCGAGCTGGTATTCGCCGAGAATGCCGCGGGTTTTGACGTTGGACAGCACCCTCTTCAAATCGCCGACCCCGACCGCCAGATTCTGCATCTCGCCGAGTCCCTTGTGCACCTGATCCAGCCGGTCGCTGACCAGCTTGAACGACTCGCCGAGGCGCTGCTCCAGCGTATTGTGCAGTTTCTCGTCGACGGTCCGGCGCATCTCGTTCAACTGCCGGGTGTTGTCTTCCCGTATCAAATGCAGATATTTTTCGATCGATTCGCGAATTTCGTTGATGCCGGCCTTCGCCAGTTGATTCGCCTCCTGCTGCTGCCGGTTCAAATCGCCGAAGCGGAGCCGGAGCTGTTCGTTGAACTCCCTGATGCCTTCGGCGAATTTGCCTTCGAACGAACCGAGGCCGGCGGCCAGTTCCTGGCGGTTTTCCTTCGCATCGGCCTCGATGCCTTCCTGAAACTGCTTCAGCGTCTCGGCGGTTTTGTCCCGGAAATCGTCCTGTTTCCGGTTCAGCGACTCGCCGGTCGCCTGAAACGACCGGTTCACGCTCTCCTTGAGTTCGCTGGCGTTATGGATCAGTTTTTCGGACATGCCGGCCAATCCGCTCTTGAACGCTTCCATCTGCGCATTGTGGAGATGGTGGTTTTCGGCGACCCGATTGAGCAGCGTATCCTGCAGGCTTTTGAAAGCCTCCTGCAACTCACGCCGATTTTCCGCGCTAACCTCGCGAAGCTCCCTCCGGGACTCGGTAAAACCTTGCTGCACAGCGGCTTCCTGAACCTTCAACGTCAGCAGCAGCTCCTGCAGGCTGCCGTCCGGCGCAGCAGCCTTCAATAAAACCTGTAAGCGCCTGAGCGCGATCCATTGCAAAACCGCAATCGATACCAGCAACAGCCCGGCGACGATGACCGCCGGCATCCAATCAAACCCCATACGCTTCCTCTTTCGTTGATTGCGCCTGATCCTTCGGATCCCGGCTCAGCACCCGTTCAGGGATTTTTCACCCGAGGCACCAACTATAACTCGACGCGAATGCCGAGCTCAATGACCCGGTCGACCGGAATTTTGAAAAACTCGATCGGGCTCGAAGCGTTACGAAACAAAAACAGAAACAAGCCCCGCCGCCATTTCGGCATCGGGCTGCGGGCCCGAAACGAAACGCGCTCGCTGCCGATGAAAAACGAAGTCTTCTTGGGATCGAAAACCAGTCCTTCGCGCATCAACAAATCCAGCGCCCGGCGCACATCCGCGTTCTGCTTGAATCCGTAATAGAGCTTGACGCGATAGAATTCGCGCTCCTGACCGAACTTGCGGATTTTGACCCGGTGTGCTTCATCCACAAACGGTTCATCCTTCGTGGCGATCGTCAGTACGATAATCTGCTCGTGCAGCACATGGTTATGTTCGAGGTTGTGCAGCAGTACGGGAGGTACCCCATGCAGCGTTCTGGCCAGATAGATCGCGGTCCCCTCGACCGTCGCCAGATTCTCCCTGATGTCCTGTTCCAGCTCTTCAAACAATACGTGCCGTTCTTCCATGTGCTCGTGCAGCAGCGCGCGTCCCTTGATCCAGGTCGTGATGATCAGAAACAGCACGGTGGCGACCGCGAGCGGCAGCCAGCCGCCGGTCGGGATTTTCAGGGTGTTGGATGAGAAGAACAGGAAATCGATGATCAGAAATGCCGACAAAAATACGATGCTGGTCGCCCGGTTCCATTTCCAGAGCGCCTGGATCACGATATAGGCCAATACCGTATCGACGATCATCGTGCCGGTCACCGCGATACCGTAAGCCGAAGCCAGCGCCGACGACGACTGAAAGCTCAGCACCAGAATGAATACCGAAATCATCAATATCCAGTTCACGGCCGGCACATAGACCTGACCCTTTTCGTCGTCCGAGGTGTGGCGAATGGCCATGCGCGGGCAATAGCCCAACTGGATTGCCTGCCGGGTGACCGAAAAGGCGCCTGAAATGACCGCCTGCGAAGCGATCACGGTCGCCATCGTCGACAAGACCAGCAAGGGATACATCGCCCAGCCCGGCGCGAGCAGATAGAAGGGATTGCGTATCGCATCGGGTTGGGCGAGCAGCAAGGCGCCCTGTCCGAAATAATTCAGCAGCAGCGCCGGAAACACGAAACCGAACCAGGCATAACGGATCGGCTTCAGGCCGAAATGCCCCATGTCCGCATAGAGCGCTTCGGCGCCGGTGATCGCCAGGACGACCGCCCCCATGATCAAAAACCCTTCCCAGCCGGTTTCGATCAGCAAACTCACGGCATAATAAGGATTGACCGCCCGCAACACGCCCGGCTGATGGACCATATTGGCCAGCCCCATCACCGCCAGAGAGCCGAACCAGAAACACATGATCGGCGCGAACATCCTGCCGACCCTGCCGGTCCCTTTGGCTTGAATGACAAACAGCCCGGCGAGCACCGTGATGGCGATCGGCAACACATAGCCGGCCAAGGGAGGCGCCACGACCTGCAGGCCCTCCACGGCGCTGAGCACCGAAATGGCCGGCGTAATGATGCTGTCGCCGTAAAACAACGAAGCGCCGAGCAGCCCGAGCGTGAGAATAAAAGCCATCCTGCGCGGATAATCCCGAGCCCCGTGCAGAGCCAGGGTCATCAGCGCCATAATCCCGCCTTCGCCTTTGTTGTCGGCGCGCATGATGAAGATCGCGTATTTGATCGTAACCACCAGCGTCAAGGACCAGAAGATCAGCGACAGGACGCCAAGCACATGAAATTCGTCGATCGGCATGCCGCTATGAAAAACCTCTTTAAGCGCGTACAAGGGGCTGGTGCCGATATCGCCAAAGACCACGCCGACCGCGCCGAGCGCTAGCCCTGCCAGTTGTGTGTGAGTTTGGTTTTGTGAATTTGCAGACATGACCATTACCTTAAGGGAATGAGTAATGCGGAAGGAAAGGAAGCGAAGCCGATCCGGAATGGAATCGCGAAAAACGACAGGTTGCCGGAAAGGCCGGCAGCCTCATTTTCGGCCGGTCGCCCGGAGCGAGGGGATGGCTCCGGGCGACCGGCCCGGGATTTACATATGATCGAGAATCGCCCGTTTGACCGAGTCGAGTTCCGCTTCGATCGTCAAGGTGCGCGCGGAAGCGCATTGTTTGATCGCGGTATCGGGATCTTTCAGGCCGGTTCCGGTCAGCGTACAGACGATTTTGCTGCCTTCCGGAATCTTGCCGCTGCGGATATCGCGCCAGGCGCCGGCGACCGAGGTTGCGGAAGCCGGCTCACAGAAAATGCCTTCGTATCGCGACAACATCTTCTGCGCTTCGAGAATTTCCTCGTCGGTGAATTTGTCGAACCAGCCGCCGGATTCCTTCTGCGCGGCCCAGGCATAGTCCCAGGACTGCGGATTGCCGATCCGGATTGCGGTCGCAATCGTCTCCGGATGCTCGATCGGATGGCCGGCTAGGAACGGGGCGGCGCCGGCCGCCTGATAACCGCACATGACCGGGCGCTTCGAAGTCACCGCCTTGTGCGTGTCGCTGTCGGCCGAATATTCCTTGTAGCCTTTCCAGTAGGCGGTGATATTGCCCGCGTTGCCGACCGGCAGGCAGTGGTAGTCCGGCGCCTCGCCAAGCGCGTCGATGATCTCGAACGAAGCGGTCTTCTGGCCGTCGATCCGGTACGGATTGATCGAATTGACGATCGTAACCGGCGCCAGCTCTGCCACTTCCTTGACCAGATTCATGCCCTGGTCGAAATTGCCCCGAATCTGGATGATCGTCGCATCGTACATCAAGGTTTGCGCGAGCTTGCCGAGCGCGATTTTGCCTTCCGGAATGATCACGAACGCCTTGATCCCGGCGCGGGCGGCATAGGCGGCCGCCGAAGCCGAAGTGTTGCCGGTCGAGGCGCAGATGATCGCGCGGCTGTCCTCTTCGACCGCCTTGGTGACCGCCATCGTCATGCCGCGGTCCTTGAACGAACCGGTCGGGTTCAGGCCTTCGAACTTGACGTAAATGTCGACCTCCTTGCCCGCCAGGCGCGGAATGTTTTGCAATTGGATCAAGGGAGTGTTGCCTTCGTTCAGGCTGATCACGCGCGTCGAGGCGCTGACCGGCAAACGGTCGCGGTAACGGTCGATCAGACCGGTGTAATGTTTTGCTGTAGACATGGGGTGGTTATCCTAAGGTTTCCAGGCGAATCCGGCAGACCTGGCCGGTCACGGTCGGCAAGGCCTCGATCTTGGCGATCGCGTCGTTCATTTCTTTTTCGAGCGTGACCTGCGTCAGCAGAATGATCGGCACCGCTTTTTCGTTTGCCGGCGGCTCTTTCTGAATGATCGCCTCGATGCTGATCCGGTGGTCGGCCAGGATTTTGGTCACATCGGCCAATACGCCGGGTTTGTCTTCGGCGTTCAGGCGCAGGTAATAGGCGGACTTGAAGCGGTCCGGGGCCAAAATCGGGATGTCCTTGATCGCCTCGGGCTGGAAGGCCAGATGCGGCACCCGGTTTTCCGGATCGCTGGTCAGGGCCCGCGTCACGTCGACCACGTCCGCGACCACCGCCGAGGCGGTCGGATCGGCCCCCGCGCCGGCGCCGTAATACAAAGTCGGGCCGACCGCGTCGCCCTTGACCAGCACCGCGTTCATCACCCCGTTCACGTTCGCGATCAGCCGGCGCTCCGGGATCAGGGTCGGATGCACGCGCAGTTCGATGCCTTCGCCGGTCTTGCGCGCGATGCCCAAATGCTTGATCCGGTAGCCCAGTTTTTCCGCATAATCGACATCGAGCCGGGTAATCTTGGTGATGCCTTCGGTGTAAACTTTTTCGAATTGCAGCGGAATCCCGAATGCGATGGATGCCAGGATCGTCAGCTTGTGCGCCGCATCGATCCCTTCGACATCGAAGGTCGGATCGGCTTCGGCATAGCCCAAAGCCTGCGCTTCGGCCAATACGTCCGCAAAATCGCGGCCTTTCTCGCGCATTTCGGTCAGGATGAAATTGCCGGTGCCGTTGATGATGCCGGCCAGCCATTGAATTTGGTTGCCGCTAAGCCCTTCGCGGATCGCCTTGATGATCGGAATCCCGCCGGCGACCGCCGCTTCGAAGGCGACGATCACACCCTTCTCGCTGGCCTTCGCGAAAATCTCGTTACCGTGCAGCGCGATCAGCGACTTGTTCGCGGTGACCACATGCTTGCCGTTCGCGATCGCGGCCAGCACCATATCCTTGACAGGGCCGGCGCCGCCGATCAATTCGAGCACGATGTCGATTTCGGGATCGTTGATCACATCGTAAGGATCGGCCGTGACCGCGATGCCTTCGGTACTGCAAATGCGCGGCTTGCCGAGATCTCGGCTCGACGCGCGGGTTACGATGATTTCGCGCCCGGCCCGGCGGGCAATCTCGGCCGCATTGCGTTTGAGCACATTGACCGTACCGCCGCCGACCGTCCCTAGTCCCAATATTCCGACTTTTACCGGTTTCAAAACACACTCCCGTAGGGTACGCTGCGCGTACCGTTTTATCTGAATTAATTCGCAAAGGTACGCACAGCGTACCCTACAACGCCTCAAAAAGCCGGCTATTATACAACCTTGTCTTTCTTCATCATATGGCGAATGCCGCGCACCGCCTGCCGGGTCCGGTGCTCGTTCTCGATCAGCCCGAAGCGGACATGGTCGTCGCCGTACTGGCCGAAGCCGATGCCGGGCGCGACCGCGACTTTCGCCTCGATCAGCAGCTTTTTCGAAAACTCCAGAGATCCCATTTCCTTGTAAGGTTCGGGGATCGGCGCCCAGACGAACATCGTCGCCTTCGGCTTCTCGACCGGCCAGCCGGCCGCGTTCAGGCCTTCGCAGAGCACGTCCCGCCGCCTTTGGTACATGGCGGCGATTTCGTGCACGCAGTCCTGCGGCCCTTCGAGCGCGCTGATCGCGGCGATCTGGATCGGCGTGAAGGTGCCGTAGTCGAGATAGGACTTGATCCGTGCCAGCGCGCCGACCAGTTTTTTGTTCCCGCACATGAAGCCGACACGCCAGCCCGGCATGTTGTAGCTTTTCGACAGCGAGAAAAATTCGACCGCGATGTCTTTCGCGCCCTCGACCTGCAGGATCGAAGGGGCCTTGTAGCCGTCGAAGACGATGTCGATATAGGCGATGTCGTGCACGACCCAGATCTTGTGCTCTTTCGCCAGCGCGATGATCTTCTCGAAAAAGTCCAGCTCGACGCACTGGCTGGTCGGATTGCCCGGAAAATTCAAAATCAGCATTTTCGGCTTCGGCCACGACTCGACGATCGCGCGCTGCAGTTCCTCGATGAAGTCGACACCCGGAATCAACGGCACGTGGCGAAGGTCTGCGCCCGCAATCACGACCCCGTAGGGATGGATCGGATAGGCCGGATTCGGCACCAGCACCACGTCGCCCGGCCCGAGCGTCGCCAACGCCAGATGCGCAAGGCCTTCCTTGGAGCCGATCGTGACGATCGCCTCGGATTCCGGATCCAGATCGACGTCGAAACGGTTCTCGTACCAGGTGCAGATGGCCTTGCGCAGCCGGGGAATGCCTTTCGACATCGAATAACGGTGCGTATCCGGCCGCTTCGCCGCTTCGAGCATCTTGTTCACGATATGCTCCGGCGTCGGCTGGTCCGGATTGCCCATGCCGAAATCGATGATGTCCTCGCCCGCCGCTCGCGCTTTGGCCTTCAGTTCGTTCACGATATTGAAAACATAGGGGGGCAAGCGGCTGATGCGTGGAAATTGGTCCATTTACGTTCTTTCAGATAAACAATTGAGACAAATAAATTTTTCATCCCGCTTCGCGGGTAAATAACGGACGTAGGGCGGATGCCGTCAGGCGATCCGCCTGGTTGCGGCGGAACCGAAGGTCGGCGGAACCGCTGGCGCGTTCCGCCCTACATAGCAATGCTCAAAAACTCTTCGACACGCTGCAAATCTTCGAACGTATCGACGCCGGCGGGCGGCACCTTGTCGACCACCTTGACCGCGATCGCTTCGCCCTGCCATAAAATACGGAGCTGTTCGAGCGATTCGGTTTTCTCCAAATCGGAAGCTTCCCAACCGCAGTACCGGCGCAAAAAGTCGACCGTATAGGCATACATGCCGATATGCCGGTAATAGGGCATTCTGCCGGACAAGAGCTTCCGGCCTTCGGCGAATCCATCCCGATCCCACGGGATCGGCGCGCGGCTGAAATACAGCGCATGGCCGTGCCGGTTCAATACGACCTTGACCGCGTTCGGATTGAAGATCTCCTCGCCGTCGTGGATTTCGGCCGCCAGCGTCGCGATGCCCGCCTGCCGCTGGCCGGCCAACACCGCCGCCGTTTCGCGCAGATACGCTGGATCGATCAACGGCTCGTCGCCCTGCAGGTTCACGATGATCTCGCCGCCTGCCCAGCCCCGCTGCTCGACGACTTCCGCAATCCTCTCGGTGCCGCTTTGATGATCGGCGCGCGTCATTACCGCCTCGATGCCCAATGCACGGACTGCTTGGCATATACGATCGTCGTCGGTCGCGACGACGATCTCGTCCGCCCCGGCCTCGCGGGCGCGTTCGCAGACATGCGCGATCATCGGCCTGCCGGCGATCGGCAGCAAGGGTTTGCCGGGCAGCCGGGTCGAACCATAGCGGGCCGGAATCACGACTTTAAAGCGGACGCTCATTGGAATGCCTCTGCCGGCAGGCCAAAACCCGCTTTTATAGGGGCGCAGCCATAGACCTGCCAAGTTTTAAAAACCTGGCAGGTCTTCGGTTTGGAAATCGCCGTTAAAACGGAGGTCATTTTTTCAGCGCGTCGACTTCTTCGAGGCTAAGCGCGCGCGCTTCGTCTTCGAGCATGACCGGAATGTCGTCGCGGATCGGAAACGCCAGCCGGTCGGGCTTGCAGATCAGTTCCTGCCTGTCCTTGTCGTAAATCAGCGAACTTTTGCAGATCGGACAAGCCAGGATGTCGAGCAGTTTTTTATCTATCATGCTTCTCACTCAATAATTCGATTAACCGCGCCGCGAAAGCGGAATCCATGTTCGCTTCCACCGGAACGGCCCAAAGCCTTTCGTCGGCAAACGCCCCGCATTTTACCGCATCCTTCTCGGTCATTAGAACCGGAAACGTATCGCCGAAGTCGAGATCCTCCGGCCGGAACGCGAAATGGTCAGGAAAATCGTGCGGAATACACCCCAGCCCCGCCATTTCCAGGTGCCTGAAAAACCGCTCGGGATGCCCGATGCCGGCCACCGCATGGCAGGGCGCCGCTTTAAACGCGGCCAAGGGTTTACGCATTCCGGTCAGCAAATTGACCGCCTCCGCCCCCGCCAATTGCATCGAAAATTCGTTCGGCCGCGCCAAGCCGCCGTTCACCACGATCAAGTCCACGTCCTTCAGTCTGGCCTCAGGTTCCCTGAGCGGTCCGGCCGGCAGGCACCAGCCGTTGCCGAAGCGGCGCTCGCCGTCGATCACCGCGATTTCGAGCGTTCTGCCGAGTGCATAATGCTGCAGGCCGTCGTCGGACAGCAGCACGTCGCAATCGGCCCTGTCCAGCAGCAGCCGGCAAGCATCTGTCCGAACCGGAGATACCGCCATCGGGCAGCCGGTGCGGGCCGCGATCAAGAGCGCCTCGTCGCCGACCTCGCCCGCCCGGCTGTCGGCATCGACCCACTGCGGATACAGGGCGGCGCGTCCGCCGTAGCCCCGGCTGACGATGCCCGGCCGGAAGCCTTTTTCCTTCAAAAACCGGGCCAGCCAGATGATCAGCGGCGTTTTGCCGGCGCCGCCGACCGTAAGATTGCCGACCACGATCACCGGAACCGGGAAAACCGTGGTTTTCAGCCATCCGCAACGATAACAGGCCCTGCGCAGCCTGGCGATGCCTTCGAACAGTTTGCCGAAAGGCCACAGCAACAGGCCGGCGCCGGTTTTCCGATACCAGATGCGCGCCGCCAGCCGCGGCAGCTTTGTCTCGATCATTCGGTTTTCGGCTGTTGCGCTTCGAAGGTGATATGCGTGAACCCTGCCCTGCCGGCGGCATCGAGCGCGCTGATCACCGCCTGATGCGGCGTCTTGCCGTCCGCGCTGATGATGAACGGGACATCGGTGCCGCGCGCGGCCATTTTCCGCAACTCCCTGAGCAGGGTTTCGGGCTTTTGATCGACCAACTGGCGCAGCATCTCATCCCCGCCTTTCACATAATACAGGCCGTCGGCGTCGATCACCAAGGTAATCGATGCCGGCGGGGCTTCCGCTTCGGAGCCTGCCGCTTCGGGCAACTTTATCCTGACTTGCGTCTGCCGGTTGAACGTTGTCGAGACCATAAAAAAAAGCAAAAGCACGAACAGCACATCGATCATCGATATCAGCGTAATATCGATTTTTCGCCTCTTTTTACGATGGAAGTTCATAAACTCGCCTCGCGCTCGCCGTGCATCATCTCGATCAGCCGCAATGCCTCGGCTTCCATGTTGATCACGTATTCGTCGACTCGTCTCAGAAAATAGCGGTGGAAAATCAGGCTCGGAATCGCCACGGACAAACCGGTCGCGGTCGTGATCAGCGCAACCGAAATACCGCCCGCCAGCACGGTCGGGTCGCCCGCCCCGTGCTGCATCAGTTGGGAGAAAATCTCGATCATCCCGAATACCGTGCCCAACAAGCCCAGCAAGGGCGATACCTCGGCGATCAGCCCCAGCGCATCCAGGAAGCGCTCCAGGTCGTGCATGACCTGGCGTCCGACATCCTCGATCGACTCTTTCATGATTTCCCGCCCGTGCGCGCTATTGCCGACCCCGGCCGCAATGATCCGTCCCAGCGGCGAACTGGCTTTTAGGCGGCGCAACATCGCGTCGTCCAGTTTGTTGTCTTTGTGTAACCTCCAGACCTGCACGACCAGATCTTCGGGGATGATCCTGCTCTTGCGCAGGGTCCAGAAACGCTCCGCAATAATCGCCATCGCCCCGATCGAACAAATCATCAGCGGCCACATCATCCAGCCGCCGCTCTTAATTATTTCAAACACATTACACCTTGTGGTTCAAAGCCAAAGAATTATTTTTCTCAGCCGGCTATTTTAGACGCGCCGCCGCTTTTTCGCCATGATCCCGCGCCAATCCGAAACAGGCGATCAGGTAAGCGAGAAAGCACGCCAACGCCGCGGCGCCGAATATCGTCCGCGGCCCCAGCACATCCCAGTAATAGCCGCTGAACAAGCTTCCTCCCATGCCGCCGAGCCCGAAACTGAAGCTGCTGTAGAGCGCCTGGCCTTTGCTCTGGTGTCGTTCGCCGAAATGGCGCTGCACCAGATGGATCGCGGCAATGTGCGCCGCGCCGAAACTCGCCGCATGCAGCAGTTGGGCCAAGACCAGAAACGCCGTTTGGGCAAGCCAGCCGATCAACAGCCAGCGTACCGCGGCCAGCAGCAGACTCCAAAGCAGAATGCTCCGCAGGCTCAAAAGGCCGAGCAAGCTCCGCATGAAAATAAAAAGAACGATCTCGGCGCATACCCCCGCCGCCCACAGACTGCCGGTGGCGGCGGCCGAATAACCCAGTTGCTGGAGATAAATCGAATAAAAAACGTAATAAGGCCCGTGCGCCGCCTGCAGCAGCATCGATACCACCAGAAAAGCCAGCACTTCCGGGCGTTTCAAGACCGACAGCACGCGGGAAGGCTCTCTATGCGGCCGGCGCGGCGCCGGATTCGGCAGCATCAGCGTCACGATCCAGTTCAACAGCAACAGCGTCACGACGAACAACCGCAACTGCTCGATCGGCTGGCGGTCGAACCACCACCCGAGCCCCTGCACCGCTACGATGAAGCCGACCGAACCCCAGAGCCGTATCCGGCTGTAGCGGTGCGCGTCGTCGCGCAGATGCGCCAGGGTCACCGCCTCGAAAAGCGGCAGCGATGCGTTCCAGAATACCCCGAAGCCGAAAGTGCAGAGCGCCAGCTCGACGTAACCGCGCGCGGCCAGAAACCCCGAGAAAGCCGCCGCCGAAAAAAACAGCGTCAGCCGGATCAGGCGCAGGTTCTTGCCGGTCCGGTCCGCGATCCAGCCCCAAAAATTCGGCGCGATAATCCGGCTCCCGACCAGCACCGCCGACAGATTGCCGATTTGCGCCGCATCGAGGCCGAGATGCTTGAGGTACAGGTTCCAGTAGGGCAAAAAGCCGCCGAGCGTCGCGAAATAGAACAGGTAAAAACCCGACAGGCGCCAGTAAGGGACGGACATTGGATAAAATTGCTGGGTTAGATGCATGGAAACATAGACTGTAACGGAAGGCGCGCCGGCTTTGCGCGTCACGGCTAATGCCCTGCTCCTAGGCCACCCTTCAACTCACTACTGAATCCGTGTGAATCCGTGTAAGGCGGAACGCGGCAGCGGTTCCGCCGGAGGATGGCCGCTCACCGGCGGATCGCCTGGCGGCATCCGCCCTACTGAACTGCACGAACCCACGTAAGGCGGAACGCGGCAGCGGTTCCGCCGGAGGATGGCCGCTCACCGGCGGATCGCCTGACGGCATCCGCCCTACTGAACTGCACGAACCCACGTAAGGCGGAACGCGGCAGCGGTTCCGCCGAAGGATGGCCGCTCACCGGCGGATCGCCTGACGGCATCCGCCCTACTGAACTGCACGAACCCACGTAAGGCGGAACGCGGCAGCGGTTCCGCCGGAGGATGGCCGCTCACCGGCGGATCGCCTGGCGGCATCCGCCCTACTGAACTGCACGAACCCACGTAAGGCGGAACGCGGCAGCGGTTCCGCCGGAGGATGGCCGCTCACCGGCGGATCGCCTGACGGCATCCGCCCTACTGAATTCATGCAATCGTAATCCACCCCACAGTTCTTATCTCAAAACCGGCAAACCGGAGCGCACATCGCTATTCTGCGCCCGGTGCCGGAGATAGTGGTCCATGATCACAAGCGCCGTCATTGCCTCCGCGATCGGCGTCGCGCGGATCCCGACGCAGGGATCGTGGCGCCCTTCGGTCACCACTTCGATCGGTTCGCCGCGCACATTGATCGACCGTCCCGGCAGGCGCAGGCTCGAGGTCGGCTTCAGCGCGATGCTGGCGACGATGTCCTGGCCGCTCGAAATGCCGCCCAGGATGCCGCCGGCATGGTTGCTCAGGAAACCCGCCGGCGTGATCTCGTCGCGGAATTGAGTGCCCTTGCTTTCGATGCAGCCGAAGCCGTCGCCGATTTCAACGCCCTTGACCGCATTGATGCTCATCAACGCATGGGCGAGATCCGCATCCAGCCGGTCGAAGATCGGTTCGCCAAGGCCCGGCGGCACGTTCGTCGCGACGATATTGATGCGCGCCCCGATCGACTCGCCCTCCTTGCGCAGCGCGTCCATGTAGCTTTCGAGTTCCGGCACGCGTTCGGGATCGCCGCAAAAAAACGGGTTCGTGTTCACGGCCGACCAGTCCAGCCTGTCGATTTTGATCGGTCCCAACTGCGCCAGAAAACCCCGAATCTCGATCCCGGCCTTTTCCTTCAAATATTTTTTCGCAATCGCCGCCGCCGCAACCCGCATCGCGGTTTCGCGCGCGGACGAACGGCCGCCGCCGCGGTAATCGCGGAAACCGTATTTCTGCTGATAGGTATAATCGGCATGGCCGGGCCGGAACGATTCGGCGATTTTCGTGTAATCCTTCGAACGCTGGTCGGTGTTTTCGATCAACAGGCCGATCGGCGTGCCGGTGGTTCTGCCTTCGAACACGCCGGACAAAATCTTCACTTCGTCCGCTTCGCGCCGCTGCGTCGTATGCCGGGAAGTCCCGGGCTTGCGGCGGTCGAGGTCGTGCTGGATATCGGCCTCGCCGAGTTCGAGTCCCGGCGGACAGCCGTCGACGATGCAGCCGAGTGCGGGCCCGTGGCTTTCGCCGAAGGTGGTGACGGTAAACAGTTTTCCGAAGGTATTGCCAGACATATCAATCCAAAGCCGCGATAAATTGGTCGTGATAGAGCGCGAGCTGCTCGCCGGTCAGTAAAAACACGCCGTCGCCGCCGCGCTCGAAATCGAGCCAGTAGAAAGGAATGTCCGGAAACCGGTCCTGCAGCGTCTGCGCACTGCTGCCGACTTCGACGACCAGGATGCCCTGTTCGCTCAGAAAGCCTTTCGCCTGCGCCAGAATCCGCAGTACGATGTCCAGCCCGGTCTTGCCGCCGGTAAAGCCCATCTCCGGCTCGGCATGGTATTCGGGCGGTAGGTTTTCCCATTCGGCGACCGCGACATAGGGCGGATTGCTGACGATAATGTCGTAGCGGTGCCCCGGCAGGCTCTCGAACAGATCGGACCGGTACAACGCCACCGAATCTTCGGACTGATGCTTGGCGACGTTGATTCCGGCGACCGCCAGCGCCTCGGGCGACAAGTCGACCGCATCGACCGCCGCGGTCGGAAACGCATAGGCGCAGGCGATCGCGATACAGCCGCTGCCGGTGCACAAATCCAGAATCCGGTCGACATTGTCCTCGTCGACCCACGGCGCGAAGCGCTGTTCAATCAGTTCCGCGATCGGCGACCTGGGCACCAGCACCCGTTCGTCGACATAAAACGGCAATCCCGCGAAAACGGCTTCGTGCGTCAGGTAGGCGGCAGGCTTTCTCTCGTTGACACGGCGCTCGACGATGTCGATCACCGCCTGCCGTTCCGGCCGGATCAGGACCGCCTCCAGGTAAAACGGCGAAACGTTGTAAGGCAGATGCAGCGTATGCAATACTAAACCCGCCGCCTCGTCGATGGCGGTCAGGGAGCCGTGGCCGAAGTAGACCTGGGCCTCGGTAAAGCGGCTGGCCGCCCAGCGAATATAATCCCTGATAGTAGTTAAAGTATCGATGACCTCGGTCGAAATGGATTGCATGGCTGGAAATTCCTGGCCGGCCGGCCTCTGCGCAA
The DNA here is from genome assembly GCF_000214275.2 of Methylomicrobium album BG8. Taxonomy (NCBI): domain Bacteria; kingdom Pseudomonadati; phylum Pseudomonadota; class Gammaproteobacteria; order Methylococcales; family Methylococcaceae; genus Methylomicrobium; species Methylomicrobium album. The sequence continues at coordinate 1,092,524 of NZ_CM001475.1, read as the reverse complement.
AGAGACGAATTCTAAACTAAACTTGCCTTACTGTCCGATTTTTAAAACCTTTACCCATGGAAGCCGCCGAACCGTCAACCACCTCTTCCTCAACCGGCCAGGCCGAAAATAAGCTGCTGCTGGCGTGTTACCGCCATTTCGAAAAAAACCAGCTGATCCTGCCGACGATCCCCGAGGTCGCTTTTAAAATCCGCCGCGTGATCAATGACGAGAAAGCCAACAGCGCCAAGATCGCTCGCACCATGCAGGCCGACCCTTCGCTCACCGCGCGCCTGATCAAGATTTCGAACAGCGCCCTTTACCGCGGCCGCAAAACGATCGAAAGCTGTCCGGAAGCGATTACCCGGCTCGGCCTGAAAGCCGTGCAGGACATCGTCACGGCGTTTTCGCTAAAGTCGGTATTCACTGCCCAATCGCCTTCCATCCGCCAACGAATGGTCGAATTATGGGCGCACAGCAGTTTCGTCGCCGCGATCAGCGCCGTACTGGCGCACAAGGCGAAAGGCTTCGATCCCGACCGCGCGATGCTGGCCGGCTTGATTCACGACATCGGCAAGATCCCGATTCTGGCCTTTGCCGATCAACACATCGACCTGGTCGCGAACACCGCCCATCTCACCGAAACGATCGACAAGCTGCACGGCATGATCGGCCTGAATATCATCCGCAAATGGAATTTTCCGGACGACTTCGAGAATGTCGTACTCCATTCGGAAAACTGGCAGCGCGATACCGGCGAACATCTCGATTACGCCGACATCGTGATGCTGGCGCAATTCCACAGCCTGATCGGCAAGGTCGACATCAAAACCCTGCCGAAACTCGATACGCTGCCTGCCTATCAAAAAATCGCCCGCCGCCTCGACGCGAGCGGCAGTCTCGAAATTCTGGACATTGCCAAGGAGGAAATCGAAGCGATCCGGCAAATGCTCGGGTGAATCCGTTTTGGCCGCCGTCAATCGCCCGAAGCCTGCCGCTTCCCGATGAAAAGTGGTAAGCGGCAGCCACTGATACCTTGAATCGCCCTGGAAAACATCCCTTATAGCAATTTATTTTTTCACCATTCGTTGCCGCCTATTGACTATACCGTCCAGACGGTACAGTATATGAATTTATGAAACGCATGCAAAAGACGAACACTCGAGAACGCCTGCTCGATGCCGCCGAAGCCGTCGTGATAGAGCAAGGCGTCAGTGCCATGACCTTGGATGCGGTTGCCGCAAAGGCCGGCCTTAGCAAAGGCGGGCTCCTTTATCACTTCCCCACCAAAGACGCCATCGTGCTGGGCATGGTTTCGCGCATCGCTTCCATCGCACAGGAAAGGTTTGCCGCCGGTTTGGCTGGCGAGCCGCCTGGGCGAGGGCGACATGCCAGGACGATGCTGCATATGATGTTGGATACCGAGGGTTCCCTGTTTCCCCGGCTCCAACGGGTGGCCGGCCCATTGCTGGGCGCGGTATCCAGCAATCCGAAAATGCTGGAGCCGATGCGGCGCTTCTTCCAGGGAGTATATCAAGGCATGCTGGATGACGGCTTGCCTGCCGATCGCAGTTGGCTGATTCTTGCCACACTGGACGGTCTCAAATTTTGGAGAATTTTCGGCATCCTGCATCCTTCGGAAGAAGACCTGGCAGGGCTTCGGCGGTTGTTGACGCAGATCATCGATGAGGCATCATTGTGAAAAAGATCATCCTCTTTGCCATCGTTTTGCTGGTCATTGCGGGGAGTGCAAGCTGGATTTATCGCACGTTCCGCGGTGGAGACAGGACCACGCCGACACTTTACGGCAACGTGGACATACGCGAAGTCACGCTCGGTTTCCGCGTTCCCGGCAAGCTGGCGAAACTTCTTTACGACGAGGGGGACAAGGTCAAAGCGGGCGAAGTGATGGCCAGGCTGGACGACGAGCCCTATCGCAATCAGCGGGCCAGCGCCCAGGCCCAGGTGGACTCGTTGCGGGCGCGCCTGAAGTTGCGTGAAACCGGCAACCGTCCGGAAGAGATCGCGCAAGCCCGGTCGCTCGTCCGTGAGCGCGAAGCCGCCGCCGTCAATGCCGAACGCTTGTTCAAACGGGCCGAAGAACTGCTGGCCGACAAAGGCGTCTCGGTCCAGGAACGCGACAACGCCGAGGCCAACCACAAAGAAGCCAGGGCAAGACTCAAATCGGCGCGCGCCAACCTGGCGCTCCTCGAAGCCGGGTTTCGCGCCGAGGATATCGCCCAAGCCAAAGCCGATCTTGCGCAAACCGAAGCGGCACTGGCCACCGCCCGCCTCCAGTTGAGCGATACGGTATTGGCCGCGCCGTCCGATGGCGTCATTCTTACCCGGGCGCAAGAAGCCGGCGCCATCCTGCAAGCGGGCTCTCCGGTTTTCACGCTGTCCCTGGTGAATCCGGTTTGGGTTCGCGCCTATGTCCATGAGCCCGACCTGGGCCGCCTACATCCGGGCATGAAGGTTGAAATCCGCACCGATGCCCTTGACGGCAAACCTTACAGAGGCCAGATCGGCTACATTTCCCCGCGCGCCGAATTCACGCCGAAGACCGTGGAAACGGCGGAACTGCGTACCGCGCTCGTCTACCGGTTACGCATCGTCGTCGAGAATCCCGATGACGGGCTGCGCCAGGGCATGCCGGTCACCGTCATTCTCGCCGGCAGCGCATCAAGCACGCCGGCCCCGTTATGAGCGATGCCCTGGTCATACTCGATTCCGTCCGGAAAATCTTTCCGCACGCGAAGAAGCCCGCGCTGGAAGGCGTCTCGGCCGTGTTGAGGCCCGGCCGGATTACCGGACTGGTGGGACCGGACGGGGCCGGCAAGACAACGCTCATCCGGCTGATGGCCGGATTGCTCGCGCCGACTTCCGGCACCATTTCCGTAGATCATTGCGACCCGGTTCGCGACACGGACAAGCTGCGCCCGGTCATTGGCTACATGCCGCAAAAATTCGGCCTCTACGAAGATCTGTCCGTTGTCGAAAATCTCGAATTCCACGCCGATCTTAGGGACCTGACAGGTGAAGAACGCGCCGCCACCTTCAAACGCCTGCTGGAATTTACCGATCTTGCCCGGTTCACCGCCCGATTGGCCGGAAAACTGTCCGGCGGCATGAAGCAGAAGCTCGGCCTGGCCTGCGCGCTGCTGGGTCGGCCAAGGTTGCTGCTGCTGGACGAACCGAGCGTGGGCGTCGATCCGATTTCGCGCCGCGAATTGTGGAAGATGGTCCATGAACTGATTGCCCAGGGCATGGCGGTCGTATGGAGCACGGCGTATCTGGATGAAGCCGAATTATGCGCGGAGGTGCTGTTGATGAACGACGGCCGGTTGATCTTCTCGGGCAAGCCCGCGGATCTCACGGACCGAATCCATGGCCGAAGCCTGCAAATCAGGCATCTGACCGGCAACCGCCGGCAATTGCTCGCGCGGGCGCTGCGCCGGCCTGAAGTCATGGACGGGGTCATTCAGGGCCATGCGGTCCGCCTGGTGCTCCGCCAAGGAGCGGTCCGACCCAACCTCAAGGAGCTCGATGCCGGGATTGATGCGGAATTCGTGCCGGTCGCGCCCCGTTTCGAGGATGCGTTCATTGAAGCCCTCGGGGGCGGCCCGGGCGGCGATTCGGCTCTTGCGCAACGCCTGCGGCCGGTGCCCGGCAATGACGATACGGTTGTGGAAGCGGTGGCGTTAACCAAACGCTTCGGCGATTTCACCGCAACCGATGATGTGAATTTCAGCGTCAAGCGCGGGGAGATCTTCGGCCTGCTCGGCCCGAACGGCGCCGGCAAGTCGACGACGTTCCGGATGATGTGCGGGCTGCTTGCGCCGACATCCGGTACGGCGCGAGTCATGGGCATCGACCTCAAAACCAGCGCCAGCGAAGCCCGCCAGCGCCTGGGTTACATGGCGCAGAAGTTTTCGCTGTACGGCAATCTCACGATCGAACAGAACCTGAAGTTCTTCTCCGGTGTTTACGGTTTACGCGGCGTCCGGCAGAAAACCGCCATCGCGGACATGGTCGAGGTCTTCAAGCTGCAGCCTTTCCTCGGCACCACGCCCGATGCCCTTCCGCTCGGTTTCAAGCAGCGCCTGGCGTTGGCCTGCGCGGTCATGCACGAGCCGGCGATTCTGTTTCTGGACGAACCGACCTCCGGCGTCGACCCGGTGACGCGCCGCGAGTTTTGGACGCATATCAACGGCCTCGTCGAAAAAGGCGTTACCGTGATGGTCACAACACACTTCATGGACGAAGCCGAATATTGCGACCGCATCGCGTTGGTGTTCCGCGGCAAAATCATCGCGGCCGGCTCCCCGGACCGGCTCAAGGAACAAGCCGTGTCCCCCCGGAATCCCGACCCCTCGATGGAAGATGCGTTCATTTCCCTGGTGCAGCAACATACTTCAGAGGTCTCGATATGAAATCGCCTGTGTCCTTCCGCCGCCTGTACGCCCTTTGCCGAAAGGAGACCTGGCAAATCCTGCGCGATCCGAGCAGTAATCTGATCGCCTTCGTGCTGCCGGTAGTGATGCTGTTCATTTTCGGTTACGGCATCAACCTCGACTCTACCGCGGTGAATATCGGTCTGGTGCTCGAAGACGCCAGTCCCGAGGCCAGACATTTCGCGGACAATCTTTACGGCTCGCGCTACTTCGTCGTTCATCCCGCCGAGACGCAGGCGGAGATCGGGCAGGCGCTGACCGAAGGCCGGGTACGAGGCTTTGTGGTGGTACCGGCGGATTTTGCCGAAAAACTCGAACGGCCGACCGGCACTGCGCCGCTGCTGGTGGTTACCGACGGCTCGGAACCCAACACGGCCAACTTCGTGCAAAATTATGTGACCGGCGCCTGGAACGGCTGGATACAGCAGCGTGCTGGCGAACGCGGCGAAGCGCCGCCGCCCGGCATTACCATCGAACCGCGCTTTTGGTTCAATCCCGCCGCCGAAAGCCGGAATTTTCTGATTCCGGGATCGATTACCATCATCATGACCGTCATCGGCGCGCTGCTGACCTCGCTCGTGGTGGCCCGCGAATGGGAACGCGGCACGATGGAAGCGCTGCTGGCCTCGCCGGTGACCCGGACCGAACTGCTGTTGAGCAAACTGCTGCCTTATTACGTACTCGGAATCGTTTCGCTGTTTCTGTGCGTCGGGGTGGCAGCCTTGATGATGCAGGTGCCGTTTCGCGGTTCGCTGCTGATTTTGTGGGGAATCGGTTCGCTCTTTCTGGCGAGCAGTCTCGGTTTGGGCTTACTGCTCTCCACCGTGCTGCGCAACCAGTTCGTCGCCGCCCAAGCGGCCCTCAACGCGGCATTTCTGCCCGCCCTGATGCTTTCGGGCTTTCTGTTCGAAATCCGCAGCATGCCCGCCGTCATTCAAGCCGCCACCTATCTGATACCGGCCCGCTATTTTGTGACCGCCATCCAGACGCTTTTCCAGGCCGGCAATGTCCCGCCCATTTTGTTGCACAGCGGCCTATTTCTGGTGGCTGCGGGCAGCTTCTTCATCGGGTTGACCGCGCTGAAAACCCGCCGCCGTTTGGAGTAATGATGTTTTCACGCATCCTGACGCTCATCATCAAGGAACTCGAAATGCTGCTGCAAGACCGGCAAAGCCGCATGGTTCTGATCGTGCCCGTCTTCCTGCAACTGGCTCTATTCCCCTTTGCGGCTACGCTGGAAGTCAGGAACAACACGCTGGCGATCTACAACGAAGATTCCGGCCGCGAATCCACGGAATTGATGCAGCGTTTCTCGCAGGCCCAGGCCTTTACCCAACTGCTTACGCTCTACGGCGAAGCCGAGGTGCGAGATACCCTCGACAACCAGGAGGCGCTGCTCGTCATTCGTTTTCCGCCGGATTTTTCGCGCGATATCGCGGCGGGCCGTCCTGCGAAGATTCAAGCCATTCTCGATGGCCGACGCTCCAACAGCGGCCAGATCGCTCTCGGCTACGTGCAACAAATCGTCAATGACTACAGTAACGAACGCTTCGAGTCGAAGCAAAAGAACGCTCGCTCATCGTTGGTTGTCCGCCACTGGTTCAATCCCAATCTGGATTATGCCTGGCATATATTGCCCAGCCTGATCGCCATTATCACGTCGATCAACGCGCTCATCGTAACGGCGCTCTCGGTAGCACGCGAGCGCGAACAAGGCACGCTCGATCAACTTTTAATCTCACCGCTCACGCCCGGAATGATCATGATCGGGAAAATCGTTCCGGCAATTCTGGTGGCCATCATGCAGGGAACGATCATTTTGCTGGGTGCCGTTTTCGCCTATCGCGTGCCGTTCGAGGGATCGCTGTCGCTCCTTTACGGCAGCATGATTTTTTACTGCCTGGCCCTGGCCGGATTCGGCCTGTTGATTTCATCAGTCTGCGCCACGCAGCAACAAGCGTTTCTCGGGGTTTTCAGCTTTTTGATGCCGGCCATCCTGCTGTCCGGCTATGCTTCGCCAATCGACAATATGCCGAGCTGGCTGCAATATCTGGACTGGATCAATCCGATACGCCATTTCATCGTCATCGTAAAGGGGCTTTTCCTCAAGGACATCGGCCTTGTCGCGCTGCTGCACAGCTTGTATCCGCTCCTGATCATCGCCATCGTGACACTGAGTGCGGCAAATTGGTTATTTCGCCATCGCTTAGCCTGAATACGGCGGCATTCAACCCATGCCCCATGCCAACTCGTCGACGGAAATGCCTATGAAAACAACAGCCTTGATCTCCGCATTGTTGGTGCTCCCGGCAGCCGGATGTACCGTTGGCCCGGACTATCGGCCCCCCATTACCCATGCGCCTGCGCAATGGAGCGACCACCATGCCGGCAGCATTACCCGTCGAAATGATCGGCTCGGCGAATGGTGGAAACTCTTTCACGATGCCGAACTGGATTCCCTGATCCAACGGGCGCTCGTAGCCAATCTCGACCTGCGCATGGCCGAATCCCGCGTGCGTCAGGCCCGATCCCAACAGGGCTTCGCCGAAGCGGATTTCTGGCCGACGGTGAATGCTTCCGGCGCTTATACCCGGCAAAAACAAAGCCAAAACCAGCCTATCCTCGGATCGCTGCCCAATTCTTCCAACATCCCGTTTGAGAACGATGTTTACAAAGCCGGATTCGATGCGTCGTGGGAAATCGATCTCTTTGGCGGCAAGCGCCGGGCGCTCGAAGCCGCGACGGCCGAATTGGCCGCGATGGAATATGGCCGGCGCGGCGTGCTGGTGACGTTGCTATCCGAGGTGGCAAGGTATTACGCGCTAACCCGAGGCGCCCAGCGGCAGTGGGCCATTCTTCAAGACCAGATTGAAGCTCAGGAAGAAACGGTCAAAATCACCCGCAGCCGCGTGGATCACGGATCAGCGGCGGAGCTGGAACTGCAGCGCGCGCTTGCGCTGCTGGCGAGTGTACAATCGCAAGCGCCGATCATCGAAACCTCGATTCAGTCGTCGATTCATCGACTGGGCGTGTTACTTGCGCAAAGTCCCGATGCCTTGAATACGGAATTGTCCGCAACGGCGGCTATTCCGGCACCCCCACCACAAGTCCCGGTCGGCTTGCCGTCGGACCTCCTGCTTCGCCGCCCCGACGTGTTGCGGGCCGAGCGTTTACTTGCCGCGGAAACGGCTCGTATCGGACAGGTGAAAGCCGAGCTATTCCCCAAGTTTTCACTCACCGGATCGGCAGGACTCATTAGCATCAGCGCGAGCGACTTCTTTCTCCCCAGTAGTCGCACCTGGTCTATCGGTCCGACCGTGCAATGGCGGATTTTTGATGCCGGTCGAGTGCTGGCGAGCATCAACGCTCAGACAGAAGCTCAAGATCAGGCTTTGCTGAATTATCAAAAGATCATTCTCACTTCATTTGAAGAAGTTGAGACCGCATTGATAACTTATGCAAAAGAGCAAGAACATTACCAACGGCTGGAACAAGAAGTCAATGCAAACCAAAGGGCTGTCGAACTCGCCAGTCAACGCTACGCCAAGGGTTGGACGGGTTACCTCGATCTGCTGGATGCGCAACGCACGCTGTATATCTCCCAAGACGAATGGGTACGCAGCAAACGTGCCGTTACCTTGAATCTGGTTGCGCTCTACAAAGCCCTCGGGGGCGGATGGGAAACAAAGAAACCTTGAAGCTTATGAGAAAAGTGCGCTGGAAGGGTGGTCTACGCCACCATGGGGCAAAGGGACTTTTTCAGCCACCGCCTCCGTCCGAAATATCGGCCTGTCCATATTCATCGAGCAAACAACGCAACGCCGTCCGCACTGTCTGTAAGCGCACGGCATGCCGGTCGCCGGCGAAATGCCGCTCGATGCAACGGCCGGGCCGGCCGCGCCGCTGCCAGGCGATGAATACCAGGCCGACCGGTTTCTCGGCGGTGCCTCCGCCGGGGCCGGCGATGCCGGTCACGGCCAGGGCGATGTCCGCCTCGCTATGCGCCAAGGCGCCGGCGGCCATTTCGGCGGCAATCTGCAGACTGACCGCACCATACTGCCGCAAGGTGCTTTCGCGGACCCCGAGCATCGCAATTTTCGCCGCATTGCTGTAGGTCACGAAGCCCCGGTCGAACCAGGCCGAACTGCCGGCGATTTCGGTCACGCTCTGCGCGATCCAACCGCCGGTGCAGGACTCGGCCAGGGCCAGGCTGTGCCCCGATCCGAGCAGGTGCTGGCCGAGCCGTTCGGCCAGAGACAATAAATCGTTTGGCATCGTCCAATCCATTCTTTAGTCGGCGTGGGGTACGCACCTCGTTTGACGCCTCAACCGGAAAACACCTCAATATTGCGGCAAAACCATGAACACGGCGCGCGATGCGCACCTTCCCTTAATCTGCCGAAATATCGACGAACCCGTGCAGGCCTCGCTTCGATTTGACCGCCAGCCAGTTTTTCAGAAACTGTAATTCCTCGGTTTCTTCCAGACCCTCCAAAGTCTTCTTGTTCCTGAGCAGGCGGAAAGCCTGGGACAAGACATTGTAACGTTCGCCGGTAATACCGGCCCTTCTCAGGCCGACCGTGTTCAGCCGGTAATGGCGCGCCGGCCGGCCGCCGACCAGCGTGAACGGAATCACGTCCATGTTCAGGCCGGTGGTGCCCTGCACGATCGCGAACGCGCCGATCCGGCAGAACTGGTGCGCGACGACCGCGCCGCCCAAGAACACGTTGTTGCCGACTTCGACATGGCCGCCGATCGCGACATTGTTCGCGAAAATGGTCTTGTCGCCGATCGCGCAGTCGTGCGCGACGTGGCTGTTGTTCATGAAATAGCAGCCCGAACCGATCCGCGTTTCGCCGTTTTCCTTGGTCGCCCGGTGCGCGGTAAAGCCTTCACGGAATACGTTGTCGTCCCCGACGGTCAGCCAGGTTGCGGTTTCCGGTTTGAAACCGAGATCCTGAGGCAGACCGCCCAATACCGCATGCGGGTGCAGGATATTGCCCGCTCCCATTCTGACGCGCCCGTGCACGACCGCATGCGCGCCGACCTGGCAGCCGCCGCCAAGCACCGCGCCGCTTTCGATCACCGCGAACGGGCCGACGAAGGTTCCTTCCCCAAGCGTGACATCGGAGCCGATATAAGCGGTCGGGTGAATCTGTTGTGTCATGTTGTATTTAGCCTCTCGGGTGGTATTTGGAATGTAAATCTTTCAGCCGTTCGCGGGCGATATGCGTATAAATCTGCGTCGTCGACAGGTCGGAATGGCCGAGCAGCAGTTGCACCACGCGCAAATCCGCCCCGTGGTTCAACAAGTGCGTCGCGAAAGCGTGGCGCAGGGTATGAGGGGACAGTTCCGCGGCGATGCCTGCTTTTTTTGCGTGCCGCTTGATGATATGCCAAAAGGCCTGCCGGGTCATCCCTTCCGCCCGGTTCGTCACGAACAGGCAGTCGCATTGCCGGGCGCCGAGAATATCCGGCCTTGCCTGATTCATATAGGTTTCGAGCCAGCTCATCGCGATTTCGCCGACCGGAACCAGCCGCTCCTTGCTGCCTTTGCCGGTAACCCGAACCACGCCCTGGCGGAAACTGATCTGCTCGAACTTGAGTCCGACCAGCTCGGACACCCGCAGCCCCGTCGCATAGAGCATTTCGAGCATCGTCCTGTCGCGCAGGCCGAGCGCATTGGATACCTCGGGCGCTTCGAGCAAGCGTTCGACGTCCTTTTCGGACAGCGGCTTCGGCAAGGGGCGGCCGATATAAGGCGACTCGATCAGCGCGGTCGGATCGGCGCTAATCCGGTTTTCGCGCAAATAATAACCGTAGAAGCCGCGCAGGGTCGAAAGAATGCGCGCGGTAGAACGGCTGCCGATGCCCTGCCGATAACGGAAGGCAAGGAAGCGCGACAACTGCTCGCCGTCGGCTTCCAGCATCGGCCTGCCCTTCAGCCAGTCGGCAAATATCCTTAAATCGCTCCCGTAGGCGACCAGCGTATTCTCGCTGAGCCCCTGCTCGGCCCAGGCCGCATCCAGATACTGATCGATTACGTCCGCAGCCTTCATCGGCGATGCTCCGCCTCGAATCGCAACAGTTTGATTTTGACATCCATCAAGGCGCCCTCGGTCACGCCGCAATATCCCCCAAGCCCCGCAGACGAAACGACCCGATGGCAGGGGATGAGCGGCGCATAAGGATTGTCGCGGCAGGCATTGCCGACCGCTCGCGGGGAGGAAGCCAGCACATGGGCCAAAGCGGCGTAAGTCCGCGTTTCGCCGAACGGAATCCGGCACAATTCAGCCCACACACGGCGCCGGAAAGGCGTGCCCTGCGCCAACACCTTCACGGCGAGATCAACCTTACCGTCATGCCAGTAAGCGTCGAACCGATTTTGCCACTCGCGGTCGCGAGAGATTCGGCTATCCGTTTCAATAATCCAATCGCCGCCAACCATCACATCGCCGCTTACGCTTACGCGCAACCACCCTGCGGGTGTTTCCACGCGGATATCTTTCACCGGCTTCCGGCACTGCTCGACCCATTCGACTACGAACGCCATCCGTCTATCTACCTCGCTGGGGCATCGTTCGGGACCCCGCCGCCAGCAACTCAAAACCATGTAAGCATTTACTTACAAACCTATGATATATCAAGATAATTTTTACCCGCATCGCCATCACTCTTTAGTTGACAAAAATTCGCCGTTAGGTACACAATTGAGCAGATCAGCTTGGCCGAACATAGACAACTCAATCCGAAAGCAAGAATAACTTAAGAAAAATACGCCCTAACTTAAACGTATTGGATTAACAACTTAAGAAATATTCTAACTGAGTTTTGCCTAAAATCGCCGAAAAACGATCAAGTTCCGTTTTCAGCCGGGATATCCCGGCGCTTTTGCGTTGAAAGTCCGGAATTGCAGGAGCTATTACTGAAAAATCAGCGCGACTCCGTCCGGCGTGCCATTCATGCTAAAGACCTGGCAGGGTCATAATTAAGAACAATAATCAAAATAAAATCACTTCTTCAACGGAGGCCAACCAAAAACACCGCATTTCAGGGATGTCAATCATCTGCAGGATTTTCAATTTAACCGGGGAGATAAATATGAAACTCAAAAAATCAGCACTTGCGCTGATGCTGACCGGCACTGGCTTTCTAGGCCTGGCCGGCTACAGCAGCGCGGGATCGGCAGCACTTTTCAGCAGCAACGTCTGCAAGAATCAACAAGGCGAGATCATCGACGAAGCGATGTGCGCCGGCCGCGACGCCGCCAGCCTGAAAGGCGCGGACGAAGATTACTTCAAAGACATGGACTACGGCATCACCAAAGACCCGGCCACCTTGGCCAAAACGCTGGCCCCGTTCGTACCCGGCATCACGCCGGAACAGGCGGTCAAGAGCGTCGCGACCGGGCGCAACAACTGGATCGTTTGGACCGCGGGCAACGACCGCCTCTGGGACACCATCAGCTATCGCAGCGTCGGCAACCTCGATTTTCTGAAAACTCTGTCCAATCACCCCGGCCTTAAATTCAGCCGCAGCAACCGCTGGAACTATCTGGGCCTGGTCAACGAACCCTGCTTTGAAAAAGGCACCGGTCCACGCAAGGACCGCTACGGGCTCTGGCTCGACGTGCGCTCGACAGACTGCCCGGCCGATCCGTTCGAAAATGAAGAAAAATATCCCGGCGTAAAATACGGCGCCCGCGGCAAGAACATTCCGGCCGGCTCCTACTACGGCTATGCGACCGGCATCGTCGGCCTGCGCCTGTTCCCGAACCCGGACTTCGACGAAAAAGCCGAAAAAGCCTGGGATCCCGAACGCTACTATACCGATCCCAGCTATTACAACAACAAGAATCTGGTCCGCCCTTACCGCGTCGGCATGTCCTGCGGTTTCTGCCACGTCGGGCCGAATCCGACCAATCCACCTGCCGACCCCGAACATCCGAAATGGGAAAACCTGAACTCGAATCCGGGCGCGCAATATTTCTGGATCGACCGCATTTTCTCGTGGGAAGCCGATCCGAGCGCATTCCCGTTCCAATTGTTCGCGACCTCGCGTCCCGGCGCCCTGGATACCTCGCTGATTTCGAGCGATTACATCAATAACCCGCGCACGATGAACGCGGTCTATAACCTGGTACCGCGCCTCCTGAACGCGAAAAATTTCGGCGAGGAAAAGCTCGGCGGCGGCAGCTTGAACAACAGGCAATTCAACGACTATGTCAAAAGCGGCCCGTTGACCGAGTTTTACAAAGCACCGGATACCGTGTTTACCCCGCGCGTGTTGAAAGACGGTGCCGATTCGGTCGGTGCGCTCGGCGCGTTGAACCGCGTCTTCATCAACATCGGCCTGTTCAGCGAAGACTGGTTGACGCACTTCAATCCGTTGGTCGGCGGCAAACCGATTACCCCGATCCCGATCATCAAATCGCGCAAAAACTCGGTCTACTGGCAAGCCAACGAAGCGCAAACGCCGGATCTGGCGCTGTTCTTCGTCGCCGGCACCCGTCCGGATCTGCTGAAGAATGCGCCCGGCGGCGATCAAAAAATCACCCAAGACGCGGCGGTGCTGACCCGCGGCAAGGAAGTATTCGGCGAACGCTGCGCCCGTTGCCATTCGAGCAAACTGCCGGACAAAGCTTACGAATTCTTCAAAGGCGGAGCCGTCGGCAAGGACTATCTGAAACACTGGGGTAATTACTGGCGCTGGACGCAAACGGACGAATTCAAGAAAGCGATCGACGTAATCGTTAAAAAAGACGACTTCCTGCAGGACAACTTCCTGTCCACCGACCTGCGCGTTCCGGTCACGCTGCTCGAAACGAATGCGTGCAGCCCGCTGGCGACCAATGCGATCGAAGGCAACATCTGGAACGATTTCTCGTCGCAGTCGTACAAGAATCTGCCGTCTGTCGGCAAAATCACCGTACACCATCCAATGACCGGAAAGCCTTGGGAATTCACCGCGCCGGGCGGCGGCGTCGGCTTTACCCGTCCGGCTTCGTTGGTCAGCGTCTGGTCGACCGCGCCGTTCTTCGTAAACAACTCGCTCGGTAAATTCGACCCAAGCCCGTCGGTCGAAGCCAGAATGGGTTCGTTTGAAAACTCGATCACGCAATTGCTGTGGCCGGAAAAACGAGAGGGCAACATCCAGTATCAAACCGCGAACGGCAAAATGCTGCCGGGCTGGATCGACCGCACTTTCGCAACCAGCTATCTCAGGGTGCCTGCCGGATTCTTGCCGGATTGGCTGAACAAGCTGGCAGGCAAGATCGACGGCGGCAAATTCGCCGGCGAACAGGGGCTGGAACTCGGTCCGATTCCGAAAGGCACGCCGGTCAACCTGTTGACCAACATCGACCTGGACCGCCGCGAAGGCTTCATCGACCGAGTCAAGCACAAAGCCGAACTGCTCGGATTGCTGCTCAAGATCAAGCATGATCTGAAAGAAATTCCGAAAGACGCAACCGACGAGCAAGCCGCAGCGCAATTTAAAAATCTCGTGGATCCTTTGGTCAAGGCCAGCAAATGTCCCGACTACATCGTCAACCGCGGCCATTATTTCGGCACCGACTATTTCAAGGAAGCCAACCTTGAACCGGGCCTGAGCGATGCCGACAAGAAAGCGCTAATCGAATTCCTGAAGACTTTTTAACCCTTCATTTTCGATCGGGAGCGGCATGACGCCGCTCCCTCTCAACAACATCATCATGGATAAAACCTATGAAGCCGCCTCGATCCCGGATCGAGGCGGCTTCCACTTATTTGATCAGGAGAAACGACAATGACAGTATCGAATGCAACTTACGATTATATCGTCGTCGGCTCGGGCGCGGGCGGCGGCACCGTCGCGGCGCGCCTCGCCGAAAAAGGCAAGAAAGTGTTGGTATTGGAAGCCGGCGGCGATCCGAAACAGCTCCAGGGCGACGACCTGGCCTTCCCCGGCGAAGACCGCCTGCCCGAGGATTACGATGTACCGGTCTTCCATCCGTTTTCGACCGAAAACGCAGCGATGCGCTGGGATTTTTTCGTCCGCCATTACGAAACCGAAGCGCTTCAGGCCCAGGACCCCAAATATACGCCGGCCGAGAAAGGCGTGCTGTACCCGCGCGCCGGCTGCCTCGGCGGCTGCACCGCGCATAATGCGATGATCACGGTCTATCCGCACAACGCCGACTGGGACGAGGTCGCCGAACTGACCGGAGACGACTCCTGGAAAGCCGACAACATGCGCAAATATTTCGAAGGGATGGAAAACTGCGAGCACCGGCCGAAGCTGCGTAAACTCGCCACCTGGCTCGGCATCAATCCGTCCCGCCACGGGTTCAAGGGCTGGTTCCAGACCGAAGCCGCGCTGCCGCTGCAAGCCTTGGCTAAAGACAAGAAACTGATCCTGACGATACTGGAGTCCGCCGCCAAAGCCGCCGGCGCCCTGCCGAACTTTTTCGAGCGTCTGAAATGGCAGATCGAAGGACTGGCCGATCCGAACGACTGGCGGCTGGTCAAGGAAAATGCCACCGGACTGCGCTATCCGCCGCTCGCGACCACGAACGGCCGCCGCCACAGCACCCGCGAACGCCTGCTCGTGGCGCAGCAGAAATATCCGAACAATCTGACCATCGAACTGGACGCCCTGGTCACCAAGGTCATTCTCGACGAAAACAACCGCGCCGTCGGCGTCGAATACCTGAAAGGCGCCAAACTCTACAAGGCACATGCCAATCCGAGCAACCAGCCCGGCGAGCGCCGCACCGTCCACGCATCGAAAGAAGTGATTCTGGCCGGCGGCGCCTACAATACGCCGCAACTCCTGATGCTGTCCGGCATCGGTCCGCAGGAAGAACTGCAAAAGCACGGCATTCCGGTCAGGCAGCATTTGCCCGGCGTCGGCACCAACTTGCAGGACCGCTACGAAGTCGGCGTCGTGAACCGAATGAATCAGGACTGGGAAGTGCTGAAAGGCGCCAAATATTCGGCTGGCGATCCGCAATACAACGATTGGAAAAACGAAAACAAGGGCGTCTACACGACCAATGGCGCCGTGCTGGCGGTCATCAAGCGTTCTTTCGAAGAGCGGCCGCTGCCCGATTTGTTCTGCTTCGCGGTGCTGGGATACTTTAAAGGCTACTTCCCCGGCTATTCGAAGCTGATCAAGGACAATCTGAACTACCTGACCTGGGCCGTGCTGAAAGCGCACACGGTCAACCGGGCCGGCCAGGTCCGCCTGGCCTCCAGCGATCCGCGCGACCGGCCCTATATCAACTTCCGCTACTTCGAGGAAGGCAACGATACGCTCGGCGAAGATCTCGACTCGGTCGTCGAAGGCGTCAAATTCGTGCGCAGCATTGCCAAGCCGCTGTTCGAACAAGGCATTCTGGCCGAGGAAGTCGCACCCGGCAAAGACGTGCAAACCGACGACCAACTGCGCGATTTCGTTCGTTTCAATGCCTGGGGCCACCACGCCTCCTGCACCTGTCCGATCGGCGCCGACAACGATCCGATGGCGGTGCTGGACAGCCAGTTCCGCGTCCGCGGGATCCAGGGCCTGCGCGTCGTCGACGCCTCGGTATTCCCGAAGATTCCGGGCTTCTTCATCGTGTCCTCGATTTACATGATCGGCGAAAAGGCCGCGGACGTGATACTGAACGCCCCGCAGGACGCTCGCACGGCCAAGCCGTACGAAGCGGTGGCCGAAGCGGCTTCGTAATATTGAACGGTTGATAAAAAAACTCGGGTGGGCGGTTTTTTCCGCCCACTTTTTTTCGCGGCCCTGCGCCTCTCGCCGTCTAGCGCCTTACCCACCCAACCGTCCTCCGACCCTCCCTTCCGGTGCCGACACGACCTCGTCGTTGCCACTGCTCAGCCGGCCTACCCTCCTTTCACTGCCTGCGGGCGGAGCGAAACAGAGTCAAAATGAATCCAACAGGTTAGAATGAGCCGCAACGGCTGTAACCCGTAACCCGTAACCCGTAAGGCGGAACCGGCTCTGCCGGGTTCCGCCGAAGGAGAGTGGATTGCCTGGCATGGCGGCGGATCGCCTGACGGCATCCGCCCTTGTATATTAAAGCCCTCTACAAATACAGGATTAATTAAACCGAAGAGTTTATAGTGATTGCCGATTTCTGGGGAAGCCGGTCCGCCCTGAAGCCTTGAGCTTGTGCGTAGAATGGCTCCCCACCCTCGTCATCCATGCCGTGGAGTATCTGAGACCTGTAAGCTAAGCTTCTGAGTCTGCATTCACAACCCGTAAGGCGGAACCGGCTCTGCCGGGTTCCGCCGAAGGAGAGTGGATTGCCTGGCATGGCTTTGAAGCATGTTGTGGCGTTTTGCTATCGCGAAAACGCTCTACAAGCTCCGCAAATCCATAGAGGCAGCCCGGTCAATCTCCATCATGTGCAGGGATTGAAACCCAGACTTGGCGAGGAGCATGCCTATAAGGTCTATTTCAAGACCAACCCGGACGAATTACAGGTCGGCCCGAATTATCTGCACTTAGTTGCGGACGGCGCTGCTGGGTGATATTTCAGGGCCATTATCGATGGCATTGGTCTTGCTTTACACAATACGTTATCCTACCTAAGACCAAACCACCCAGGAGTTCGGTGACTCATGAAAATTGCGATCATCGGCACCGGCCATGTCGGATCGACCATCGCTTATGCATTGGTGCTGAAAGGCCTCTGCGACCATTTGGTGCTGGCCGGCAGGAATCTGGCCAAAGCGCATGGCGACGAACTGGATTTACAGCATACCCTCGCTTTTTGCGAACGTACGATGCAGATCGAAAGCGCTCCGATCGAAGCCGTCGCAGCGAGCGACATTCTGATCGTCACCACCTCGGTGCCGTTATCCGACCACATGACTTCGCGCATGGAGCTCGGCCCGGCCAATGCAGCCTTGTTCCGGCAGCTGATTCCGCGCTTGGCGCGCAACAATCCGGACGCGATTTTGATCATCATCACCAATCCGGTCGATGTCCTGACTTATCTGGCGACGCAGATTTCGGGTTTTCCGGCTTCAAGCATCATCGGTATCGGCACCCTGGTGGATTCGGCGCGCTTCAGGTCGCTGCTGTCGATAGAGCGGCAGATTCATCCGGACGATCTGCGCGCCTATATTCTCGGCGAACACGGTCCGAACCAGTTTCCGCTGTTCAGCACCGCCTCGATGGGCAGCGAGCATATCGACGACAACCCTTTGCACCGCGAGATTTTCAACGCCGTGTACAATGCCGGTTTCGACGTCTACAACGCCAAAGGCTACACCAATTTCGCGATCGCCGCCGCGGCCTGCGAAGTGGTCCGCGCGATTGTCTACGATTCGCATAGGACTCTGCCTCTCAGCACCTATCTTGAAGACTGGCTCGGAATCCGGGACAATTGCTTCAGTATTCCGGTCGTGGTCGGGCGGCGCGGCGTCATTCGCCATCTCCACCCTTACCTGAACCGAACGGAAAGAAAAGCATTGGAAAAAGCGGCCAAGGAGATCAAAGCCCGGATCAACCGCCTGCTTTCTTCCGAATCCGGCTTGCGCTAACCAGGAAATCGGCGTGCAATTTCACCATCCGGAATCTCACCGCACCCACCGGCCCGGCTGGCTCCGCGCCGCGGTATTGGGAGCCGACGACGGCATCGTCTCGACGGCCAGCCTGATCGTAGGCATCGCGGCTTCGCGCGCGGCGCAACAAGATATTTTGCTGGCCGCCTGCGCAATGTCGATGGCGGCCGGCGTCGGCAAGCTGTTCGGGACCGCGGCGTAGGCTGCCGATGACCTGGTTCGTCTACATCATCCTCTGCAGCGACGACTCGCTTTATACCGGCATCACCAATGACGTGCAGCGGCGCTTCGAGCAACATGCCGGCGGACGCGGCGCCAAATATTTCAACGGCCGGCGGCCCGAGCGGTTCGTGTATCTGGAAACCGGGCATGACCGCAGTTCCGCGACCCGGCGCGAGCTGCGGCTTAAAAAATTGAGCCGCCCGCAAAAAACGCGGCTGATCGCGTCGGAAGCCAACCGGATCGACGATTTCCTGCATCTGTTGCCCGGCACACCGACTTGAAGCCGCGCTTGGCCCACGCTGAGCGGATAACTCGATCCGGGAGAGGAAATGGATGGCCCGATACGCCAATATTTATGACATCTGCGACACGCCTATTTTAAAAGAACAGCCCTACGCAGAACCGGGCCGTAATCTGAAGCGGCTTTATCGAAAAGTCGCGGGTAACGGGTTATTGAAATACCTGATCCTTAAAGGCTGCCGCCATCCGGAAATTCCGATGCAGGCGGTTCCCGCCTATCAGGCAGTCATCCGCGCCGCAATGCGCGCCGGTTACGACGAGTGGCGGGATGCCGGCTGGATCGACCGCACATTCAAGCCGATTGCCGAACTGCTCGACCGGATCGATCCGCCGCATTTTCGCCGGCGGGAAAAAACACCCTTGATCCAGACCAATCCCAAGCCGGAAGCGTTGGATACCGTCATCGAACGCTGCCTGCAGGATATCCTGCAAACGTGGAACTCGCATCACGAAAATCCCTATTTCCCGGTTGCGGCGCAGGTCGTTTTGTCCGGCGACGATCAAATGAACGGCGAAAACTTCCTGAATATTCTCCGCGGCGTCGGCGCTTTCGAATACCGGAATGCCGTTTTGTTGTTCGCCTTGATCCGCTGCTTCATTCATTGCAACCCCGTAAAATTGAAGGTCGTCCGCAAACCTTATCGAGGCATTGCGGAAAAGCTGTTTCAGCGTTCGCACTGGTTTATCCATCGTACCGCCTTCTACGATGTCAATTTTTTCGAACTACTGCTGACGCGGGTCGCAAAAAACCGGCTAACGCCCGATGAGTTGCAGCCAATCGTGCAAATCCTGGAAAACCTGCTCCACTTTTGCGTCGTCACCAGCCAGGAATGGCTGGTAACCCCCAATAACGGCATCCGGCATCCCGCGACAACCTGCTTTCCTGAGGACGAAAGGGCGGAATGCCTATTCAAGCTGAACCAAAAGAATCGAGCAATCAAAAAGGATCTGGGCTTCGGCAATTATGCCCCCGATACCGATACGACCTTTTTCACGCTCTCCATCGCGAAAAAGTGGCTGGATCTTGTGGAGGAAAAACACCTTGCCGCCGACGTGAAACTGCTCAGGGAATGCCGGAATTTTTTGGCGCATCCCTGGGTGGAGATCATCACCGAATACCAGATCGGCAGCGGTTACACTTCGAATCCGCCGACGATCCGCATGACCCGTCCGCTGGACTATCAGGGCGCGATTCCGATCTGGTTCGACAAACGGTTCCGGAAATCCGACGGCCGTATCGTTCGGGAACCGGCAGGGAACGAAATCTGCCCCGGCCATAACATGGATATTCTGGAGGCCATGCTGGTCAACCGGAAGCAGTGGCGGTCCCTCGAAGGGGACAATCTGAAGACCGTGCGGCGCTTGCTCGATTTTCATTACCGAACGGTTGCGAGCGGCAACTTCAGGCATGAATCCGTTTTTCAGTATTATCTGCCGGAGATCTACGTTTATTACATCGGCCGCTTCTACGAAGCCTACTTGACGCTCGGCGATGCCGAAAAAAATAGCCTGAATCCCGAAGGACAAGTCGAAAAAATTCGCCGGATCGCGCTCGATTACTGCAAATCCGAGCTGATCGGCTATACCCTGAATGCGTTCGACGCCGCCATCGCGGTGGCTGCATTGGCGCTGCTGCGTCATGAACCGCGGGATGACGGCCTGATCGCCACGGGTTTGAAGACGATGTCGGATGCGCTGGGAGAAGGCGCAAAAGGCCACCTTTTCCAACCTTACGAATGGACGCGCTTGCGGCACCCTTGCCGAATCATCGTCGGCAGCGAAGTGGCGACTTCCCTGTTCGTCATGAGCGCCTTCGCCAGCGCGAAACAGTATTTATACGGAAACGGATAGCCCGCCGGCAGGCCGCGCTCAATAGGCCAGGGAAATCATCCGATTCCCGCGCGGCACGACGGTGATCCCCGACGCATCCACGAAATACTGCCGGGCGTCTTTTTCGCGATCGAATCCGAGTACGGTGCCCGCTTCGATGATATTCTGCTTGTCGACGATGACCCGGCGCAGCCGGCTGCCTTTGCCGATCTTCACGTAATCCAGGATGATGCACTCGTCCAGTTGCGCGCCTTCCTCCAGCACCACTTCCCGTCCCACAATGCTGCGGCAAATCAATGCCTTGTTTAGCCAGCCGGCGGAACAGACCAAACTGTCTTCAACATATCGGCTGGTGATTTTTACGCCGGGTCCGTCATAACGGGACGAGCGGATAGGCCATTGAGGATTGAACAGATCGAAACAAGGCCGTTCCCCGAGAAGATCCTGATGGGCCTGCCAGTAGGATTGGAGCGTACCTACGTCGCGCCAATAGGCGGTTTCTTCGTAAGGTTTGATGCCCGGCACCTGATTGGCGGCGAAATCGTAGGCAAACAGACGATGCGTCCTCATCAGACGGGGCAGGATTTCGCTGCCGAAATCGGTTTCGCCGCGTTGATGAGCCGCTTCGACGATGCCGCGCAGCTTTTCCACATCGAAAAGGTAATTGCCCATCGACACGTAAGCCCTTTCGGAATCGCCGGGCATGGGCTTTGGCTTCGCGGGCTTTTCGCGGAAAGCGCTGATTCGCCCCGCGTCATCCGTTTCCAGTACGCCGAAAGAGACGGCTTCGGCCAAGGGCACCGATCGCGCCGCCACCGTGACATCCGCCTTGTTGGCGCAGTGGAACTCCATCATCTGGCGCACATCCATCCGATACACATGGTCGGCGCCGAAGACGGCCACCAACTTGGGTTGATGCCGGTCGATAAGGGACAGATTTTGATAAACCGCATTGGCGGTTCCCTGAAACCAGTCGTCGCCGAGCTGTCTTTGCGGCGGCACTTCCATCACGAATTCGCCGGTCGCTACCCGGGAAGGTTCCCAGGTCTTGTGCAAATGCTCGATCAGGGATTGGGACTTGTACTGCACCACCACATAAATCGTAAGCGTCCATCCGAGCCACCTATAAAATAGTTTTCGTCTGCGGCATCCTGTGATTTTTTTGATCAGGAGTTTTAGCATGGCCATCACAGCGAAATGGCGTCAGCATATCGAAGCGTGGCAACGCAGTGGTTTGTCGCAAGCCGCGTATTGCGCAGCACAGCAACTCAATGTCCGTACGTTCACAGCACGGCTGAGCGATTATCGCAAATTACCCAAGCAGGATTCGACGGCCTTGATACCGGTGCAGATTCAACCGGCTGTCACTGAGGTCATTGTCTTTACCCATGCTCAGGGCCATCGCCTGGAACTGCCGGCTTCGATGCCGGCGAGTTGGCTCGCGGAGCTGTTGCGATGCCTGGCCTGATCGCGAGCCCGGCACAGATTTGGCTGGCGGTGGCGCCGGTCGACATGCGGCGCGGCCTGGATGGCTTAACCACGATCGTGCAGCAGAGCCTGGGTCATTCGCCGTGTGCTGGGTCGGCCTTCATCTTCCGCAACCGTGCCGGCAACCGCTTGCGCCTGTTGCTGTGGGACGGCAATGGCGTGTGGCTCTGTCAGCGGCGCTTGCATCGAGGCAGTTTTGTCTGGCCCCAGGCCTCTGATCCGGTGTTTGCGATCAGTCCGGCCCAGTGGCAGTGGTTGGCCGCCGGTGTCGATTGGCAACGGTTATCGGCTCAACCCTCGGCGGAATGGCGAGTCTGATGTTAACGATAAAATCCTCTTGAACATCAGTCATATCAAGGCTTTCAGGGGATGAGTGCGGTATAATATCCCCCATGAATTTGCTCGCTGAACTCGATCAACTCAACCTGGAACCGGCCGCTAAAGCCCAAGTCGCGGCAATGCTTCAGACGCTTGTCGAGCAAGCGGCGCAGGATGCTCAAACCATTGCGAATCAGCAGCAACTCCTGCAAACGAAGGACGCCAGCCTGCAAGCCAAAGAGGTCAAAATCGCCGCGCTGACGCACGAGTTGGCCTATTACAAGCGCATCCGTTTCAGTACCAAGAGCGAAGCCTTGGCTCCGCTGCAGCGGGATGTCTTCGAGGAAACCTGGAACACGGATATTTCGGCGATTGAAGCCGAAGTCGAGCAACTGCAGGATGACAGCCCTTGTGCAACGGTGGCTCGTCCGAAACGCCTGCGTGCCGGTCGTCAGCTGTTGCCCGCTCACTTGCCCCGCGTCGAGCACCGGCATGAACCCGAGTCCTGCACCTGCGGGCACTGCGGCCGGGACTTGGTCAAGATCGGCGAGGATGTGACCGAGCAACTGGACGTCGAGCCGGCCAAGTTCTTCGTGCATCGGCACATCCGCCCGCAATATGCCTGCCGGCGCTGTGAAACCGTGACCGCGGCGCCGATTCCGCCGGCGGTGATCGATGGCGGCATGGCGGCGGTCGGTTTGTTGAGTTGGGTGATGATCAGTAAATTTCTGGATCACCTGCCGCTGTACCGGTTGGAACAGATCGCTGCCCGCGACGGCGTAACCTTGTCCCGCTCCACCCTGGCCGACTGGGTCGGACGCCTCGGCGTCGCCTTAGAGCCTTTGGCAGACCGTCTGGCCTGGCACCTCTTGCAACGCGATTGCCTGCATGCGGATGAGACGCCGGTGCCGCAATTGGATCCCGGCAACGGCAAAACGAAAAAGGCCTATTTGTGGGCGTATCGCAGCAACGACTTGCAGCCGGGACCGAAGATCCTCGTCTTCGACTATCAAGCCGGCCGCAGCGGCCGGCATGCGCAGCAGTTTCTGCAAGACTGGCAAGGCCACCTCGTCGTCGACGACTATGCCGGCTACAAAGCCCTGTTTGCGGCCGCCCGCGCGCATCCCGAGGATCAACGCCTGCTTGAACCGTGCATCGAGCTCGCCTGTTGGGCGCATGCACGGCGGAAATTCTTCGACTTGTTCCAGGCCAGCCAGAGCCCGATCGCGCACGAAGCCTTGAACCGCATCGCGGTGCTGTATGCGATTGAAGCCGAAGGGAGTGACCTAACGCCCGATGGGCGCCAAGCCCTGCGTGTCGAAAAAACGCTGCCGACCTTGGCAGCCTTCCACGACTGGCTTCAGCAAACCCGTTTGCGCACCGCGCCCGGCAGTGCCACCGCCAAAGCGATCGACTACAGTTTGAAGCGATGGGCTGCGCTCACGCGCTACGCCGAGACTGGTGATCTGCCGATCGACAATAACCCGATCGAAAACAGCATTCGTCCGATTGCATTGGGCAAAAAAAACTGGTTGTTCGTAGGCTCCGAACGCGCCGGCCAGCGTGCCGCCATCATTCAAACCTTGCTCGGCACCGCCAAGCTCAACGGGTTCGATCCAGCGGTATGGCTAAAAGAAACCCTGGAAAAGCTCCCAACTTGGCCCAACAGTCGCATCGACGAGCTTCTGCCTCTTCGCTTCGCGGATTAAATCATAACGTTTTAGTCCTGGCTATGTGGTTCCGCTGGCCGCTTACCATAAATCGATCCCACCCCCGAATTGATCAAATTGCTGATCACGAAATCCACCAGCCGATATTTCCCTCCAAACGGAACCGCCGGCTTCGAGCGATGCGCAGTGAGAGGATAGAGCCTTGAGCCTTCGCCGCCCGCAAGCACGATGGCGAGTATTTTATCGGGATATTCCATGCAAATCTCTCCTGCGCCTGTAACGAACAGAACGCTTCATTTTCCGTTTATGACTCTTCCCCCATTGGATGCCTTGCCGTTTTTCGAGTTCACCCCGGAAATACGCTGTCAGCGGACAAAAAGTTCTTGAACGTCGCAGTCTCGATAACCGAGCTCGTCGCGCGCCGTGTCGAAGAACTGCTCTGGAAACTGTTTTACGGTATCGCGGCCTGATGCGGATTTTCCGAATAGCCGACAGCGGGCATCCGGTGTTGGACAGCACCGAGCTCACCCGACGCGAACCACTCAGCGGTGAGCGGTCGAGTGGAGCGCCGTGTTAGAATCGTCACCCCCCAACCTTGTTGTACGCTGATTCAATAAACGGCTTAACTAATTCAAAGTCTCGCTCCGATGAAATAGTGAACTCAGTATCGCCTGTACCGTAATGCCCGATTTCTGTCACGTCACGATAGAATTTAGGCGGTGCCTCAACGTCATTCGCGCTTAGTTTTACAAATAACTTTATATTTCTGCTTTGCGGCTCCATGCACACAATATTCTGAGAAATCTTGTATGCGACATAGAACTTTTTCGGCACTTCCTCAATAGCAGGATCGAGTCCAACGATATACTCACGAATGCCGTGCATGAGAGACTGTATGTGCGCGGGCTTTCCCTCAAGATGTTCTTCAAATTCATAAGTAGCGGTAGCACGCACTTGCGCAGCCTTTTTCCCAGCCTCCACCATAACCGGATTCTTTCCTCCATCAACAGAAGATGGCGAGAGGGTCACCTTAGTTGCTTGGAACACCTCCTCAAGGTAGATCGAACCATTCTTGAAAAGACGGTACTTCCATAACTCGATATTCGCTCCCATTACTTGAACCGCATGCAGATCGTACTTTTTATAATTTGGGGCGATACAAATAACTCGGACATCTGACCAGTCTACTTCAACGCCATTTCCGAGCGCCCGCTGAACGGCTATTTCGAAATCGCCCTTGTGGTCCTGAATCCAGTGCAGGTAGAAAAGACTCTGGTTTATAAGCTCGGAAGATTCAACTTTCTTGTATTCAATGATTACGGGATTGTTGTCCTCGGACAACGCCAGGCTGTCTATTCGCCCGGCATGTAATGCACCCGTCGAAAACTCTGAGGCGACAAAACGGCAGTTAAACACCGTCGCAAGATTTCGCTCAATAAGGGTCTGTAATTCCTTCTCCAGAGCAAAATTCGTTTGCTCCACAGGAACAAGATTTTCCCCAGATATCTCAAATAGTGGCATTATGAAATGTGCTCCTGCTCTTTCTCAAAATTCTAACAACAAAAATAGCCTGCTAAACAAAGCGAAGTCCGGGGCAGCGATCTGTTAGGCATTTTCCTCACCCCATTCATCAACCCTAAATACTTTCTTGAAGTCTGCATATTCGCGATCCAGGTCATCAGCAAAAGAGCTGTAGGACGTTTTCGCGATAGCAAAACGCCAACAGGCTTCAAAGCGACGGCGGATTGCCTGGCGGCGAATCCGCCCTACAAGAGCTTTCTGCTGTGTACCAGTCTAACGTCGGGCAACGATGAAGCTGTTGCCCGACCTACCAGACTACATTTGCTCATGGCGTACCCCTTTCGTGTTGGCTAACGTGAAACTAAGGGGCGCGCAGCGTAGCGGAGCGTCCCTTTAAGTACCATGTTAGAACTATTCTCACATGCTACCCCGGATAAACGTCTCACACTTAGCACAATAATAGCCTTCGGTGACTTCACAAAGGCCATCTAAATTCATGCCTCCAAATGACACGAATGACTCATCTTTAATTAAGGGTGCATAGTGCCCTCTCCGGCACTTAGTGAATTTGTCTTTTTTCTGAGCACCTATTTCGGTAAGGAATTCAGAACACGCATTTGCGCCTATCGAGAGCGCGTAATCGAGTGCGGTGAAGTGAAGCAGCCAACGGTTCAAACGTGGATTTTGGGAGAATTCTTTGTCACGGTAAAAATTCCGAAAAAACACTGCATCGTGTTTGTGGAACACCTCAAGAATAGGCCGCGAATCGACTTGAATTGCCTCAAAGATAGACGAACCCCACAACGGCGCGCCGACACTAAGCAAAAACTCGGTACACACGGTATTTCCAGCAGCGGCTGATGCATCCAATGGAGTCATCCAAGGATCATAAGTTGTTCTTCGGTCGATTCGGCACCCACCACGAATGAGCTTCTGAAGCTTCTCGATGTTTCCTTGTTGAGCAAGACTCACTACAGTAATGGGGTCGGTGAAGCGTTCAAACAAATCACTACTCCAAATTCTTACGAGATCAGACGCAAAGCTCAGCCGAACTGAACAAATCCGATTTGTGACCTTTCATTAGCAGAGATATACATCTTTACGTGATGGTGATGAATACCAATTTCGGCTTTGAACGAAGAGCCATCTGAATTAGTGCAAGAAGCGACCATTACGAAGTATTGGCCACCGAGCTGCACTTCTTCGCAATAGATATAACGGCCGATGCTGCCCTCGCTCGAATAAGGCTTTAAAGCCGCACCTAACTCTGCCCATGCCTCGTCGGTGAGAAGTACTCCGAATACTTTCTTCTGATTCATTATAATGTTCCTTCTTTATGCTTCTAACATTAATTACACATCCTAAATGACGCAATATTTTATGTCATTTAGGAGGCCTAAACTTTTGTAAAAATTTAAAACTACTCCAGATTCATGCAGGTGCCGAAAATTATCATATCCTCAATAAAACACAATACTCTTCATAACAATTTTCCGAACATCTTCCCTAAGCCGACGAATCGCCAAAACTAAAATCCGCCTGCATTGCCGCGCATAAAAAAGGCGACTCGAAGTCGCCTTTTTTATTTTCCGAGAAAATCTTAGGAGAGTTTTTCCTTGATTCTCGCCGCCTTACCGGTCAGATCACGCAGGTAGTACAGCTTCGCCCTGCGCACGTCGCCGCGGCGCTTGACCTGGATTTCGCTGATCAGCGGGCTGTGCGTCTGGAAAACGCGCTCGACGCCGGTGCCGTGCGAGATTTTTCTGACGGTGAAAGCAGAGTTCAGGCCGCGGTTGCGCTTTGCGATCACGACGCCTTCGAACGCCTGGATTCTTTCACGCTCGCCTTCTTTCACGCGGACTTGCACGACCACGGTATCGCCGGTCGAGAATTCCGGGATCTGCTTCAATTGTTCTTTTTCCAATGCTTCAATAATATTGCTCATTACCACACCTAATAAACATCAAGTTCAATTTTAAATTCATTCAGCAGGGCTTGCTGATCCGGGCTCAGATGCATTTTTTCCAGTAAGTCCGGGCGTCTTAGCCATGTTCTGCCGAGCGCCTGTTTCATTCGCCAGCGCTCGATTTCGGCATGATTGCCGCCCAGCAACACCTTCGGCACCGGATGGCCGTCCAGATGCTCGGGCCGGGTATAGTGCGGGCAATCCAACAAGCCGTTCCGGTGCGAATCCTGCTCCGCGGAGGCTTCGTCGCCGAGCACGCCGGGCAACAGCCGCGTTACCCCGTCGATCACGATCAAGGCAGCCAGTTCGCCGCCGCTGATTACGTAGTCGCCCAGCGACCATTCCTCGTCGCAATCGAGTTCGACGAAGCGCTCGTCGACGCCTTCATAACGCCCTGCGACAAGAATCAATTGACTGAGTCGGCTGGCCTCGGCCAACATTTCCTGGGTCAATAACCTGCCTTGAGGACTTAAGTAGACCACTTTGGCGGGGCCTGAGCCCGCCGCTTTCGCCGCCGCCACCGCATCGTGCAGGGGCGGATATTTCATCACCATGCCCGGTCCGCCGCCGTAGGGCCGGTCGTCGACGGTCCGGTGGCGGTCTTCGGTATAATCCCTGGGATTCCACAGGTTCAGGCTGACGAGCCGCCGCTCGATCGCCCTGCCGGTAACCCCGTAGTGTGCGGCGCCGGCCACCATTTCCGGGAAAATCGAGACGACATCGAAACGCATGCCGCCGATTTAAAACTCGGGATCCCAATCGGCCACGATCCGACCGGCATCGGTGTCGACCTTCACGATTGTCCGTCCCTGAATGAACGGCACCGCACGCTCGCGCTCGCCTTTCACGATTAGTACGTCGTTCGCGCCGGTTTCGAGCAGGCTGTCGACGATGCCCAATACCACGCCTTCGGTCGTCACCACTTCCAGCCCGATCAAATCGGACCAGTAATACTCGCCTTCGGACGTCTTGGGCAGTTGCTCTCGGCGGATAAAAATCTCGTAGCCGAGCAGGGTTTCCGCCTGACTGCGATCGCTCACGCCCTTGATATGGGCAATCACGCCGCTACCCTGCAGATGGCCGTCAGTGATCTCGACCGTCTTCATCTCGCCCTTTTTTACCAATAACCAAGGCGAGTAACTCAGGATGTTTTCCTTCGGGCTGGTATAGGAAAAAATCTTCAGCCAGCCTTTGACACCGAAAACGCCGGAGATTTTGCCGACACAGACGGTGTTATCGCGTTCCTTGATCAACCCGGATTAGGCCGACGCTTTCGCAGCGTCTTTAATCAGTCTTGCAACGCGATCGGAAGGTTGCGCGCCGTGCGATTTCCAGTATTCGACACGCTCGCTGTCCAGGCGCAATCTGACTTCGTTGCCGCGCGCCAGAGGATTGAAGAAGCCGACGCGCTCGATGTAGCGACCGTCGCGGCCGCTTCTGCTGTCGGCGACGATGACATGATAAAAAGGACGATTTTTCGCGCCGGTTCTGGTAAGGCGAATGGTAACCATTAAAGTTTTCCTCGAAACATTTAATTCAAAAAAATTAATCCGCCTATTCTACGCGATTTTAGCGATATGTAAAGTGCGGAATAGGCTCAAAATTCGGTTTGTGGATCTTGGGTGAAATGTCGAATAGGGATCGACGGCGCCGGTTATAGGCAGATCATCCAGTACGCTCTTTATGCCCTTCAGAGTAGCCGACATGCCTTCTAACCTGACTATTTATCCTGCGAGAGGGCTTGAGGGAAGGGATTTAAGAAAACTCTGAAAGTCCGGGAAACGCTCTCATCCAAGGGCAATGCCGTTAAGTCAAGAAAACCGCAGGCCGGATAAGCGTAGCTCACGCATCCGGCATTAGCGTGGTGGATACGCTACGCTTATCCACCCTACAGTATCTTTATTTCTTAAATTAACGGCATTATCCGGAAGGAGAGGAATTATTCGGAAATTTCTTAAAATCAATACTGCCGCCGTCAGCGGCTTTTGATCGTCCTCACCCTGCCCTTTCCCGCAAAGGGAAAGGGCTTTCAAGCACAAAGCTCAGCGCCGCAGTCCGCGTACGTTGCTCTTGATGCCGCGGATCATGTTCGCCATGTTGCCGCCGGCTTTCAGTTTCTTCATCATCTTTTCCATCATCATGAACTGCTTCAGCATCCGGTTCACCGCGTTCAGATCCTGGCCGCAGCCGTCCGCGATCCGTTTTTTGCGGTTGCCTTTGATCAGGTCGGGGAAGCGGCGCTCCTGCGGGGTCATCGAATTGATCACCGCGATCTGGCGAGCCAGTTCCTTGTCGTTGACCTTCTCCCGGACTTCCCGCGGTACGCTGCTCATGCCCGGCAGTTTGTCCAGCATCGTGCCGACGCCGCCCATGTTCTGCATTTCGATCAGTTGCTGGCGGAAGTCTTCCAGGTCGAAACTCTTGCCCTTTTGAATCTTGCGGACCAGCTTCTGCGCTTTTTCCTTGTCGACTTTCTGTTCGATCTCCTCGATCAGACTGAGCATGTCGCCCATGCCGAGAATCCGCGAAGCGACCCGGTCGGGATGGAAAGGTTCGAGCGCCTCTGCCTTTTCGCCGACACCGATGAATTTGATCGGCTTGCCGGTAATATGTCGGATCGACAATGCCGCACCGCCGCGCGCGTCGCCGTCGGCTTTGGTTAAAATCACGCCGGTCAATGGCAGCGCCTCGTTGAACGCCTTGGCGGTATTGGCTGCGTCCTGACCGGTCATGCTGTCGACCACGAACAAGGTTTCGATCGGCTTGGCCGCCGCATGCAGTTCCTTGATTTCGGCCATCATCTCGTCATCGATGTGCAGGCGGCCCGCGGTATCGATAATCAGCACATCCAGAAACTTGCGCTTCGCGGCGTCGATCGCGGCGTTGGCGATATCGACCGGTTTTTGGCTCGGATCGCTCGGGAAAAACATGAGTTCCAAATCCTGCGCCAGCGTTTCCAACTGCTTGATTGCGGCCGGACGATAAACGTCGGCACTCACCACGCCGACCTTTTTCTTCTGGTTCGTTTTCAGCCAGCGGCCCAGTTTGGCGACGGTGGTGGTCTTACCGGCACCCTGCAAGCCCGCCATCAGCACGATCGCGGGCGGGTTGGTGCGCAGGTTCAGCGCCTCGTTGCGCTCGCCCATCACCTTGACCAGTTCGGACTGCACCAGTTTGATCATCGACTGGCCCGGCGTCAGGCTGCTTTGCACGGTCTGGCCCAGGGCGCCGGTTTTGACGCGTTCGATAAAATCGGTCACCACAGGCAAGGCGACATCGGCTTCCAGCAAGGCCATACGTACTTCGCGCAGGGTATCCTTGATGTTGTCCTCGGTCAGGCGGCCCTGGCCTTTCAGTTTTTTGAGAGTATCGCTTAATCGGTCGGTTAAATTATCAAACATGGCGTAAACTTACTGGTAACTGGGAAAACTGGCCCCCGCACATAATGGGCTAGGATCAGGACACATTAACAGGCTATACTACCATACCTTGAGCAGTCCTGTAATCTTCACCGATTTTCCAGAAGCCGAGGCGGACGCCAACGCTTTCAAAACCGCCTAATCGATTCGAATCGGACCCATTTTCAGCCGCGAAACCGTTGAATGACCACACTTCAGCTTGCTCTTCTATCCATCGGCGCATATGTCTGCAATGCGCTGTTGATCGCCCGCCATTTCCATAAGCACAGAAGCGAAAAAGCGCCGCTGTCGCCCGGCTGGATCGGCGCCGCCGCGCACTTTGCGTATATCGGGGCCAATTTCCAGCAATACCAGGGATTTAATTTCAGTTTTTTCAGCACCGCCTCGCTGGTTTCGATGATCGTATCCCTGCTGCTGTTGACTGCGGCATTGAACAAACCGGTCGAAAAACTCGGCGTGATCCTGTTCCCTATCGCCGCCCTGATGCTCGGGCTGGATTTGGTTTCGACCGAAAAGCCCCATCCGCTGCACATCCATAACTGGCAAATGAGCACGCACGTCCTGACTTCGATCGTCGCGTACAGCCTGCTGAACATCGCCGCGCTGCAGGCAATATTGCTGGCGATTCAGGATCGGCAATTGCATAGCCATCCGCCGAAACGTTTCATTCAATCCCTGCCCCCGCTGCAGACGATGGAAGCGCTGCTGTTCCAGATGCTCAGCGTTGGCCTGTTCTTTTTGACGATCTCGCTGATCAGCGGTTTTATCTTTATAAAAGATCTGTTCGCGCAGCATCTCGCACACAAGACGGTGCTGTCGATTCTGGCCTGGATCATCTTTTCCGGACTGATCCTCGGACGCATCCGCTACGGCTGGCGCGGACGGACCGCGATCAAGTTGACCCTGTGCGGTTTTCTATCGCTGCTGCTCGCCTATTTCGGCAGCAAGCTGGTTTTGGAATTGATTCTGCACCGCTGATGCCGCACCCTTTCTTACAGCGAAACCCGATGAATTTTTCCCAGGAACCGCCGGCTTCCCCCTGTGTCAGATGCTGTTGTCTCGACCGGAACAACCTCTGCCTGGGCTGCTTTCGCACCCTCGACGAAATCACCGGCTGGACGCAAATGACCGAGGCCGCGCGCCTGGCCGTTCTGGCTCAAACCGAAAAGCGGCGCCTGCAGCACGACAGAAGCGAACAATGATTTTTTACCCTCCCACCTTCCGGAAGCGCAACCATGAAACAATTACATCGTAAAGATTTATTCGGCTGGTCGGTTTTCAATGAAGAACGCAACCTGGACTTCCACAGTGTGCTGTGGGTTCACCCCCAAGGCAATGTTGCGATCGACCCGCTGCCGTTGTCCGCGCACGACCGCAAACACTTGCAGGCCCTGGGCGGTGCCAAGTTTGTGGTGATCACTAATTTCGATCACGTCCGCGCCGGCTGGCTGATGGCCCAGGAATACGGCGCCAAGCTCTACGGACCGGCCGGGGACAAGGATCTGATTCCGTTTTCCTGCGACGTCTGGCTCGACGGAAATGAAGAAATCGTGCCCGGGTTGACCGTGTACGGCCTGGCCGGTTCGAAAACGCCCGGCGAATTGGCGCTGCTGCTCGAAGACGAGACCCTAATCACCGGCGACCTGATCCGCTGCCATGTCGGCGGAGAATTGTGCCTGCTGCCGGACGACAAACTGCAGGATAAAAGCCAGGCGGTCGCCTCGGTCAAACGCCTGGCCGCCCTGCCCGACATCAAAACCGTTTTACCCGGGGACGGCTGGCCGCTGTTCAACAACGGCGGCGACGCGCTGCGGCGACTGGCCGCTTCGCTCTGAAATCAAGAAATATTAGAATACAAAAACTTACAGACTATAAGGTAGAGGAAAGGCGGATCTTGTTATATATTTTGATGGTATGGAGAAACGGGAATCGTAGCATTTTGGATCTCCATTCCGCCGTCAACGATAGAGGTTACTATTACAATGAATATCATTAACTTACGAAAACATGTCCGGCGCGCGACCGATACGCGTCCGAACAGTGACCGCCGCAGCTCGCCCAGTCGATTCACCGCCGCCGAAAGACAGGAAAGCGAATCGGCATTCGCCAAACTCAACCGGCGCAAAGCGGAAAGGCGCCTGAAGGACCGCAGAAAACCGCTGCCCAACACGAAGCAAGAGCATGAAACTTTGCCGCCGGGCACCCAATATGCGCGTTTCAAACTGACCCGCGGCGAGAGGAATCTGATTCAGGATATGTTCCTGAGCGATCTCGATACGGAATAATCGAAAAATTTTACCGGCAAGGGAAATTCGACGCGCTTCGGGAAGCTTTGGACGGGGCGGGCACAACTAAAGCTTCTCCCCTCCCGCCTATTATCGTGCTACTCCGGCTCCCGGCACTCGGGATTCCCGGCCTTTTGGCAAAGCTGGTAGCTCAACTGTTGAGCCCAATACACATAAGCCTGTTCGACATCATCCCAATCGTTGAACGAACCAACCAGCGTTTTTCCTCCAGCCCGGCAATCGGCCGAGGCCATCAACAACTCCCCGGTCGTCGAATCGGTCACTTTTCTCTCGATGCTGGCCTGGCCAACGAACGATTCGGTGCCGAACGCCAGCCGCTTCAGCAGCGACGACACGCGCGCCGAAGGATACAAGGTCGTGAGCTGGTCCAAGAACAAGGTCGAAGTCTCGGCATCGGTAATCGCCAACTGGACCCGGATCGTATCCGGCCCCGGACGGGTAACCAATTTAAAATCCTTCTTCAAGGCTTCACGCACCCGGTATTCCAGCAATTCTTTCAGGCGGCTGCTTTCGATCTGGGGGCGGTCGTTCAATCCGGAATCCAGGGTCTTCCGAATCAGGACCGGATCGACGATGATTTTTTTGTAATGCGACCAGTCGGCGCCTTCCTTCCAATAGCTCAGCAACGCATCGTCGTCCCGATCCTCCTCCAAAATCGAATAATCGTTCAGAAAGTTGCTGGTCTCGACGTAACGGGCCTGATACGTCCTGGCGCAGCCCACGGCCGAGAAAACAGAGAGAAAAATTGCAATACGGAGAAAAAGGACCATGGCACCACTTTAAACCGGTTAAAAAATAAACGACACGGTTTAAGTGTAATGCAATTCACCCGTTTGACTATGCGGCCCGCGGACCGGAATGCGGAAGGAAAAACTCAAGACCTGCCGGCCGGGCCGGCAAAAGGTCTTGATGACTGCTTGAGAAACTTGAAAAAAGGACCCGTTGTAGACGAGTCAAGCGTAAGTGAGTTAGTAGCCGCCGATTCCGTTACCCAAAAATGAACCGGCCGCGGCACCGATACCGGCCGCCAGCGGGTCGCCCCTACCCAACTGGTAACCCATCACGCCGCCGATCACACCGCCCGCCAAGCCGTTTGTGGAAGGACGGCCGCCGCCGGAATAGTAAGGCACCGGAGCAGGGACAGGAACAGGGACAGCTGCCGGCACAGGATAAACCACGGCCGGCGGAGGGGCCATGTAGCTTACCACCGGCTGCGGATAATAATGATTCACGACCGGGGCAGGATAGTAATGGCCATGATAATGGGGGCGATGTCCCCAGCCGTAACCATGTCCGTGATGATGGCCCCACCGATCCGCGAATGCTGCACCCGGCAACATCATGGCCGACACAGCCAGGGAAATGAATAACAATGACTTTTTCATAAAATCGTTCTCCATGATGTATCAACTATTTAAAAAATAACGGTTAAAATTTTCGTTGGTTGCATTATCCATGATTTAACTGAATGCTTCCTTAACGAAAAAAATAATTTGACAAGGTCAAGGAACAAGACGAAAAAGCGGAGCGATTCAATGAATCCGCTTCGTCCACCGGCTTATCTGCCGATTTCGTTACCGATCAGGGAACCGGCCGCCGCGCCGACGCCGGCCGCCAGCGGATGGCCGTTGCCGACCTGATAGCCCAGCGCGCTGCCGACCACACTGCCCGCCAATCCAGCCGTGGAGCGGAGGTCCGGCTCGGGCTGCCGATAAGACTGCGGCGCCGGAACGGGTGCCGGATAGTAATGTGCAGGCGCGGGCGGCGCTACCGGCACATAATAATGCACCACCTCGTCCCGGTGCCCATGCCTATGCTTGTAATGCCCTTTGGCCTTGCCGTGATGGCCGCCGGAAGCTTCGGCAGCGCCTGCAAAGCTCAGGGCCACCGCAAAGGTCGGGATTAAGGTCAGTATTTTTTTCATAGCCGTTTCGGAATGTCAGTTAAAAGATCAGTCGTTATCAAAGTTTAAAATGATGATGTTATCCATTATAAGCCGCATGATCTGAACGGAGGCTTAACATGCGGATATTGGCGGCCCGATTGCGCAGCGGAATATCTCCGGCTACTTGATCCGCCTTCCAGGATGATTTCCCCCCTATATTTTTCCCGACAGCGCTTATAATAGCTGCCTTTCTTCACATCTTAAGACGAGCGAATCGATCAATGGAAAACTTCATTCCGGGACAACGTTGGATCAGCAATACCGAATCGGAATTGGGACTCGGGCTGATTCTCGAAGCGGCCTACAACCGGGTCACGGTGTTGTTCCTGGCAACCGGCGAGAAAAGAATCTATGCGCGCGATAACGCCCCGCTGACCCGCGTCAAATTTTCACCCGGAGAGACGATCGAAGCCATCGACGGCTCCAAAATCACCGTGCAGTCCGTATCCGAAAATAACGGCGTCATTACCTATATCGGCAGAAACAAGGCAGGCAAGGAAGTCCGCATGGAAGAAATGGAACTGAACCACCACATTCAATTCAACAACCCCCAGGACCGCCTGTTCACCGGCCAGTTCGATCCGCCGTCCTGGTTTTCGCTGCGCTACGATACCTGGCGGCGGCTGCGCGAACACCATCAGTCGCCGGTCAAGGGCCTGATGGGCGGACGCACCAGCCTGATCGCACACCAAATCTATATCGCCCACGAATGCGCGAACCGGCTCGCGCCGCGGATCATGCTCGCGGACGAAGTCGGCCTCGGCAAGACGATCGAAGCCGGGATGATCCTGCACCATAGGCTGATCAACGGGCTCTCCGTCCGTATTTTGATCATCGTACCCGAGACGCTGCTGCACCAATGGCTGGTCGAAATGCTGCGCCGCTTCAATCTGCGCTTCAGCATCGTCGACGAGGAGCGCTGCCGCAACGTCAACCTGGAAAACGAGCTCGCCGACGAAGAGTTCGACGAGGAACCTCTTGAAGACGAAAACGTGTTCGTGAACGAACAACTGGTGCTGTGCAGCCAGTCGTTTTTCAGCCGCTATCCGAACCGGCGGAAGCAGGCGCTGGAAGCGGGCTGGGACATGGCGATCGTCGACGAGGCGCACCATCTGGAATGGAGCGAAGCCAATCCGAGCCCCGAATACCTGTTCGTCGAACAGCTCGGCCTACACACGCCGAGCCTGATTCTGCTGACCGCAACGCCCGAGCAACTGGGCAAGGAGAGCCACTTCGCCCGCCTGCGGCTGCTCGATCCGGACCGCTTCTACAGCTACAGCCGTTACCTGGAAGACGAGAAGCACTTCGAGCCGGTCGCCAATGCGGCGCGCGCGCTGCTGGCCGAAGAGACATTGACCGATGAAGCCGCCGCGGCCCTGCGGGCGCTGGTCAAGGACGACAATGTCGAAGGCCTGTTGAAAAACCTGAACAATCCGGAAAAATCCGCGCATGCGCGCGCGCAATTGATCAACGTACTGCTCGACCACCACGGCACCGGCCGCATCCTGTTCCGCAACTCCCGGCATACGGTGCAGGGTTTCCCCGACCGCGAACGCTACGGCTACGTGCTGGAAGGCCGGGAAAACCGGGACGATCCCGAACAGGACCCGCGCTTTGGCTGGCTGGTCGATACCATCAAACGCTTCGGCGGCGACAAGGCGCTGTTGATCTGCAAAAAAGCGCAAACCGCGATCGACCTGGAACAAACGCTGAGGAACCGGACCGGCATCGCCGCCGCGGTCTTTCACGAAGGGATGACGATCATCGAACGCGACCGTGCAGCCGCCTATTTCGCCGACCAGGAAAGCTCGGCCCGCCTGTTGATCTGCTCCGAAATCGGCAGCGAAGGCCGCAATTTCCAGTTCGTGCACCAATTGATCCTGTGGGACCTGCCCGTCAACCCCGATTTGCTGCAGCAACGGATCGGCCGCCTCGACCGGATCGGCCAGAAACACATCATCGGCATCCATGTGCCGTACCTGCGCGGCAGCGAACAGGAACTGCTGTTCCGCTGGTACGACGAAGGCTTGAACGCGTTCCGCCATAACAACTCGGCCGCCCAGCACGTCGCGGACGAACTCGCGGCAGAGCTGGATGCCCTGCTGGCCGCGCGCGACTTCGATTTACTCGACGGCTTCATCGCCAAAACCCGCGAGCGCAGCGCCGCGATCGAGGCCGAACTGCATCAGGGCCGCGATCAATTACTCGAACTGAACTCCTGCCGCAAAGACATCGCCGACAAATACATCGACGCGCTGCAGCGCTACGAACGGGAAAGCCATCTCTGGCAATACATGGAAGACGTGTTCGACAGCTACGGCGTGGATACCGAATTCCATTCGCCCGATTGCTTCATCGTCAAACCGGGCGACCATCTGCGCATCTCGCACTTTCCGAGCCTGTCGGAAGACGGCATGACGGCCACGATCAACCGGTCGATTGCGCTGGCCCGCGAAGATTTCCAGTTTTTGACGATGGAGCACCCGATGGTGCTGGGTGC
Source organism: Methylomicrobium album BG8 (assembly GCF_000214275.2). Lineage (NCBI taxonomy): Bacteria > Pseudomonadati > Pseudomonadota > Gammaproteobacteria > Methylococcales > Methylococcaceae > Methylomicrobium > Methylomicrobium album. Next base: position 1,055,047 of record NZ_CM001475.1, on the reverse strand, counting down.
AATGGACCTGGTCATTTCCAGCGAAACCGGCAATGCCTCGATCAACGTGGTCAGGCATCCGGACCTGAAGGCAGGGCAATTCCTGCTCGAATGCCTGTTCGTGGCCGAATGCAGCGCGCCGCCCGAACTGCAGATCGGCCGCTTCCTGCCGCCCACGCCGATCCGCGTGCTGATCGGCCAGAACAAGCAGGACCTGACCGATACCGTCGATTATGACGACCTGATCGATGCCGGCATCACCTTCGACAAGGGTAAAATCGTCGCGTTCATCAACAACCAGCGCCATCATCTGACGCAAATGCTCGGCGTTGCCGAACAACGCGCCCAAAGCGACAAACACGCGCTCGTTCAGCATGCGGCCCAAGAAATGCTCGGCTCGCTGGCCGAAGAGATCAAACGGATGATGCGTCTGCAAAAAGTCAATCCGTCGATCAAGCCCGAGGAGATCGAACACCTGAAGGAAATGACCCTGCTCGCGCACGACAATATCGAATCGGCCGAGCTGAAACTGGACGCAGTAAGGTTTCTGATCACTCATTAGGCGAAACAATGAAATTGCCGATACGGATTTCCCGATTGACGCTTTACGGCCTGACCGTATCGGGAAGTCTGTATCTTTACTCTTTAAACGGATATTTGAATACTCTCCATTCCGAACTCCCCGTGCTCGCGGAATGGGAAATGACTCTTCCCTGGAGTATTCGGGTAATGACCTCGCAAGCCTTCATATGGGTCGCCCCGGCAATCCCGCTGCTTGGCGCCATCGCGGCATGGAAGCTCACAAATAATGCAAAATTATATTTTTCGGTCTTGCTGGGATCACTGCTGGCAATGATTATTTTAGTGTTTTTTATTTTTCTTAATGAGCCATTGGAAGGCCATCTGGTATGCTGCTGAATTGCAATTTACTCCTGCGCGCATCAAACACTTGATCCTGCCAATTCAAGCCAAAAGAAGCTGCGGATTCGATCGAACGCTCCATTCAACTATCTCCCATTCCATGATCAACATCGGCAAAACCAACTCACTCAAGGTCGTCAAAATTCAAGGCCCGAACATTTACCTCGGCCTGCCCGGCTCGCCGATGGTGCTGCTGGCGGACAAAAAGCCGTCCAAGGCCTGTCAGGTCGGCGACAGCGTTCCCGCTTTCGTGTATATCGACGGCGAAGGCCATCTGGCGGCGACCCTGCAAAAACCTTTGGCCGAAGTCGGCGACATCGCCTGGCTGAAAGTCGCCGCGGTCAATTATTACGGCGCGTTTCTGGACTGGGGCATCCCGAAGGACCTCCTGGTGCCGTTCAGCGAACAGATCGCCGAAATGAAGCCCGGCCGGTCTTATCTGGTCAAACTGTACGAAGACGTCAAAGGGCGGATTGCCGCAACGACCAAACTCGACCGTTTTCTATCGGATGAAGGACCGGAGTTCAAAGCCGGCCAGCAAGTCGCCCTGCTGATCGCGGACCCTACCGAACTGGGCGTCAAAGCGATCGTGGACAACACCCACTGGGGCATGCTGTATCAAAACGAGCTCTTCCGCCCGCTCCGCAAGGGCCAGAAGCTGACCGGCTACATCAAAAAAGTCCGCGACGACCACAAGCTCGACCTGACTCTGAACGAACCCGGCTACGGCAAGATCGATCCCTTGGCCGACCGGATCCTGGCAGAACTGGACAAACACGGCGGCGTCCTGGAACTTGGCGACAAAAGCCCGCCGGAAGCGATTTACGCGGCCTTCGGCACCAGCAAAAAAGCCTTCAAACAGGCGATCGGCGCGCTTTATAAACAGCAGCTGATCGTGATCGAAGACCATACGGTCCGGCGAACCGGACAACCGGCGGGCAGGGATTCAGTTTGAAATTGGACAATTATTAAGGGAAAAACGTCCGGCAAGGATAAAGACCGGCCCGAACGGGAAACCTGCTTCAAAGTAGTCCGGCAAGGCGATGCATGGGGCGTTTGGCGACTGGAGTGCTTGTAGGGCGTTTGTTCAAATACGGATTAAGAGCCAGCCTATATAAAATCCCCCCGGCCCCCTTTTTTTCAAAAAGGGAAAGCGGCATTCCTTTTTCAAAGGCGGGAATCGGCATTGTCGAAGGGGCGAGGGCAGGAGTCGCTTCAACAATAGCCCAAACGACGTCCCTTTTTGAAAAGAGAGCGATATGCTAGCGACATCCCCCCTTTGGAAAAAAGGGGGGATTTGCTCTGTAAGCCCCGCGGTACCGTGTGCAGCGATTTCAGATTGCCGCAATAACGGAGCGTGATCACCACCTAAACGTCGGGTAACGATAAAGCGGGCCCGACTACCAGGCTAGGGACAGGTTCTAAAACCCGCAGCGCTTTGAATCCGGTTATCTAATCGGGACGCGCAAGTCCGTGATAATCTCACCGCCCAACAACCCTTTGCCAAGCTTGCGGCCGCATCCTTTCTCTTTAATCGAATCGTTGGGAAAATTGTCGAAGTAAGGCGCGGCCACGCTGCGCGGACAGACATCGTCGTCGGGGTGCGCATCCGGGTTACCGTCGATCGCGTGGTGATCGACCCGCGCCGAATAGCGGTAATCGTCATGGCCCGGATTCTTTTTCGTGGTAGCGATGGGATCGTTCGTACAATCGAAGGTAACTTTATACCCGACCGTCAATTTCTGTTTCGGCCGCAAGCGTATCGGCAGGCGCTTCAGCAGCGGGGCCGTGATCAATTCGACCTGAGGAGATAGACACTCGCCCAGCGAATCCACGTGCAGATCGACCAATTCCGCTAGCATTGCCGCACCGGTGATTGTTTCGATGTGGCGACTGCGGTTTTGCAACGTCACCTTGACCGTCTTCGCGACGGCTGCGAACGGTTTCAGTTTGATTTTTGCCGGCGCCTTGATTTCGGTCACGGCAAAGTCATGATCCACGCTGCCGGGCACACGCTTTGGATTGACCGTAGTCATTTCGCTCGCCGCGTTGTTCGCCATGTTCGGGTCCGGCGTCGCGCTGGCGATGTTGACTTGGTTGGTCAGCGAACCCGCCGACTTTGGCGTCACGGTCAAGCGCCAGGTATGGCTTGCGCCGGCGGCCAAATCTTGCAGCGGGCAGTTCAACACCGAATTGCTGAATGTACAGGTGCCGCAATTCGTGCAGCGCACGCCCGCCACGCCGGTTGGCACGGTATCGGTCAGCACCAAACCGGTCGCGATCGAGGTGCCGAGATTATTTATGGTCACCGTGTAGACCAGGTCGCTGTCGACCGTCGCCGGGTCGGGGTTGTCGCTTTGGCTGACTACCAAGTCTGCCTGCGTGGCCGGCGCCAGATTGAAGGTGGCAACCACAGCCTTGGCAGCGGTCATCGTCAAGCTGCAGGTAGAGGTCCCCGAACAGGCGCCACCCCAGCCGGCGAAGGTGCTACCGGCGGCCGGATCGGCCATCAGGATCACGGTGGAACCGGCGCTATAATTTTCCTCGCAGTCGGTCCCGCAGGCGATCCCTGCCGGGGTACTGGTCACCGTGCCGATGCCGTTGCCGGTCTTTCCGACAGTGAGGGGATAGGTTGTGACTGGCGGAGTGCTCGTGTGCTCGGCCCACAGTGCGAGTCCGGAATAGCTCTCGTAACCGTGCACCAGGATGTAGTAGCGGCCCGCCGCAGGATTAGTCCCCTCGCACTCTTCGTCGTTGCCGAGCACGTATGGACGGCAATCGAACTCGGTCAGGGTGGGCGCGGAGCCGAAGCGAACGTACAAATCCGCGTCGCCCGTGCCGTCCGCCATCTCAATCTTCAAACCGGTCGCCCCGGCCGGCACATCGATATAGAAATGCCGTTCGGAACCCGCCGCTCCGTCGAGATTACCCCGCAGCTCGCCGTTGTTCAAGGGCTCGGAACCCGGCGGTGGTGCGACGCCCCGGTATTCGGCCTTGAGAGAGACGCCGGCGTAGGCACTGTCGCCGCGCACCATGATATAGTAGCGGCCCGCCGCAGGATTGGTCCCCTCGCACACCTCGTTGTTGCCGAATTTGAATGGACGGCAGTCGAACTCGGTCAAGGTGGGAGCGGAGCCGAGGCGAAAGTACAAGTCCGCGTCGCCCGTGCCGCCCGCCATCTCAATCTTCAAACCGGTCGCCCCGGCCGGCACATCGATATAGAAATGCCGTTCGGAACCCGCCGTTCCGTCGAGATTGCTCCGCAGCTCGCCGTTGCTCAAGGGCTCGGGACCCGGCGGTAGTACGACGCCCCGGTATTCGGCCTTGAGAGAGACGCCGGCGTAGGCACTGTCGCCGCGCACCATGATGTAATAGCGGCCCGTCGGAGGATTAGTCCCCTCGCACTCCTCATCGTTGCCGAGCACGTATGGACGGCAATCGAACTCGGCCAGGGTGGGCGCGGAGCTAAAGCGAACGTACAGGTCCGCGTCGCCCGTGCCGCCCGCCATCTCAATCTTCAAACCGGTCGCCCCGGCTGGCACATCAATATAGAAATGCCGTTCGGAACCCGCCGTTCCATTGAGATTGCTCCGCAACTCGCCGTTGTTCAACGGTTCGGGGGCACCCGGCGTCGATTCCAGGTACTCGGCCTTGATGGAGATGCCCGAATAATCCCTGTAACCATACACCAGGATGTAATGGCGGCCCTCCGAAGGGTTGCTCACCAGGCATTCCTCGTTGCTGTCTGCCTTCTCGGAACCGCAACCGTAGGCGCTCCTGGCCGGTGGACTGTCAAAGCGCAAGTACAGATCCGCGTCTCCCGCTCCTCCCGAAAGAGTGACGGTCAGCCGTGTCGCCCCGGCCGGAACATCGATGTAATAGCGCCGCTCAGAACCGGCGGCCCCCGACAGACCGGTCACCACCTGGCCGTTTGCCAAGCCCTGCGCGGTGGATGAGGAGGTCGTCACAGTGACGATGTTGGAATTTCCGCTGTTGCCGTTGGCGTTGTAGGCCCGCACCCGGTAATAATAGGTCGTGCCCGCCGTCAGCCCGCTCACCGAGCGGCTGGTATTGGTTCCCACGTCCAAAAGCCGCTATCCCTGGCCACATCCAAGCGGTAGCCGTCGGCTGTGGCAGCCGCGCTCCAATTGGCGGTAAAGCCGTTGGCGGAGAGATTGCCGGCGACATTAGCCGTCGGCGCGGGGGGCACGGCGATGGAGGTTTCGGCGACATAGCTGGCGGTCAGGGTGACACCGGAATAGGCCGTGTAGCCCTGCAGCATGATGTAGTAACGGCCGGCCCGGGGGCTGGCGACCAGGCATTCTTCATCGGGGCCGGGGGGCAGGTAGGGGCGGCAGTCGTAGGCGCTGGTGGCGGGCGGGTCGTTGCGCCGAAGGTAGAGGTCCGCGTCCCCGGTGCCGCCTGACATCCGCACCCGCAAGGTGCTCGCGCCGCTGGGCACATCGATGAAAAAATGGCTTTCCGAGCCGGCGGTTCCGGAGAGTCCGCCGACCACCTGGCCGTTGCTCAAAGGTTGAGGACCGGCAGCGGCTGCGGTAGTCGCGGAGACCGTGTTCGAGTTTCCACTGGTTCCGGCGGCCCCGTAGGCGCGCACCCGGTAGTAGTAGGCCGCGCTCGCGCTCAGGCCGCCGACGGCGCGGCTGGTGGCGTTGCCTACATCCAGGTTCTGATACCCGGCGACGTAGCTGGTGAAGCCGCTATTCGGGGATACGTCCAAACGATAGCCGTCGGCGCCATTCACCGGCGTCCAGTTAGCCGTGAAAGCAGAGGCCGTCAGGTTGGTGGACGGCAATGCGGTGGGAGTACCCAAGCTCGGAGCGCCGCCCACCCCCAGGGCTCCCGCCACGTCGATGCGGGGTTTGGTGATTCCATTACGATAATCCATGACCGGCTGGCCGGTGGAAGCCAGCGCATTCAGGGCAGCGGCGACGGAAAGACCGGGGGTCTTCTGTTTCAACAAGGCCCAGGCGCCGGCCACATGGGGAGCCGCCATGGAAGTCCCGTTGAAATTCGCAAACCCGTCGCCGAGTATGGAAGACCGGATATTTTCGCCGGGTGCGAGCAGGTTGAGGAACCCGGCTGAGTTGGAAAATTGGGATACTTGGTCGTTCTTGTTGGTGCTGCCCACGCTGACAGCCGTGGAGATACAACCCGGCGCGCCCATGCTGTCCGTGTAGGATGCGTTTCCCGAAGAAATCACCGTGGCGATGCCCACCGAACGCAGGTTGTCGATGATCGTCTTGACACTAGAATTCTGGGCGTCGCAAGAGGCTTGGTTAAGGTATTGCCCGCCTCCAAGGCTCATGTTCACTGCAGCGATGTTGTAACTGGACCGAAGCGCGAAGACCCGTTCGAGTCCTTGCAAGATATCACCCCAGGTTGCCGTCGTGCATGGCGCAGGCTTCTCGCCGCAAGCATCTTGTGTGGTGACTTTAGAGAAGACCTGCACCGCAATGATTCGGGCGTCCGGAGCCACGCCCGAGAAACTACTCCCGCGGCCCGCCACGATGCCCGCCACATGGGTACCGTGATCGCAATTCGTGGCACCAGTACAATTGACCCCGGAGCCGACGGCGGTGGAAGCGGCGACGCCGCCCGGACACACGGACACCACAGCCTGTGGAGCGGAAGTGGTCGAATAACAGGCTTCCGAAACCACTTTGCCGGCCAGGAAGGGATGATTCTTGTCGACCCCGGTGTCCAGGACGGCGACGGTCTGTCCCTGCCCCGTATACCCGGCGTTCCAGGCCTCGGTGCCGCCAATCAGGGGAACGCTGTCCGCCAGGGTGGGAAAGGCGAGGCGGTCTTCTTCAATGCTGGTCACGTCATAATCATGGGCCAACTGCGCCAACTCATCCGAGTCGACCTCCACGGCAAGAAAGGGGATGGTCTTGAACCGCTTGATGCTGCCTTTTCTCTGAAGGGGCGTTGCGGCCAGCACTGCCGATTGCGCGTCGGCGATCTCCTTCTTCTGCAATTGGGCCTGGGCGGGGCTGAGCTTTCCTTCCGGCGCGAAGGCGGCCCGCACGCCAACGATGACCCGCACCGTTCCCCGGTTCTGGGCCGTGGTCTGAAGATACTGCAAAGACTCGACAACGGCCGGGTCGCCGCTGGCGCTCACCGAGACGGCGTCGGCGACCCCGAGAAAGCCGCGCTCCGCGTCCGCGGCCCATGCCGACGGAAAGCATGCCAGTAGAAGGAGCAGTAAGTACGAAGCGGCAAGGTTGTTGCCGGTCCCCAAAAGCCTAAGCACCGTTTTTTTCCCGATTCTTTATGGAAGCGCTGAACTATCCTGGATCTTCATCCCGAAGTATCATCCATTGATTACCTTTCTTAGTTTGGTGCATCTGGAAATCACGCACCTGCGCCTCGTTCTTGGTCGAGCGGGGCGTATGAATTATCGTCGCACTTACACTCTGCGGGTATCCACCCTACCCGGCTTGAAAAATCAATGCTTCGCCGAAAACAAGAACGGCAAATACAGGGTTAGGTGCTTTTTTTAAAGTGTTGTCAATTCTAAGTCCTCACAAAAGCTGTTACAATCAAGCCAGACAGGTATTTTATCGGTAGGAGCGACTTATGTCGGTAAATGACAAAATAAGATTAATGCGGGAAGCTAAAGAGTTAACCCAAGAACAGGTAGCGGAAAAGCTAGAAATGTCTAAAAACGGCTATGGTGATATTGAGCGGGGCGACTCCGACATAAAATTATCGAAACTCGCAAAACTGGCTGAAATTTTTGAAGTGCAGTTGCCTGAATTAGTGGATCTCAGTGAAAAAGGGGCATTGAATGTAAACTTTGCTTGTAAGCAAAATAATAAGCACCTTCAAAGTAAAGTTTATATTGGCTCATCCAATGCCGAATTAGACAAGCAGCAATTGATTATTGAACTAAAAGACAAAGAACTTGCTCTCCTGCAACGTGAAATTGAAAACCTAAAAATCCAAATTGCCCAGTTGCAAAAAATCAATGCGCTGTTAGAGAAAGATCAGGGCCATTAGGATCATAGGGTCGTAGAACCGCATCAATTGCGAACGATGCGGTTCGAAATCAATCGAGTCTGACCCGAATGGCACTTACTTAACCACCTAAACGTCTTCAATAAATCCAGTTTCTTACCCTAATCTCTCTCATTTCATTTAATCTTTTTCGGATGCTTTTGTTTTTTTATATCCTCCCTGGCTTCATGTCTTGGTTTTGTCAGTAGCGGATAAGGTTTGGGTCGTCGTTTGATGGCTCGAGGTTCGATTCGTCCGGGTCGATGGCCAACCGACTGTGCAGCCACCCACAGCAGAAGGCTAGAGCATTTAAATCCCGGATGCCATTGCAAAATGCGGCGTTCCAGAAAATGCACCGAGGTATCGGCCAGTTTGCCCAGCAAGGCGTAGATCAGAATCGCCAATACCACGACGTCGGTCTGCATGAATTCCCTGGCGTTCATGGCCATCTGGCCGATGCCGGAGGTGGTGGCAATGGTTTCGGCGACGATCAGCGTCAGCCACATCAAGCCCAGCGAATACCGCAGCCCCACCAATATGGAAGGCAAGGCGCCGGGGAAAATGATCTGGCTGAACAATTGAGGGCGTCAAACCGTACACCCGGCCCATTTCGATCAGTTGCGGATCGGTGGTTTTGATGCCGTGATAGGTGTTGGCGTAGATTGGGAAAAACACCCCCAACGTTACCAGAAACACTTTGCCGGCTTCGCCGATCCCGAACCAGATGATGACCAGCGGAATCAACGCCAGATGCGGCACGTTTCTGATCATTTGCACCGTGGTGTCCAGAAACCGTTCAGCGGTCCGGAACAGGCCGTTGAACAGGCCCAGAAAAAGCCGATGCTGCCGCCGGCCAGCAAGCCCCAGCCGGCGCGTTCGGCGCTGGCGGCGATGTTGTCCGCCAGTGCGCCCGAAAGCGTCAAATCGATCGCGGCGCGGACGATATCCATCGGCGCCGGCAGGATTTGCGACGACAGCCAACCGTTTTCGGCAGCGATAACCAGCGGCGATCAACAAAGCCGGCAACAACCAGCCCGATAGCCCTGCAAGCCAGTGAGACAAAGAAACGCCGGTTTTCACGATACCGCCGCCAATGGGGTTGCCACATCGACATGGCCGGTATCGCCGACCGGACTCATGTAAATCACGGCGTTGTCGTTGTCTTTTTTGCTGTCGACCGGCAACAGCGGAAACAGCAATTCGGCGACGCGATAGGCTTCTTCGAGATGCGGGTAGCCGGACAACACAAAATTGTCGATGCCCAACTCGGCGTATTCCTGAAGCCTTGCCGCCACGGTTTCCGGCGAACCGACCAGCGCCGTGCCGGCGCCACCGCGCACCAGGCCGACGCCGGCCCACAGGTTGGGCGATACTTCCAAGGCTTCGCGGCTTCTCGACGCGCCCCATCGGGTCAGTTCCGCCATCCTGCGTTGACCCACGGAATCGGAGCGTTTGAAGGCTTGCTGGGCTTTGGCGATCGCTTCATCGTCGATGTATTGGATCAAATCGTCGGCGGCGGCCCAGGCTTCTTCGTCGGTTTCCCGGACGATGATATGCAGGCGCAAACCGAATTTCAGGATTCTGCCTTTGTTCTCCGCGCGTCGGCGGACATCGGCGATCTTTTCCGCCACTTGCGCCGGCGGCTCGCCCCAGCTTAGATAGGCATCCATTTCGCCGGCGGCAAATTCGTGCGCGGCGTCCGACGAGCCGCCGAAATACAAAGGCGGATGCGGCTTTTGCACCGGCGGAAACAGCAGTTTTCCGTCTTCGACCCGCGTGTGCCGGCCTTCGAAGTCCACGGTTCTGCCAGCCAGCAGTTCCCGCCAGATGTGCAGAAATTCCTCGGCATATTGGTAACGGTCGTCATGGGATTGGAATATGCCGTCACCGGCCAATTCGGCGGAATCGCCGCCGACCACCACGTTCAACAACAAGCGGCCGCCGGAAAATCGATCCAGGGTCGAGGTCATGCGCGCCGCGCCCGCCGGCGTCAGCACGCCCGGACGCAGCGCGACCAGGAATTTCAGACGTTGGGTCAGCGCGACCAGCGAGGAAGCGACGATCCAGGCGTCTTCGCAGGTGCGGCCGGTCGGAATCAGCACGCCTTCGTAACCCAGTTCGTCGACCGCGCGGGCTATTTGCGTCAAATACGGGTGGTCCGCCGGACGCGCCTGTTTGCTGGCGCCTAAATAACGCCCATCGCCTTGGGTGGGTAAAAACCAGAAAATTTTCATGATACTTTTGCTCCTAATCGGAAGGGTTGTTTCGGCTTTCCTGCGGGCATAAGCCTTGATCGTCTTTTTGAAACGCCGGCATTCAAGCGCATGCATGCCGGACTATAGGGCGGTTATTTGTCCTTGGACTGCCACACCGCATCCTCGACTTCGATGACCTTGGGCAATAGCTTGATATCCAGCAAGGTATCGGCAATTTTTTGTTGGGCGGCAACGACTTCCGCTGTCAGATGCGCGGATCCGTAGCTGCTGCGGCGCAGGGCTTTTTCGAGAATGTTGGCGTCGACGCCGACATGAACGGCCAGTTTTTCGGCGGCTTCGGCGGGATTATTCTTGACCCAGGCATCGGTTTTGCGCACTGCCTCAAGCACGATTTCGATCAATTCGGGGTATTTTTCGACGAATTCACGCCTTGAGGTATAGAACGCATGGTTGTTGACGATGCCTGTGCCGTCGGTCAACGTCCGCGTAGCCAATTGCACTTCGGCGGCGGCATAAAAGTAATCCCAAATCGACCAGGCGGCGACATCACCGCGTTCGAGCGCGGCCCTGGCATCGGCCGGCGCCAGATAAGCCACCTCGATGTCGTTCAGCGTCAAACCGGCCTTCGCCAACGCTTGAATCAGGAAATAGTGCGCGTTCGAGCCTTTGGCGGTCGCGATTTTTTTACCTTTTAAATCAACGACGCTTTTGATCTCGGAATCCGCTTTCACAACCAAACCTTCGCCCTGCGGCGAGGCCGGTTCGTTGGCGACGTAAACCAGAGGAGAACCTTTGGCGGCCTGGGCGAACACCGGCGGCGTTTCGCCGGTGACGGCAAAATCCAGCTTGTTGGCGTTCAAGGCTTCCAGCATCGGCGGGCCGAACTGAAACTCCGCCCATTTGACGCTGACACCTTTGTCTTGCAGGCGTTTTTCCAGCTCGCCGGTCGATTTGAGAATGATCAGCGGACCGTATTTTTGATAGCCGAGAGTGATTTCCTTCGGCCAGGCTTCGCCGTCGGCAAAGGCGTTATCGTTCATGAAGGCCACCAAAATAACGGCCATTTGCAGCAAACGATTCAATGTCGGAAAAGATTTTTTAGTCATACATGGCTCCCCATGAGTTATATAGCCAAAATCGCTACGCTATTGTTCGCCGTCATTGCCGTAGGCCGCCAGCCATTCCTTGTTGTAAACCGCGACGTAGCCGCCGCCGTAATCCCTGTTGGCAAAATTCTGCCATGGGGTCGAAACGATATTTAATATTCCGCCACTGATTCTGATAGGGCAGCTTGGCGAATTTGGCGTCTTGCTCGCTTTGGCTTCTGCCGGCAAATCCCGAGAGGCGCGGCATTCTTCATTCGCGGCAAGGCGCCCTCTGTTCGTCAATAACCGTCCCGATGCCAGGTAATATTCCCGATAAAAGTCATCGGTAAAAGGTTCGATCCTCGTTTTAGCGTGCAACATGCGGCATTCCCTATAAAAATGACGAGTAAATGATCCGGTCGTATAGTCAGCGCGCAATCCGCAAACGAAACTGAAAGTTATCCGCCCGGCAATAAAGATATTCGAAAGTCAAAGGCTGCCCGTCCCGGCTATGGGTAAGGCGCTCCACGCGTAATATCGGAGTGCCTTTGGCTATTTGCAGCAATTCGGCAATTTCGCTATCGGCCAGTATGGCGTCGATCGCCAAATCGGCGAAACCGAGCGCAATGCCGTATTGATTTTCGAAAATCAGAAAAAAATCGCGGCCTGGCAAATCCTCCTTGGCCAGCCGTTCGCCCAATGTTGCGCTCATGTAACTGACGTCGTAGGAAACCGGTTCGCGATTCAAATAACGAACGCGCTTCAATTCGGCGATACGTTCGGGCTCCGCCAGATCGAGCCGCTGCCTTGGCTCGTCCGAGTCGGCCGTGCCGTTGCCGGCGGCAAAATCAAGCCCGACCACACGGTTGTACACTTCATAACCCTGCCTGGACATCGCCTCGGCAAAACCCTGCAAGCGCGCCAAGTCTTGAAAAGGTTTGGGCTTGGAAACGAACATGCCTTTGCCGGCAATCTTGAACAGCAAACCTTCTTTCTCCAACTCCCCCAATGCCTGGCGCACGGTGATCCGGCTAACGCCATAACGTTTGATCAAGTCGCTCTCCGACGGTAAGCGTTGATGCGGCTGGTAAGTGCCGTTGACGATCATGGTACGGAGTTCATCCCGGATACGGGCATACAATGGGCCCGGTGTCGGGTGAGAAAAATTCGAAGTGGATGTCACAAGTGTTGTCACGATATAACTCGTCATTACAGGCTAATACTGCAATAACTAATCAAACTCCGTGCCAATCTGTTTTTTAACCGGGTTTTTATTGAAATGTCATTTATTTTCATAGGCTTGAAAATTCAATCCCTATCCGATAGACCAACCCAAGCCTCTGAAATATTTTTATGCTGCTGGTTTATCAGCAGTTTTTGTTGATTGCCTGTTGGTTAGTCAGCAGGCCGTGTGACAGGTATTGGCTGGTAAAGATAGAAAAGAATCTGGCTGATTTCTTACCCACTGAGGAAGCGGGTTTTATTGTTTAAATTTCAAAGTCAGTGAACCGCCGCACGCCGGCAGGCAAAGCGAGGTGTCCGGTTTAACGGAACTATGTTAGGCTGGGCGGATTCGAGCAAACGCTTGCACCCCACAAGAGGAGCGACGCCTTGACGAGCCCCGACCGCACCGATCCGGCCGCCGCCGAGCCTTTGTCCCGACGGACAATGATGCTGTACGCCTTGCCGCATCTGACCGATGCGGTGATGACCCTGCCGATGGCGTTGTTCATCCCGGCCTTTTATGCCGGCGAAATGGGGCTGCCTTTGGCCGGCGTCGGCGCGATGATCTCCGTTTCGCGCATCTTCGACGTGCTGACCGATCCCGTGATCGGAACGATCAGCGACCGCTGGCACAGCCGCTGGGGCCGGCGCAAGCCCTGGCTGGCGGTCGGCACGCCGGTCATCATGATCGCCACCTGGATGCTGTTCGTTCCGCTGCAAAACGCCTCGCTGCTCTACCTGATGGTCTGGGCGAGCCTGCTGTCGATCGGCTATTCGATCTTCGACCTGCCTTACAAGGCCTGGGGGGCCGAACTGTCGACCGGCTACCGGGAGCGTTCCCGGATCGCCGCCTGGCGCGAAGGCTTCGGCGCCACCGGCCAATGTCTGTTTCTCGCCGTGCTGGCCGCGATGGGGCTGGCGGGACATCAAGGCGGCAGCGGCGAAATGCGCGCCATCGCGCTGATGGTGATCCTGTCTCTGCCGCCCTTGGTCGCGGTCACGCTCTGGCGGGTGCCGGAACCGCCGTCCGAAAAATTGACCGGGGAAATTTTGATCGGCTGGCCAGCGCTGCTTTCCGTGTGCAAAAACAGGGCATTTCTCCGCACCGCGATCGCGATCGTACTGTTCGGGGCCGGCCTGATGATCCAGGCAAGCCTGCATAAACTGGTATTGAAACACGTGATCGGCCGGCCCGAACTGTTCGCGCCGCTGATTCTCGGCGAAACGGTCGCCTCGCTGGCCGCGATGCCGCTGTGGCTGCGGCTTTCGGACCGGATCGGCAAGCACCGGGCGGTCACTCTCGCGGCGCTCTGGGTCGGACTCTGGAGCCTGCCCTTTCCCTGGGTCGGCGCCGGCGACATCGCATTCTACGGCACCCTGATCATGCTGCGCGGCAGCAGTTTCGCAGCCATTTTCTTCCTGTCCAATTCGATCGCCGCCGACGTGATCGATCAGGACACGCTGGACACCGGCAAGCAACGCACCGGCCTGTTTTTCGCGCTCTGGGGCATGGCGATCAAGCTGGCCGTGGCGCTCGGCGTGATGATGGGCACCGGCTTTCCGGCCTTATTCGGTTTCACCCCGAATGCCGCAAGCCACAGCCCGGCGTCGATCTCGGCGCTAATGCACATCTACGGCTGGCTGCCCGCCTTGATCATGCTGCTCGCTTTCCCGCTGCTCTGGAATTTCCCGATCGACGAGGTCCGCCACCGGGAACTGCGCGCCCAGATCGAGGCAAGGCGGAATTCCTAACCCGACGGGTGAGTTATGCCCTCCATCGCCGTCAAGATAAAGGAGCTGCCGCTTTGAGAATCGCCCTGATCACCGACGCCTGGCATCCGCAAATCAACGGCGTCGTCACCACGCTGACCCAGACGATGGAAGTGTTGCGCCGGCTCGGGCACACGGTCGAACTGTGCGCCCCGGACCGCTTCTACACCTGGCCCTGCCCCGGCTATCCGAACGTCGGCCTAGCGTTTTTGTGCGGCCCGCGCCTGCGCCCCACCCTCCAGGCATTCAAGCCGGACGCGATCCATCTGGCTTCCGAAGGCTGCGTCGGTTTCGCCGCGCGGCGTTATTGCCGCGAGATGGGCTACCACTACACGACATCCTTCCACACCCGCTTTCCCGAATATTTCAAGATGCGCATCGGCCTGCCGCTGTGGATCGGCTACGGCTACATGCGCTGGTTTCACAGCGAAAGCGCGCGCGTGATGGTCACCACTGAATCGATGCGGCAAGCTTTGGCCGCCAAAGGCTTCGAACGGATGGTGATCTGGTCGCGCGGCGTCGATACCGACCTTTACCGGCCGCGCGAGAAAGATTTCTTACGGGACGAACGCCCGATCTTTGCCTATGTGGGACGCGTGGTGGTCGAGAAAAACATCGAAGATTTTTTGAAGCTGGAGTTGCCCGGCACCCAATATGTGATCGGCGACGGGACACAGCGGCCGGAGCTCGAACGGAAATATCCGAAAGCCCGCTTCGTCGGTTTCCAGACCGGCGAGATGCTGGCTCGCTATATGGCCGCCGCGGATGCGATGGTGTTTCCGAGCCGCACCGACACCTTTGGCCTGGTGATTCTCGAAGCCCTGGCCGCCGGCGTGCCGGTCGCGGCCTTTCCCGCACCCGGCCCGATCGACATCATCGGCAGGGCCCCGGTCGGCGTACTCGGCGCCGATCTGCGGCAGGCCGCGCTGGACGCGCTGAAACTGAATCCGGCCGACTGCCGGCGCCATGCGCTGAATTATTCCTGGGAACAAAGCGCGCGCCAGTTCCTCGGCCATTTGACGCCGATGATCCGGGGACCTCACGAGACTTATTTCAAAACCTGAATCCGGCTCGATCCGCCGCTCTACGGATTGCCATCCGGCCTGCAAACGATCGAACCGGATTTCAGCCCATCGAACCGATAGTCTTCCGGAAACGGCTCAGCGCCAGTACAAAGAAAACGCCGCCGATTCCGAGCAAGGCGAGAAACTGCGGCCAGACGGTCTCCACCCCCGCTCCCCGATAGAGAATCGCCTGCGCCAGCGCCACGAAATGCGTCGTCGGGGCGGCGAGCATCAAATTCCGCACCGCTTCCGGCATGCTCTCGCGCGGCGTCATGCCGCCGGACAACATCTGCAGCGGCAGCAGCACGATGATCATCAATAGCCCCATCTGCGGCATCGACCGCGCCACCGTGCCGAGAAAAATCCCCATCGAGGTGGCCGCGAACAGATGCAGCGCCATGCCCGCCACGAACAGCCCGATCGAGCCCTCGATCGGGACTTTCAGGATGCCCTGCACGACGAAGACGACCGAAGCGGTCGCCGCTACGGCCACGACCAGTCCCATCGACCACACCTTCGCCATCATGATTTCGAAAGGGGTCAGCGGCATCACCAGCAAATGCTCGATGGTGCCGTGCTCGCGTTCGCGGATCAGCGCCGCGCCGGTCAGGATGATCGACAGCATCGTGACGCTGTTGATCACTTCCATGACCGAGCCGAACCACATCGGCTCCAGGTTCGGGTTGAAGCGGGCGCGGATCTCGAGTTCGGCCGGAAACACGAACGGCGCACGATGCCCCTGCAGAAAGGCGGCCACCTCGCCGTTCACGATGTTCTGGATGTAATTGTTGCCGATGAAGGCCTGCGACATGCGCGTGGCATCGACATTGACCTGGATCGCGGGCGCCCGCCCGGCCAACATGTCGCGCTGAAAGTCGGGAGGAATGTCGAGCACGAAAGTGTACAAGCCGATATCCAGCCCCGGATCGGCGGCGTACGGATCGATGACCGCCGGCGTCTGGAAATAAGGCGGATAAAAGGCATTCCCGATCCGGTACGACAAGGGCGAACGGTCTTCGTCGACGACCGCGATCGGTGCCTTGTGCAGAGCACCCGGCAAGCCGGTCGCGGTCAGATAGACCTGGCCGGTAAACGCGAAGGCGATCAGGACCAGCATCAGCCTGTCGCGGGCGAGGCTGCGCAGTTCCTTGACGCCGAGATGGAAAATGTTGAGCAGCGTCTGCACCGTCAACGCTCCTGCTTGTTCAGCAGCATCACGCTCAAGCCGACGATCACCGGAATCGACAACACGATCGGCACCAGCGACGGCGCCAGCTCGGCGAAGCCCAGCGCTTTCGAGAACGTGCCGCGGCTGATCGTCAGGAAATGGGTGGTCGGGAAGATCTCGCCGACGAAGCGCGCGCCGCCCTCCAGCGAGCCGATCGGATCGATCATCCCCGAAAAACGCGAGGCGGGGATAATCGTGGCGAGGGCCGTCGCGAAGATCGCCGCGATCTGGCTGCGCGTGAACGCCGAGATCAACAGGCCCAGGCCGGTCGCGGCGGTCACGTAGAGCAGCGCGGCGACGGTCAGCAGCAGGAAATTGCCTTTGTGCGGGACACCGAACACAAAGACGGCGAATGCGCACAGTAGAAAGAAGTTGACCATCGCCAGCGCGATGTAGGGCATCTGCTTGCCGAGCAAAAATTCAAGCTTGGTCACCGGCGTCACGTACAGGTTCAGGATCGAGCCGAGCTCTTTTTCGCGTACGACGCTGAGCGCACTGAGCATCGCCGGGATCAGCATCAACAGCATCGGAATCACCGCCGGCACGATCGCGGGCAGGCTCTTCACGTCCGGATTGTAGCGATAGCGCGTCTCGATCCTGATCGGCTCCGGCGGAACTTTGTCGGTTGCCCGACGGCGGGCCTGCTCCGCCAGCCAGACCTGATGCATCGCCTGAACATAGCCGATCACATTCTCGGCGCGGCTCGGCATCGAGCCGTCGATCCAGGCGCCGATCCTGACGTTACCGCCGCGCTCCAGGTCGCGCGCGAAATTCGGCGGAATCTCCAGCGCCAGGCTCAGCTCGCCGCTGCGCATGCGCCGGTCGAGTTCGTCGTAATCGGCGATCGGCGGCCGTTCGATGAAATAGCGAGAGCCGCCGAGATCGAGCGCGTAATTGTTGCTGAGCAGGGTCCGGTCGCGGTCGAGCACCGCGAAACGCAAATTCTCGACGTCCATGCTGATCCCGTAGCCCATCACGAACATCAACAGCAGCGTGCCGAAGAGCGAAATCGAACTGCGCAACGGATCGCGGCGCAACTCCAGCGTTTCGCGCCGGGTATAGCTGAACAGGCGCATCAGGCTGAAGCGTCCATCCTTCAGCCTTGGCCCTCCCTCCCCTGCCGGGAGAGGGTCGGGGTGAGGCGGAGCGAGAGAGACATTCCCATCGCCAGGAACGTCCGCCGGCTCGTCACCGGTCCCGACCGCTTTCTTCAGATAATCGATAAACGCCGCTTCCAGGGTCGGCTGTCCGCTCTGCTCGACCAGAGCCGAAGGCCTGCCGCTGGCGAGCACCTTGCCCGCGTGCATCAGCGATATCCGGTCGCAACGCTCGGCCTCGTTCATGAAATGGGTGGAAATAAAGAGGGTGACGCGGTCCCGGCGCGAAAGGTCGGCCATCAGCTCCCAGAAACTGTCGCGCGCGACCGGATCGACGCCGGAGGTCGGCTCGTCGAGGATCAACAGATCGGGCTTATGGATCACCGCGACCGCCAGCGACAGGCGCTGGCGAATGCCCAAAGGCAACGCATCGGGCAGCGCCTCCATCGCCGGACCGAGCAGGAAGCGCTCGGCCATCGCCTCGACGCGCCCCGGAATCTCGGCCGCAGGCAAATGGAACAGCTTCGCGTGCAGTTCCAGGTTCTGGCGCACGGTCAGTTCCGAATACAGCGAAAAGGCTTGCGACATGTAGCCGACGCGCTTGCGCGTGGCCAGATTGCCGGCGTCGAGGACTTGCCCGAACAGCCGCGCTTCGCCCTCGCTCGGCGGCAACAGCCCGGTCAGCATTTTCATCGTGGTCGACTTGCCGCAGCCGTTGGAGCCGAGAAAGCCGAAGATCTCGCCCCGTTCGATACGCAGGCTGACGCGGTCGACCGCCACGAAATCGCCGAAGCGCATGGTCAGGCCGTGCGCCTCGATCGCGATTTCGGGCTCGCCGCAAAGCGCGCGCGGCGGAATCGCCATGCCCTTGTGTCCCTGGCGTTTCGCTTCGGGCAGCAGCCGGATGAACGCCGTTTC
The DNA here is from genome assembly GCF_000214275.2 of Methylomicrobium album BG8. Taxonomy (NCBI): domain Bacteria; kingdom Pseudomonadati; phylum Pseudomonadota; class Gammaproteobacteria; order Methylococcales; family Methylococcaceae; genus Methylomicrobium; species Methylomicrobium album. The sequence goes on along the minus strand of NZ_CM001475.1, from coordinate 1,036,525 downwards.
CAGCGTTCCGGCATCCGTTCGGGTCCTGAGCTCTTCCGCCGTGCCGGTAGCGAGCACCTTCCCCGCATCCATCGCGACCAGCCAGTCGAAACGTTCGGCCTCGTCCATATAGGCGGTCGAGACGAGTACGCTCATCCCTTCGCGGCGCGTTCGCAGCCGCTCGATCAGCTCCCAGAATTGGGCTCTCGACAAGGGATCGACGCCGGTGGTCGGCTCGTCCAGTACCAGGAGATCGGGATCGTGAATCAGCGCGCAGCAAAGCCCGAGCTTTTGTTTCATGCCGCCCGACAGTTTTCCGGCCGGACGGTCGCGGAACGGCCCGAGGCCGGTGCTGTCGAGCAGTTCGGCGATGCGCCGGCGGCGCGCGGCCGGCGCGTGCCCGAACAGGCGCCCGAAAAAATCGACATTCTCGTAAACCGATAATGTCAGGTAGAGATTCTTGCCCAGTCCCTGCGGCATGTAGGCGATGCGGGGACAAACCGCACGGCGGTGCGCCGCCTCGCCGATATCGCCGCCCAAAACTTCGATGCGGCCCTGCTGCATTTTGCGGGCGCCGGTCAACAGCGACATCAGGCTGGACTTGCCGACGCCGTCGGGACCGATCAGGCCGACCATCCGGGCTCCGGGAATCTCCAGGCTCAAATCATCCAAAGCGAGATGCCTGCCGTAACGCAGGCTGACGTTCCGCACCCGGACCACCGGCTCTGCGGGCGTCCGGGTAGTCATCGCGGCAGCCTGACGGCGAGTTCGGGCGGCCACTCGGCGGCGGGATCGATCTTGACGTAGGCCATCCCGGGCAGACCGGTCTTGACCTGTTCGAGGTGCCTTTTCAGCAGCTCGGGATCGATCGCCGCGCGGACCCGGAACATCAGCTTCAGCCGTTCGACCTCGGTCTCGACGGACTTCGGGGTAAACTGGGCGACGCTGGCGACGAAACTGGCCCTGGCCGGAATCACATAATTCGGTGCCGCGTCGAGCACGAGGCGAATATCGCTGCCCAGCGCGACCCTGCCGGCGGCTTCGGTAGGCAAAAAGAAAGTCATGTAAACGTCCGACAGATCCACCATGTTCAACACCCGGCCGCCGGCGTTCAGCACTTCGCCGGGCTCGGCGACCCGGTATTGGACTCGGCCGTCGCGCGGAGCCCTCAGGTCGCGGTCGTCGATATCGGCCTTCAGGCGCACGACGGTCGCCCTGGCGGCCTCGATCACCGATTGCGACTCCACCACCTGCGACTTCGCTGCCTCGATCCCGGCCTGCGCGGCGGCGACCTGGGCTTCGGCGGCCCGCACGGACGCCTCCGCGCCCAACATCCGGGCGCGGTTGTCGTCGACTTCCTGCTGCGGCGTCGCGCCTTCGCCGACGAGCCGCTGCGAACGCTTCAGGCGTTTGCGCGCGGCCTCCAGTTCGGCCTGGCGTTGGGCGACGACCGCCTGCGCGGCGCGGCGTTCGCTCTCGCGTTGAACGACGAGCGATTTCGCGCTCAGATAGGCGTTTTCGGCCTGCCGAACCTGGGCTTCCGCTTCGGCCTTTTGAGCCAGCAGCACATCCGTATCCATCCGGGCAAGCAGTTTCCCTGCCTTCACGAAGTCGCCTTCGCGCGCCAGGATTTCGACGACGCGTCCGGGCGTCTTGGTCGCGATGTCGATCTCGGTCGCTTCGATCCGGCCGTTGCCAGAAACGATGCCCGCGGGCAGCCCTGTTGGCCGCAGCAGCCGCCAGGCGACCGCCGCGGCCAACAGGGCGGCAGCGGCGAAAATCCAGGTCAATGTCGATTTTGTCTGTATCCTCATGAACCGCTCCGCCGGTAGGGATTATGCCGATTGCGTGCCCGCGCCGCCGCCCAGCGCTTTGTACAACGCGATCAAATGGGTCGCGGCTTCCGCTTCGGAACGGGCCAGCTCGATTTCGGCCGCATAGAGCGCGCGCTGCGCGTCCAGCACGTCCAGAAACGAGATGACGCCTTCCTGATAACGCAGGTTCGACAGGCGCACCGATTCTTTCAAGTCCGCCACCGAGCGCGCGAGCGTCCGGCGGCGGATCTCTTCTTTCAGGTAGCGGCTCGTCGCGGTTTCGGTTTCCTGAAGCGCTTCGAGCACCGCCTTTTCGTAGGCCAGACAGGCTTCCTTCTGCTTCGCATCGGCCAGGTCGATCCCGGCGCGGATGCGGCCGAAGTTCAGCAGGGGCTGCAGCAGATTGGCCGCGGTGCCGTAGGAAAACGCCGCCGACCTGAACAGTTGTTCGATGTCGGTATTGCGAAACCCCAAAAAGGCCGACAGCGAAATTTTCGGAAACAGCTCCGCGATCGCCGCGCCCTGCATCGCGGTCGCGGCCGCGAGGCGGCGTTCGGCGGCGCGGAGATCCGGACGACGGCGCAGCGTTTCCGCCGGAGCAGCCAGAATCCCGAGCGGCGCGGCCGACGGTACTTTGCCTTCCGGGTTCAGTGGGCCGTCCAGCGCCCCGGGCCGCTGTCCCGCCAGCACTTCGAGCCGGCGCAAGGCCGATACCCGCTGCGCTTCCAGGGCCGGAATCTGCGCTTCGGTCTGAGCCGTCTGCGCCCTCGCCCGCACGACGTCGTGCTTGGTGCCGACGCCTTCGGCATCGAGCCGTTCGGTCAGCCCCAGCGTGCGCCGCTGCGATTCGAGGTTCGAGCGCGTGATTTTGAGCTGGTTCTGAACGCTGCGGAATTCGACATACGTGCGCGCAATTTCGGAGGTCAGCGCGACCTGCGCCTGGCGGTAAAGATCCTCCGCGCCTTCCAGGTCGGCGGTGGCGGCTTCGAGGAGCCGCCGCTGCCGGCCGAACAGGTCGATTTCCCACAGCGCGTCGAAGCCGAGTTCGAACAGGTTGAAGCGGATGCCGGGCGCGAATCCCGGAAACGGATTCTCGTTGCGCTGCGCGCCCGCCGCGATGTCGACCTTCGGAAACAGTTCCGCACGCGTTCCCCGGCGTTCGGCGCGCGCCTGCTCGATACGGGACAGCGCGATTTTGACGTCGAGGTTTCCGGCCAGCGCCTGATCCATCAACCGGTCCAGTTCCGCATCGCCGAAACTTTGCCACCAGCGTTTCAGCGCCTCCGCATCGATCATCCTGGCGCCCGCTTCGAGCGGCATCGCTTCGGCGGCCAGCCAACGGTCGGGGACGCTCGGCGCGGCTTCTTCATAATCGGGCCCGACCGCGCACCCGGCCATTCCGGCAGTCAGCAAACACCACGCAAGGCTAGGCTTCATACCCATGTCCTTTCAAAAAAAATGCCACGGCGGCGCTGATCATAGAGTCTCTTTCGACTTGGTTCAACCCGTCCCGAAGGCCGAGCAGGCAGCGAAAATGTTCATCGCCCTTCAACATGCTCAAAAACAGCCGGCTCGAACCGTCGACGTCGGGAATCTTCAGCGCGCCGCGGGCAGTCAGTTCGGCCAGGTAGGCGGCCAATTGCTTCAGAACCGGCTCGGGCCCCGAGCGGTAGACCAGGAGCCCCAGGTCCGGAAAATGCTGCTGCTCGGAAATGATCAGCCGGTACAACTGCAGCGACTCGGGCGCATAGATCAAGTCGACGAAAGCGCGGGCGATCGCTTTGAGTCCTTCTTCCGGATTCCGGTTGCCGCCCAGCGAGCGGACAAGCGTCCCGAGCAGGGCTTCGCACTGTTCGGCGATCACCGCCGCGAACAGGTCCTGTTTGCCCCGGAAATGACTGTACAGGGTCGGCTTCGAAACCGGTGCGGCTTCGGCGATCGCTTCCATGCTGGCGCCGCTGTAGCCGTGCGCGAGGAAAACCTGCCGGGCGGCGGCAAGAATGCTCTGTCGTTTGGATTTGGGAGCGTGAGTCATGATGATAGCCAAGAAAAACTGATTGCTTAGAGATCGATTTCGCGATTAAAATAAACTAAACCGTTCAGTTTAGCAATTGTTTATTTATGCGCGCACCGTTTTACAAAACCCCACCGTTCTCGATCGGCATGCTGCTGCTTTTCGCCTCGGCCGGCGCTTTTTATTGGCTCCGGGCCGTCCATCCGTTCGAAAGCACCGACAATGCCTACCTGAAATCGCACATGAGCCTGATCAGCCCGAAAGAGACCGGCTATGTGAAGGAAGTGCTGTTCGAAGACAACCAGACGGTAAAACGCGGCGACCTGCTGGTCGTGATCGACGACCACGATTTCCGGGCCAGAGTCGCTCAGGCCGAAGCGCAGGTTTTGCTGGAAAAGGCCAGCGCCGCAACGCTGGAAACGGACAAACGGGCCCAGCAGGCGATGATTCTGGAAGAACGCGCCAACATCGCCGCGGCCGAAGCCAACGTCGAAAAAGCGGCCAAAGATCTGAAGCGTTTTAGCAATCTGGCCAAAGAAGGCGCCGTTTCCGCGCAAAGCCGCGATGCGGCCGAGTCGGCCCATAAACAGGCCCGGGCCGAGCGCGACAAATTCGTTTCGGCCAGACAAGGCGCGGAAAGCCGGTTGTCTTCGCTGGACGCTCGTCTGAGCGAAAGCCGGGCCCGGCTGAAAGCGGCGGAAGCCGCACTGGAGCTGGCCCGGATCGATCTGGCCAATACCCGGATCGCGGCGCCGTTCGACGGCGTGGTCGGCAACCGCAGCGTGCAGGTCGGGCAACTGGTGCAGCCGGGCAGCGCGCTGGCTTATCTGGTTCCGGGCGACGGACTGTTCGTCGAAGCCAACTTCAAGGAGACGCAAATCGGCCTGATGCAAGCCGGACAGACGGCGACGATCTCGGTCGATGCGCTGTCCGATCGACTTTTCGAAGGCACCGTGGACAGTTTCGCGCCGGCGTCCGGCTCCGAATTCAGCCTGTTGCCACCCGAAAACGCGACCGGCAATTTTACCAAAATCGTGCGCCGGGTGCCGGTCAAAATCCGTTTCGGACAGAATGCGGACCTGAACAGACTTCGGCCGGGGCTGTCCGCCGTCGTTCAGGTTCGCGTCCGCTGATCATGGCGGCCGTACTCGAAGCCGCTCCGGCGCCGGAAATCCGGAAGAGCCCCGGCGGCGTCAGTTCCGAACAATGGCTCGGCTTCACCGGGATGGTGTTCGGCATTTTCATGGCAGTGCTGGACATCCAGATCGTCGCGAGTTCGCTCGAACAAATCCAGGCCGGCCTGTCCGCGACGCGCGAAGAGATCACCTGGGTGCAGACCGCCTACCTAGTGGCGGAGGTGGTGGTCATTCCGCTGTCCGGCTGGCTCGGCCGGGCGCTGTCGACCCGCTATCTGTTTGCCTTGGCCTGCGGCGGCTTCACCCTGATGAGCCTGTGCTGCGCGCTGGCCTGGAACCTGCCGTCGATGGTCGTCTTCCGGGCCTTCCAGGGCCTGTTCGGCGGCGCGATGATCCCGTCGGTGTTCGCGATGATCTACACACTGTTTCCTCCCCGCCTGCAGCCGGTGATGGGCATCGTGGTCGGGATGGTCGTCACCGTGGCTCCGACCGCGGGACCGGTGCTGGGCGGCTATCTGACCGAAGTGGTGTCCTGGAAAGCGCTGTTCCTGATCAACCTGCTGCCCGGCCTATTGGTAACATTGTCGACGTGGCTGTTCCTGAAGGTCGACGATCCTGACTGGACATTGCTGAACAAGATCGATTTTCTCGGGATTCTGTATATCGTGATATTTCTCGGCAGCGTCCAGTTCGTTCTGGAAGAAGGCGTCAAGGAGGAATGGTTCGAGAGCCGGGAAATCGTATTTTTTACCGTGGCGGCGCTCGCCTCGGGAATCGCGATGTTTTACCGCGAACTGACGATCGCCCATCCGATCGTCGACCTGTGGGCCTTTCGGAACCGCAACTTCGCGGTCGGCTGCATCTTCAGCTTCATCCTCGGCTGCGGGCTCTATACGATCATCTATCTGATGCCGGTCTATCTGGCCAGCGTCAAGGGCTTGAACAGCCTGCAGATCGGCCGGTACGTGATGGTGACCGGCCTGTTCCAGTTCATCTCGGCATTCGCGGCCGGCGCACTGGTGAAAGTCCTCGATTCGCGGTTGATGCTGGCTTTGGGGCTCTTGCTCTTCGGCCTTGGCTGCTGGCTGAACGGCAATCTGACGCACGAAGCCGGCTACTGGGAATTTTTCTGGCCGCAGGCATTGCGCGGCTTTGCGATGATGTTCTGTTTTCTGCCGATCAACACGCTGGCGCTCGGCACATTGCCTCAGGAAGAAGTCAAGAACGCGAGCGGGCTTTACAACCTGATGCGCAACCTGGGCGGCGCGATCGGCCTTGCGGTCGCGAATACGCTGATGATCCAGCTGAACAAGGGGAATTACGCGGCATTGCGCGAGCACGTCACGGCGGCATCGCCCGAGGCCCGGGCCTTGCTTGGCGGTTTGACCCAGCGCCTGTCCGGCGGCGCCCTGCCGAATGCCGAATTAGCCGCGCTGAAGCAGCTTTACGGGCTGGCGATGCGGGAAGCCGAAGTCCTGACGATGAATACGATGTTTCATACGCTGGCATTGGTATTCTTTATCGCGCTTCTGCTGATGCCCTGGGTCGGCAAGGTTTCCGCCGACGGCGGAGCAGCGGGAGGACACTAAAGGGAGGGCTTTCGAGGAAAGAATGGGAAAAAGCAAAAGGCAAAAGTATCGGGAAGCACGATGCCCCCCGATAAGTTTCAAGCTAAAATTACAGCAATTCTTTCAGCGCGTTGAAAGCTTGCAGTCCCTGTCTCAAATGCTGCTCGGCTTCCGGAATATTACCGGCTTTAGCTGCGTTGCGGGCAGCTTTCAAGTGATTGTTGGCGCGAGAACGGGCGATATCCACTTTGTCGTTCGCATTGATTTCTTTGCTCATATCCAGCGCGTCCTTGGCCTGGCTGGCAACGGTTTCGGCATCTGCGCCGGTTGTCGCCGACGCGAGTGCGACTTCGATTCTCTTAATAGTCAGATCAATCGCCTCGGTTGGCGCATAAACGATTCTGCCATCGGAAGCTTCCGCCATTGCAGAGGTTGAGAAAACACCCATGGAAGCGCCGACCAGAGCAGCAAGTGCGATTTTTTTCAAAATTTTCATATTTATAGAGTCCTCTGTTTCTTTTTGTTATTTGATTTTTTCAAATCAGTAACGGTCATGGAACGGTAATAAAAGTACCGGCGCGAATTTTACCACAATTTATAATTTTTTTAGCAAGCCCTCGCTCAAGTTGGCCGGCACCGCAGACACCGAACCGTTCGACCGTTCTAAAAACCGCGTGCCAAAGGCTTGAAACAGCGGCGGCTCGACAGGCGCTTACAGCGCCTTGAAGCAATGCGCCGCTTTCTCGAACGTGGCGTTCAGCTCCCGCTCGCCGTGCGCCGCCGACACGAAGCCCGCCTCGAATGCGGACGGCGCAAGATACACGCCTTCGGCGAGCATTCCATGGAAGAAGCGCTTGAAGCGGTCCTGATCGCACTGCATCACGTCGGCAAAAGAGGTCACTTTGTCCTTCGCGGTGAAGAAAAGCCCGAACATCCCGCCGACGCGATTGGTGGTGAACGCGATGCCGGCCCGATCCGCCAGCGCCTGCAAACCGTTCGCCAATTTTTCGGTCTTGGCGCCGAGGTCTTCGTAAAAGCCCGGCTTTGCGATCTGTCCGAGGGTCGCCAGGCCCGCCGCCATCGCGACCGGATTGCCGGACAGGGTGCCGGCCTGATAGACGGGGCCCGCCGGCGCCAGGCATTCCATGATCTCGCGGCTACCGCCGAACGCGCCGACCGGCATGCCGCCGCCGATCACCTTGCCGAGCGTGGTCAGATCCGGCTTGATGCCGTACACGCCTTGCGCGCCGTGCAGGCCGACCCGGAAGCCGGTCATCACTTCGTCGAAGATCAGCACGCTGCCGTAGTCGTCGCAGACTTTGCGCAGCGTTTCGAGAAAGCCGGGCGCGGGCGGAATGCAATTCATGTTGCCGGCCACCGGTTCGACGATCACGCAGGCGATCCGTTCGCCGATCTGCGCGAACAACTCGGCCACGCTCTCGCTGTCGTTATAGGTCAGCGTGATCGTGTTTTCGGCGACCGCCGCCGGCACGCCCGGCGAACTCGGCACGCCGAAGGTCAGCGCGCCGGAGCCGGCTTTGACCAGCAGCGAGTCGGAATGGCCATGATAGCAACCCTCGAATTTGACGATCCTGTCGCGGCTTGTGTAGCCCCGGGCCAGACGGATCGCGCTCATCGTCGCCTCGGTACCGGAACTGACCATGCGCACCAGTTCGATCGAAGGCACCAGCTCAATCACCTTCTCGGCCATGCGCGTCTCGATTTCGATCGGCGCGCCGAAGCTAAGCCCCTTCTCGGCCGCCGCCTTGACCGCCGCGATTACGTTGGGATGCGCATGGCCCAGCACCATCGGTCCCCAGGAGCCGACATAATCGATATAGGCTTTGCCTTCGCTGTCGTAAATGTAGGCGCCCTGCGCCCGGTCGATAAACACCGGCGTGCCGCCGACGCCGCTGAACGAACGTACCGGCGAATTGACGCCGCCCGGAATCACACGTCTTGCTTCGGAAAAAAGGGTTGCTGCTTCAGTCATGTCGATCGATTTTTCAAAATAATTAGCCCGCGTAAGGCGGAACGCGCCAGCGGTTCCGCCGGAAGCTGGCCGCTCAGCGGCGGATCGCCTGACGGCATCCGCCCTACTAATGTTTTACTTTAGCATGATTCGCTCTTCGCCGATGCCGCACACCAAAAAATATTTCGTGATCACTTGCATTCTTGGCCAAATACAAAGATAATAACCGACTCACAGCCGCCAAGGCTAATTATGGTAATCGTATCGGTCCTCCCGCAACGATACGCTGCAAACCCCGCCAGGCCCGGAAGGGAGCAACGGTAGCAGCAGATTCGTGTGCCGGGATGTGGCTGGTGCGGTTACCGCCCTACTCCGCTTTCTACCCCTTGATGAGCCTGAAATGAGTTACCAGGTTCTCGCCCGCAAATGGCGCCCGCATAATTTTTCCGAAATCGTCGGTCAGGAACATGTCGTCAAGTCGCTGATCAATGCCTTGCAGCATGATCGCCTGCATCACGCCTATCTGTTTACCGGCACGCGCGGCGTCGGCAAAACCACGCTGGCCCGCATCCTGGCCAAAGCGATCAACTGCGAGAACCTCCAGGATTATGACCCCTGCGGCGTCTGCCAGGTCTGCCGTGATGTCGACGAAGGCCGTTTTCTGGACCTGATCGAAGTCGATGCGGCCTCGCGCACCAAGGTCGAAGATACCCGCGACCTGCTCGACAACGCGCAATATGCGCCGAACCAGGGCCGCTTCAAGGTCTATCTGATCGACGAAGTACACATGCTGTCCGGGCATAGCTTCAACGCATTGCTGAAAACGCTCGAAGAGCCGCCCCCGCACGTCAAATTTCTACTCGCCACGACCGACCCGCACAAGATTCCGGTCACCGTGCTGTCGCGCTGCCTGCAGTTCAACCTGAAGCGTTTGTCCCCGGAGCAGATCTTCGGGCAAATGGAATTCATCCTGAATCAGGAAGCGATCGCCTTCGAAGCGCCTGCCCTGAAGCTCCTGGCCCGCGCCGCCGACGGCAGCATGCGCGACGGCCTGAGCCTGCTCGACCAGGCCATCGTGCACGGCAACGGCAAGGTGACCGCCGACGAAGTCGGCGCAATGCTCGGCGTCGTCGCGCAGCAGCCGGTCGGCGATCTGTTGAACGCGCTGGCCGCTCAGGACGGGCCCGGCCTATTGAAAGTCATCGCCGATCTGGCCGACTTGGCGCCCGATTTCGGCGGCGTACTGCGGCAGCTGCTGCAGGCCCTGCATGCGATCGCTGTCCTGCAGCAGGCCCCGATCCCTATCGATGCCGGGCTCGACAGCGAGCTGATCAAGTCGCTTGCCGCCAGATTGCAGCCCGAAGACGTGCATCTTTATTACCAGATCGGCCTGCTCGGCCAGAAAGACCTGGATCTCGCCCCCGATCCCAGAGGCGGCTTTGAAATGGCGCTGTTGCGCATGCTGGCGTTTCGGCCGACCCTGACGAGCACCCCGGAAACCCATCCGCAGCCTGACGTAAAGCCCATACCGACACCACCGGCCCGTCCCGCGCCGAAACCCATACCCATACCCATAGCCAGTCCGCCGCCGCCCGAAGAGCCGGCCAGGCCATCACGCGACAACCCGGCTGCACCACCGGCGGCCCAGCCTTTGCCTGCTGGCGACGATTGGCCGGAAATGATCGCGGCGATGCGGCTCGAAAGCATCACCAAACAGCTGGCGCAGCAATGTGCCTTGCACTCGATCAACGATCGCAATTGCACGTTATTGCTGGACCCGGCATTTCAAACCATGCTATCGCCGATGCGGACCGAAAAGCTGCAGACCGCGTTACGCACTTTGCGCGGCACACCGGTCAAATTGACGATCCTGGTCGAAAAACCGACCAGCGCAACGCCGGCCGAGCAATTGATCAAGCAGAGAGAAGACCGTCAGCAGGCCGCCGTCGAGGCGATCGAAGCGGATCAAAACATTCAGGCGCTCAAAGAACATTTCGGCGCCCGGGTCATTCCCGGCACCATCGAACCCGTTTAATCAAGGAGAACCCATCATGAAAAATCCTCTCGGCAGCATCATGCAGCAAGCCCAGAAAATGCAGGAAGACTTCAAACGCGCCCAGGCGGAAATCGAAGCCACGGAAGTCGTCGGCCAATCCGGCGGCGGACTGGTCACCATCCTGATGACCGGCAAGCGCGAAGCCCGCAAGGTGACGATCGACCCTTCGCTGATCGGCGACGACAAGGATATGCTCGAAGATCTGGTCGCCGGCGCGATCAATGACGCGGTCAACAAGGTCGCGAAAATGAAGAAGGAGAAAATGGCCGAAATTACCGCAGGACTCCCTCTGCCGCCCGGCTTTCAAATGCCTTTCTGAGCATGCGCGACACAGGCCTGTTGGGCCGCCTGATCCAGCACCTGCGCTGCCTGCCCGGCGTCGGACCGAAGACCGCGCAGCGGATGGCCTTCCATCTGCTGCAGAAAGACCGGGAAGGCGCCCGCGCCTTGGCCGAAACGCTGCTGCAGGCGATCGACCGCATCGGCCAATGCAGCCGTTGCCGCACCCTGACCGAGAAGCCGCTCTGCGACATTTGCGCGGATCCGGCCCGCGACAGCTCGCTGGTCTGCATCGTCGAAAACCCGTCCGACGTCTGGATCATCGAACAGGCGACCGTGTTCAAAGGATTGTATTTCGTACTGCATGGGCGCCTTTCGCCGCTTGACGGCATCGGCCCCGGCGAGCTTGGGCTCGACCAGCTGGAACGCCAGTTGGCAACAAGCGACATCAAAGAGCTGGTGCTCGCAACCAACTCGACCGTCGAGGGCGAAGCGACCGCTTTCTTCATCGGCGAACTCGCCCGCAAACACCATGTCCAGGCCAGCCGGATCGCTCACGGCGTACCGATGGGAGGCGAGCTCGAATTCATCGACAGCGGCACGCTGCTGCACGCATTTAACGGGCGCCGGACGATTTAACCTCTTTGCGTAGGGTACGCTGCGCGTACCTTCCCACAACCTCGCGCGCCATCCCATCTCAAAAAGGTACGCACAGCGTACCCTACGCCCAATCAGCAACCTCCATCCCCACCCACTGTCGAATCGTTATAAAATGCGGTGGACGATGCCTCTCGCCTAGCGCGTCGGGCTGTGATTTTTTATTCTCTTTTGACAAAAGGAAAAACGATGACGAACTGCTTATTCTGCAAAATGGTCGCCGGCGACATCAAGCCGGACGTGGTGTACGAAGACGACACCGTAATGGCATTCCGCGACATCAACCCGCAAGCCCCCGTACACATTCTCGTGATTCCGAAACGCCACATCGCCACGCTGAACGAGCTCGACGACGATCGGCTGGGCGGCCAAATGCTGCAAACCGCGGTCAAACTGGCCGAGCAGGAAGGCATCGCCGAAGAGGGTTACCGGACCTTGTTCAACTGCAACCGGAACGGCGGCCAGGCGGTTTATCATCTGCATTTGCATCTGCTGGGCGGACGCGCGCTGCACTGGCCGCCGGGTTGAAAATCTTCCGCGCTTCCCGCGCAACCGGCACGCACCCAAGCCGGCAGGCAAAGACCCGCCAGGTTTTGAAAACCTTGCGGGTCTAACCCGAAAACTCGACTTCGTAGCCGGTAAACTTGCGGATATTGATTACGCCGGTATCAAACATCAGGTACTGGCCTTTGATCCCGTGCAGCACGCCCGCCACTTCCGGCCCCTTGTCCAAATTGAACGAGACGACCTTGACCGGATAACGGTCGACCGGATAACGGATATCGACGCTTGGCCGATCCGACAACAACTCGACCGCCTTGTCCCCGAATCGCCCAACCAGTTCGTCCAGCTCCGCCTTGCATAGCGCCAGCAACCGGTCCCGCTCGGCCGCCAGATCGATCGGACTGACCTGATTTTTCAGCATTTGCTGCCAGCGGGTCTTGTCGCTGACGTGTTGGGCAAGGATCACTTCGATCAGGCCGGAGACATGGCGCGACGGCACCCGGAAAACCGGCAGGGCCTGTACCGCGCCCTGGTCGATCCAGCGCGTCGGAATCTGCGACTGACGGGTGATGCCGACCTTGATCCCGCTCGAATTGGCCAAGTAGACGATATGCGGCTGCATGCAGAACCGCTCGCCCCAGGCCGGTTCGCGGCAGGTACCGGCGGCGTAGTGACAGGTTTCCGGCTTCATGATGCACATGTCGCATTGCGCCAGCTTGATGAAGCAGGGATAGCAATAGCCTTGATTGAAACTTTTCTTGGTCGCTTTGCCGCAATGCGTGCAGAAAATATTGCCGGTATAACGCAGCCGGATCGGGCGGCCGAGCAGCGGATTCAACTCGACCGTCGCTTCGCCGAGCGGCAGGCGGTATTGCACCGTCTCTTCCAGCCGCACCTGCATCTTATCCAATGGTCCCACTTCGCTTTGCCTCACTCGCTTTTCAAATAGCCGTCGGTATTGCGCGCGACCCAACGCTCGCCTTTGGCTTTCAACCATTCTTTTTTCCAGAACGGCGCCCGTGATTTGAGCGCCTCCATGATATGCCGGGCCGCATCGAACGCATCGCCGCGGTGGGATGTCCACACCGCCACCAACACGATTGGCTCGCCCGGCCGAATATCGCCGACCCGGTGCACGACCAGGGCGTCGATGATCGGCCAGCGCTCGCCGGCCTCCCGCACGATATTTTCGAGCGCTCTCTCGGTCATGCCGGGATAATATTCGAGCGTCATCCCGACCACGTCGTCGCCTTCGTTGAAATCCCGCATCGTGCCGACAAACAGGTTCGTCGCGCCGAATTTTCCGGTCATTTGCGCGGCGGCATGCTGATACTCGCGCGCTTCGGCCCAGGGATCGAACGGCCGCGGGGAAATTTTGACCATCCTGTCAGCCTCCGGTCACCGGGGGGAAAAACGCGACTTCGTCGCCGTCCCTGACCAGGCTGTCCCAGTCGGCATATTCCAGATTGATCGCGACCAGGATCTGCTCCGGCGGCGGCAGCTCGGGCACGCACTGCCGCCAAAGGGCCTTCGCAGTCACCGGCTCGGCGATCGCCGCATCTTCTTCCGCACGTCCGATGCGCTCCTTCAAACTGGCAAAATAGCGAACTTTGATTGACATAAACCTTTACGCAATGATAAAAATCAACCTTTACGCTCCACAAAGAGCAAAACCGATCAGTCATTCTACCGAATTGTGACGCATACTCCACATTTTAATCAGGCCGGCGAAGCGATCATGGTCGACGTCGGCGAGAAAGCCGTTACCCAACGCACCGCGATTGCGGAGGGCTACATCGAGATGCAGCCTTCCACCCTGGACATGATCCTGAAAGGCGAACATAAAAAAGGCGATGTCCTGGCCGTCGCCCGGATCGCCGGCATCATGGCCAGCAAGAAGACGTCCGACCTGATTCCGCTGTGCCACCCATTGCCGATCACCCACGTATCCGTCGAATTCAGCGCCGAAGCGGAATCGAGCCGCATCCGCTGCCGAACGTTGGTCAAAACCAACGGCCAGACCGGTGTTGAAATGGAAGCCCTGACCGCCGTACAAATCGCGCTGCTGACCATTTACGACATGTGCAAGGGCGTGGACCGGGGAATGACGATCGAAACCGTGCGCCTGGTCGAGAAAGCCGGCGGCAAATCCGGCCACTGGCGGCGCAGCTAAAACCGCCATGCCGATGCCATACCCCAATACCGTTATTCCGTAGGGTGTGCCGACGCAGGAGGCGCATCATTCGCGGAAGAGCCGTAGGGCGTTTTTGCGATAGCAAAACGCCAACAGACTTCAAAGAGGCGGATTGCCTTCGGCGAATCCGCCCTACAAGGTCTACAGGAGGCGCAGGAGGCGCGTCATTCGCGGAAAAGCCGTAGGGCGTTTTTGCGATAGCAAAACGCCAACAGGCTTCAGAGGCGGATTGCCTTCAGCGAATCCGCCCTACTCGTCGGGGCCTCCATAAAATTTCCTGTCTCGCGACCGATTAACCTCATACAGAAACATCAACGGGAATCCCATGCCGATAACGATTAAAGAACTCGCCGCACTCTGCGGAGCCCGGATCGAAGGCGGCAATGCCGACCGGCTCATCCATTCCGCCGCCGATATCGGCTCCGCACAGCCGGGCCAGGTCACGCAACTGACCAACAGCAAATATGCCGCGCATCTTAAAAACTCGGCGGCTTCGGCTTGCCTGATCGCGGAAGGCTCTGTGGTACAGGATGCTCCCGGCACACTGGCATTGCTGGTCTGCCGGGATCCGGAGCTGGCCTTCATCGAAGCGGTCAAACACCTGCATCCGGAACGCGCCTATGCGCCCGGCATAGCGCCGCAGGCGGTACTCGCGGCCGATGCCGTGCTGGGCGAGGCGGTCCATGTCGGCCCTTATGCAGTGATCGGAGAAGGAACCAGGGTAGGCGATCACAGCGCCATACTGGCCGGCGCCTACCTCGGCAACAACGTCAAGATCGGTAAAGGCTGCCGCATTTATCCTTATGCGGTCGTCTACGACGACGTGGAAATCGGGGATTACGTCACCGTCCATTCGGGCGCAGTCGTCGGCGCGGATGGCTTCGGCTACAAATTCAGGAACGGCGCCCATGTCAAAGTGCCGCAAATCGGCAACGTCAGGGTCGAGGACCATGTCGAAATAGGCGCCAACACCTGCGTCGATCGGGGCGCTCTAGGCAGCACCGTGATCGGCGAAGGTTCCAAGATCGACAATTTGGTGCAGATCGGCCATAACAACAAGGTCGGCCGGCATGTGATCATGTGCGGACAGACCGGCGTCTCGGGCTCCTGCACGATCGGCGACTACGCGATTCTGGCCGGCAGTTCCGGCATCGCGGACCACGTCACGATCGGCCAGGGCGCCGTAGTGCTGGCACGCTCCGGCGTGGCCGGCGACATTCCTCCAGGCGCGCATTATTTCGGCAGTCCGGCCAAGGATAAAAAGACGGCCTACAAAGAACAGGTTGCGATACAGAAATTACCCGAGCTGATCAAGAAAGTCAAACAGCTGGAAGAGCAGTTGCAGGAACTGGCGAAGCAGGCGTAGCGGCAGGATTCGGAGGAGGAAGGGGCGCGCGGCAATCCGCCTCTCTTCCTGCGGGAAAGAATGCCACGCCGTTGGCATCGACGCCATGATACAGCCCGATCATTAAAGATCGTGAAACCCCTTTTTCCCGGAAATCGGGAAAAAGCGGAAACGTTACTCGATATGACGATCGGAAAAACTTAATCCGTTTCCACGAGGCTCTGAGGAACCGGATCAAGATAAGTTTTGAGGAGCGGGAATTTTTTTATGTAGGAACGGGATGACCCCCCGCCGACAAACGCCGCCAGGGGGCACCATCATTATTGTGCTACGTTTTTGGTTTTTCTTTGTGCCAATTTAGCGTCAATTTCAGCGTTGCTGGCAGCAACGGAGCCGCTTGCAAGGTGCTTGGTTTCGTCTTTCTTCAACAGAACAACCAGTACGATGATTGATGCGATTGCAACGCCAACGACGGTCCAGGTGTAATCTTTTTCTTGTGCTTCAGCCATTTTTAAATCCTCTATATAGTTATTAATGTTATAAGCCCCTCTCCTCAAGAGAGCAACCCATCAAATGTTTTAACGAGTTGGTTGTCGGTTTATATTTGAACAACGGCATAATTTTTATCATGAGATAAGGGCCTCTGTCAAAGCCATATCGAAAAAAAATCCATCTTCGCGCAGCCCTGAAGTTGCCCGCCGCAATGCATATCTCATCTCGGCATTAAACAAACCAAAATAACGAACTGAAAAACATCATAATTTTAAAAACTTACCCTTTTACCGCCGGGCAATGCGACCTTCGGATAAATCGCGGCCCACTCCCCCACCTCAAGTTTCCGGGGATACGGACACGACTTATCTTCCCGTCTTCAAGTTTCAGAAATTTTTATCCGACCGCTGCGGCGCGCGGCTCGAATACCGCTCCGCCAAGACCGGCCGTAAGGGTCTAGGGCATTTTCATATCGCGTGTAGGGAAGTCCTCGCCTTCCGAAGGGCGCCCTGCCGTTAAGTCCAGCCCCGTAGGGTACGCTGTGCGTACCTTTCGACATTGAGGGTACGCACAGCGCACCCTACAGGCAACCCGCAAGATACCGGTGCCGGACGGGATATTTCTCCCGTCCGTAACGTTTAGCATCGCGCGAACACAGGCGAGGATTTTATGCTGGCGGTAGGTCTTCAAATATGGGGAACGGGGTTATCAACCCCGTCCCGCGCAGAGGGATTGCCAAGGTCCAGATGACAGGGAGGTGTCAGAACCAACTCTCCCGGGTTTCCGGATGCGGCAACCACTCCCTACGTTGCTCTAACGCCTGAATCCATGCGGTCGCCCAGCAATCCCCGCCGGAATGACGTGTTTTCCTTCGTATTTTCCTTACGAAGGCCATATTCCCAAAGCGAAATGCTCTTAAGGACAGCCTTGTCCGGCTTCCGGCAGCCGGCGAAGCCTGATGTCGGGATATTTTTTTTCCAGCGCCTGCAGAGCTCCGGCTATCGATTCGGGAGCAGTAATCAGCGCGTACTTTTGGCGTTTGCTTTTGTAGCGGGGCTTCACGACCGAATTGATGCCTTTGTCGAGCAAACTCTTCTGCATTTGCACCGCGTTTTCTTCCCTATTGAAAACGCCCAGCGATATCTGCCCCTTGTCCTCTCCCGATGGCAGCGGCCAAACACCGTTCAGGCCGCGCTCGCGCAGCATTTTCACATTGGCCTTGACTGCTTCCATTCCGCCCGAGGAAGGGTACAGCACCAGATAATCGCTGACCGCCTTACCGTCTCGCAAAACGGGCTTGATCGCCGCCTGGGCGCCTGAAATCCGTTTCTGCCAGGCGTTCAGGCTATATTCGTTCGGAAAAGGTCCCGCCTCGTAACACGCAAGCCTGACCGATTTTACCTCTGCCGCATCATGCGGCGGGTTCCGATCCAAAGGTGGCGCCTGTTGAACGGGCGGTTTCCCGACACGGCCGCCGCCCGCCGCCAGGGACGGCTCGCCGGCAGGCCGAGACTCGGTAAGCGCCGACTTCATGCCGTTATCTTTCGGTTCCGCCGCAGGAACTTCCGCTTGGCGGCCTCCCGCCTCCCGGCAATTCGGATCGCCATCGGGCAACGCCTTGAGTTGAACGCCCGGATAGCGTTTTTCCAACGCATCCAGGGCTCCGGCCATCGCCAAAGGCCCTTTGATCAGCGCATATTTCTGCGCCGATTCCTTGAAACGGGGCTTTACGACGGCCTCGACGCCTCTCGCCTGCAAATCGTTCCGCATGCGCGCCGCGCGGTTTTCCCGGCGAAACACGCCGAGCGATATATAGCCCTTGAGTTCGCCCGCAAGCAGCGGATAGGCGTCGCCAACCCCCTGATTGCGCAATGCCTGCATCGCAGCTTTAACGGCTTCCGGGCCGCCCTCCGTCGGGTAAAGCACCAGGTAATCGGTGATCTCCTGCGCATGAGGCGGAATCGGCCTGAGCTCGCCCTGAGCTTCCTTGAGCGCTTGATGCCAGACATTCAGGACCCGCTCATTCGCAAAAGGGCCAGCCTCATAACAGGCGAGCGAATCAGACGGAGAGGATTGCGGCGGCAACACGGCTTCAGGCGCTGCCGGCGTTTCCCCGACCGGTCCCGCAAGGACGTCCTGCGCCGCCGACAGCCCGTTTTCCTGCTCCCGCGCCAGCACGATCGGCTCACGAAGCATCGCCGGATCCGGCGCCGGCGTTTCGGCCCCCTCCTTGAAAGCCTCGCGATGATACTGATGCATCAATAGCGCCAGATTCGCCAGCAATACAAGAAAAAAGGCGATTTTCATAGGGTTATTCCAGAAGCAAAGACAGCCCGCGAAGCACCAGATCGGGATCGATCCGGCAAGGGAAGCCGAGCTGGCTGGCGATCAGCGGCGCATCGCCGCCGGTCAGCAGCAACCGGCAGGCGTCCGGTTGAGCGGAGAAAACATGTTCGATCAGGCCGGCCGCCGCCGACACCACCCCGCTGTAAATCGCTGCGCCGGTATGGTTCGCGGGACCCACGGCAAAAGCCGAATCCTCGTAGATCAATGCCGCCGTGCCCGCGCTGAGCGACTTTCTCATCAGCTCCAGGCCGGGGCTGATCATTCCGCCCAGATGCCGGCCATGTTCGTCGAGCAGGTCCAGTGTAATCGCGGTCCCGCAATCGGCGATGCAGACCGGCGAGGCATGATGGCGACGTGCCGCCAGCAAGGCCAGCCAGCGGTCGACGCCGAGCTTTTCGGGCTGAAGATAGGCATTCGTCACCCCAAAAGCCTGCGCTTCCGATTTCGCCTCGAATACCGTAATGGCGGGCCATAGCCGGACAGCCGCCAAGCACACGATTTCCGCAAGCCGTGCCGCGCTAACACAGGAAATCGCCAGTCGGTCCGGCGGCTTCGAAAGCCTCCCCCAAGCCTCGGCCAGGCGCGCTTCGGTCAGCGCATGATTTTCTATCGCGGCGCCGACCACAAGCCCGTCCGGCGCCGTAGTCGCCCATTTCAGGCGGGAGTTGCCGATGTCGACGAGCAGATTCACGGATAGGGGCGCCGGAAACTGACTTCGCCGGAAGCGAAGGCGCGCAGCCTGTCTTCCGCGTCGCGCATCAACAAAAAGCCTTGCACATCGATCCCTTCCAGCGTCCCGTCGAACTGCTGCGTCCCGATAAAAACGCTGGCCCACTCGCCGCGCAGACAGTCATACTCCCGCCATTCGTCCAGGTAGGCCGCAAGCCCCGTTCGCTCGAACCCGGCCAATACCGGGAGTATCTGATCGATCAATTCCCCGGCCAGCCGGTTTCTGCCGACGGGCCGCCCGCCGGCGATCCGGTTCAGGTCGGTCCACGGTTGTTCGATCGATCCCGCCTCTTCCTCCGGCAAAAACAGGTTCAAGCCCAGGCCGGTCACCGCGTGACAGGGGCCTTCGTTTTCGCCCGCCACTTCGATCAGGATTCCGCCCAGTTTTTTGCCCTCGCTGAAAATGTCGTTCGGCCATTTCAGGCCGGCATTGCCGACCCCCAACCGCCGCAACGCCCGGATCACCGCGACGCCGACCGCCAGGCTCAACGCCGAGATCGCGGCCGGCCCCTGCTGAAAGCGCCACAGGATCGAC
Organism: Methylomicrobium album BG8; assembly: GCF_000214275.2. Taxonomy (NCBI): domain Bacteria; kingdom Pseudomonadati; phylum Pseudomonadota; class Gammaproteobacteria; order Methylococcales; family Methylococcaceae; genus Methylomicrobium; species Methylomicrobium album. The sequence continues at coordinate 1,016,905 of NZ_CM001475.1, read as the reverse complement.
AGCAGAATATTGCTGCCGTACGGCGAAACCCACTGCCTGCCGCGCCGGCCCTTGCCGGCGATTTGCCGTTCGGCAAGGCAGACATGGCCGGAAGGCGCGTTTTGCCGCGCCAACCGGCTCAGGTAAGTGTTCGTGGAGTCGATCTGGTCATGGATTTCCAGCCGGGAAACCAGGGCGCGCCTTTCGCTGCCCAAAGCCGCCAGGATGCCGTCGCCGTGCAGCAGTTCGATGGGGTGGGAAAGCCGGTAGCCCTTGCCGCTGACCGCCGCGTACCGGATACCGAGGGCATCCAGTCCGTTCAGATGCTTCCAGACGGCGGAACGGCTCATTCCCAGCGCTTCCGCCAGCTCGGCGCCGGAATGAAATTCGCCGTCGGCCAGCAAAGTCAGAATTTTTTTCTGGTTATCTGCAATCAGCACGGATTCGGGTATCTCCAATAGCCCATGACGGTATACTCAGCAAGCCTTTAGCGCCCGGATCTGCGCCAACTGGCGCTTGACTACATGCTTGACCAGGACCTCCCGGTCCTCTTCCTTCATGTTTATGTAATCGACGCTGACGACATAGGGATAACGCTGTTCTTTTACCGGATTTCGCCGGCATTGAACCACCCGGCAACAGGTGGTGACCAGCGCCCGGGACGCCGGCAGCAGAATCTTCAACTCCAGAAAATCGCCTTCGCTCAACGCCTGTTCGCTGCCGAAGGCAAGGCCCGAGGCGCTCAGACTCACCTGGTAGGAATTTTTTTCCCGAGCCAGATCGCTCTGATTCAGGATACATTGGGCCAATATGTCGACCTTGTAATTGAGCAGTTTCAAATACTCGGCGGTTTCGGGCCGAGCGGCTTCAATCCGCGCCATAAGACTGTCCATCTCCCGCTCCACCGCGGCCATGATCTGCGGCAAGGCAGCGCTGGTCAGCACATTCTCGTCGATATAGCTGTCTTCACGCGCTTCTTGCGCAACGATTTTTCGAAAATAAAGATCGACTTCATCGTTGATGCGAAAAAACCGCCGTCTGTCTCCGGCTTCTGGCATAACGCAGGTCTCCTGGTCATTTGTCGGTTAGGGCGCCGCGGAGCGGCGGCGGATGCTAAAATTCCGGTAAATGGCCGCGTTCTTCCGCAGAACGTCGGCACGATGCCCAACGATAGGTTCCGCTTCGATCAAAAATCGAGCTCGTTTTCGTCGAAATCGCCTAATTGTTCCCTCAAACGTTTTTTCTCCCAATACATTTCGATTTTCCGGCGCGCCGCCATTTTTTTCACGGCTTTTTCGTCTTCGGTCGGAAACGAAATATATTCGTCTATCAGCTGCAAGTCGTAATCTTCGATCTCGATATCGGCATCGTGCTTGCTTTTTTCAGTTTCGGGCTCGGCTTTGGAAGTTTCCACTACGGAGGGCTGTATGTCTTTCGTCATAGCAAAATAAGCTGTTAAAAATGCGTTTTATAATTATCTAAAAGACCGTTGTAAAGAAAAATAATTACCTGCAGCGATTCTATCCAGAACACGGTTTTCTGCCGGGTACCGGCCTGAAGATGCGCCATACATTCGTTTCGGTTCGGAAAAAATCGAGCCGTTGCTCGTTCAACGCCCGCCGAATAACCGCCGTCGCCCCCGGTCCGATTCCGCGGCCGCCCTGACTGCCTTTCTGGCGCCGGACGACCGGACATGCAAGGTACGCACAGCGTACCCTACGGGCTGAACCCAAAGATACCGGTGCCGGACGGGATATTTATCCCGTCCGGCATTTGGAGAACACCCTCTCGCTTCGGCAATGTCGTTCAGTTTAGCCCCAAAGCCTTGCAAAGCCGGCTTTGCAAATGACTGAGTAACAAAGCCAGCTTTGTACTCCATTAGGGAAGTGATTTTTTGCCACACCCTCTAAACATCGAACTTATGTTTTTTTACTGAGATTTTTTCTTTCCTGATACTGCATGTAGAGCTGAATCCCGGACTCGGCAGCAGGCCTTAAACCGATAAATCTGCATCCTATTTTTTGAGCCGAATCATGCTGATTCGGATTGAGCCGCACGACGTTCACGACTTGAAACTCAATTTCCTGATTAAAAGCATTCTCCAAAACGAGCCGGCAGCCCGAAAATTTCCGGCCAATTTCAAAAAAATGCGATAGACCGCTAATATCGTTTATCAGGGAAAAACCGGAAATACTGATATCGTAGAGCGGCATATCGGCTAGGAATTGATCGTCCACAAACAGTTTTACCAAAGTTGAACGCAGCAAAGGCAATCTGATCCGGTAGAATTGACGGCGCTGTACCCACTCAATGGATTTGGGTATCGGCATTGAAAAGACGGTTTCTCCGTCAAAATGGGTCTTCCTGATATTTTTGCCTTGAAAATGGACTTTAATACCGGAAAAATTCGAATTGAATTCCACCTGGGAAGCGCTGAGCACCTGCGAATTTAAATGCTCGGAAGGTGCGCAGTCGAAAAGCAGGAGATCCTTTTGCGGCTCTATCGCGGCAAGCGTCGTAACGAATGTCCCATTTTTATCGAAGCTCAACAGGATCAGACATTTTTTCTTAAACAATGAAGTCAGATGATTGAGGATCTGGGACTTGTTATGAACCATATAATCCGTGTCATTAAACATAGGATACAATTTATAGAATAATTAATGCTTCACCACACGCTTTGGAACGGCACGCGCGCTCTCGCGTACCCAATCCGGCCATTGGCTCAAAGGCCAACCGGCTTTGCGGTTGATATCGTAAAGAATGTTCAACCACTGCCTCAGAAACTGACCCTCCAGCTTCAGAACCGCCCGCCCGCTATCGCCACTCTTAAAAGTAAGGCGCAAACCGTTCGGGGTGGCGGCCACGTCGATCGACTTTACCAGCCATGCCTGCGCACCGGATTCCGGCTTAAGCGGCGGCTGCGGCTTCATCTGAGCGCGCGCCGCCTGCTGGGCAAACTCCTGCACCACACTGCCTACCTGCCCCACTTGCTGCAGATTGCCCGTCGCCGCCTGCAGGCGATCCAGCAGTACCGGCAACAAACGCGAAAATAGCCGTTGTGTGATCCACATCACGATCAGATCGCCGTTCCGAAATTTACCGACCAGTTTAATGCGATCTTCCACATCGTCATATTCTGTCGTTATGCTTTGTAATAAACTCATGATCAAATTACTAAGGAAAAAATACGTTCCATTTAGACGGTTGCTTCTCTCGTATCCAAAACCCGTAGGGCGTTTTCGCGATAGCAAAACGCCAACAGGCTTCAAAGCCCGGCGGATTGCCTGGCGGCGAATCCGCCCTACAACGACAAGGATGGGTAGAGCGAAGCGAAACCCATCAAGAAACCCATATCCTACTTCACGATGGGTTTCGGCTGACGCCTCTACCTATCCTACGGCTTCTCCCATATCCAAGACCTGTAAACCGTAGGGCGTTTTCGCGATAGCAAAACGCCAACAGGCTTCAAAGCCCGGCGGATTGCCTGGCGGCGAATCCGCCCTACAACTGCAAGATGCGGCGAACCCGGCATAGCCGGTTCCGCCTTACGGTTATTTATAATTTTTCAGCCATTCGAGATCCATGGAATCCGATGGAGCCGAGGTGCCAAATAGGGCGCCCAGACCCAAATCGCCAATCGGCAGCTGCCGTTCGCGCCGGCCTTCCGCATGGGCCTTGGCTTTTTGCTGCTCTCGCTGCCTATGCAGGGCCTGGAGCGAGACCAAGCGCTGCATTGAAAACAGCTGGGCATAAGCCAGATCGAGCGCCTGGGTATCGCGCAGAATCTCCAGTACGCTGCCGGGCAATGTTTTCATGGCGGCGGCATCGATACAGCAAAGGTCGCTCAATAAGGGACGTTCATCATCGAGGCCGGCTTTGGGCAACTCCCAGGGCACCAACACTTTGGCGGCTGCCAGCGCTTCGACCGCCTGCTGAGTGAGACGCTGATTCTTGGCGCTCTCAACCAGAAAGTTACTCACTTCCTGCAACCAGGGCTGCGGTTGTCCCTGATCATCGAAAAAACGCTCCTCCTGCTGCAGAGGATCCGGCGCCTCCCGGTAAAGTCCGCTGGCGTGATCGAATCCCAGCATGATCAATTGCTTGTCTTCCGACGACCGGACTTGCAGCAACCTGAAAGGATAGGCGCGAAAATGGCCGGGAATGTACGGTGCCCGCCATTGACCGTGGGCATCGACGAAAAGATTTTCGCCCGCGCACATGCCCAACAGGACAACCAACTGAAAATGCCCTTGAAAAGGACCGGAATCGATTGGCCTGAAGGCCAAAGGGTAATGTGCGATGGCATGGGACAATTCGGCGATCAACAACGGTGCGAAAGCATCGTTCCGGGCAAATACATAGCCCTGCGCTTTTTTTCGGCCGTGTTGCCGATGTGGAACTGCATCTAAGGGTTGGTAATTCGGATTCATCTCTATCGTTAAGGCTAATTGAAATGGAAAGGAGGACGGATACTATGGCCACCTCATCCCCGCCGGACTTCTCCGTCTGGTTGAGGCTAGCATAGCATAAATCCACCGTCCCCAAGCCTGGATGGGAATATAGCCACCCTTCGGCGGAACCCGGAGGAGCCGGTTCCGCCTTACGGGTTACGGGTTCAGCCTTACGGGTTCCGCCTTACGGGTTACGCCTTACGGGTTACGGGTTACGGGTTACGGGTTACGGGTTACGGGTTACGGGTTACGGGTTACGGGTTACGGGTTACGGGTTACGGGTTACGGGTTACGGGTTACGGGTTACGGGTTACGGGTTAATAATTGATCGCTTTCCCAAGAAGGGCGTGCGCAATTATTTTTTGCTTGCAAAATCAATCAGCGATAGCCACAATGATTAAAATAATCATTTTAATCATTGTGGAGCAAATACCATGGTCAGTATGCCTTCAACCGAAGCCAAAACCCATTTTGGCGCCTTGCTCGATATGGTACAGCGCAACCCGGTGACCATCGAGAAAAAAGGTCGCCCTGTCGCGGTCATGATCTCGGAAAGCGAATACGCGGCATATCAACAGTTAAAGTTGCAAGCTTTACAAAGCGACTTAAACGCAGGTATCCGCCAAGCCGACGAAGGCCAATTAGTGGATAGCGAAACCGCTTTTAACGGACTCATTTAAAGCCGCTTGTTTTTAGGGCTGCCTTAATATGGCGACAGCAAGGTTTACACCGCTAACCAGGAGTGATTTAAAAGAAATACGGGATTTCATTGCCCGTGACAAGCTCACCGCTGCTTCTCAATACATGGCAATGCTCAAGCAAAAATGCGAATTATTAACCGATTTCCCCGGGCTTGGCATCCAGCGAGATGAATACTGCGGGCTATATAAATTCTCTGTCGATTCCTATTTAATTTTTTACCGGATTTCACAAACAGGCATCGACATCATTCGTGTTCTGCACGGTAGCCGAGACATTGACAGTATCCTACGGGGCTGAACCGTAACTGAGTCTCGTAGGATGGATAGCTCGTAGGGCGGATTCGCCGCCAGGCAATCCGCCGCGCCTTGAAGGGGGTTGATGTTTTGCTATCGCAAAAAAGCCAAGCTCGTAGCTCGTAGGGCGGATGCCGACAGGCAATCCGCCGCCATGCCGGGCAATCCACTCTCCTTCGGCGGAACCCGGCAGAGCCGGTTCCGCCTTACGGGTTAGGATAACACGCTTCGGCAGGCGTTTCGACGGCGGTTTTCCGCTTCCGTTAGGATGGGTAGGGCGTTTTTGCGATAGCAAAACGCCCATAGCCTTCAAGGCGTGGCGGATTGCCTGGCGGCGAATCCACCCTACGAGATGCTTGTTCAGTTCGCGATCAATCACCCATGTAGGGTACGCTGTGCGTACCATTGATGTTGAAAGGTACGCACAGCGTACCCTACACAAAAAAGCCTCCCTGGGTTTCCCCGGGGAGGCTTTTGGCAGGCCATCCTTGACCTTACGGTTTTCCTGGTTGTTCTGTTCGCGATTGATCACTCCTGTAGGGCGGATGCCGACAGGCGATCCGCCGCCATGCCGGGCGATCCACTCTCCTTCGGCGGAACCCGGCAGAGCCGGTTCCGCCCTACGACTTCACCACCGGGGTGAAGTCTGACCACTGCTCAATGCGGAAGGCGCGAATATCGCGCACCGATTTCGGAAACCACGCTCTGGCTCGCAGTGCCTGGATGGCGAGAAACAGGTTCGCCATGTCTTCGTTCTCGGTCACGTACAAACTGCCTTGCACGCGACGAAAGCCATACTCAGCGAGCACTGCGCCGATTTCGGTGTACGCCTGCGCACACCCTTCGGGTGATGCTTCTCGGTGTCAGTCACCACCAGATCGAAAGCCACTGCGTACATCAGTGCGCATCCGGATCGTCAGATAGATGCGTCAGGCGATACTCGGCCTTCTCTCCCGTCTCAACCATCGTAACCTCGACCATCCAGTCGCCATCATCCAACTGGCGAAGGACCTGGCCTACCTCGTACTTCGGCCCGAAAGGTCCGAAGCTCTTGATCTTGCCGACGGGAATGGGCGGCGCAACGCCTGCGTGCATGACAGCTCTCCTACAATGAAATCCAGTTTAATGGTAGTCAAACATAACGAAAAAGACAACATCAACATCCGGTTTTACACCAAAATGACGGCGGCCAACTCAGACACCGAAAGCACACACAAATCCGGATAGCCAAACAAAAAAGCCCCCCGGGTTTCCCCGGGGAGGCTTTTGGCAGGCCATCCTTGACCTTACGGTTTTCCTGCTTGTTCGGTTCACGATCGATCACTCCGTAGGGCGGATGCCGACAGGCGATCCGCCGCCATGCCGGGCGATCCACTCTCCTTCGGCGGAACCCGGCAGAGCCGGTTCCGCCTTACGGGTTATTCAAAAAACCCGTTCAAATCGTTGGCCGTCAGTACCCGTTCAATCCAGGCGTCCAACTGGTCCGCACCGGCGGTCGACACGTTCCGTTCCGCCCAGTCGGGTAGTGGGCCGAACTTCAAGGTCAACAATTTGAGTAACGTTTGCACTTTGGCTTCCACCCGGCCCTCCAGCCGGCCCTCCAGCCGGCCCTCCGCCTTGCCCTCCGCCTTGCCCTGCCGTTGCCATTCTTTTGCCCATTGTTCAATACGTTGCGTCAACATAGCTCTCATCTCGATTAAATCGCTTGAAGGGGGAAAATCCGCGCCCATCGGCCGCAATACCCGGTTGATCCACACGTTGAAACTCCGTTTCAAGCGGGCTTGTTCCGGCATTGCCAGCCATTCTACCAAATTGTCGATGACCGCCAACATATCGGCCGGCGTGCGCGAGTTTTCCAACCGGAAAATCGCCGCCACCAGGTTTTTGAGCGGCGCCAGGTCTTCTTGTCGATACGCCCCTTCGTCCAATAGGTAGTATTTCAGCGACGGCACGTAATCGCTCAGCCCACCCGGCATGTTCACGATCAGGTCTTTCAGTTCGGTCGCCGCTTGCCAGCGCGATTCGCCGTTGTACAGCACAATCGGAAAGACCGGCGGCAGGCGTTTGTCGTTCCCCCAGTGTTTGCGCTTGATCAAATCCTGGTACAGCAAGCCGATATAGGTCAGCAAGCGGACGGCCATGAAGGGATCGACCGTCGACTGGAATTCGATCAGCAAATATACATAGATCCAGCGGCGTTTGTGTTTGACGCGCCAGACCACGTCGTCTTCGCGGCCGCGTAAGTCGTCGGAGACGTAGCTCGACGCCACCGGCTCCAACGTCGATAAATCCAGTTCGTCGACCCACGGTTGATGCACGAAGCCGCGCAACAGGTCGGCAATCATCTCGGGTTCGGAAAACAGCAGCTTGTAGGCGTGATCGTGGTTCATGGCGTTAGGATAACATGCCTCGGCAGGCGTTTCGACGGTGGTTTTTCGTTCCATAGGATGGGTAGAGTGAAGCGAAATCCATCCTACAATGCCCGGCCGGTTGTTCGCGATGGGTTGCGGCTGGCGCCTCTATCCATCCTACGGGACTGCTTGCCGTAGGGCGTTTTCGCGATAGCAAATCGCCCATAGCCTTCAAGGCGCGGCGGATCGCCTGGCGGCATCCACCCTACGAGCTGCGGACTCAGATGCGTAAGTTGGGTTACGGCTGGCGCCTAACCCAACCTACGAGACTACGGGACTGCTTGTTCGGTTCGCGATCGATCATCCCCGTAGGGCGGATGCCGGCAGGCGATCCGCCGCCATGCCGGGCGATCCACTCTCCTGCGGCGGAAGGCTTTCGGCGGAACCCGGCAAAGCCGGTTCCGCCTTACGGGTTACGGGTTATTCAAAAAACCCGTTCAAATCGTTGGCCGTCAGTACCCGTTCAATCCAGGCGTCCAACTGGTCCGCACCGGCGGTCGACACGTTCCGTTCCGCCCAGTCGGGTAGTGGGCCGAACTTCAAGGTCAACAATTTGAGTAACGTTTGCGCTTTGGCTTCCGCCCGGCCCTCCAGCCGGCCCTCCAGCCGGCCCTCCGCCTTGCCCTCCGCCTTGCCCTGCCGTTGCCATTCTTTTGCCCATTGTTCAATACGTTGCGTCAACATAGCTCTCATCTCGATTAAATCGCTTGAAGGGGGAAAATCTGCGCCCATCGGCCGCAATACCCGGTTGATCCACACGTTGAAACTCCGTTTCAAGCGGGCTTGTTCCGGCAATGCCAGCCATTCTACCAAATTGTCGATGACCGCCAACATATCGGCCGGCGTGCGCGAATTTTCCAACCGGAAAATCGCCGCCACCAGGTTTTTGAGCGGCGCCAGGTCTTCTTGTCGATACGCCCCTTCGTCCAATAGGTAGTATTTCAGCGACGGCACGTAATCGCTCAGCCCACCCGGCATGTTCACGATCAGGTCTTTCAGTTCGGTCGCCGCCTGCCAGCGCGATTCGCCGTTGTACAGCACAATCGGAAAGACCGGCGGCAGGCGTTTGTCGTTCCCTCCGGGTTTGCGCTTGATCAAATCCTGGTACAGCAAGCCGATATAGGTCAGCAAGCGGACAGCCATGAAGGGATCGATCGTCGACTGGAATTCGATCAGCAAATATACATAGATCCAGCGGCGTTTGTGTTTGACGCGCCAGACCACGTCGTCTTCGCGGCCGCGTAAGTCGTCGGAGACGTAGCTCGACGCCACCGGCTCCAACGTCGATAAATCCAGTTCGTCGACCCACGGTTGATGCACGAAGCCGCGCAGCAGGTCGGCAATCATCTCGGGTTCGGAAAACAGCAGCTTGTAGGCGTGATCGTGGTTCATGGCGTTAGGATAACATGCCTCGGCAGGCGTTTCGACGGTGGTTTTCCGCTTCCGTTAGGATGGGTAGGGCGTTTTTGCGATAGCAAAACGCCAATCCCCTTCAAGGCGTGGCGGATTGCCTGGCGGCGAATCCACCCTACGAGATGCTTGTTCAGTTCGCGGTCAATCACCCGTAGGGTACGCTGTGCGTACCATTGATGTCGAAAGGTACGCACAGCGTACCCTACACAAAAAAGCCTCCCCTGGTTTCCCCGGGGAGGCTTTTGGCAGGCTATCCTCGACCTTACGGTTTTCCTGGTTGTTCTGTTCGCGATCGATCGCTCCGTAGGGCGGATGCCGACAGGCGATCCGCCGCCATGCCGGGCGATCCGCCGCCATGCCAGGCGATCCGCCGCCATGCCAGGCGATCCGCCGCCATGCCAGGCGATCCGCCGCCATGCCAGGCGATCCGCCGCCATGCCAGGCGATCCGCCGCCATGCCAGGCGATCCGCCGCCATGCCAGGCGATCCGCCGCCATGCCAGGCGATCCGCCGCCATGCCAGGCGATCCGCCGCCATGCCAGGCGATCCGCCGCCATGCCAGGCGATCCGCCGCCATGCCAGGCGATCCGCCGCCATGCCAGGCGATCCGCCGCCATGCCAGGCGATCCGCCGCCATGCCAGGCGATCCGCCGCCATGCCAGGCGATCCGCCGCCATGCCAGGCGATCCGCCGCCATGCCAGGCGATCCGCCGCCATGCCAGGCGATCCGCCGCCATGCCAGGCGATCCGCCGCCATGCCAGGCGATCCGCCGCCATGCCAGGCGATCCGCCGCCATGCCAGGCGATCCGCCGCCATGCCAGGCGATCCGCCGCCATGCCAGGCGATCCGCCGCCATGCCAGGCGATCCGCCGCCATGCCAGGCGATCCGCCGCCATGCCAGGCGATCCGCCGCCATGCCAGGCGATCCGCCGCCATGCCAGGCGATCCGCCGCCATGCCAGGCGATCCGCCGCCATGCCAGGCGATCCGCCGCCATGCCAGGCGATCCGCCGCCATGCCAGGCGATCCGCCGCCATGCCAGGCGATCCGCCGCCATGCCAGGCGATCCACTCTCCTTCGGCGGAACCCGGCAGAGCCGGTTCCGCCCTACGACTTCACCACCGGGGTGAAGTCTGACCACTGCTCGATGCGGAAGGCGCGAATATCGCGCACCGATTTCGGAAACCACGCTCTGGCTCGCAGTGCCTGGATGGCGAGAAACAGGTTCGCCATGTCTTCGTTCTCGGTCACGTACAAACTGCCTTGCACGCGACGAAAGCCATACTCAGCGAGCACTGCGCCGATTTCGGTGTACGCCTGCGTCACACCCTTCGGGTGATGCTTCTCGGTGTCAGTCACCACCAGATCGAAAGCCACTGCGTACATCAGTGCGCATCCGGATCGTCAGATAGATGCGTCAGGCGATACTCGGCCTTCTCTCCCGTCTCAACCATCGTAACCTCGACCATCCAGTCGCCATCATCCAACTGGCGAAGGGCCTGGCCTACCTCGTACTTCGGTCCGAAAGGTCCGAAGCTCTTGATCTTGCCGACGGGAATGGGCGGCGCAACGCCTGCGTGCATGACAGCTCTCCTACAATGAAATCCGGTTTAATGGTAGTCAAACATAACGAAAAAGACAACATCAACATCCGGGTTTACGCCAAAATGACGGCGGCCAACTCAGACACCGAAAGCACACACAAATCCGGATAGCCAAACAAAAAAGCCTCCCCGGGTTTCCCCGGGGAGGCTTTCGGCAGGCCATCCTTGACCTTACGGTTTTCCTGGTTATTCGGTTCGCGATCGATCGCTCCGTAGGGCGGATGCCGCCAGGCGATCCGCCGCCATACCGGGCGATCCACACTCATTCATTCGGCGGAACCCGGCAGAGCCGGTTCCGCCTTACGGGTTTCCTGGTTGTTCGGTTCGCGATCGATCGCTCCGTAGGGCGGATGCCGCCAGGCGATCCGCCGCCATGCCGGGCGATCCACACTCATTCGGCGGAACCCGGCAGAGCCGGTTCCGCCTTACGGCTCAATCACGTTCACCGCAGGCCAAATCAGGCTGATCGTTGCCGGCCCAATCTTCCGGCAGTAAGCCGTGGCGGACGTAGCGATGGAAAGAAGAATACGGCCAATCGGCTACGCGCTTCACCAAACCGTGTTTCATCGGGTTCCAGTGGCAATAGTCAATGTGGGCCGCATAATCCTGTTCGCTGCGAATCGAATGCTCCCAAAAGCGCCGTTGCCAGATTGCCCGTTCTCCCTTATTCGTCCGTACCTGCGAACGGCGTTCGACAGCCGGTATCTTTTGCACAAAACGAATCTTGATCGCTTTCCAACGATTGGAAAAATCATTATCTCCCGACGGCAAAGTCCAAACGCAGTGCATGTGATCGGGCAGCACCACCCAGGCGTCGATACGGAATGGCCGCTCGCAACGCGTCACGCGTACCGCTTCACGCAACAAATCAATATGCCGAACCAACAGATCCAAACGCCGTTCCAGCAAATTCACCGTAAAAAAATAAGTGCCTCCCGACACCCGACATCGCCGATAATTAGGCATCTTTATTTCCTCCGGCATAGACGCGGATGATGACCATCAGCCGATCCGCTTAATAAGTATTCTGTAGAAGAAAATATAGCATCAGTTTTCATACAGTGTTCATACGACCCCTATAGCGGAAACCGGTAAACCGCTATCTTTCCCGTAGGGCGGATGCCGTCAGGCGATCCGCCGCCATGCCGGGCAATCCACTCTCCTGCGGCGGAAGGCTTTCGGCGGAACCCGGCAAAGCCGGTTCCGCCCTACCTGGAAGCCTGGAAAGCCTAAAACAAAAAAGCCTCCCTGGGTTTCCCCGGGGAGGCTTTTGGCAGGCCATCCTTGACCTTACGGTTTTCCTGGTTGTTCGGTTCGCGATCGATCGCTCCGTAGGGCGGATGCCGACAGGCGATCCGCCGCCATGCCGGGCGATCCACTCTCCTTCGGCGGAACCCGGCAAAGCCGGTTCCGCCCTACCTGGAAGCCTGGAAAGCCTAAAACAAAAAAGCCTCCCTGGGTTTCCCCGGGGAGGCTTTCGGCAGGCCATCCTTGACCTTACGGTTTTCCTGCTTGTTCGGTTCGCGATCAATCGCTCCGTAGGGCGGATGCCGACAGGCGATCCGCCGCCATGCCGGGCGATCCACTCTCCTTCGGCGGAACCCGGCAGAGCCGGTTCCGCCTTACGGGTTGCTTGTTCGGTTCGCGATCGATCGCTCCGTAGGGCGGATGCCGTCAGGCGATCCGCCGCCATGCCGGGCGATCCACTCTCCTTCGGCGGAACCCGGCAGAGCCGGTTCCGCCTTACGGGTTGATCCCCCGTAGGGTGGATGCCGTCAGGCGATCCGCCGCCACGAAAGGCAACCCACCATCCTTACGAAGCGATGATATCGAGTGCGCTGAACGAGTTGTTGTCCACGCCCACGAGCAGGATCACACCATCCGCAGAACCATCGAGGTTGGCATCGAAGAACAGCAGGCCCGCGCCTTCCTGACCTTCGACCTGACCCGTACCGACACCGCCATCCAGATCCGCCGCCGACGTCAGGTAGTACTGCAGAGTACCCACATTGCTGGAAAACGCCGCGTTGGCATCGTTGAACGCCGTGAGGTAAGTATCCACCTCTGCCGCTTCTAGGTAATTGCCGCCGCTTCCGTTCTGCAAATCGGTATCGGACGCCGTCACGAACTCGATGGTGTCTTCGGCCGACAGGAAGTCGGTAATGATATCCGCCGTCAGGTAGTTCGCCGCACCCGCTTCGGATGCACCCGAACCGCCGAAGGCCGCCGTCGTGTCAATGTCTAGCGTGAAGCCACCGTTGTTAGCGTTCTCATCCGTGAACGTGATCGTGGTATCGCCATCAATGTCATCGGCAACAACCGTCATCACACCAGCGTTGAGGTTGAAGTCGCCTCCGATGCCATCGACAACCGCTTCCGGCGTTGCCACACCCGGTGTATAGACACCAGGGATACTACCGCCCGCGTTCAGCGAGGCCAGTGCCGTGTACGTGTCACCCACCGTCGGGTTGCCCGTCGCCGTGACCGTCGTGATTTGCGCCACGTCAGTACCGTTAGCATGTACGCCGGCGATAGTGCCGACATTGGAGCTGTTGCCCAGATCGATGGCCAGCGCATCCAGATCACGCCCACCTGCCGCTGTTGCAGTGATGACCGAGCCCACCGCCGACGCCGACGCGATGAACGAGCCGTTGAGCTGGAGTTCCGCAGCGATGGCAGCCGCAATCGCATCGGTATTCATCACATTAACCGCGCTCAGATTCACGTTTACGAACAGCGCCGCACCGTTGATGGTGTAGTTCACGCGCAGTATTTCGTTGTCCGTGTCCGCATTATCAGCCGTGTTGATCGTCAGCGTTTCTCGATCGAGGTTGGCCTGCGTTGCGACGATATTGAACGTCGTAGTGTTCCCGATGTTGACGTTGAACTGGAAGGTATCTGAACCGCCGTTACCCGTCAGGATATCGATCGCGTTCGCGTCGGTCTGCGTCAGGTTGCCGCCGTTGATGACGTCGTCCTGCTCGCTACCGATCAACGTATCGATCGACAATGCAGCATCGCTCGAACCCGTCAGATTGAAGCCGTTGCTGCCACCCGCCGCCGAAACATCGATCGTGCCGTTGGCAGTGGCCGTTCCACGGGACAAATTGGCCGTACCATTGTTGACGGTATCAGCCGTCGCGACGAAGCTGGTCGACACGTTGGCATTGGCTATTGCACCCGCTTCGACGATCAGGACGTCGTCGTCGATCGACAGCGGATCCGGATCGGCGTCGCCAGCCAAATTATCAATGCTGTCGGTGCCCGCATCTACGATAAAGGTGTCGGCACCGCCGCCGCCAATCAGCGAATCGTCACCCGCACCACCGGTGAGTGTGTCGTCTTGAACGCCGCCGTCGATGACGTCGTCATTGGCCGAGCCCGTCACGTTGTGGCCGACGGAATCGCCCTCGTCGTCTACGGCGGAACCCACGTTGATGATGAAGAAGCCGTCAGCATCATCCGCCGGCGGAACGCCATCGGTATCCAGGGTCACGCCCGAGATGTCGATGTTGACTGTATCCAGGTTGCTCCTGAACGCGTTCGTATCGAGATCCAGATCCGTGCCGTCGCCGACGATCTCGGTGGTGCCATCACCGAAGATATGAACACCGTCCGCCGTCAGGTCCAGCGCCTGCTGGATGGTCAGAATCAACGTGTTGCCTTCCGGAACGAAGACCGTGGTCCCCGAGTTGAAGCCGAGCGTGATCTGAGTCAGATCGACTTCGCCGTCGATGACGACCGGCACATCGACGAGCGTGAGCGTGGTCGGGTTCAGAGGATCGACCGTCGGCTGGAAGTCCACATCTTCAGTGATCGTCAGCGAGCTGCCTTCGCCCGCACCGGTATAGGTGAAGCTCCAGGTGTTGCCCGCTTCCAGTTGCGGCGTGCGGCCATTAGCCGTGCCGAGTGTCATCGTGGTGAGGCCAAAACCCGCCACGAAGGTGAAAGCGATATTGGCCGGCTCATTGAGATCGACCTCATCACCGTCGCCGTTGATGTCGCCTTCCAGATCGTCGCTGCCGTCGATGTCCGCGACGATGCCCAGATGCAGGTCACCCGCGTAGCTCGATGCGTCGATGCGGCTCAACTCGTTGCCGACCACGCCCGCGTTGAGCGGCGCCGCCGACCCGAGCTGGATCGTGGTGCCGTCGTCGAAGGTGGCATCAAGCTCATCCTGCGTGCCGCTGCTCGCCACATTGAGGGTCTGGTAGGAGTTGCCGGCAACGGTCACCACCGACACCACACCGCCGTCCGCCGTTGCGATGGCATCTCCGGAGAAAAACGCGTTCAGTGCATTCTGGACTTCGACAGCGATCGCGGCTTCGTCCGTCGCATCGATCCCCGAGAGATCGACCACCACGTCGCTTTGCACGCCGTTCAGCAGGACGGTGATGGTCAGCGACTCGTCAGCGTCATCAACCAGATCCGGAATGATGGTAATCGTGTCGGCCAAGGTGCCGCCCTTGATGTACCAGGACTCGGTGTTGTCGAGGTTGAACGCCGGGCTCGCGCCCGGGGCCGACAACGTCGCCGTGAAGCCGGTCACATCGGTGGTGATGCTGGTGATATCGGCATCCGCGGTGTTCACCGAGGTGATGGTGACGTCGTTGTCACCTTCCACATCCAGCAGCGCGACGCTGCCGGGCGCCGAAGCGTCATAGGTGATGGTGCCGTCGATTATGAGCGCGGCGCCGTCACCATCCGAGCCGTCACCGACCGTGGACTGCGCCAACGTACGGATACGGATGTCGAGCAGGTCGACATTGTTGTCGAAACCGACGTTGATGTCGCCCACCGTGTTGATGTCGCCCGGTTGCGCCGTCTCGCCCGATTCGTCGGTACCATCGTTGTCGTTGACGTACTCCTCGGACGCCAGGATGTGAGCATCGCTCAGCGCGCGGTGCGACTCGATGGTCAGCGAATCGAACGAGACCGAGTTCGGATCATAGCCCGGAGCACCAATGATGTCGTCGATGACGACGTCGCCGATGGTGACCTGGCCGCCCAGTTTCATCGTCAGGCTCTCGATGTGCTCGACCGGGTTGATGCCCATGTCGCTGAACTCGAGATCGCCCACCGTGACGAAATTGGTGAACTCGATCGTGCGGTTGATTGCGTTGGAGTTGAGCAAAATATTGAGCTCGCTGATGTCGCCGAAGTCGACGCGCAGGACCGCATCCGGCAGCGTCGTGAACAGATCTTCGACATCGCCACCCTCGGTATCGATCAACTCGTTGCTCAGCCAGAGGCGGCCGATCGTGTAAGTCGTCGGGTACGGATTCTGCGAGTCGAGCGGCCCGTTCGAGAAGTAACCACGGGTATCGACCGGCGCCGTGATGTCGTCGAACAGCCAGACCACGTTGGTGCTGTTGCCGGTTCCCGGGGTGGCGTCATTCGCCGCGATAACCACGCGCTCCGCCTGATCGACGTTCTGGAAGCGGATGGTCTGACCGTTCAAGCTGCCATTTTCGTCGGTCAACGTATCCAGCGTGACCGAGAAGAAGCCCAGATCCGTCGCCTTGTCCAGCGTGACGTCATTGACGCCAGCCGCAAAAGTGATGGTGCCGGCCACGTCTTCGTCAATACCGCTCAGGTCGAACGCATCGCTCGGATCATCCGGGTTGGTGTCGTTGGTCAGGTCGACGATGTTGACCACGCCGGTGAAGCCCGGCACGCCGGTATCGTCGCCGTCAATGATAGTCAGACCGTCGGCTTGAGCCGCAGTCAGCGTCAGCGTGACACCATCGGCAAGAACGATAGGCAGGGTCTGCGTAATCGACAGATCCAGATCGCTCAGGTCCATTGTCTCGTCGATGTAGAGGACGCCGTTCGCTCCCATGTCGATGTCAAGCTTGGAGCCGTCGACGAAGGCCAACGGTCCGCTGCCACCGCCCAGATGGAACTCGCTACCTGGCGCGGCATTGCTGTAATCGATGTTCCAGCCTGCCGTGTCGTCTACCGTACCCGGTGTCGTATCGACCCCCGTGCTGTCCAGCGTGTCGTCGCTCAGGCGAGCGATCATGACGCCGGTGCCGGCGATCAGCGTGAAGTCGGCGCTGTCGACTTCGTTGATTTCGCCGAGGTTCAGGTCGCCTGTGGAACCGGACGCATCGATCAACGAGAGCGCCGAACCGGCAATGCCCGTTTCCGAACTGCTGCTATCGAGGTCGCCGAGCACGACATCGCCGGGGCCCGTAAACAACAGTTCTTCCAGAGTCGTGCCGCCGTCGATCGCCGGGCTCGCGCCGGTGACTGTCAGGGTGCCTGTTCCGTCGTTGGCAACGGTCAGGGTATCGATGTCGGGATCGGTGGCGATCAACTGCTGCACCGTTACGTCCGCCGTACCGTCGATCGTCAACAACGCTGCCGCGTCGTCATCCGGCACATCGATCGAGTTGAACACGATGTCACCGTCAATCACCAGCTCTTGCGCCGCATTGATGTCAACGAGCAGCAGGTTGTTGTCCGACGTATTCGGGGCACCCAATACCGTAGCGGTATTGATATTGCCGTCGATCGTGTTCGGCTCCGCGCCATTGGAGTTGATCGTCAAGCGTTGGAAGAACTGTTGCACACCGTAGTCGCCGTCCTTGTCGGTACGGGTCGGAATGCTCAGGTTGCCGTTCAGCGTGACATCACCATTCAGCGTCAGATCCAGCGTTCTCACTTCGTCGGTGTCATCCCAATCATTGAAGATCAGGCCGGAAGGCGTGGTGATGCCTTCTTCGATCACTACGCGGCGGAAGGTCGGATCGAGGAAGCCGAGGTCGGCCGGATCCACATACAGCCGCAGTTCGACAGAGCTCGGCAGATCGTCGATCGAATATTCAACGTTGGACGGGCCGCCGGTCGTGAAGGACTGCGCCAGCGCCTTCAGGGTCGTCACATCGTAACCGGAGGCGTCGATTTGACCCGGGAACGGTACAAGCGCGACGAACTGATAAACGATCGTCGTGTTGGCGCCGCCATCGACGTTGAGCCCGTCCGCCTGGACATTGCTGGCCAGACCGATCGTCTGATTGTCGGCCAGGATGACGGTCAGGTTGTCGAGGTCGCCCAGATTGGTATCGGCCGCCAGTGCGACGTCTTCCGCCAGCGTCAGGGTGATGTTTTCCGACGTAATGCCTGCAAGGCTGAGGAGCTCGCCCGCATCATTGCTGTCGCCATCGCCGTTGAGGTCATTGGCGATGTCGGCCTGCGTCAGGCCGGTCAGGTTGACCGTGTAATCCTCGCTCGGAAGACCATCCGCATCCACACCCTCAATGGCGCCCGCATCCTTGAGCTGTTGGAACTGCTCGACCGACAAGGTCAGCGTGCTGCCTTCCTTTACGATGATCTTGTCAACACCGGTCAGGTTGGTCGACGGATCCAGGGTGATGTCGCCTGCTTTGATAGTAATCGTCTTCAGGTCGATGCCCGGATCCAGCGCCGTCGCGTCGAACGGATCGGAACCGAATTCGACGATGTTCAGCGTGGCGCCATCAAGCGTGTCCTCGCCATCGTCAAGCAGGTTGCCGATGCCGATCGCGTCGACTTGGGCCTGCGTCAGAATCAACGTGCCATCGTCTTCGATGGTGATCTGGGTGACCGCACTCAAATCGTCGTCCGACAGATCCACGGTCGGGTCGATGATCAGGTGGATATCGCCGGTGCCGGTAAAGCTCAGGGCGTCGTTGTTGTTCGCTACCTGATCGATGTCGTTGCCGTTGATCTTGACGGTCAATACGCCGGTGCCGTTGTTGACGACGTTCAGGCCGTCCACATCGTCATCCTCGGTATTGATGCCACCGATGTAGGTATCGGCGCTGCTGTTGACGGTCAACGTGGCAATGGCTTCGTGGTTGTCGTTGGCGGTAATGCCGTCGTCGTTCGAGTCAGCGTTGGTGACCGATTCGAACACGATGCCGCCCTTGATTTCGAGATCCTGATCACCGTTGATCGTCACATTGAGCAGGTTGTTGGCGATGCTCGTGTAGGCGTAGCTGCCGGAGCCCTGGGGGCCCATGCCTTGCGAAGTCAACTGACCGTCAATGATGTTAGCCGTTTTGCCCGAGATCAAGTTCTCGGCCGTGCCGGTGGAGTTGATGGTGATTGTCTTCAGCCAAGTACGGATCAGGTGCGAGTCGTCATCGACTGCCGTCGCGGACAGCCGCAGATTGCCGTCAATTTCCGTACCGCCCTGCAGGTTGAGGGTGAAGTTCTGGATTTCGGTGCCCGTGTGGTCCGTCGGAATATTGAAGACCGTCCAACCCGGAACCGTGGTACCTTCAGTCAGCACGACGGTCTGGTTGACGCCCTCGATGAAACCGTAGTCATTGTTGATGACTTTGACGACCGATGGCGGCAGGCCCCGGAACAGCAGATCCACGTTGTGCTGGGCCGCCAGTTGCGCCTGGAATTGCAATTCCGGCACATTGAAGCCGGAGGCGTCGATGCCGGTGCTCGTCGAGTAGTCTGTATCAATGATGCTCAGAATACCGCCGGCATCGCCGTTGACGGTCAGGCCGTTGGCTTGCTCTACGTCGGCCAGGGTCAGGGTGTAACCGCCGATCTCGACCGTGGTATTGTCCAGGGTTTTGCTGCCAAACCAGGGCCAGCCGATCACATCGGTAGCCAAGCTGTCAGTCGCCGACAGCTCGACGTTTTCAGCCAGGGTGACGGTCACATGATTGGCCGAGATCTGCTCGAGGTTGAGGCCGTTGTGCTCGCCAGCATCGTTGTAGTCGCCATCGCCGTTCAGATCCAGCGGATCAATGTCGGCTTGCGTCAGGTCGGTGATGTTGACGGTGAAGTTCTTGGTATTACCCACGCCCCAGATGGTGCCATTGCCGTTCAATTGCTGAAACTGCGCGGCGGTCATGTTGAGGACGGTGCCTTCGTGCACACGCAACGCGCCGATACCGGTCAGGTCGGTAGCGGGATTGAGGGTGATGACGGGCAGATCGGCCAGTTCCACCAGGCTGACATCAATGCCGTCGGCATAGTTGGACAGGGCGAACGGCTGCTCGGCCAAGCCGGTCAAATGCAGATCGGCACTCGTCGCGCCCAAGGCCAAGGCGAAGTTGCCGGCGCCGATGGCGTCGGCTTGGTCGAGGGTGAGCGACAGTTCGGTCCCTTGACCCAGGGTGACGCCGGTAACGTGCGTCAGGGCGGCATCGGACAAATCCACTTCAACGCCAGTCCCCTTGAGCACCAGTTCAACGCCGCCTACGCCGCCGTCGATGGCTGTGGTGGTGGCATCGGTGCTGCCGTCGTCGGCGGTGAAATCGCCGGTGAAGGTCAGGGTAGAGCCGCCCGCGGAGCCGGTGAAGCTGAAGTCCTGGTCGTCGAGACCGGATCTGTTCACGGATACGGCGAACGCGCCATCGACGCCGGCCGCGTCGATGGCGGTCAGGCCTGCCGGCAGGTTTTCGTTGACGGTGACGTCTTCGGTGGCGGTAACGGTCAGGGTTTTGAGCTGAGCAGTCGCGCTAGCATCCACGATGCTATCGATAACCGCGTCGCCTTCGGTGACGTTGAGGTTCAACGAGGCGGCATTTACCAATTGGATGCCGTCAACGTCGAAGTAGCGTTCGCCGCCGGTGGAGGTAACGCCCAGTTCGACGCCGCCGTTGTTGATGTTGACGACGGCCGGGGCGCCGGCGGTGAAGTATTCCACGCGCACGGTACCGATGTCCGAAGCGTTGGGGTTGCCATCGGCCTTGAGGCCGCCGTTCCAGTCGGCATAGCCGTCACCTTCGAGCAGGATGCTGGGATGTACCAGACCCCACGGCACCTTTGTGAAAACGATAGTGTTACCCGCGTTGCCGTTCAGACCGAGGACTTCGACATCCTGGCTGGCGTCGCTGAGGTTGAACCAGAGGGTGCTGTTCGCGTCGTCCTTGCCGTCTTGATCCACGTCAATCTGCGTAACGACGTATTGCGCCACGCCGCTGGTCTTGAGGCCGGCGTTCAGCACGCCCACGTCGGCGTTAAGGATAACGTCGATGCGGGTGCCTGTGCCGTTGCCCTTGATTTCCTTGACATCCTGGAAAGAATCCAGGGTCAAGCCGGTCAGGGTGCCGTGCAAGCCGGAGAAATCGACCACGAAGTTGTCGGATTCGCCGGTGGGCGGTGTGTTGCTCGGGTCGTTGTCATCGTCAGTCTGTTGACCCCCCTTGTGCTGATAGACGGTGTCGTCTTCGCCCGCAATGTTCAGCTCGCCGCCCAAATCCACCACGCCGGTGAATTTGATGTTAGCGTCGCCGACGATTTTGAGGGTCTGCGCTTCGGTGACGATGTTGGCCGCCACCAACGGCGTGGTGTCGGAGTCGATCGTGTAGATGTCTTCGTAGCCGGTGGGAACCGGACGATCGAAGCCATCGGCCTCGCGGATGATGGTGACTTGGCCGTTTTCCCAGCCGTTGGCGCCTGCCGCCAAGGTGCCGCCGGTGATGACGCCGTAGTCGGGACCGCTGAGGAAGGGGTTGAAGTTGAACGCGGCGTCGGTGATGACGACCTTACCGGACAGCCCGCTGTCTTCGTAGATGCCGTTGACGGCCACGTAGTCGTGCAGTTCCTCGGCCGAAAGGGTCAGCGTGGCGCCGTCGCGCAATTCGAAGTGCAGGCGGACATTGGGGTTCAGGGCGCCGAGATTGACCAGATCGCTGAGCGTGGTGTCGTGAGAGACAACGATGTAGAGATCTTCGGTGGCGCCTTCCTCGTCATACTGAACGCTGAACTTGTCGGCGCCGATGGCGGCGAATTGATCGGAGGTGATGCGCAGTTCCTGCTTCAGCACCACGGAAGTGATGGTGGCGCCGGACAGGTCGGCCTGGGTCAGGTCGCTGTTGTTTTCGACGAACAATTTGATGCCGGTGCCGCTGATGCTGGAACCTTCGAGCGCGGTTACGCCGAATTGGACGGTGGAGTTGCCGATCTGCACGTCGCGGCCCAAGGTCAGGGTATTCTGACCCGCGCCCAGGTCTACATTGAGGACCACGCCGGGAGCGAGGTTATCGGCGAAATGGGCGTTGAGCATGCTGTTGTCGGTGTTGCCGCCGTTGAAGCCGCCGGCGTTATTGCCGTTGCCGCCTTCCTCCAGATCGCCGTAGTCGAAGGTGGTGTTGAGGCCGGAGACGGTGACCTTGTCGTTGCCGCTGCCGGTGGTGATGTCGACTTCCTGCAGGGCGCTGAGGACGATGGTGTTGTTGCCGTTGCCGGCGTCGATGGTGACGCTGCCGTTGCGCAGGGCTTCGATGTTGTCGTTGCCGCCGCCCGTGGTGATGCTGACGTCGGAGATGCCGTAGTAATCTCCGTTTATATCCTGGTCCACGACGATGGTGTTCAGCCCGTCGCCGGCCTCGATGGTGACCTCTTGGCTGTTGTTGGCGTAAATGAGATTCTGGCCGCCGCCGGCATCGATGGTGACCACCTCGCTGCCGCTGGCGTCGATATCGTCGCGGCCCGCGCCGGTGGTGATGTCGACTTCCTGATTGTTTTGGGCGACGATCTTGTTACGGCCTTCGCCGGCGTCGATCGTTACGATACCGTAGGCACCGCTCACTTCGATTTCGTCGTTATTGGAGGTGCCGAGGACGGTGACGTCGTTGCCGTGGTCGTTCAGCGTGATGTCGAGGCCGCCGGTATTCAAGTGGGCGTCGATGATGGCGGGACGGCCCTGGTAGAAGCTGTCATGCAGATCGCCATCCACGCCGAAAACGCCGGTGCCTTTGATATACATGCGGCTGATCGAGCCGCCCTCGGAATTGCCCACGAAGAATGTCTTCATGTAGTTTTCGACGCCTTGCGAGTCGATGTTCAACACGGGCGCATTCTGCAGGATATTGATGGGCGCCGTCACCTCGCCCAGCGCCAGTTCGATATTCAGGGTACCGGTTTGGCCCAGGCCGTATTGAATGGTGGTGTCTCCGCTTTTGAAGGAGCCTTCCAGGCGCAGGGTCGCGGCGTTGCGTACACCGACGATGGTCAGGTTGCCGGAGTAGCCGTCATAGGAACCCGAACCACTGTAGCCGCCGTCCGTTACGACCAACTTTTGGAGATCGATGGCGCGGTTCAAATCCAGCCAGCTATCGTCGCTGCCGGTGCCGGTCGGGGACAGGAATCCGCTATTGGAGTAGAGGGTATTGTCCAGATTGCCCTCGCCCGATCCGTATTCCGTGGTGTAGAAATTCGGCAGGTCGTTGACGCGGATTTCCTGGATGTTGAGCAATGCCGCCGGTTGCGCATAGGTGCCCTTGGCATCGACTTCCAGCTTGTTGTAGCCGGCGCCTCCATCGATATAAGCCTGGTGCAGCAGTTCGAGACGGCCGGCAACGATCAGGTCGTCGTTGGGGCTGGTCACCACGTTGGTTTCGATGGTGCCGCCGTTGTTATTTTGAGTCGTCAGCAGGATCGGCGCGAGGTGTTCCTCGGTGCCGCTGGATCCCGTGCCCTCGATGACTTTTTCGTACAGGCGCGAGTTGCCTTCGTTGTCGAACAGCAGGCTGCTCAGGAAGCTGAAATAGGCATCGCCCAGGGCGACTTCGGCGTTGAGGTAGGTGCCGTCGGCATAATCGATACGCAGGTAGGTGCTCTGGTCGATGCCGCCGCTCGAGCCGCCCTCGCCGCCATCGCCGCCGCCACTCAGACCGCCATTGCCGCCATTGCCGCCGTCGCCGCCATTGCCGCCATTACCGGAGTTGCTGGGGTTGCTGCCGCTTGCGGTAATCGGGTTGCTCAGGCTCAGGCTGGTTACGTTCTGGAACGGATCCTGGCCGTCCGCGTCGATCAGGCCGAGTTCCTGCAGGTCCAGGCCGGTGATCGTCTTCAGGAAGTTGACCAGGTCGGCAACGGGAATGCCGCCGTCGGACGGCGCTTCGTTTCCTTGGTTCCATCCGCCTTGGTGATCATGCGGGTTATAGCCCCAGTAAATTTGGTATTGAGCCGGCGTGGGATCGGTTCCGGGAACGATCACTTCCTTGAGGGTAAAGATTTCCGCCGGGATCAAGTCGGTCTGCGGAGGATCATTGATGGTCAGCTGGCCGGTGGCTTGCACGTCGCC
Source organism: Methylomicrobium album BG8 (assembly GCF_000214275.2). Taxonomy (NCBI): domain Bacteria; kingdom Pseudomonadati; phylum Pseudomonadota; class Gammaproteobacteria; order Methylococcales; family Methylococcaceae; genus Methylomicrobium; species Methylomicrobium album. The sequence continues at coordinate 993,004 of NZ_CM001475.1, read as the reverse complement.
GTTGCTGTCTTTCAGGGTGACGGTGGCCAGTTCGGGGCCTTCGGCCAGCGAGTCCGACTTGGCGGTGATCGAGAAGGTGCCTACGCCGAGGGCATTCAGCGTGACGGCGCCGGAAGCGACGAGGACGTCGCCGGCGTGCGCGCTATCGACGCTCCAGGTCAGCGTGGAGCCGGCCACGCCGGTTACCGTGTAGTTGACCGGGGCCTGGCCTTCGGTGATTTCGGTCTGGTCCTGGGTCAGGGTGACTTGAGACGGGGCGGGATCGTTGATGGTTACCTGGCCGGTGGCTTTCACGGCGCCGGTGACGTCTTTCACGGTGACGGAGGCCAACTCGGCGCCTTCGACCAGCGAATCTTGCTTCGCGGTGACCGAGAAGGTGCCCGTACCGCTGGCATTCAGCGTGACGGTGCCGGAAGCGGCAACAACGTCGTCGGTATGCGCGCTATCGACGCTCCAGGTCAGCGTGGTGCCGGCCTTGCCGGTCAGCGTGTAGGTGACCGAGTCGAGCCCTTCGGTGATTTGGGTTTTGTCTTGGGTCAGGGTAACTTGGGACTCCACGGCATCGACGATTTTGTTTACGAGCTCGGCCGTAACGCCGGCAAACATCGCTTTTTTCTCGGCCACCGAAATCTTGCCGTTGTGGTCCGTATCGATCGAGGCTTTGAAAGTGGGGTCCGTTTTGAGCAGCTTGTTCAATTGGGCCTTGATGAAAGGCTTGTGAGCGATTTTATTGGCAATGAAATCGTCGGTTTTGCCTTTTGCATAAAGCTTCTCGATCTGCTTGATCAGATTGGCCTCTTGTTTGGGCTTCAAAATGAAGTCTCTTGCATGAAGCGCATCGAGAATCAATTGAGCTTTTTCTGTAGAACTAATCGCCATGATTTACTCCGTCTAGTTACATGAATTTTTTTGATACCGCTTGAAAAGATGAATGTCACGCTCTCATTGACACACAAACGACCAATTTAATTTTCGTCTGCTTTACGCGCTTAATGAACCACTCCCTTTCTCACAGCTCAAAGTATAGTTATCTTTAAACAAGTTTGTCTAGCTTTTTAGGCATTTTGTTATGTCATTATTCAATCATGCCGACAACCTCTTGTTATGGTTAATTTTTTTCGCTCCGCTTAAGCCTGCGGGGCTGGCCGCGGGCTATTCCGGCGGCAGGTGCGGGACGCCGGATTTTCCATCTGGAAGACTGGCGTGGTAGCCTTGTAGGGCGTTTTGGCGATAGCAAAACGCCCATAGCCTTTAAATGCCTAACGGCGAATCCACCCTACAACTACAAGACCTACAGGGCGTTTTGACGATGGCAAAGCGCCAATAACCTTATAAAGCGAGGCGGATTGCCTAGCGGCGAATCCACCCTACCGGAGCCGTAGGATGGGTAGAGGCGATATCCAAAGCCCATCGCGAGCTATACCGGACATCGTATCGATGGGTTTCGCTTCGCTCTATCCCTCCTACCTTGCTCAACCTGTACCATTATACACAAACCGGCCATTTCGGGCTTGACGGTTCCGATGACTGCCAGGATGCAGGCGGTCAGCAAGGCGGAAGCAGTTGGCCCGGAGGCGGTTTTGCGATGGTAAGACGCCAACGGGATTTAAGGCCTTGGCGGATTGCCTGGCGGCGAATCCGCCCTACGCGGTGGCATCCGTTTGCTGGCGGGTATAGCGGTATATTTATTGCAATATTCATGCCAGTTATTGATATTACGTATTACTATACTCTTTCTCAACTGAACGGCACCTGAATGGGAGGGTTTAGGGCATGCCCTTATATATAGATGCCCCAGGTTGGCCGGGCACCGCTTTTTGTGCCCGGCTTTTCAAGCCCACACGGCTCTGGGGGGCTGCAGTCATTGCAATAACGATGCAGGATGGTTATCCAAACGTCGGGCAACGATGAAGCTGTTGCCCGACCTACCTGGCTTAGCGGCAGCCAGGTAGGTCGGGCACCGCTTTTTGTGCCCGACTTTTCAGGCCTACACGGCTCTGGGGTTCTGCAATCATCGCAATAACGATGTAGGATGGTTATCCAAACGTCGGGCAACGATGAAGCTGTTGCCCGACCTACCCGGCTTCAATATTGATGGTACGCACAGCGTACCCTACGGGGCTGCAATCATCGCAATAACGATGTAGGATGGTTATCCAAACGTCGGGCAACGATGAAGCGGTTGCCCGACCTGCCCGGCTGGCGGGGTTTAGGGGGTTGGCGGATTGCCTGGCGGCGAATCCGCCCTACCCGTTGCGGGGTCACGGCTTGCCTGCCCGTTATCCGCGCGGGGCGCTTCCAGCCAGTCGTTGATTTCGCGCAGGTGGTCTTCGGCGAGAGAGCCGATTGCCAGTAAAAAACGAATGTGATTTTTGATATAGCTGTATTTGGCTTGCGCCAGGTCTCTTTTGGCGACGAATTCGCCTTCCTGCGCCTTCAACAGATCACTCACCGTGACAACGCCGTAGTACAGGCCGCGCGCCATCGATTCGCGCGATTTGACCGCCGATTCGAGCGCTTTATGCCCCGCTTTGATGCTTTTGACGTCCGCATTGGTGCTTAAGAACGCATCGCTGGTTTCCTTGATCAGGCCGCGCAAGGCGCTTTCGTTATCGTACTGGCTCAACCGCAGTTGGCTTTTCGCTTCGAAGAGTTGCTGAGTCGTGGTGCCGCCCGAAAACAACGGTACGTTGACGTTGATCGCGGCCACCTGGTTCTGGATATCCGAACCCAGGCGCTGGCTGTTATAGCCGGTGTTGGTGTCGTAATAGTTCAATTGCAGGTCGACTACCGGCAGGTATTTGGATTTTTGCACGGTTACGTTGTTTTCCGCCGCTTCTATCGCCTTGCGTTTGGAGGACAGGATGGGGTTCTGGCTTTTCGCCATTTCTATCCATTGCTGCAAGTCGCCTTCGAGCGGCTTGTATTCGATGTTTTCCTTCAATCTGCTCAGGTTCAAGGGCATGACGCCGGTCAATTCGCGCAATCCCTGGCGAGCGATCACCACTTGGCTTTCCGCCTTGATTTCGTCGGCCGCAACCAGATCCAGCCTCGCTTCCACGGCATAAACATCGGTGATTTTCAAAACCTGCTTGGCGAACTGTTTCTGCACCTGTTCCAGTTGCAACCGCGTGGTTTCCTTTTCGGCGCGCGCCAATGCCAGTTGGTCCTCCGCTTCGAGCACGGTGAAATAGCGCTCGACCACATTGTTGATCAATTCGTTTTCGGCTTCGATCTGCTCGGCCGCGTACTGGTCTTCCACTTTGGCCGCGCGCCGCCATTCCCAGAATTTGGCGAAATCGACGAGGGTCTGGTTCAGCGACACGTAGTAACGCGTACCGGCATAGGTACTGTTGGTTGCATGAGAACCGTTATCGATTCTTTGCTGGTTCGCCGACCAGTTGCCGCTGGCGTTGACTTGCGGGAGCATTTGCCCTAATGCCTGGCCTTTTTGCGCGGCGCCGACTTCCAGTTTCGCCGCCGCCGATTTGAGCCGCGGATCCTCTTCCAGGGCCTGCCGGTAAATGGTCAGTAAGTCGTCCGCCCTTGCGGCCCGGACGAGCAAACACAGGGCTATCGCCGATAGGATGCGGGATTTATTCATGTTTCGATCAATCTTCGATAAGGGCGCGCCTGAAGGCATTGGTCGCCGGCTGCGCCAGATATTCAAACAGGGTTCTTTCGCCGGTATTGATCAATACTTCGGCCGGCATGCCGGGCAGCAATTGTAAATCGCCGAGTTCTTTCCGGCTTTCGGGCGTCAGGTCGACGCGGGCCAGGTAATAAGGCGCGCCGGTCTGTTCGTCGACGAAGCGGTCCGCCGACAGTTGAATGACCCGGCCGAACATTTTCGGCGTCGTCGCCTGCTTGAAGGCGCTAAAACGCACTTCGGCCTGCAGGCCGACGGTAACGCGGTCGATGTCGTTGGGCGAGACCTGCGCTTCGATGACCAGTTCGGCGTCTTTAGGCACGATATCGAGTATTGCGCTGCCGGGGGAAATGACGCCGCTCTGGGTGTGTATCGACAAGCCCATGACCATGCCGCTGGCCGGCGCCTTGATGACGATCCGGTTGAGTTTGTCGCGAGAAGCCGCTATCCGTTCGTTGACGTCGTTGAGTTCGGCCTGCGCCTCGCTGAGTTTGGCGGCGATATCTTCCTGGAATTTCTTTTCGACCTGCAGGATTTGCAGACGGGTTTCGCTGATCAGCATCCGGTTGGTCGCGATCTCGGCGTTGAGCTGGGCGATTTCGCCGCTCTGCGTGGCATGGTTGCGTTCCAGATCGCGCAGGCGCTGTTTGTCGGCAAAGCCTTCCGCCAGCAATTCCTGCAAATCACGGATTTCTTCGGCATAGGAGTCGACCAGTATTTTTTTGCTTTCGACTTGGCTCTGCAAGCCTTGGATTTTGCTGGAGACTTGGCTGATTCTTTCCTTGAGAACCGCCATTTCGCCGTCGTGCGTCATTTTTCGGGAGCGGAAGACATCGTTTTCGGCCTGTTTCGCTTCGACGATCCGTTGATCGCCGGTATCGTTCAAGGATTCCGGATAAACGACCCGTCCGAGCCGATCCCTTTCGGCGCGCAGGCGCGCGATTTGCGCGGTCAGGACGATGAACTGGCTGCGGGAGATTTCCATCTGGGCTTTTATTTGGGTATCGTCCAGAATCAGCAAGGGGTCTCCTTCGTTGACCACGTCGCCGTCTTTGGCCAGAATTTTGGCGACGATGCCGCCGTCCAGATGCTGCACGGTCTTGCGATGCGCTTTTACGACCACGACTCCCGGCGCCAGCGCCGAACTGTCCAGCGGCGCCAAAAACGCCCATCCTCCGAAGATGCCGAAGGTCAGCGTCACGATGACCAGGCCGACGAGCCGAACCGAGCGGTCATTGGTGCGCAAGTCCTGGGGGGCTTTGTTTGCCGTATTGTTGTCTGTCATATCGATCTGGCTGGGGATTTATGCCGCCGGCGTGGCGAGTTGTTGCTGTTTTTGCTGTTGCTGCTGCAGGTATTCGACGACCTGCACTCTCGGGCCGTAAGCCACCACCGCTCCTTCATTGAGAATCAGCAGTTTGTCGACGCGGGCCAGGACATTGTTCCGGTGGGTGATGATGATGACCGTGGTCTGGTTCTGTTTGAGACGCTGCAGGGCTTTTTCGAGCGCGCCCTCGCCCTGTTCGTCGAGGTTGGAATTCGGCTCGTCGAGCACGACCAGCACCGGGTTGTCGTACAATGCGCGGGCCAGGCCGATCCGCTGCCGTTGCCCGCCCGACAGGTTGCCGCCCGTCGCGCCGATGGAGGTGTCGTAGCCTTCCGGAAAGCGCAGGATCATTTCGTGCACGTCGGCCATTTTGGCGGCCTCGACGACTTTTTCCGGATCGATTTCGCCGAAGCGGGCGATATTTTCGCTGATGGTGCCTTCGAACAGCTCGATGTCCTGCGGCAGGTAGCCGATGAAACGGCCGAGGTGCTCGCGGTCCCAGCTGAAAACTTCCGCGCTGTCGAGGCGGATCGAACCATTGATGGCCGGCCAGATGCCCAGTACGGCGCGAGCCAACGTCGATTTGCCGGCGCCGCTCGGTCCCAATACGCCGACGATGTCGCCTTTCTCGATCGCCAGATTGAGTCCCTTGAGCACGGGAACGTTGCTGCCCGGCGGGGTGACTACGGCATTTTCGAGCTGAATGTGGCCGATGGGATCCGGTAATTGCATGCGCTCCTTTTCGGCGGGAATTTGCCGCAGGATTTCGTTCAGGCGGCGGTATTGCCCGCGCGCGCCGACAAATCCTTTCCAACTGCCGATCATGATATCGATGGGGGCCAGGGCTCTGCCCATCAGAATGGAGCCGGCGATCATCAGCCCGCCGGAGATTTCGCGCTCGACCGTCAAATAGGCGCCCAACCCCAGGATCAGCGATTGCGACGAAATGCGGATAATCTTGGACAAGGATGTCAATATGCCGGCACGGGAGCTGGCCACTGCCTGCAGGTCCAGCACTTTCACCGCGCCTTCCATCCAGCGCCGGCGCAAATTACCCAACATGCCCATCGATTCGACGACTTCGGCATTGCGCAGGTTTTTGCTTAAAAACCCGCGCGTGACGATGGCGAGCTGGTTCGCTTCGGTCAGGGTTTTAGCCGTCGCTTTTTCGTTCGCCACCGCGACGAGAATCAGCAGGATGGCGGTAAAAACCGAAAACCACCCGTACCAGGGATGAAACACGAACAGCAACGCCAGGTAAATCGGCATCCAGGGCGCATCGAAAAAGGCAAACAGGCCGTTCCCCGTCAGAAACTGGCGCAGCCCGGTCAGGTCGTCGAGCGCCTGGGTGCTGGCCAGCCGCCCGCCCGAAAACAGAGCCTGTTTGAAAGCGACCCGGAACATTCTTTCGTTCAACAGCACTTCCAGACGCGTACTGACCTTGACCAATATTTGCGACCGCACCCATTCCAAAGACGCCATCGTGACATAGAGCACCAAAACGATCAGCGTCAGCATCAGCAAGGTGGTTTTATTCCCTGTCGAAACCACTCTGTCATACACCTGCAGCATATAAATCGATGGAGCGATCATGATAAAATTGATCAACAAGCTGAAACCCGCTGCGGACAGAAAAGCCCCTTTACAGAGATTCAGAGCTTGCTCCAAATCGGTCTTGATGGTTTTCATAGAAGAAACGGTGACGGATAAAACGCGCCATTATCGCATAAAGCATTTGTTTTTAATACGAGGTGAGAGCGGAGCACATGCAGGGCGATTTTCTTTGCGATCGTTGCGAAAGCGCGGGCGGGCATAGGCGAGTAGGTCGGGCACGCTTTTTGTGCCCGACATGACGGAGATTTCTCGTTCCTACGCTGGAGCATGGGGAGCAAGATTGTCACTCATGTCGGGCAACGATGAAGCGGTTGCCCGACCTACTCGGCTTTACCATTAACTTAATGGCAGCCTCGTAGAGTACGCTGTGCGTACCTTTCAATATTGATGGTACGCACAGCGTACCCTACGGGGCTGCAATCATCGCAATAACGATGTAGGATGGTTATCCAAACTCGGCTTTACCAAAGGGCGAGGATTACCGGCAAAATAAGCATAACTCCCTCAAAAGTCCCGTAGATTGGGTTAGCGTAGCGTAACCCAACATTTCCGGCTTCGATTTGTTGGGTTACGCTACGCTAACCCAACCTACACAACTTTATTGAAAAATATGAACTGATTACCCTCATGAAAGCGGCAGGCGCGATTATAATGGTAGACATCACCCGCTTTGGCCGAGTTGAATCACCTCTTTTCGACTTCTGCTTCAGGGCCGTAGGATGTGGCGAGGAACGAACCGCATCGTTCGCGATTGACGCGGTTCCTATCGTCACCGCATCCTACGACTACGACCCTGACGAAGGAAGCCCAACAATCGAAGCCGGACAGATTGGAGAATCAAGGCAATCGCTAAATTTAAGGATTAAGTATGATTGGAAAAACGATGGTTCTTGTATTTTTCTCATTCGCATGCGCTAAATTCAGCTATGCCGAAATTACCGAAACCGAGCTTGGCGATGGCACAATCGTTCGAAGAACGACAACGCGAATTACCGCTGCCGGTAAGCCGGTCGATTCAAACGGCGGAAATATGCAGGATGAATCCGGAAATTATTCATTTCGCGATCGAATCGAGCCGATCATTATCGTAAATCCTTCCGCTGGCCCTATGCCAAAACCGGGATTGACTCCCCATCCCGGTTATCCCTCTCACAATGGCCATTTTCTGCGTCAAAGTCCGTAGGCTGACGGTCCACGAAACGCACCAAAACCACGAAAAAACTTCAGACAGTAGGCCGGGCAACCGCTTCACCGTTGCCCGACATTGGGTTTCCTCGTTCCCATGCTGGAGCGTTACTGCCATTAAGTTAAGCTGTCATCCCGGCAGGGATCCAGAGTACAGGGATGTATTAAAGCTTGCCATCCTTGGCAACTGGATTCCAGCAATCCCTGCCGGAATGACGGGCTTGTGCATAAGGACATGGGGCTTGATGGGTTTCGCTTCGCTCTACCCATCCTACCTTAGTTTAATGGCAAGCGCAGCGTACCCTACGCCGCTTCCGAAGAAATTACTCGACCTGCTCCACTTCGAATACGGTCCCGTTCACCGAGACCACCCGGACTTTCGAGTCGATCGGGCAATCGGGCCCATGCACTTTCCAGATCGTATCGTCCACCTTGATTTTGCCCTGCCCGTTCTCGATCGGCGCATACAGGTTGAAAACCCGGCCGATATACTGGGCTCCGCGCTTGTTCAACAGCGGCCGGTCGCTTTCGATCGGGTGTTTCTTGACATAAAACCGCCAGGCCGCGATCACCAGGATCGACAGCACCGAAAATTCGAAGATCTGAAAATTTTCCGGCGTCGCCGGAAACAGCAGGAGCAGGCAGCCGGTCACGAAACCCGCCGCGGACATCCACAGGAAAAAGAAGCCGGGCGCGACCAGTTCGACGACCAGAAGAATCAACGCCAGTATCCACCAGTACCAGAAGACGAAGTCGAATTCCATCGTTCTCTCCTATGCGCTTTTCGCATTCCTGGCCATCGCTTCCTTCGTCAGTTCCCCGATGCCGCCAATTGCGCCTATCACATTCGCGGCCTCCAGCGGCATCAGGATCAGTTTGCTGTTATCGGCGGCGGCGACGTTTTGCAGCGCCTCGATATATTTTTGCGCCACGAAATAATTGATCGCGTTCAGATCGCCCTTGCCGATCGCTTCGGACACCATCAGCGTGGCGCGCGCCTCGGCCTGCGCCAGACGTTCGCGGGCGTCCGCATCGCGGTAGGCGGCTTCCTTGCGGCCTTCGGCCTCCAGAACCGCCGCCTGCTGGGCGCCTTCCGCGCGCAGGATCTCGGATTGCCTGAGACCTTCCGCCTCCAGGATCGCGGCGCGTTTCAGCCGCTCGGCCTTCATCTGTTTGCCCATCGCTTCGACCAGATCTTTCGGCGGCGCGATGTCCTTGATCTCGATCCGGGTCGCCTTGATGCCCCACGGCGTCGTCGCATCGTCGACCACCATCAGCAGGCGCGCGTTGATGTCGTCGCGGCGGGACAGCAGTTCGTCCAGGTCCATCGATCCCATCACGGTCCTGATGTTGGTCATCACCAGATTCAGGATCGCCCATTCGAGATTGCTGACTTCGTAGGCGGCCTTGGCGGCATCCATCACCTGATAGAATACGACGCCGTCGACGGTGACCATCGCGTTGTCCTTGGTGATCACTTCCTGCGACGGCACATCCAGCACCTGTTCCATCATGATCATTTTGCGGCCGACCCGGTCGACCAGCGGCACGATGATGTTCAACCCCGGCGTCAGCGTGGTGGTATAACGCCCGAATCGCTCGATCGTGTATTCCATCCCCTGCGGAACCGATTTGACCGCCAAAAACACGCCCAATACGGCTAGAACCAATAACGCTAAGACAAAAATTCCGAAACCGCCCATGAGGCCTCCCAAAGGGTTAGATTAAAAATAACTCATGTAAAGAATAGTCTATCGATCGAAATTCGCACTGGCCGGTCTCAACAGCAGAATCCCGAAAATCCTCCGTTTCCATACCGTAGGAATCCGCCGAGCCCCTATCCCGAACGCGGCCGGATGCCGACGATGCCGGAAACCACAGCAGAAACTTCCCCGAACAAAAGGCATGGGTAGAGCGAAGCGAAACCCATCGCCAGGAACTCCGATGGGGTATTGGATCCGATCAGGTTCGGAAAACAGACCTTTGAGGCGCTTGGTCGAAACCGGACCGTTTGATGGGTTTCGCTTCGCTCTGCCCATCCTATCTTGCTTATACCATAAAGAGCCAGCCAATTCTCCATCTTAAACTCGATCGGGTATCGAACAGGCTCAGCAGCCTTCCGGCTTCCGGAAATCCTTCCCGGTCAAACCGGCGGCTCGGCGCCAAGTTTAATTTCATGGTGGGATGGTGGTATATTATAGAGTTATGGACGGCGGAGCCGACTCTCCGGCACTACCCGGTTTTGAACCACTTTTATCGGTAATTCAATATGGTATTTTATTCTTTCAACTTGGCGGCCTTTACGCTTTTTTTCTTCGTGCTCGGAATGATCAAGCCGAAATGGCCGCTGTTTTTTCTGAAAGAGCCGACCCGCTTCATGATCCTGATGATCACGCCGATCCTGATCATGATTACGGTGACGCTGTACGGCGAAGGGCTGAAACGCGAACGGGAGGAAAAGGCGCTGCAAGAAACGCCTGCGAAAGTCGCCGAACCCGCGCCGGTGCCTGTTCCGGTTCCGGCCACGGATGCGCCGCCTAGCGCTCCCGCCTCTAAAAAATAAACTTTCCGTGAGGAGCAACCGTAGTTGCTCCGCAACAGAATGTTCCAATTCGTACACGGCGCCTACCTTACCGTGTAAATCATGATAAAATCAGCAGTTTTAATTGAGTGAAACGCTGATTTATGCCTTTCCCGAATCCGCCGTTACGGCTCGAATCATGCCTGATAGCATAGCGGCGCTTTCCTCGCTCAATTCGCGTTTCCCAGGCAGCGATGATGCGTGTCATTAGAGGCCTGTGCCATCTGGAGCCCCTGGATCAGGGCTGTGTGCTTACGATCGGAAATTTCGACGGGCTGCACCTGGGGCATCGTGCGGTGATCGAAAAGCTCGCCGCGAAAGGCCGCGCCGCCGGATTGCCGGTCGCGGTCATGATTTTCGAACCGCAGCCGCTGGAATATTTTCTCGGCGACAATGCGCCATCGCGGCTGATGCGCCTGCGCGAGAAAGTGATCGGCTTTTCGTCATTGCCGGTCGATTATTTACTGACCGCCCGCTTCAACCGGCAATTTGCCAACCTGGATGCCGAAAAATTCATCGAGGACTTCCTGGTCAGGAAGCTGAACGTGAAACATCTGGTGATCGGCGACGATTTCCATTTCGGCAAGGCCCGGCGCGGCAATTTCGCGATGCTGCAGGAAAAGGGCCGGCAGTGGGGATTCACGGTCGAAGACACCGGCTCGTTTTACATCGAGGGCCATAGGGTCAGCAGCACGCTGATCCGGGATGCCCTGGCGGCCGGCAATCTCGAACAGGCCGAGCAAATGCTGGGGCATAGTTATTCGGTCTGCGGCCGGATCGTGCACGGCGAGAAACGCGGCCGGGCGCTGGGTTTTCCGACCGCCAACATTCACCTGCATCGAAAGAATACGCCGCTCCACGGCGTGTTCGCGGTGACGATGACGGGCCTTCCCGAAGGCGAGATTCAGGGCATCGCGAACGTCGGCACGCGGCCGACCGTCGACGGCGGCTCGAAAGTGGTCCTCGAAACCCATTTGTTCAATTTCGAGCGGGAAATTTACGGGCGTTATGTGGAAGTGCATTTCAAGCGCAAAATCCGCGACGAAATGCGTTTTCATTCCCTCGAAAAACTGCAAGCCCAGATCGAGAAAGATGTGGCGCTAACCCAGAAGATTTTTGCCGATTCAAACGCTTATGACTATGGATTATAAAAAAACGCTTAATTTACCGACGACCGCTTTCCCGATGAAAGCGAACCTGGCGCAGCGCGAACCGGAACGGTTGAAAATCTGGAGCGAATCCAAACTGTACCAGAAGATTCGCGAAGCGGCGGCCGGACGCCCCAAATTCGTGCTGCACGATGGCCCTCCCTACGCAAACGGCGAAATCCACATCGGCCATGCGGTGAACAAGGTGTTGAAGGATTTCATCGTGAAGTCGAAAACGCTGGCGGGTTTTGACGCGCCGTATGTGCCGGGCTGGGACTGCCACGGCCTGCCGATCGAACTGATGGTCGAAAAGAAAGTCGGCAAGGCCGGCGTCAAGGTTACGCCGGCGGTATTCCGTAAAGCCTGCCGCGAGTATGCCGGCAAACAGGTCGCGCTGCAGAAAGAAGCCTTCGTCCGGCTCGGCATTCTCGGCGACTGGGACAATCCTTATCTGACGATGGACTTCGCGTTCGAAGCGGACATCGTGCGTTCGCTCGGCAAGATCGCCGCCAACGGCCATATCGCGCACGGCGCGAAGCCGGTGCACTGGTGCACCGACTGCGGCTCCGCGCTGGCCGAAGCGGAAGTCGAATACGAAGACAAGCACTCGCCGGCGATCGACGTGCGCTTCGAAGCCGTGGATCCGGGCGCTTTTTTGGCCAATTGCCACCATGTCGGCGAAGGCGAAGGCCCGTTGTCGGTCGTAATCTGGACCACCACGCCGTGGACCTTGCCCGCAAACCAGGCCGTCGCGTTGAATCCCGAACTGGACTATGCGGTCGTGCAGTGCGAAAAAGGCGGCGTCAAGGAGCGTCTAGTCATCGCCGAGGCGCTGTTGAAGGATGCGATGTCGCGCTATAACATCGATCATTTCCGGGTCATTGCCTATTGCAAAGGGTCCGCGCTCGAACACCAGGCATTGCATCACCCTTTCTACAAACGCCAGGTCCCGATCATTCTCGGCGATCACGTCACCACCGACGCGGGCACCGGCGCGGTGCATACCGCCCCCGGCCACGGCCAGGAAGACTATGTCGCCGGCCTTCGCTACGATCTTCCGGTGGACAACCCGGTCGGCGCGGACGGCGTATTTTTGCCGAATACCGAACTGTTCGCGGGCGAGCATGTGTTCAAGGCCAACGAGCATGTGATCGAAGTGCTGGAGACGAACGGCAAGCTGCTGCATCACCATGCGATCGAACACAGTTATCCGCATTGCTGGCGGCACAAGACGCCGATCATTTTCCGCGCGACCCCGCAATGGTTCATCTCGATGGAAAAGAAGCACCTTCGCGAGACCGCGCTGAATGAAGTCAAGCAGGTTGCCTGGATTCCGGACTGGGGCCAGGCACGCATCGAAAGCATGCTGAACGGACGCCCGGACTGGTGTATTTCCCGCCAGCGCACCTGGGGCGTGCCGATCACTTTTTTCGTGCACAAAGAGAGCGGCGAGCTACACCCGCGCACGGTGGAACTGATCGAGCCGATCGCCAAGCGGATCGAAGAACGCGGCATCGACGCCTGGTTCGATCTGGAACCGGCCGAATTGCTCGGCGAGGAAGCGGCTTATTACGACAAGATCACCGATACGCTGGACGTCTGGTTCGACTCCGGCGTGACGCACGCCTGCGTGCTCGAACGGCGCGAGCCATTGAGATTTCCGGCCGATCTGTACCTGGAAGGCTCGGACCAGCATCGCGGCTGGTTTCAGTCGTCGCTCCTGGCCTCGACCGCGATGAACGGCGTTGCGCCGTACAAGGCGGTGCTGACGCACGGCTTTACGGTCGATGCGGAAGGCAAGAAAATGTCCAAATCGAAAGGCAACGTGGTCGCGCCGCAAGCGGTGATGAAGGACCTCGGCGCGGACATTTTGCGCCTGTGGGTCGCCTCGGCCGATTACCGGGGCGAAATGAGCGTTTCGTCTGAAATTCTGAACCGGACCGCCGACGGCTACCGGCGGCTGCGCAATACCGCCCGCTTCCTGCTGTCGAACCTGAACGATTTCGATCCGGCGCAGCATCTTGTCGAAACCGGCCAGTTGCTCGCGCTGGACCGCTGGGTGATGGACCGGGCCTGGCAATTGCAGGAAGAAGTCCAGGCCGCCTACGAGGCATATCAGTTCCAGTCGATTTTCCAAAAAGTGCATCACTTCTGCGTGATCGATCTCGGCGGCTTTTACCTGGACGTGATCAAGGACCGCCAGTACACCGCGAAAACCGACGGCCTGGCCCGGCGCTCCGCGCAAACGGCGATGTATCATGTGCTCGAAGCGCTGGTACGCTGGCTCGCGCCGATCATCAGCTACACGGCCGATGAAATCTGGCATTTCATGCCGGGCAAACGCAGCGAATCGGTGTTTCTCGAAACTTGGTATAACGGACTGGCCCAACTTGATGCCGATGCGGCAATCAACCGCGATACTTGGCAGAAAGTGATGGCCGTGCGCACCGCGGTCAGCAAGGAACTCGAAAAAAGCCGCGCGAAAGGCGATATCGGCGCGTCCTTGAATGCCGAAGTCGAACTGTACTGCAACAACGACTATTTCGAAGCATTGAATCTTTTGGGCGCGGAACTCCGTTTCGTGCTGATCACTTCCGGCGCTACCGTAATCGCGGAGCCATCCGCTCCGGACGAGGCGGCTTCGACCGATATTCCGGGCGTCCGCATCAAGGTTAACGTTTCGGAATATCCCAAATGCGTCCGTTGCTGGCATCAGCGTGCCGATGTGGGCATCGCCCCCGAACATCCGGAACTTTGCGGACGCTGTGTCGAAAACGTTGCCGGTGCCGGCGAAATTCGCCAGTTCGCGTGATGATGCCGATGTTGAAATGGCTCTGGTTGACCTTGTTCGCGGTGCTGCTCGATCAAGGCAGCAAGCTGGCGATCGACGCCTCGATGCATTTATATGAATCGATTCCGGTCATCCCTTATCTGAACCTGACTTACGTACATAACACCGGCGCGGCGTTCAGCTTTTTGAGCGAGGCGGGCGGCTGGCAGCGCTGGTTTTTTTCGGGGCTCGCGCTGTTCATCGGCATCGGGATCACGGTATGGCTCGCCAGACTGCACAAGCACGAAACGCTGCTCGCGGCGGCGCTGTCGCTGATCCTCGGGGGCGCGATCGGCAATCTGATCGACCGGGTTGCCTACGGTTATGTGATCGACTTTATCGATGTGTATTACGGAAATTCGCACTTTCCGTTTTTCAATATCGCCGATGCGGCAATCAATCTGGGCGTGTTTCTGATGCTGGCCGAGTCGTTCGGCTGGTTCGGTACGGCCAGAAAAGTTTAGGAAGGTTCTAGGCGCCGATCAGCGGCGCTTCGGGACACAATCACTTTTTTATCTTCGCAAGCCGTTCAGCCTGCCGAAGCAATTTAACAAGGGTTATTTGGAAGATGCGATCCCGTCATTCCAGACTGCTCAGGTACTCGACCTTGACTTTAGCAAGTCCGCGTATCCCGATTCTCCTCGCCGCAGCCTGCGACAAATCGATCAGCCTTCCCTTTTTAAAAGGGCCTCTGTCATTAACCAGCACGTCGACCGAACGGCCGTTATGGAGATTAGTCACCCTGACTTTGCAGGGCAGCGGCAAGGTTTTGTGTGCGGCCGTCAAGCGTTGCGACCTGAACCGCGATCCGGTCGCGGTCCGGTTTCCCGATTCCGAGCCGTACCAGGAAGCCGTGCCGACCTCTTCATAACCCGCGGCCGAAGTCATTGGATAATAGGTCTTTCCCTTGACCTGGTAAGGCCGGTTATAAGCCGCCTTATGCCTGGAATGTTCGGCATGCGGGGTCTGGGACCGGTACAGCGGCAGAGCCGGCGATACGGCCTTCCGTGTAGCACAGCCGTTAAACAGCAGCGCGGCCCATACGATACAGAACAGAGCGGTTTTCTTCCGATCTATCGTGAAAAAGAAAGGTATTGTCATAACGCGGCGGCTCAGTACGGTGATAAAAACATCGCGAATATAGAACACAATGCTTAATAGTGCCTTACCTGCCCGGAATGAGCTAGTGCTTGAGGTATAAAATTAACTCTCGAACATTACATCGGGCATTTTTCGTCGATACGAAATAGCCTCATTTTGTCCGAATGAGTCAGCAGTAAAATCAACAACAATAGCGCCGCTATAAACGCCACTACCGGCCTATCCCCTATCCGCGCATAAGGTGTCAACCCGGTCATCGGTCTGATCGTGCCCGTCAATGCGGTTGTGGTGAATAGAGGGGCCTGCTTCAATATGCGCCCGTTAGGGGATACGATCGCGGTCACCCCGGTATTGGTCGAACGCAACAGGTAGCGCCCGGTTTCCAATGCCCTCATCCGGGCGATCTGCAAATGCTGGTATGGTTCGATCGAATCGCCGAACCAGGCATCGTTGGTCGCGTTGACCAGGTAGGCCGCCTCCGGGAGTTCGTGCAACGCATTTTCCGCAAACGCATCCTCATAACAAATCGAGGTAATGAAGGGATAGCCGCCGGCTCGCAGCAAAGGCTGATCCGCACTTCCGGGGGTAAAATGGCTCAGCCGCAAGTTGAAATGCTTCAGTATCCAGCCGGAAACCGGCTGCCACGGCATGTACTCGCCGAAAGGCAGCAAATGCACCTTCCGGTAAATGCCTTCATTCCGGCCCAGGGTGATGAGCGAATTATATTTTACGCCTTCCGCCTCGCCATAGGACGGTACGCTGACAATCAAATCGACCTGGTGGGCTTTCGCGTTCCGGTGCAGCGGCTTCAGGAAAGGCTCGTACACATCGGACAGATAGGCCGGTACCGCGGATTCCGGCCAGGCGATCACTTGCGAGTCCCAATGCGCCTCGGTCATTCGGATATATTGCAGAATCGTGCTGACCCGGGTTTCCGGCAGCCATTTTTTATTCTGCGAAATATTGCCCTGGATCAGCGTCACTTTGAGGGGCTCACCGTAGGGGCAAGTCCATTCGGCAGTTTTCAGAACTCCGCCGACAAGCCATAGGCTCACAATACCGGCCGATAGGTATAAGGTCGATTCAGGACGGATGAATATCCCAGCAAGCAAGGCAGCCGATACGGCGCCAAGCAGACCTGCGCCATAAGCGCCAAGCAGCGGAATATAGCCTGCCAAAGGCGCATCCAGTTGCGAGTAAGCAATCTGCAGCCAGGGAAAGCCTTCCAGTACTACTCGGCCTCGCAAATACTCGACCAGCATCCAGACCAAAGGATAGAAAATCAAACGGCTTGATTGTTTTCCCGGCAGCTTTGCCGTCATGTAAACGGCAATAGCGGGAAATGCAGACCAAAAGCCGACAAACAAGCCTGTGATGAAAAGCGAACCGAACAAGCCGCCGCCGCCATAATCATGAACGCTAATGTAGACCCAGGAAACGCCTAGCCCGAACTGTCCAAGCCCGAACAAATAGCCTCTCAGCAGCGAACGCTTCGGAGTGAGACGCATACAGCTCCAGAACAAATACGCCAGCGCGGGAAAAACGGCAAGATATGAATCGAAAGGCGCAAATGCCAGGGTATAGGCAATACCTGCAGCGAACGATAGAACGTCCCAAAGACTGTTATCGGGTGATATACGTTTTTTTTGCAAGGGTCTCACAGGCTGGATGCACTGAGTCTGAGAGGAAAAATGTGTGCGAATGAACTCGATTATCAAGCGAATCGGCGTCATTTTACCGTGCATACGCAAATGAAACATTATTTTAGCGAGCGGCCTTGGCCTCGGCCATAAAAAAACCCCCGGCCTCGGGATGAGGGCGGGGGTTTTGTAATAAAAGCTTGGCGATTCCCTACTTTCGCACGACAACCTGTCGCACTATCATCGGCGCTAAGCGGTTTCACTGCCGAGTTCGGGATGGGATCGGGTGGTTCACGCTCGCTATGGTCACCAAGCAAACTGGCTAGATCGACAAGTACTGCGGTCGATCATCGGCAGGAGGCTAGCCTTCTGCCTTGGAAATCTGTAACATTCAATTCTCTCGCTTTAAAGCGTCAGCTGTCGGCTCAGTTTTCTTCTGCGCCTCACCCAAACCGATTGGGTGTTATATGGTCAAGCCTCACGGGCAATTAGTACACGTTAGCTGCACGCATTACTGCGCTTCCACACCGTGCCTATCTACGTCGTCGTCTCCAACGGCCCTTCAGGGGACTTGTCGTCCCAGTGAGATCTCATCTTGGGAGGGGCTTCCCGCTTAGATGCTTTCAGCGGTTATCCTGTCCGTACATAGCTACCCGGCAATGCGATTGGCATCACAACCGGAACACCAGCGGTACGTCCACTCCGGTCCTCTCGTACTAGGAGCAGCTTCCCTCAAATCTCAAACGCCCACGGCAGATAGGGACCGAACTGTCTCACGACGTTCTGAACCCAGCTCGCGTACCACTTTAAATGGCGAACAGCCATACCCTTGGGACCTGCTTCAGCCCCAGGATGTGATGAGCCGACATCGAGGTGCCAAACACCGCCGTCGATATGAACTCTTGGGCGGTATCAGCCTGTTATCCCCGGAGTACCTTTTATCCGTTGAGCGATGGCCCTTCCATTCAGAACCACCGGATCACTATGACCTACTTTCGTACCTGCTCGACCTGTCCGTCTCGCAGTCAAGCACCCTTATGCCATTGCACTCATTGCCTGATTTCCGACCAGGCTGAGGGTACCTTCGTGCTCCTCCGTTACGCTTTGGGAGGAGACCGCCCCAGTCAAACTACCCACCAGACACTGTCCCTAGCCCGGATCACGGGCCGAGGTTAGAACTTCAAATAAACCAGGGTGGTATTTCAAGGTTGGCTCCACGCGAACTGGCGTCCACGCTTCGCAGCCTCCCACCTATCCTACACAAGTCGATTCAAAGTCCAGTGTCAAGCTATAGTAAAGGTTCACGGGGTCTTTCCGTCTAACCGCGGGTACACTGCATCTTCACAGCGATTTCAATTTCACTGAGTCTCGGGTGGAGACAGTGTGGCCATCGTTACGCCATTCGTGCAGGTCGGAACTTACCCGACAAGGAATTTCGCTACCTTAGGACCGTTATAGTTACGGCCGCCGTTTACTGGGGCTTCGATCAAGAGCTTCGCTTGCGCTGACCCCATCAATTAACCTTCCAGCACCGGGCAGGCGTCACACCCTATACGTCCTCTTTCGAGTTTGCAGAGTGCTATGTTTTTGCTAAACAGTCGCAGCCACCAATTTTATGCTACCTTGCTCGGCTCCATCCGCGAGGGACTTCACCTAACCAAGGCGTACCTTATCCCGAAGTTACGGTACCATTTTGCCTAGTTCCTTCACCCGAGTTCTCTCAAGCGCCTGAGAATTCTCATCCCACCCACCTGTGTCGGTTTAGGGTACGGCCACTCGCAACCTGAAGCTTAGAGGTTTTTCTTGGAAGCTTGGCATCGATCGCTTCGCGGCTCCGTAGAGCCTGCTCATCATCACGTCTCGGGATTGAGCGCCCGGATTTGCCTAAGCGCTCTCCCTACCGGCTTGCACTGCCACTTCCAACCGGCAGCCGATCTAGCCTTCTCCGTCACCCCATCGCAGTTGCGACCGGTACAGGAATATTAACCTGTTTGCCATCGACTACGCCTTTCGGCCTCGCCTTAGGTACCGACTAACCCTGCGTCGATTAGCGTTGCGCAGGAAACCTTGGGTTTTCGGCGTGCGGGTTTTTCACCCGCATTATCGTTACTCATGTCAGCATTCGCACTTCCGATACCTCCAGCCGACTTCTCAATCGACCTTCGCAGGCGTACGGAACGCTCCTCTACCGCTCATCTTGCGATGAACCCGTAGCTTCGGTACTATGCTTAGCCCCGGTAAATCTTCCGCGCAGGCCGACTCGACCAGTGAGCTATTACGCTTTCTTTAAAGGGTGGCTGCTTCTAAGCCAACCTCCTGGTTGTCTGGGCCTTCCCACATCGTTTCCCACTGAGCATAGATTTTGGGACCTTAGCTGACGGTCTGGGCTGTTTCCCTTTTCACGACGGACCTTATCACCCGCCGTGTGTCTCCCGTGCTCGCACTTCTGGGTATTCGGAGTTTGCATCGGGTTGGTAAGTCGGGATGACCCCCTAGCCGAAACAGTGCTCTACCCCCCAGAGTGATACACGAGGCGCTACCTAAATAGCTTTCGAGGAGAACCAGCTATCTCCGAGCTTGATTAGCCTTTCACTCCGATCCACAACTCATCCCCTACCTTTTCAACGGGAGTGGGTTCGGTCCTCCAGTCAGTATTACCTGACCTTCAACCTGGTCATGGATAGATCGCCCGGTTTCGGGTCTAATCCCAGCGACTGAACGCCCTGTTCAGACTCGCTTTCGCTACGCCTCCCCTATGCGGTTAAGCTTGCCACTGAGATTAAGTCGCTGACCCATTATACAAAAGGTACGCAGTCACCGAACAAAGTCGGCTCCCACTGCTTGTACGCATACGGTTTCAGGATCTATTTCACTCCGATCTCCTCGGTTCTTTTCGCCTTTCCCTCACGGTACTGGTTCACTATCGGTCAGTAAGGAGTATTTAGCCTTGGAGGATGGTCCCCCCTTCTTCAGACAGGGTTTCACGTGCCCCGCCCTACTCGTCTTCATCTTGGCGTCGTTTTCGTGTACCGGACTATCACCGTCTTTGGTGGGACTTTCCAGACCCTTCCACTAACAGGTGCCAAAACTTAAGGGCTAATCCCCGTTCGCTCGCCGCTACTAAGGGAATCTCGGTTGATTTCTTTTCCTCCGGGTACTTAGATGTTTCAGTTCTCCGGGTTCGCTTCCTGCACCTATGGATTCAGTGCAGGATACTTGAGTGCTCTCAAGTGGGTTGCCCCATTCGGACATCCGCGGGTCAAAGTGTGTTTGCAAACTCACCGCGGCTTATCGCATGCTACAACGTCCTTCATCGCCTCTTACTGCCTAGGCATCCACCGTATGCGCTTATTCACTTGACCATATAACCCCAATCATTCTGAAGTTATCGATCAGCTGACATTTTCGCTTGTTCTGCTTGAGAACGGG
>NZ_CM001475.1:0-970000 GCF_000214275.2 Methylomicrobium album BG8 | reverse complement strand
TTTTCGGACTTGGCAAACGGTTTTGTGAATTTTTTGCGATGGTAAATCTTAACACCACAAAATTTCCTTAAGAATTAAGCACTTTTCCCTTGGGACCATTCAGCCGGTCCAGATATTTAGACACACCCTGTTTTACATTCAAAAACTCGCTCTGATAACCCGCCTGCCGCAAACCGGAAATATCGGCCTGCGTATAGCTTTGATAAGCGCCTTTCAGATGATCCGGGAACGGAATGTATTCTATCTCGCCTTCGCCGTGCCAGTCGATGACTGCTCGGGCGACCTGATTGAATGTCTCGGCTTTGCCGGTACCGACATTGAAAATGCCCCGCTGGTCGGGATGATCGAAAAACCACAGATTCACATCGACCACATCGCCGACGTAGACAAAGTCGCGCCGCTGCTCGCCGTTCGGGATGCCGTCACACCCTTCGAATAATCTCGCCTTTTTCTGCTCGATCACTTGCCGGTTGAAATGGAATGCGGTGCTGCTCATCGCGCCTTTGTGCTGTTCGCGCGGCCCATAAACATTGAAATAGCGGAAGCCTACGATCGGGCTCCGGGTTTCCGGCAAGATTCGCCGCACGTACTGGTCGAACTGGAATTTGGAGTAAGCATACATATTGATGGGCCGCTCGCATTCGCGTTCGACCCGGAAGCCGTTTTCGCCGCTGCCGTACACCGAAGCGGAGGAGGCATAGATGAACGGCACATTCTTGCCGATGCACCATTGCAATAGACGTTTCGAATAATCGTAATTGTTTTCCATCACGAAGCGCCCGTCCCATTCGGTCGTGGCGGAACAGGCGCCCTGATGGAACACGCCCCGAACCCGGTTCAAGAAACAGGGCGATTCGAGCTTTTGAATGAACTGGTCTTTGTCCAGATAATCGGCGATATCGAGATCGGCCAGATTATGCATCTTGCGGCCGTTCAGCAGATTGTCGACGACCAGAATGTCTCGCTCGCCGCGCTCGTTCAATGCCTTGACCAGATTGCTGCCGATAAACCCGGCGCCGCCCGTCACTACGATCATGCTGTCCCCCTCGCCTTGTTGATCATCGATGTCGTCGATTGCCCCTCGACGAACTGCAAAATTCTGACTTCGCCGCCCGCCTCGATCACGCAATCGCCGCCGGCAACCTGATCGGGCGCGTAATCGCCGCCCTTGACCAGCACGTCGGGCAACAGGCGGCAATAAAGGCGTTCCGGCGTTTCTTCCTCGAAGGCGACAACCCAATCCACACAGGCCAGCGCGGACAATACGGTCATCCGTTCCTTCAAACCATTGATCGGGCGCGACTCGCCTTTCAACTGCCTGACCGACGCATCCGAATTGACTGCCACGATCAGCCGATCGCCGAGCGCTTTCGCCTGCTCCAGATAGGTCACGTGCCCCGCATGCAGCAGGTCGAAGCAGCCGTTGGTCATGATGATCTTTTCGTTATGGGCCTTCGCGCGGGCGACGATATGCATCAGTTCGTCTTCGGAGACGATTCCGTACTGCGATCCGCGGTCGCCGTGCAGCGCCCGGCTCAGCTCCTCGACCGAAACGGTCGAGGTACCGAGCTTGCCGACCACGATGCCACCGGCCAGATTGGCCAGGCACATCGCCTCGTGCAGAGGAAGATCCAGCGCCACCCCGAGCGCCATTACCCCGATCACCGTATCGCCGGCGCCGGTCACGTCGAAAACGTCCTTGGCTTGCGCGGGCAACGAATGGGTTTCGGTTTCCCGAATCAGCGTCATGCCGGCTTCGCCGCGCGTCAACAGCAAGTTTTGCATTCCACAGCGCTGCAGAAGCTCCCGTCCTTTGTCCAGGATTTCGGCTTCGCTCGCGCAAGCGCCCGCCACCGCAAAAAACTCGGACAGGTTCGGCGTAATCACGTCCGCATGCCGATAGCGCCCATAATCGACGCCTTTCGGATCGACCAACACTTTCAGGCCGGTCTGCTTCGCGGTCGCGATATGGTGCGTCACATCGGCCAGCGTGCCCTTGCCGTAGTCGGAAAACACGACCGCATCATGATCGGGCAGATGCCGCTTCAGCTTCGCGCTCATCTGGGCGCCGTCGAACGCGATCGGCGTATCTTCGAAATCGAGCCGCAGCAATTGCTGATGCTGGGCCATGATCCGCAATTTGCAGATGCTGCGCGCGCCTTCAGCCACCACGAAGTCGCAGACGACCCCTTCAGCTTCGAGCAGGTCGCGCACCCTTTCGCCTTCCGGATCGTCGCCGACCACGCCAAGCAAGGTCACCCTGCCGCCCAGCCTGGCGATATTCAAGGCGACGTTGCCGGCGCCGCCGATCCGCTCTTCGCTGCCTTTGACCTTGACGACCGGCACCGGCGCTTCCGGCGAGATGCGCGCGGCCTGGCCGGACCAATAGCGGTCCAGCATCACGTCGCCGACGACGAGAATCCGTGCCGGGGAAAAATCAGGTGTGGTCGCGATCATGAAACGCCTCCTCGACCAAGCCGCACCACCAGTGTCCGATCAATATATGCGCCTCCTGAATCCGCGCAGTCACTTGCTCAGGCACCACGATCGACATCGTCGCGACTCCGGCCAGCATGCCGCCGCCATTACCGGTCAAACCGATCACCGCCATCCCTTTATCGATTGCGGCCTCGGCCGCATTCAGCACGTTTCTGCTGGTTCCGGAGGTCGAAATCGCGATCAGGCAGTCGTTGTCGGTGCCGAGCGCCTCGACCTGGCGGGCGAACACGCTGTCGAAATGATAGTCGTTCGAATGCGCGGTCAGAATGGAAGAGTCGGTCGTCAACGCGATCGCCGCCAGCGGCCGCCGGTGTTTTTCGTAGCGGACCACGAACTCGGCCGCGATATGCTGGCAGTCCGCCGCGCTGCCGCCGTTGCCGCAGAGCAGGATTTTGCCGCCCTGTTTGAGCGTATCGATCAGAAGCTCGCCGGCCGATTCGATCACATCGGTGCGCGTCCTGAGCTTTTCGATCATCGCCTGATGCTGTTCGAGCTCGGCAATAAAGGTTTTCAAATCAACATCCTCTCAGTACTTTGAAATATTCGATCAGGTGATATCGCCTGCTTCGGCCGGCTCTTTGACCTGCATCTGGTGCAGCCGCGCATAGGCCCCGTTCAGCGCCAGCAGCTCCTGATGCAAGCCGCGCTCGACGATCCGCCCGTGCTCCATCACCAGAATCATATCAGCATTTTCGATCGTCGATAACCGATGCGCGATCACCAGCGTGGTCCTGCCCTGCATCACTTTTTGCAGGGCGGCTTGAATATAACGCTCCGATTCGGTATCGAGGGCCGAGGTAGCTTCGTCGAGAATCAGGATCGGCGCATCCTTCAGCAAGGCGCGCGCGAGCGCGAGCCGCTGGCGCTGACCGCCGGACAGCTTGACGCCGTTCTCGCCAATCTCGGTATCGAGCCCCAGATCGAGCTTGTCGACGAACTCCAGCGCATAGGCGTCGCGCGCGGCAGTTTCGATTTTTTCGCGCTCGGCGCCGGCCAAGGCGCCATAGGCGATGTTGTTCGCGATCGTATCGTTGAACAGGATCACCTGCTGGGTAACCAGGGCGATCTGCTGCCGCAAATTGGCCAGTCTGTAGCGGTTGATTTCAACGCCGTCGAGCAGGATTTCGCCCTCGTCGTGCGGATAGAAGCGCAGAATCAGATTCGCGAAGGTACTCTTGCCGCCGCCGGAAGCGCCGACCAGCGCCACCGTCTGGCCGGGTTCGATCCTGACGTCGATATTCTTCAACGCCCAGTCGCCTGCGCCCGGGTAGCGGAACGACAGATTTTTGAATTCCAGCGCGCCCCGGCTTCTGGCCGTTTCGAAATCGCCTGTGTCCGGTTCGCCTTGCTCGTCCAGAATTTCGAACAGTGATTCGGCCGCCGCAATCCCTTTCTGAATCTCGCCGTTCGCATCGCTGAGCTGCCGAATCGGCCGCGGCAGCAGAAACGCCGCGGTCAGATAGCCGACGAATTCGCCGACCGTGGCTTTCTGCATGAAGAACAGCGCCAGGTACATCAAGCCGGACAAGGCAATCGCAATGATGAACTGCATCAAAGGATTGTGAATCGCCATCGTGGTCGCCAGCTTCAGCGACTGCCGCCGGTTATACAGGCTGCTTTCGAGAAAGCGCCGTTTTTCGTAGGCTTCGCCGCCGTAGCTGCGCACGACCCGGTGGCCGCCGACCAATTCGGAAGTAATATGGGTCATGTCGCCTACCGATTCCTGGATGCGCTTACTGATCATCCGCAGGCGCTTGCTGACGTAAGTGACCAATACCGCAATGATCGGCGTGATCGCGACGAATATCATCGACAACTTCCAATTCGTGTAAAACAGATAGGCGATCATCCCGACCGAGGTCAGCCCTTCGCGTACGAAAGTCCGCACCGAATCGGTCGTGGCCCGGGTCACCTCGCCGACATTGTTCGTGATCCGGGCAATCATGTAACCGCTGTTGTTCGCATCGAAATAGGTCGTCGGCAGTTCGGTGTATTTGTCGAAAATCTGGCAGCGCAGCGCATGCACGACATTGGTCGAAACTTTCGCGAGGAAATAATTGCCGAGGTAGGCGCCGATGCCGTGGATCACGATCAGTCCGCTAAACAGCAGGGGCAAATAATACATCCCTTCGCGGGCTTCGGTTTGCAGGGTGTCGATGATGTGCTTGACTAAAGCCGCGAACAGTGTCTGCGTGCCCGAATACAGGATGAAGCCGAAGAAACTGATCAGAAACAGTCCCCGGTGCGGCCTGACATAGGTCAAGAGGCGCCGATAGACCTGGGCGCTGCCTTTTGCTGCGGTTTTATTTTTAGTTTTCCTGGATAAATTCATCGTGTCGTCGAGGCGGGTTCGGGAAGATATTGCACGACGCCGCGCTCAGCGATTTTAAAATCCTCCCGCGCCAGCCGTTCCATCAACCGCTGGTAATTCAAATCCTGGCGGCTCTTGTCGTTGGAGGAATGCCAAAGATGCAGCACCGACACCGCAAAGCGCCCTTCCTTGCGCCGGACGCCGGCATGGATCAGCCGAATCACCAGATCGGAATCTTCATAGCCCCAACCTTCGAACAGTTCGTCGAAGCCGTTCACCGCGATAAAGTCGCTTTTCCACACGCCCAGGTTGCAGGTCATCGCCTTTTCCCATTTGCGGGGTTGAAAATAACGCAATTTGCCGAGCGGCAAATGCAGCAGCGCCGAAATGCGATTGATCCGGCCCAGCAGCCTGAGCCACCAAAAATAAGGCCAGCGCCGCAAATAAATCGGCAGCCGTTCGGCCAGCACTTGGTTCGTGAAACCCCGGCTGAGCAGGATCCGGTTGCCGGGCACGAAATAACCGGTCTCGGCCAGCCGACGATGCCGGGAAATAAAATCGGGCATCAATAAGCAATCGCCATCGACGAACAACAGATATTCGCCGCGGCTTTTGGCCGCAGCCTTGTTGCGGATCGTGCCCGCGCGAAAACCTCGATCTTCATGATGGACATAGACGATTGGAACCGGAGCATCTTGGCAATAGCTTTGCGCCGTTTCGCGATGCTCCGGCCGTGAGCCGTCATCGGCGATCACGATCTCGAAATCACGGTCGGTCTGCGCTAACAGACTGTCGAGGCAAAGCTGCAAAGCCTCCGGCCAGTTGTAGGTCGTCACGATCACCGAAATCAAGCTCATGACGGAAGGCGTCCGCGCGTTTGCAGTTCCCACAGCTTCAGGTATTTGTAATAGGCGCCTTCGGCGTTCGATACGGCCAGCATGAAGCCATGCCGTCCATCCAGCAGCGCAGCCTTCACGAAGTAAGTCCGAAAAAAAGTCCACACCCCTTTCAGGACCGCCTTGGACAAGGAAGACCGGACGCCTTTCCGGTAAAGCATTTCCGCACCCAAGGCCGAATAATTGTTCACCTTATGCAGCACTTCGTCCAGATTCACAAACGCTTCGTGCAGGAGCGGCGACTGCAGACGACCGGTTTCGCCCTGGACAATAATGCGCTCGTGCACGGCCGAATCGGTAAACCGTCCCGCTTCGCGCCGGAACAGCCTGAGCACATAATCCGGCCACCAGCCGCCGTGCCGGATCGACCGGCCGCAATAATCGGACAAGCGGGGAATTTCGTAGCCGTTAAGCTGCGGCGAGGCAATCGCAAGTTCGATTTCCCGCCTCAATTCAGGCGTCACGACTTCGTCCGCATCGATCGAGAAGAGCCAGTCGCCTTGCGCTTTTTCCAGCGCGCGCTGTTTCTGAACCCCGAAACCGGGCCAGTCGGTTTCGAATACTTTATCCGTGAAGCGCCGGCAAATCGCGACCGTCTCGTCGCTACTGCCGGAGTCGAGCACGACGATTTCGTCGGCCCAACTGACCGATTCCAGGCAGCGGCCGATATGCGCCGCTTCGTTTTTGGTGATCACGATTACGCTAAGCATGAGCGATGCCCATCTTTTCGCCGGACTCCAAGGCTGCGAAACAAAGCGCGATCATCACGGCGAACCAGTGGCCTTCGGTATGATCGTAAATCGGGGTATTGAAAAGGCTGGTAATCAGCAAAGAAATCAACAAGCCTTGCGCCAGCCATTTTTCCCGATCGGGTAATTTGCGCGATTCGAAAAACTGGCTGCTCAAGAATCCGAAATAAGGAATCAATCCGAACAAACCAAGCTGCACGCCGATAAACAAAAATTCATTGTGCGGATGCTGCGCCAGCAATTTTTCGTCTTGCGCAACGCGGGCATACTCCTCGGCAAAGCTGCCGGTGCCATGCCCGAACAACGGCTTTTCGGCAATCAGTTTGGCCGAATATTTCCAGAACGTATAACGCTGCCCCATCGACGAATCGGTCTGTTCCGGCTTTTCCTGCATATAGGCCTGGGTATTTTCGATCCCTTCAAAGACCCGCTTGGCCTTGTTCGAAAACCCCAGAAACAACCCGAAGAAGATCGCCAGGACCAGGCAAGTCAATAAACATCTCTTGAAACTTAAGCGCTGCACCGCAAACAACACAGTCAGCACCAGAACCATCAGTTGACCGGTGCGTCCTTCGACGATAAAAAACACATTGAACACGGCGAGCAAAAACAAGCCAAGGTACAGCCGCCCGGCAGGCCCGCCGACCATCGACCGGTGCAGGCAATAAAAAGCAAAAAAGCCGATAAAAATGCCGTGGGTAATCCGGCTTTTCAAGGAAGCTCCGTGGTAAGAGGACGTTTCCAAAACATCCAGGCTCATCAGAAAAGAAATCGCCAGCGACACCAGCGAAGCTACCACAAAGGCCCGCCAGGCGAGGTCACGATAGCGCGGCCTATTCAATAAAGAGAGCAATACGGGGATGAACAGCAGCTCGCGGTATTTTTTCAACGAAGCGATCGCCTCGTCATGCGGCGCAGTGCCGTAAGCCAGGCCCGCGATCAAACAGCCGAACAGCAGCAGAGACCAGGCCGCGACCGGATAACGCTTCAATACGGTTGTCAAACCGACGAACCGGGCCGACAGCAGCCAGATCAAACCGACCACGATCGAAGCGACCACCGCGATCGCTGTCGAGAAATAAATCCCGGCGAGGAACAGGGCCACGGTCATGCCGCCCATATTCAGAAGCCGCTCCTGAACGCGCGAAGGCAAATTGATGTTAGACGATATCTGCATGCGTAAAATGAGTAAATCGGCCCTCTTTCTGCGTTCAAAAAAGGGGACCGTTATTGTAGCTTAGCCGTAAAAAAAATGTGCGCCGATCTGCCTGCCATCTATTCGCAGGGACATTCGACCGAAACGGGACAACTCCGGCCGATGCTACCGCAATACCTGCCGTATCGCCTCGATCACGCGTCGCGCAGGCAGACGGCAGAGGCATTCGCTGCGGCTCGACCGGTGGCGCTCGCAGCCTTCCAGGTCGCACGGCACGCAATCGCCCTCTCCCTGGATCAGATACACGTTATTCACCTGCCGGTTGCCGGATTTTTCGAACGGATTCCGGTCCTGCCGGTAACCGTAGGGCCAGGGCGCCCATTTGACCGGATTGGTCGGACCGAACAGCGCCACGACCGGGATGCCGGTCGCGGCCGCCAAGTGGGTAATGCCGGTGTCGGGCCCGACGAAACATTTGGCGCGCGCAATGATGTCCGCCAATTCCGCGAGGGTAACCTGTCCCGCCAGATTGACCGTGTCTTCGGGCAGCTTGCTCTGTAATGCGTCGAGATAGGCGATCTCTTCCTCTCCCGGCCCGCCCGAGAGTACCAACCGCAACCCCTGCCGGCGCAGATAGCGGCCGATGTCGAGCCAGCCTTCTGTCGTCCATTGCTTGTAGGCCCATTGCGGATAGGGATGCAGCACCGCGTATTCCGGCGACAGTAAAAAGGATTTTACCGAGCCGCTGTGGGGAGGTATCAGGGCATGACTTCGGGGTATCCGAAGCGCATCGGCAAGTTTCAGGTTCTGCAGCACCGTGTGCGTATGTTCGTTATCGTGCTCGGCATAGCCGTTCAACAAATAACGCTTCCACCAGCCGGCGGCCCCTTTGGGCGGCACGACCCCGGCCCGGCACGGCGCCGCGATCAGACTGTAAATGAAGGGCCGGTCGCCGGCCTGCACCGCAAGCGCCAGATCGTAGCGCCTGAAAATGCGCGGAATCAGCGTCAGGTAGTCCCGAAGTTTCGGGCGGTTGGGCGTCGTAATGATACGTTCGATATCGGGATTGCCTTCGAACATGCCGGCGGTGTTGCGGTAAATCAGGATATCGATCTTCGCTTCGGGAAATGCCTGTTTCAGCGAATGAATCAGCGGCGTCGCCAGCAGCGCATCGCCGAGGAAGCGCATCGCGATCAGCAAAATCCGGGCGGGCGGACGCTTCAAGAAATGCGCTTTTATGATCGGCATGACGCGCTATTCGCCGCTGCCGGCACCCTGCCAGGCATTTTTGTCCGCTCTGGCCCGCCAGCGCGCCCCCAGCATTTTGGCAATCGCCAACACCCGCGGCGCCCCGCCTAATGCCACCGCATCGACCAGGCAATACCAAGCGGCGACCCCGCTCGGCGGGTTGCCCTGGGGCAGTTTCAACACCGGATCGATCGCGGCCCATTTCCAGGTACCGGCCGCGGTGCCGATCAGTTCCAGCCAAGTAGTGATGAAAAAGGCGGCCAGATACACCATCGGCGAGCGCCCCTTGAACAGATAAATCAGAAACACCACGAACAGCAGCGCGCCGACCCAATCGCCTTGCTCGCCGAGCCCGCTGATGCCCCAGAACGACCAGGCGCCGCAAACCAGTACCACGAAGCCGGCGATTTCGCGCGCATAGGTCTGGAAAAAGCCGGAGCGGGCCAGCGCAACCGCTGTCAGATATACCATCCCGTGCCCCGGCGGCACATAGGCAGGCACGTTATGATAGCGGTAGGTATAGCCGCCCATGAAAGGAGAAGCGAAATGCTCGCCGATCGTCGCAAAAGCGACCGCAATCGCGACCTGTACCCGGATTTCCTTGTTTTCGCCGAGCAGCAGACCGATCAAAAACACCCAGGCGCAAACGCCCAGCGCATTCTGTTTCTCCATGCTCGCATTCGCATCGCTCAACAGACAGACCGCGACACAGAAAAACGTAAAGCCCGCGATGAAATAGTCGCGTTTTCGATGGGAATAGACCGCCCCTGCCTTCGGAAAATGGCGTAGCACATGCACCTCTTATGATTATTATTTATCGGCTCGATCCAAATACCGCTCTTCCAGCCAGAATCCGCGACCTCAGCGGCAAAGGATCGAAGCGCGGCTCAATTCAATTTTCGAAAAGGCCTTCGTAGCTGGGATATGGAAGTCCTTAACCGAACACCCAGGCGATTGCCCCATACCGGCCGAGTTTGCCGAGCAGAATCACAAGCGTACCGGTCAACAGCGGCAATTTCAACCAGCCGCCCGCAAAACACAGCGCATCGCCGATGACCGGCAGCCAGGAAAAGAACAACGCCCAAATGCCCCGTTTCATGACCACATCCAGCGCTTTTTGCGATTTTTCCGGCAACAGCGAAGCCGCCGGATAACGTTTTGCGGCCAACATGCCCAATCCCCATGTCGTCATCGCACCCAGGGTATTGCCGAGCGTCGCGGCGCCGACCAAGGCCAGGGCCGGATGCCGCCCTTCCGCAAGCAAATAAGCCAGTACCGCTTCGGAACCTCCGGGCGCGATGGTGGCGGAAACGAAGGCGCTGACAAACAAGCCGCCGATTTCAAACCAGGCTTCCCGCATTTTCGATGCTCAATAAAAACCCCTGCTGCAATCTGCAGACAGGGGTCCGGTAGAATTCATCCAAATCAGCCGCGGGGCAACATCTTCGACTTGTTCGAAGAAATCATCTTGACCAGCTTGGCGATCAAGCCCAGCAACAGCTCGATAAACTGGCGCAGCAACACGAACGCATGGGTGGCGGCTTCGGAAAACGTCATGCCTTTGAAGGTACGCGCCAATACCGGCGCCAGCAATAAGCCGATCGCGAGCCCGATCACGGTAATGCCGGAAACGAAAGAATCGTCTTGCCGAACCGCAGGCGTCGAAACGGAGGAAGGAGATGGCGACGACACAGAGCCCGGCTCGGAAGAAGTCGTCGAAGCAGCCGCCGGCTTCGCAATTACCGGAATGGCGCTGTCGGTGTAATCGTCGGAAATTTCAAGCGCGGTCACGCCCGGAATGCTCGGCAAATCGCCGCTGCCCGCGCCGACTTTCAGCTGCGCCTTCATGCCTTTTTCCATATGCTGGGCAATATCGCAATGCACCAGATAGGTTTTGTCGCCCGGCGGCAGAATCAGCGTGCCGGAAATCTTGGCAGGGCCCGAAACTTCCAGGTGAAACATGCCTTTCGGATAGAGGTATTTCGGTAAACCGTGCATCATCCATTGATGTCTGATGCCGTCCTCGTTGATGAAGTGCACCGTCAGTTTGGTGCAAGGTTTGAACTGGAACTCCTGGGTGTCGAACGCGAACATCCTGCCCGGAAATTTCTCCGCGTATTTATGCCCGGCACGGACCGTGATTTCTTTCGTTTCCGAAATCTTGTCGCAGCCGCCCGGCAACGTATCGGTATTTTGCCCCATTACCATCCCGCCGCCCATGTCCATCAAGTGGCCGGCCCCGTGATCCATCAGCATCTTGTTATGGTCTTCATATTCTTGAGCCGCGAGCGGCGCAGCAAATCCCAGAACCAGTGCTCCGGCCCACAATAATTTCACCATCACTTTACCTCTACAACTTCAAACTAAGATTCCGCGTTAACGCTTCCGGCAGGAAAGACGTTAACGCGAACAAAACCCCGCCCTCGCGGAGCTCAAAAACTAGGCGCTCGTTTTCTTTCCGAGCAAACCGTCGACTTTGTTTTTGAATGCGGCGTTGGACAGATACAGTCCATACACACCCGCAAACGCGAACAGAATATACAGCACATAGCTGGATGTGCTGGTCGGCGCGCCGGTACCTGCGGTGAAGCTCATATGCGCATCCAGGCGATCGCCTTGATCAGGCACCAGCGTGATATGGATCAGGTATTTGCCCGCTTCCGGCACGCCGTTCGGCAAGTCCAGATTGACGGTGCCGGATTTGTGCTTGCTGGCAGGCAGGAAAA
Source organism: Methylomicrobium album BG8 (assembly GCF_000214275.2). Taxonomy (NCBI): domain Bacteria; kingdom Pseudomonadati; phylum Pseudomonadota; class Gammaproteobacteria; order Methylococcales; family Methylococcaceae; genus Methylomicrobium; species Methylomicrobium album. The sequence continues at coordinate 958,415 of NZ_CM001475.1, read as the reverse complement.
ATACCCGGGTGCCTTCCGGCTCTTTGGTGACTTCAAATTCAACCGACATGTTCCGGTATCTCATGTCCTGGTAATCGAAAACCAGCTGAGTCGGGGTAGCGGCACCTGGAAGTTTGCCGCAAAACTCTTCGGCCGGATAGGATTTCGGCTGATAGGCGGTGTAATGGATCCAGTGGCTCGGCTCCAGTTCGAATTTACATTGATCGGTATCGGTACCCGCTGCGCCGCCGTGCGCCCAGACCGCCGCAGACAGCAGCAGGCCCAGCATTCCTAGAAAACCTTTTGCGATAAAATGTGCTCTGTTCATAATGCCTTCCAGTTTCGATAAATTATTATATTTACAACAACCAAGCTCTAAGCAGCGCTTGAACTCCCCAAAATAACCTTATTTCCAATAAAGTCAATTGCCAGTAGGCCACTCTAGCATATCAAAACCCTTAAATTCAAGGCATTGATGACCTTCCAGCCGGTAATCCGTCAAACCTTCTTCCGCCCGCCAATGTTCTATTGCCATACTCCCTTCATTTCCGTAGACTTACACCCACTAATTCGGATTATTTAGATCTTGGAGTCCCTAAAAATGTCGTCATTGACTCATTCCAAAGCGTGGAGCGCACTCAAAACCCATTTTCAATACATTCAAAACGAATCGATGAGGGAAATTTTTAGGAAAGACCCGGACCGCTTCAAAAAGTTCTCCCTCCGGCTCGACGACATCATTTTCGATTACTCCAAAAACCGCATCCACGAAGAAACCATTGCCCTCCTCGTCGACTTGGCCGAATCGCAAGGGCTCAGGCAGAAAATCGAGGCGATGTTCACCGGCAAAATCATCAATATCACTGAACACCGCGCCGTTCTGCATACGGCTCTTCGTAACCGCAGCAACACCCCCGTGTATGTCGACGGCAAGGATGTGATGCCGGACATCAACCGCGTACTGGCCCAAATGCGCGCCTTTTGCGCAGCGGTCCGAGCGGGGGATTGGAAAGGCTATAGCGGCCGGGCCATCACCGATATCGTCAGCATCGGCATCGGCGGCTCCGGCCTGGGTCCCAAAATGGTGTCCGCGGCGCTGTCCCCTTATGGTTCGGATCGGCTCAAAGTCCACTATGTTTCGAATGTAGACCAAACTAATCTGGTCGAGGTGCTGAAACCCTTGTCCGCCGAAACGACCTTGTTCGTGATCGCCTCGAAAGTTTTCAATACCCAGGAAACCATGATGAACGCCCGGTCGGCCAGAAACTGGTTGACCGAGCGCTCCGGATCGGAAGCGGCGATTCCGAAACATTTCGTCGCGATCTCGACGCACGCGGAGAATGTCGCCCGGTTCGGCATCGATACCGAGAACATGTTCGAGTTCTGGGACTGGGTCGGCGGCCGCTATTCGCTGTGGTCGGCGGTCGGCTTATCGACCGCGCTGAGCATCGGCATGGATCATTTCGAAGAACTGCTGCAAGGCGCTTACGAGGCCGACCTGCATTTCCGCCATACGCCGTTCGACCGGAACATTCCGGTCATCATGGCCCTGCTTGGCGTCTGGTACAATAATTTTTTCGGCGCCGATTCGCACGCGGTGATTCCTTACGACCAGTCGATGCGCTATTTCGCGGATTACCTGCAGCAGGGCGACATGGAAAGCAACGGCAAAAGCGTCGATCTGGACGGCAATCGGGTCGATTACAGCACCGGGCCGATTATCTGGGGCCAGCCTGGCACCAACGGCCAGCACGCCTTTTTCCAGTTGATCCATCAGGGCACCAAGCTGATCCCGTGCGATTTCATGGCCGCCGCGAACAGCCATTATCCTCTGCCCGAGCACCATGATATTCTGATCTCCAATTTCCTCGCCCAGCCGGAAGCGCTAATGAACGGCCTGACCGAGGAAGAAGTCAAAGCCCGGCTGTCGCCGGAAGAACGGGAAGACCGGGTGCTGGTCGCCTCGAAAGTGTTCGACGGCAACAAACCCTCCAATGCCTTCCTGTATAAAAAGATGACGCCGAGAACGTTGGGTTCTCTGATCGCGTTTTACGAACACAAGATTTTCACGCAAGGCGTAATCTGGCATATCAACTCGTTCGACCAGATGGGCGTCGAACTCGGCAAGGTGCTGGCCAAGGCGATACTGCCCGAGCTGAAAAACGACCGGATCATCACCAGCCATGACAGTTCGACGAACGGATTGATCAATGCCTATAAACAATATAAAGAACGCGCCTAATCGTACGCACGCACCACAGCGGCTCCAGCCAGATCCTTTTATAGATCTGGAGAATGAAGGGAAGCGGAATAAACCGGAGAGCCTTAACCTCCGGAAACCGAATCGGGGTTTCTACCCTCTCTGAGCAAAAGGCAGGATATGCTCCAATATCCTGCCCGCACCGTTATCCCTAATCTGGCGAACTACCTGAAATTATCTCTCGGTCTGCGGAAAGTTATAATCGCCCACCGGACGGGTAAAGGTAAATTTGTACGGATTCACGACGACCAGATCGGCAAATTTTTCGAACTGATTATGAGGCGGCTGGAGCGAGGTGATCGCGGTAAAAGGACTCATCGCAAGATAGAAACCGGTACCCAAAACGGTCGACACAAAACCGGCCGGACGCAGCACGACATCATATACGAAATCGGCGCCGCTCGGCTGGTTCACGACCTGCGGATCGTCTGCAAAAACAGGGGCCGACAGGGTCAGGGTAAAGCCAATGACGGCCGGTTTAATAAATTTCATACAATCTCTCCCAGGCTCTCAAGTTAATTTAAGATTAACGATGATAGCATTTTTCCGCTCACCATCCCATGCGGCCGAAAATAGAACGGATTAAGTCGACTTTAGGATTGGGCCGATCATAACTTCCCCCGCTCGCTCTCCCGCCGAACGTTTATCGTGATACCCCGCCGGCTTTGGGCCACACTCCAAAGGGCACAGACCGCTGTAGGGTACGCTGTGCGTACCTTCCCCCTCCCAATGGTACACACAGCGCACCCTACAACTGATAGGAACGATCAGGCGGCAGGCCGGGAGATTATTTTTAGCCACACCCTTTAGTGTATTGACCATAACACAATCCCAGCCAGAAGAGTGGAAAGTCAAATCAGCGCCTCCGGCATTCGTGTGGTGGACGCACTTCGCTTATCCACCACACGAGAAAGCCGGTTCAATTACGGACCGCCCCGTCGATTCAATCGCCTTTAAAGAAACGCTTCAATACCCGAATCATATACTCATGATCCAGCACGCCGACGCTCTCGCGGATGCTGTGCATCGCCCAGAGCGGGCAGCCGACGTCGACCGCGCGGATGCCCAGCTTTGACGAGGCGATCGGTCCGATCGTGCTGCCGCAGGGCAGATCGCTGCGGTGCGAATAGCGCTGGTAAGGTACGCCGGCTTCCTCGCACCAGTGGATGAAACGCACGGCCGAAACGCTTTCGGAACTGTAGCGGCGATTCGCGTTGAATTTGATCACCGGCCCCTTGTTCACGAGAACCTTATGGTCCGGATCGTAAGCCGACGCGAAATTGGGCTGATAGGCGTGCGCCATGTCGGCGCTGATCAAAAAGCTTCGGGCCAGCGCACGAGCCGCATCTTCGGCATCCGGCGAGACGGCGAGATTGATCCGCTGCAGCATATCGGTCAGGAAACTGCCGGCCGCGCCGATCGGGCTCTCGCTGCCGATTTCTTCGTGGTCGAAGAACGCGCAGACCAAGGTGCTGTCGGTCTGGCTCAGAATATTCTCGTCCAGCAGCGCCTGCAGCGCAGCATGGCAAGAGGCCAGATTGTCGAGCTGGCCGTTCGCGATAAACTCCTGATTGGCGCCCCAGAACGCGCCCTTCTGCGTATCGTAAACGGCCAAGTCCCAGGACAAAACCTGCGCCGCGCCGATGCCGGCGCCCTGCTCCAGCAGCGCCAGAAAATAAGGCTGCGGCAGCTGCTCGCCGGCCAGTTGCGCGAGCAATAAAGGCAACTCGTTCTGCTTGTGCAGCTTCAGGCCGTCTTCGTTGACGCCCCGGTTCATATGGATCGCCAGATTCGGCAAACGCAGCAACGAGCGCTCGAATCGTACCAGCGTGTGTTCGATCCGTTCGCGGTCGTCGACATAGCTGATCCGACCAGCCAGGCTCAGGTCGCGGTCGGTGAAAGTCGCAAGGATCGGCCCGCCGTAAATCTCGACCCCGAGCCGGACCAGTCCGTCACTGGCGGTCGCCGGATTCGGCCTGAGCCGAAGGCCGGGCGAATCGGTATGCGCGCCGACGATGCTGAAGCCCGCTTCGGCCGGCGCTTTCCGGCCGAGCGCGAACAGCACGATCGAGGAGTCGTCGCGCACCACGTAATAGCGGCCGCCCGGCTGCAGTTGCCACTTCGCGGTTTCATCGAGCCTTTCGAACAGAAACGCCTTGGCCGCCGTTTCGATCAAGGCGGCCGCATGCCACGGGCTCGGGCTGTTGTCGATGAAGTCCAGCAACTGCTGGGCGTGTTGCCTGGCGGTCATGATTTTTCCTGCAAATCCAGCGCCGCCGAATTGATGCAGTAGCGCAGGCCGGTCGGCTGCGGGCCGTCCGGAAACAGATGACCCAGATGCGCGCCGCAGGCTTTGCAGACGACCTCGACCCGGCGCATGCCGTGACTGCTGTCCGAATGTTCCGCGACGCTGTTTGCGGTCATCACGTCCCAGAAACTCGGCCAACCCGAACCCGAATGGTATTTGGTCTCGGAATCGAACAACGGATTGCCGCAGCAGACGCAGCGGTAAATTCCCGGCGTCTCGCAGTCCGTGTATTTGCCGGTAAACGGCGCTTCGGTCGCCTTCTGGCGGCAGATCGCGAACTGCTCGGGCGTCAGTTTGTCGCGCCATTGTTCGTCGCTATGATTCGAATTGTCGTTCATGAAGTATCCCTCGTACCTTGACTACCGATTCATTGTACCCGCCCGCGGCGGCATCGCAAAACCGGCCTGCCCGGTTCGTAAAACATCCCTTTTTGACATGACTCGGGACGCTTCTATAATGACATCCCAATGATGTCACCGGAATGTTGGATATGAGTCAAAAAAAATTATCGTTGCAGGAACAATTATTGAAGGCGGGCCTTGTCACGACCGCCCAGGCCAGGACCGCCAAGTCCGATAAGCATAAACAGGTTCAGCAGCAGCGCCATAATAACCTGCAGGCTGTCGATGAAGCCAAACGGCTGGCGCAGCAAGCGCTGGCCGAACAGGCCGAACGCGACAAGGAACTGAACCGGCTCAGACAGGAGCAGGAAGAGAAAAAACAGCTTGCCGCGCAAATCCGGCAATTGATCGAAAACAACCGTATCGCGATCGACGAAACTGCGATCGAGGAATACGACGACAGCCAGGCTTATCATTTTACCGACCGAAACAAGGTCAAAAAACTGTTCGTGCCGAAAGCGATGCGCGAACAGATCACCGGCGGCAAATTGGCCATCGTCAGACTGCGCAAACGCTACGAAGTGGTGCCGGTCGAGATTGCCGGAAAAATCCGCGAGCGCGACCCGGCCTGCGTGATCGTGTGGAACGATGCTTCCGCCGCGCCGGTCGAAAACTGCGACGATCCTTATGCCCAATACCAGATTCCCGATGATCTGGTGTGGTAACGCCCGGTGGTTCAAGCCGCGATTTATTTGCGGCCGATTCGTTCGACCGATTAAGATAACCCGATTTCTGACTTTGGAAACAACCGTCATGCGCCGATTCTTTCTGTTATGGTGTCTTGCTTTGCCGGCTTATGCGGTTGACGAACGCCCACCCAAGCTCGAAGAAATCCCTCAAGAAGTCCCCGAACCGCCAATGCCGGTGCAAAGCGGCGAAACGCTGGAACCCGACATCACGATCATCCGTAAAGGCAAGAACACGATCCAGGAATACCGTCAAGGCGGCCGGCTCTATATGATCAAAGTGATTCCGGACATCGGCCCGCCCTATTACTTCATCGATTCGGACGGCGACGGACAGATGGACGTACAGGGCAATGACGGCGACCGGGGCAGCCAGATCAACATGTGGAAGATTCTGGAGTGGGATTAACGCCTTCGTATCGGTGGATAAGCGATCGTCGATGAACCTGAGAATCAAGCTGTTGACCGTGCTAATCCTGCTGACCGTACTCGGCATCGGCCCGATGCCGGTCACCAGCGTGATCGGCATCTATGTCGTGCTGTTCCGTCCGGCATGGTTCAAACGCATGGTGATCGAACTGTATGACGAACCGGATGCTTAAACCGAAGCGTCGGGCCTGCCTTTACGCCTGCCTGCTGTGCGTTGCGGCGCCGCTGCGTGCGAATCCTTCTTCCGAACCACAAGCTGCCATCGCCAGCGCGCACCCTTTGGCGACCCGCGCCGGTTTCGAAATCCTCGCCAAAGGCGGAAACGTGTTCGATGCGGCCGTCGCGGTCAGTGCGGCGCTCGCGGTGGTCGAGCCTTCCAGCTCGGGGCTGGGCGGCGGCGGTTACTGGCTGCTGCACCGCGCAAGCGACGGCTTCGAAACGATGATCGACGGCCGTGAAAAAGCGCCGTATGCGGCCCATCAGGACATGTTTCGGAACCGTCCGAACGTCTCGACCGACGGCGCGCTGGCCGCCGCGATACCCGGCCTGCCGGCCGGGCTGGCGCATTTGGCGGAACGTTACGGCCGCCTGCCGCTGGCGGTTTCGCTCGCGCCGGCGATCCGCCATGCCGAGAACGGCTTCGCCGTCGGCCATAAATTCCATAAACTGCTCGCATCCCGGCAGCCGGTGATCCGCCGCTTCCCGGCCGCTTCCCGCATCTTCCTGCCCAAAGGCAAATTGCCCGAGCCTTTCTCGATTCTGCGCCAGCCGGATCTGGCCGAAACGCTCAAACGGATCGCCCGATCGGGCCGGGACGGGTTTTATCGCGGGAAAGTGGCCGAAAAACTCGTCGATAGCGTCAGAGCCACCGGCGGCATCTGGACCGAAACGGACCTCGCTTCCTACCGGATCGTCGAGCGCCGGCCGGTCAAAGGCGAATACCGCAGCATCAAGATCACCAGCGCCGCGCCGTCCTCGTCGGGCGGCATCGTGCTGATCGAAGCCCTGAATGTGCTGTCGGGTTACGATCTGCAAAAGGCGGACGAAACGGCCCGCACGCATCTGATCGTCGAGGCGATGCGCCGGGCCTATCACGACCGCGCCTTGTACCTCGGCGATCCCGATTACGTCCACCTTCCGGTCGAGCGCTTGCTGGATGCCGATTACGCGGCGGGACTGCGCAGCACGATCCGCTTCGACAAGGCGCTGCCGAGCGCGATGCTGACCGGCGAACCCGAGCAAAACGCCGAAGCCGCGAACACGACCCATTTTTCGATCATCGACCGGGACGGCAACCGCGTCGCGGCGACTTTGAGCATCAACCTGCCTTTCGGTTCCGGCTTCGTCGCGGCAGGAACCGGCGTGCTGCTGAACGACGAGATGGACGATTTTGCCAGCGGCCCAGGCACCGGCAACGCCTTCGGCCTGATCGGCGGCGCGGCGAACGCGATTCAACCCGGCAAGCGAATGCTGTCGAGCATGACGCCGACTTTCCTCGAAAACGAACGCGGAGTCGCGGTGCTGGGCACGCCCGGCGGCAGCCGGATCATTTCGATGGTGCTGCTCGCGGCGCTCGACTATGCGGAAGGCCACGATCCCGATTCGTGGGTGAGCCTGCCGCGCTTTCACCACCAATACCTGCCGGACGCCATCCAGTTCGAACCCGATGCGCTGAGCCGCGCCGAGCTCGATGCCCTCGCGGCGAAAGGGCATCGACTCACGGCTCTGACCGAACGTTACGGCGACATGCAGGCGGCGCTCTGGAACAAAAAAACGCGCGCGTTGAGCGCCGGCAGCGATCCGCGCGGCGAAGGGCTGGCGCTCGTGGGGCCTTGATGATCCATCCCCATCCGGCCGTCTACCGCTCATGAGTAAACATTCCCTGGACATCTGGCTCGGCCGGCTCGCCGCCTCCCCTGCCGATCTCCCTTTTTACCGGAGTCTTCTCGACCGCGAGGAGAGAGTCCGCGCGCAACGGATCAGAATCCCGCAAAGACAGGATTATTATGCCGAGACCCATGCCCGGCTGCGGCTCCTGCTGAGCGAAACGGTCAACGCCGCGCCGACGCAACTCCGCTTTTCCCGCAATGCGCACGGCAAGCCCTTTCTGGCCGATTTTCCCGACGTCGCCTTCAACCTGTCGCATACGGCCGACCGGCTTGCTATCGCGGTCGTCCGACGCTGCAGGCTCGGCATCGATATCGAGACCTGCAAGCCCAGAACCAATCTGTCCGCCTTGGCCGCTAAATGCTTCGGCGCCGAAGAAATGGCCTATTGGCAGTCCCTGCCCGAGACGGAGCGATTGGCTGCCTTTTATTATTTCTGGACCCGCAAGGAAGCTTTCGTGAAAGCCGTCGGCCAAGGCATCAGCTTGGGATTGCAGCATTGCGTGATCAATCCCGCCCACCCCACGGGAATGCTGCATATACCCGCCTCGTGCGGAGCTTCCGGCGACTGGTCGCTTCACGATCTCGACATCGGCGACGGTGTTCTCGGCGCAGTCGCCGTAGACGGACCGATTGCGGCGATGACTGTCCGGACGCTTTAAATTCGGTCAGGGCTAGTCGAATCATTTGACATTTCCGTACCGGCAAGTATGCTTCCCGTCTTCGGCAAGAGTATCCCTTTCATAAAAAACTTTTTTCATTGCCTCCCAACCACCGTACTGGCTGACTGAATACGACATGACGATCAATCCGGACCTGACACTCAAATTTTCTCCCCTACACCGCCTGCAATGGGAAGAAGCCCAACAAAAATTCGTCATTCTGTATCCCGAAGGCATGGTCGAACTGAATCTGAGCTCGGCCGAAATCCTGAAGCTGTGCGACGGCGCGCACAACCTCGGTCAGATCGTCAGCGAACTGGAACAGAAGTTCGCCACCTCCGGTCTGACTAACGACATTACCGCTTTCCTCGACATCGCGCTCAACAATGGCTGGATCCAACAACCTTAAACCCACCCCGCCGCGCTGGCTGCTGGCGGAACTGACCTACGCCTGCCCGCTGCAATGCCCGTACTGCTCGAATCCGGTCGACTACAGCAAGTACCCTTCCGAGCTGGGTACCGAGGACTGGAAGCGGGTGCTGTCCGAAGCCCGCAAAATGGGCGCGGTGCAACTCGGTTTTTCCGGCGGCGAACCGCTGACCCGCAAGGACTTGGCCGAACTGGTCCGGCATGCGCGCGGGCTCGGCTATTATTCGAACCTGATCACCTCCGGTTACGGGATGACCGAAGAGAAGATCGTCCAATTGAAGGAAGCCGGACTCGATCATATCCAGGTCAGCATCCAGGCCAGCACCCAGGAACTGAACGACCATATCGCCGGCACCGCCTCTTTCGAGCATAAGAAGAAGGTCGCGCATCTGGTCAAGAAGCACGGCTATCCGATGGTATTGTGCGTGGTGATCCACCGCGAGAACATCCACCAGATGCCCGAAATCCTGGCAATGGCCGAAGAACTCGGCGCCGATTATCTGGAACTCGCGAATACGCAATACTACGGCTGGGCGCACGTGAACCGCGACTTGCTGATGCCGACCAAGGAACAGTTCGAACAGGCCGAGGCGATCGCGCAGGCGTTCAAGGAAAAAGTCGCGGGCAAGATGAAGATCTACTATGTGGTGCCCGATTATTACGAAGACCGCCCGAAAGCCTGCATGAACGGCTGGGGCACCACCTTTTTGACGATCGCGCCGGACGGAATGGCGCTGCCCTGCCACGAGGCGCGCGTGCTGCCCGGCCTCGACTGTCCGAACGTGAGAGACTACAGCATCGAGCAGATCTGGAACGAATCGAAAGCGTTCAATTTCTTCCGCGGCGACGCCTGGATGAAGGAGCCGTGCCGAAGCTGCGACGAAAAACACAAAGACCACGGCGGCTGCCGCTGCCAGGCGTATCTGTTGTCCGGCGACATGTACGCGGCCGATCCGGTGTGCAGCAAATCGCCGGATCACCACCTGGTCGACGAGGCGATTGCCTCGGCGAGAAACAGCGCTTTGGCGACCGACGAAAAACCGTTGATCTTCCGGAACAGCAAAAATTCGCGTCAGTTGGCCTAACCGTCCGCAACGTTAAAGCAGATTCCCGTGAAATCCCAACCGAAGCCTCAAAAACAGCCCCAACCCGCCGAACTGCAGTCGCTGCATCAACTTTACCAAAGCGGCCGCCTGCAGCAGGCCGAATTGATGGCGCAATCGCTGCTCGCGGCGTATCCGAAAGCGCCGGTGCTGTACAACGTGATCGGTCTTTGCCAGCAACGGCAGGGAAAATTGAAAGAAGCGGCGGCCAGTTTCCGGAAGCTGGTGGCGATCGATCCCGGTATCGCCGAAATTCATTTCAATCTGGGCGTGCTGCAAACGCAATTGAACGATCCGAAAGCCGCGGTCGCCAGCTACCGCAAGGCGCTGCAACTGAAACCGGCATTGCCGTCCGCCCATTTCAATCTCGGAGCGCTGCTGCAAGGCCAGGGATTTCCGAAGGAAGCGGCACAGCACTACCGGAAGGCCGCCGATCTGGAACCTCGCTTTTTCGAAGCGCATGGCAATCTCGGCACCGTACTCCAGCAGCAGGGAAAACTGGAAGAAGCCAAGCAATGCTACCGCCAGGCTCTGGCGATTCATGCCGATGCGCAAGGCCGTTTCAACCTCGGAACCGTGCTGTACGGACTGGGACGTCATCAGGAAGCGATCGAAGAATTCGGGGAAGCGGTGAATCTGGACCCGCAATTCGCCGATGCCTGGAATTCGCTCGGCGAAACCCTGCGCGACCGCGGCGAGATGGAAGAAGCGGTGCGCTGCTATGAGCGGGCGCTGGCGGCACAGCCGGAGCACGGCCGCGCCCGCTACAATCTCGGCGAGACGCTCTGCCTTGCCGGACGCCTGAACGAGGCAATTTCCCATTTCGATGCCTCCGATTTTGCGGACAGCAAGGAGCGGTCACTGCAATGCCTGTACAAAACCGGCCAGTTCGAATACTTCAAACAGCGCTTCGACGAGCTGACGGCCACGGCCCCGCACCGTTCGGTATTGCTCGGTACGCTGGCGTCCCACTACGCGGCCAATTTCGAAGCGCCGAACAGCTATAACTTCTGCAAGCAGCCGATGGACTATGTGCTGCATACCCGGATCGAAGCACTGGCCGCCCCCGAAAGCCCGCTGCTGCAGGAACTCCTGGAAGACATCCGGCATCTGGCGATCGCCGAACGGAAACAGGGAAGGCTCTATTACGGGATGCAGTCGGCCGGGAACTTGTTACTGCGCTCCGAACCCTCGTTCCGGAAACTGGCCGCGCTGCTTCGGCAAAAGGTGACGGAATACCGGCAGCACTTCGCCGCGAACAGTGAGGAAATCATCCGGGCGTTTCCGCGCCGGATCGAATTCGCCAGTTCCTGGTACCTCAGGATGAACCAGGGCGGCTACCTAACTTCGCACATCCATGAGGAAGGCTGGATCAGCGGCTGCGTCTACCTGAAGCTGCCGGACAAACAGCAGGGCCACGAAGGCAGCTTCGAATACAGCACCGACGGCGACGATTATCCGAGACTGCACGACCATTTTCCGAGCCGGATCGTCGACCAGCAGGTCGGCGATCTGGTGCTGTTCCCCTCTTCCCTGTTCCACCGAACGGTTCCGTTTCAGTCGGATCAGGAACGGGTCTGCGTCGCGTTCGATATAAAACCCTCCGACATGTAAGGTACGCGTAGCGTACAATCCCTCCCAAGGCGCATACAAGCCTCCGATCTTTACGCCAAAGGTCCAGCACCCGCCCGTCCCGTTAACCATCGCCGCGAACGAGCCCGATTATAAGTTTGCTCGAATATTTTCCATATTTTCTATGCCCCTATATCATGTGCGATAACCCCGACATAACGTTTCACAACAGTGAAGATTTATGCTCACGGTTGAATAAAGTAGGCTTTCAATTGGGTAGCGGCTCCAGATTATCGCCATAGCGAAGCAAGATTGCCACCTGACGTCGGGCAACGATAAAGCTGTTGCCCGACCTACCCGGCTGAGGCGGCCTAGATTGAAGCCACTTGGCATGGCACGCTGGGCAGAAAAATTTGGTTTTGTTGTTACGCCATGCCTCGATGGTGCGTTCGGTATGACGTGAAACTACACCGCAACGTGCGCACTTAAAGCTTTTCTCCTTGGGTTGACGCTTTGGTAGGAGCTTGCTCACAAAGGACAAGACAATGACGCCAGCAATAATAACTCCGAAGATAGCTTCCGATGACATTTAGCTCCCCACGCCTAACGTAAAGCTAACCGGGCGCGGCCACGGGAAGCTGAAAAACAAAACCGCATTATAACCGCGCTCCGGTTGAGCGCAATGTTAGCCATTGCTACGCCGTCATTGCAATGTTCCATGAAACTAGCTCACCACTTTTGTTGTTGCATAGCCAGCGCTCAACGCCGGCGACAATGCCTTCGCCGTCACCGCGTAGCGCAGTAAATGCAGAAAGCGGAGGCCCCATGCGTTCGAGTAGTGGCAACAATTGGTCGGCATTTATGCAGCGTACTTCGAATGTTGCGTTTCGATTTACTTCTGTTTCGCGTTCGATTTGTTTCCAGCATTGGCTGTGAAAAAGCTGGTTCTCGGGAAGGCGAATCATGGTCTCTGCGTCGTATGCCGGTGAAACACGCCAGCGGTCTTTCATTCTGTTTCTAGAAATTCCGACATATCTGATTTTACCATCAGCTCCGCCAACCAAATATAGACATGGAATCCGGGCTTCCCAAACCTTTGTATTAAGGATGCTATATTCAGCTTGAAGCCAGGGTCCGATTCTACCGCCCTTGGCTACATTTCTTTTCCAACGCTTTCCGCCAATTCCTTGAATATGAAGAACCGGCGTGGCCTTTTGATATATGTCGGCAGAGTGAGTAAGTGCGATTTTATTCATGTATCTTCTGTAAATAAGGTGAATGCTGAAAGATGGTCTGTGTCGATGGCTAACTACAATTAGCCATCCTAAATGACGAAAAACATTGCGTCAAAGGGTTGCCTAAAAAGTTCTCTAAAACTAAAATCCTAGTTAAATCATTCATGTGCAGAAATTTAGCATATCCTAAAAATTATGCAAGATCGATCAAAAACTGTTTCTGGTCAGTCGCCTATAAGTGGCCAGCCCAAATTCTGGCGCCAAGACTTAAAAAACGCGGGGTTTAGTAAACGCACAGCGTATCTACAACCCGTCCCAGGGCGTGTACAGGCCATCGACATTCACCCCAAACATATCGAGCACCCGCCCAACCGTCTCATTTACCATTTCCGCCAACGAGTCCGATTTGCTGTAAAAAGCGGGCATCGGCGGAAAGATGATGCCGCCCATTTCGGTGACCGTCGCCATGTTTCGAATATGCATCAGGTTCAGCGGCGTTTCGCGGGGCATGATTACCAGGCGCCGCCGCTCTTTCAGCACCACGTCGGCCGAGCGCGAGATCAGGTTGTCGCCGAAGCCGTGCGCGACCGCCGCCAGCGTCTTCATCGAGCACGGCGCGATGATCATTCCCTCGGTCTTGAAGCCGCCGCTGGCAATGGTCGCGGCAATGTCGCCGATTCCGTGCGTCACATCGGCCAGCCGGCTCAAATCGGCGCGCTTCATGCCCATCTCGTGCTTCAGGTTCACGACCCCCGCATCCGAGACGACCAGATGCGTTTCCCATTCCGGCTGCGGCTTGAGGTGCTCCAGCATCCTGACCCCGTAAACCGCGCCGGTCGCGCCGGTCATCGCGATGATCAAGCGTTTTTTCGGCATCCGGGCTTCCTTCATGTTCCGGTCGCCGCACCGGCCGCGAGCCGCTCCGCGAACCGGTCGGTAGCGGACAACAAGGCGTCGATCATCTCGTCGCTTTGAGCGATATGACCGGCGTTGGGCAGTACGGTCATCTCCGCCTCCGGCAATGCCCGGTGCAGGCTGAACGCGGCTTCGATCGGGCAAACCAGATCGTTGCGCCCGTGAATGATCACGGCCGGAATATCCCGCAGTTGATCGCAATGGTCCAGAATCCGGTTTTCCTCGATAAAATAGCCGTGCTCGGCATAATGCAGTTCCATCGCCGCCTGCAGCACCATCTGTTCGGTCACATGGCCGCTTTCATCCGCCTGAAACGCATTGCCGAGCGCCACCTGCGCGCTCCAGGCCGACCACTCGCGCGCGACCCGGCGCCGGGCAACTTCATCCTCGCCCGTAATCGCATGGCAGAGCCCCTGCAGCAGATTGATGCGGTCGCGCGAAGGAACGCTTTCATAGAGGCGCTGCCATTGTTCGGGATAGATTTTCCCCGCGCCGTTTTTCAGAAACCAGTCCATATCCGTCTGCCGGGCCAGAAAGACGCCGCGCAGAATCATTCCGAGCACGCGCTCCGGATGCTGCTGGGCATACAGCAGCGCCAGCGCGGCGCCCCACGAACCGCCGAACAACAGCCATCGGTCGATGCGCAAATAGGCGCGAATCCGCTCCATGTCATCGATCAGATCCTGCGTGGTGTTGTTGCCGATTTCACCGAACGGCTTCGACTGGCCACAGCCGCGCTGGTCGAACAGGATGATCCGGTAACGCTCGGGATCGAAGAAGCGCCGATGGTCCGGCCTGGTGCCGGAGCACGGACCGCCGTGCAGGAAAATCACCGGAATACCGCTCGGATTGCCGCTTTCCTCGACGTAAACCGAATGCGCACTGCCGGTTTCAAGATAAAAAGTACGGTTGGGATTGATCTCTGAATACAGTGTTTTCATGCAGTAACTGAGCGAATGCCTTTTTGCGTAGGGTACGCTGCGCGTACCTTTTTTCAATATTGAAACGACCATCAATAATGGTACGCGCAGCGTACCCTACTTCGGCTTGAGTCAGCGCCGCCCGCCCAGCAAAGAGCCCAACACGCCGCGCACGATCTGTCGTCCGACCTGGCTGCCGATGCTTCTCGCGGCGCTTTTGAGCAGTGCTTCGGTCGCAGTTTCGCGACTGCGCGGCTGACGCGCGGGAGCGGAACGTTTGCCGCCGATCCGGTCGGAAATGTCCCGCAAATCTTCCGCGCTGGCCACTTGCGCTTTCTGTTTGAGCATTTCGTAAGCGGACTCGCGGTCGACGGCCTGTTCATAGCGCCCCTTGAAGGGCGAGCGGTTCAGCATTTCCTGGCGTTGTTCCTCGGCCACAGGCCCGATCTGCGATTCGGGAGGACGGATCAATACCCGTTCGACCGGCGTCGGAGCGCCGTCCGTATCGAGCACCGACACCAGCGCCTCGCCTTTTTTCAGTTCCAGTATCGCGGTTTGGGTATCGAGGGAGGGATTGGTGCGGAAAGTGCCCGCGACGCTTTTGAGGGCCGCCTGGTCTTTCGGCGTAAACGCCCTGAGCGCATGCTGGATTTTGAGTCCCAGCTGGCCGAGAATTTCCTCCGGGATATCGAGCGGATTCTGGCTGATAAAATAAATCCCCACACCTTTCGAACGGATCAGCCGGACGATCTGCTCGATCTTGTCGACCAGCGCTTTCGGCGCCTGATCGAACATCAGGTGCGCCTCGTCGAAGAACAGCGCCAGCTTCGGCCGGTCGGCATCGCCGGCTTCGGGCAGATTCTCGTACAGTTCGCCCAACAGCCAGAGTAGAAAGGTCGCGTACAGGCGCGGCGACTTGCTGGTCAGTTCGGTGGCATCGAGCAGGCTGATCACACCGTTGCCGGAAAAGTCGGTTTTCATGATGTCTTCGAGATCCAGCGCCGGCTCACCGAAGAAATGCTCGGCGCCCTGCTGTTCCAGCACCAGGAGCTGCCGCTGAATCGTCCCCAGGCTCGCGGAAGCGATCATGCCGTATTCGGCCTGCAATGCCTTCGCATGCTCGCCCATCCAGATCAAAAGCGCGCGCAAGTCTTTCAGATCGAGCAGCAGCATCCCGTTGTCGTCGGCGATTTTGAAGGCGCTGTACAAGACGCCGCTTTGCGTGTCGTTCAGTTCCAGCAGATTGCCGAGCAACAGCGGGCCGATCTCGGCGATGGTCGTACGGACCGGATGGCCGGTCTTGCCGAACACGTCCCAGAACACCGCCGGATTGCCGCGTGGCTGGAAATCTTCCAGGCCGACCTGTTTGACGCGTTCGCCGATCCGCTCGCCGGCCTGGCCGGGCAGCGCAATGCCGGACAGGTCGCCCTTGATGTCGGCCAGAAACACCGGCACGCCGATCCTTGAAAACCCTTCGGCCAGAACCTGTAGGGTCACGGTCTTGCCGGTTCCGGTCGCGCCGGAAATCAGCCCGTGGCGATTACCCATCGCGGCATTCAAGAATACCTTGACGCCGTTCTGCCCACCGATAAATAATTTCTGCATGTGAAACCCGCTGAAGAGTCGTAAGTGTGCGCATCCTAGCACAGCCCCACCTTGCAAGAAAGCAACACTTCCTCTACAGCTGGCGAAAACTGTCGGCCCGGTTGAACTGAAGCCGGGCAGGACGCATCCATATCGTCATCAACGGAACGATGATTGCGCTGTCGGTCAGGAGCGCGATTGAAATCCTGCCGTTTTTCATTCAGATACAGCACAAACTCAATTTATCGGAGGTAACTCGCATGGCAACCGTGGCAGATCCCATCGTCGGAAACTGGTACAAAGATTTGGAAAACAATCTGACTTTCAAGGTCATCAATATCGAGGAAGGCGAAGATTCGATCGAGGTCCAGTATCTCGACGGCGACATCGGCGAATACGACCATGAGAGCTGGTATAATTCGACCTTCGACTATATTGAAGAACCGGAAGACTGGAGCGCCCCTTTCGACGACCTCGAAGACGACGATCTGGGCTATACCGACCTGGACGAACATCGGCGCAACCCCGATGACATCGATTTCGAGGATTATTTGGACTGAAGCGGGAAATAAAACTTTATGAAAATGGACCCCCAGGAATTCCTGGACTGGGAAACGAAGCGGATTACCTTGCTGGCGATGTCCGGCGCCGGTAAGACCACCCTCGCCAACAAACTGCCCAAAGCCAAATGGTTTCATTATTCGGGCGATTACCGGATCGGCACCCGTTATCTCGAAGAACCGATCATGGACAACATCAAGCGCCAGGCGATGCATGTGCCTTTCCTGCGCGACCTGCTGCTCTCCGACTCGATCCGGATCAGCAACAACATCACCGTCGAGAATCTCGCCCCGGTATCGAGTTTCCTCGGCAAACTGGGCAATCCCCAACTCCACGGGCTTCCCCTCGAAGAATTCAAGCGCCGGCAGAAGCTGCATCATCAGGCCGAAATCTGCGCGATGAACGATGTGCCGGACTTCATCCGCAAGGCCGAGGATATCTACGGCTACAAGCATTTCATCAACGACGCCGGCGGCAGCGTTTGCGAGCTCGACCGCCCCGAAGTGCTCGAAACGCTGGCCAAGCATACGCTGATCGTCTATATCGAAATCCCCAAGGATCTCGAACAGACGATCATCCGGCGCTCCAAGACCGACCCGAAGCCGCTCTATTACCGGGAAGCCTTTCTCGACGAGAAACTCGCCGAGTTCATGGCGCTGAAAAACTATCCGTCGACCGAGGCGATGCCGCCCGACGAATTCGTGACCTGGGTATTTCCGGAATTGTACCGGTCCCGCCTCCCGCGCTACCGGGCGATCGCCGACCGGTACGGCTATACGGTCAATGCGCACGATGCGGCCAAGGTGCGGAACGAAGACGATTTTATCCGGCTCGTCGCCGCCGCGATCGCGGCTCGGCAGTGAGGGATTCGGACGATGCCCTTAGTCGCCCATACCGATTTACCGACGTTCGCCCGACTCAGGGAGGAAGGCGAAGAAATCCTGGAAGTCGACCGCGCCAGCCGACAGGACATCCGCGAGATGCACATCGGCCTGCTGAACATCATGCCGGATGCCGCGCTGGAGGCTACCGAACGGCAATTCTTCCGGCTGGTCGGCGCCTGCAACCAGATCGCGCAGTTCCACGTCCATCCGTTTACGATCGACGGCCTGCCGCGAGGCGAAGCGGCGCAGGCGCATATCGCCCGCTATTACGAGCCGTTCGAAAAAATCAAGGAGGACGGCCTGGACGCGCTGATCATCAGCGGCGCGAACGTGACCCATCCGCACCTGCCCGAGGAAAACTTCTGGCAACCGTTGACCGAGGTGTTTACCTGGGCCAAGGAAAACGTCACTTCGGTGCTGTGTTCGTGCCTGGCGACGCATGCCTTGATCGAGTTCTGTTACGGCATCGAGCGCACCCGGCTGCCGGACAAGCGCTGGGGCGTTTTCTCGCATCGACTGGTCAATCGTTCGCATCCTTTGGTCGCCGAGATCAACACCCGCTTCGACGTGCCGCATTCGCGTTTCAATGAAATTTTTCGGAAGGACATGGAGGCAAAGGGACTTAAGGTGCTCGCAGTCAGTCCGGATGCGGGCGTGCATCTGGCGGTCAGCCCGGACGGATTCCGGGTCGTGTTCTTCCAGGGCCATCCCGAGTACGACGATATCAGCCTGCTGAAGGAATACAAGCGCGAGGTCCTGCGTTACTACCGCGCCGAAACCGACGGCTATCCGCCGTTTCCGGTCAATTATTTCACTCCGGAAGCGCAGCGCGTCTTCACCGACTATCGGGAGCATGTGATCGCCGCACGGCAAGCGGGCTCTCCTCTTGACGAGTTTCCGGAAAACCAGGTGCTTGGCACGATCGACAACACCTGGCGCGATACGGCCAGAGCGGTATTCGACAACTGGCTCGGCAAGGTATATCAGCTGACCAATCAGGATCGCCGGCTGCCGTTCATGGACGGGATCGATCCGGACAATCCGCTGGGTCTATGACGCATCAAAAATTTTTACAGCAGGCGATCGATCTGGCGGTAGAGAATGTCGAATCGGGACAGGGAGGCCCTTACGGCGCGCTGATCGTGAAGCGGGGCGAGATCATCGCGCGTAGCGGCAACCGGGTCACCCGCCGCCTCGATCCGACCGCGCACGCCGAAATCATGGCGATTCGGCTTGCCTGCCGGAAACTGCAGGATTTTCAGCTGACCGACTGCATCCTTTATACCAGCTGCGAGCCCTGCCCGATGTGCCTCGGCGCAATTTACTGGTCCAGGCTGCACAAGGTTTACTTCGCCTGCGACCGACACGATGCGGCGGCCGCGGAGTTCGACGACAGCTTCATCTATGACGAGTTGGCCGTTCCGCCCGCCGAGCGAAGGATCGCGATGCTGCGTCTCGACCTGCCGGATGCGTTGCGGCCGTTCGCTGCCTGGACGCAGAAAGGCGACAAGGTGCGTTACTGACCTGGAGGCATTTTTCGTTCGATTCCGCCTCTTGCGCATAAAACCTTGTCGGGGGTTACCGCTATTACCTGGAGGTTTCGAATGATTACGACAACCCTATCGCCGCGGATCTTTCTTTATCCTCTAAAAGAAAATCCGGCCCGCTTCGCGGGCTTGTTCGGTTTGTTGTTCCTATTGAACGGCTGCCAGAGCGGCCCACCGCCGGAAAAAGTAGCCCAGGCGTTCTGGGAAGCGATGGCGCAAGGCAATCCCGAAATCGCCAGAACTTACACGACTCAGGTTTCTCAATACCTGGTCACCCAGCAACCCGAACTGGAACAGGCATCCGTTCGAACCGGGGCCGTCAAGGTCGACGGTGACAACGCCAGGGTGGCGACCGTCCTGACGCTGAAACCACCCGATCACAGGACGGTCGCTTTCGATACCGTACTGGCCGAAGAAGACGATCAATGGAAAGTCGAGTACCTGCAGACGATGAACAACTTTCTTCATCTGCCGTTCGGAGAGATTTTCAAAAGCCTGCAGGGAATCGGCGAGGCGATCAACAGGAACCTGCAACAGCATCTTCCGGAACTTGAAGAGCAGCTGGAAGGCTTCAGCGACGGCTTGCTGCAGCAACTGGAAGACTTTCGCCGCCGTTTGGAAAAGTCCGTTTCGCCCGAACCGCCGCAGCGGGATCGAACGATTTAATCACGCCACGTACCTTTGGGAGTATTTATGCGTCATTTTAATCAACGGGTCTATTTTTAAAGTGCATAAAAATACGAGCGGGTACGGTGAAACATCAGACTGACTTCCTTCCAATCGCCCTCCCTCCCCAGCCGGCGCTCGCGGCAGTTTTCGCCTTGCTGGCCGCCTGCTCGAGCGCGCCGAAGATGCCCCCCGCCCCGATGCCCTCACCGGCTGCGCAGGCGCATCTTCCGCCGGTTACCCGCTATGCGCTGAGCCTGGTCGGAGCGCCCTACCGCTACGGTGCGGCATCACCGGGTGAGGGCTTCGATTGCAGCGGCTTCGTGCGCCATGTCTATCAGCGGCACGGCATCCTGTTGCCGCGCACGGCCGGAGAGATGGCCGGAGCCCTGCCCCGCGCCGATGACTTGCGCTCGGGCGACCTGGTCTTCTTCAACACCGACGGCGGCGCGTTTTCGCACGTCGGCCTGTTCGTCAGCGGCGACCGGTTCGTGCACGCCGCCAGCCGCCGAACCGGAAAGGTGCTGGTTTCGAGCCTGAACAATCCCTACTGGCGCAAACATTTCACCGGCATCCGCCGGCCGGCTGCCGGTGCGCATTGAGCCTCCCGGCCGGAAGGCTGCCGGTCCTCGGGAAAAATCCTCCGGAGAACCTCTCAAGCGCTCAGAGGGTGAGCGTATCCATCAGGTCGATCATGAACTCCATTTCTTCGTCATCGACCTTTTCCCAGGCCCTGAAACCGAGGCTTTCCAGCACGCCCCGCCCTTTTTCGTCTCCGGTCATGCCGAGCAGGCATTGCTGAAACTGTTCGCGCTTGTCCAAAAGCCCGGGGCCGATCATCAACGAGTGATGGATCACGCTGATCTGGCTGCGCACCAGGATTTTCAACTGTTTCTTGATCATCTCGGAGAGGCCGTCGTAAGCCTCGGCCAGGAAGATCCCGACATCGGCCTCGCCCCGTAGCAAATGCTTGGCGACCTGGACATAGGCGTCGCACGGCATGCTTTGCATATTGCCCACATCCAGATCGCCCGGTTCGAGCATGATCATTCCCATCATCTTGACATCCGGATCGTCGGTAAACGCCAGCCGGATACCCGGCGTCAACTCCGCCGCGTCACTGACCGGATTGCTCGCGGAAACCGCAATGATCGCCTCGTCGGATTCGCCTACCGGCTTGGCCAGCGGCAGAAAACCTTTCTCTCTGACCAGCATTGCCGCGTCGTAAGGATTCGCATAAATCAGGTTGACCTTGTCCTGGCTGATCGCCTCGCGTTGGGCGTTGAAACCGTTGTACATCTCCAGATGGATCGCGACGCCGGTTTGCTTTTGCAGCCACGTGTTGAAAATATACCAGCCGGACAAGTGGTCGGGCGTAAAATCAGGACTGACGGTAAACAGAAACGACATAGGATTTCCTGATCAAAAAAGTGTCGGATAAAGCGCGATGCATTCTTCCACCTTCGTGCGGGAAGGCTTCCGGCGCACGGACGTATAACCGACGACCACGCCTTTGCGGATATTCGGAACCACGGTCGCCTTAACCCAGTAATAGCCGCCGTCCTTGCGCAGGTTTTTGACGAAACCCTGCCATTTTTCACCTCTTTCGACCGTATCCCACAAATCTTTAAAGGCGGCGGAAGGCATGTCGGGATGCCGCAGTATCGAATGCGGCGCCCCGATCAGTTCTGCCTCGGTATAGCCGGACATATCGATAAATGCCTGGTTCACATGGGTGATGATGCCGGTCGGATCGGTTGTCGATACGATCAGTTTGCCGTCCGGATAAGGGGTTTCGATCCCGGTATAAAACACTTTACGCTGCATGCCGCCGTACAGATTCAGTACGGTTTCCCGGAATTCGCCGACAATGTCCCGCGGATTCATATCATTGATCATAATAGTCTCCCAACCACGACCTCCATTTGATAAAATGACGAAAAAACCGCCGGCTCTCTGTACCCGCTGCCTATCGGGCCGGCATCCGGCGCAGCCTGCCGGGTTCGAACAAAACGAATAGGACCCGCTATAAACTCTATCGTTCATAGGGTTATTGATACGCAAGTATAGCAGCCGATAAAAATTTGGCTGACGCGAAGCAATTTTTTTCAAACCGTGCGGAACCGGCTTGACACCGGCAGCGAACTCCACTACCTTCGGAAATTCATTGCAAAACAGGGTTTATAACATGATGAAGCTTGTTCATGGCGCCATTATCGCGCTATCGGTAGCGGCCAGCTTGCCCCTGCGCGCCGAGGAGGTTACGGCGCAGCAAAACAATCCGCCGCCCGCCGCGTACCGGCCCACAGCCCCCGCTGCGGCTCCGTATTATGCTCCGCCGCCGTCCGGCTACCCGCCTCCGCAAATGCCGGCCTACAGGCTGCGCCCGTTCAAGGCGGACCCGGCCTTTACGCTGCTGGACGTCCTGATTTACAGGCCGATCGGTCTGGCGGTAACCCTGGCCGGCATGGGCTTGTTCGTGGGCATGTCGCCACTGACCGCGCTGGCGTCAATCCCGAGACCGCACGATGCGTTCCCGCAAGCGTTCGACATTCTAGTCAATACGCCGGCCGCTTATACCTTTGCCAGGCCGCTGGGAGACAGATCGGTTCCTTACCAATACCTGCAGCACTACTGATGCCCGCACTGTTGGCTTCACAACAAACCCGATTCGCATAGCTTCCGCACAGCCGCTGCGATAAGTCTTCGCCACGCGGAGCCTTACCACTGCCCTGCCGTCTTCCTGTTTCTGATTTCCCGTCACGCATGCCCGACCGTTCCTCCCTGCCTCCCGCCGTTTTGTTGATGGGGCCTACCGCGTCGGGAAAATCCGCGCTGGCCGTCGAGCTGGCCGCCGCGCTCGGCGGTGAAATCATCAGCGTCGATTCGGTACTGGTATACCGGGGCATGGACATCGGCACCGCCAAACCGACCCTAGAGGAACGCCGCGGCATTCCGCACCATCTGATCGACATCCTCGACCCGGCCGAAGCGTTTTCGACCGGACAGTTCAGGGCGCAGGCGCTGAAACTGATGCAAGAAATGACCGGGCGCGGGAAACTGCCGATCCTAGTCGGCGGCACGATGCTGTATTTTAACGCCTTGACGCAAGGGCTGGCCGCGCTGCCGAAGGCCGACCCGGCCATTCGGGCCCGCCTCGATAAAGACCTCGCCCGGCTCGGATCAGGCGCCCTGCATCAACGGCTCCGGGAAATCGATCCCGAAGCCGCCGCCCGAATTCACCCGAATGACCCGCAGCGCATCCAGCGCGCCCTGGAAGTTTTCGAAGTTAGCGGCATGCCGTTGTCTTCGTTTTTCGATAAAACGCCGGCGGAAACCATGCCCTACCGCCTGATCAAGCTGATCATCGCGCCGGAACAGCGCGCCGCGCTGCACGATCTGATCGCCGCACGCTTCCGGCAAATGCTCAAAGCCGGCCTGATCGAGGAAGTGGAAGCGTTATACCGGCGCGGCGATCTGAGCGAGAAAATGCCGTCGATCCGTGCAGTGGGCTACCGGCAAGTCTGGGCCTATCTCGCCGGCGAATACGACCGGGAAACGATGACCGAAAAAGGCATTATCGCAACCCGGCAGCTGGCCAAACGCCAGTTTACCTGGCTGCGCCGGGAAACGGACGCCTTGCGCTACCCGACCGGCCGGCCGGGCCTGCCGCGGCAGGCACTCGCCGACATTCGCCGCCGGCTCGAGTAACCGGCATTCTGCTCGGTATTTTTAATGACTCGGACCCGATCTTGCTCTAGGATGGGTCCCCTTTGCATCGATTTATTGATTCATGATTCTGGAAACGATTGTCACAACCCGAAACCGCGCAGGAAAGCCGCATATCGCGCCGATGGGCATTCACACGCAAGGCGAAGAACTGGCGATATTGCCTTTTCATCCCTCCGCAACGCTCGACAATCTGGCCGCCACCAAAACGGCCGTGATCAATTACTGCGACGACGTGCGCATCTTTGCGGGCTGCCTGACCGGGCGGCGCGACTGGCCGCTCAAACCGGCCGAAAAGATTGCCGGCCACGTGCTGGCCTCGGCGCTTGCGCACACCGAGGTCGAAGTCGTGCGGGTCGAAGAAGATCCGCTCCGCCCGAAATTTTTCTGCCGCCCGGTAACCGAAGTCAACCATGCGCCATTCAGGGGTTTCAACCGCGCCCAGTATTCGGTGCTCGAAGCGGCCATCCTGGTCAGCCGCCTGAGCAGGCTGCCGCTCGAACGGATCGAGCGGGAGATCGGCTATCTGCGGATAGGCATCGAAAAAACCGCCGGCCCCCGGGAATTGGAAGCCTGGAACTGGCTGATGGTGCACATCGAATCGTTCAAGGCAAAAGGAGAGCCACGTTTATGACCCGAATGCTGGCCAGCGTCAACAGCCTCGCGGAGGCGCAACTCGCCTATCGGGCGGGCGCCGACATTATCGACCTGAAACAGCCGGCCGCCGGCGCACTCGGCGCGCTGCCCCCGGAAGAAGTCGCCCGGATTCGCGCCTGGTGCGCGGGCAAAATCCCGGTCAGCGCCACGGTCGGCGACCTGCCGATGCAGCCGGACTTAATTTTCGACACGGCGCAGGCAATGGCGGCGACCGGGGTCGATTACGTGAAGATCGGTTTCTTTCCGGGCGGAGACTGGTCCGGCGTCGCCCACCGCCTGACGGTGCTGACAGAACGCGGGCATGCCTTGATCGCAGTGTTGTTCGGCGACGCATCGCCCGATCCGGCTTTTATCCCCACCTTGCAGCAGGCCGGCTTCGTGGGCGTGATGCTGGATACGATGGATAAAAGCCGGGGCTCGCTGCCCGAGATCCTGACGCCCGCCGAAATCGAACGCTTCGTCGAGGCAGCCAGGGCCCGCCATCTGCTCTGCGGACTCGCCGGCTCGCTGCGCTTGAAGGATATTCCAGCGCTGCTGCGCTACAGGCCGAATTACCTGGGTTTCAGAGGCGCCTTATGCGTTCGGCACCATAGAACCGCCGAGCTGGACGGCAAGGCGGCCGCACTGATCAAACAAGCTATCCAAAACGGCACCGCGCTGGAAACCACCTGAATGTCTACCGGCAGCGAAGCGGAAAGTCTCTCTCATGCCTCCTGTTTCGGCGAACTGGCCGGCGCCCCATCGCCGGCCGGAAGATCGTCGAATAAAACGACACGGTTGCGGCCGGCCATTTTCGCGCGGTACATCGCCCGATCGGCAGCGTCGATCAATTCGTGATAACTCCCGAAGTTCGGCCGATACAGCACCACGCCGATGCTCACCGTCAGTTCCAGTTGCCGAAACCTCGGCTTCAGGGTTTTCCCGCGGCGCTCGATTTCCGAACGAATGCGCTCGGCATAAGCGCGCACATCGTTTTCGTCGGTATCGGTCAGCACGAACAAAAATTCCTCACCGCCGAAACGGCCGACCAAATCGCCAGGCCGGGTCAGGCGCTTCAGCATATCGGCGACCAGCCGGATGATTTCATCGCCTTTTTGATGCCCGCACCGGTCATTGAACAGCTTGAACCGGTCGATATCGACAAAACCCAGCGCCACGTTTTGCAGTTCCCCGGCAGGGCGGCGGCAAATCCGGTTCAACGAGAACTCGAGCATACCTCGGTTGTAAATCCGGGTCAGGGGGTCCAGTTGCGCCTGATGCTTCTGTATTTCGTAATGCCTGGCATTGGCCAGCGCGACGCCCAATTGAGCGGCAACCGCGACGATCTCCTCGAGAACCCGGGCGTTTATCGGTTTACGGCTGAGCCCGTAATCCGCGTAAATGATCCCGGCGAGCCGGCAGTGGCTGAGTACCGGCACCGCGATGAACTCCGCCGCACCGAACTGCCCGACCAGCGGATTTTCCGGTTCGAGCGCCGCAGGGATCAGCACCGCCGTCTTCTCGCGAAAACAATGCAGCAATTTGCCCGATACGCGGCCGATGTCGATTTCCAGTCCCGTTTCGCCAGCTTCCGGACAAGCATGGGAAACGACCAGACTACGGCGCTGCGGATCGATTCTGAACAGAAGCACGCGGTCGAAATCGAAATCATGCCTGATCGATTCCAGTGTCCAGGGCACGAAATCCGCCGGTTCCAGACTTTGATGCGGCGCCGTCAAACTGGCCGAAATATTGCGTACGACCGCCGGAGAAACAGGTTTCTCCGAAGTGTGATGACTCCGGCTCATCGCGATGCTCGCCTGCAGAAGCTTGGCCCTGAGGCGGTTGACGTCCGGAAATTCGATGCGGTAAAACTGGCGCGCGGCGCGCATTTCCTTGTCGGTTTCTTCCATCAGGCCGTCCAATTCGAGCTCATCGACCGGCAGCCACTCGAATACCTGAGGAGGCAATTGCGGCGGGCCGGTATGGCGGGTCGAGGAAATCCCCTGCAGCGAAGCGATATAGTTGGCAAAAGCGACGATCGCGATTTCGGTCCGGTAGGGATAAAAAGGCGAACCGGGGTCCGGCAATACGTGATGATGCGAAACCACGCCGGTAATCGGCATTGGCAATTGCCATTCCAAGCACAACGCCAACCCCATTTCGGCATGAGTGATGCCGAAAAAATGTTTTTCCTCTTCAAGCGGCGGGTGGGAACTGTTATGCAGGGAACCGATAAACTGGCTGTAAGTCAGCTTGCCGTGAACTTCAAAGGCCAGCTTGCCGATATCGTGCAGCAGCCCCGCCGCATACACCATTTCCGGGTCGGGATGCCGCAGGGTGGAGGCAATCCGCCGGCTCAGCTCGGCGACGAACAGGCAGTGCTGCCAAAAGAACAGACAATCGAACCGGCCGGATTTGCGCTGGATCATCTTGCTGAACAACAGCATGGTCAACGCGATCCGCCGAACTTCATCCACTCCCAAAAGATTCACCGAACGGCTGATCGAAGTCACCTTGGCGGGCAGACAAAAAGCCGCGGAATTGATCGTCTGCAAAACTTTCACGGCCAGGGCGGGGTCGGTTTCGATAATTTTCGCCAGCGCCTCGATGCGCACATCCGGATCGTAAGTCAAATTGACCAGTTTGACGGCGATCACCGGCACCAGTTGCAGATTCAGCGATTCGTTTTTGAGGATCGCTCGCGCTGCTTTCTTGATGTGTTCCAGTTTATTGTCCATTTCGATCATACTCAGCCCGCTTTCAGCTTTCATCCCACCGTCTCTATCATTCATTGTATTGCATGACACAATCATATTTTCCGAGATGCATTACAAAGTTTTCGAATCAGGCAAGTTCGGCTCGCTCTTCCCTAAAGCCGGCTCCCGGCAAACGTGTAACCCGGCCATTTCGCCGGTAAGAATATACACATTTTCTCCATAGCTTGAGAGCCAGTCTCCGTCGTCGGCTTGTTATGAGCGAGCCAGTCTTGTTAGAATGGGCCGATGTCCCCGTAGCATAAGCCGGATAATGCACCTTCCTCCTAAGAAGGCGACTGGGTGTTCGAATCACCCCGGGGACGCCACTTCTTGCAAGGCGGATTCTCCGATTCCGCATCTTCCCGGCCTCCCGTTCTTTTTCACTTTAAACGCTACATCGCCCGGTATTTATGCGATAATTTTCCGCTTCATTTATCGACCGGACCGGGAGCGCTGGCCGCATCCCGCTTTTTATCTTCAGGAGTACGACATGACAGCACTGGTTGGCATCATAATGGGCTCGACCTCTGACTGGGAAACGATGCGCTTCGCCGCGGAAACGCTGCAGGAACTGGGCATTCCGCACGAAGTCGAGGTCGTCTCGGCGCATCGGACGCCGGACAAACTGTTCCATTATGCCGAAACCGCCGAAACCAAAGGCCTGGAAGTGATCATCGCGGGCGCGGGCGGCGCGGCGCATCTGCCGGGCATGACCGCCGCCAAAACGGCGGTTCCGGTGTTAGGCGTCCCGGTGCAGTCGAAAACCCTGAATGGTCTGGATTCCTTGCTGTCGATCGTGCAAATGCCGGCCGGCATTCCGGTCGGCACGCTGGCGATCGGCAAGGCGGGCGCGATCAACGCCGCCCTGCTCGCCGCTTCGATCGTCGGAAACAAGCACAACACCTACCGTTCCGCGTTGAACGGCTATCGGCAGAAGCAGACCGAATCGGTCCTGGCCGGCTCGGATCCGCGCGGCACTGGCGAAGGCAGCCTCCTATGAAAGTCGGCATCCTCGGCGCGGGCCAATTGGCCCGCATGATCGCGCTGGCGGGTTATCCCCTGGGCATCGACTTCATTTTCCTCGACCCGGCCAAAGATGCCTGCGCCAATACGCTCGGCACGCATCTGCACGGCGATTACGACGACCCGGCGCTGCTCGCCCGGCTGGCCGAAATGTCCGATGTGGTGACTTACGAATTCGAAAACGTGCCGGCCGATGTCGCGCATTTTCTGGCGACCCACACCGAAGTGCATCCGTCGCCCAATGCGCTGGCGGTCGCGCAGGACCGGCTGGTCGAAAAGAACTACTTCAACTCGATCGGCATTCCGACGCCGAAGTTTGCGCCGATCGAGAGCCTGGACGAATTGTCCCGGGCAATGGAAACGATCGGCTGGCCTGCGATCGTCAAAAGCCGGCGGATGGGCTACGACGGCAAAGGCCAAGCTTTCGTCAGAACCCCCGAGGATCTGCCAAAGGCTTGGGAGTCCATGACGGGCGTCCCGGCCATCGTCGAAGCGTTCGTCCCGTTCGACCGCGAAGTCTCGATCATCGCCGCGCGCAGCCCGCAAGGCGAGATCGCCTTTTATCCGTTATCGGAAAACCTGCACAAAGGCGGCATCCTGCGCGTTTCCGAATGCCGCGAAGCCGATCCGATGCAGGCGCAGGCGGAAGATTATGTGACGCGCCTGCTCGAAGGGCTGGATTATGCCGGCGTGCTCGCGCTCGAGCTGTTCCAGGTCGGCGGCCGGCTGGTCGCAAACGAATTCGCGCCGCGCGTGCACAACTCCGGCCATTGGACCATCGAAGGCGCCGAAACCAGCCAGTTCGAAAACCACTTGCGTGCGATTCTGTCGCTGCCGCTGGGCTCCACCCGGCCGGTCGGGCATCCGGCCATGGTCAACTTCATCGGCGGCCTGCCGGCAACGGCCGAAGCGCTGGCGGTCGAACATGCGCATCTGCATCTGTACGGCAAGGCGCCCCGCAAAGGCCGCAAGGTCGCGCATGCGACTATCCGGGCGGAATCGCGCGCGCAGTTGTCCGCGCAGTTGAAAAAGCTGAGCGATTTGGCGGAACGCGTCGACGATTCCTGAGTTCCAGATTCAAGCATAAACGCAGGCCTGCTCCCCACGCGCCTCGGCGCGCGCCGGGAAACAGCCGTGCGATGACAATCATTCGCTCCCGCCGAGCCGAGCCCCTTCCGGCGAACCCTGCCGGAAAGCGCCCGGCCGCTCCATGCACGGCGGCATCAAAGGTAGACCTTATCACGACATCATGAGGAGATTCCGGTTGTGAACCCGATACAGGACATCGCCAGCCCGATGACGCGGCCCGAAAAACGCGCCACTTGGTCGCTGGCCAGCATTTATGCATTCCGGATGCTCGGCCTGTTTTTGGTCATGCCTGTTCTTTCCCTGTTTGCCGAACAGATCGAGGGCGCTACCCCCGCGCTGATCGGCCTGGCGATAGGCATCTACGGCATCGTGCAATCCGTTTTGCAAATCCCGTTCGGACTGGTCTCGGACCGCTTCGGCCGCAAGAAAGTGATCGTCGCGGGCCTCCTGCTGTTCTTTGCCGGCAGCGTGATCGCCGCGCTGTCGACCGACATTTACGGGATCATCATCGGACGCGCGATCCAGGGCTCCGGCGCGATCGCCGCCGCGGTGATGGCACTGGTCGCCGACCTGACCCAGGAAGTGCACCGCACCAAAGCGATGGCGCTGATCGGCGCGAGCATCGGCGTTTCTTTCGGCGTCGCGATTACGGCAGGGCCGGTGATCGCCTCATTCATCGGCGTACACGGCATTTTCTGGCTGATTGCGGGGCTGGCGCTGCTGGCGATCCTGATCGTTCTACTGCTGGTCCCGAATCCTCGGCTGTCCAGAAAGCACCGCGAAGCGCAGGTGATTCCGAGCCATTTCAGCGAGGTACTCACCCATCCCGAACTCTTGAGGCTCGATTACGGCATTTTCATCCTGCATTTGGTGATGACCGCAAGCTTCGTAGTCGTGCCGCTTCTGATGCGCGATGCGGGCCTTATTCCCGCACGGCACTGGATGGTGTACCTGCCGGTTTTCGTGCTGTCGCTGGCCTTCATGATTCCTTTCATCATCCTGGCCGAAAAGAAACAAAAAATGAAAGGCGTGTTTCTCGGCGCCGTGTCGATCTTGATCCTGGCCTTTCTGGGCCTGTCGCTGTTCCATGCTTCCTTGTTCCAGGTGATCGGCTTGCTGCTGCTATTCTTCAGCGGCTTCAACCTGCTCGAAGCCACTCTGCCGTCGCTGATTTCGAAAACTGCGCCGGGCGACCTGCGCGGCACCGCGATGGGCATCTACTCGACCTGCCAGTTCATGGGGGCCGGCATCGGCGGCGCGGCCGGCGGCTGGTGTTACGGCCATTACGGCGCCGGCGGCGTGTTCATGGCCTGCGCCGCGCTGGCAGCAACTTGGCTGCTGCTCGCGTTCGGGATGAAAACGCCCCGGCATTGGACCAATCTGCTATTGTCTCTGGAACGGATCGAATTACAAAAATTCGACGAATTCGAACAGGAGATACTGGCAATCGACGGCGTCGAAGACGTGACCCTGCATCCCGAAGAAGCGGTGGCTTACCTGAAAGTCGACAAGCAGCAGTTGAATACCGACGCGTTGCAGAATCTGATTGTGCAGTACAGCAGATAAGAGGCATCCCTTCGGGAAAGTCTGCTGTACCGTCCCCGGCGCTTTGGCCGCCTTGAGTTTTGCACGCCGCTTAACAGGCAGGAACACGATCCGCTCGGCCAGATCCGCCTTGCCGATTCGGTTTCCGAACGCCGATCGATTGTTTTTGCCCCGCACTCCACGGCGTTTTGCTATGAAACCGACTTTTTAGCCAGCTCGCTGTGCATTCATGATTTTTTTCGCGTATAACTACGCCGGGGAAACCGGCATACCTTACTTTTCAATTCGACACGGGCAAAGTCATGCTTAAAATTCTACTCTGGATACTGGTCGGAGGGCTCGGTGCGTCGGCGGTCGGCGGCATCGCCCTGCAGCGCGGCGAAACGGTCAATTCGCTCTGGTTCATCATCGCGGCGGTCTGCGTCTACGCGCTGGCCTACCGCTTCTATGCGGCCTGGATTGCGGCCAAGGTGCTGGCCGTCAATCCGACCCGCGCAACCCCCGCCGAACGCCTCGACAACGGCCGCGATTTCGTGCCGACAAATAAATGGATCGTGTTCGGTCATCACTTCGCGGCAATCGCCGGTCCCGGCCCGCTGGTCGGCCCGACGCTCGCGGCGCAATTCGGCTACCTGCCCGGCACGCTCTGGATATTGATCGGCGCGGTGCTCGGCGGCTGCGTGCAGGACATGGTCACGCTGTTTTTCTCGACCCGACGCAACGCGCGCAGCCTCGGGCAGATGGCCCGCGACGAGATCGGCGTACTGGGCGGCACCGCCGCCCTGGTTGCAACCTTCGCGATCATGATCATCCTGATCGCGGTGCTCGGGCTGGTGGTCGTGAATGCGATGAAGCATAGCCCGTGGGCGACCTCGACCGTCGCCGCGACGATTCCGGTCGCGATGATCGTCGGCCTGTACATGCGCAGCATCCGTCCCGGCCGCGTGCTCGAAGCGTCGATATTCGGCGTGGCCTTACTGCTCGCCTCGGTCGCTTACGGCGGCTTCGTCGACCGCAGCGAAACCTGGCGCGTGGTGTTCGATCACGACGGCCTGACCCTGGCCTGGGCCGTGATCGCCTACGGCTTCGCGGCGGCGGTGTTTCCGGTCTGGCTGCTGCTCGCGCCGCGCGATTACCTGTCCACTTTCGTCAAGCTCGGCACGATCACGCTGCTCGCGATCGCGATCGTGATTCTGCGGCCCGACGTGAAGATGCCCGCGCTCACCCCGTTCATCGACGGCACCGGCCCGATCTTCGGCGGCAAGCTGTTTCCGTTCGTGTTCATCACCATCGCCTGCGGCGCGATTTCAGGTTTCCATGCGCTGATTTCCTCCGGCACCACGCCGAAGCTCTTGACCAGCGAGCGCGACATCCGGATGATCGGCTACGGCGGCATGCTGCTCGAATCGTTCGTCGCACTGATGGCGATGATCGCCGCGACCGTACTCGATCCCGGCGTGTTTTTCGCGATCAACAGCCCCGCCGGCGTGGTCGGGGCGGACGCGGCCGCCGCGGTCGCGAAGATTTCTTCCTGGGGCTTTCCTGTGACGGCCGAGCAGATGCAGGCCCTGGCCGCGCAAATGGGCGAAGCGAGCCTGTTCGCGCGCACCGGCGGCGCGCCGTCGCTGGCGGTAGGCATGGCCAGCCTCTTCGGCAGCGCGTTCGGCAACGGCTTCCTGGCCCTCTGGTATCACTTCGCGATCATGTTCGAAGCGATCTTCATCC
This sequence comes from Methylomicrobium album BG8, assembly GCF_000214275.2. Classification (NCBI taxonomy): domain Bacteria; kingdom Pseudomonadati; phylum Pseudomonadota; class Gammaproteobacteria; order Methylococcales; family Methylococcaceae; genus Methylomicrobium; species Methylomicrobium album. Next base: position 925,882 of record NZ_CM001475.1, on the reverse strand, counting down.
TGACCACGCTCGACGCCGGCACCCGCGTCGGCCGCTTCATGCTGCAGGACATGCTCGGCAATTTCTGGCCGAAGCTCGGCGAAACTTCCTGGACGCCGTCGGTGATGCTGAGCAGCGGAATCGTCGTGGCCGGCTGGGGTTATTTCCTTTACATCGGCGTGATCGATCCGAACGGCGGCGTGAACATCCTCTGGCCTTTGTTCGGGATCGCAAACCAGATGCTCGCCGCGATCGCGCTCTGTGTCGCGACCGGCATCCTGGTCAAGTCGAACAAACTCCGCCATGCCTGGATCAGCGGCGCGCCGCTGGCCTGGCTGGTCACGATCACCTCGACGGCGGCCTGGGAAAAACTGGTCAGCCCGGACGTTCGGATCGGCTTCTTCGCCGCCGCGAATGACCTGAGCGCAAAACTGGAAGGCGGCTTGCTGCCCCCGGAAAAAGCCCATATCGCGCCGCAGCTGATCCTCAATCTGCACCTGGACGCGGCGATCACGCTGAGCTTCGTCGTGCTGCTCTGGCTGATCGTACTGGACATGTTGAGGGCCGTCTACCGGCATTTGTCCGGCAGGCCGGCGCTGCCGCTATCCGAAGCGCCGCACTGTCCGAGCCAACTGATCGAGAACTGGGTACGGGACTGACCCCACGGAAGGGGGAAGCGGGGCTGTAGGTGGATAAGCGTAGCGCATCCGCCACGCAATCGCCGGTACTTCCAGAGGGCACAAGCGCGCTACGCTTATCCGGCCTGCGTAATACCTTAACTTAAGGAAACTCTGAATAAGTCCTACGCCTGGGATAAAATATCCGCAGCTTGCCATTTTCGATAGGTGCCCGCCATGAAGCAACTCGGACTCAGTGCCCCGCTGTTCGTGAAGAAACCGAAACAGACTCGGCGGCAGCAATTTCTCCAAGAGATGGAGCAGGTAGTGCCTTGGAGTTTGTGGGCGAGCCGGATAGCGCCGCACTACCCGACAGCGGGCCGAGGCCGCCGCCCCTTTCCCTTGGCGACGATGTTGCGCATTCACCTGATGCAGCAGTGGTTCGGCTATTCCGATCCGGCGATGGAGGAAGTATTGCACGACATGCCGCTGCTGCGCGAGTTTGCCGGGCTCGATGCGGGCGAGGACGCCCTGCCGGATGAAACCACGATCCTCAAGTTCCGGCATCTGCTGGAACGCCATCAGTTAGCACAAACCCTATTTGATGAAACGGCGGCGCTGTTGGCCGAAAAAGGCCTGTTGCTACGGCAAGGCACGATCGTCGATGCGACATTAATCGCTGCCCCGCCGTCCACCAAGAACCGGGCGCGCAAACGGGATGCCGAGATGAGTTCGACCAAGAAAGGGAACAATTACCACTTTGGGATGAAGGCGCACATTGGGGTCGATGCCGAGTCGGGGTTGGTGCATACTGTGGAGATGACCACCGCCAAGGTGGCGGATGGGGTCATGACGGAGGCGTTGCTGCACGGCGAGGAACGGGTCGTGCTGGGCGATCGGGCCTATACCCGCAAGGACCGGAATCTAGCGGCGGATCGCCTGGAAGGCGAGCCGGTTTGGGCCTTTCCGTTCAAGCGGGGGAAGGGTGAAGAGTTGCCGGTAGAGCAAGCCCTTCACAACCACATGCTGGCGCCGTTACGCGCCATGGTCGAACATCCGTTCCGGATCGTCAAGCGCCAGTTCGGCTATACCAAAGTGCGTTACCGGGGGCTGTTCAAGAATGCCCAACAACTCTACTTGCTGTTTGCCCTGGGCAATCTTTATCACGTTCGGCAGGCGCTGCAGCCGACCTAGGGAGACCTTTGTCCTTCGCCCTGGAAAACCGAGAACACTGAGTGAAATCACCCCGATAGCGGGCGCTGCCGGGAAGGATTTGCCCATTTTCGGCGAGGTGCCACGGATGTCGCACGGTGTCGCTTATAAAAACCACTTATTCAGAGCTTCCTTAACGGCATTGCCCAGGAAAGAGCGAGGCAGATCGCGTCGGCAACCCACGATAATAGTAAGAGTAGGAGCGATTACCGATGCTCAAACACCTGAAAACCTTCTGGCAGGCCGTCCGCCGCCTGAGCGGCGACGACGCTTACGAACGCTACCTTGAGCATTATGCGCACTGCCACACGCATGAAGACCCCCACGAATGCGAGGGTCCCTTGAGCCGGGCCGAGTTTTTCAAACAGTGGCAGGATCAAAAATGGAACGGGATCAAACGCTGCTGCTGAAAATGATCCGGGCCGGCTTTCCAGACCTGTCAGGTTTTTAAATCCTGGCAGGTCCATATCTCTCAAGTCCGCCTCAGACATAAAGACTCGACATCCGCCGCCAGTACCGGCCGCGATGGGCGCGCCCGTCCCATTCGTGCAGTTCGTGCCGGATGCCTTTGGACCACAGGATGCGGCTCAAATGGCGATTGTTGTCGAGAAAGGGATCGTCCCGGCCGATCGCGAAGATCATGTCCATCTGCCGCAACTGTTCCAAGCTCCGTTCACAGGCGAGCTGGGGCAGAAAGTGCGTGGGCGTATGAAAATAAATATTGTCGTCGTAGTAGCCGTCGAACAGGTTGCCAAAATGCTCGACCGCCAGAGTCAGATCGTACCGGCCCGAAAACGCGCACAATTTTTGAAACAGATGGGGATGGCGGAAGGCGATCGTGGCGGCTTTATAGGCGCCGAGACTACAGCCGTAGGCGATCGTGCAGGGATGCGGATTCTTTTTTTCCATAAACGGCAGCACGTCTTTCAGAATATAGTCCTCGTACTGGATGTGCCGCCGGATCCGCCCGGAAGGATGGCACCAGCCGCAATAAAAGCTCTCGCCGGCAATGCTGTCCACGCAATACAATTGCAGATGGCCGGCTTCGATTTTGTGCTGCAGCGTTTTTACGACCCCGATGTTTTCATATTCATAAAAACGGCCCTCGCGGGTCGGAAACATCAGCACTTTCGCTCCCTCACCGCCGAATACCAGGAGTTCCATCTCGCGTCCCAGCTCGGGACTGTACCAACAGTGATATTCCCGCTTCATAAGTTGCCGAAAAACTCCCCCAACTCCGCGATCAACGCGTTTTCCTGCATTGCCTTGCCCGGATAGTCCGCGTGTCCCCAGTCGAGAACGAACAGGCGCTTTTCCCCGGCTAACGCGTTGTAAATACTGAACTGGCCGGGCGGCGCCACCACCGGATCGGCCAGCGCCGCGGCCACATGGGCCGGCGCCCGGATATACCGCGCCGCGACGGCCGCATCATAGTAGCGCAACGTTTCGAGAACATGACCGTCATGGTCGCGCTGGTAGTTTTGCACCGCCGCCGCGCTGCCCCAGGTCGGCAGCTTCAGGCGCAGCGGATGGTCGCCGAAACTCGGCACGTTGAAATGGGCGCGCCGGATGCGCCCGTCCCAGGGCATCGCCAGCGCCCCGATCCCGCCGCCGAAGCTGATGCCGAGATAGCCGACACGGCCTTCTACCCCGGGAAACAACGCCAGCAAGGCGGATACCGCCAGCCACAGGTCTTCGACGCAGCCGCCCAGGATATAACGGTCTTTCCGGTCGATGTCGTGCAGAACGTGGTAAGCCGGATTATCCGAAATCGGCCAGCGCCGGCTGCGGGACAAGCCGCGGAAACACGGAAACAAAAGCACCGCATTCGGGATCGGCAAATGGAAATCCGGCCCTTCGCGCCCGCCGTAACCGTGGCCCACGATCACTCCCCGCTCCACCGGCTGATGTTTCGGAATCAACGCCCAGCCCCGGATATCGAAGTCATCGGTGGAACGGTAATAGAGATCGCAACACTCGAAATCGGGATGCGGCCAGCCGCACGGCCTGAGGCGCTGGCGCGGATCTAGCGCCAGCACCCGCCGGTAGCGTTTCCCCCAGAATGAGGCAAAATCATCCGGCGGCAACGGCGGCATGATCTGCAGTAACTGATCCAGGGAATAGCCGTAGGAAGGGTCAAATTCAGGCATCGAAAATGCGGGTTATCGATTCGGGCGGGAAAGAGTATTTCATCGGCCTGGCCCGTTCAATCATCCCCATGCAGGCAACGCAATGGCAGGGAAATCGTCAACCCCCGCTGTTTTGGAGCTTCTGCAGGATGTCGGCCAGCCGGCCGCCGATCTTCACGACGGCGTCCTGCAATTGCGCGTCGTTCAGGTAGCCTTCCGGATGGAACGCCTTGTCCGCCTGCGCGATGCCCTGCTGCTCGGCCAAAACGGTCACCCCGATATTGCTGAGCAGCAGCCGTAGAAATACCAACCCCCGGAGCCCTCCTAACGCGCCCGGCGAAGCGGCCATAATGCCGGCGACCTTGCCCCGGTAAGCCAGGAGCGGCGCCTCGTCGCCTTCGCGCCGGGAAGCCCAGTCGAGCGCATTTTTCAGCAGCGGGCTGAACGCGCTGTTATATTCGGGGGAGGCGATCAAAAAGCCGTCATGCGCGATCAACAGCTTTTTGAAGGCCCGCGCGGCTTCGGGAAGTCCGTAGGCCGCTTCGTCGTCCTGATTGAAGATCGGCATCGGATAATCGGCCAGATCGACAAGCGTCACCTCCGCTCCGGCCTGCTCTGCTCCCTGGGCCGCAATCCGCACCAGCCGTTGATTGTAAGAGTCTTTCCGGGCGCTGCCGGAAAACGCGAGAATGCTGGGCTTGACCATCAGGCTGGCTCCGGCTTAGCGGTTGGAATAAAGGCTGTCAAGTTAGTCTTTCGGTAAAGCCGCGATCTCGGAAACCTTGCTGAAATCGACCCCGACACTGATAATCAGGCTGCTGGCTTCCTCGATATTCATCGTCGATCTGACCACTTTCGATTTGCTCACGATGGTGGTATAGCCGGAGGTCGGGTTCGGCGAGGTCGGGATAAACAGTACGTATTTGTCATCGAAGCGGTTCGTGACATAAGCCGCCATCCAGGCACCTTCCTTCGGCCATTCGACATAAACGACCTCTTTCGCGGCCGCCTTATCGTGCCCGGAAAACATATTGATGACTTTCTTGATGACCCGGTAAATGGTATTTAAAACCGGAATTCTGCCGATAAAGTTGTCGAAAGTCGCAATCACCCAATAGCGGCCGTCCTTCACGATTTTATGGCCGATCCAGACCAGAATCGCGATACTGACGCCGAACACCATCAGGGTATAAAGGTAATTGTCGGCCACCGCATACACGGTGCCGATCAGATCGGATAGGCGGTCCTTGATAAAGATCATGATTTCCAGCGTAATCACGATCGGGATCACCGCCAGCACACCGATCATGAAATAGTTGAACATCTTTTTTAACGTGTCGCTCATTATCGCTCCTCTGCCTTCACCGGCGGACTTTCGCCGCGGCCGTTACTTTATCGGGCTATTATTATCGAACGCCGTACCCCGCTGCCTTCCGGTTTTCGCCGCAGCGGTGCGGACCGGGCCGGCTCCCATTATAAGCCAAATCGAAAAACTTACCGATCAATCGCACTTGCGGTGCGGCGGGAAGTGACAACTGAAGCAGCTGCCCTTGCCGAGCTCGCTGATGATGTTCAAACGGCCGTCATGGCGCATCAGCACATGCTTGACGATCGCCAGGCCAAGGCCGGTGCCGGGAATTTTCCGGCCGTGAAGGGAGTCGGCCCGGTAAAAGCGCTCGGTTACCCGGGGGATGTCCTCGGGCGCTATTCCGATGCCGCGGTCTTCAACTTCGAACACAACCGTGCCGCCCTCTTCAAACCAGCGCACCTTCACCACCGAATCGGCGGATGAATATTTCAGCGCATTGCCGACCAGGTTGGTGAAGGCGCTGCGCAATTCCTGCTCGTCGCCATCGAGATTCGCAGCGGACGCCAGGACCAATTCGAGGCGCCCGGCCGAATTCTCGACCATTCCCCTTTCGTTGCAGATCTGCTTCAGCAAGGCCGGCACATCGACGCAAACCGTCCGCCTTTGCTGCGTTTCGAGGCGAGTCAGCATCAACAGGTCGTCGACCAGGTGCTGCATGCGCTCGGTCTGTCCGCGCATTTGTTCCAGCGAACCGGCCAATAGCGGCGAGCTGCCGTCGTCCATGTCCTGTAAGGTTTCGAGATAGCCTTTCAATACCGTCAGCGGCGTCCTGAGCTCGTGCGAAACGTTCGCGACGAAGTCCTTGCGCATTCTTTCCATCTGCTTCAATTGCGTCACGTCCTGCGCCAAGAGCAGCCTGAGGCCGGCGCCGTAGCTGACGATCCTGACCGCCAACGTGATCTGTCCGTTCACCGGCGAAGGCAGAATGATGCCGTCCCGGTAATCCCGCGACTTGAGATAGCGGACGAATTCGGGATAGCGTATCAGGTTGGGGATGCGCTGCCCCTTGTCTCCCGGCTGCAACCCCAAAACTTTCAGCGCGGCTTTGTTGGCCCACTCGATCACGTCGTCCTGGCCGAGAATCACGGCGGCATCGGGCAATGCGCCGGTGAACTCCCGGAACTGTTCGAGCAGTTTTCTAAGCTTCTTCTTACGCCGCTTTTCGCTTTTTTTAAGCCGATAGACGTGGTAATAAATGTCCTCCCAAATCCCTTTGGTGTTGGGATAATCGCCCTTGCCGCCTCTGCCGATCCAGTATTCGAAACGGCTGATTTGCTGAATCTGCCGAAACAGAAAGATCAAGGTCGCCGCCAGCAGCAAGGGCAACAGATGGCCGGACAGAAAGCCGGCAATCGCTATCGCCGGCAGAGACAGTAAAGCGATAGTGATTTCCCTTTTCCAAACTCCCATAAAGCCTTTTGTCTATGCGGTCAATGAAAAGCGATAGCCGAAACCGCGCACCGTCTGCAACAGTTCCTCTCTGCCGTACTCGGCCAGAATCTTCCGGAGCCGGCGGATATGCACGTCGACCGTACGCTCTTCGATATACACGCTGCGCCCCCAGACCTGATCCAGCAATTGCGTGCGCGTGTAGACCTTGTCCGGATGCGTCATGAAAAACTGTATCAGCCTGAACTCGGTCGGACTGACCTCGAGCTGACGCTCGCCGATGCTGAGCCGGTGCTGCTCGGCATCGAGCATCATATCGCCGAGCACGATCTGCCCGGCGTCCGAAAGTTTGCCGCTGCGGCGCAGCACCGCGCGAATTCTGGCGATCAGTTCCTTCGGAGAAAACGGCTTGGTCATATAATCGTCTACCCCCACGTCGAAACCGCGCACTTTATCTTCTTCCTCGCCGCGCGCAGTCAACAGGATGATCGGCAAATCCTGGTAAGCCGTTTCCTTCCGGAGGCGGCGCCCCCATTCCGCCCCGCTGATGCCGGGCAACATCCAGTCCAGCAAAATCAGATCCACCGGCGTCTGATCGAGCACGGCCTGGGCCTCCCTGGCATCTCCCGCCGCATACGCCGTAAAGCCGGCCTGTTCGAGCACCAGCAGCAGCATCGCGCGGATCGCCTCTTCATCTTCTACCACGAGAATGGTCGATTTAGTCATAGATTACGAAAGCAAAAATTAAAGCCCGGATTGTAATCCCGAATTTATGACAGTTTTATGACACCTCCCGACTGAAGGCAAACCTGGAACGGTAGGGACGATAAATCCTCCCCATAAAACCGGACTATTCGGAACCTGTACCGAAACAGCCTCGGCGGGCGGCGGCAAATAAGGCATTGCATTCAGTTTCGAGAATTCCGCCGACAATCAGCGTATCGCGAAAAACGGCTCGCGCGCTGACCTCGGCCGCGCGTAAATCGATCTGCCACCAACCGAGCTTCTGCAGGTAAGGGATCGAAGTGCCGTAAAAAACCCGGCCGATTCCCGCCCATTCGATCGCGCCCTGGCACATCGCGCAAGGCTCCGCCGTCGTATAAAGATCGAAACCGCGCCAGTCTTCCGCACAATGCCGGACGGCACAATCGTTGATTGCGACCATCTCGCCGTGATAAGTCGGATTCAAATCCGAGCGGTTGAAACCCTGGCCGACGCATTGTCCATCATCGCGCCGGACGATTACCGCGCCGAAAGGATATTGCGGCGCCTGCCTGGCGAGTTCGATCGCGCGCCGCATGAAATGTTCATGATTCATAAGCGCGAATTATATTAGAATTGGCGCCGGGCAGCTCAGTTTTTGCCCGACATGGCGTTTTTCAGGCGATACGGCAAATCATGATCAATCACGAGGAGATCCTTCATGAATGTGTTAAAAGAATTCAAAGAATTTGCAGTTAAAGGCAACGCGGTGGACATGGCCGTCGGTATCATCATCGGCGCGGCTTTCGGCAAGATCGTCTCGTCGCTGGTCGCCGATGTGATCATGCCGCCGATCGGCGTCCTGGTCGGGGGCGTGGATTTTACCGATCTGGCAGTCAAAATCAAGGATGCCTCCGGCGATACTCCGGCGGTCATGCTGAAATACGGCAACTTTCTGCAAACGGTCGTCGATTTTACGATTATCGCCTTTGCGATATTTCTGCTGGTCAAATTGATCAACAAACTGAAAAAGACCGAGCCCGAAGCCCCTGCCCCGGACCTCGAACCGACCCGCGAAGAACTGTTGCTGACCGAGATCCGCGATCTGCTGAAAGAAAGAAAACCCTAATTCCAGCCGGATGCTCCGGAGAGAACACGGCCAGGATATCAGAACCGCCCCGCTCTCCAGTCTCCAATGCCGTCAAGTTAAGGTATTAGGCCGAGTAACCCTGAAAAGTTGACCATTTGCATAGGTACTTAGCTCAGGCGGAACCAGCCTGCCGGGTTCCGCCGAACGAGATGTCGTGACGGCATCCGCCCTACGCGGGCTATTCGTCGAAACTCGTAAACGGTTCCGACTTACAGGTTGAATCTCCATTTGCCCACAGCTGGCGTCCTCCCAGAAAAAATACCGTCCTGCCCTAGTTTATTTTCGCAATTCTTATATAATACCCCGCTCATCAAGCGATGCCTCGGTGGCGAAATTGGTAGACGCAAGGGACTTAAAATCCCTCGGTGGAAACACCGTGCCGGTTCGACTCCGGCCCGAGGCACCAAATCACAATTTCAGGCCGTCTCATACGGCCCCAGAACCCGCAAGCCGCAAGGCTTAGCGGGTTTTTTATTGGCTTGTGTTGTATTATAGCGTTTCACCGAATGCCAACAAATTGTTGGTAGATTTGTTGGTATCATGACTTACCCCGTACGCCGATACCAACAAAACCGCCCCGAACCGAAAGATGACGGGAGATGAAACCATGCTAACCGACACCCAAATCCGAAACCCATAAGGCGGAACCGGCTTGCCGGGTTCCGCCGGATGAGATTCTGCTGCAGAAGGGTGGAGTACTCGGCATGGCGGCGATCGCCTCGGCAACTGCTCCTGCATTGCCCTCGATCGTTGGTTCCATACGCGATCTATCTCCCTCATCCGTGGGGTCGTACCTCCTGCCTTCATGCAGCCGTGACGGCATCGGCCCTACGCAAGCTAACCGGATCATTCTTGCGCCCAACCGATAGCCGTAGCGTTCTTTCTCAGGTAAACTATTGATCCAGCGAAGCTATTCTGACGGACTGATGAAATCAGCTCAAGCGCATGAAGCCCGCTTTTACCGTTTTGCAATGACGGAAAAAGCGATTGCCCCCGTTTAACGATCCGTTCAATCATCCGCCTGCCGGAAAATATTGTGCCCTATCGTGCGTTTTTGATGCCCATTTACAATACGGTCGAAAGCATTATCGACGGATGCCGCAACAGAGTCGCTCCCGAAATTGGCAGCGTGCTCTATTGCGATCTGGCTTTTGGCTATATGGATCATTCCGGTATTTATATCGGCGATAACAAAATCGTCCATTTGAATCGACATGGAAAAATTCAGGTCACCACGCCCAGAGGTTTCATCAACGGCGGCACGGCGATCCATATCTATGTGTCGTGCCGCAACGGCGTTTCGATCGGCTCTTATCTTTCCGCGGAACGGGCCATCTCGATGGTCGGCGCCTCTAGAAGGTACCATGTGCTGCTGAACAACTGCCATCAGTTCAGCTGCGGCTGCCTGACCGGCAATTTCGATAATACCGACAACTATCTGTGGATGCTGAAGAAAAGGTCCGGCGAACACTTAAGGGCCAATACCTGGAGATATTGGGACATTGACCTTTTCTAAGGGTAAGCGGGCGTTTTCGGGCTGGCGAACCGGATCTTCGCCCGTATTCGAGCGAGCCGCCAACCGCTTGGCCCATCCCTTTCAAAGTCTCCATCCTCCGCTGGGTGCGTTAACGCACCGACCTGGCAGGGTTTTACGTTCAGAGTGTTTCCAGATTGCGGTCCGCCCTATTTAAAGGCATGCTCGCCAAGCCTGCGCATTAGCCCAGGTAGTTCTCCCATCTACACGAACCGGATTTCAGGCTTTTTGTCCTTGAAAAGGTAATGGATATGAATAGGATTTTTTTCTTCATTGTTACCCGGAAAATCGATATTGGCGGCTCCGATCGTTTTATCCTTATCAGGCTGTCCGCTCACGGTAAACCTGAACGTGGCGACGGATAAACCCATTGCGCTGAACATGACTGTCGACAAACCGATCGATGTAAAACTCGATGCCGGGGTTGCCGTCACTAAACTGCCGCCCGTAAGAGTCACGATGGGTAAAAAAGATTGAATAGTTATAGAAGCATATCGGTAAAGAGAGTGATTTTTTCTGCCGATTTCCTGTTCGAACCTAAACGGAGGTCGTTATGATGGCGTTTCTGGCACACCTGATCCTGACGGCAGCCTTGCTGCTGCTTGTCGCCCACTTCGTCCGCGGCGTTCAAGTGGAAGGCTGGGGCTCGGCGCTGATCGGCGCGCTCGTTCTCGGCATCGTGAATGCCGTCGTACGGCCGCTGATGGTCGTGCTGACCCTGCCCTTTACGATTCTCACCTTCGGGCTTTTCCTCCTGGTGATCAACGCGTTGATGCTATGGCTGGTTGCCGGACTCGTGCCCGGTATCCGCATCGAAAGTTTTTGGGCCGCTCTGATGGGAAGCGTGCTGCTGACGCTGCTCAATCTCGCGGTTGAAATCCTCGTGTAGAGGAACGGACGGAACGGCCGAAGTGATGGGTTAATTTCCCCTTCATCCCGCTCCGCCTTGCTCGCCCGAACACCGGACTAACCGCTCACTCCGGCGCCGCCGCATCCAATAGCGATCTTCACGGGCCCGTAAAACAACTTAAACCCCATTATAGCCTTTAGCGCTTGCCCTCGTTGCGTCGATTCCTGAGTTGTCGATCGGGAAAGCATGCTCGCGTAAATCGAGTCGATGAAGCGAAGGAAGCCAAGCTTCATGCCGCCGATCGGCAGCCGCAGCAAGATCGTCAAGCGGCCCATGATCCATTATCACGACGAATTGCCGAACGATACGGCGATCGATCCGCGCAGAAAACCCAATAGATTCACCGAATTCCTGCAAGACTACCGGCCGATCGACGACAGGAAAATCTTAAATTCGATCGGTAACACTTAACTTTTTGTGGTTATTAGTGTTAAATAGCCGCTGCCGACTGACTGGGAGAAACGAAGCATGATCGAACCGGTGGCCTTGTCCGATTTTTTTATCGTGTTTTTCAGCGGTGCGCTGATTATCTTACTGGCGGCACTTTATGCGGCGCTGTTCGCCTGGGGAAAACTGCAGGGCGGCGCAGGATTCCGCTACGGTTCCTGGCTGACCTACGGGCTCTTGCTGGCCTGCGTGGCGATCTTCGCGAAAGTTCTGCATCTGGAAGGGCACTGGAAAATCCTGGCCGTATTGATGGTCGTCGGCTATTGGTGGATGCCGCGTTTGATATGGCGCTTATGTACGGCCACGCACGCACATGAATCCGGACGATAACTCTAAAAAAATAAAAAATCGGAGGCGTTATGAACGAACCACTTCCCTTCTGGGCTTCGGAAACGTTTTGGAAAAAAACCGCTATCTGGGTCACCTCGGGCTCTTTCGTCCTGTTGATCCTGCTGACTTTCGACTCGCTGGCAAAAATTTCCGCCGGCGGTTCGAGAGTGCCGGCCTATAGCGTCATCAACAAGGACATCAGTTACCGCTTCGACAAACAGTTGCAGCGCTACCAGCCGGTAATCCTCGGCGATGCGCCGCTGTTCGGCAAAATGCTGAGCGAGACCGAAGCGGAGCAGCTAGTGGCGCTCGGCAAAAAAACCACCCAAGCGAAAAACTGTATGAATTGCCATACCCTGCTCGGCAACGGCGCCTATTACGCGCCGGACCTGACCAAGGCTTGGCTGGATCAGGCGTGGGGCGGAGCCGGCCGTGAAACGGCGATGGCGCAGTTTCTGCTCGATCCGGAAAAATACGCCCACACTTACGGCTCCAACCGGAAAATGCCGAATCTGGGCATCACCGAAGAAGAAGCGCGCGGCGTCGTAGCCTTTTTGAAATGGATGTCGGCCATCGACACCAATGGGTTCCCGCACAACTTTAAAGCCATCGGCGCAGAGGAGGAATGATCATGGCGATTCAAGCGTATCAAGACAAAGCCGCGGCATTATATGCCGGTTTACGTTCCCGCTACTCGGTCTTCATGGCCAATCCCCATTTGACCGGAGGACAGAAACTGGCGGTGCACTATTTTACGGCCGCCGTCGTCCTGTTCATGGCGCAGTTGCTGTTCGGCCTGTTGGCCGGCCTGCAGTTCATCTGGCCGGGATTCCTGTATGAAGTCCTCGATTTCAACGTCAACCGGATGGTTCACATCAACGCGATGATCGTATGGATGCTGTACGGCTTCATCGGCTCGGTCTACTGGTTTCTGGAAGACGAAAGCGGCGTGCCGGTCGTCGGCCTGAAATGGGGCCAACTGGCATTCTGGGTGCTGACCGGGGCGGTCGCGCTGGTGGTGCTGGTATATCTCCTGGTGCAGGTCGGCAGCGGCAACGACACCTCGCTCTGGTTCATCAACGAAGGCCGCGAATATATCGAGGCGCCGCGCTGGGCCGACATCGGCATCGTGGCAGTGATGCTGGTGTTCTTCTACAACGTCGCGGCGACCTTCGCCCAGGGTAAATGGTCCGGCATCGCCGGCGTGCTGACGCTGGACCTGGTCGCCCTGGCCGGCCTGTACCTGGCCGGAATGTTCTACGCCACCAATATCAGCGTCGACCAATACTGGTGGTGGTGGGTGATTCATCTCTGGGTCGAGGCCACCTGGGAAGTGCTGGTCGGCTGCATCATGGCCTGGAGCCTGATGAAACTGCTCGGCGTGCGCCGGCAGATCGTACAGACCTGGCTGTATATCGAGGTCGCGCTGATGTTCGGCTCCGGCATTTTGGGCTTGGGTCATCACTATTTCTGGATCGGCACGCCGGAATACTGGTTCACGATCGGCGGCTTTTTCTCCGCGCTGGAGCCGATTCCGCTGGTCGCGATGGTGGTGCATTCGGTTTACGATTCCGGCGTACATAACTTCAAAAACGGCAATCATCCGGCGCTGGCCTGGATCATCGCGCATACCTTCGGTAACTTTTTGGGGGCCGGCGTCTGGGGATTCATGCACACGCTACCGCAAATCAATCTTTACACGCACGGCACGCAATGGTCCGCTTCGCACGGCCATCTGGCCTTCTTCGGCGCCTATGCGACGATCAATATCGCCTTTTTCTATCTGGCCGCCCAGCAGGCGCGCGGCAACTGCTGGATGGGCGGCGGGCTGGCGAACGGCTGGCGCTGGAAATGGTCGCTGGCTTTGCTCAATCTGGGCGTGATGGGCATGACCGTCGCGCTGCTGATCGCCGGCTACGAGCAATCCTTCATCGAACGCGCGATCGAAGGCTCGACCTGGACGGCTTATTTCGACGCGCAAAACCATCCCTGGTTCGTGCAGGCGATGGTATGGCGGGTGATCTTCGGATTGATGACGATCGCCGGCGGCGGCTTGCTGTTCTGGGATTTGCTGGCGATCGGCAAAGCCGAGACGAGAAAAGCCGCGGTGATTAATCTTGCGTGACCGTTTTTATGGGAGATTCGGCCGGCAACCGCGCCGGCCGCTTCTTTCCGGACTCCGGCAGAACTTTCCGCTTCCGGAACTATTTGCAGGATTTCCGAAAAACCGGCAGGAAAAACCGCATAACGCGTGGATAGTCCGATACAGCTACCGATCATCGTCCGACGGCCGTTCAGAACCATCCTCCATCGCGGCGCCTCCGCGTTAGACGCCCTTTGCCCAGCGACGGGAAAACGCTCCACGAAGGTAGGGTTCATGCGTCGGTTGCCCCCCAGAGCACAAGCTGTTGTAGGGTACGCTGTGCGTACCATTGGAGGGTGAAAAGGTACGCACAGCGTACCCTACAGTTGATACAACTACATGTTCTGAATATTGCCGACCAGATCGCCGAAATACGCGACCAACTGATACAGATAAGCCATCAACTCGTTCACCCAGGCCTGCAGCATGACATAGTGGTTATGATGCTTGAAATTCTGGTCCAGATAAAAGCTCAAGCCCCGGTAAAAAGTGTTGATACCCATCACCACCATGACCATCGCGGCGGCTCTGTACATCCTCCCGCGAAGGTCTGCCTGGATTCTGCCGAAAGCAAGGCTGATAAACAGCATCATGGGCAGGGTGCCGGCGCCGAACGCGAGCATCAGCGTGCCGCCGCCGAGAACGTTCGGGGCGGTGACCGCTTTTACCGCCATCGCAAAGGTCAACGGGCACGGCATCATGCCGTTCAATAAGCCCGCCAGGAGCGCACCGCCGAGGGGGCCTTGCCGCCGGGAGGCCGCATAGCCTTTGCGCAGCCATTGCACGGGCAACAGGCGCAACGCGCCTTGCCGGGGCAGCCAGCCCAAAATGCCGAGCGCGAGGCCGATCACCACAAGACCGATCAGCATCTGTAAAATGCTCTGGATTTTGCCGAATACTCCGCCCGACACCAGCACCACGCCGAGCAGCGCGGCGGCGATGCCGATCAGGCCGTAAACCGAGATGCGCGCAGCCTGATACAACAGATACGGCCAATACGAGCGCTGTTTGCCGGCGTTCATGAAATAGCCGGACACCAGTGCGCCGCACATGCCGAGGCAATGGCCACTGCCCAAAAAACCCGCGACGAAGGCGAGTGTGTAATCGAAGCCGCCGGCTGCAGCAGCGGCCTCCGCCATGCCCTGCATCGCGGCGTGATCCATCATCGAATGATCCATGCCGAAAACCTACTTTTTACTCAAGCGCAGCGAATTGAGCACCACCGAGAGCGAGCTCAACGCCATCGCCAGGGAGGCGATCATCGGATTCAGCTTGCCGACCGCCGCGACCGGAATCGCCACGGTGTTGTAGCCGAAGGCCCAGAACAGGTTCTGCTTAATGATACGGATCGTATCGGTGCTCAATTCGATCGCATCGGTCACTTTGCCGATGTCGCCACGGGTCAGCGTCATGTCGGCCGACTCGATCGCAATGTCGGTGCCGCTGCCGACCGCAAAGCCGACGTTCGCGGCGGCCAGCGCCGGCGCATCGTTGATGCCGTCGCCGATCATGCCGACCTGCTTGCCTTCGTCCTGCAGGCGCCGGATGATCGCAAGCTTCTCCTCCGGCTTCGCATTCGCGACGATGTCGGCGATGCCGACTTTGCGGGCAATGAACGCGGCGGTCTTTTCGGTGTCGCCTGTCGCCATCACGGTTTCCACGCCGAGCCGGTGCAGGCGCGCGATCGCCTCGGCCGCATGCTCGCGCGGCCGATCGGCGATCCCGAATACGGCTGCTTCCTGATGATCGACCGCCATGTACACCGGCGTCTTGCCCTGCTCGGCGAAGTCCCCGGCCGCCGCTTCCAGATTCCGCACATCGACCTCGCGCTGGCGCATCCAGGCCAGATTGCCGAGCAGCAGGGATTTGCCGTCGACGTCAGCTTCGATGCCGCGGCCCGGCTCGCTGTAAAAGTGCGAACATTCGGCCGGGCCGATGCCCCGTTCGTGAGCGTATTCGACAATTGCCTTGCCGAGAAAATGTTCGGAGTTGTGCTCGGCGGAGGCGGCCAGCATCACGATCGTTTCCTCGCCGAGGCGCGAGACGTTCGACAGATCGCTGACTTTCGGCCTGCCTTCGGTGATCGTGCCGGTCTTGTCGAACACGATCACGTTCAGTTTCGCCGCCACCTCCAGACTTTCGCCGTTGCGGATGTAAATGCCTTTCTTTGCGGCTTGGCCCGTGCCGACCATGATCGACGCCGGCGTCGCAAGACCCAGCGCACACGGGCAGGCAATCAGCAGCACCGTAATCGCATTGCCGAGTGCAAAGCCGAACGGCGCACCCAAGGCCAGCCAGCCGGCAAAGGCCAGCCCGGACACCGCCATCACTGCCGGCACGAATACCGCCGAAATTTGATCGACCTGTTTCTGGATCGGCAGTTTGGCCGACTGCGCCTGATCGACCATATGCACGATGCCGGCCAGCACCGTATCCCTGCCGACCGCGGTCGCGCGAATGCGCAGCACGCCGTTGCCGTTCACGCAGCCGCCGATCACTTGATGGCCCACGTCTTTGATCACCGGCAGGCTTTCGCCCGTTACCATCGATTCGTCGACCGTCGAGATGCCCTGTACGACCTCGCCGTCCGTCGGGATTCTTTCGCCGGGCCGCACCAGAAGTATGTCGCCGACCTGAATGTTCTCGACATCGACGATGATTTCCTGATCGTCCCGGAGCAGAGTCGCGGTCTGCGGCTGCAGATCGACCAGTTGCCGGATCGCCTCGCCGGCCTTGCCTTTGGCGCGTTCTTCGAGATAACGGCCGAGCAGCACGAACACGATGATCGCTGCGGCTGCTTCGAAATACATGTGGCCGCGGCGCTTCAGGAATGACGACAAACTGAAGGCATAGGCCGCACCGACGCCCAGTGCGATCAACGTATCCATATTCGCCGCCCGGTGCCGGGCGAGCCGGAAAGCCTTGTCGAAAAACGGCTTGCCGGCGCCGAACACGACCGGCGTCGCGAGCGCGAATTGCAACCAGTGCAGCGGGCGCGACTTGGCCATCGCCATGCCCAGAATGACCACCGGCGTACTCAACGCCGCCGACCACAAAAAACGCCGCCAGGCCGACCGGATGCGGGCTTGCTCCTTTTCGATCAGCTTCTTGCGCTGTGCCAGGGTATCCATCGGATAGGCTTTGTAGCCCAGACCCTCTATTTTTGCCGAAACCTCGTCCCGGTCCAATTGTCCCTGCACAACCAGCGTTTCGGTCGCAAAATTCACGCTGGCCTGCTTGATTTTCGGGTCGCGGTTAAGCACCATTTCGATCAGCAGCGCGCAGGAGGCGCAGGTCATGCCCTCGATCGCCAGATCGACTTCCCTCATTTCGTTCGAGAAATCGCTCTTTCGACGCGGGCCGGCCGAGCGGGGCCTGCTGACCAGATTGCCGAGCACCGTATCCAGCATCAGCAAGAGATTCGCCTTCGGCAGACGGTTCGAATCGAACTCGATCACGACCGTGCCCAGCGCGGGAGTGGAACGCGTCTTTTTGATTTCGGCGCGCTTTTTGAGCAGAATTTCGAGGATGTAACAGCGCTCGCCGTCCTTTCTCAGCATGGGCGCTTCGATGCGAACCCGTCTTTGCAGTTGATGCGCTACTCGAAAATGTTTATAGGCTGGCGATGCGTCAGAGCTCATGAGTCACTCCCGTACTTGTTTTCAGTTACTTAGGATTGGGTCGGTCATCACTTTCCCCCTGTTTCCCCCGCCAGGTGCTCAGCGTGATATACCTTTTGCCCACTTGGGTTATCCTCAAAAGGGCACAAGCCGATGTAGGGTACGCTGTGCGTACCTTTTCAACTCCCGTGGTACGCACAGCGTACCCTACAGCTGAAAATCATTACAGAGAAAGGGATTTTTAGCCACATCCTCAGGAAAAAGCGCCCTTACCTCGGCCGGCGCGAGCGCATCAACAGATAAATCATATAAAACACCGCCATCCATTCGTAACGGTACTTCAGCGGCCGGGGAATCCACTCCTTGGTGATGTGATCCCAGTGCAGCCGGATCAGAAACAGCACCAGTACGTCATTCAGAAAATCGATGACCATTTTTTCCGGATCCTTGAAAAACTTACCGGGCTGAGTGAGTCCCTTGCCGACGATCTTCGCCGCCTGCAAAGTTTCCCTGGCATCGTCGTATTTGCGGCCGAACCAGCGGAAGGCCTGCAAATTTTTGAACCGATCGCCGACTCGCTGCCTGGCGGCCTGAAGGATTTTGGGCTTGACGGCGGCCAACACGTCTTTCTCCAGGTCGCCGACGATCCGGAATAACAATCGGCACAAACCCACGAAATCATGCACCGTTTCCTGATAACGGATGGCCAATTTTTTCTGGCTGCGATAGACCTTGACCCGGTAAATGCCGTCCACCGCCAGCAATTTTCCTGTCAACGCATCCGCGGCCCCTGCCGTACAGAACGCCGAGGGTATTTCAAAACGAACGTGTTCCGAGCCCCGATAGCGCAAAATAAACTCTTTTTGAATAGTCATAGTCAAAAATACCCGGATAAAAAACGGGTGATTTCCGAACCCGAAGAAATCACCCGTTTCTGCGAAAATGGGGAAGAAAAAAGCCCTGCGCCGGCTCAGCTCTCTTCTTTGGTTTCGGCGACGATGTCTTCCAGGTTTTCTTTTTGCTGCAATACAAAATCCTTGCCGGAATCGAGCGCCTTGTTAGCGGACGCGATGATTTGCTTGCGGTATTTGTATACATAAACACCGGCCACGACGCCGGCGCCGAATACCAGAACGGGATATTTCGCTAATTTGCTCATCAGTTTTGCTCCTGTGTGAACGGTAACGGAAGCCATTGAGCCTTTCATAATTTCCTTGCCCATGGAATTCTTTGTTTTACTCATTTCCTTCATCATGTCCTTGCCATGTACATGCGCCATCACGAGACTCCTCTTGAATTGAATCCAGCCTCACCGCTCAGGTAATGCCGCGCGGCAGGGTGACAAACGGTTTAAATTTTGTTTTTGCTAAAAAACCTGTGTTAGGGATAAAAAGCCTTGAATTCCGGTCTAGCGCTGATGTTTATCCTGAGAACCTGAACACGAAGGGTCTCGCCAATCCAAATCCGGAATTTCGCCAGACCGGACTCTACCTTAAAGAGCGTTTCAAACGTTGGGATCGGGCTCGTCGGCAACGGTGAGTGCTTCGTCTTCATGCAGTACTTGGTAGATACCCCTACACCCTTCGCAGCAAAACGCTTTGTCCCCTTCTTTCGTGCGCCACTTGAAATCTTGGTTCAATACCGGCAACCCGCAAAGATCGCAGGCCTTATCGTTTTCGCTCATGATAATATCAATTTATTATTGGATATGAAAATGCTACTAAACTCGGCAACAAGGCGCAATGTATTTATAAAAATTCCGAGGGGAAATAATAAAAAACCGATTCACTGAAACCGTTGCGGAGGGCGAATCGGGCGAGTATGTATGACGATAAATAGCTGCGGATAATTCGTTACGCGGGCTGTAACTTCCCCTCCTATCCGGATAGCCTACCTAATCAACCAACGCAGGGGCTCTTTTCAAACGTTAGCGGCATGGCCCGGCCGCCCGATTTGGCCTGCGAAGCGATTGCGCCGTTCCTAAATCGACGATTTCGACCTCCGCAGCCCGAATACTAACGTCTAATCGCCTGATTCCCGGCTTTCATCAGCGCCATCCTGAGCGCACCGGTCAGACTTGCGCCCAAGCCGATGCGGGTTGCCAGAGCGGGAATCAAAATCATCGATGCCAATGCGAGCCCCGTTCCTACCAATAAGGCGCCGTTGCCGCCGGAAGACTGGGAGAGGGTGTGTTGTGCTAATTGTTGGTTCATTGCTGCAACCTCCAGGGAGTGGTTCTTCCTTAACTAGAAGCACAATCAATGCCAAAACTTCAAGGAAATTCCAAATTTTCGCGCCGTTTGGTACAAACACCGTAATACATTGATTTTACTGCGCATGATGCCGCTCTATCCGGACCGGATCCTTACCGCCGTCCGTTATCGTTGCCGGATGCCCGTTTCCCATTGCCTGCTTTTCCGCTGCCGTTATGTGATCTGACCTATTCGGGCCGCGTTAAATAACATAGTTTATTTAACCCTTGAAAAGTCAGAGTTAAAGACTGTTATCCGTTCAAACAGTTAACCGGATTTTTGCAAAACCGCCGTTTTCGGTCCGCAAGTTGGTTACCTGCCCTTGATAAATCCGCGCGGCCGCGCCGAGGATGCGGTCGCGGTATACGAACAGCCGGTAATCGGTCTTGAATGCCTGTTGAGGCGCGCCCGGTGTCATCGACGGGTGAATCCGGCGCTGGATCAACGTGTTCTCCGGATCAAGCTCGGCCAGTTTATGCCGGGTCAGCTTTTCGCCCACATACACCCCCCGGCTTGCATAGCCGGTATCGGGTTTGAACACCCATTGCTTACGGGTCCGCCAAGCCTCATCGGCCGTCAGTTCCCTTAACAGCAAGGTTTCAGGTATCGTTTCCGCCAGGATGGAAAGCTCCGCATCCGCAAGCCCGAAGCCGCGCATGAGGACGGGCCGACACCACAGCATCATCCGGCGCTTGTCCGCCAGCAAGCCGTAAGCGCGGGGATTCGGGCTCAGGCACACCTGCCTTTTCAGATAGGCCTCGCGTATGTGATCCAGCGGGGAAGCGTTCAAGTAAAAATCGCAGTGCCGGTTATAGATCATCTCGACCGGCTTGCCGCCGAGAGAGAGTCCGGATGCTTGCGTTTCGATCGCTTCGGGCGGGGCGATCACCGCCTCGATGCCGGCTTTTTCAAACATTAAGACGAAAATCCGCATTTCGGAATACAGCGGTTGCCCGGTCGGATTTTCGTCGAGGATCACAATCCTTTCGGGGCGCGCCACCGCATTCCTCCGAAAAAGGCCATAGTCGTCACAAAAGGTTTTGAGCAGCTTCGAGCCCACCCGCGCGGAAAATTCGACTGCCATAGGGTCATGACTCAGGTTTGCGTACCATATCCCGCCGGCATTGGTGTTCACTTCGATCAGCTTCGGCCCCGTTTCGGATACATGAAAGTCATACCCCATCATGACCGCCTGATTGCCCGGATCGAAACGGGCGCTGGCCGGCAGCAGGCTTTCCAGATAATTTCTATAGCCGGCATTTTCGCTCAATTTGTGTAACAGGCGAACCACGTTGATCATGCGCCTTAAATCCCGGCGGGATAAATCGGCGGGATAAGGACTAATGGGCAATGATGAGGGGGACATAGCCTGCCGGCAGGATGACGGTCGATAAAAAAGAAAGGTGCGCATTTTATCGGAAAATGCGCGAACGGGCTCGGGAAGTTGATGCCGCCCGGATTCAATCCGGGGCAGACAGGATATTAGTAAAATAAGCCTCGCCTCATGGATCGTCGGACTGGAAAGGCAGCAGGTTTTTAGTCTGATGCTGAATCTGTCTGGCCGTGCGGATAATTTTTTTACGGTGCCGGTGCGCGTACGCGCCTGCCGCCATCCCGAGGCCAAAGACCAGCAGCGGGTAGCGTGCGGCGCGATGGATCACCTCGGTGGCGATCTGGGTACCGACCGTAATCAGGCCCAACTTGATCAGGGCGTCGGTTTTGGTGCCGGAATCTTTCTCAGTGAATGTCTTATTTTTGTGTTCGCTTTGCATGCGGTTTCCCGTGATTGATGATTGCCAAAAGGTACGCGGCAGAAGGCGCTTAGCCGGCAAGCCGCTTGATCTGCGCCAGCAAGGCCTCGCTGTCCATATAGCCGACGATCCGCAATGATTTTCTTTCCCGCCGGTCCGGGTCGAAGAAAACGCCGGACTGCCTAGCCGGTGCGCCCTACAAGAGCCGTCGGGCTGAACGAAGTGAAGCGCATCCCTCCGCTCATCCTATGCTCCTTTGTCAATTGGTTGAGGCACCGGTAGAGCCGGCTTTGCAATTCCCCGGCGCTTGACTTAACGGGATGATGCTCCCTCAAAGGATGCATGCCGAGCGGCCGGCAACCTGGCGCGGCCCCACCCTGCAAATTGCGGAGATACCGGACGGATATTCAAAAATATCTGGCCATCAGCCCATACCCTGCGCTCGCCGCCGGGATCGGTATTCTTACTTCATAGCCAGCCCCCGGCGCTTCCTGCATCTCCTGGCCGTGCAGGTCCTGCATCCGTTCGATCGCAATATCGCGGTTGCCTTCGGGCAGAATCAGTTCGACCCGGTCGCCGACCGCGAACTTGTTTTTCACCTCGATTTCCGCAAGGCCGGTGGCGCTGTCGTAACCGCGGATTTCGCCGCAAAATTGCTGTTGGTGGCTTTTCGAATAGCCGGTAATGTAGTTCTGGTATTCCTGGGTATGGTGGCGCTGATAGAAACCGTCGGTGTAGCCGCGGTTCGCAAGGTTTTCGAGCACGCCGAGCAGTTCCGGACGGAACGGGCGCCCCGCCAGCGCATCGCCGATCGCTTGCCGGTAGGTTTGCGCGGTGCGCGCGACATAATAGTGCGACTTGGTGCGGCCTTCGATTTTCAGGCTGTCGACGCCGATTTCGACCAGCCGCTGTACGTGCTCGATCGCGCGCAGATCCTTCGAGTTCATGATATAGGTGCCGTGCTCGTCCTCCATCACCGGCATCAACTCGCCCGGACGGTTTTCTTCTTGCAGGAAATAGATATTGTCGGCCAGCGGATGCCGCTCGCCGCCGCAGCCTCCGCTACTCAGATCGTGCATCGACAGCAAACCGCCGGCCGGCAGGTAATCGCCTTCGGCGTTTTCTTGGGCCGGCATCGTGTCGTATTTCCAGCGGCAGGAATTCGAACAGGTTCCCTGGTTCGGGTCGCGCCGGTTGAAGTAGCCGGACAGAAGGCAACGTCCGGAATAGGCGATGCAGAGCGCGCCGTGCACAAATACTTCCAGTTCCATATCCGGGCATTGCTGGCGGATTTCGGCGATCTCGTCCAGCGACAGCTCGCGCGACAGGATGATGCGCTCGACGCCGAAACGCTGCCAGAACTTGATCGTCGCGTAATTGACCGTATTCGCCTGCACCGACAGATGCACCGGCATCTCCGGCCAGGCTTCCCGGACCATCATGATCAGGCCGGGGTCGGCCATGATCAGGGCGTCCGGCCGCATCGCAACGATCGGCTCCATGTCCTTGAGGAAGGTCTTGATTTTCGCGTTGTGCGGAATCACGTTCGTCGCCAGGAAAAATTTCTTGCCAAGCCGGTGCGCTTCGGCGATCCCGATGCCGAGATTTTCGGCAAGAAAATCGTTGTTGCGCACCCGAAGGCTGTAGCGCGGCAGTCCGGCATACACCGCGTCGGCACCGTACGCGAATGCGTAGCGCATGTTTTTCAGGGTGCCGGCGGGAGAAAGAAGTTCGATTTTTTTCATGGAGTTAAAACAGGATTGGGCAATCGGCTATTTTAACTTATCGGCCGGCGTTCAGCTGGAAATTATAGGAATTTCAAGGTCAAAGACATCGATTTGGAACCGTTCGGAAGATGAAGGCAGGCAATCCGGCCATTCACTCAGAAATAGGCCGGATTGCTTAAAATCACAAAGATAGCAATATCAATGCGCAGCTCGGCCGCCGGGTACCGAGCTTCTTCAGGCGAATACCCGAAAACGGCAATTGCTTCCGAATCACCCCAGGAAACCGCCTTTCTTAAATTTAAGAAAGGCGGTCGCTTGCGAACAGGTATTGATGGCAAATGATCCGGCTGCACCGGGCGTTTCGGCCAGCGCCGAATTCGAGAGCCGTCGTCCCTGTGTTTTTAACTCGCTACGCCACCTGTGCTCCCCGAGCCGGCAGGGACTGTACCCAACTTACGCCGTTTGACCGGTTGCGCCTGTTTCACCGACAGCTCCACCCGTGGCGCCTGTTTCACCGGTAGCTCCACCCGTAGCGCCTGTTTCACCGGTAGCGCCGCCCGTAGCGCCTGTCTCACCGGTAGCGCCGCCCGTAGCGCCTGTCTCACCGGTAGCGCCGCCCGTGGCGCCTGTCTCACCGGTAGCGCCGCCCGTGGCGCCTGTCTCACCGGTAGCGCCGCCCGTGGCGCCTGTCTCACCGGTAGCGCCGCCCGTGGCGCCTGTCGCTCCGGTAGCGCCGCCCGTGGCACCTGTCGCTCCTGTCTGACCCGTCCGGCTGACCGGTTCGATCTTTCCGTAAACGCCATTCGCTTCGCCATTCGGGCCTGCGGTAAAGAACAGGGTATTGGTTGGCTGATTCAGCACCCCGTTCCCGAATGCAATCCCCCACAAACCGTCGAGCGAGACTCTGTTGTTTCCGCCCTGGGTTCCTGTATTGGCTACATTAAGCAATGTACCGCGGAAACGGCCGGTCACCGGGTCGTAAGCATTGATGGAACCGTCGCCGAAGTTGGCTATCAGCAACGTGTTGCTGTAAATCCCGAAATTGGCGGGCGCCAGCGCCATTCCCCAAGGAGAGTTCAATCGTCCGCGGGCTGCAAAACGGCGAATCAGACAGCCATTCGCATCGTAAACATCCACATAACCCGCGCCGCGCCCGGGCATATCGTCCACCCGGTCCTGATCCTGCCTCGCATAAGTGACGTACAACACGCCACGGATATTCTGAATGCCGAACGGGGCAAATCCGGCAGGAATTCTCGCATCGGTAAAATTGCATCCCAGTTCCGTCTGCGGATCCACCCAATTGAAATCGCTGTCGAACACCTGGATTTTGCCATTATGGAAATCCGTGACATATAAATAATGGTCCTGCCCGTTGCTGGCCAGGGCAAGCCCTTTATAAACGGGCGCATCCTCGTCCGGCGGCACGGCGTTTTCGAGCACAACCGCATTATTTACATCGGTTTGATCGGACCACCCTGCCAAGTTGCCGCTTTCTGTCGCAAAAATAAAGCGGGCCGGATTGTTTTCCGTACCGTTGTTGGCGGCTGTCGGAAGATCAAAATCGACGGTATGATTGACAACAATGCCGGTAGGATCGCCGGCTGAGGGCGGCATCGTGATGAAAGGCAGGCCGGTAAACGCAGCCCCATTGCCGTCGTAAAGCGACGCCGTCCCGGTAGCGTTATTGGCGATCCAGGCCGGGCTATCGTGATTGAATGCCAGTCCCCAGGGATTTACCAGGCGTGAATCGGATTGATTGGTTACCAGATTCGTCACGCGATAACGGTTCAGCCGATTTTGCGGGATACCGATATTTTGGCCGGCAACACCCGCTGCACCGGCAGCTCCTGTGGCATTCAGGGCGCCTGCAGCGGTTGTATTGCCTTGGCTTGCGGCATTCTGTCCGGTGGTACTCTGGCTTCCCGCGGCCGTCGCGGTGTTGCCGCTCTGACCGGTGTTTTGCGCTTGCGCCGCGCCGGCGATAGCCCCGAGCGCAGAAAACTGAATACAGGTGAGCATGACTGCCCGCGTCAAAGGTTTAAACTGGAAAGGCGAATTTCGTTTATCGATCTTCATGATTCTTTCTCCTCTTAGGAGTTGCAGCCAAGCCGCAGCATATTCAAGATAAAGTTTTTATGATCCACAGCTTCCACGGGCATCAAATGTCCCTTTACTCTGGTAAATCCCAAAATTTTTGTGGAAGAGCGGAAGAAAAAATTTAATCGTTTGAGCCCTTGAGGTCTGTCTTATGCCCCACATAGAGGATCGTTATCGCTCTTGAATAAAGAGGCGGGCGATATACTTTGATTGATTTCCAACGCAAGACAACTGAATAGCAAGCTCCCGAACCGGGTGCCGCGCCATTTTGAAAGGACCAATGCCACGAATGCGCCAACCCGGCCGGACGATTGATGATACCTTATGAGTGAGTACCCGTTTCGGCATTGGATAAGGCTGCGCCGGACGCATTCGCCCTGCGATCGCAGTGCGGCGCGCAATCCGGTTTTAGCGATGCTTTCGACGTAACGCCCACGGCATGATCACTGGTATTGAGGCTTTAATGACGATTCGGGTAAGTTCGAACGCTTTTTTTGCTAATCGGCGAGTATCGGCTAAAAGCGGGTTATCGACCCTGTTCAAGGAACGGCGGTACACATTCGAAAACAGCCCGTCTTTTCCGCGTCAGAACCCCGCCGGAAGCTTCGAGCGCATCATTTCCCTCCGGTCCAATTTGTATCCGTCGACGACGAAGGTACCGTCCCCGACGGCGTGAAGGGTGCGCTTTTCTTCCCGTGATCGATCGAAGTACGCGGCGACACCTTCAAGCACAACGATGTGGTGCCTTTCGACGATATCGATCACTTTACATTCAATATTTGCCAGGCATTCCTTGACCAGGGGCGCTCCGACATATTTTCCCCGGAGGGGCGTCAGCCCGAACTTTTCAAATTTGTCCGTATCGGCGCCCGAACAGGTCCCCACCCCAACGACCTGATCGATCAGATCCAGAGTAGGAATAGCCACAACGCATTCTTTGGAATCCCGAAGCGCACGGTAAGAATAGTTCCAGGAACCCGTCGTGATAGCAAATTTCGGCGTAAAATCCATCACCATGGTCCAGGAAATGGTCATGAGGTTATGCTTCCCGCCATCCTGGGTCGTAATGAAGACAACCGGACCCGGTTCCAGCAGCGTGAAGGCTTTATTGATCGGCATCGTTTTCATGGCCGTCCCCCTACGGTTTACCACAGACTCAGACGGCTTAAACGCGCGATCTTGAAAGGGCTCGCAGCCGATAACGGCCAGAGTGATAACCGGCAAAAGCAATAAAATTGAAAATGGTTGTTTTTATCAAGCATCGCATGACCTCGCCGATTTATGCAACAAAACCCAGTAAAAATAGGAAAGTGCTTGCCAGAGTAATATGGCACCATTCGAACCAGCACCTTACCCGTTTTACGAATGAGTCACCGGTATAGTTTTCAATTTCATCGAACATTACAATTACGGAATTAAATGCCACAATTACAATGATGATTAGACGAAGATTACAAACCGAGCTCGAACAACTGTTGGCTGCTTATCCGGCCGTGGCGCTGCTGGGCCACCCGGTCTGCGGGCAAAGCTGGGAAGGCTTCGTGATCGAAAATTGCCTGGCCGTAGCGCCACCGCATTGCAAAGCCAGTTTTTATCGAACCAGTGCCGGCGCCGAATGCGATTTGCTGATTACCTTTCCCGATCAGAAGACTTGGACGATCGAAATCAAGCGCAATCTGGCGCCAACTTTGTCGAAAGGCTTCTATTTCGCGCAAAGCGATATCAAGCCGGAGGCCAGCTTTGTGGCCTATCCCGGACAAGAAACCTATCCCATGAATGAAACGGTGCAAGCCATCGGTTTGATCAATTTGATAGACCAAGAAAAATAAAATTACGATGAAAGCCGAATACCATTTGGCGGCAAATTATTTTGAAAGGCTCTGTCAGAAATGCGCCATGCCGCCCAAACCATTACTGAATAACATCTCATGAGTGAATACCAATATTACGAATTCAGAGCGGTCGATAAACCGCTCACGCCACAACAACAAGCGGAACTGCGCAGCCGCTCCTCGCGCGCGACCATCACAGCGACCAGCTTCATCAACGAATACCATTGGGGCGATCTCAAAGGCGACCCTCTCGACTGGGTGCAGCGTTATTTTGACGCACACGTTTATTCGGCCAGTTGGGGAACGTGCAGTTTGATGTTGCGTTTACCCCTTTCGGCCTTGGATAAGGATATGCTGGACCCATTCACTCAGTCTTCGCGATGCGGCGCGCAATCCGGCTTCCGTGATGCTTTCGGCGTAACGCCCACGGCCGATCACAGGATAGTGTATTGGGGCTTTAATGACGACTCGGGCGAATTCGAACGTTTTTGGAGTCAAGAAGACGGCCCGGGCTGGATGAGCAGTTTATTGCCGCTACGGGACGAGTTATTGCGGGGCGATACGCGGCCGCTCTACTTGGGCTGGCTGGCGCGAGTGTGTAACGAGGAAGTGGGCGATGACGATATCGAGCCACCCGTCCCGGCGGGCTTGCAAACATTGACCCCCGCGCAAACCGCCTTGACGGAATTTCTCCTGATCGATCCCGACTGGCTCGCCGCCGCGGCCGGCGCCAGCCCCACGTTACCCGATCGGGATACGATCGATCCGGAACGGGACGACTGGCTTGCATTGCAAACCCAGGAGGCCATGCGAGAAACGCTGCGTCTGCTGTTGGAAGGACGCAGCCAGGAAGCCGAGCGCGCATTGCGGCAGCGTTATCTGGCCTGGCAACGGGAACGTTCATCCCACCCCAAATCCTCTTCGCGCCGCACGGTGGCCGAAATCGATGCCGCATGTGAATGGGTCAGGAACCAGCGCCTTGAGATCGAACGACGGAAGCGCGAAGCCGAGGAAGCCAAGCGCCATGCCGAACGCAAGCAACGGTTGGAACGCCTGGCGGCCCATTCCGACAGGGTTTGGGCCGACATCGACCAAACGTTGCAACGCGGCACGGGTCATGCCTATGATCAGGCCCTGCAAACCATGAAGGATCTGGCCGAAGCCATGACCCAAGCCGGACGCGAAGCCGAATTTCAAGCCGGCCTCGTCAAGTTGCTCGGCGCCCACGGCAAACGCGGCGCCTGGATGAGGCGGCTGACCAAGGAAGGAATCCTGAAAGGAGAAATTTGACGGTGCAACAAACACCATCCCGCTTTATTTAGGCCCGGCACCTATGGGAAATGAAAGCCGAGGATACTGATGATTTCGATGGGGAAAAACCGGCTTGGCTCTCCAATCATCAAGGTCAGGGCCGTAGGATGTGCTGAACGAAGTGAGGCGCATCGTTCGCGTGAGAAGAATTCCCTCGATCGATGCTCATCGTGCCTCGGCACATCCTACGCTTGGCGCATCTTACGGGTTTGCGAGGAAGCCCGAGGTCAGGTTCCGGTTGGACGAATGGTTATGCTTTTTTCTCTTTTATGAAACTCCTGAACACAGTCTTAGCCCTTTCGTGCATGTCCTTCCAATTCGAAAGATCCGATGGCATGTGATGGAAGTAATATGAGAATTCGCCGTCAAAGAACATATGAGTACATTGATACCCCATACTGTCAAAACAGCGAATTAAAGTCTGCGTGGATCCATCTTTTTCTTCCACATAGTACTGGACTGTGGTCGAATCACTCTTTCCACGTACCTTCTCAACTATTAGACCATTTTGCAGTGCTTGCCCTTCTACTTGATGATCTTTATCTGCTCGTAATCTCCATGACTGGATTAGGGGACTGTATCCAAAACCTACATCCAGGCCAACGGTAGGCACTTTTCGAAAGTCCGGTTCCAAGACCGGCTCAAATCGAGGAGCAGCTGCCGAAAGAATCAACATCTGAATTCCCGCAAATGATGGGATATTGAAGGTCGGACTGTACTCCTTTGGAATTTTGAATTTGTAGCCTGCGTAACTGAACGAAACCCTACTTTCGTCTTTGTATTCAATCTCTCCCAGCGAGTCCAAAAAATTCTCCCTAGGATTGCAGAAGATAGGCGGATTTCCATAGGCGCCTTCTTCGAAAAAATTGCTCTTGTATGACCAGTGGTATAGCTCCTGACCGCCCATATCATCAACAACGAGCACCGCGTGATTCAGCGGGCCATTGCCTTTCATGCGGAAGCCAGCCAAATCAACGGAGCTGGAGATTTCCCTATATGCGGTTGATGTCGTCGCGATCTGTATGCAATACGGATTGTCATTGGCGATAGTCTTGGCGCTATTTCTTGCCGAATACATCACGGTAGCCGAGAACACCACCAACAAGGCGATTGCCAAAAACGCAACAGTCAGCAATTTACTAAACAGACGCTCTCCAAAATGCTTAACGAACGTGGAAGCCGCCGAAGACGGCTGTAGCGTTTCCGGTGCAGCGAAGGGTTAGCCGTCACTTGGGTGGCTCTATTGGTACGAGGCCAATGAGATCTTCGAGGGCCTTCTTGCACACAGCCTCGACAGAAGGCATCAGCTGCACCGCAGAAATGCCCATGAGGGAGAGCTCCCGGATCACTTTCGGTCTTTCGCGAACATCAAGTTCGTACTTCGTCAGGAATTTACGCCCTTCAGATTCATTGAGGCGGATGTGCTGTTCGATATCTAGAACGTTGGTCACCGTAAAGCAACCTTGTTGAACAGCGAGCTTGTGATTGCCCACCTGGCGCGGCCGCAGTACTGAGACGTGCGGCGTGAAGTCGGCGAAATCGTAGACTTGACCTCCTGATTGAAGGCAAAGATGGCAACGCGCTCGGACTGTGGCTTGAAATGATTCACGCCCTCGAACGCGAAATACGCGGCGATGTACGGTGACGCGGTCCAATCCAGCAGCGGAGTCGGAAAGCCGTTGTGCTGAGCGAACGCAAGAAACTCTGCCAAGCCCAAAGAATGCTTTAAATCCCATGAGCGTTCGACCCATGCCTCAAGCGCGTCATGCACGCGTGGGAGCATGTAGTCCGCATACCCTTTCAAATCGGGAATGGAGCGAACCAACGCGGTTCGGTGCACAGAGGAAACCAGACCCCAGCTCGCAAGTCGCTGTCCGCGATAGATGACCGCGCCATCGAGCTCGAGATCGGATGTGGCGATCGCTTTGTACTCGGCCCAGGAGATCTTCATTTGGCAGTTCGCAGTCGTGACGGCTAACGTTTGAGTTCACCGGTTGCCATAGGCAATCCAGTGCAACGAAGGGTTAGGGGGCTTTTCCTGTCATGTGAGATTGAGACCACCGTCTGCAACTATGACTTCGCCAGTCAGATAGTCTGAACGTACGATCATGGCGGCAAGGTCAGCGATATCTTCTGGTCCTGATTTCATTGCAAACTAAAATTGAAAGAAAAGTCTGGAATCCATGGATTGACTAGGCGGGATAGCATGCATTTTTCTCATGATAAACTGATCAGGATAATTCCAAAATTCAAACTTAAAATGACTAAGATAGCGATTTTTACAGACATTCAAAGATCAACATCAATAGACCGGTATGGGTCGTTAATCCCCTTTGAGGAATACGGATTTCATGCCAATGCAGCGTCCCCTTTTGTTTCAAGGCGTGATGCCTATACCGAGAGTTTGAGGGCAAAAAAACGTCAGCACGAGAACTCGTACATTCTTTATGAAAGCCAGTTGCCGATATGGGTAACATTGGCTCAAATCAGCAGAGTGTTTAAAATACCGTGACAGCTAATGATCCGGCTAAACGAAATGCCGCCTGATCGTTCCCTCGCTCGACGCTATATATGATCCGTCATTCCGGCAGGAATTGCCGGAATCCAGGCCGCATGGATAGCTTAAGACTCGTCATCCTTGGCACCGGATACCCACTTCCCGGCGAGCATGACGCTACTCGCGCATAATGATGAGCGCTTGGCGTGGAAACCATGAGGGAAGTGATGATTGACCAATATCCTAATTTACCAAGTCAAGAATATTCAAGATTTTCTTAATGAATAAATCACATAGGTTCTGCGTTGCCCCGATGCTGGACTGGACCGACCGCTACTGCCGCTTTTTTCACCGCCTGATAACGAAACGGGCGCTGCTCTATACCGAAATGATCACGACCGGGGCGCTGCTGCACGGCGACCGGCAACGGTTTTTACAATTCGATTCGAGCGAGCATCCTCTGGCATTGCAATTGGGCGGCAGCGATCCGGCCGATTTGGCCGCCTGCGCGAAAATGGCCGAAGACTTCGGCTACGACGAGGTGAATCTGAACGTCGGCTGCCCCAGCGACCGGGTGCAGAACGGCCGCTTCGGCGCCTGTCTGATGGCGGAGCCGGAACTGGTGGCCGAGTGCGTTGCGGCGATGCGGAACGCGGTGTCGATTCCGGTGACCGTGAAGTCGCGGATCGGAATCGACGACCGGGACTCCTACGAGGAGCTGGCCCATTTTATCGGCACGGTCGCCGATGCCGGCTGCCGGACCTTTATCGTGCATGCCCGCAAGGCCTGGCTGAAAGGGCTGTCCCCCAAACAAAACCGGGAAGTGCCGCCCTTGCGCTACGAGATGGTTTACCGCCTGAAGCAGGATTTTCCGCCGCTTCGGATCGTGCTGAACGGCGGCATTACCACGCTGGAACAAGCGGAAGAAGCATTGCGGAATGGCGTCGACGGCGTGATGATGGGGCGGGAGGCGTATCACAATCCTTATATTCTGGCCGAAGTCGACCGGCGCCTGTTCGGCATGCCGGCCGATGCCGTCCCGCGCAGCGAAATCGTCAACCGGCTGATGCCCTACATCGAGCGGCAACTGGCCGAAGGCGTGCGCCTGCACAGCATCACCCGGCATATCCTCGGCCTGTTCCACGGCGAGCCGGGCGCGCGTTCCTGGCGCCGGCATTTGAGCGAAGAAGCGGTCAAATACGGCGCGGACACCTCCGTTGTCCGCGAAGCATTAAAATTCACCGCACAATGATGTTATACTGCGGGGATTGTGTATTTATTGAGAACTGAATCGTGGAAGAATATTTCTCGAAAATTATCGCCGCAGTAGGCGAGGACTTGACCCGCGAGGGGCTGATCGATACCCCGAAACGTGCCGCCAAGGCGTTCAAATTTTTGAACAACGGTTACCAAAAAAACCTCGACGAGGTGCTGAACAATGCGGTGTTCACGGCCGATACCGAAGACATGGTGATCGTGAAGGACATCGAGCTGTATTCGTTGTGCGAGCACCATCTGCTGCCGTTCATCGGCAAATGCCATGTCGGCTACCTGCCGCGCGGCAAGGTGCTGGGACTCTCCAAAATCGCCCGGATCGTCGATATGTACGCCCGCCGCCTGCAAATCCAGGAAAAACTGACCAAGCAGATCGCCGACGCGATCGAGTATGCGGTCGATGCGAAAGGCGTCGCGGTCGTGATCGAAGCGAAGCATCTGTGCATGATGATGCGCGGCGTCGAAAAACAGAATTCGGTGATGACGACCTCGGTGATGACCGGCATCTTCCGTAAAGAAATGAATACGCGTTCGGAATTCCTGAACCTGATCAACCGCTAGCCCTAGCATGCCCCCGAAAAAAACCGGCGTCTTGCTGGTCAATCTGGGCTCGCCTGCGGAACCGACCGTCGCGGCGGTCCGCCGGTTTTTGGGCGAATTTCTCCGGGACCCGCGCGTCGTCAATCTGCCCCGGCCGTTATGGTGGCTGATCCTGAACCTGTTCGTGCTGCCGCTTCGGCCGCGCCGGTCTTTTCTGGCTTACCGCAAGATCTGGGATAAAAAAGGCTCGCCGCTGATTTATCTGACCCGGCGGCTTGCCGAAAAAATCGCCTCCGCACTGGCGGCGAAAAATATCGCGGTACGCGAGGCGATGCGCTACGGCGAACCCTCGATTGCGAGCCAATTGCGGGCTTTCAGGAAAGCCGGCGTCGACCGCGTATCGATACTGCCGCTGTATCCCCAATATTCGTCGACCACGACCGCCTCGGTCTTCGACGCGGCGGCCGCCGAACTGATGCAGTGGCGCCACATTCCGGAAATCCGCTTCATCGGCGATTATCATCGGGACCCCGGCTATATTGCCGCGGTAGCGAATTCGATCCGGCAATACTGGCATCTGCACGGCAAACACGAACGGCTGCTGATGTCGTTCCACGGCCTGCCGGAAATGTTGACCAAGCTGGGCGATCCGTACTTCACGCATTGCGAACGGACGGCCGCCGCGATCGCCGAACAGCTTTCGCTGCAGGATCACGAGTGGCAAATAGTATTCCAGTCGCGCTTCGGCAAGGCCGAGTGGCTGAAGCCGTATTGCCTGGACACGCTGCAGGAATTGCCGAAACGCGGCGTCAAAACAGTCGATATCGTCTGCCCCGGATTCGCGGTCGATTGCCTGGAGACGCTGGAAGAGATCGCGATCGCGAACAAGCAAGCCTTCTTGAAGGCCGGCGGCAGCGCTTATCATTATATTCCGGCGCTGAACGACTCGGATGCGCATGCGGACGTACTCGTCAATTTACTGCTGTCGAGCGATTGAAGAAAAGCGCCGGGCACTTGCCGAGCTTGCAAAGCGGCTCGTGATTTGACAAATTCTCCGCAAACGGCTTACTTATACCCGAAATATTTGAAGTGGTCGTAGCCTCGATGAAGCTTTGCGGAATCGAAGGTGCCGGACTTCGAGATTTCCCGGTTCGGCTTTGCCGCATCGCGGCTACGGGTATTGTTCCACAAAACCGACAACGAGAGATCACCGATGACGGAAACGATATTACAAAGCTGGCAGAATGCCTGGCCCGAAATCAAATCCACCCGGCCCCCGGAAACCGGCGCCGGCGTAATCGACCCGAGTGCTTTCAACACGATCGAAGTCGACAACCTTTTCGACGCGGTCAATCATTGCTCGACCACGGTCGGACAGGCGTTTTTGTACCGTTCGCTGTCCCGCCCGCTGGACGACATCCGGCTTCTCAAAGCGAAACAGGAGGCCGCCGCTGAAATCGGCCGCAATCCGGCGCTCCGGGAAGCAATCGAACGTATCGTGCAACATGCGGCCGATACCGAAAAAAACCTGTACATGCTGCTCTACGCCGAATTCATCGGTTCGTTCGGCGCCGCGCGCGGCGAGCATGAAATCGAAGGCTACGGCTATGCCCAGTACAAGCGCGGCGTGCGCTTCATGCTCGATCTGGTCGAGCGGATTCGGCAGACCGAAGCGCCTCAAAGTCCTTTCCTGGACGCGGTGTTCGATAAAATCCGCCGTTTCGCGGCCAGCCGGGATTATTCGCTGATGGCGGGACCGGTTTACGTGACCGAAGGCGTGATCCAATCGAAGGAAGAAAAGAAGGGCTGGTTTCCGGTTTCGGTGATCTTCAAGCCGCGCCTGTTCAAGCCGCTGATTTTCGCCGCGCTGGCTTTCATCCTGGGGCTGCTGCCGATGGCGATGAACATCACCACGCCCGCGCAGATCATTTTCTTCGCGCCTTTGCTCCTGGTTTATTTCCCGATCGTCGGCGGCTACGACCGCGACAATTGCATCATCCCGCTGCGCAACCGGTTCCGGAGCTCCCAGGAGGTCGGCGAGGCGCTGGACGCGCTCGGTCAGTTGGATGAACTGTTGTCCTTCGTCAAATTCTCCGAAGCGTTCGGCAGCGAAACGACATTGCCTACGCTGATTGACGCGCCGCATCACCGGATCAATCTGACCGCCGCCAAAAACCCGGTGCTCGGCAAGGCGAATCCGAATTATGTTCCGAACGACTTCATGCTCGACGACGACAAGCTGGTCCTGATCACCGGCCCGAACAGCGGCGGCAAGACCGCGTTCTGCAAAACGCTCACCCAAATCCAGCTGCTCGCGCAGATCGGCTGTTATGTACCGGCCAAAGCGGCGACGCTGACCGTCGCGGACCGGATCTTTTACCAGGCGCCCGAAATCAGCCATCTGGTCGACGGCGAGGGCCGCTTCGGCACCGAACTGAAACGGACCAAGGATATTTTTCTGGCCTCGACCGCGAAAAGCCTGGTGGTACTGGACGAGATGTCCGAAGGTACTACCTTCGAGGAAAAAATGGAATCGTCGATCAACGTGTTGACCGGCTTTTACCGGAAAGGCAACAGCACCGTGCTGATCACTCACAATCATCAACTGGTCGATCATTGCATCGCCCAAGGCATGGGCATCGCCAAGCAGGTCGAATTCGCGCATGATACCCCGACCTACCGGCTGATTCCGGGCATTTCGCGGGTCAGCCATGCCGACCGGGTCGCCAAAAAAATCGGCTTTTCGAAGGAAGACATCGACAACTATCTGGCAGGATCG
This sequence comes from Methylomicrobium album BG8, assembly GCF_000214275.2. Classification (NCBI taxonomy): domain Bacteria; kingdom Pseudomonadati; phylum Pseudomonadota; class Gammaproteobacteria; order Methylococcales; family Methylococcaceae; genus Methylomicrobium; species Methylomicrobium album. Next base: position 890,287 of record NZ_CM001475.1, on the reverse strand, counting down.
TCATGAAACTAGGCACCGCACTATCGAACAGCGCCACCAAGGCGCTGCTGCTCGGCAGCGGCGAACTGGGCAAGGAACTGGTCATTTCGCTGCAGCGCTACGGCGTCGAGGTGATCGCCGTGGACCGCTACCCCGATGCGCCGGCGATGCATGTCGCGCACCGCAGCCATGTCATCGACATGACCGACGGCGAGGCGGTCAAGAAAATCATCGCGCTCGAAACACCCGATTACATCATTCCGGAGATCGAAGCGATCGCGACCGACGCGCTGGCCGAAATCGAACAGGAAGGCCACAGTACGATCGTCCCGAATGCGCGCGCCATTCAACTCACGATGAACCGCGAAGGCATCCGCACGCTCGCCGCGGAACGGCTCCAACTGCCGACCTCCGCCTATACGTTCGCGGAAAGTTTTGCCGAGCTGAAACACGCCGTCGAGCAAAAAATAGGCTATCCTTGTTTCGTCAAGCCGACCATGTCGTCCTCGGGCAAGGGCCAGTCGATGGTCAAAAGCCCGGAAGAGCTGGAAGCGGCCTGGAACTACGCGAAAGTCAGCGGCCGGGTCGATACCGGCAAAGTGATCGTCGAATCCAAAATCGACTTCGACTTCGAGATTACGCTGCTGACCGTGCGCGCGCTGAATCCGAACGGCGAGATCGAAACCCGTTTTTGCGAGCCGATCGGCCACCGGCAGGAACACGGCGATTACCGCGAAAGCTGGCAGCCGCAGCCGATGGCGCCGGCCGCCATCGGGGCGGCACAGCAGATTGCGCTGAAAGTCACCGGGGCGATCGGCGGACGCGGCCTCTTCGGCGTCGAGCTGTTCGTGAAAGGCGACCATGTCTGGTTCAGTGAAGTGAGTCCCAGACCGCACGACACCGGCATGGCTACAATGATTACTCAACAGCAGAACGAATTCGAGCTGCATGCGCGCGCGATCCTGGGCCTGCCGGTCGACACCCGCCTCTTGAGAGTCGGCGCGAGCGCGGTCATATTGAGCCAAACAGAAGCTGACGATGTCGTTTATGAAGGGCTTGACGCCGCGCTGAACGTACCGGACAGCGAAATTCGCCTGTTCGGCAAGCCGCGCGCCCTGGTCAACCGGCGGATGGGCGTGGCGCTGGCCAGCGCGGAAACGATTGAAGAAGCAACGCAAAAAGCGGTGAAAGCCGCGAGTCTGGTTAGTATTAATGCAAAACAATAAAAGGGGGAGCCATGCTGAGATGGACCACAATCCTAATCACCTTAAGCGTGTCCGGCGGCGCGCTGGCCGACATTTATAAATATGTCGACAGTGCGGGCCGCACCTACTATACCAATATCAAACCCAAACCCGCCAACAGCAGCCTATACAAGCGCATCATGGAGACGAAGCCGTATCGTTATATGCGGCCCGCTCCGACGATGGCCGGTTACCGGGGCTATTTCGGCCGAAACAAGCATAAATTCAGCGATTTGATCAACCAGGCGGCCTATCGGCACCAGGTCGATCCCAAACTGGTCCATGCGGTGATCCAGACCGAATCGGCCTACAACGCCGGCGCGGTTTCCTCGGCCGGCGCGGTCGGCCTGATGCAGCTGATGCCGGACACCGCCCGGCGCTACGGCGTGGACGACCGCCGCGACCCGCTCCAGAACGTCGACGGCGGCACGCATTATCTGCGCGACCTGATCGAAATGTTCAGCCCGAATCTGGAACTGGCCGTCGCGGCTTACAATGCCGGCGAAGGCGCGGTGATCAAATACAATTACTCGATCCCGCCGTATCCCGAAACCCAAAACTACGTCAAGCAGGTTTTGGCGGCTTATAACCGGTCATCCCTGTAAGCCGCGTAATATACTCGCGCTGCAGGCAGATAATAGATTACTTTTTCCGATAACGGTATACGTCGAGCCTGAGCTGCACCCATGCCGTTAAGTTGATGGAGCGTAGGGTGGATAAGCGAAGCGCATCCACCGTATGATCGCCGGATGCGCTTCGCTTATCCGGCCTACACAATATCTTAACGGCATTGGTCGTCATCCCCATTAGACAGAACCTTACCGCCTCTCTAATTACCGGTCTTCGGATAAATCCGCCAGCGCCCAGGCGCTGGCCAAACTCCGCACCATCTGCCAGCAGGCAATCTCCGGCGTCCTGCCGTACGTCAACAACCCATCAAGGTGGCCCCGCATCACGATAATACCCTGCTCCGGATTCGTTTCAGCAATCGCGCTGACCGCCTGGGCCATTGCCGGCGTGCCGTAGGCAATCGCTTCCGCTACGCAGGTGAGCCCCAGGGTCTCGGCATGCCGCCAGATTTCCGGACTATGTCCGTGCGCGACGCAACACACCTCCGGCGCCGCACGATAGATCGCCGCATGCGTGAGAGCTTCCGAAGACGGCGCCAGCGGGCCCTCGGCCTGCAGATAATTTTCTTCGGGAAGCGCCTGGCTGACATAAGCATAATGGTCGGCCGTCAGATGCGGCAAATGGCCGGTTTGGGTGCCGGTCACCGTAAAACTCTCGCCTTTCAGCCGCAGGCTGAGATTGCCGTAGCCCAGACCGTCATAGCGGGCATCATCCTGCCCGATCAGGCCGATCCTCCACAACAGACCGCGCCAGGCGTTCAGCTCGGCAAATCCGGCGATGGTTCGGGAGGGTGCAACCCGGTAATCCAGGCGGTATTTGATCACGCCTTCCCGTTCGCTCATGGCGCCGGTCTTGCGCATGCTTCCGGAGATTCAACTTTCATCGCACCCAAATACCCCACGATGCGCCCGATCATCCGCTGACGTTCCGCTTCCGGCAACAGGCGGGCCAAAGGCGGCATGGCCGTGCCGGGCTTGACGCGGCTCGGCGAATCGATCCAGGCTTTCAAATCGGGCTCCTGCCAACGGCATAGGGCGCGGATCAGATCGACCGGATATTTTTTACCGCCGATACCGCGAATGTTATGGCAGGTCAGGCAATATTCCTTGGTTTCCGCAAAACCTTGCTCCAGCATGGGGGAGGCGCGAGCCGGAAGCAGTGCCCGATCCTCGCTTTTACTGTGCCATTCGACCGCGGTAACCTGGTAAGGCCAGCCATAGGCTCCCTGGCGCAAGAGCTCCGGCTCCTTCTTATTGTCCCAGACGAGATAATACGGGCTGAGCGGGATTTTACGCTCGTTCTGGCTGCTGTTGTCGACGGTGAAAGGCGCGCCGTCGGAGCGGGCAAAGGCCAGAAAAGCGCGGTATTTTTTCAGTTTCGGGCCGGGAACGACCGAGCGGTAGCCGTCCTTGGCGAGAAACACGATCTCCGCCTCTTCCGACGTCCAGCGGTCGCCGAACCAGCGCGTCAAAAGCCCGTCGATCGGTAGCGCCGTATATTCGACCCGCTTCTGCCGCTCGTTCGTCGATTCATGCGGCTCGACGACGATCACCTGTCGGCTCGGAAGCGCATATTGACTCGACAAATCGGCCGGCGGCGGCAGTTCCACGGCTCCGGCCTTTCCGAAAACGGCCATTGCCAGAAAGACTGGCAGAATGCATTTCAAACAGTACGCCATCGGTTATTCACCCTCAAAAATAAGAAATTTGTGCACGCTATCGTACAGAACTATCCCTGATTTATGGGTACAGTCATTATTCGACTATACGCGAGAATGTTGATTTTGTCTTTTCACCGTTGCGAATGCATCGTTTCCATTAATTGAAACATAAATTAGATGCCCGGCTGAGTAAATGTTCTGCCGCTTATGGCCTCAAAGCGCCACGCGGCGATTTTGAAACGTTTCTTAAGCCTCATTAAGGAGAAGACCATGACGTCCAAAAGGATAATGAAAATATCGTCGGGCCTGTTACTGCTGGGCGGTTGTTTCGCCGCGACAGCCCAAGCTCAGGGAGAGAAACGGCTGTTTGACGCCATCGCCGAAGCACAGACGCCGCGCACGGTTCGAAGCACCAGGCCTGAACAGCAAAAAACCGAGCACGACCGTTCGGAAAGGTTCACTCCGAACCAGCCTTCGCCGCTGTCGCCGGCAGTCAAGAACCAGCCCAAAAGCGGCAGGATCTCGGGCTTCGATTTTTACCGCGACCCGTTGAACGCGGACCAGCCCATGCAAAAGCCCGAAGACATCATGAAAAAAGAAACCGCCGGCAAAGCCGACGTCATGGCTGCGCAAAAACAGCTGCTGGAGCAACGCTATGACCTCAACGTCAAGACCGATCCGTCGGCCAAAATGTCGCGCGGCAAACCGCTGGCGGTGGGACCTACGGCAAGGCTGCCTTCCGGCATGACCTGGGACAAGCTCGGCGAAGCGGCTCCCGAGGAAATCAGGGCACAAGGCATTTTCCCTTACCCGTCACTGCCGCATCCGTTACAGTCGAACGGCGGCCAAGTATTTCCGAAAATGCAGATCGACATGTTTCCGCGGCTTGAGCGTTTCGATGTCGATTTCGACCTGCCCGAAGCGTTCCTGCCCGAGTTCCCGCCGGCGCTATTCCTGAACAACCGGCCGGAGCTGGGCGACGTATCGCGCGGCGAGGTGATCTCGATCAACAATTATTATCGCCTGTTCAAAGACATTCTGACGCCGATACAACTGGATGGATTAAGGCTGCTGGTGACGCCGTTTCCGCAAGAGGAGTTCAACCCGACCGACGACCGCAAAAGCAAAGAACCCAGCCTCGGCGTCACCTGCTTCGACTGCCACGTGAACGGCCATACCACCGGCCAGTTCCATTTGAGTCCGGATATCCGGCCACAGGAGCGGCGCTTCCGGCTCGATACCACCAGTCTCAGAGGCGTGTTCAACCAACAGATTCACAGTTCCAAACGCAGCCTGCGTTCGGTCGAGGACTTTACCGAGTTCGAGCAACGCACCGCATATTTCAACGGCGACGAGATTCACGCGATCAAAAAAGGCATGAATGTTCTCGACCGCATCCCGGTCAGCCACATGGCGCAGATGCAGAACATGCTCGACTTCCCTCCTGCGCCCAAGCTCGATCCGGCCACCGGCAGGCTGGACCCGGCCAAAGCCACCGAAAGCGAGGCGCGCGGCGAAAACATCTTTTTCGGCAAAGGCCAATGTTCGAACTGCCATATGCCGCCGACTTATCTCGATCACCAAATGCACGATTTGCATCTCGAACGTTTCGTGAACGAGCCGGGCGACGGCACGATCAAGACCTTTACATTGCGCGGCATCAAGGATTCGCCGCCCTACATGCACGACGGCCGCGCGCTGACGCTGGAAGATACCGTCGAATTTTTCAACATCGTGCTGCAACTGAAACTGAACGCACAGGAAAAACAGGATTTGGTGGCGTTTATGAGGCAGTTGTAGAGTGATGCAGAATCTGAGGGGAATGGCATTAAACTGTAGGGTACGCTGTGCGTACCATTGGAGGGTGAAAAGGTACGCACAGCGTACCCTACCGCGGTTTGTGCCTTTTGGGGCGTAACAGCTGAGCACAAAGGGTATCACGATAGGCGCTCGGCGGGGAAACGAGAGGAAGAAGCTATGATCGACCCAATCTCCTTAAGTTAAACCGTTCGCCCTTCTGACAGGCTCAGAACGAACGGTTAAGCGTTAACTTAACGGCATTGACCTGAGGAGCGAGCGCTTCTACAGCGGGGGAAACGGGGGTCAATCGCCTATCACGCCTTTCGCCTGCGCGTCGGCATGATAGGAGGAGCGGACCAGCGGCGCGCTGGCGACCTGTTCGAACCCCATGCGTCGGGCTTTTTCGCCGAATTCGCCGAATTCGGCCGGCGACACATAGCGCTTGACCGGTAGATGCGCCTTGCTGGGCTGCAGATATTGGCCGAGGGTCAGCATCGTGCAGCCATGATCGAGCAGGTCCTGCATCACCCGGTGCACTTCTTCCGATTCTTCGCCGATCCCGAGCATCAAGCCGGATTTGGCCGGCGTCTCGGGCCGGGCTTTTTTATAGCCTTCGAGCAATTTCAGCGAACCCGCGTAATCGGCGCCGGGGCGGGCCTGCTTGTACAGCCGCGGCACCGTTTCGAGGTTGTGATTGAACACGTCGCAAGGCTGAGCCGCGAGGATTGCGATCGCTTTGTCCATCCGTCCCCGAAAATCGGGCACCAGGATCTCGATCTTGGTCTTCGCGGATCGCTCTCTGATTTCTTTAATGCAATCGGCGAAATGCCCTGCGCCCCCGTCGCGCAGATCGTCGCGGTCGACCGAAGTGATCACCACGTAGTTCAACGCCAGCGCCTTGATCGCCTCGGCCAGACGACCGGGTTCGTTCGGGTCGAGCGGCAAAGGCTTGCCGTGCGCGACGTCGCAGAACGGGCAGCGGCGCGTGCAGAGGTCGCCCATGATCATGAAGGTCGCGGTGCCGTGCTGGAAGCATTCGCCCAGGTTCGGGCAGGCGGCCTCTTCGCAGACCGTGTGCAGATTGTGCTCGCGCAGCAGCCGTTTGACCCGGGTCACTTCGTCGCCCGCGGAAAGCTTGATTCGGATCCATTCCGGCTTGCGCAGCGGCGCATCGCCCGTTTCGACTTTGACCGGAATCCGCGCGAGTTTTTCGGCATTGCGTTGATGCGTTTCCGGCGTAGCCCGGGAAGGCGCTTGGTAAGTCATGATGGCAATTTTTCCGTCAGTATTTGGAGAAGCCGTTCGGCCAGCTCATCAAGATCGACCGCAACACCGAGGTCGGCCAGTTGCGTAACTTCGAGCCCGGCATAGCCGCAGGGGTTGATGAATTTGAACGGGGCCAGATCCATCGCATTATTCAAACTGAGCCCATGATAACAGCAGTTGTTCCGGATTCGTATTCCGATCGAGCCGATTTTTTTGCCTTCCACGTAAACGCCCGGCGCTTCGGGCCGTGCGAGGGCATGAATGCCGTAGTGTGCGAGCACGGCGATCATCGTTTGTTCGAGCAGCGTCACCAACGGGCGGACGCCGAGTTCGCGGCGCTTGAGGTTCAGCAAGGGGTAGACGACCAGTTGGCCGGGACCATGGTAAGTCACCTGCCCTCCCCGATCGCTCTGCACGACCGGAATCGGGCCGGTGTTCAGCAAATGCTCGCGTTTGCCGTTCAATCCGAGCGTATAGACGGGCTGATGTTCGACGATCCAGATCTGGTCGCCGGTCTCCGGCGTCCGGTCCAGCGTGAAACACTGCATGGCCTGCCAGACCGTTTCGTAGTCCTGTAAGCCGAGCTGTCTGATCGTGATCGCCATAAAATAAGAACGAAGACTCTCCCTGCCCCCGGCTTACAACGTCATCAGAATGTGCGGGCTGCGGTTCAGGTCCAGGTAAATCGCGTCCAACTGCTCGCGGCTGTGCGCTTCGATCGTGACCGTGACTGCGGTATAGTTGCCGCCCTTGCTCGGACGCGAGGAGACCGCGCCCTCGCCGATGTTCGGGCTGTGCCGGCGCACGATTTCCACGACGAGCAGGTCGAGTTCCGGACTGGTCTTGCCCATCGCCTTGATCGCGAAGGTGCAGGGAAAGGTTAAGAGGGATTCTTCGTTCATGAGACGGATTGTTTGTAAGCCTGAAACAGGCGGTTGACCTGTTGCCAGGCGGGGCCGGGTTCACCGCCGCCGACGGCTCGGCCGTCGAGGTCGACAACCGGCACGACTTCCCGGACCGAACTCGCGATCCATATTTCGTCGGCCTGTTTCAGATCGTCGATCGTCATCGATTGTTCCCGGCATGAGACATGGTTTTCCCGGCAGATTTTCAAGATCACTGCGCGCGTGATGCCGGGCAGAATGTCCCGGCTCAGCGGCGGCGTGACCAATACGCCGTTCAGCACCGCAAAGACATTGCTTGAGGAACCTTCGGTCACGAAGCCGTTTTTGACCAGAATGGCTTCCGCGCCGCCGCGCTCCGACGCTTCCTGTCTGAGCAGCACATTGGCCAGCAGGGTGATCGCTTTGACATGGCAGTTATCCCAGCGGCTGTCTTCAAGGCAAACGGCCCTGATGCCGGTATCGCGCTCCGGATAAGGGGGAATCGGCGAACTCATCGCGAAAACGGTCGGGGGAATATTTTCGGGGAACAGATGGTCCCGTTTCGGCGCGGCGCCGCGGGTAATCTGCAGATAGACGTATTGGTCGGTTCCGCCCTTCAGAAGCGGAACAAGAATGCCGCGCCATTCGTCCAGGCTGTGCGGATTGCCGATCAGAACAGCGGCCAAGCTGTTGTCGAGCCTTGCCATGTGGGCTTCGAATTCGAACAGCCGGCCGCGGTAGGCGGGGATCACTTCATAGACCCCGTCGCCGAACAAAAAGCCGCGATCCAGAACCGAGATATGGGCTTCTTCGACAGGTAAATAACGGCCGTTCAGATAAACGGGGTTATTGGCCATCCGCTTTTGCAAACCGCATCAAAATCCCGTCGAAGAGACGGCGGAACACGCTCCCCTCGCCGACTGCCTTCAAGGCGATCAGGTCTTTTTGGTCGACCACCTGATCCTTGTAGGTGACTTCGACCGTACCGAACTTGTCGCCTTCATTGAAAGGCGCCACGATTGGCGCATTGACGCGAATGGCCGTTTTCACGTCGCCCGCACTGCCGCGCGGCACCGTGACATAAAGGCTTTCCGCCAATCCCAAAGGTACGGTCCGAACGTCGCCTTTCCAGGCTTTCGAATCGGATAGGGAAGTCTTGCCCTCGTAGAGGCGAGGCGATTCGAAAAAGCGGAAACCGTAGTTCAATAGATTCTGATTCTCGACAGCCCTGGCATTGGCGCTTTTGGTCCCCATCACCACCGATATCAGGCGCATGTCGTTCCGGAGCGCGGACGCAACCAGGCAATAACCCGCATCCTCCGTATGGCCGGTCTTGACGCCATCCACGGTGCCGTCCCGTGACAACAGCAGATTGCGGTTATGCTGAACGATGTTGTTGTAGGTAAATTCTTTTTGCGAAAACCAGGGATAGTACTGCGGAAACTCCTTGATCAACGCAGTCGTCAAAATCGCCAGATCGCGCGCCGAGGTGTAATGGTCTTCGACCGGCAAGCCGTCCGCATTTTTAAAATGGGTGTTTTTCATGCCCAGCCGCGCGGCGTGCTGGTTCAGCATATCCGCGAAGGTGGCTTCGTCGCCAGCGAGATGTTCGGCCAATGCCACGCTGGCATCGTTGCCGGACTGGATGATCACGCCTTTGAGCAGGTCTTCGACTTTGACCTGGGCGTTGACTTCGACGAACATCCGCGAACCGGAGGTGCTCCAGGCTTTTTTACTGATCGTGGCGAGATCGTCCAGCTTCAAATGGCCGTTCGCAAGTTCCTTGAACACCACGTAAACCGTCATGATTTTGGTCAGACTGGCCGGAGCGAGCCTCTCGTCGGCGTTATTTTCCGCCAACACCTTGCCGGACTGGAAGTCTTGCAAAATAAACGCTTTCGCATCGATAGCCGGAGGCGCGGGCGTTTGTATCTCCAGCGATTCGGCATTGGCCTGCAGCGCAAGCGCGAGCAGTACGATCATGAAAAAACTGGGAGTCAGCTTTGATTTTCTCTTAAAAAACATTGCGCCACAAGACTAACTGAAAGGAACGTAAGCGCTATTGTATCATGACGCTTTCGTTTGGGTCGTTTTCCGTCACGTATTGAGCCCCGGTAATGCCGAGCCTAGCCAACCGGACATTCAGCTTGTCCGCCTTGGATTGACTGTCGACCGGACCGACCTGAACAGTGTAGAGCGTGGCTTTGTGATGACGTGAAGCGAGCACTTTGGTTCTGGCCAGATGCTTCGCGGCAATTTTGTATTTCAGTTTGTGCGCCTGGCTGGCGCTCTTAAAAGCGCCGACCTGCAGATAGATGCCCTGCTTCCGCTGTTCTTTCGCGACTTCCCGCATTTTGCGGATCGCCTGCTTGTCCGAAATCGGCTTGATTTGGACCGGCGCGGTGCCGTTCATTTCAAGCTCCTGGGCAGCGGCATAGGATAAATCCATCTCACGGTTGGCAACGAAAGGGCCGCGATCGTTAATCCGCACGATCACCTTGCGATTGTTTTCGAGGTTGGTCACCTCGGCATAAGAAGGAATCGGCAGCGTTTTATGCGCGGCAGTCAGCGCATACATATCGAAAATTTCGCCGGTGGCGGTTTTTTTACCGTGGAAGCGGGGACCGTACCAGGAAGCGACGCCTTGCTTGATATAGCGGGCGAGGCGCGGCAGCAAGGCTTCATCCTGTCCAGGCTCCTCCTGTCCGGCATCGGAAGAAGACGTTTGGGATTTGCCGATGTTGAGTACGGTATGATGGCGGAATTGGTGGTTGGCGGTCAGGTGCCGCCTAGGTCGCTCTTCGGCCTGCGAGGCCGCCGCTTCAGCGGTGGAGGAAGATACTGCGGTAATATCGGTAGCGAGTGAAGAGGTCTTGACTTGAGTGGCTGAGCAACTGCAAAGCACAGTAATAGAGAGAGCCGGTATGATTTTATTCATAGGGAGACGAGTTTCGATAATTTAAGAGGGCCTGGCTGAGCTGGTAAACGGCCATGGCATAGAAGGAACTTTGGTTATAACGCTTGATAACCGAGAAATTGTCTAAAACAGCCCAAAGTTCGTCGCCACGTTCTTGCTCGAACGCCAGAAGTTTTACTTTACTTTCTAAAGGTAGCGGTCTTGAAAATTCAACACGGGCCGATTCTAACTCATCAATTCTTAAATCTCTATTAATTTTGTCATTTAACAATGCTTTATAATCTTCGCTTTTGGCAAAAACCCGCACCGCAACCGGCTGATTCCTGGCCCATCCATGAGCCTTGAAATAGCTGGCAATACTGGCGATCGCGTCTTTCGGGTCGCGCCATAGATCGCGTTTGCCGTCCCGATCGAAATCGGCCGCAAAAATACGGAAACTGCTCGGCATGAATTGCGGCATACCCATCGCACCGGCATACGAGCCGGACGGCTGCAGCGGGCTGACTTTTTCTTCACGGCACAAAAGCAGGAATTGCTCCAGTTCTTTGCTGAAAAAAGGGCTGCGCGGCGGATACGCGAAAGCGAGCGTCGACAACGCGTCGATGACGCGGTAATAGCCGGTACGGCGGCCGTACAGCGTTTCCACGCCGAGTACCGCGACGATGATTTCCGGCGGCACCCCGTATTGTTCCGAAACCCGCTTCAGCGTATCCGCGTGGAGGCGCCAGAATACCGCGCCTTCCTTGATTCGGGCATCGGTCAGGAAAATTTTCCAGTATTTGTGCCAGGGCATCGCTTCCGCCGGAAACGCGATCTTCTTCAGCACATCGTCCCTGATTTTGACTTGAGCGAACACATCCTCCAGTTCATCTTCGGAAAACCGATGCTTGGCGACCATCGCATCGATGAAGGCGCTTTTCTCGCGCTGCGCGGCGCAGGAAGCGAGTGCAACCAGAGAACAAAGCAGAGCGGCGCGAACAGGCATGGACAGGCTCCTTAGGATTTCATCAAAAATAATTTCCTCTTTTGAAAAAGGGGAATTCCGTCAAAAACAACTTCCCCCCTTTGAAAAAGGGGGATCGAGGGGGATTTATTCGATCAATCTCCCCCGGCCCTCGGCAATCGCTCCTGCATTGCCACCTGCCTCCCTGCAGTCGTCGGTAACGGCTTCCTGCGTTATCCTCGATCGCGTGTTCCCGACACGATCTACCTCGCCCTTCCTTGGGCTCGTATCTCCCGCATGAACGCCAGGGATGGCGTGAATGCAGAGATTGCACGACTGCAGGGAGGCAGGAGGTGGGGCAACACAAGGAGCGGTTGTCGAGGAGCAAATCGCTGCCCATGCGGTCTTCTTTTTCAAAGAGGGGGGTGAATCATCCGCTTTTCGAAACAATCAACATTCGGGAAGTTATCTTCTACCAGATCCTCAACCAATCGAAAATTTTTGATGCGTGTGGATCGACATCAGCATGCCGAAACCGGCAAGCAGTGTGACGATCGAGGTACCGCCGTAGCTGATCAAGGGCAAGGGCACCCCGACAACCGGCAGAATCCCGATCACCATGCCGATGTTCACGAACACATAGACAAAAAAAGTAAAGGCCAGCGCGCTGGCCAGCAGACGGTTGTAACTGTCGCGCGCCTGCGAGGCGATATAAAGGCTGCGCGCGATAATCAATAAATAAAGAGTCAACAGCGCGATGCAGCCGAACAGCCCGAATTCTTCTGCGAACACCGCAAAAATAAAGTCGGTCGAGCTTTCAGGCAGAAATTCGAGCTCGGACTGCGTACTGCCGAGCCAGCCCTTGCCGTAAATGCCGCCGGAACCGATCGCGATCTTCGACTGGATGATATGGTAGCCCCTGCCCAAGGGATCGGCTTCAGGATTCAGGAAAGTCCGCACCCGGTCGCGCTGATAGTCGTGCATCAAATGCCAGATGACCGGCGTCGAAGCGCCGACCAGCCCGACGATCGCGCCGATAAACCAGTAGGAAATGCCGGCGAAGAACAATACCGCCGCACCGGCCGAAGCGACCAGCAGCGCGGTCCCGAGATCGGGCTGTTTGGCGATCAGCAAAGTCGGCAGGATGATCAGAAAACCGGCAATTCCCAGTTGTTTAGGCTTCGGCGGCAGATGGTGCTCGGCCAAATACCAGGCAACCATCATCGGGGTGGTGATTTTGATCATTTCCGACGGCTGGAAACGGAAAAAGCCGAGATCGAGCCAGCGTTGCGCGCCTTTCCCGATTTGCCCCATGATCAGCACGGCAATCAACAAAAAAATGCCGATCCCGAACAGAGTGGCCGAATAGCGTTTGAACTGAATCGGATTGACCTGCGCCAGCACGATCATCAAACAAAACGCGAGCCCGACGCGCGCCGCCTGGCGCAGCAAGACTCCGAAGTCCTGACCGCCCGAACTGTAGAGGATCACGAAGCTCAACAGCGCGGTCAGAAACAGGCAAAGAAACAACGGAATGTCGATGTGCATCCGGCGCAGCAATTTGCCGATCATCGACGAAGGATGAAAATGTTCGCGCCGAGTCTCAGTTTTCATGAAGGTTTTGTAAATATTGCTTGATCACTTTGCCTGCAATCGGCGCCGCCACCGAGCCGCCGTGCCCGCCATGCTCGATGACGACCGCGACCGCGATTTTCGGGTCGTCGGCCGGCGCGAACGCCACAAACAGCGCATTATCGCGCAATTTGAAGTCGATTTGGCTCTCGTTGTATTTGGCGCCCTGTTTGATCCCGAACACCTGGGCCGTGCCGGTCTTGCCCGCAATCTGGTAAGGAATGCCGTAGCCGATCCGTTTCGCAGTGCCGGAAGCGCTGTGCACGACGTTGATCATGCCGGCCACGATCGGATCGAGATTCTGCGCTTTCAGCGGAATGATGCGGGCGGGCTGTTCCGGACTCTTCTGGACGCCCTGAGCCGTAACGATTTTATCGACCAGGAACGGAGTGACGACCTGGCCGTGGTTGGCCAACGTCGCGGTCGCCCGCGCCAGTTGCACAGGCGTAACCTGATGATAGCCCTGGCCGATCCCGGTAATCAGCGTCTCCCCCTCATACCATCGCTGCTTTCTCTTCGCCTGTTTCCAGGCAGGCGACGGCAGCAACCCCGCCACCTCGCCGTAAAGATCGATGCCCGTTTTTTCGCCGAAACCGAATTGCTGTAGAAAGTCGTGCATTTTTTGAATGCCGAGCATTTGCGCCAGCCGGTAAAAATACACGTCACAGGATTCGGTAATCGCGCGGATCATGTCGACCGTGCCGTGGCCGCCCCTGCGCCAGTCGCGGTAGCGGTGATCGACGCCGGGCAAGGTGTAATATCCCGGACAATACAAACCCTGCGGCGCGCGGACCTTGTCGTATTCTAGCCCCGCCAGCGCGATGAACGGTTTGATCGTCGATCCGGGAGGATAGAGGCCGCGCAATGCGCGGTTGTACAGCGGCTGGTTTTCCGATTCGTTCAGTGCCTTATAATCTTCGGATGGAATGCCGACCACGAATGGATTCGGATCGAAGCCGGGGCGGCTGACGAACACCAGCACGCCGCCGGTTTTGATATCGATCGCGACCACGGCGCCATTGTAAAAGTCGAGCGCGTCGTAAGCGGTTTTTTGCAGATCGATATCGAGCGTCAGGTAAAGGTTCGCGCCAGGAACCGGCTTGACCTCGTTCAGCGTATTCAGCGCCCTGCCCTGTACGTTGGTTTCGATTTCCGCATAGCCGGTCGTGCCGTGCAATTGTGTTTCATACGTTTTTTCGATGCCGAGTTTACCCATATGAGTAGCGCCCTGGTATTCTGGCATCGGCAATTCCTTCAATTCGGTTTCGTTGATGCGGCCGACGTAACCGACCACATGCGAGGCAAGCTCGTAATACGGATAATGGCGCACCTGGTGCGTCTTGATTTCGACGCCCGGAAAAAAAGGCATCGATACCGCGAACTTCGCAAGTTCCTCGTCGGTCATCGCAGGCAGCAATACCACGCTGTTGAAGCGTTTTTCGCGTTTGCGCTGCCTGTGGAACTGTTCGATTTTCTCGTCCGGCAGACCGAACAACGCCTGCAGCCGTCTCAATGTATCCTCCATGTCCTCGATCTGCTCGGGAATCAGTTCGAGACTGTACGACGGCGTATTTTCGGCCAGAATCCTGCCGTTGCGGTCGTAGATGATTCCCCGGGTCGGGGGCACCGGCGTCAGCTTAATGCTGTTTTCCTTCGCCAGCGTCGCGTAATGTTCGTGACCGACGATCTGCAGATACATGAGACGCACGACCAGTCCCGCGCTCATCAGCCCGATAAACAGCATGGCGACATAGATGCGGCGCAGAAACAGGCGATTCTCGGCCAAGTCGTTTTTGATCGAAAACACGCGGTCCATGGTCCGGCCCGGATTATTTGACGCGTCTGGCCAGGCGGACGAAACGCAACGTCGTATACACCAGCGGCCAACACAACGTGCCGGTCAGAATCGGCACCCAAAAAGTCGCATGCAATTGCGCGGGATGCTGCGCATTCTTGATGAAGAATAGGAGCAACTGCGACAATAGCAGACAGAAAAAAATGAACAGCGTCTGCTGTATCAGCGGAAACAGGCGCAAGCGTTTGTGCAGCTTCAGGCAAAGAAAGATCACCAGCGAATAGGCCAGCGCATACTGGCCGAACAAGCGGCCGAACAACACGTCGGTCAACAGCCCGAACGACCAGGCGTAAAAAATGCCTACCCTTTCCGGCACCGCCAGCGACCAGTAAATCAGGCTCAACAACACCCAGTCCGGGTTCAGGAACGCCCAATCGCCGGGCAGCGGCACGATTCTGAGGGCCATCGCCAACCCTAGAGTGATCACGATACGCCCCCAGGCGTACTTGTTATTCAAGAGCATCCTGGAGTACCTGGTTCTGTTCGGCGGCCTGCTTGGAGACCAAAGGAATCGGAGTCGAATTGCTCCACACGATCATCAATTCGCGGCTGCGGTCCAGAAACGCCTTGGGCGTGGCAGTCACGGTCGCGAACGGCTTGTCCGACTCCGAGGTAAATTTATCGACGACCGCGACCGGATAGCCTTGCGGAAATACGCCGCCGAGCCCGGAAGTGATCAATAAATCGCCGGGCTTGATGTCGGCGTCATTCGGCAGGAACGGCAAGATCAGGCGATTGGTCTGGCCACTGCCGACCGCAATCGTCAGCAGCCCGTTCCGGTTGACCTGCACCGGGATCGCATGATTCGGATCGGTGATCAGCATCACTTCCGACGTCATCGGGAAAGACCGGAACACCTGTCCCACCACGCCGTTTTCGTCCATCACCGGCTGCTGCGGATGCACCCCGAAACGGGTACCCTTGTTCACGACCACGATATGTTCGTAAGGGGCCATTTTGACCGACAACAGCTCCGCGATCATCACCTGCTCGCCGAGCTTGAACGAGTTTTCGAGCAGCGCGCGCAGGCGAATGTTTTCCTTTTCGAGCACATCGAGTTTCAGCAGCCGGGTTTGCTGCATCAAATGGTCTTCCCGCAAGCGCTCGTTTTCTTTTTTCAGGGCCGCGTACGAACTGACCGAATCGGCGGTATGCCGGAACACGGTGGTGGGCATGTCGACCAGATATTTGATCGGGTCGGTCAACAGCGAAAGCGTGGTGCGCAGAGATTCCAGGTGCCGGGTTCTCTGATCGGCGAACAGCAGCGCAATCGAGGCGAGAACGGCGAACAGCAAGCGGGTATGGATCGATGGGCCGGTGGCGAATAACAGTTTGATGGCAAAATTCCTCTGCGATTGGCCCCGGCCGCGGCAAACCGACCGGTGACCGGGAATAATCTTAACGAATTAAACAAACAGCGAATTGAAACCGGCCGCCCGCACTGCGGTCCGCAACGCCGGGCAGAAGCGAGGAAGCCCGGTCATTCCAGAGAAAACGCGGAGACGCCTTTCTTGTCCATCATTTCGAGTACCATGCCGCCGCCGCGGGCCACGCAGGTCAACGGATCGTCCGCGATGAATACCGGCAAGCCGGTTTCTTCCGCGATCAGCCGGTCGATGTCTTTCAGCAGCGCGCCGCCGCCGGTCAGGTAAATGCCCCGGTTCGCGACATCCGCGCCCAATTCGGGCGGCGTCTGTTCGAGCGCGGCCTTCACGGTGCTGACGATGCCGGACAAAGGCTCCTGCAGCGCTTCGAGAATTTCGTTGCTGTTCAGCGCGAAACTGCGCGGCACGCCTTCGGCCAGATTGCGGCCCTTTACTTCGATTTCCTTGACTTCGCTGCCCGGATAGGCGGTACCGATTTCCATCTTGATTTTTTCGGCGGTCGCCTCGCCGATCAGCGTGCCGTAATTGCGGCGCACGTAATTGATGATCGCGTCGTCGAAACGGTCGCCGCCGATCCGGACCGAGGACGAATAGACGATGCCGTTGATCGAAATCACCGCGACTTCGGAGGTTCCGCCGCCGATGTCCAATACCATCGAACCGCAAGCTTCGTCGACCGGCAGCCCCGCGCCGATCGCCGCCGACATCGGTTCTTCGATCAGATACACTTCGCGCGCGCCGGCCATCGCCGCGGATTCGCGGATCGCGCGCCGCTCGACCTGGGTCGAGCCGCAAGGAACGCAGACCAGAATACGCGGGCTCGGCCGCAAAATTTTACTTTTATGCACTTTTTCGATAAAAAAACGCAGCATCCGTTCGGTGACCGCAAAATCGGCGATAACCCCGTCCTTCAGCGGACGGATCGCGGTAATGTTGCCGGGCGTTCGGCCGAGCATGCGTTTCGCGTCCGCGCCGACGGCCGCAATCGTCTTGGCCCCGCGGATCTTGTCTTCCTTGATCGCGACGACCGAGGGCTCGTTCAGGACAATGCCCTGCCCCGGGATATAGATCAAGGTATTGGCGGTTCCAAGGTCGATAGAGAGATCGTTGGAAAAAATTCCACGAATTCTTTTGAATAGCATTGAGGATGGTTCCTGACGGGAAATAAATGGGACTACTTTATCAATCGAGCCGGTATTCGAGCAAGATATAGTATCATATCTCAAGGACCGGATTCTGAATACCTGTTGGCGCTTTTCGCATGCGGCTAGCGGGGGGAATGATGATGAGCATCCCTAATTCTGCGAGACGCTGCATTTATCCGGCCGCGATTTTAAATTTTCTCATGGAGTCATTCAATGTCGTTAACGGCAGACGAAGTAAAAAAAATCGCGCATCTGGCGCGTCTGGGAATCGACGAACAGGATGTGCCGCATTACGCGGAAGATTTGTCCGGCATGCTGGAACTGATGGCCGCGATGGGCGCGGTCGACAGCGCAAATGTGCCGCCGATGGCGCATCCTCTGGATCTGCAGCAACGGCTCAGAAACGATAGGGTGACCGAACGGAACGAACGCGAAAAATTTCAGGCGATTGCGCCGCAAGTCGAGGCCGGGCTGTATCTGGTCCCGAAAGTGATTGAATAAAGGATAAACCGGGAATGTATAACAAGACCATCGCGGAGTTGGCCGAAGGGCTCCGCAGCCGGCAGTTTTCCAGCCGCGAATTGACACTGGCCTATTTGGAGAGAATCGGGCAGCATCAGGCATTGAATGCCTTCATTACGGCGACCGAAGATCTGGCGCTCAAGCAGGCCGAGGCGGCCGATGCCAGGCTTGCCGCAGGCGATGCGGAACCTTTGACCGGCATTCCGATCGCGCACAAGGATATTTTCTGCACCGACGGGATCAGGACCAGCTGCGGCTCGAAAATGCTCGACAACTTCATCGCTCCGTACGATGCGACCGTGGTCGCCAAGCTGCAAAAGGCCGGCGCGGTGATGCTCGGCAAGCTGAACATGGACGAATTCGCGATGGGTTCGTCGAACGAAACCAGCTTTTACGGCCCGGTCAAAAACCCGTGGGATCTGAACGCGGTGCCGGGCGGCTCGTCCGGCGGTTCGGCCGCAGCGGTCGCGGCCCGGCTCGCAGCGGGCGTGACCGGCACCGATACCGGCGGCTCGATCCGCCAGCCGGCCGCGTTTTGCGGCATTACCGGCCTGAAGCCGACCTACGGGCGGGTGTCGCGCTATGGGATGATCGCCTATGCCTCCAGCCTGGACCAGGGCGGACCGATGACGCGCACGGCCGAGGATGCGGCGATTTTGTTGCAGGCAATGGCCGGTTTCGATGAGCGCGATTCGACCAGCGTCGACCGGCCGGTTCCCGATTACCGGGCCGGTTTAACACAGCCCCTCGACGGCCTGAAGATCGGCTTGCCGAAAGAATTCTTCGGCGAAGGCCTGTCTTCCGAAGTCGCGTCGGCGATCGAGGCCGCGCTCGCCGAGTACCGCAAGCTGGGCGCGGAAACCGTCGAGGTCTCGATGCCGAACCTGAAGTTGGCGATCCCGGCCTATTACGTGATCGCCCCGGCCGAATGCTCGGCGAACCTGTCCCGCTTCGACGGCGTGCGCTTCGGCTACCGCTGCGGCAACCCGGCCGACCTGACCGACCTTTACACCCGTTCGCGCGGCGAAGGCTTCGGGCGCGAAGTCAAGCGGCGGATATTGATGGGCACCTATGCGCTGTCGGCCGGCTATTACGATGCCTATTACATCAAGGCGCAGAAAATCCGCCGCCTGATCAGCGACGATTTCAAAAACGCGCTGTCGTCGGTCGATGTGCTGATGGGACCGGTCGCCCCGTCCGTCGCGTTCGGAATCGGCGAAAAAATCGGCAACCCGATCGAAATGTATCTGTCCGACATTTACACGATTGCGGTCAACCTGGCCGGCCTTCCGGCGATGTCGATCCCGGCGGGGCTGGCTTCCGGCAAACCGGTCGGCCTGCAGATCATCGGCAATTATTTCGCCGAAGACCGTTTATTGAATGTCGCACACCAATATCAGCTTGCAACTCGATGGCATCGACTGATGCCGCCGGGTTTCGAATAGAGAGATTAAGAACATGGAATGGGAAACCGTCATCGGCCTGGAAATTCACACCCAGCTTGCCACCCAATCGAAAATTTTTTCCGGCGCGGCGACCGCCTACGGCGCCGAACCGAACACACAGGCCTGCGCGGTCGACCTCGGCCTGCCCGGCGTTTTACCGGTATTGAATCAGGAAGCGGTCAATATGGCGGTCAAACTCGGCCTGGCGATCGAAGCCGAGATCGCGCCTTATTCGGTGTTCGCGCGTAAAAACTATTTTTACCCGGACCTGCCGAAAGGCTACCAGATCAGCCAGTTCGAATTGCCGATCGTCGGCAACGGCCATTTGGACATTGAGGTGGACGGCGTGACCAAACGGATCGGCATTACCCGCGCACATCTCGAAGAAGATGCGGGCAAATCGCTGCACGAGGATTTCCACGGCCTGACCGGGATCGATTTGAATCGGGCCGGTACGCCGCTGCTCGAAATCGTCTCCGAACCGGACATGCGTTCGGCGAAGGAAGCGGTCGCTTATATGCGCAAGCTGCACGAGCTGGTGCGCTACCTGGGCATTTGCGACGGCAACATGCAGGAAGGTTCGTTCCGCTGCGACGCGAACGTCTCGGTGCGCCCGAAGGGCCGGAAGGAGTTCGGCACCCGCGCCGAGCTGAAAAACATCAACTCGTTCAAATTCGTCGAAAAAGCGATCAACTATGAAGTCGAACGCCAGATCGACCTGATCGAAGCGGGCGGCACCGTCGTCCAGGAAACCCGCCTTTACGATGCGGTAAAAGACCTGACCCGCTCGATGCGCAGCAAGGAAGAAGCGAACGACTACCGCTACTTCCCCGATCCCGATCTGCTGCCCGTGTACATTTCCGAAGCATTCAAGGCGGAGGTGCTGACCACGATGCCGGAACTGCCGGACGCGAAAAAGCAGCGCTTCAAGGACCAGTTCGGCCTCGACGATGAGAGCACGACGATTCTGACCTCCTCACGCGAAACGGCCGATTATTTCGAGGCGCTGCTGGCAGCCTCGGCTTGCGAGGCGAAGTTGTGCGCGAACTGGGTCACTGGCGAGCTGTCGGCCGCATTGAACAAATCGGGACTCGAAATCGCCGCTTCGCCGGTCGGTTATCAGCGCCTGGCCGGACTCCTGAAACGGATCGCCGACAATACGATTTCCGGCAAGATCGCCAAGCAGGTGTTCGAAGTGATGTGGCAAGGCGAAGCCGAAGCGGACGAAATCATCGAAACGCAAGGCTTGAAGCAGATCACCGACACCGGCGCAATCGAAGCGATCATCGACAAGATCATCGCCGACAATCCTGGCCAGATCGAACAATACCGCAGCGGCAAGGACAAAGTGTTCGGCTTTTTTGTCGGCCAGGTCATGAAAGCGATGCAAGGGAAAGCCAGCCCCGAGGAAGTCAACCGCATGCTGAAAGACAAACTACATGGCTGACCGTTGATTTTAAAAAAAACGTTGCGGATTAGCAGCATCCGGCATACAGTTAAGGCAAAATATGGGAAATCCATTTGAGAGGAAACCGCTATGGCGACGACAGTAGAACCGGCGCGGCCGGAAAGACGACAGCGCACCGCTCAGCTGATCGATGAACTGCAACACGAAAGACGGGACTTGTGGTCCCTGTATTGCCAGATCGGCGAACTGAAGCCGTTCAACGACGTCGAACCGGTCAAGAGCAAGCTGATGCGATTTGCGGAAGTGCTGGTCGACTACGTTTCGCTCGGGCATTTCGGATTGTACGAAAGAATCCTGTCCGGCACCGAACGCCGCGAAAGCCTGATCGCGGTAGCGACCGACATCTATCCGGAATTTTCCGAGGTCACCGAGTTGTCGGTTTCTTTCAACGACAAATACGAAAACGCCGGCGAGGCCTCCGCCTTGACGAACTTGGCGGACGATTTGTCCGCGCTGGGCGAATCGCTGGCCAGGCGGTTCGAACTGGAAGACCGGCTGTGCGGATTAATGCGGCGCTGAATTGCCAAGCTTGCTGCTTCGCTTGATGAAGGCCTAGACCCGCCAGGTTTTTAAAACCTGGCGGGTCTTTTTATAAACCCCTTTCTACGCGAGAGACCCGATTTTCCGGAATCGGCTCCTGGTCCGTTATTGGCTTCGCCCCGCCTTACTGAGCGGTAGGCGCCGCGGTGCCCGACCCATTGCTTTCCGAGGCTTCTTTTATAAACGTCTGCTTCAGTCGATTGAGTGCCGCCCAAAGGGTTTTTTCCATCACCACTTCATTGCCGATCGAGACGATCACCCTCCGCAATTCCGGTATCTTGACCTTGGTCGATACCAGATAGACCGGCTGCACGTACAACACCGTATTGCCCATCGGCAAAATCACCATGCGCCCCAGTTCGACCCGCGAACCGCCCTGATTCCACAAGGTAAACTGCGCGGAAATTTCCGGATCCTGGTTGATCAATGCTTCGACCTGGGCGGGACCGTTCACCTGCACTTCCTTCCGGAAGCGGTAAACCGTAATGCCGGGCTTGTAACTGTTGCCGCAGGCTTCCTTGTTCAGAATACTGGCGACCCCGATCATGCTCAGGTTGTCTCGATTGATCGGAGTCATCGGGTTGATCATCACGAATTCTTCCTTGTCGTTGCAGTTCCCGAAATCCATGGTCTGATAATAAGGCTTGACCTCTTCGCCGCGAACATTGGCAAACTGCCAGGTTTCGGCCTGTTCGTAAAACAGTTCCGGTCTCGTCTGATGGTACTTGGCGAATACCTTCATCTGCATGTAATACAGGTCGCGCGGATAGCGTAAATGTTTTTGCAGTTCGAGCGGCATTTCCTCCATGTTCTTGAACAGGCTGGGATAGGCCCGCGCATAGGCGTTGATCAACACATCCGACGGATCGGCAATATAATAGTCGACCGCGCCGTCATAGGCATCCACGACAATTTTGACCGAATTACGGATGTAATTGAAAGGCTGGTCGCCTTCGAGATATTCATCGGCGGCCGGTTTCGAAGCCGGATACCATTTCGATAGGGTGTAAGCGTCCTGAATCCAATAGAAGCGGTCCTTGGCCACAACCAGATACGGATCCTTGTCCAAATGCAGAAAGGGAGTCATCGCATTGATCCGTTCGGTGATATTCCGGCGGATTAACATTTTGCTTTTGTCGGTAATCGAGATCGAAAAGAAAATCTTTTCATCTTTGAAATAAAACGCGAACAGCGCCTTTCGGAACCAGGACGGAATCGGAATCCCCCCTTCGCCTGTATACTGACGTTCGATGCTGGGATCGGCAGGCTCAAGCCCGACCACGTTGAGCGTGTTCGGCACGACGGCATAATCGTAACTTCCCTCGCCGTAATAGATATCCGGATTTTTGGTGGTCAATCCGACCGGCGAGTACAGATTCAGGTCGCGCAGATACCAGACCAGCGGAATATCGGCATCCTGGGCGGCCGGTGTCGCCACCGCACCGCTTCCGTGCGTATAGCGCAAATGCGTGTTCTCCCACGTATGCGCCGCTTCGGGCAGTTTGCCGATGTTCACTTCGCGGGCCGCTAAGTTTACCTGACGGGTATGGCCCAACAAAAAGTAGCGGTCTTCGTCGACCGAGAAAAAGGCGTAATAGGGCCGGATCTCCTGCAGCTGCTGATAACTGTTGATCAAATATTCCCGGTCCCAGACCGGAATATTCTCGAAACGCTTTTGCGTGCTCCAGGTCGCGATGTCTTCGGCCGCATTCAAATTGATACGCTGATCGACAATCTTGATGTTTCTCAGGTCATAAGCGTTCAGCGTCGCGTCGATATTATGCTGCATGAACGGTTTTTCGGCTTTGACCGGATTCGGATTGACGATGTATTTCTGGATCGCCGCGGGAATCGAGTCGACGTTCGGCAAAAACCACACAAACAGAAATGCGGCCGACGAAATGAAAAACGGCCCTTTAACGCGGTGTTCCTTCGAGAAAATGAACAGCAGACCGGTTATCGCGACCGCCACAAAGGTGAAGATGCCGAGCCAGATCAGCGGCAGCTTGTAATTGATTTCGACGAACCCCGGCCCGAAGAAAACCGGCTCGTGCGAATGGTTGTAAAGCAGCGCAAACCGATCCAGCATAAAGCCCCAGACCACGAACAGCACGACAAAGCCTATCAGCACGGTCAGATGAATCTTCGCGCCGATGTGATATTCCTTGTTCTGGTTGGGGATGAAGATATGCTCCAGCCAATACAAAATGCCGACCGCGATAAAAATGACGATCGCGGCCGTCAACAATTCTTTTTGAATCAGCAGATAAATCGGATAAGACAACAAATAGAAACTGATGTCGTTACCGTAAACAGTATCGGTGGCGCCCGACGGCTGGCCGAAAAAATACAGTAATGCCGACTCCCATTGCCGATAGAACGGAATCGCGATAAAGACGGCCAAAATCAGCGAAATGGGCGTATAGACCTTGGCCGAACCGCTCATGAAGACATCGGCAAAGCGCTGGAAACGGCGGCGTTTATCCAGGTCGGTCAGAATTTCGTCGGGCGGATTCAAGCCCAGATAGCGGGAGGCAACCCAGAAATGAAAGAAGAAAATCAGGAAAAAAGCCAGCGTGACCCCGCCCGACAGGAAAAACCGGTAAAGCAGCCGGAGCCAGAAGTACGGCTCCTGTTTCAGCGACTGGAACCACCATAAATCAACGAATAGGTCGAGGAAAATGAAATAGAAGGCAACATAGATAATGACCGCGATTCCCAGGATCGCTCCGATCAACGCGGGTAAGAACTTCAGATTCCGCATACTATCCTCATGTTTTTAAAATTGGTATATGACTTAATACTGCTGTACGAGCCCGGAGGACTGTAGCCGGCGCAATACCGATCCGGGCCGTATTTTAACATCCAACCACCGAACCGCCGCCGCTTTTATCCTCCGCGTTACCGGGCACTTTCGCTTGATATCGCCATATTCCCCGGTACTATTGCGTACATTCTCCCATATTGCAAATGCTCCGGCGCAAAATCGCAAAAGGGATTCGAGTTGACGTCCGCTGGTCCGGAACGGCCGAAGACGAAAAGCCGGGCGGTACGTATTTGATGTTTTTATATATTTTTATAAAGAATTTAGGTTAAAATACCCGGCTATCGAAACTGGGCGCGTGCCGGTCCGGCCTTTGCCGAAACCTGCGCTCGACGTGACTCCATCCTCCAGACTTCGATGCGTTCCGTCCAACCCTTGGTTACCCTGACTGCGGTCTACGGCATCAGGCAGCAGGTCATATTTTGCGCCGTTCAAAACTCCGGTCGAATTTGCTTGAGTAAATACTCGCGGGGACGGTTTTTGCAAAAAGATTTTTATGCCCAACATTTAGAGTAACAACATGACTGATTTAAGCCTTTACAGAAACATCGGCATATTCGCGCACGTGGATGCCGGCAAAACCACCACGACCGAGCGTATCCTGAAGCTCACCGGCAAGATCCACAAGCTGGGCGAAGTGCATGAAGGGGAATCTACCATGGACTTCATGGCGCAAGAAGCCGAACGCGGCATCACCATCCAATCCGCGGCGACGACCTGTTTCTGGAAAGACCATCGTTTCAATATTATCGACACCCCGGGCCACGTCGACTTTACCATCGAAGTATATCGTTCGCTGAAAGTGCTCGACGGCGGTATCGGCGTTTTCTGCGGTTCCGGCGGCGTCGAACCGCAATCGGAAACCAACTGGCGCTATGCGAACGACTCCAAAGTCTCCCGCCTTATCTACGTCAATAAATTGGACCGGATCGGCGCCGATTTCTTCCGCGTGGTCAAACAGGTCGAGGACGTGCTGGGCGCAGTCCCGCTGGTGATGACTTTGCCGATCGGCATCGAAGATCAATTCTCGGGCGTCGTAGACCTGCTGACCCGCAAAGCGTGGATCTGGGACAATTCCGGAGATCCGATGAGCTACCGCATCGAAGATGTCCCTGCCGATATGGCGGATAAAGTCGAAGAATGGCGCGAAAAGCTGATCGAAACCGCGGTCGAGCAGGACGACGACGCGATGGAAAAATATCTGGAAGGTGAAGAGCCGGATATGGAGACCGTCAAGCGCTGCATCCGCAAAGGCACGATCAACATGGCGTTTTTCCCGACTTATTGCGGTTCGTCCTTCAAAAACAAAGGCGTGCAACTGGTCCTGGACGGCGTTGTCGATTACCTGCCGAACCCGACCGAAGTCAAGCCGCAGCCTGAAACCGACATCGAAGGCAACCCGACCGGCGAATTTGCGATCGTCGATCCGAGCCGTCCGCTGCGCGCATTGGTATTCAAAATCATGGACGACCGCTTCGGCGCGCTGAACTTCATTCGTATTTATTCCGGCCGCCTGAAGAAAGGCGACACCCTGCTGAATACCTATACCGGCAAGAACGAACGGGTCGGACGGATGGTCGAAATGCATGCCGACACCCGCACCGAAATCGAAACCGCCCAGGCTGGCGATATCGTCGCGCTGATCGGCCTGAAAAACGTACAGACCGGCCATACCTTGTGCGATCCGGACAAGCCGGCAACGCTTGAGCCCATGGTTTTCCCTGACCCGGTCATCTCGGTGGCGGTTACCCCGAAAGACAAAGGTTCCAACGAAAAAATGGGCATCGCGCTGGGCAAAATGGTCGCGGAAGATCCGTCTTTCCACGTTTCAACCGACGAAGAAAGCGGCGAAACGATCCTGAAAGGCATGGGCGAGTTGCACCTCGACATCAAGGTCGACATCCTGAAACGGACGCACGGCGTTGAAGTGACCGTCGGCAAGCCGCAGGTGGCCTACCGCGAAACGATCACGCGCCGCGTCGAAGACGAATACACGCACAAGAAGCAATCGGGCGGTTCCGGCCAATACGCAAAGATCAGCTATGCGATCGAACCGGGCGAACCAGGCAGCGGCTTTGCGTTCGAATCGGCCGTTACCGGCGGCAACGTGCCGCGCGAATACTGGCCGGCGGTCGAAAAAGGCTTTAAGAGCATGCTCGATCAAGGCGTGCTGGCCGGCTATCCCTGCTTGGACTTCAAAGTGACTCTGCTGGACGGCGGTTTCCACGCGGTCGACTCGTCTTCGATTGCATTCGAAATTGCCGCGAAAGCCGCGTTCCGCCAATCGATTCCAAAGGCTGCGCCGCAGTTGATCGAACCGATCATGAAAGTGGATGTCTTCACCCCGGCAGATAACGTCGGCGACGTGATCGGCGACTTGAACCGTCGCCGCGGTATGATCAAATCGCAGGATCCGGGCGTTACCGGTGTTCGCGTAAAAGCGGACGTGCCGCTCAGCGAAATGTTCGGCTATATCGGCGACCTGCGCACGATGACTTCAGGCCGCGGCCAGTTCTCGATGGAGTTCTCACACTATCTGCCATGCCCGAAAAACGTGGCCGAAGAAGTGATCAAGGAAGCCATAGAACGCAAAAAAGCAAAATAATCCACTCTTGACGGGATGATGAAAAAAGGCCGGTCGGCATTGCTGACCGGCCTTTTTTTGTACCCGCCTGATCAAAAAAAAGTTTCGAAGCGAATAACCCAACCTCGCCGTTCGGGCACTCCCCTGGCCTTAATCGGACCCATAACGCTCATTCCATTCAAACACTTGAATCCCGCCTCGCCTGAGTGGCGCTTCGCCATTTTACCGATCAGCTCCGGATGCTGGTGTTCCGTAGCGATCGCCCCAGTCCGAACCTTACGGCAGCCCCTGACATCAAATACATCAAGCCCACCGCGCCGGCCGAGGGAACCGCCGCCGGGTTAGAGGCGGATTCTGCCTGAATCATCGCATGCAAGAACTTCGGATCGACGTGATGCTTATCGCCGAATCGGCCGGGAGCCGCATCAGGAGTTTTGGGCTCCGCGCGCACATTCAAGCCGATGCGACGAAATGTCCTCCCTGCAAATGCCGGCCAAACGGTATAATTCTCAAAAGCCGGCTTGACTTTTTTCGTTTTTATGGTGTGATCGGCAAGTCGGCTGGATGGAGGTATATATGAAACAAGACTATCATTACTTACAGGCATCGTTCGACAACCCCGTGATGGCCATTGTGCAGGGGATCGACCGCGATGTCGAACACGGCGAAGACCTGTTGATGCTGGGGCTCGGGATCGTGATGCTGTCCTCGACGTTTGCCCCGGTTGCCCCGCCGATCTTACTCTTGCCGCTGGTCGCCTTGACCTTTGCGATTACCGTGACCCTGGCGCACCGGAATTACCGGAAAATGGAGAGCAAACTGTTCGCCTCGATGTCCCGCTTAAGCAGCCAGGACATCGCACTGCTTCGCCCGATCGCGGCGATTTTTGCCGAAGTTCCCGCAGACTCCCTGGCCGAGTCGTTCAATCCGGCCAAAAACCTCAAGAGGACGCTGAAAAGCGCGCTCGGCGGCGTATTGATCAATCCTCTCTGGATGCCGATTTTCTATATGATGGGTCTTCAGATCAATGCGGAAAAACGTTTGAGTTCATTGAATCGAGCGATTATCGGGGTCGAGCAAAAGATCAATCCCCCTTCCGCCTGGGTTTGAGCAAGGAGCGGATTATTTCTGAAAGGAATAAAACAAGGCAGCGAGGATCAACTGCAAAAAGACCAGACCCCAAAAATAGAGTCCGAAGAGCACCGCCTTGACCTGGACCGCATGCTCTTTGGAATGCCGCCGGACCAACAGCCAGCCGCCGCCGGCGGCAGCCGTCAGAATCAGGATACCGACGATCGCCAACCGCACGGTCAGTCCCTGACCGGCGCAGGCGCCAGCACGACGCGGGAACCGTTGGATTCTGCCGAACTCACCACGCCTGCCGCTTCCATCGTCTCGATCATCGTCGCGGCCCGGTTATAGCCGATCTTGAAACGCCTCTGCACGCTCGATATCGAGGCTTTGCGCGTCTCGGTCACGAACTGTACGGCCTGGTCGTACAAAGCATCGGCCTCGGGATCGCCGAAACTGCCGTTCCCGCCGCCATGCGCACCGTAGCCTTCGCCCGCATCGGATGCCTCGCGGGTAATTTCTTCGAGATAATTGGCCGGTCCGGTCAATTTCAAGAACTCGACCACACGGTGCACTTCATGATCGTCGACGAAGGCGCCGTGCGCGCGAATCGGAATACTGGTGCCCGACGGCAAAAACAGCATATCGCCGTTGCCGAGCAGCGCTTCCGCGCCGCCCTGGTCGAGAATGGTCCGGGAATCGATCCGCGAAGAAACCTGGAACGAAATACGGGTCGGCACGTTGGCCTTGATCAATCCGGTCAACACATCGACGGAAGGCCGCTGCGTCGCGAGAATCAAATGAATGCCGGCCGCGCGGGCTTTTTGCGCGAGCCGCGCAATCAACTCCTCGACTTTCTTGCCCACGATCATCATCATATCGGCCAATTCGTCGATCACGATCACGATGCTCGGCAAGGTCTCCAGCATTGGAGGCTCTTCGCCTTCAGCCAGCGGATTCAGCGGCTGGAACATCGGATCCTTGATTTTTTCCCCGCGCGCATCGGCATCCGCGACCAGTTGGTTGAAGCCCGCCAGATTCCTGACGCCCATCTTCGACATCAGCTTGTAGCGCCGCTCCATTTCGGCGACCGCCCAACGCAGGGCGTTACTGGCTTCCTTCATATCGGTGACGACCGGCGTCAGCAAATGCGGAATGCCTTCATAGACCGACAATTCGAGCATCTTCGGATCGATCATGATCATCCTGACCTGCTCCGGGGTCGATTTGTAAAGCATACTCAGAATCATCGTATTGATCGCGACCGACTTTCCCGAACCGGTGGTTCCCGCGACCAGCGCATGCGGCATTTTGCCGAGATCGGCGACCAACGGCGCGCCGGAAATATCCTTGCCCATTGCCAACGTCAAGTTCGACTTCGACTTGATGAAAGCACCGGAAGAAAGTAACTCCTGCAGGTTGACCATTTCGCGTTCGCGGTTCGGAATTTCGAGACCGATCACCGACTTACCGGGAATCACTTCGACGATCCGGACGCTGGTCACCGACAAGGCTCTGGCCAGATCCTTCGACAGGGAGCTGATCCGGCTGACCTTCACGCCGGGCGCCGGCTGCAGTTCGAAACGGGTAATCACGGGTCCCGGCAGAAAACCGACGACTTCCACGCTGACGTTGAAATCCTGCAGGATGTTCTCGACCAGCCGGGACATTTCCTCCAAATCGGTCTGCGTATAACCTTTTACGCGGGTATCGCGGTTGTCCAGCAGATCGATCGACGGCAGCGCGCCTTTGTTCCGATAGCGCACGGCGGCGGCTTTTTTCGCAACCCGCTTGGCGACCGCTTGTTGCGCATCGGCCAGTACCTTTTCGAGAACCGGCGACATTTTGGCCGCCGCCTTCTTGACCGATTCGGCTTCGCTTTCGAGAACCGGCAACGTTTTGGCGAGGGCTTTTTTGACCGGTTCGGTTTCGCTTTTAGAGAAAGGCGCCGGCTCAGGCTCATCGGCGATGAACGAGCCGAAAAATTCTTCAGGCTCTTCAAACTCGTCCTGCATATTAAATTTTCTTTCGCTATAACCCGCCACTCGTTCGAACAGCAGCCTGAACAATAACACGGTATATTTGCCTATCAAATCCAGTACGGACAGCCATGAAACTTTGGTCGCCAAGGTAATTCCGCCGAGCAGGCCGACCATCAAAAATAAGGTAGCCCCAGAGTTGCCCAGCTTAACGACCAGCGTATTGCCGATTTCCTGGCCGACGATTCCGCCGGTGCTGTTCGGCAGGTCGACGCCAGGACGCAGTAAATAAAGATTCAGCAATGCCGTCGCCGAAACGATCGTGGCAAAGATGCCGGCCGTATTTACGGCCATGGGAAGGATCTTGGGAGCCTCCTGCAGTTTATGCAGCCTGTAGCCGGCCCAGAAAATAAGCAGCGGGAAGGGATAGGCCAAGAGGCCGAAAAAGCTGAAACTCACATCCGCCAGCCAGGCGCCGAACACGCCGCAGGCATTCGCGATCGCCTTGGCCGTCCCGCTATGGGTCCAGCCGGCGTCGTCCAGGCTGAAAGTCGCCAAGGCGATTAAAAAAAACAGACCGAAGGCAAAAAAAACCAAAACGGCGATTTCACGCAAGCCACGAACAGTTTTTTCTTCCATCACAGCAGACCCAATATTTCTTGGTGAAAAATAATACCGATAAAACATGATTATAGAACATGCATCCAAGAGATTACATGAATAATTTCGCGGCGAACACTTGGTTTTCGCAGATCCAGCCCTTATTTCATCTGTAAATTTTTCCGGTTTACGAACGCTGTATTCATCTGCATAATTGATTGCATAACTTTTGTTTATCCCTGAAGAGGTCCGAATGAGCGACACCAAACACTGCCGTCTGTTGATTCTCGGCTCCGGCCCGGCCGGTTATACCGCCGCGGTCTATGCCGCAAGGGCGAATCTGAATCCGGTCATGATCACCGGCCTGCAGCAAGGCGGCCAATTGACTACCACGACCGAGGTCGATAACTGGCCGGGCGATGTCGAGGGACTGCAAGGCCCCGACCTAATGGAAAGGATGCGCAAGCATGCCGAGCGTTTTGCGACCGAAATCATCTTTGATCATATTCATACCGCCGATTTGTCGACAAGGCCGTTTGTGCTGACCGGCGACGCCGGACGCTATTCGTGCGATGCGCTGATCATTGCAACCGGTGCATCCGCGCGCTATCTGGGGCTGGAGTCCGAGGAAGCCTTTAAAGGCCGAGGCGTTTCCGCTTGTGCGACCTGCGACGGTTTTTTCTACAAAAACAAACCGGTTGCAGTGATAGGAGGCGGCAATACCGCCGTTGAAGAAGCGCTGTATCTGGCGAATATCGCTTCGCACGTAACGGTCGTGCACCGCCGGGACAAATTCCGCGCCGAAAAAATCCTCTCCAATAAGTTACTCGAAAAAGCCGCCCACGGCAATGTGACGATCGAGTGGGGCCACACGCTGGATGAAGTGCTCGGAGACGACATGGGCGTTACCGGAATCCGGATAAAACATGCGCAATCCGACGAAACGCGAGAGATCGACGTGCACGGCGTCTTCATCGCGATCGGCCATACCCCTAACACCGATATTTTCGAAGGGCAACTCGAAATGGAGCACGGCTATATCAAGGTCAAAAGCGGCATCGCCGGCAACGCAACCGCCACCAGCGTACCGGGCGTGTTCGCAGCCGGCGACGTGATGGATGCGGTCTATAAACAGGCAATCACCTCCGCGGGTGCGGGCTGCATGGCGGCGCTCGACGCCGAAAAATATCTCGATGAATTGACCTAAAGCCGTACGGTCTAATTGTGCGAAGCTCGATGCAGAACCCGACTCGCGCTTTTTAGCCAATCCCAAACGGATGAAGATAGCGATACTCGACCCTCAGCGGCCGGATCAACCCTTCCCGCCGCTAAATACCGCCTTGGCGGAACCGAACGGTTTGCTCGCGGTGGGAGGTTGTCTGTCGGTCACCCGTTTGTTGAATGCCTACCGGCACGGGATATTCCCCTGGTACAACGCCAACGAACCGATTCTATGGTGGTCGCCCAATCCCCGGCTGATCCTGTTTCCCGAACATTTGCAGGTCTCCCGCAGCCTAAGCAAGACTTTACGTAAAAATACTTTCACCGTGACTTTCGACACCGCTTTCGACAAAGTAATCACCGCCTGCGGAGAGTCCCGGCAACACCGGGAGGGCACCTGGATCACCCAGGACATTATGCACGCTTACCGCGAACTGCATCGCCTGGGCTTTGCGCACTCGGCCGAAACCTGGCGCGCAGGCGAGCTGGTCGGCGGATTATACGGCGTCGCGATAGGCCGTGTCTTCTTTGGCGAGTCGATGTTTCACACGGAGACCGACGCCTCGAAAACCGCATTTGCGGTGCTGGTCCGGCATCTCAGCGACTGGCATTTCGAATTGATCGACTGCCAGGTTTATACGCCCCACTTGGCCAGCCTTGGCGCCGAATTGATCGGCCGCAACGACTTCATGCGTCTGCTCGACCGCTACTGCACGCGGCCGGCCGCCGCGTGCGCCTGGCAGGACGCATGACATCGATTCCTTTATTCATTACCGGCGACCATTCGTGCAGTTATCTGGACCGGGAGACCGCACGGTCGGCGTTCGTGCATCCGGCGTTCCGGATCACGCCGGCGATCTACGCGGAATTGCTAAAACACGGCTTTAGGCGCAGCGGCAACGACGTATATACTCCGCAATGCCCCCAATGTTCGGCCTGCATCCCGGTGAGAATCCCAGTGGCCCGTTTCAAACCGAACCGGCAACAAAAGCGCTGCCGGAAAAAAAATGCCGATACCCGGGTCGTGATCAAACCGGCAGTGTTTGAACCAGCCCATTACGATATGTATCTGCGTTACCAGAACAGCCGGCACCCGGACGGCTCGATGGCGCGCACCGGCCCTGAGGATTATATCGATTTTCTCGGCAGCGAATGGTGCGATACTCTGTTCGCCGAATTTTCCATTGCAGGAGAACTGGCGGCCGTTGCGGTGATAGACCGCTTCACGCATGCCTGGTCGGCGGTCTATACTTTCTTCGATCCCAAATTCAACGCATTCAGTCCGGGAATGTATGCGGTGTTGTGGCAGATCGAAGAAGCGCGAAAACAGCAGAGCGAATTTCTGTATCTGGGTTACTGGATAAAAAACTGCCGGAAAATGGTCTATAAAAGTGCTTACCAGCCGTTACAGCTCTATATCGAACAGGAGTGGCGGGAATTCTCGGATTACGAAGAAGCAGGCGCCACGTAACGTATGGCGGCCCTCCTATACGGAACGGCTTCCGCCATGCCCGTCTTTTTCAGGTTAAAGGTGAGGAATGCCCGGCGATTGTTCGTCTCGCCTTTTGTCGTGAAGGAACGGCTTATGGTATGATTACTGATTTTAATAACCAGGACCCAAAAATGGCAAAAGAAGATCAAATTGAAATGGAAGGCAAGGTGATCGATACCCTTCCGAACACGATGTTTAGAGTCCAGCTGGAAAACGGCCATATCGTGACGGCTCATATTTCGGGCAAAATGCGCAAGCATTATATTCGTATACTGACCGGCGACACCGTCAAAGTCGAAATGACACCTTACGATTTAACCAAAGGCCGGATCATCTTCCGGATGCGCTGATTCCGGACTCCGGGCCCGGAATCGCGCATTCCGACTCCTAAATGCTTTCGGGCACGATCAAATCCTTGCTTTCAATCGCAAAAGCCAGCTCGTCGTTTTCCATATAAATCCTGACGTGGCCGCCCTGGACCAGCTTGCCGAACAACAGATCGTTCGCCAGCGGCTTCTTGATTTTTTCCTGTATCAACCGCGCCATCGGCCGGGCTCCCATTTTCGGATCACAGCCGTTTTCGGCCAGCCATAGGCGGGCATCGGCATCGAGCGTCAAAGTCACATGCCGGTCGGCCAGCAGCGCCTCCAGCTCGAAAATAAATTTATCGACCACATGCCCGACAACCGAAATATTCAGCGGTTTGAACTGAATGATCGCATCCAGCCGATTTCTGAATTCCGGCGAAAAGCCCCTTTCGATCACCTTCATACTGTCGCCGGCATGATCCTGCTGGGTAAAGCCGATCGATGCGCGGCTGCCCTCTTCGGATCCCGCATTGGTCGTCATGACCAGAATGATGTTCCGGAAATCGGCTTTCCGGCCGTTGTTGTCGGTCAGCGTGCCATGGTCCATCACCTGCAGTAACAAGTTGAACACGTCCGGATGCGCTTTTTCGAGCTCATCCAGCAGCAGCACAGAATGCGGATGCTTGGTCACCTGCTCGGTCAGCAGTCCGCCCTGATCGAAACCGACATAACCCGGAGGCGCGCCGATCAGCCGGGAAACGGTATGGCGCTCCATGTATTCGGACATGTCGAAACGGATCAGCTCGACGCCCAGAATCTTGGCCAACTGCCGCGTCACTTCGGTCTTGCCGACGCCGGTCGGTCCCGCGAACAGGAACGAACCGATCGTTTTTTGCGTTTCCCGGAGCCCGGCCCGCGACAGCTTGATCGCGGAGGCCAACGCGGCAATGGCTTCATCCTGGCCGAACACCAGCATCTTGAGATTCTTTTCCAGATTCGCCAGCTTGTCGATGTCGTTCGACGAAACCGTCTTGGCCGGTACGCGAGCGATCTTCGAAACGATTTCTTCGATTTCGCCCGCATCGATCACCTGTTTGCGCTCGTCTTCGGGCAGCATGCGCTGCCGGGCACCGGCTTCGTCGATCACGTCGATCGCCTTGTCCGGCAGATGCCGGTCGGTAATGAAACGATCGGACAACTCGGCGGCCAGGCGCAGCGACTCGGTCGAGTAAACCACGTCGTGGTGTTCCTCGAAGCGGGCTTTCAAGCCCTTCAGGATCAGCACCGTGTCTTCGACGGACGGCTCCAGAATATCGACTTTCTGGAAGCGGCGCGCCAATGCATGATCCTTTTCGAAGACGCCGCGGTATTCCTGGAATGTTGTCGAGCCGATGCAGCGCATCTGCCCCGAGGCGAGCAGCGGCTTGATCAGGTTCGACGCATCCATCACGCCGCCCGACGCGGAACCGGCGCCGATGATCGTATGAATCTCGTCGATGAACAGGATCGAATCCGGTTCCCGCTTGAGCTGGTTGACCAACGCCTTCAGGCGTTTTTCGAAGTCGCCCCGATATTTGGTGCCCGCCACCAATGCACCCAGATCCAGGGCATAAATGACGCTGTTCTTCAGCACGCGCGGCACATTTTCCTCGACGATCCGCTTTGCCAGGCCTTCGGCGATCGCGGTCTTCCCGACTCCGGCCTCGCCGACCAGCAGCGGATTGTTTTTCCGGCGCCGGCATAGAATCTGAATCGTCCGTTCGACTTCCGGCTCTCTACCGATCAACGGATCGATCCGTCCGCGGCGCGCTTCCTCGTTCAAATTGGTCGTATATTTATCCAACGGGCTTCCGGAGGGTTCGGCATCCGGATTCGAAGCGTCGGAACTCCGGTCCTCGGACGCCTGATTTTCCTGATCGATTTTCGAAATGCCGTGCGCGAGATAATTGACCACGTCGAGTCTGGAAATGTCCTGTTTGTTCAGCAGATAAACGGCATGGGAATCCTGTTCGCTGAACAGCGCGACAAACAGATTCGCGCCGGACACTTCTTTTTTATCGGAAGCCTGAACATGGAAGACGGCCCGCTGCAGCACCCGTTGAAACCCCAATGTGGGCTGCGTTTCCCGCTGTACGCCTTGAGGAATGAGGGAAATGGTCTCGTCGATGAATTGCGTCAACTGGCCCCTCAAAAGTTTAATGTTGCAGCCGCAGGCTTTCATGATCGCCTCCGCGGAAGGGTTATCCAGCAGCGCCAGGAGCAAATGTTCGACCGTTATAAACTCGTGCCTTTTCTCATGCGCATTCTTAAAGGCATTGTTCAGAGTAACTTCAAGTTCTTTACTTAACATAAGCTCACCAAATTTACGCTTCTTCCATTGTGCACATTAACGGATGCTGATGCGCACGTGAATATTCATTGACTAGATAGACCTTGGTTTCCGCCACATCCTTGGAGTAAGTCCCGCATACGCCGACTCCCTGCATATGGACCTGCAGCATCACATGAGTCGCTTTCTCATGGGGCATGCCGAAAAACTCCATCAGAATCTCGACCACAAAATCCATCGGCGTGAAATCGTCATTCAACAAAATAACCTTATAAAACGGCGGTTTTTTCAGCTTCGGCTTGGCTTCCTGCAAAACGAGGCCGCTTTGGTTATCATGCAATGGATCAAAATCAGACATAGAAATCGCGGTGAAAAATCTTTACAGACTTAACAATAATACCAAACGGCAGTTGATTTCAAGCTCATACTCATTGTATTTCCCCCCGCTTCCACCTAACTGAAGTATAGCGCTTTTTCAACGCTATAAAACGGACAAATATCAGCATTCGCTTCTACTCGTTCCGTTTGACACGATTAATGAAAAGAGTTCAATTCGTTCCCCGCCGACGCCCCAAATCGAGTAAAATAGCCGTTTTGTAATACGAGGAAAATGAATGGTTTGGAAGCCGCATGTGACCGTGGCCGCGATCATCGAGCGCGAACAACGATTCCTGCTGGTAGAAGAGGAAACCACTGACGGAATCAGACTGAATCAGCCGGCCGGACACCTCGAAGAAAGCGAAGACCTGCTCGCGGCAGCGCGGCGCGAGGTGTTCGAAGAAACCGCCTGGCGTTTCGAACCGGAACATCTCGTCGGCATCCAGCTCTGGCGGCGCAATCCCGACTCGCCGAGCTTCCTGCGCCTTTGCTTCTCCGGCAGTTGCCACAGCCACCAACCGGAACGTGCGCTGGACAACGGCATCATCGCAACCCATTGGCTCACGCGCGACGAAATGCTGTCCGATCCCCAACGGCTGAGAAGTCCGCTCGTCGCCTTATGCGTGGACGAATACCTCAAAGGCGCCCGTTATCCGTTATCCTTAATCCAATCCCTGCTTGATCTGAACCATGTCTAAAAATATTATCGTCGGCATGTCGGGCGGCGTCGACTCCTCGGTCACCGCGCTGCTGTTGCTGGAACAGGGCCATCGGGTAACCGGCCTGTTCATGAAAAACTGGGAGGAAGATGACGGCACCGAATACTGCACCGCGATGCAGGATCTGGCCGACGCCCGGCAAGTCTGCGACAGGCTCGGCATCGAACTGAAAACGGTCAATTTCGCGGCCGAATACTGGGACGAGGTGTTCGAAGTGTTCCTGTCCGAATTTGCGAAAGGCCGCACCCCGAATCCGGACATCCTCTGCAACAAACACGTCAAGTTCAAGGCATTCCTGAATTACGCGATCGAAGACCTGGGCGCCGAATATATCGCGACCGGCCATTACGCGCGCGTCGAAGCGCGCGGCGGCGAATATTTTTTATTGAAAGGACTCGATCCCGGCAAGGAACAGAGCTATTTTCTGTACACGATGGGCCAGAAGCAGTTATCGCGTACCTTGTTTCCGATCGGCCATCTGCACAAAAGCGAGATCCGCACGATGGCCGAGAAAGCCGGCTTCGCGAATTCCCGAAAAAAAGACAGCACCGGCATCTGCTTTATCGGCGAGCGCAAATTCCGGGAGTTCCTGCAGCGCTACCTGCCGACCCAGCCCGGCGACATCCGCACCCCGGAAGGCAAAACGATCGGCCGCCACCACGGCCTGATGTATTACACGCTCGGCCAGCGCCAGGGGCTCGGCATCGGCGGGGTCAAGGATACGCCCGACGAACCCTGGTACGTGCTGGAAAAAGACCTCGACAACAACGTGCTGGTCGTCGGCCAGGGCCACGACCACCCGCTGATGTTGCACAATGTGCTCGAAGCGGGCCAGTTGGACTGGTGCAGCGGCCGCCCGCTGGCTGGAACGATCCGTTGCGCGGCCAAAACCCGCTACCGGCAGACCGACCAACCCTGCAGGTTGATTCCGTTGCCGGAAAACCGCTGCAAGGCGGTGTTCGACGAGCCGCAGCGCGCGATTACGCCGGGACAATCGGTGGTGTTTTATGATGACGAAGTCTGCTTAGGCGGTGGCATTATCGAGTCTAAGACAAACAAATGAAAGCCGACTTTAAGAATGCTTACGAGCGACATCAGCAAGACGCCGATTCATTGTTCGATGGTAAACGTTATGCCAATGCCGATCATCTTTATGGCCTAGCTGCTGAGTGCGCTTTAAAAGCCGTAATGAAAGGACTTGATCCTAGCCTAGTTGATAAAAACGGCGATTTCTTAAATCAAACCGATAAAAAGCATATAGATAAATTATGGGATCATTTCAGATGTTTTCTTCAAGGGCGAAATGCTTCTTCACTCTCAGCGCATATACCAGGTCCTAACAATCCATTTAACAAATGGACGGTTAATTCACGCTACGCCCATCACAAGAACTTTAATAAAGGTAATGTATTACCCCACAAGCTAGTTGTGAATAACTCAATTGTCAACTTAATGATCGAAGCTCGTGCAAGAGGTATTCTATGAACAAAGTATTTTTTCATGAGGCATTAGAAAAAACCATTGAATTCATAGAAGAAAACCACTCTCACTTCGGGAAAGAGCCCATTTTATTACGCGATATTTACGGTCGAATTAGCGTTATAGTACAAACAAAAAAAAGCAATAAACACAAAAAATTAGCAAAAAAGCTGTTCAATTTATTAGGTAACTTTGCATATTCAGAAGATTCTATTTTTATATATTCTGAAGAACTGATTGCAATCGATAGCCTAATAAAATCCCCTGACAAAATTCTTATCCAAGGAATCTCCCATCCGATTTATTTATTAGACAGACAAATCACCGGCCAAGACTGGTTACGCCAACCTATTGAAGAAGCCCCTCATCCCCCTAGAGTCACATTATTCGGCATTAAAGGAGGCGTCGGACGATCGACTGCACTCTCCATCTGGTCGTGGTATCTGGCCAAGCAAGGCAAAAAAGTCTTGGTTATCGATCTGGACTTGGAATCGCCCGGCATAGGCCAAATTTTGTTGCCACACGAAAGAGCCGCAGACTTCGGCGTGGTCGATTGGTTGGTGGAAGAGGCAGTCGGCCAAGCCGACGAATGGCTGTTACGCGACATGGTTGCCACCAGCCCATTGTCGGAATCGACCGAAGGCACGGTACGGGTAGTATCCGCTGCTGGAGGCAAGGAGCAAGATTACATAGCAAAGCTATCCAGAGTTTATATGGACATCAATCAGGACGGTAGAATACTGGACTTCGCTCATCGACTCTCCGAATTGTTACAAAAACTAGAAACTCAAGAAAAACCTGATATTGTTCTATTGGATAGTCGTGCCGGCATTCACGATATTGCCGCAATCGCCATTACCCGCCTGACAGACATGGCCTTGTTGTTTGCTGTCAATACCCCGCAAACATGGCAAGCTTACCGTTTTTTGTTTAAGCATTGGCAAAAATGGAATGTCAATTTAACGGCATTTAGGGAAAACCTTAAAATAGTCGCCGGCATGGTGCCTGAATTAAGTAGGGAGGATTATTTTTCCAGATGCCGTGAATCCGCTTATAACTTATTTCTGGAAACCATTTACGAAGAATCCGACCCGGAAGACCTGGATACTTTTAATTATCCTCTGACTGACGACACAGCCCCGCATTTTCCTCTTGAAATATTTTGGAACATTACGTTTCAGGAGTTTAATCCGCAATCGGAAGAATATTTTCGTAGCAATAGTAATCAAATAATTGCTTGCTACGGTAATTTTCTGCAAACAGCCAGCCGTCTTGCCTTAGGTGAATATTTCGCATGAAAGCTTTTCCAATCGAAACTCTGCGCAAAGCATTTCTATCACTACCCGAACAACAACAGCAATCGGGTGACAAGGCTATCGACATGCGTTTTTTTTATGTCCCTCCCATTCATACCAAAGCACTGCATCCCGACAATATGTTGGTTGAGGGTATTCGTGGCGCAGGAAAAAGCGAATGGTGGCTGGAGTTGCAAGACCCGGAGCGCCGCCGATTAGTATCTGACCTATCTCCTCGTTCAGAACTTACCAATATTGAATGCTATACCGGGTTTGGCCAGACACCTTCTACGCACTATCCTACAAAAAAGGTCTTGGCCAGTTTATTAAAAAAAAACATATCGACTCAAGACATTTGGAATACCGTTATTACATGGGCGATTCTAGGCTCAGAGAAATTCGGCATATCCGATCAATCTTTATGGTCGGAACGAGTAGAGCACTATCAATCAAATTTTGAAACCCTAGATAATCAACTACTCAAAATCGACAATCAGCTAGTCAGCGACAATAAAAAATCTATCGTTTTGTTCGACGCACTTGACCGCACAGCCGATGACTGGCGGTCCTTAAAAGAACTATTAAAAGGTTTACTACAAGTCGCTTTAGAATTCCGTTCTTTTCGCGCCATTCGTTTAAAAATATTTGCACGCCCGGATATGTTGGAAGATCCTTATGTGACGGATTTTCCTGATAGTTCTAAACTCATTAACAATCCCGCCAGATTGGAATGGAATAAATTAGAGTTGTTTAATTTGCTATGGCAATATTTGGGCAATGCACCGGAAGGCGGCGAGGAATTTCGAAACAATTGCTCTCAACACTTTCAACAGCACTGGACCAAGCATTCTGATTTCGATGTCTGGATTATCCCAGAAGAAATGCAAAAAAATGAAGTAGTGCAACGGAAAGTTTTTCACGCACTTGCTGGTGAATGGATGGGAACCGACGCGCGCCGTGGTTTTCCTTATACATGGCTACCCAATCATTTGGGCGATAGCCGTGGCAAAGTTAGCCCAAGAAGCTTTCTAGCCGCTTTAAGAGAAGCGGCCACCGATAACTTGGTTAGAGATCAAAAATTTGCACTTCACTATCAAGCTATCAACAAGGGCGTACAAAAAGCATCCAATATCCGAGTCAATGAACTAAAAGAAGATTATCCGTGGGTACAACTTTTGATCAACCCATTGAAAGGCATTAGTGTCCCCTGTCAATTCGATATAATTGAAGAAATTTGGAACAAACATAACATCGTCAATAGCTTAAACAATATTGACAGCGAAACGGTAAGACTCCCTCCTAGCCGTTTAGATCAAGGCCCAGAAGGCATCAAACAAGATTTAGTCGATTTAGGTATCTTTGAGGTCATGCGCGATGGTCGCATCAATTTACCGGATGTATATCGAGTGGGTTATGGCTTAGGAAGAAGAGGCGGCATCAAACCAGTCAAATAATCGACCCACTATCCCAACTATCATTTTTCTTAAAAAATCACCCATCGAACATGACTAATACAAGCTTAACCGCCATTTCCCCGATCGACGGCCGCTATGCCCGCCAAGTCGAAAAACTGCGTCCGATCTTCAGCGAATACGGCCTGATCCGCTTCCGTGTGCTCGTCGAAGTGCGCTGGCTGCAGGCCTTGGCTCGCGAGGCGAAAATCGCCGAAGTGCCGGCATTCAGCGAGGCGGCCCTGCTAGCCTTGAATACGATTGCGGACGAGTTTTCAGAAGCGGACGCGGCGCGGGTCAAAGAAATCGAACGGACCACCAACCACGACGTGAAAGCGGTCGAGTATTTCCTGAAGGAAAAAATCGCCGGCAATGCGGAACTCGAAAAAATTTCAGAGTTTTTCCATTTCGCCTGCACCTCCGAAGACATCAATAATCTGTCTTATGCGCTGATGCTGAAAGAAGGTCGCGCGGTCATGCTCGAACAGATCGATGCCTGCATCGCGGCGATCAAGAAGATCGCGATTGACACGGCCGGCCAGCCGATGCTGTCGCGCACTCACGGCCAGTCCGCGAGCCCGACCACCGCCGGCAAGGAATTCGCGAACGTCGCGGCACGCATGCAGCGCCAGCGCAAGCAACTGGCGGCGGTCGAACTGCTGGGCAAGATCAACGGCGCGGTCGGCAATTACAATGCGCACAGCGTCGCCTATCCCGAAGTCGATTGGGAAGCCTTCGCACAAAATTTCGTCGAATCGCTGGACCTGACTTTCAATCCTTATACGATTCAGATCGAACCGCACGATTACATCGCCGAGTTTTTCCATGCGCTGTCGCGCTTCAACACGATCCTGCTCGATTTCGACCGCGACGTCTGGGGCTATATTTCGCTCGGCTATTTCAAGCAAAAAACGGTGGCCGGCGAAGTCGGCTCGTCGACGATGCCGCACAAGGTCAATCCGATCGATTTCGAAAATTCCGAAGGCAACCTCGGCATCGCCAATGCGTTGTTTGGATTCCTGGCCGAAAAACTGCCGGTGTCGCGCTGGCAGCGCGATCTGACCGATTCGACCGTACTGCGCAACATCGGCGTCGGGATCGCGCACACCAGCATTGCGATTCAATCGACCCTGAAAGGCATCGGCAAACTGCAGATCAACAGCGAAGCGATCGAAGCCGATTTAAACGCGAACTGGGAAGTGCTCGCGGAGCCGATTCAAACCGTGATGCGGCGTTACGGGATCGAAAAGCCCTACGAAAAACTGAAGGAGCTGACCCGCGGCCAGCGCATTTCGCCGGACGAGATGCGCGCGTTCATCGAGAAACTGGAGATTCCGGCGCACGCCAAAGCCCGCCTCTTGGCCCTGACGCCGCGCGGTTATACCGGCTACGCCGAAGCCCTGGCAAAAAAAATCTGATCCACCCTTGAAAACTGCGGGTTTTATCCTAGAC
The DNA here is from genome assembly GCF_000214275.2 of Methylomicrobium album BG8. NCBI lineage: Bacteria > Pseudomonadati > Pseudomonadota > Gammaproteobacteria > Methylococcales > Methylococcaceae > Methylomicrobium > Methylomicrobium album. Next base: position 847,790 of record NZ_CM001475.1, on the reverse strand, counting down.
TCCAATATAACGACTTGCCATGGTTAATGCGTATTCATTGGACTTCTCCCCCGCTTCGAGAGTTTGGTATTTCCTCTCCCAGGCTGCGTCATCCGGCGCAGCCTTTTTTTTGCCTGCGCGGCCTGTCCGCAAAACATAAGACCATGCTGCTCAACCTGATCTGGAGCGGCTTTTTCCTGATCGCCTTGCTCACGGCCGCGGTCAAGCTGGTATTTTTCGGCGACACTCAAATCTTTGCCGGCATCATGGCCGCGCTGTTCAGCCAAGCGAAAGCCGCGTTCGAGATTTCTCTGGGCCTGACCGGCGTGCTGTCGCTCTGGCTCGGCATCATGCGGGTCGGCGAAAAAAGCGGCTTCGTCCAATTGCTGACGCAGGGCTTGACGCCATTATTCAGCCGTCTGATGCCGGACATTCCGAAAAATCATCCCGCGCTCGGCGCGATCGTGATGAACATTTCGGCCAACGCGCTCGGCCTCGACAACGCCGCCACCCCGCTCGGGATCAAGGCGATGAAGGAATTGCAGACGCTGAACCCGAATCCCGAAACCGCCAGCAACGCGCAAATCCTGTTTCTGGTGATCAATACCTCGTCGGTAACGCTGTTTCCGGTCACCATCTTTACCTACCGCGCCCAACTCGGCGCGGCGAATCCGACCGACGTCTTCATCCCGATCCTGATCGCCACTTATTTCTCGACGCTGGCCGGCCTGCTGGCGGTCGCATTCATGCAGAAGCTCAACCTGTTCGACAAAGTCGTAATGGCCTATCTGGCCGGAATGACCCTGCTGGTCGGCGGCCTGCTCGCATACTTTATCTCGCTGCCGCAGGAGGCCATGCTCGCGCAATCGGCATTGATCAGCAATGCGGTCCTGTTTTTGCTGGTGGTTGTATTTATCGCCGACGCGTTCTATAAAAAGGTCAATGCCTACGAAGCGTTCGTCGAAGGGGCCAAGGAAGGCTTCCAGACCGCGATCACGATCATTCCGTATCTGGTCGCGATGCTGGCCGCGATCGGCGTTTTTCGGGCCAGCGGCGCCCTGGACATCCTGAACGACGGGATGCGGTTTTTAACGAGGTGGTTTCAGGTCGACAGCCGCTTTATCGACGCGCTGCCGACCGCCCTGATCAAACCCTTCAGCGGCAGCGGCGCCCGCGCGCTGATGATCGACACGATGAAAACGCTCGGCGCCGACTCGTTTGCGGGCCGCCTGTCCTGCATCATCCAAGGCAGCACCGAAACGACCTTTTACGTGCTGGCGGTTTACTTCGGCGCGGTCGGGATCAAAAATATCCGCCACGCCGCCGGTTGTGGGATAATGGCGGATTTTGCGGGCGTGATCGCCTCCATTTTGATTGCTTATCGGTTTTTCGGATAAATGTTAGTTCATTTGCAAACCCTCGGCTGCCGGCTCAACGAAGCGGAGCTCGAAACCTGGGCGCAGGATTTCGAGCGCGCCGGCCATCGGATCACCGCCCGGCCGGAAGCCGCCCAGTTGATCGTGCTGAATTCCTGTGCGGTGACCCGCGACGCGGCCCGCAAATCGCGCCAGTCGATCCGCCGCATCCACCGCGACAACCCGCAGGCGAAACTGGTCGTCAGCGGCTGCTACGCGACGCTGAATCAGCAGGAAGCCGAGGCCGAAATGGGTGTCGACCTGGTGATTGGCAACCGGGACAAGGACAAGCTGGTCGAAAAAGCGCTGAACGAACTGAACCTGGACAGCATGCCCGCGCAGGCGACCGAACCCGGCGAATTTTCGCTGTTTACCCGCGGCCGCCAGCGCGCGTTCGTAAAAGTCCAGGACGGCTGCCGCTACCGCTGCACGTTCTGCATCGTGACCGTAGCGAGAGGTGAGGAAAAAAGCCGGCCGATCGCCGCGGTGATCGAGGAAATCAACGCACTCTACAGCCAGGGCATCGCCGAAGTGGTATTGACCGGGGTGCATCTGGGCGGCTACGGCGGCGACCTCGGCAGCAACCTGGCCGAGCTGATCCGGGCGATTCTTGCGCAAACCGACATTCCGCGCATCCGGCTCGGTTCGCTCGAACCGTGGGAATTGTCAGACGGCTTTTTCGAACTGTTCGACAACCCGCGCCTGATGCCGCATCTGCACCTACCCTTACAAAGTGGCTCGGACAGCGTGCTGCGACGGATGGCGCGGCGCTGCAAAACGCAGGAATTCACTGAAATCGTGCATCGCCTGCGCCGGCAGATTGCGCATTTCAACGTCACGACCGACATCATCGTCGGCTTTCCGGGCGAAACCGAGCAGGAATGGCAGGACAGTGTCGACTACATTGCCGCGACCGGCTTCGGCCACCTCCATATCTTCACCTATTCCCGGCGCGAAGGCACCAAGGCCGCGGCTCTGCCCGGCCAAGTCAGCAATGCGGTCAAGAAGCAGCGCAGCGCCGACCTGCACCGTCTGGCCGAAGAAATGAAGCTGAAATTCTACCGGAACAATCTGGGCCGCGAACTTCCGGTGTTGTGGGAGGGCTACAGCGAACCTTGCGGCGATAACCGGCAGCGGGTTTTCGGCTATACCCCGAATTACCTAAAAGTTGGTTGCATCGTGAGCTGCGAAAGATCGGTCGAAAATCAGGTAATCTCAACCCACCTGACCGATCCAGGCCAAAATTGGGTTGTGGGCGAATTGATCGAATAGGCAGAGAAGCGCGATAGATTATATTATCCTCGGGGAACGCTAACGTGCACCCTGAGCTACACCAGCAAGAAAAAAACCGTAGGTTGCGGTTGGCGATAGCCAACCCAACATAAGGATGGGAAGTGTTGGGTTGCCCAAAAAGCAGGCAACCCAACCTATATTGCTTCGGTTATACGTCGAATTACTTGAAGGTCGGCAATATAGTGGATCAGAATGTGTCAGTTGAGAATCGGATTATCCGCACGAAACTGACAGAAGTAGAACAAAATTCTCTCATTGGTAATTTAATTGAATAACAATTCAGTTGATTATATGCGTTGGAGCTGGAGAAGGGTAAATGCTAACGAAATTAACCATTCGAAATTTTAAACGTTTTGTAGAAGCTGAAGTTGATTTAGGAAAATCCGTTGTATTTATCGGACCGAATAACTCAGGGAAGACAACAGCGCTCCAAGCCCTTGCACTCTGGGAATTAGGCTTACGACGGTGGAGCGAAAAGAGACAAGGCAAGTCAACCGCAGTTCAGCGTCCAGGCGTAGCTATTAACCGACGTGATTTAGTTGCTCTTCCCATACCTACCGCTAATCTTCTTTGGCGTGATTTACATATCCGTAACGTCGAGCGACAAGAAGGTAAACAAAAAACACAAAACATTCGTATTGACATACTAGTCGAGGGCGTAACTGAAGATCAACCTTGGTCATGTGGACTCGAATTTGATTACGCCAACGAAGAATCCTTTTATTGCCGCCCACTCAGACTTAATGATGCTGATAAGCCGGAGCGAATGGTTATTCCAGAACTGGCAAGCAGAATCAGAGTTGCTTTATTACCGCCAATGTCCGGTCTTGCCGACCGTGAATTTATTAAGCAGCCCGGAGAAATTGGTGTACTCGTTGGACAAGGACAAACAGCACAGGTACTACGCAATCTCTGTTATCGGGTTTGTTTCCCAAGCGAAGAAGCCACCAATCCATCCGATGATTGGAAAGAATTAACCGATAAGATTTTGCGTTTTTTCGGAGTAAAACTGCAAACACCCAAATTTATTACCGAACGTAGCGAGATTATTATGGAATATGAAGAAAAGTCGGGAATTCGACTCGACCTTTCTTCTTCAGGCCGTGGCTTACAGCAAACTCTTTTGATTCTTGCACACCTTTATGCGAACCCACGCACCGTGTTACTGTTAGATGAACCTGACGCTCATCTAGAAGTCCTGAGACAACGCCAGACATATCAACTCATTAATGAGCTTGCCGAAGCAAAAGGCTCTCAAATTATTGCCGCCAGTCACTCAGAGGTAGTGCTTACTGAAGCCGCAAACCGTGGAATTATCATCGCTTTTGTTGGCAAACCACATACCTTGAATGAACGCAATAGCCAAGTCATGAAGGCACTAACCGATTTAGGTTGGGATCAATACTATGAAGCCGAACAAACTGGATGGGTGCTTTATGTAGAAGACTCAACAGACCTGGCAATTCTCAAAGCATTCGCAAAAATTCTGAGCCATCCTGCCGAATCGCTACTCGACCGCCCTTTTGTTCACTATGTTGCAACCAATTTGCCACAAAGATCTCGTGATCACTTCAACGGATTGCGCGAGGCCAAGAGCGACCTAGTCGGTATTGCAATTTTTGATCGATTGGAACGCGAGCTTCAGCCCACCGCTAACCTGAATGAAATCATGTGGCAAAAACGCGAAATCGAAAATTATATTTGTAGTAAAGCTGTACTGGATGCATGGGCTATCCATGATGTCCCAGATGATTTATTTGGTTTGAACGAACGCTTGCATCGCCAACAGACAATGCAAGAAGCTATTGCCGAAGTGACACACTTACTAGAAATTGATGAAAAATCCCCTTGGTCTTCTGAAGTAAAAGCTAGTGATGAAGTGCTTGATCGTATCTTCAGGATATTTTTCAAAAAACTCAATTTACCATTATCTTTTCGCAAGCGTGATTACTATTTGCTTGCCGGGTTTATCACTAAAGAACAGATTGATAATGAAGTAATTGAGAAACTCGATGCCATTGTAGCAACAGCAAAACGAGCGAAACCCCTCGGTGAATAGGTCTATAGATTGGGTTGGCTTTATCTCTTTTTCATCAGTCAGTTTATATCGCTTTATCTATAGATCAGCGAAAATATGAGCATCATCAAAAAACTCGCCTCGCAAACCGCCATCTACGGCCTGAGCAGCATTTTCGGGCGGTTTTTGAATTACCTGCTGGTGCCGCTCTATACCTATCATTTTTCAGCGGCGGAATACGGGGTCGTGTCGGAGTTTTACGCCTATGCCGGATTCTTTGCGGTGCTGCTGGTATTCGGCTTCGAGACCGGCTATTTCCGCTTCCGCGACAAAAACGATCCTCAGCGCGACAGCGCCTATTCGACCGCATTGTGGTTCGTGCTGGGAGCCAACCTGGTTTTTCTGCTGCTAATAAGGCTCGTCCGAACGCCGCTCTCCGAAGCGCTGCATTATGCGCATCACCCCGAGTACGTGGAATGGTTTGCGATCATTCTCGGGCTCGACGCGATCGCCTCGATTCCGTTCGCAAGGCTCCGGGCCGAAAACAAGGCGTTCCGGTTTGCGGGAATCAAGATCCTGGAAATCCTGGTCACGGTCGGCCTGAGCCTGTTTTTCATCGCCTATTGTCCGCCGCTGTACGCGAAGAACGAGCAGGTCTGGTTCGCGCCGATCTACGATCCCGGCATCGGCCTCGGCTACGTGTTCATCGCGAATCTGGCTGCGAGCGGGGTCAAATTCGTGCTGTTGACGCCGCAACTGAAAGGGTTGATTTGGGGCTTCGACCGCGTTTTATTCAGAAAGATGGTCGGCTATTCGCTGCCGATGGTGGTGATCGGTTTCGCCGGCATCGTGAATGAAATGCTGGACCGGGCCTTGCTGAAATATCTGTTGCCGCACGACCCGCTGATGAACATGCGCATGCTCGGGATCTACAGCGCCTGTTACAAGCTGTCGATCCTGATGTCGCTGTTCATCCAGGCATTTCGCTACGCGGCCGAGCCGTTCTTCTTCGCCTATGCGGATAAGAGCGATGCGCGCCGGGTCTATGCGGACGTGATGAAATATTTCGTGATTTTCTGCATGGCGATCTTCCTGCTGGTGACGCTGTACATCGATTTCTTCCAGTATTTTATCGGCCGGGAATTCCGCGCCGGGCTCGGCGTAACCCCGATTCTGCTGCTCGCGAACCTGTTTCTGGGCATTTATGTGAACCTGTCGATCTGGTACAAACTGACCGACCGGACGCTGATGGGCGCGTTCGTCTCGCTCGGCGGCGCGCTGATCACGATCGGCCTGAATCTGTGGTGGATTCCGCACTACGGCTATGTCGGTTCGGCTTGGGCGACGCTGGCCTGCTATGCGGCGATGGCTGTCGTTTCGTACCTGTTGGGGCGAAGATACTATCCGGTCGCCTACGACCTGAAACGGATCGCTTTTTATATCGCTTTCGGGCTCGGCCTGTATTTCGCCCGAGAGCCGTTGCTGACTTACGGGTACCGGAGCTGGCAGGCAGGTACTTTATTGATGGGAAGCTATTTGCTGAGTGCCGCACTGTTCGAGTTTCGCGGCTTGTTCCATTTTCGAAAAAAATTGCCGGCTGGTGATTCCGGCAAATCTTTAGGTCCCGGTAGGAAATAACTTTCCGAATGCGATTGTGATGAAAAGCGAATGATTCATTCCCCTCTTTGAAAAAGACGACTGCATGGGCAGCGATTTGCTCCTCGGCAACCGCTCCTTGCGTTGCCCTACCTTTTTTTGCCTCCCTGCAATCGCTGCATTCACGCATCCCTGGCATTCATGCAGGAGGTACGACACCACGGATGGGGAAGGTGGAACACGCGATCGAGGGCAACGCAGGGAGCAGTTGCCGAGAGGCGCCAGCCGAAACCCATCGATCGAAAACCATCGCGGAGCTTCATGTTGGGTTACGGCTGATGCCTACGATTTATTCAGCGCCTGGCTTTAAAAAAGCTTTTCAGCAGCTCGGAGCATTCGGCTTCCAGCACGCCGCCCTGCCATTCGACGCGGTGATTCAAAAAGCTCGCATCGCTCAGGCTCAGCGCGTGGCAGACCGCGCCGCGCTTCGGGTCGAAAGCCCCGAATACCAGCCTTTTGATCCGGGCATGGCTGATCGCTCCCATGCACATCACGCAGGGCTCCAGCGTCACATAGAGCGTCGTATCGACCAGACGGTAATTGCCGACCGCCCTGCCCGCCTCGCGTAGCGCGACGATTTCGGCGTGCGCGGTCGGATCATGAGCGACTATCGGACTGTTCCAGCCTTCGGCGATGCAGCGGTCGTTCTTAACCACGACCGCGCCGACCGGCACTTCCCCCAGCGCTTCGGCGCGTTCGGCGAGCCTCAGCGCATGCCGCATCCAGGCGGCATCGTCGGCATCGCTTACTCCCATTCAATCGTTGCGGGCGGCTTGCCAGAAATATCGTAAGTAACCCGCGAGATACCCGGCACTTCGTTGATGATCCGCCGCGACACCAGGTCGAGAAACTCGTAAGGCAGGTGCGCCCAGCGCGCGGTCATGAAATCGATCGTTTCAACGGCCCGGAGCGCGATCACGTAATCGTAGCGGCGGCCGTCGCCCATCACACCGACCGACTTGACCGGCAGGAACACCGCAAAAGCCTGGCTGACCTTGGAATATAAATCGTGCCGGTACAATTCCTCGATGAAAATCGCATCGGCCCGGCGCAACAGATCCGCATAGTCCTTTTTCACTTCGCCCAGGATGCGCACGCCGAGTCCCGGCCCCGGAAACGGATGGCGATGGATCATGTCGGCGGGCAGGCCCAGCTCCAGGCCTAATTTTCTTACCTCGTCCTTGAACAGTTCGCGGAGCGGCTCGACCAGTTTCAGGGTCATATTTTCAGGCAGGCCGCCGACATTGTGATGCGATTTGATCAGATGCGCCTTGCCGCTTTTCGCGCCGGCCGATTCGATCACGTCCGGATAGATCGTGCCCTGCGCCAGCCATTTCGCATCGGTCAGTCTGGCCGCCTCCTCGTCGAAGATTTCGACGAACAGGCCGCCGATGATCTTGCGTTTCCGCTCGGGATCGGCCACGCCGTTCAGCGCGGCCATGTAGCGCGCTTCCGCATCGACCCGGATCACCTTGATGCCCATGTGCTCGGCGAACATCGCCATCACCTGGTCGCCTTCGTTCAGCCGCAACAGGCCCGTATCCACGAACACGCAGGTCAATTGGCCGCCGATCGCCTTGTGCAGCAGCGCCGCGACCACCGACGAATCGACGCCGCCGGACAGGCCCAGGATCACCTGGTCGCTGCCGACCTTCGCTCGCACCGCCCGGATGCTGTCCTCGATGATGTTGTCCGCGGTCCACAGCGCCTCGCAGCCGCAGATCTCCAGCACGAAGCGGGAAAGAATCCGGCCGCCCTGCTTCGTGTGGGTGACTTCGGGATGGAACTGCAGGCCGTAAAAATGCTTTTCCTCGTTCGCGATGCCGGCGATCGGCGCGCCGTCGGAGCTGGCGATCCGCTTGAAGCCTTCGGGCAACTCGGTGACCCGGTCGCCGTGGCTCATCCAGACGTCGAGCAAGCCGTAGCCTTCCGGCGAAACATGGTCCTCGATGTCGAACAGCAGTTGCGAATGGCCGCGCGCCCGGATCTGCGCATAGCCGAATTCGCGGTGGTGCGACGATTCGACCTTGCCGCCGAGCTGCTCGGTCATCGTCTGCAGACCGTAGCAGATGCCCAGCACCGGCACCCCGGCCTCGAACACATATTGCGGCGCGCGCGGGGTGTCGTCGATGGTCACCGTTTCGGGACCGCCGGAGAGAATGATTCCTTTCGGCGCGAAGCGCTTGATCTCGTCGGCATCGCAATCGCAGGAAAAAATTTCCGAGTACACGCCGATTTCGCGAATCCGGCGCGCGATCAGCTGAGTGTATTGCGAGCCGAAATCCAGGATCAGGATCTTGTCGGTATGGATGTTCGCGTGCGTGTGTTGCATTTTTAAAACTCTTGATAAGGTCTAAAAAAACAAAGGGCTCGACAGAGCCCTTTTGCAGATGGTACGGTAATCAAACCGGCTTGGCCGTAAGGTACGCATAGCGTACCCTACCGAAATCTAATCCAGCCGGTAGTTCGGCGCTTCCTTGGTGATCGTCACGTCGTGCACATGGCTTTCGCGCATGCCGGCGCTGGTCACGCGCACGAACTGCGCTTTCTCGTGCAGCACGGCGATCGTCTGGCTGCCGGTGTAGCCCATGCTGGCGCGAATGCCGCCGAGCAATTGATGAATCACCGCAAGCAAGCTGCCTTTGTAAGGCACGCGGCCTTCGATACCTTCCGGCACCAGTTTTTCGGCCGAATCGGTTTCTTCCTGAAAATAACGGTCGCTCGAACCCTGAGTCTGGGACATCGCACCCATCGAGCCCATGCCGCGGTACGATTTGTACGAGCGGCCCTGATACAGTTCGGTTTCGCCCGGCGCTTCCTCGGTGCCGGCGAACAGCCCGCCGAGCATCACCGCATACGCGCCGGCGGCCAGCGCCTTCGCCACGTCGCCGGAATAACGGATGCCGCCGTCGCCGATCAGCGGCACGCCGGTGCCTTTCAGCGCCAGCGCCACATTGCTGATCGCGGTGATTTGCGGAACCCCGACGCCGGCGACGATCCGCGTCGTGCAGATCGAGCCCGGACCGATGCCGACCTTGACGCCGTCCGCGCCGGCCTCGACCAGCGCCAGCGCCGCCTCGGCGGTCGCAATATTGCCGCCGATCACCTGCACGTCCGGATAATGTTTCTTGACCCAGCGCACCCGGTCCAGCACGCCCTGCGAATGGCCGTGCGCGGTATCGACCACGATCACGTCGACGCCGGCCGCCACCAGCGCCTCGACGCGCTCTTCGGTGCCGTGCCCGGTGCCGACCGCCGCGCCGACGCGCAGCCTTTCCAGGTCGTCCTTGCAAGCCTGCGGGTAGTCTTTCGCCTTCTGGATGTCCTTGACCGTGATCATGCCGCGCAAATGGAAATCGTCGTTCACGACCAGCACCTTTTCGATCCGGTGTTTATGCAGCAGCGCGATCACCTCCTTGCGGTCCGCATTTTCGCCGACCGTGACCAGCCGCTCTTTCGGCGTCATGATTTTATTGACGGCTTCGTCGTAGCGGGTTTCGAAGCGCAAATCGCGGCTGGTCACGATCCCGACCAGTTCGTCGCCGTCCACGACCGGCACGCCGGAAATGCTTTTCGCCCGGGTCAATCTGAGTACGTCGCGAATGCTGGCGTCCGGCGTTACCGTAATCGGGTCCTTGATCACGCCGCTTTCGTATTTCTTCACGCTTTGCACTTCGCGCGCCTGCTGCTCGGCGGTCATGTTCTTGTGGATGATCCCGATGCCGCCTTCCTGCGCCATCGCGATCGCGAGCCGCGCCTCGGTCACCGTATCCATCGCCGCGGAAACAAGCGGAATGTTCAGGGTAATCCCGCGCGTCAGTTGCGTTTTCAATTCGACTTCACGCGGCAACACGGTCGAGTGCGCGGGCACCAATAACACGTCATCGAATGTGAGCGCTTCTTGAACTATATGCATAAACCGCACCTGCAGATAATAAATTAACCGATTATATTACCATACCCGGTCAGTTTTTGTAAGCGTCTTTATATTACCGACCGTGTATGCCGAAAACTTCGCACGAACACTCCCGCCTCTCCCCAAATATCATTGTATTGAATGATTCAAATTTTCACTGTATCAGGCCGGCGCAACTTTGAAAATTTCTTTGCTGCGCATAAACAATACAGAGTCGTAGGATGCGGTAACGATAGGAACCGCATCAATCGCGAACGATGCGGTTCGTTCCTCACCGCATCCTACGGCCCTGATTCGTTCGGAAATCGCACCGGAATCGGTCGATTTGGCCGGAGTGTTTCCTATTCACTTCGAATCCCGGCATTTCCAGAAAAACCGATCTAAACCGCCGGGATTGAAGCTAGAGCATTTTCGTTTCGGGTTTACGTTCATAAGCCATGCCGCTAAGGATTGGGCTCCCAATCACTTCCCGGCACAAGACCTGCCAGGTTTTAAAAACCTGGCAGGTCTACCCCCACATCGGGAAGTTAATATCGGCCAAATCCTCAGTTGAGGGAAAGTCGTTATTTCGGCAAGGATCGCCGGACGATTTGTAAGGATACAGGCGTTAGAGCAACGCAGGGAGCGGTTGCCGAATCTGGAAGCCAAAGCCTGGCGGGTTCTAATACCTCCCTGTTATATGGATCTCGGCACAAATCTGTCTGGAACAGATTTGCATTGACCCGAAGGGGGCCAGGCAGGAAAGCCTGGTATGAATCCCTGCCGAGATGACGGCTTGACTTAACGGTATTATGCCCCTACATGCGAGATGAAAATGCTCTAGGATTGCATCATCGGGCTTTGAACAAAAGAGGCCAGCCTGACGCTATTTATTTTTTCGCCAGCACGCCTTCGGCATTGTCCGGCTTGTTCGCGCTGTACAGGGAATAGGCATTGAACACCATCTGATGCGCCCGGCCCAGTTTTTCCCGGGTAAAGTCGATCGCGAACTTTTGGGTCAATTGCTTGCCGTCCCAAGCATAGCCTTTCAGGAACTGCTCGTTGTCCGCGCCTTTCTTATCCCAGTTCGCGAGTAAGGATGAGGTGTAATACAAACGCTTGCCGTCCCAGCTCGACGACACCATGTTCACCTGCGCGCCGATTTTTTGCTCGTACACCGGTTTCGGCTTGAACGGATCGGTGATGTCGAACGCGCGCGTCTTGCCGTCCATGAAGGTATTGACCCAGAGCATCCTGTCGTCGCTCGAAATCGAGATGTCCACCGGCAGCGGCACCTTGGACGGATCGCCGACATCGGCAACTTCCTTCGCCTGCCATTCGCCTTGGTCATCCTCGTAGATCAGCCAGATTTTCGAAGTCAGCGCGGTGCTGGTGAAACAATAGTTGTGATTCTCGCCCCAGGCGCAGCGGATTTCGAGCGGCGCGCCGGGCACGTCGAAGACCTTTTTCGGCTGCTTGCTGTGCAGGTTCCACTGCACCACCGTATTGCCGAAGCGCTTCATCGCTTCCGGATCGTTCAGCATCTTGCCGAAATCCATCATGTAGTTCGACCAGCCGGTAAACGACGAAGTCAGCATTAGGTTGCGCCGTGGCAGAACCCGCACGTCGTAGCCGTAGCCGTCCGCATATTTGCCGGACTTGAGCGCGCCTTCGAGGTCGCTGTCGGTGGGCGTCCAATGCGTGGCGATATATTCGCCGTCGTTGGTGTATTCGACCAGGCCGGTGCGGCCGCCGTGATCTTTATTATTCGACAGGCCGGTAATGATCATCCGGCCCGGCAGTGCGTAGGTCGAATGCGGGCCGACCACGCCGCCGCTGTTCGCGACGAAATCGGTAATCGTCTTGATCAGCTTCGGTTTGGCAGGATCGGTATGCACGTCGAAAATGAACATCTTGCTGGTATCCAGCGACGCGGCCCAGAGGAACTGGCGGTCGTCGGTAAAACCGGAGTGGTGCGCTTCGTTGCGGCCACCGACCGACAGCGTGCTGACGACCTTACCGTAAGTCGGCGATTTCGGACTCACGTCGACCGTGACCAGTTTATCCTGTTCGTCCCCGACGCCTTCCTGCCCCAGTGTCCAAACATAGACAAAATCTTCCTGGCCGACGATCTTGGCCATGTAAGGCGATTGGCAGGTTTCGTCGGCAAGCGCGCCTTCCGTGCCCAGACTCGCCACGGCAAGCGTAGATGCCGCGAAGGCGCAGGCCCTCGCCAGGGCGCGCAGTGGATGTGTGTAGTTCATCATGACATTCCTCAATTGTTATTCGCCAACCTATTGCAGCACCCGGAAGAGCACCGGTCGACTGTGTTTTTGATTGTTTCTTCGCTCGCCTTCTCCGCATCGATCACGAACCGGCCGTCCTCGATTTTGAATACTTCGGGCAGCGAGCCGACACATACGCCGGCATGGCAGCATTTATCCTGATCCCATGTAACGCACATGGCGGCTTCCTTGCCAGGTTAACGGCTTTCGGCGGTGGTCGGATCGATCACGGTCCTGACTTCGGAAATCCGGTTGGCCGGAAAGCCGCCTTTTTCGGCATGCTCCCTGACGCTGGCTTCGTCCGGCGCGATATACACGCAATAGACCTTGTCGCCGGTCACATAGCTTTGCACCCACTGGATTTGCGGCCCCATGGAGCGAAGCACGCCGCATGACTTTTCGGAGATGCCTTGCAGCTGTTCCGGGGTTAAGGCGCCGGCATTCGGAATGTCGCGTTCGATGATGTATTTGGGCATTGCGGTTCTCCTCGTGGTTATGAATGGTCCGCCCGGCAGGGCGGAATGGGTCGAGCATTGAAATAATCGCCGAGCAGGTCGCGGCAGCATTGCCGGAGCGGCTCGGCCGATTTTTCGATTTTCATGCGCAGCAGCGCGCCCTGCCAGACGTTCGTCAACAGATCGGCCATCGCCTCGGCGGACTTGTCGGTTCTGACGGTACCTTGCCGCTGCGCGGCGGCCAGTCCTTTCGCCAATAAATCACGGTAGCGGTGCACGGCCTGCTGCAGCGATTCCCGGCACAGCTCGCTGGTGTCGCCGACCTCGCCCATCAGATTGCCGAGCAGACAGCCCCCCTGAAACCCGGAGGTTTCCAGCGCGCCGATCAATTCATCGAAATAGCGTTCGATCGCACCCAGCGCATCGCCCTCTCCGTCCCGCAGGTGGCCGTCGAGCTGCCGGATGAACGGCTCGATATAGTGCCGGACCACTTCCGCGGCGAACTGCTCCTTGCTGCCGAAATAGTTGTAGAAGGACCCCTTCGGGATCCGCACCGCATCGAGAATCTCCTTCAGCCCGGTGCCGTGGTAGCCCTGCCGCATCAGCAAGGACACGCCCTGACTCAAAAGGTTTTCGCGATTGAATTGTTTTTGTGATTTGGTTTCCATGAAAAAATAATATGACCGGTCGTCTCAATATGTCAAGATAAACTTTTAGCGAAAGCTCCGGGCTTGACGGAACTCCGCCCTTCGCTCTTCGACTTTCTTCATCTTCGCATTACAATACTCTCAACTCAATTTCAATCATTCGACCGTATGCAAAAAGTCAAAGTCCTGTTCGTCTGCATGGGCAACATCTGCCGTTCGCCGACGGCCGAAGGCGTCTTCACCAAGCTCGTGCACGAGCGTGATCTAGCCCATCATTTCTCGATCGACTCGGCCGGCACCCATGCCTATCATGTAGGCGATGCGCCCGACCGGCGCGCGGAAAAAGCGGCCGGCGAACGCGGAGTCGACATTTCGCATTTGCGCGCCCGGAAATTCGTACTCGGCGATTTCGAAGATTTCGAGTATATCCTCGCCATGGACGGCGACAACTATGCGATTCTGTCTTCGGCCTGCCCTACGCCGCACCGGCACAAAATCAACTATTTCCTCGACTACGCGCCGCACCTCGGCACCCGCGAAGTCCCCGACCCGTATTACGGCGGCGCCTACGGCTTCGAACGGGTACTGGACATGGTGGAAGCCGCTTCGGAAGGCTTTCTGAACGAATTGCTCGAAACGGGCAAAATCAAATCGAACAAACAATAGGAGCATGTTATGGCGATCGTCTCGAATACCGTTAATTACATGGACGGCGACACCGTTCTGGAAGCCTTTTTCGCCTACGACAACGCGATCGAAGGCCGCCGCCCGGCCGTATTGATCAATCACGCCTGGGGCGGCCGCGACGAATTCGTCGGCAACAAGGCGGTCAAGCTTGCCGAACTCGGCTATGTCGGCTTCGCGCTCGACATGTACGGCAAAGGCGTGCTGGGCTCGGGCCCCGAGGAGAACGCGAAACTGATGCAGCCGTTCGTCGACGACCGGGCGAAGCTGCAAAGACGGATCGGCGCCGCACTGTCCGCGGCAAAGCTGTTGCCCTGGGTCGACGACAAAAAAATCGCCGCGATCGGCTTCTGCTTCGGCGGCCTCTGCGTGCTCGACCTGGCGCGGACCGGTGCGGACCTCAAGGGAGTGGTCAGTTTTCACGGCCTGCTGAACGCGCCCGGCAATACCGAAGACAAGCCCATCAGGGCCAAAATCCTCGCCCTGCACGGCCACGACGACCCGATGGTACCGCCGGAGCAGGTGCTCGCATTCGAACGGGAAATGACCAAAGCCGGCGCCGACTGGCAGGTGCATGTGTACGGCCACACAATGCACGCCTTCACCAACCCGGTCGTGAATAACCCGGATTTCGGCACGGTTTACCAGGCCGACGCGGACCGGCGTTCGTGGATTGCGATGAAGCAGTTTCTGGAGGAAATTTTCGAATAGCCGCGGATCATCGGCGAACTTCCTTGCAGGAACGGCTTAAAAAGCGGCTCGTCACCTTTGGACAACGATCGGCGATCTAAAAGTACAATTTTCGCTCTAATGATTAAGCTGCTTCGAGACCTTTGCCGGAACAATCGGGAGGTGGTCAATACGAAGAAAAAATGGAGGCATGACGAACGGCATTCAAAAGGCTATCATTTATTCACCTTAATCTCAGCCTTGACCTCAATGAATAAACCCACAGCCAAGATCATTGCCGGCCTGGCCTTGACCGGATTGCTCGTCGCCTGTTCCGGGCACAAGCCTGCCTCCCTCGCGCCCAGGATCGCCGCCGTCAAGCCCCAACCCCAGGTCCAGCCCGACCGGCAAATGCAAATGTATTACATCCCTCCCAAGCCGTCCGGCGAACGGACCGTAGCGGATGTGCTGCAAATTTACGGCGAACATACCACGACCAAACTCAAATCCTATTTCGCCAAAGCCAAAGTTTCCTATCCTCCGCAGGAAGTCACCCTTGTGGCCTTGAAACAGGAAATGAAGCTGGAGCTCTGGGCCCGGGACAGCGGCGCATTCCGTTTCATCCGCGACTACCGCATCCGCGCCGCCAGCGGCGTGTCCGGCCCCAAACTGCGCCAGGGCGACATGCAGGTCCCGGAAGGCATCTACCGAATTGCGGGACTGAATCCGAACAGCCATTTCCATTTATCGATGAAGCTCGATTACCCGAACGAATTCGACCTTTTCCATGCCTGGCAGGAGGGGCGCACGAATCCCGGCTCGGATATTTTCATCCACGGCCAGGCCAAGTCCATCGGCTGCCTGGCGATGGGCGATGAAACCATCGAGGAACTGTTCGTGCTGGCCGCGCACACGGGCGCAGGAAACGTGAAAGTCGTGATCGCTCCGCACGATCCGAGGACTTATCCGCTGGCGGCGGATATCGAAGGACTGCCGGCGTGGACCCCGGAGCTGTATTCGATCATTTCCCGCGAAATTAACGCCCTGACGCCTGGGGTAAAATCGGCGAAAACGGGGTTGTGATCATCGAGCTTGAAAATTTCAGGCTATACTTTTTTGTAATGTACATAGCTCGCTCTAGCAGGCAAGTTTGAAATCGGGGCCGGGTAATCCGGCCGAAACCCGAAGCTTTTTAACCCCGTCCCCCACGTTTAAAGACCTACCGCCAACATAAAATCATTGTCTGTATTCGCGCGATTCCAAACGTTACGGACGGGATAAATATCCCGTCCGGCATCGGTATCTTACGGGTTCAGTCCCGTAGGGTACGCTGTGCGTACCTTCCATGTTGAAAGGTACGCACAGCGTACCCTACGGGGCTGGCTTCAGACGGTGAGGACTTCCCTACACACGATATGAAAATGCTCTAGATAGTGTCGTCACAAGATAAGTCTTTGTCAGGTATAATACGGAGATTGTCGTTGCTGATGAGATTAAAGAGCCATGTCCCAACCTGCCCACCGCCGCCATGACATTTCCGATACGGTTTGGAGCTTACTGGTGGAACCCCATCTGCCCGGCCGTGCCGGGGCCTGGGGCGGAAAAGCGCGAGACAACCGCTTGTTTATCAATGCGGTCTTCTGGATTTTGCGTACCGGTGCGCCATGGCGCGACCTGCCACCTGACTATGGCGATTGGAAGAACACCCATCGCCGGTTTTGCCGTTGGCGAGATCACGGCGTCTGGGAAGCCCTGTTGGAACAGTTGGTCACCGAACCCGACTATGAATGGTTGATGATTGATGCCAGCCACATCAAAGTCCATCCGCATGCGACCGGCGCGCAAGGCGGCAATCAGGGCATGGCGGTCACAAAAGGGGGCTCAACAGTAAGATACATCTGGCCGTGGATGCGCATGGTATGCCGGTCAGAATCCTTATTACAGCAGGTACCACAGCAGATTGTTCGCAGGCTTCAGCCTTGATCGAAGGCGTGGATGCTCAGTACTTATTGGCGGACAAAGGCTACGATAGCGATGCTATCGTAGCCCAAGCCGAAGCAAATCAGATGACGGTGGTCATTCCGCCACGCCGCAATCGAAAACAACCCCGCGACTACGATCGCGACCTGTACAAACTGCGGCATTTAGTAGAAAACGCGTTCTTGCACCTCAAGCGCTGGCGAGGTATTGCCACACGCTATGCCAAGAACACCGCATCGTTCCTGGCCGCTGTGCAGATCCGGTGCATCGCCCTGTGGACAGCTATCTTATGACGACACTATCTAGTGAATAAAGTCTCTGTTTTAGGTAATGAACTTTTTAGAGCATAGGCTATTCTATTTTTTGCCGGTTTATGAGGCTTTATCCGGCTCTTTCCAAAAAACGATGGGTTGATAATAGGTAATAACACGATGATTCCATTTTTGCGTTCCCTGATTTTACTGGGGTTGTTGACCGGTACCGCCGCGGCTTCGGAGGAAGCGTTTACCCAGACGGCTTTCGATCGTTTACAACAGCAAGGCGCTCCGATTCTGGTGTGGATTCATGCCGATTGGTGTCCGACCTGCCGCGCCCAGGAGCCGGTTTTAAAAGAACTGCTGGAGCAGGAAGAGTTCAAGCCGATCCGGGCGCTGCGCGTCGACTTCGACCGACAGAAAGAGATCGTGAAAGCGTTCAAAGTGCTCAAACAAAGCACCTTGATCGTATTCAAGGGCGGCAAGGAAGTCGACCGGAACTTGGGCGTGACCCGCGAACAGGACATCGCGGATTTCTTAAGAAAAGCCTTGTAACCGGCCGCCGCGATGATTGTGGGCATGGGCGTTTATGGGCTCAGTCTCGTAGCGGGAATGCTGTCCACGCTGTCGCCGTGCACGTTGCCGTTGATCCCGATCATTCTCGGCACCGCCTTGACGGCGCATCGATGGGGACCCTGGGCATTGGCTGCCGGTCTGGCGCTCGCCTATGCGCTGGCAGGCATCTTTTTGGCTACCGTAGGTCAGATGATCGGGTTGGACCCGGCGCTTTTCCGCTATTTTGCCGCCGGGCTATTGATCCTGTTCGGAGGGGTGTTGCTGTCGGCGCGATTACAAGGGGTTTTTGCGGAAGCCTTGGCGGGCTTGAGTCGCCGAGGTCAATCCTGGCTCGAACACGTAGCAACCGACTCTTTGGCAGGGCAGTTTCTGTTGGGCGCATTGTTGGGCATCGTCTGGAGTCCTTGCGTCGGCCCGACCCTGGGCGCGGCGATTGTGCTCGCCGGCCAGGGCAAAGACCTCGTTCACGTATCGGCCATCATGGCCTTATTCGGCGTGGGCGCCGCGCTGCCATTGGTTGGCTTGGGTTTGATGTCGCATCAAGCCATGCGGCGTTTTAGAAGCCGGTTGCTCGCGACCGGCACCCTCGGTAAAAAACTATTGGGCTCGATGCTGTTGCTGTTAGGTTCGATTGTGGTGACCGGGATGGATAAGGTGTTTGAAGCCTGGATTTTAACGCACGCCCCGGCATGGCTGAGCAACTTGACGATTTCGGTTTAAGGTCGTGCCCTTTGGGGGACGGGAACGTTCCTTCGCGAATCCAACATAAACAAGGGCCGTAGGATGTGGTGAGGAACGAACCGCATCGTTCGCGATTGATGCGGTTCCTATCGTCACCGCATCCTACAGCCCTATCGAGCTACTGACATCCTGAGCCCTTCATGAAGGGGTGAAGGTAAAAGTGAAGCTTCTGAAACTTTTCTCAAACAAATCTTTATCGGCCGGAACCGGCAGCGGCGAGGCTTGGAGCACCGCATTCCGAGCCGAAGTATCGAACGTTTCATCGCCACTCGTGGCAATGATCTCGGCATCAACGACACGGCCATCCGGCATCAATCTGACTCTGACTCGGCATTTAAGGCCCTTTTTCGCCATTACCGGGCGAATCCAACTGTGGTTTATCTTGAGCCTAATGGCTTGAATCGCGCTGGCGATCTGGGCTTGCTGTGCGGTAGCGAGAGCGTTTGCCTCGGCTTGCGCTCTTGCCGCTGCTTGGGCGGCTTGTTCCGCGGCTTCCTGGCCCTCGCTTTCCATCGCTGATGGCGCCGGTACGGTATCCGGAATCGCCGGGTTGGTGGGGAGTAGAGGGGGGACCGTGGTCGGCTCGGCCGTTACAGGTTGATCCTGCGTTTCTGCGGGCCGGGAATCCGAGGCCGGTTGAATGCCATCGCTATGGCTTTCGTAAAAATCGTAGGCGTTGAACGCCGTCCATAAAAGCAGTAAAGCGGCGGCTCCATATAAAACCGGACGCCCCTTAAAAAACCGCAACCTATCGGCGGTTCGGGCGGAACCGGAAGGGACCAAAGGCGCGCCGCACCGGTCGCAATATCGGGCGGTAGTCCGGTTTTCGGTCTGGCATGAGCGACAGTAAAGTACCTTGAGCAGCGAAGCTCCGCAATGATCGCAAAACTGCGCGTTAGGCCGATTCTCGGTATGACAGAAAGAACACTTCATGCAGGTTAGCCAGTTTTTGAAATGGGGAAGCGATTATGGCATGAGGGTTAGTTGATCGTCATCTCGATATTATCTGCAGCCGATTTTGTTCGTCTGGTTCAGAAAAACATCATTCAAAATGGGATGGTAACCGAATCGCCCCCTTTCGGTATTTTAACTGCCAAGCATGCGGAAGTCTTTAAGTGGTAGGTTATCATTCCAAACTTGGGCTTATCCGCTCTAAACTGACAACCACTTATTCCAATACCTATTCCGCCAAGATTATGATGATGTGATCAAGCCACCATTTGCCGCAAACTCTGCTGCATGGCGGCCTTGAATGCCGGATCGTTGGCCAGCAGTTTATACAGCTCCAATTCATTGCGCCGGTTCTTGAGTATCACGTCTTCGAATATCTTTTCGAATGCCAATAGCCGGGTATGGACATCGGGGTTGTTTTGATATTTTTCCTGGAAATCCGGGTGCGCCTTGATGCCGTCGGCGATGTTGATGAACTTGATGCGTTGCGCTTCCGGCGTTGCACCCCAGCCCTGAAACCAGCGTTCGTTAAAACTGCGGATGATTTCATCCAGCGGATCGCGTTCCCCGCCACCGCCATGCGTTCCACGCGGATTGGAATTTGACGGCTCCAATTCGGATTCACTGGCATCCAAGCCAATGCCGTGATTGAGTTTGATGCGCTCCAGGCCGTATGACGACAAATCGACTGACTCCAGTAATTCGTCAATCCGATCCGCAGAGGGGTCTTTGACGATCAGCTTGGGAATCAAAAATTTCAAGAACCAGAACAGCTTCTCCCACGCCGCAATTTCAAAAGGCATGATGGCGGCCATTTGTCCGTAGATTTTGACGAACTGTTTGGCTTTGATCTTGAAGTCGGCTTTAGCCAGTTCATCGAGCGCCAATTCCTGATTGAACCGGTCCGCCGCCGTATCGATAATCGGGCTCAGTTGCTGGGCATCGGCATTGCCAAAATACAATTCGACAAACTGCTCAATCTCAAACCACTCATATACCGCCACTTCGTCCAGCGCGTCTTTTAACTCATGCAACACATTGACGTCCGTGGCTTCCGACAAGCGCGTGGCGGTGTAAAAAGGATCGAAGGCCGTTTTAATATCGTCCACCGAGTTAAAGAAATCCAGGATGAACAAATCCTCGGTCTTCTTGCCCCACTTCGGCGCCGCCCGATTCAACCGCGACAAAGCCTGCACGGCCAGCACGCCTTGCAATTTTTTATCGACATACATCGCGCACAGCTTGGGCTGATCGAATCCGGTCAAGTATTTGTTGGCCACGATCAACAAGCGATATTCATCTTTATCGAAAGTGTCGCGGGTTTCGTTTTCGGCAAAACTATTGATTTGCGCTTCGCTGTACTCGATGCCATCCACTTCTTTAGTGCCGGAAAAGGCAATCGCGACCTTGAACGGATTGCCTCGATCCGTCAATAACTGGCTAATCGCCCGGTAATAACGAATGGCCGCCTCGATGTTCTGGGTAATCACCATGCCCTTGGCTTTGCCTTTCAGCTTTTTACTGTTGACCACCTGCGGAATGAAATGGTCCAGCATGATTTCCGCTTTCACGGCAATGGTTTGCTGGTGGCGCTCGACAAAGGCGCGCAGCTTTTTCTGCGCCTTGGCGCTGTCGAACAGCGGATTGTCGGCGACAGATTTTTGGATCTCGTAATAGCTTTTATAAGTGGTGTAGTTGGCCAGCACGTCCAGAATAAAACCTTCCTCGATCGCCTGTTTCATGGAATACAAATGAAAAGGCTCGAAACTGCCATCCGCTTGTTTAACGCCGAACTTTTCCAAAGTGGTGTTTTTCGGCGTCGCGGTAAAGGCAAAATACGAGGCATTGCCGCGCATTTTTCGCGATTGCATGGCTTGCAGGATTTTATCCTGCACATCCACCGCGTCTTCCTCGGCCTGCTCGCTTTTGCCCATCGCCCGGTTCATATTGTCGTGCGCCGAGCCGCTTTGCGAACTGTGGGCTTCGTCGATGATCACCGCAAAACGCTTGTCGCTCAAATCGGCAATGCCGTCGATGATAAAAGGGAACTTCTGGATGGTGGTAATGATGATTTTCTTGCCTTGCTCTAGGGCGCTTTTCAGCTCCGAAGACTTGAATGCCGGGGCGACGATATTCTTGACTTCGGAAAAATCCTTGATATTGTCGCGCAGTTGTTTATCCAGCAGGCGGCGATCGGTGACGACAATCACCGAATCGAACAGCGGCTTTTCCAAAGCGATAGCACCCGGCGTGTCCAGACTGGCCGGATACGCTTCGATCAATTGATACGCCGCCCAGGTGATGGAATTGGATTTACCGGAACCGGCCGAGTGTTGAATCAAATAGGTTTGCCCAACGCCATTTTGACCGGCATGCGCCACCAATTTGCGCACCACATCCAGTTGGTGATAACGCGGAAAAAACAAGGTGCGCTTATCTAGCGGCTCTTTGCTGCTACCGTCCAATCGCACGAAATGCTGAATGATGTTGGCGACGCTGTTCTTGCTGAACACAGCCTGCCATAAATACGCGCTTTTGTGGCCGTTGGGATTGGGCGGATTGCCGGCCCCAAAATTGTGGCCTTGGTTGAACGGCAAAAAAAACGTTTGTTGCCCGGCCAGTTTGGTAGTCATGTAGATTTCGTCGGTATCCACCGCCATGTGCACCAGACAGCGGCCGAATTGCAGCAATGGCTGGTTGATGTCGCGGTCTTCGCAGTATTGTTTCTGGCCGTGGTAACGCGCGGTCTGGCCGCTCCAGGGGTTTTTCAGTTCCAGCGTGGCAAACGGCAGACCGTTGACGAACAGCACCAGATCGATTTCTTCCAGGGTATTGCTCAAGGAATAGCGCACTTGGCGGGTACTGCTAAAGAGGTTGTCGGCAAAGTTTTGTTTCACTTTGTCGGAACTGCTGGCCAGTGGCGCCGGATACATCAGGTGCAAGGTGGCATCGTCGACGCTCAGGCCCTTTTTCAGCAAATGCAGCAGGCCGTATTTCTTGATCAGCTTGTCGAAGCGCTCCAGTACTTTAAGCCGCCAATCGCCGCCGTGCTTTTGCAGTTTTTCCAGCCCGTCATGCTGGGTGTGCTCCAGAAACGCCCAAAAGCGTTTACTGTCGATGGCGTAACGGGCGTTGAAATCCTGCGCCAAGCCGAGTTGGTAGCCGTGGTTGGGGCTGAACGGCAAATCGCCCACTTCGGCAACACTTTTTTGCGCTTCCAGACAGGTGCCGGTCAATTGTTTTTCAATCGCGATTTCCAGTTCTTTCTCGGTGGTTTTGCTGACCATGGCACTCACTTGCTGAATAGACGGGGCTTTGCAGAGCCCAGACGCTCCACAAACGGGTTTGTTGCCGATAGCGGCTCCATATACGATTCATTAAACTTCCATCGTACTCACACAGAGCGTGAAATCCATAAAAACAGGTCATCATCAAATGAAGCGCTCTTAGTATGCTTTTGATTTGTATGTACAAAACAAAAACCTCCCTGAATCGAATGCTTGCACAATCAAATGACCATCAAATGAAAACAGGTCATGCCCAAAATGGCACATAGCGGTAAGCCTTATGGTTAGCCGTAGATGCGGCAAGACACGAACCACATCTTTCGCGTTTTGCAGAGTCCAGCCACTCCACAAAACAATTTGTGGAGTCTATTTTTAAATACACGCTCCACAAACTTATTTGTTGCCGATAGCGACTCCACAAAATAGTCATAAAATTTTCCTCCCTTCCGCCAGATTCAGTAGCGCAGGAAAACAAAGCGTTGCAGAACGGCGACCGCTACCGGGCTGTAAAATCGACAAGATGCCAGCCTCTTTTAGCTGCCTAAACAAATCGGCTGTGTTTTTTTCGTGTATCGCGTAAGTACGGCTAAGCTGTTTGGTGACATCTGAAACCCGAAAAATCGGTTTATTAAAAATGGCATCCAGTAAATACACCGAATACTGGGACCGCGTGATTTCATGCACTTGAACTTTCATCGTTTCATACAGCACCATGATTTCCTTCACGCGACGGCTATTGTCCTTGGCCTGATAAGCAACCGCCTGTAAGAAAAAGGCAATCCAGCCATTCCAGTCACCCGCCGACGAAATTGAACTTAAGCGTTGATAATACTCGTCGCGATGGCTTTCAAGATATTCGCTCAGATAAAACATCGGTTCGGCCAACAGTCTTTTCTGATACAGAAACAGCGGTATCAAAATCCGGCCAATACGGCCATTACCGTCGTTAAACGGATGCAGCAATTCAAATTGGGCGTGTACCACGGCTGTTTGCAACAACACATACTGTCCTCTCTATCCATATAACCTATCAAGGCTTGCAGATAGTCCGGCAGCCGCAGGGGATCAGGCGGGACAAAACTGGCTTGTTCAATGCTGCAACCTGCTGTACCAATCCAGTTTTGCGTGCGGCGAAATTCGCCGGGTTCTTTGTTTTCGCCACGCACACTGGACATCAAAATTTTGTGCAGTTGCAAAATAAACCCTAGATAGTGTCGTCACAAGATAAGTCTTTGTCAGGTATAATACGGAGATTGTCGTTGCTGATGAGATTAAAGAGCCATGTCCCAACCTGCCCACCGCCGCCATGACATTTCCGATACGGTTTGGAGCTTACTGGAACCCCATCTGCCCGGCCGTGCCGGGGCCTGGGGCGGAAAAGCGCGAGACAACCGCTTGTTTATCAATGCGGTCTTCTGGATTTTGCGTACCGGTGCGCCATGGCGCGACCTGCCACCTGACTATGGCGATTGGAAGAACACCCATCGCCGGTTTTGCCGTTGGCGAGATCACGGCGTCTGGGAAGCCCTGTTGGAACAGTTGGTCACCGAACCCGACTATGAATGGTTGATGATTGATGCCAGCCACATCAAAGTCCATCCGCATGCGACCGGCGCGCAAGGCGGCAATCAGGGCATGGCGGTCACAAAAGGGGGCTCAACAGTAAGATACATCTGGCCGTGGATGCGCATGGTATGCCGGTCAGAATCCTTATTACAGCAGGTACCACAGCAGATTGTTCGCAGGCTTCAGCCTTGATCGAAGGCGTGGATGCTCAGTACTTATTGGCGGACAAAGGCTACGATAGCGATGCTATCGTAGCCCAAGCCGAAGCAAATCAGATGACGGTGGTCATTCCGCCACGCCGCAATCGAAAACAACCCCGCGACTACGATCGCGACCTGTACAAACTGCGGCATTTAGTAGAAAACGCGTTCTTGCACCTCAAGCGCTGGCGAGGTATTGCCACACGCTATGCCAAGAACACCGCATCGTTCCTGGCCGCTGTGCAGATCCGGTGCATCGCCCTGTGGACAGCTATCTTATGACGACACTATCTAGGCGAATCGGATAATCCTGTAAATAATCCCGCGCCTGATATAAAGCCGAGCGGTAATTGGCAATCTCTTGAATGTCCTTATAGTTCTCACCCTCCTTGGCTAAACCCGCGTCGTATTCCAACACATCGTCCACGGTCGCCTGCGTGCCTTCAATTTTGGAGGACAACACCGCCTCGCGAGTGGTCAACGGCGACAGCATCACCGCCGGGCTGGGAATGCCCAGTAATAAGCCGTCATAGCGCGCCAGTTCGGCGCTGGCATCAGCCACCAGCGCAAATAAGCGTTGATAATCGAGCTCGGTAATCGGCAACTGATCGGGAACATAGGGTTTCATCGCACCCCCTCAAGCTGAACAGCGTCAGAAATGCGGACTTTGCCGGTGACGGCGCTGTTGATCAGGGTCGCTTTGTATTCCTTGAGCTTGTCGATTTGCTGTTGCTGAATGGCAATGGCTTGGTCGATTTTGGCGGATTGGGTTTCGATGTGGGTGACGATGGCGGTTTGTTCCTCCATGTTTGGCATAGGTAGAACAAGATTTCCCACAATAGCTGTATTCAAGTTGTCCATCGTTGAACCTACTGAATCTAATCCTAATACTTCAGCAACACCTCGACCAGATATTATTCTAAAAAAATATTTAACATTGAAATAATCATGTTTCAACCGAATCACAATAGAGCCTGTGCCACATAGCCATCCGTGTTCCTTTGTTGAAACAACTGCACATCTTCCCAGTTCTCCACGCCTGGCCATAATTAAATCACCATTTGCCAATTGGTATTTTTTTAAGCGTAGCAGAGTATTGTTGTCTACTGAGCAGGTGGCGTCTGGAATTATATTTCCCTCTTTCATATGCTTGGGATTGATAAGAGGGGTCCCATTTTCTACATAATCATGGGCATGTAATTCTGCCCCAAACGGCCCAGTTTGTATGAAATAAACTATGCGCTTTAACGTAATCAATTCCCAGTGCTCCGGAATCTTGCCGATCCACTCCACGCCGGAGTTGCGCATCGGTACATTGGGGTCAAGGCCGCGGGTAACGGCATTTTGAATCAGGATTTGCTTGCGCTCTTTCAGCAAGGCGATTTGTTGCTCCTTGATCGCCACGGCTTGGTCGATTTGCGCGGTTTTGCAGTCCAGAAAAGCGGCGATGGCGGTTTGTTCGAAAAGTGGTGGAAATAAAAAATGAATATTAGTTAGCTTTTCTTTAGTTAAATGAGCAATACTCACTCTATTAACTATAGAGTCAAATAAACCAATTTTTCCAGTTATAAAAAATAGGTAAAGAAAAAATCGAGAGTTATTCTCTTTTGAAAAGGTAATCTTATGAGCTGAATTTTGAATGTAACATTCATCAAGCTCATTGTTCCAAATACATGTTTTTCCAACTTCGCCTCCCTCGCTTAAAATCAAATCACCATGCATCAAGCGATAAAGCTCAATTTCTGATGGAGAAAACCACATTTCATCAGTAGAGGATATATCAACGTTAAGCCACTGAATATTTTTTGATTTCAAGTATGGTTTTAATTGGTAGTTGCCTTTATTTTCAGTGCAGAGCATTTTCCCTAAAACAACATTAGCTTCATATTTAAGCCTTTTAATATTCCAATACGCCGGAATCTCCCCCAACCATTCCACCCCGGAATCCTTATAAGCCTCGTAAGTCGGCATTTCCGCCAGTTGCTCAATCATCGTCCGCCTCGTCCGTTTTAGTCAGCAATTGCGCCTGTACCTTAATCCGCTCCCGTTCCAATTCGCGTTTCAGCTCCGCCTCGGTCGGTAGATACGGCAGGTATTTGGCGGCGAACAATTGTTCGCTGTCGGTCAACACCGAATATTTCACGACCGCTTCGCTTTTCTGGCTGCACAGGATCAGGCCGATGGTCGGGTTGTCGTCCGCCGAGCGTTGCTGTTGGTCGTAGATGCGCACATAGCTGTCCATCTGGCCGACATCCTGATGGGTGAGTTTGCCCAATTTCAGGTCGATCAGTAAAAAGCACTTTAGCTTGAAATGGTAAAACACCAGATCGATGTAAAAGTCTTGGTCTTCGGTTCGGATGCGCTGTTGCCGGGCGACAAAGGCAAAGCCTTTGCCCAATTCCAACAAGAAGGCTTGCAGGTTATCCAGCAGGCCTTGTTCCAGATCGGATTCCAACCAGTGCTGGCCGGGCAGGTTCAAAAAGTCGAGAATATAGGGGTCGCGCAATACATCTTGGGGCCGCAGTTGTTGCTCACGTTGATTTTCTTCGGCAATTTTTTGTTCGGCCTCGGCCTGAACCGGCGCTTTATCCTGAGTGGACAACAGGCGTTCGTAGTAGAGTTTGTCGATTTGCCGTTCCAGTGCGCGGGCGCTCCAATACTGTTCTATCGCCTCCCGTTGATACCAACTTCTGGCATCCGGATTTTCCACCCGGAGTAAGGTGCGGTAGTGCGTCCAGCTTAATTCGGTACGCACTGCGTTCCAATTTGGATAGGCCAGAAAAAAACTTCGCATATTGCGCAGGTTGCGAGGATCAAATCCCTTGCCAAATTCCACCGTCAATTGCGCGGAGAGTATCTGCAATTGTTGTTTGCCGTAGGCGGCTCTGGCCTGTCCGCGTTGCTCGTGCTCAACAATCAAACAACCTATTTGCCAATAACATTGCACCATTTCGCTATTCACCGCCTGTTGCACTTGCTGGCGAGCCTGCTGAATAACGCGGGCGATGTTTTCGAAAAGCGGCGCTAGTCCATCGGATGACGAAAGTGGGGCGTTGGCTGATTTCAAGGGTTTGGCATCGTTCATCATCGTCACCTATAGCAGGTTCACGTCAATGCCCAAAATATCGGCAATCAAGCCTTCGGCCTGCTTTTCCAGGGCGATGATGTCTTTAGCCACCTCATCCATGCCGCGCAACGGCTTGTGCCGGTAGAAATATTTGTTGAAGCTGATTTCGTAACCGATTTTGGTGGAATCGAGGTTAATCCAGGCCTCTTCGACATGCGGCTTTACCTCGGCCAGGAAATAGCGGTGAATGCGGTCGTTCAGAGGCACCGATTCGCTGTCACGCAGGTCGGCGTGGGTTTCGTAGGTGAGATATTCACCTTTTTTACCGGTGGGGTAATAGCCGAAATCCGGTAGCCCATCTTCGCTGCAATCCAGATGATGCAGTAAAGCATCGAGTTTGTCGCCACTCAGTTTGAGCTGTTGCGCGATGACTTTTTCGGCGGTTTCGTCGTACCAACTGACGGCATTGAGGATGGCGTTTTTGTCGCTGGCGGTCAGCTTGATCGTTTGCGCCTTGAGAACGGCGTCTACGGAGGATTTGAATTGGTTGAAATCGCTGGATTCGTCGGTACCGATCGCCGCCATCAGGGTTTGAGCGGTTTGCATCAGGTTTTGCTGCTTCAGCCAGGTGTCCAGGCTGAGCAATTTGCCGCGATTTTTGGCATTGAGCCCAAGCTCGTTATCTTCGCACCAGGCCAGGATGGTTTTTTCGTGCTTCCCCAACCAGCCGGCTTGATAGACGGCATCGCCCCATTGCCGGTAGATCCACTGCATCGGCTGATTCAGCGCCTTGTCGAAACGCAAGGTTTCAATGCGCTCCAGGCTGAATTGGGCCTTGCGGCGGTCGGGCCGTTCGATATTGACCTTGTAATAGCCAAAATCGCTATTGTCGAAAACCTGAGCGGCAATGCCGGAATCATCCGTCTCGCGTTCCTTTGTTACCAATTCCAGGTAGGTGTCTACGATTTCCCGGATATGCTCGGGGGCGAATTCGCAGTTTTTATTGCCGAGATTTTTGCGCAGCTTGCGGTAGAGCTGGCTGGCATCGGTCAACTGCACTTTGTTTTTACGCGATGGCGCCTTGCGGTTGGACAGCAACCAGATATAGGTGGTGATGCCGGTGTTGTAAAACAGGTTGTTGGGTAGCTGAATAATGGCTTCCAGCAAGTCGTTTTCGATAATGTGGCGGCGAATATTGCTTTCACCGCTGCCGGCATCGCCGGTGAACAGGCTGGAGCCGTTATGGACGGAAGCGATGCGCGAGCCATGCGGACTTTGATCCAGGCTTTTCATCTTGCTGACCATTTCCATCAAGAACAGCAATTGGCCGTCGCTGGAACGCGGGGTGGCATCCAAGGTTTCCGGCTTGCCCCAGTAATCTTTCAGCGTGACCCGAAAGCGGGAGTCGATCACGTCGCCGCCGTCTTTGATATATTTCTGCTCGCTGGCCCAGCTTTTGCCATAGGGGGGATTGGACAGCATGAAATCGAAGCGCGTGCCTGAAAATTCGTCGCTGGACAGCGTGGAACCGACACGAATGTTGGCCGGGTTGTTGCCCTTGATCATCATGTCGGATTTGCAGATGGCATAGGTTTCGTCATTGATTTCCTTGCCGTACAAATAGACGTCGCCGGTTGCCCGTATCGCGCCTTCCTCGTCCTTGATGAAGTTTTGCGATTCGGTGAGCATGCCGCCGGAGCCGCAGGCCGGGTCGTAGATGGTCATGACCGGCGGCAGTTGGTCTTTTACCGGATCGAAGATCAAATGCGTCATCAACTCGATCACTTCGCGGGGCGTGAAATGCTCGCCGGCCTCTTCGTTATTTTCTTCGTTGAATTTTCGGATCAGCTCTTCAAACACGTAGCCCATGCCCAGATTGGTCAGGGCTGGCAGTCGATTGCCGTCCGGGTCGCCCTTGTCATACGGCGTGAGGTTGATATAAGGCGAGGTAAACTTTTCCAGCACGCCGAGCAAAACATCCTTGCCGGCCATGTGGCGAACCTGGGATTTGAGATTGAACTTGTCGACGATTTCCTTGACGTTGGCGCTGTAGCCGTTCAAGTAGTCTTCGACATTGGCTAATAGAATTTGCTGATTGTTGGTCGCGGTTTTCAGCAATTGCGTGAGCGTCCATTTGCTGGTGTTGTAAAACACATAGCCGGAGGCCTCTTTCAAGCCGTTATCGTCCAACTCGGTCAGGCCCATGTCGTTTTTTTGGAAAGCGAGTTCGCCCAGCACTTTGTCCTTGCTGGGTTCGAGTAATGCATCCAGGCGGCGCAACACCACCATCGGCAAGATAACATCGCGGTATTTGCCGCGGACGTAGACGTCGCGCAAACAATCGTCGGCGATCGACCAGATAAAGGAAACGAGTTTATTGTGTGCTGCGTGATTCATGCGCTGGGTTCACTTGTCCGAATCTTAAATGATTTTATTAGTTAAACACTGGATCTTTTTTAATCTTCTCCATCGCCTCATCTTCGCTCATGGTTGGCAAACGATCACGACTCAGAAAGAAAAAGTCTAGTGCTGCGGGGTGTTCTCCGTTCAGCCCGGCGTTGTGCAAGTCCATGCTTCGATCTTGAAGGAACCTTGCTTGTGGCGCTCTTTATTATCAAGGACATTAGTTTTCACATGCCCTTCACTTTGGCCCAGTCCAGACCGAACTTGGCCAGGTATTTGCGCAGGCGGTCGGAATCGTTGCTGCTGCCGCGCCGGGCGCGGGACGCCGCGAACAGTTTCCGGCCCGCTTCCGACAGGCTGTGGCAATCCTGGCACGCGGCGAGCACGGCCTCCAATTGCAGGCGGTCGAACAAGTCCAGCCCGGCCAGTTGTTCACTGTCCAGCGCCTGCGTCATGTTGCCTTGGGTTTTTACCTGCGGCTGACCCCAAAATATAGACAAACGGCCAATTTCCTGCTCAACCAGTTCCTCAGTGATCCGTCCGCCCTGGGCCAGGGTCGATAGGCGCAAGATGGACGCGCTCAGGTCGCGGAAATTGCCTTGCCAGGTCGCAGAGGGTGAAGTGGCGAAATCAAGATACTTGCGTCTTGCCTCCTTATTGAAACTGACTTTTTGACCCAGCTCGGCAAATTGCTGGGTCAGCAGGTAGTCGATGTTGGGCTCGATGTCCTCGGGCCGTTGGGCGAGCGATGGCAAATTATAGGTCCACAGGTTGATCCGGGCGAACAAATCCTCCCGGAACCGCCCGGCCTGCACGTCCTGGCGCAAGTTCCGGTGGGTGCCGGCAATCAGTTGGAAGTCGCTGGTTGCCAACTTGTCGCCGCCGACCGGATAAAACTGTTTCTCTTCCACCGCCTTCAACAGCATGGCCTGTTCGTCCGCGCCCAACTCGCCGATCTCGTCCAGAAACAACAAACCCTTGTTGGCGCTTCTCAACAAGCCCGCCCGGTCATGTTGCGCCCCGGTGAAAGCGCCTTTGACATGGCCGAACAACGCGGAAGCCGCGCCGTCGCCGCGCAAAGTCGCGCAATTGACTTCGACGAACGGGCCGCTGACCTGATGCCGGGCCTTTTTCAGTTCATACACCCGCTTGGCCAGGAATGACTTCCCTGCCCCAGTCTGCCCCATGAACAACAGCGGCGCTTTGGAACGCACCGCCACCTGCTCGATTTCGCCGATCATCTTGTTGAAGGCCGGATTCAAAGTTTCTATGCCGGATTTCAACAAAGTGATGGCATCGGCCTCCGCCCTGGCGTAGCGCTGGGCAATCGCATCGTAATGGCTTAAGTCCAAGTCGATCAGGGTATAACTGCCCAAGGCATCCCCTCTTTTCTTGGATGGCGGAGAAGTTTGCAACAGCACGCCCGGAAAATACCGCGCTTCCACCATCAAAAACAGGCAAATCTGGACGACGTGGGTGCCGGTCGTGATGTGGATCCAATATTCTTCATGTTCGATGTCAAACGGGTATTGCTCGGCAAGATCGAATAAAGCGGCGTAGACCTGGCCGAAGTCCCACGGGTTGGCAATGCTCATTTCCACGGGCGTGACCTCCGTTTCCGGCGACACGGTGGCGATGTCCTGCTTGAGCAAATCGGCCAATGCCTGGTAATTGCGGTCGTACAGCAACATCATCTTGTCGATGACCAAGTTTTCGCGCAGCACCAGCGAGACGGTGGGCCGCCAGCGTTCCCAGCGGCTGGCCGCGATTCCTGAATCCAGTTGGGTACCGATGAAGCCGATGACCACTTTTTTCTTCATGAGAATAATTTATAAATCCAGATAAATATTTCTACAGCCAGCAGTATAGCCGAGTTTTAAAAACCCAAGCGCAATTAAATTTTTTAAAGAACTTATCCCATAATATCAGTCAGTTAAAAACATAAAACAAGTTGAAAGCAAAGCTGGCACAGTTATCGCTTTTTCTGTAAGCGTCGGTGAGTGAAGTCAGTGCTTACAAGTGGCGCATTCCGGCACCCTGGCGCGGTTTATCCTGGTTTAGGTCATCAAGCCGTATCGCCAGCTTCAGGAATGACAGGCAGAGAAACGATGGCATCGCCTGTAGTTCAGCTCCACGACAAAATTGAGTGGCTCAATCGGAGTCCATCTGTCGCATGATTCGATTCCTACTCCAATTCGGTCAATATCCGTTCGTACCGAGTCCTGAGTTTATCGAAGGGTCGAAGCATGAACGGATAATTTCACAAACGTTTGTAAAAGGCAATGTGACGTAAAGTCATATCAGAATAGAGAGATAACAACCATGCCTAGCCAAAATTACCAAGTGCTGCAAGAAGACCAGGGCAAGCCGATCAAACTGTGGGCGCAGGGCGTGCCAGTCGATGACGCTGCCAAGAAACAGTTATTGAACATGGCCCGGATGCCCTTTGTGTTCAAGCATATTGCGGTGATGCCGGACGTGCATTTTGGTTTGGGTTCCACCATCGGCAGCGTGATCCCCACGCGGGGCGCGATCATCCCGGCGGCGGTGGGCGTGGACATCGGCTGCGGCATGATGGCGGCCAAGACCACTTTGACCGCCAGCGACCTGCCGGACCACTTGCACGGCTGGCGCACCGCCATTGAACGGGCCGTGCCGCATGGTTTGACCTTTAAAGGCCGCGACAAGGGTTCCTGGGAGAACCCGGCAGCGAACGTAGACCGGCAGTGGGCGGAATTGTTGCCGGAATTTGAAGCCATTTGCGATAAACATCCGTGCCTGAAGAACACCAATAACTATAAGCATTTGGGTACTTTAGGAACCGGCAACCACTTTATCGAAGTCTGTCTGGATGAAAGCCAAAACGTCTGGTTCATGCTGCATTCCGGTTCGCGCGGCGTAGGCAACCGCATCGGCATGCACTTCATCGAACTGGCGCGGAAGGACATGGAAAAATTCTATATCCAGTTGCCGGATCGGGATTTGGCCTATTTCCCGGAAGGGACGGAACATTTTGACGACTACGTACAAGCGGTCAGTTGGGCGCAGGACTTCGCCAGACGCAACCGCGAGCTGATGATGCACAACCTGGTGGCGGCCGTCCAGGCGATTTGCCCCAAGCCGTTCACGACGGATGTGGAAGCGGTGAACTGCCATCATAACTATGTGCAGCGCGAGCATCATTTCGGCCATAACGTACTGGTGACGCGCAAAGGCGCGGTAGCGGCCTGGCCGGGGCAGATGGGCATCATTCCGGGGTCGATGGGGGCCAAGTCTTTCATTGTGCGCGGCAAGGGTCAGGCGGAATCCTTCTGCTCTTGCAGCCACGGCGCTGGCCGGGCCATGTCCCGCACCGAAGCCAAGAAACGGTTCAGCATTGCCGACCAGATTGCGGCCACCGAGGGCGTGGAATGCCGGAAGGATGCCGATGTCATCGACGAAATCCCGATGGCGTACAAGGATATCGACGCGGTGATGGCGGCACAAACCGATCTAGTGGAGATTGTGCATACCTTGAAACAGGTGGTTTGCGTGAAGGGTTGATAGGCCGCGGCAGTTCCCGTGCCAGACAAGCACGGGAACAAAATTAATTTGTCATTAGGCTAAACCACAACACACCGCCGTTATTGACTTTGAACGACGAATTGAAGGTTTTGGAATTCTACAAAGTAGTCGATCCTTTCACGGCATTCAATAACATATCGGGCTTTATATCCGGTGTGCTAGGCAGCAAGGAACACGAAATGGTCCACATTAACGACAAAGACATGTTGGTCGCTAAAGGCTTTGACCAATGGTCTTTCAAAACCATGAAAAGTAAACAATCATGACAATTGAAATTGACGGCTCCCAAGGCGAAGGCGGCGGGCAAATCCTACGCACTGCGCTGACTTTGTCGGTCATTACTGGGCAAGCCTTCCGCATTAACAACATCCGCGCCCGGCGCAAGTCGCCCGGCCTGATGCGCCAGCATTTGACCGCCGTGCAAGCGGCGGCAGCCATTTCGGGAGCGGAACTGGTTGGCGCCGCAGTGGGTTCGCTTGAATTGAGCTTTTGCCCACGACATTTACAAGGCGGCCATTACCGCTTCGACATTGGCACGGCAGGCAGTTGTACCCTGGTGTTGCAAACCGTATTGCCGGCGTTGTTGCTGGCGGCGGAAGATAGCCGTGTCGTCATCACCGGCGGCACCCACAATACCATGAGCCCGCCCTTTCACTTTTTACAGCGGGCTTTTTTGCCGTTGTTAAGGCGCATGGGCGCGGAAGTTGATTTGCAGTTGAACCGCTTCGGCTTTTATCCGGCGGGCGGTGGCGAGATCGTCGCCACCATCACGGGCGGCACTCAGCTTGCGCCCTTGCATTTGGCCGAACGCGGAACGGCATTGAATAGCTATGCCGAAAGCTACATCGCGGCCCTGCCCGTCCACATTGCCGAGCGCGAACTGGCCTTGGTCAAGTGGAAGCTGGCTTGGGACAATGAGCAACTTCGACTGCATAAACTCGACAACAACCAAGGCCCCGGCAATGTGCTGCTGCTCACCTTGGAGCACGAACAGGTTACTGAAGTGTTTACCGGCTTTGCCGAACGCGGCGTGCCGGCCGAACATATCGCCCAAAGCGCGGTCGCCCAGGCGCACAAATATCTTGCCAGCGCGGCGGCGGTGGGCGCCAACTTGGCCGACCAATTGCTATTGCCCTTGGCCCTGGCGGGCGGCGGTTCGTTCACTGCCACCGAATGGAGTCAACACGCCGACAGCAATGCGGAAGTCATCCAGCGGTTTTTGCCTGTTCGTATCCTGTCCAAGCCAACCCATACGGACTCAGTAGGGGTGGAAGTGGCTGGACAATAAAGCTTGGCGAGATAGGCTGGCTAGAGCATTTTCATATCGCCTATAGGGAGATAATGCCGTTAAGTCAAACCGTCATCTCGGCAGGGATTCATGCCAGGCTTTCCTGCCTGGCCCCCTTCGGGTCAATGCAAATCTGTTCCAGACAGATTTGTGCCGAGATCCAGACTGCAGGGATGCATTAAAGCTTGCCATCCCTGGCTTCTGGATTCGGCAACCGCTCCCTGCGTTGCTCTCGATCGCGTGTTCCTGACGCGATCTACCTCGCCCTTCCTTGGGCTCGTATCTCCTGCATCCCTGCAGTCGTCCGGCAATCCCTGCCGGAATGACGCGTTTCCCCTCACTTTGCGGTATTGATTATGATCGTACACCCAAAACGAAAATGCTCTAATGTTTGTTGTCTCGCTTTGGACTGAGAAATCAAGGCTTAAAGGAGCATGACGAAATGATAAACAATCCTTTGATGAAACAGGCAGAAGCCTTTGACCAATTCGAGTTGAAGATTGACATTAAAGCTTCTGACACGTCGAACCAACCACACTCTGTGTAACACCAGCGGTCTTTTATCAATGGCAATGAACTACAACGCCTGGTGGCCGCCATCGAGGCTCAAACGCTGGATGAGGTGCGAAGCGCGCTGGCCGCAGCGCAAACTCCAATGCCTATCATGGTGCGTATTCCATGCTAGGGCTACATGACAATCATGGTTGTGATATTACGGACAGGTATTTGGCAGAACAAGCTGCCGCTGAAATAACAGACAGAAAACCGAACTCATGATAACCCAACGCTATTTCATCATCGAACCGAAATATTCCGACCCCGATACATTCTGTCATTTCATTGTCGGCAGCGACCGGGTACGGGCTTCCATTCAAATCTACGCCGACCGGTGCATACTTGACGAAGTGGCTACTGCACTCTTAGCTCCGTCGCTAAAGGAGGAAACAGCTCGCCCTTTCTTTGTCGATTACAAGGATGACGATGATCTCTTTCATTTCTTCCTGACGGTTCTGCCGCATGAAGGCAAAAACAGGTGCCTTCGCTTTTGTATCTTTCAGGGCTTCCTTGATGACAGCGCACCGTTCCGGGCCGACATCCGTTTCAACCTCACGCCGGAGGAGGCTGAAGAGCTCGCCAACGATCTGAAAGCGTGGTGCGCCAACCCGGTGTATCAATTTGTATGGAAAGAGGATTAGACAACGCCATGAACAATGAAGAAAACACGCCATTCATTCCTGTCCTCACCGTAATGGTGGACTACGGCAATGCGCCGTTCCTGTGGTGGGTCAAGAGCCCAGACGAACGCGGCGTCGGTGGTAATATCTGCGACGGCGCCTATTGGGATGAGTCGCTCCCGGTGTCGGAAGGGCTATGGCAGAAGTTCGCGGTTTGGGCCATCACGTTCGACCGAACATCGTTCTACTCGGACGACTTCGATGCCGATAGCTGGGACTGGATCGCTTTTAATGTGCGCGGCCTGCAACTGTCGCGCTGGCTCAAGGAAGAAGTGGGAAACGCCTACCGCGTCGTTTATATCAAGCCCGGCGAGGACCCCAACCACAGCATCGACGAGCGCACCGAAATCCTCGCCGGTGGCTGGCTGTCGCCACTGCCTTCGTTCCGCAGGCTGTACCAGACATTTCCCGACCCGCCGCGTTTCTGCCAACACATTGTCTCCGGCGGACAGACCAGCGCGGATCGTGGCGCGTTGGATTTCGCCATCCATCATGGCTATCGCTACACGCACGGTGGTTGGGTACCACGCGGACGCAAAGCCGAGGACGGCATCATCCCGTTGAAATACCAGCTCACCGAATTGGCCGATGGGGGCTACCGCCAGCGCACCCGCCGCAACGTGGAAGACAGCGACGGCACCCTGATTGTCAATCTGGGCGAACTGGAAGGTGGAACGTTAGCGACCCAAGCCTTCGCCCAGCAGATAGCCAAACCACATCTCGTCGTACAGCTCGATGCCGGTGTTACGGCGGAAGCAACGGCCAGCGTACTTGCTTGGTTGCGTACGCACATCATTAAGACCCTGAACGTTGCCGGCCCGCGTGAGAGTAAGCGGCCGGGCATTTACCACCTGACCGTCGAACTGCTCAAAGCCGTTGATGTCGCGTTTAAGACCTAAATTTGTGCTGACAATTGCAACACAAAAACCGAGCATAAATAGCCCATTACCCTCCGGTCATTTGAAATGAAAACAGAATAACTTTCCGCCGAGGTCAATATCCATCTTCGCGGCCGTGCCGCCGAATTGCTGGGTTCCAATCGCTCGCAATTTATGTTGGCATCGGCGCTGAAGGAAACCAAGAACGTCATTCTTGACCAAAGCGCATTCCATGTCGATAACAAAACGTTTAATCAGCTATTGGATTTGCTGGTTCGGAGGCCAGCCAAGAACAGCTTGAGGGTATGAAACGCTTACATTCCACATCATTGCCCTGATCGCGTGACTAAGGGGCGGTAAAACGATAATCTAGCCGCAGTTAGCCAGCATGTCTCCTATAAACTGGCTGTAGCCGTCCTTTATGGGCAAATCGAAGTCTACTTTTATGCGGCTTCGATAGGCTGTTGCAGGTTCACCGGTCAGCGGGTTCATCGCCGTTTTTTCATAGCTTTCCCAATACACGCCCGTGCCGCGTTTTTGCCAATTGGGGAGGTCGTTGAAGTTGACGCCTTTCTGGAAAAGCAATTCGTTTTTCTCGGCCACTGATTTTTTAGATAAAGCTGTGGTCGCGTTCTGAACCGATGCGCCTTCCTTGCGAAGGCTCCAATAACAATGGGCATTCAAGGCGTTTCGGCGGGCATCTTCCTGCCGCCACCGAAAATAATCGATGACCAGTTGTTGGGTCGGCAGTTGGCAAATCCGGCAATCGAAAGCGGCGACATCGCCCAAGAGCAAGCTGAATTTCGCGCTGGCTTCTCCTGCCAGGATGGAATTCAGCTTGCGTTCCTTGCGCTCAAACAGGCCGTCATTCAGATCAAGCCAAAGCGAAATTTCATCGCTTTGGGTATAGCCGTAATTGATCTTGAACCCGCATTGCATCAAGTGTTTGACAGTCTCGATCATCATATCCCGAAACTTCAGGTCAAAAGGCGCTTCAAGCCGATGCTTGTCCTTGGTCAAGGTAGTAAAGCAACGCCCATCAATGCGGGCGACGATGTGGATGCCCGGCAACACGCAGTGGTCGTGCGCGGTCTCGAACACGCGCATTTTTCGGTCAAGCTCACTGAATTTCATGTTTCCAGCCTTCTACCTTGAAGTGGTTGTGGTGGATGCTCACATAATACAACTGGTCAAACCCTTCTGCGTATTCCGGCAACTCCAGTTTATTGTAAGTGCCCTTGAGACCAGCCTCGGGAATGTTTCCCTTGCCTGTTCGCAAGGCATTCCTCTTGAGGCAGGCTTCCAGATTGGCCGCGAAATAATAGCCAATGACTTCAAATCGATGTGTCTTAAAGCCTTTGATGTATTTTCCCCGCTCTTGTCTGGTTGGATTGGTGTTGTCAATCACCACGGGTTGTTTTGCCTCCAGGCAGGCATGGAGCAGCAGATTTTCCCGATGACGGGTTTTCAGCATGTCCATGCTCAGCCGGATATGGGTCTTGGCAAATTGCTGAAAATAAAACGTGGTTTTGCCGCTAGCTTGCAGTCCAATGAGAATAATGCCTTGCATGGGGTGAAGGGGAATTGATTTTTTCTTGCCAGTTGTTTCTGCTTGGGAGCTGAAAAGGGTATCAGGTAGCCGCGCCAGTATTTAGTGGATGATCGCCGATTACCATTCGATCCTTTTTTCAGCTTCCGCCAGCAAAACGGTCAGATAGTCAGCCACCTCGTTCAGCTTCGTCTCGTACTCTTCCATCAGCCCGGCCCGCTCGATCTTCTCCACGAGATCATCCAACCGCTTAAAGGCATACATGTCAGTCTTTGACGGCAAGGATGCGATCTCCGCGTCGATCTCGGAGCGGGTATTGGATACTTGGCCTTTTACGGCTTCCGATGTTTCAGATGCCTCATTAAGCTTAGGATAGCTATTTAAAAGAAGCTCTAACTGCCCTATATCTTCCGCATATTCCCTAGAAGATCAAAAACTGTATACGCTTAAAGATAGATGTCGTGTCTTTAAAAAATCCCAATACAGGGAAACCATGGACAGGAGACAGACAAATCAGGAAGTTTTGGGGATGGGCTCTTAAGCGTACAGGTATTCGTTACCGTAAACCCTATCAAACTCGTCACACTTATGCCTGCATGATGTTTTGACTGCATGTGAATCATTGGCCTGGATAAGTTGGCAGATGGGTCAGGCTCAGTCATCATAACAACAAAGTCTTATGCGCGATTCATTAAAGACAGCCTGCCCGATGCAGGCAACAAAGCGGTGGAGATGTTCACATAAAAAACAGACATTCATTTCGATTTATATCTGTTTATTTCGGTTTTAATGTACGTTTTTCCCTGAAAATACTAATTTCATTGGTCGGGACGAGAGGATTTGAACCTCCGACCCCTTGCACCCCATGCAAGTGCGCTACCAAACTGCGCTACGCCCCGATGATTTGACAACTGCTCGGGCACGCCGCCTTTGCAATTTATAAGATAAGGATAAAACCGGCTTTTGAAAAAAGCCGAAGAGGGAGAATTATATTACAGCCGACCTTATTTAAGCAATTCCAGAATGTCTTCGAGTTCTACGACCATCTGGTGGATCAGTTGCTTGGTGCGGGTCGCGTCCTCTTTGTGCTGGTCACTGGTCAGGTGTGCCCTGGCGCCACCGATCGTGTAGCCCTGCTCGTACAGCAGGGAACGGATCTGGCGGATCATCAGCACGTCGTGACGCTGATAATACCGGCGGTTGCCCCGGCGTTTGACCGGGCTCAGTTCGGTAAATTCCTGCTCCCAGTAGCGCAGTACATGGGGTTTGACGGCGCATAGCTCGCTGACTTCACCGATCGTGAAGTAGCGCTTTGCCGGGATGGGAGGCAGTTCGTTATTATGACTCGGTTCCAGCATAGGCTTCTACCCGCGCTTTGAGTTTTTGTCCGGACCTGAATGTTACCACACGTCTGGCAGTAATGGGTATTTCTTCTCCGGTTTTCGGATTTCTTCCCGGACGGCTATTCTTGTCGCGCAGTTCGAACTTGCCGAAACCGGACAGTTTGACTTGCTCGCCGCGCTCCAGAGCGGTTTTGATTTCTTCAAAAAACAGCTCCACGATATCTTTGGCTTCACGCTTGTTCAAGCCGAGCTCTTCGAAAAGTTTTTCAGCAAAATCAGCTTTGGTTAATGCCATTTAATCAATCCCTCAACTTCGCACCAATTTTATTTTTCAAGTTTTCCAAAAGCTTACTAACTATAGCATCGATTTCGGAATCTGTCAGCGTCTGTGAATAGTCCTGCAGAGCCAAGCTCAGGGCGATGCTCTTGTGGCCTTCGTCGACGCCTTTGCCGCGGTATACGTCGAAGGGGACGACAGTTTGCAGCGCAGGTTCCCGGAGCTCGCCAATGCAATTCGTGATCTGTTCGGCGGTGACATCCTCCCTGACGATCAGCGCCAGGTCGCGCCGTACCGACGGATATTTCGACAGCGGCGTGAACCGGGCCTTCTGTTTGGCGAGCAATGTGTCCTGATCCAGCTCGAACAGGAATACCCGGCCGTCGAAGCCGAACCGTTTTTCGAGATTCGGGTGCAGCATGCCGATCAGGCCGATCAGTTCACCGTTCGGGGCCAGAATTTCGGCGGTCTGGCCGGGATGCAGCGCCGGATGTTCGGACGGGACGAAGCGTGCGGCGCAACCGGTCAACGAGAACAGGGCCTCGACATCGGCCTTGACATCGTAGAAGTCGACCGTTCGGGACGGCTCGCCCCATTGTTCGGGATGTGCGCTGCCGAGCGCTACGCCGGCCAGCATTTTTTCCTGCAGCACTTGGCCCTCGAACCGGACGAAACGCAAACCGGTTTCGAACAGGTGGACCCGGTTCTGCTGCCGGTTGACGTTATGCTGGGCCGCCTTGATCAGTCCGCACCAGAGCGTGCCGCGCATCACCGACAATTCGGAGGAAATCGGGTTCTGCAGGGTGATCATGTCGGCGCCCGGCGTGATCGCCTGCTGCGTTTCCGCATCGACAAAGCTGAACGTGATCGCTTCCTGATAGCCGCGGTCGACCAGCAGGTCGCGGGCGCGATCCAGCTCCAGCAGCGATTCGCTCGCCTTGTGCAGTTCCGTGCGCACCAGCAGGCGATTGCTCGGCAGGTTGTTGTAACCATAGATGCGCGCGATTTCTTCGATCAGGTCGGCTTCGATCGCGACATCGAAGCGGAAGCCGGGCGGCGTTACGTGCCAGCCGTCCGCAGTCGTTTCGACCGCCATGCCCAGGCGGCGGAAGATGCCGGAAATCTGTTCGTCGCTCGGCAACAGACCGAGCAATCTTTCGATTCGCGCGCGGCGGAGTTCGACCGGAAGCCGTTTCGGTAGGTGGGCTTCGGAAACCGCCTCGCCGATCAGGCCGGCGCTGCCGCCGGCGATTTCGGTAATCAGTTGCGTCGCGCGTTCGATCGCACGTTCCTGCAGAAACGGATCGACGCCGCGCTCGAAGCGGTGTGAGGAATCGGTATGCAGGCCGAAGCGGCGCGCCTTGCCGGCAATGCTTTGCGGCGTAAAAAACGCGCATTCGAGGAAGATGTTCCGCGTTTCCCCGCCAACCGCCGATTCGCTGCCGCCCATCACACCGGCCAGGGCCAACGCGCGCGCGTCGTCCGCAATCACCAACGATTCGGGATCGAGCTTGACCGTCTGACCATTGAGCAGCGCCAGTTCTTCGCCGTCTTTCGCCCAGCGCACATGGATGCTGCCGTTCAATTTGTCCGCATCGAATGCGTGCAAAGGTTGTCCGAGTTCGAGCAAGACATAGTTGGTCACGTCGACCACCGGACCAAGGCTTCGGAGGCCCGAGCGCCGAAGCCGTTCCTGCATCCAGAGCGGCGTTTC
The DNA here is from genome assembly GCF_000214275.2 of Methylomicrobium album BG8. NCBI lineage: Bacteria > Pseudomonadati > Pseudomonadota > Gammaproteobacteria > Methylococcales > Methylococcaceae > Methylomicrobium > Methylomicrobium album. The sequence goes on along the minus strand of NZ_CM001475.1, from coordinate 805,922 downwards.
GGCTTTCGAATTGACGCTCTTGATCAGACGGCCGAGATAGCGCGGGCAGGCATCAGTCGCATCGACGGCAATATGCAGCGTATCGCGATGCGCGGCGGACGCCTTTTTCATCGGTGCGCCTTGCCAGTCAATTTGATTCAGCACCGCGACTTCGCGGGCCAAGCCTTCGATGCTCAGGCAGTCGGCCCGGTTCGGGGTCAGAGCGACCTCGATCAGGTTATCGTTCAGCGACAGGTATTCGCGGATGTCGGCCCCGACCGGCGCGTCCTGCGCGAGCTCCATCAGGCCCTGTGATTCTTCGGCCAGACCGAGTTCCTTTTCGGAGCAAAGCATGCCGTAGGATTCGACCCCGCGCAGCTTGGATTTCTTGATCTTGAAATCGCCCGGCAGCACCGCACCGATCAGCGCGGCCGGAATTTTCAGGCCGGGACGCACGTTGCTGGCGCCGCAGACGATTTGCAGCGGCTCGCCCTGCCCGACTTCGACCTTGCAGACGCGCAGGCGGTCCGCATCGGGATGCTGCACCGTTTCGAGCACTTCGCCGACGACCACGCCGCTGAACACCGCGGCAGCCGGGGTGACCGAGTCGACTTCGAGACCGGCCATGGTCAATTGCGCGACCAGTTCTTCGGTGCTGACGACCGGATTGACGTAAGTTCTTAACCAAGCTTCACTAATTTGCATGACGTACGGCTACTTACTTGAATTGTTGCAGGAATTTCAGATCGTTTTCGAAAAACAGGCGCAGGTCGTTGATGCCGTAACGCAGCATCGCGAGCCGTTCGACGCCCATTCCGAACGCGAAGCCGGTGTATTTTTCGCTGTCGATGTCGACCGCCTTGAACACTTCGGGATGAATCATCCCGCAGCCCATCACTTCCAGCCAACCGGACTGGCCGCAGACGCGGCAGCCCGAGCCGTTACAGATCACACATTCGATGTCGACCTCGGCCGACGGTTCGGTGAACGGGAAATAAGACGGCCGGAAACGGACCCGACTGTCTTTCTCAAAAAAGGCCTGCAGAAAATCGTAGATCACGCCTTTCAGGTCGGCGAAGCTGACGTCGCGGTCGACCAGAAAACCCTCGACCTGATGGAACATCGGCGAATGGGTCAGATCCGAATCGCAGCGGTAAACACGGCCGGGGGCGATCACTTTGAGCGGCGGCTCTTCGGACTCCATCACCCGAATCTGCACCGGCGACGTGTGGGTCCGGAGGACGGTGTGCGCATCGAAATAAAAGGTATCGTGCATCGCCCGCGCCGGATGGTGGGCGGGAATGTTCAACGCCTCGAAATTATGATAGTCGTCCTCGATCTCGGGGCCTTCGACGGCTCTGAAACCGGCGCTGGTAAAAATCTTCGCGATCCGCCGCAACGTGGTCGTGACCGGATGCAGGCCGGCAACCGCCTGGCCTCGTCCCGGCAGGGTGACGTCGATCCGCTCGCTCGCCAGCCGGGTGGCCAGTTCCTTCGCCTCGAGCACTTGCTTGCGGCCGTCCAACTGCTCCTGGAAACGGTCTTTCGCCTGATTGATCTTCTGGCCGGCTTCGCGGCGCTGGTCGGGATCGAGCGCGCCGAGCTCCTTCATCAGCTGGGTCAATAAGCCCTTCTTGCCGAGGTAATGAACGCGGACCTGATCGAGTTGCGTAAGGTCTTGGGCATCCGCAAGCGCTGTCGAAGCTTGCGCGAGAATTTCTTCAGGAGTGAAAGACACTGCTTGGCTCGCTGCTGGAATGGGAGAAAATGGAGTTACGCTAACACGACAAAGCGGCTGCGGATCGATCTCCGATCCGGCCGCTTTGTCTGACAAAACACTTATAAATTGCCTGACATATCCGCTGGGGTCACGCACAGGATGGGTAGAGCGAAGCGAAACCCATCATTAAGCTTTCCCTCATGAGTTTCGACGATGGGTTTCGGCTGGCGCCTCTCGGCAACTGCTCCCTGCGTTGCTCTAACTCCTGCATCCCTGCAGTCGTCGGCAACCGCTCCCTGCGTTGCCCTGCCTCCTGCATCCATGCAGTCGTACCCACCCTCCGCTCTACCTTCGCATTCCGCCCACCTCGCAGGGTGAAACGGACGGAGCTTCTTCGATGCGGACCAGCCGGTTTACAGCGGGCTGACGTTGGCTTTCGCGATCTTGGCGATTTCGGCGAAAGCGTCCATGTCGCGTACCGCGATGTCGGCCAGCACCTTACGGTCGATCGCGACGTTCGCGTTCGACAGGCCGTTGATCAGGCGGCTGTAGGACAGCCCGCATTGTCTGGCGGCGGCGTTGATACGCACGATCCACAAGGCGCGGAACTGGCGTTTTTTCTGTCTGCGGTCGCGGTAAGCATACTGGCCGGCCTTGATGACGGCTTGCTTCGCAACGCGGTAGACCCGGCTGCGGGCACCGTAGTAGCCTTTGGCCTGCTTTAAAATTTTCTTGTGTCTCGCTCTGGCGGTAACGCCGCGTTTCACTCTAGGCATCGTGATTCTCCCGGCTTAGGTGTAAGGCAGCATGCGGGCTGCGCTACGCACGTCGGATGGATGAATCGAAGCCGGACTACGCAATTGGCGTTTCCGCTTGGTGCTTTTCTTGGTCAGAATATGACGCTTATGCGATTGGCCGCATTTGAAACCGCCGTTGCCGGTGCGTCTGAAACGCTTGGCTGCGCCGCGGTTGGTTTTGATTTTTGGCATTTGTTTGCTCCAACGTTAACAATAAAAATCCCTGAGAAAATAACCCAGCAAGGCAAAATGCATGGCCCTGAAGAATTAGGCGCATCGAATCGATGTTAAGATGCTGGCAGATTCATCCTGAAGCTGCAGGAAAGATTCAGGCCCGTCGGGTGCGGGTGCGCGCCGACGGGCCTGCTTGAATTTTACTCGCGTTATTTTTTCTTTTTCGGGGCCATTACCATAATCATTTGACGGCCCTCCATCTTCGGAAACTGCTCGACGACCGCAATGTCTTCCAGATCCTTTTCGAGCCGCTTTAGCTGCTCCATGCCGATTTCGCGATGCGCCAGTTCGCGTCCGCGGTAGCGCACGGTGATCTTGGTCTTATCCCCATCGTTCAGAAACTTGATCAGGCTTCTGAGCTTGACCTGATAGTCGCCTTCGTCCGTACCCGGCCTGAATTTGATTTCCTTGACCTGAATCTGTTTCTGCTTTTTCTTGGCAAGGGCCAGTTTCTTGTTCTGCTCGAACTGGTACTTGCCGTAATTCATGATCTTGCAAACCGGAGGATCCGCATTGGGCGATATTTCGACCAGATCCAGATCGGCCGCATAGGCCAACTGCTTGGCTTCTTCCAATGAAATGATGCCCAATGACTCGCCATCGGCACCTGTCACCCTCACCCGCTTGGCGGTGATCGCATCGTTCAGGCGGATTTCATCTTTTTTAGCAGCGATACCTAGATCCTCCAGCTACACTCATTTTCTGTCCGCGACTTCCTGGCCCAGCCGTTCGCCGAATGCCTCTATCGCCAGACTACCCAAATTGCCACCCTTTTGCGTGCGCACCGTAATCGTCCGATCTTCGAGCTCCTTGTCGCCGATGATCAACAGGTAGGGTATACGCTGCATCGAGTGCTCGCGGATTTTAAACCCGATCTTCTCATTTCTCAAGTCAATTTTGACTCTGAAGCCCCGTTTTTCAAGGGTTTTCATTACCTCGACCGCATAATCGTCGTGACGGTCCGCGATCGTCAGTACGACGGCCTGCACCGGCGCCAGCCAGACCGGGAAAGTGCCGGCATAGTGTTCGATCAGAATGCCGGTAAAACGCTCCAGCGAACCGAGAATCGCCCGGTGCAGCATCACCGGCGTTTGCCGCGAGCTGTCCTCGGCGATATAAGCCGCGCCGAGGCGGCCGGGCATCGAGAAATCGACCTGGATCGTACCGCACTGCCAGACCCGGCCGATGCAGTCCTTCAATGAAAATTCGATCTTCGGGCCGTAGAAAGCGCCCTCGCCCGGCTGCAAATCCCACTTCAGGCTCTTGTTGTTCAAGGCCAGTTCCAGCGCATTTTCGGCTTTGTCCCAGACCGCATCGTCGCCAACCCGGCTTTCCGGACGGGTCGACAGCTTGATGACCACCTCGTCGAAACCAAAGTCTTTGTAGACGTCGAACAGCATGTCGATAAAATTCGACACCTCGTCCTGAATCTGCGCTTCGGTACAGAAAATATGCGCATCGTCCTGCACGAAGTTTCTGACCCGCATCAGCCCGTGCAAGGTGCCGGAAGGCTCGTTCCGGTGACAGGAGCCGAACTCGGCCAGACGGATCGGCAGATCGCGGTAGCTTTTCAGCCCCTGATTGAAAATTTGAACATGGCACGGGCAGTTCATCGGCTTGATCGCGTAATCGCGGTTTTCCGAATGGGTCGTGAACATGCCGGCGCTGAATTTGTCCCAATGCCCGGATTTCTCCCACAGCGAACGGTCGACGATCTGCGGTGTCCTGACTTCGCCGTAGCCGTTCACGCGCAGCTTCTCGCGAATGTATTGCTCGATCTGCTGATAGATCGTCCAGCCTTTCTCGTGCCAGAACACCATGCCGGGCGCTTCTTCCTGGGTATGGAACAAGCCCAGGGTTTTACCCAATTTTCGGTGATCGCGTTTTTCGGCTTCTTCGAGACGCGTGAGGTAAGCCTGCAACTCTTTTTTGTCGCCCCAGGCGGTGCCGTAGATGCGTTGCAGCATTTCGTTTTCGGAATTGCCGCGCCAGTACGCCCCGGCAATCTTCATCAGTTTGAACGCTGTTAGCTTGCCGGTGCTCGGCACATGCGGACCGCGGCACAAATCGGTAAAATCGCCCTGCGAATATAAGGAGATGGACTGATCGGACGGAATCGATCCGATGATCTCGGCCTTGTAATTTTCGCCGAGTTCGCGGAAATATTGCACCGCTTCGTCGCGGGGCATCAGCGCGCGGCTCACTTTGCAGTCGTCGGCGGCCAGCTTCTGCATTCGGGCTTCGATTGCTTCGAGATCTTCCGGCGTAAACGGGCGCTGATAGGAAAAGTCGTAGTAGAAGCCGTTTTCGATGACCGGGCCGATCGTGACCTGGGCGTCGGGGAACAGCTGCTTGACGGCCTGGGCCAGAAGATGGGCGGTGGAGTGACGGATGATGTCGACGCCTTCGGCATCCTTGGCAGTGATGATCTGCAGCGAGGCATCCCGATCGATCAATGCGCTCGCATCGACCAGCCTGTCGTTTACCTTACCCGCCAGAGTCGCCTTGGCCAACCCGGCACCGATGGACTGCGCAACTTCCAGCACAGTGACCGCGCGGTCGAAATCGCGCCTGGAGCCGTCGGGAAGGGTGATTACTGGCATGCTAGATCAACACAATTCGAATTCGGTTTCCGCAATAAAAAAGCACTGCGGAGCAGTGCTTTAGGATATCTGGTAGGCGCGATTGGACTCGAACCAACGACCCCCACCATGTCAAGGTGGTGCTCTAACCAACTGAGCTACGCGCCTGAAGTAGTCACTTCAGCCCGCGCATTATAGCGAGGAATCGGCGATGAGTAAACCCTCGTTTTCCAAAATAATCGAACTCATTCGTTCTTCGCCTTTTCGTAGAGCCGCTGGCAGGCCACGCAACGCTTGGCGGTCGGAAAGGCCAACAGCCGCTTGAAATAGATCGGATACCCGCAGTCCTGACAAATGCCGTATTGGTTTTCGGTGATACGCGTTTGCGCTGCCTCGATATCTTTGATCTCGTTCAGATAGTGATTCAGGTCGATCCTTTTCAAGCCGGCCAAAAGATGCGCCAATGCCGCCGTCGCCGCCTGATAAACCGTCTCGGCGATTTTCGAGCCGTACTCTTTGTCGATCGAAAGAATCTCTTTATAAAGGTCGGAGCGCACCATGTAGAAGCGGTCGTGCAGCAGATTCTTGAACTGTTCGAGCTGAAACCCGGTCAGTTTTTCGGACATACCCGACACTCCCCTCACGCCTTGCCCGGCTTTCCAAAGTATCCGTCCGCATAGCCTCCGGCCGCCTCAGAGAATCCCGCGTACACGTTCGACATGAACTTTTCCGCTCCGCCTGAAATAATGACGCCTCATCCGGGTTTTTTAGGAGGTAAGCCGCCTTTGGATGTTCTTATAGGCAACCTTCAATTCTTCGCCCACGATACGGGTTTTTTCGACAAACTCGGCCGTGGTTTCCTTGCTTTCATCAATAATCTCGGCGAGTTTGTCTTTGAAATGCCCCCATTCTCTTTCGCTTTCTTCCCAATCATCTTTCAAATCGGCAGTGGCCAGATGAATCTGCAGCCTGATTTCATCGCGTTGCTGTTTGAGAGTGTCGGACAGTTTGCCCAATTCTTCATACAGTTCCATACCCGTTCCCCCGGATTTTCAGAATGGGCTCAATCTAAAGAATTTTTCCGGGACTGACCATTCGTATGATTGCCTAAGTAGTCATACTAATTGTATCGCGCGGCTATTTTCGGTAATGACTTGTCGGATAAAATAAAAATGCGATTGCCAAGCTTTCGGCCGGCCGATAGACACTCTCGCGAACGCCGAGCCTGAGGCATCGCATCGTACCCGCGTTCGAAGCGGGAGTGAAGGAAATAAGGAAGCAAGCCGTCCCACCTTGCCGAGGCCGGGACGCAGCACCTGATGTGTCAACACTTTTCTGGACACATGGTTAAGCCGCTTTATGCAGCAATTCGTAGTCCACTGGCGACCTATAGCCATTGGCGGAATGCAGTCGCTCGCGGTTGTAAAACACTTCGATATATTCGAACACAGCCTGTTTAGCTTCCGATCGGGTTTGATAGGTCTGCTGATGCACCCGTTCGGTTTTCAAGGTATGGAAGAAGCTTTCTGAAACACTATTATCCCAGCAGTTGCCCTTACGGCTCATGCTTTGCCTTATGCCATGCCGGGCTAATAGCGCCCGATGGCTTTCCGAGGCGTATTGACTGCCGCGATCGGTATGCCACATCAGACCCTTCTCTGGCTTTCGCTTCCAAATGGCCATCAATAAGGCGTCGTTGACCAGCTGAGTCCGCATATGCTCGGCCATGGACCAGCCCACCACCTGCCGGGAATAGAGATCAATCACCACGGCTAAATACAGCCAGCCTTCCTGAGTAAGAATAGAGGTAATGTCGCCGGCATAGACCCGATTGGGCTGATCCACGTTAAACTGCCGATCCAGATGGTTAAGCGCAATCGGCTGATCATGCTGGGAGTTCGTTGTGGCTTTGAATTTGCGCTTAGTTTTACAGGCTAACCCCGCTTCTCGCATCAGACGGCCTATTCGCCGGCGACTGACCGTCCGATCTCGGCCTAATAAGGCAGCCTTGAGGCGGCGAGTCCCGTAGGTGGCTCTGCTCTTGGCAAAGGCGATTTTAATGAACTCGGTCAACACGGCATCCTCTTTTTCACCGGCGGTTTCAGGGCGCTGCAGCCAAGCATAGTAAGCGCTCCGGGACACCTGCATAAACCGGCACATCGTCTCCACGGTAAATTCGCTGACATGCTGTTGGATCCAGGCGTACTTCACCGGGGCTCCTTGGCAAAGTACGCGGCCGCCTTTTTTAACAAATCGCGCTCCTCGGTCAGACGGGCAACTTCTTTCTTGAGGCGTTTGAGTTCGTCGTAAAGATGCTCGTCGGTTCGTGCCGTTTTATCGTTCTCTTTAGGACGGCTGTACTTGCTGATCCAGGTGTGCAGGGTATTGACGTTAATGCCGAGATCTTTGGCGACCTGAGCGATGGGTTTATCTGATTCATTCGCCAGCTTGACGGCTGAAGCCCTGAATTCGGCTGTATAAGTATTGGGTTTTTCTAGACTCATTGGGGGGCGCTCTTGTTTGAGAATATTTTAAAGAGTGTGTCCGGTTTAGTGTAGCCACTTCACACCCGGAGTTAAAAATAAAAAAAGGAGAACGCCCCGCCGCGGCGTCCTCCGATGAGGAAAAGCCTGCACACAGAGCGCCGCGACGGCGGCATATCATTTCATCAATGAGTAGCCATACTGGCCATTTGTTTGCAGCTTTCGGCGCATTCGCGGCAAATCGACACACATTCATCCATATCTCCGATACTGGCGCAGTCCTTGGCGCAAGCTTCGCAGATTTCGGCGCACACTTCGCAGGTACGGGTATGGAAAGGCGAACTGCTCAGCATAAAGTTGGCCGACAACCGGCAGATTTCCGCACAGCAGATCATCAGGCGAAAGTGCTCCGGCTCAACGTGCCGTCCGCCCATTTCCAGACATTGGTTCATCGCCGTCTGCAGACAGGTCTGGGCGCAACGGTTACAGTTGTCTATACAAGGCTGCATGGATTGAAAAGCTGCAGTGGAGGTTTTTTGGGGTTCAGTTTGAGGCGTATACATGATGCCATTCTCCTAAATATCGAAATAACAAATACCAACTGGAAAGGAATGCGCGCTATTTTTTTGAAAAAAATCAGATTTCGGCGCGCCTTATCGAGGGGCGACCCTTAAATAGACCGGCATATCGCACAATCAAATCGGACACTTAAACCGAATCAGACCGCTTCTATTCAAGGATCGCCTCAATGAATCAAAACCGGATAAACAATTTGAACCGAACAGGTAAAAAAATCGGTGCGTTGCCACACCTGTAACCTTCGATGCCTCCACGCTCCGGGCAATTTTTCGCTCCGTTATACCGCCTGGATAAATAGCCCGTCCGGAAAGCAGACAAACCTTGCCGTTTCGTGCGCATACGGAAAATACTAAGGCATCGGCCCCTGCGGCGGCATCGGTTTTCTGCCCGCCTGCGGCTTGCGCATGGAGGCTTCGACCATGCCCATATCCATTTGCAGCTCCTGTTTGCGCAGATTGAGTTCTTCGCCCAGCGCGGCCAGATCGATCGATGATTTTTTCAACTTGGGGAACATCTTGCCTTCCTCTTCCTGGACATGATGCTCGACCATGTCTCTCAGAACATTCACTTCGGCATCGAAATAATCATCCTCCGGCGCCATCGACACCACCTGGTCGATCTGCTCCTTGGCTTTCCCATGTTCGACCAGCGCTTCATCCATGATGTCCAACTGGCCGATCGCATCGATGGCGGCGGGATAGAAGATTTCTTCTTCGAGCTGCGTGTGGATTGTCAATTCCATGCATATCCGCTGCACCAAATCCAGCTTGTCATCTTCGCCGCCCTCTTCCGCTTCGAGCATTTCGAACTCGTCGAACAACTCTTTTACCCTCTCGTGATCCCGAGTGAGCAGCACAATGGCATCCTGTCCCCTGCCGGCGCTTCCCGCTGCATGTCTTTGCTTTTGATTCATAATGCTTACCTCTCATCCATTTGCGATGACACAGGCACCGCGCTTGCAAGACCTTGATTTTATGCGGTCGTATGAGTTAGCGGCTCATGCTTTTCTCGCGCGCCTCTCCGTCCGGCATCTGTGTGCCGACATAACCGCCTACCGCGGCCGCGATGGCGCTCACCAGGATTACCAAAAAACCCCATAAGGCCGACCATGCCACCGCTTTCGCTGTCTGATCGGCGGCTTCCCGTACTTTTTGTTCGGCCTGTTCGTAGATTCTTTCCCATCGATTTACCCGATTGGCCGCTTCGTCGATACTCAACCCGGTCCGCGCGGTCAGCAGATTGATCAACGCGGTGCGATTGGTTTCCTTGACGTTTCTGTCTTCCGCCGTCAGAAACCGTTCCAGCGCCATGCTGAACTCCGGATCCATGATGGCCGAACGAGACTCTCCGCCCGCACGGGGTTCAATCGTCTGCGGAATTCCCGGCCTCGACCGCAGCACCCCTTCGGCATCCTTTCTGATATCGTCCCATGAAACGACCGTTACCGCTTTTTCCGCCACGCCGCGCGTGCCTGCGCTCAATACATTGCCGGCGCCGCTCGCTACCGAACCGATCGCGCTGCCCAGGAAATAGATCGTGACCAGCGTACCCAGCGCCCAGACGAGCAGCCCGTGCAAGATCCCGTCCAGATGGCGCAGGTACCCCGAAAACTGCGCCGCCACCCAGCCGCCGATAAACAGCGAAAGAAAGCTCGAGACGACCCACCATAAGCCGGCGCCGATGCTGAATTCGCGCACAGTCGGCGTATCATGCGCACGCAACGGGTCGATCATGCTCATCCCGATCCCGGTGCCCAGCGTGCTCAGCAGCATCTGAACCCCCAAAGCGACCACCACCCCGGCAAATACCGACGTCCAGGATATCCCTTTTATCCACCGCATCCGTCTCGATCTCTGGGGGGAAATGCCGGAGCCGATATGCGGTTTGTGCGTTTCTTCATAAGGTAAATTGCTCATAGCCATATTCTCCACAACCGGTTAAAAGAAACTGATGAACACCTACTCGGGCGATAGCCGCCAACCCAAAATCGAATAGCTGCTCAGCGTGCATTTGTTCGGTCTCTATATCAATAGATGCGCGAAAGATTACCGGTTTACGGGCGCCCCGTCGGTACGCTTAGGCACATAAACCGGCCGCGGCCGGCAACCCGGGCGGCAAATTCTTCTTACTCGAAATGAGTTTTCAAAGTGCGGCACCGTACCGATTTTTTCCGGCGCTGCAGTTATTTTTCCGCCTAGGGTTCTGGACGAAATGTTCCAGTGATTTCGATTTATTTCATGATTGGGGACACGAAGATGAGTTATGTAGATCGCGATACTTACGGCATATACAAAAACCGGCTCGGCGACGAAGGTCCGGGGCCGCACCTGATGGGAGCGGACACGCTGCTTGGCAATGATGTCTACAACGGCAAGGAGGAAGATCTCGGAGATATCAAAGAGATCATGCTGGACATGACCACCGGCAAAGTCGCTTATGCGGTCTTGTCTTTCGGAGGCATCCTGTCGCTCGGCGAAAAATTGTTTGCCGTACCATGGAATGCCTTAAAGCTCGATACGAAAAACAAACGCTTTACTTTGGATGTCGACAAGGAACGCCTGGAAAGCGCGCCGGGCTTCGACCCCGACCGCTGGCCCGATATGGCCGACGAAACCTGGGTCAACGAAGTGCATTCGTTCTATGGAACGCAGCCGTATTCCAGCGAATCCGGCACGACACGTCATTAATCCACGGATTTTTTTACCGCGCTGCCAAAGCGGCGCGGTTTCGTTCCGGGCTTGCACGGCCCGTTTTTTTCGGCAAAAGGAGATTCCTGATGACTATTAAAATGATCAATATGCTGTCCGGCATTATGCTGGGTTTGGGCGCCGTTACCGTCTATGCGGAAGAAAATCACCTTCAGCAAGCTGTCGAGCATACGATGATGGCCGCCAAACAAACCGACGGCAAGGCAATCGCCCAACACGCTCAAGAAGCGCTAACACATGCCGTAACCGCCGACCAGCACCTGGATGCGGGCATCAAGAGCCTGCAGGAGGCGGTCAATCAAGGCAATCAAAACAACGGCAGCGCCGCTCAGAAGGCCGCTCAGGAAGCCAGTCAACATCTGACGGCGGCCCAATAGCGCTTATTCGACACTTGCCCGGAAAAAAGAACGGCAATCAATCGCAAACCGATTGAGCGCCGTTCTTTATCGAGGATTGGACAGTTCCACCCCGGCTTCCGGTTTTCCGGCTACGGCAGCAGGTTCCGTTTTCGGCTTCGCCTCTTCTTCGGCCGGATGGAAAGTTTCCATGATCCAGGCGGGCGGCAACGCGTGAAACAGCGCAATCAGCAAACTGCCGAAATCCAGCGCTTCCTTCAAGGGCGTCGCTTCGGCACGCAAAGCACCCTCGATCGCCTTGTCGGCGGCTGCGTATTCCGGTTTGGACGGGCGCTTTTTAGTCAATTCGCCGACAATAAAACCCAGCTCGCTCACCAGTAACAACGTCGTGGGCGACGCCAGCTCATGCCTCAGGTCCTTGATCAATGCCCCCGTGTGGACATGCGTACTCAGTTGCCGGTCCAACAACCGGCGCTCGGTTTCCTCGATCCGAGCGGTCAGCGTACCGTTGTCCTCTTTGCGGTGATGATAATTCCGGTCCGCCATTTTTTACTCCTTATCTCGAAAGCTATTAACCGTCTCAGGAAAGAGCAGGTCACGGCTCTTGCGCCGCACGAACCAGAACAGAAGCCATGCAGCCACCAAATTGGCTCCGGCAATCGATAAAATGGTTTCGATATCGCCCATGACATGACTTTTCATCAAGGCCAGCGCAGCGGCGGCCATCAGCCCGCCCCACACGCCGATCAGCAGGACCGCCATCACCACGCCCGCCGCCAGCATGGCGGCCAAGCTGGTGCCGGCCCGTCTCGCTTCGAGCGCGGCAAGCTGCAGATGATCGTGCGTCAGTCCGCGCAGATCAAGCCATAGCAGATGGAGATCTTCCAACAAGTCCGCATGCCGTTCCGCCGGTTCGGCGGGAGCGGCGGAAAAACGGGCCGACCGCTCTTCATGGGGACGAATCGCCATTTATCTTCTCCGGTGCTCGCAGGTATGGGTCATCCGGCTCAAAATATAACCGGCCGCCAATGCGATGCCGATCGAGGTGATCGGATGATTGCGGATGCAGTCGCGGCATTGCTTCACGAGCCGCTCCTCCATGTCCATCAATTGTTCACCCTTTTCGCCAAGCGCTTCGGCGGCCTGGCGGGTGGCGCCGACGATTCTTTCGCCCGCTTCTTCTGCCGCACTCGACAATTTGTCCATGTTTGCCATAACAGTTACCTCCGTTAAATATTAAAAAATAGGCGTCCCGGCGGAACCGAAGCCGGTATGAAACAGCCTCCGGCAGCCGGAATTACCGGCCTTTTTCCCGGCTTTTTTCCATCACCAGATTGCCATACTCGTGTTCTTCCAGGCGTCCCGTCTTGCCGGCATCCACCTCATCGAAGCGCTTGAGCAAGTGCGGGTAGTCCGCCAGCTCGTCCTTGGTCACGTAATGGTCGCCGTTTTTATCCGCTTCCCGGAAGCTGGGGGCCTGCTCTACGGGGGCGCCTTTTTCCAAGGCACCGCCCGGCCCGGTTTCTGCGCCGCGTGAATGCGAAAGTTGAGCGATACCGGCCAGCATGACGCCGAACACGAACGGCGCCCCTCCTTTTTTCCGGAGAAAAGTGAAAGTCTTCATCTCGATTACCTCTAGCTCTGGAGCAGCCTGTTGAGAACACGGATATTCTCTTGTTGGGAATTCATAAACTTCGACTTGATCAGGTCGCTCACTTCGAGAGGCACGTCGGGGTCCTCCGCGGCGTCCTGATAATCGTCCAGGCCGCTCTTTTCCCCGGCTAAAAGCGCATTCAGCATCGCATCCTTGCCGATCAGCTTGGCGCCACCCATCAGCGCTTCGGACCAGGACCCCCATAAGCCGGAGCCGCTGGGGGGCATGCCGCCCAACTGCTGAATTTTTTCCTGCAGCTCGGAAACCGCCTCGGTATGTTCTTCGTAAATCGGCTGCAGCGAACTGATTTCGCTGCCTTGGGCCTCTTCTTCGAACTTTTCCAGGGCTTGATGATAGGTTTCCGCCGCTGCCATCTCGTTCTTCAGCAATTTCTCGATTTTGTTGATATTCAGCATCTGGACCTCCTCAAAGGTTGGATAACACCACGGAATTTCAATAATGTCTGGGCTCGGAGCGGCCGGACGAAGAATAGCGCTTAGGTTGGGCTTCGCCGGTCGATGAAATATCTTCCGCGTTCTCGCGCTCGAAAATGTCTTCCACTTTCGAGCGGGCTTCCGGAGTCTCGGTATGGACGGAAATCAGGGCATTGCCGCCCTGAATCCGGCTTTCATAACGTTTGGCCTCGTATTCGGGAATCCCCAGGCCCACCAACGCGCCGGCCAGACCGCCCGCGGCAGCCCCCACTCCGGCGCCACCCAGCGCCGCCATGATAGGTCCCGCCGCGACGAAGGGCCCCAGGCCCGGTATGGCGAGAGTACCGATACCCGCCAGCCAGCCCAGCACCGCGCCGGTGCCGATGCCTATCGTGCCGCCGATCGCGGTGCCTTCCGGCGATTTGGTATGCTTTTCATGGCCCGCTTCGCGTTCGCTAGTCTTGTCCGGCAACAGCACGGAAATATCGTTATTGGAAAAGCCCGCCGCTTTCAGTTCGCTGACGATGCGTTCCACTTGGTCGTTCGTTTGAGTGATGCAAAAAACTGCTTTCTTCATGACGTTCTCCTGCAATCGATTAGGGCGCCCGGACTTCCAGCTGATTGTCGACCTGGTTTACGCCGGGCGTTTTCTGGGCGATGTCCTGCAGTTTGTTTTTTTCGGCATCACTGTTGACGGGTCCCCGCAAAGTGACCGTACCGTTGCGCGTAATGACTTTCGCATTATGCGCGTTGACCGACAGCGAGCCGTCGCCGGTAATCGCTTTGCGGACATCGGCAGTGATCCTCAGGTCGCCCTCATTCTGAAGCTGATCTTCCGGCGTCAGGGTTGCATTGCCTTTATCGCGCACATTGCGCTCGGTACTTTCTACCGGACTGCCGGCCGTTCCACCTGCGGCTCCGGCCCAATCCGCGATCAGCATCAAACCGGCAGCCAATATGATGGCCAGTCTTGAGAATCTTTTTGACATAGGGTTTCTCCTTAATTAAGCGATGGAATAAACGCCCCGTTTCCGCGTCCGGACAGCCTCGGCAATCAAGCGGCGCCCTGCTCGCCTCGCGGAAAAACACCGGCACTTCCGCTCGTTTGCACATCACCCCGTAAAATACGGTTTGAACCCGCAGTTGTCTGCGTATCGGAACGCAACGCGAGCGGAATGGGAATAAAGCGCCCCGCATAACGGTACGGTAAAGGCCGGAGAACGGATGAAGCGATGTCCGAAAGGCAGCGCAAACCCGATTCAGCGATGCCCCATCAGACGGCTCAAAATAAACCCGCTGCCCAGGGCGATGCCCAGCGAAGTCACCGGATTTTCGCGGACATATTCGCGTATCTGTTCCTGCAGCCGCTCCTGAGCGTCCCTGACCTGTCCGCTTCTTTCGCTGAGGGTGTCCGCCGCCCTGAGCGTCATGTCGGCCGCTCTTTCTACTGCTTCATGCGCGCCTGCTTTGACGCGTTCCACGGTTTCATTCGTAGCGCCTGTTCTTGTCGTTTCCATAATTAACTCCTGGTATTGATGGGTTAAAAGATCATAGGGATCTCAATAAAAGTGCCGTCACAGCACCGGTTATTGATTACGATTCCGGATGGCGAACGCCTCTCGGCAACCGTTGAATGAAAAATCAATTGAAGATCAGATAAATGATAATCAGTAAAGACACCGGCACGCCGAGTAGCCATGCAAGTACATATCTGCCCATCGTGTTTCTCCTCTGAAATAGTGAGGTACCGTCGCTCCGTTTACCGTAACCGCCGGGTACAGGCCAAAGGGAACTCGATTAGCGAGATGCCCTTTTCCATGCGTTTCCGCCGACTGGAGTTGCCCATCTATAATGCATCCTGAGCGTCATCATAAAAACAAAACGACACCGCGTCGGTTCGATAGCTCACAAAAAACATTGAACCGTAATCGGGAGAAGCATCACCCGCCGGCACACCGTTCGCAGAAAAGCTTAAGAGCCGCGGCGATAGCTAATCCGAGACAGTACAGTCGGACCCGTTCGCCGTACCCGCCGCCGGAGAGTTGGACCGACAGCCCGATCATCGCGGGCAGAGACCCGGCTTTCATGAGCCGGATGCCGCCAAGCGTTCCTGCAGCAGATCGGCCAGTTCGTCGGCATGCTCCTCCTCCACCGCGAGAATGTTTTCCAGCATATTGCGCGTGGTCGGGTCATTGTCGCCCAGATACAGGATCATCTCTCGGTAACTGTCGATCGCTATCCGCTCCGCCACCAGATCTTCCTTGATCATATCGACCAGCGAACGGCCTTCCACATATTCCGCATGGCTGCGGCGGGACAGGGTATCCGGGGAAAAATCGGGTTCGCCGCCCAACTGTACGATGCGCCGCGCGATCTGGTCGGCATGTTCCTGCTCCTCGTTGGCGTGCGTAAGAAACTCCTCGGCGACGCCTTTCGATTGAATGCCTTGCGCCATGAAATAATGACGGCGGTAGCGCAGAACGCAGACCAGTTCCGTGGCCAGGGCCTCGTTGAGCAGTTTGACGACCGACTCCGCGTCCGCCGCATAGCCTGCGGTGACCGCGCCCTGCTCGATGTGCCGGCGGGCTTGCGCACGTAAAGTCTGGACCTCGGTCAAATGATGCTGGTTGGACATAAAAAATTCTCCGCATGGGAAATCATGAATCGAACCGAAAACCGCCAGCCCGCGCGAATGCGATGGCTCGCCACCTGCCCGGCTTATCGCGCGCGGCTTTTAAGACGCATATCGTTCTTTACCGATTTGACGCCTTCGACCTGTCGAGCCACTCGAACCGCCCGTTCGATATCTTCCTGAGATTCCACAAACCCGCTGAGCTGCACATTGCCTCGATAAGTCTCGACGCTGATTTCCGCCGAATCCAGACCGGGCTCATTGAAGATGGCCGTTTTAACCTTGGTGGTGATCATGCTGTCGTCAAGGTAGGCGCCGGCGCTTTCTCGCGCCGAGCGGTCGCCGTCGGACGCACAGCCGGATAGGGAAGTCAACACGAGAACCAGAAACCATACCGGATAATATTTGACCGATTTCATAACACACCCTCCTTATGAAGAACCCATTTGACTCGACTCTAAAAGGTTCGGCGCCCGCTGTCGGTGCGATGCCGAACTAATGATCGGGCCGATCATCACTTCTCCGAGCACTCATCGTTATTTATGTAGTGGTACGTTGGGTGACGCAATCGCTAACCCCACCTGCGCGCATTGTTGCAGTGGGTTTACACTCCAAAAAGGCACAAACCGCCGTAGGGTACGATCCCAGGGTGGGAGGAGGTAGATCGCGCCGGGAACACGCGATCGAGGGCAATGCCACCACTGAAGGGTGGTCTAAGGACAAAGCAATTGCCGACGACTGCAGGGAGGCAGGAGATAGAGCAATGCAGGAGCAATTGCCGACGACTGCAAGGAGGCAGGAGATAGAGCAATGCAGGAGAGCAATTGCCGAGTGCGTACCTTTTCAATCCGCATGGTACGCACAGCGTACCCTACAGCTGAAAAGGGTTGAGGGTGTAAATAATTCCGTGTAACCGCTTATTTTCAGTGTAGTAAACTTCTCTCAAGGAGAGCAGAAAATGAGCGATATTATTAAAGACCCCACGATGGTTGCCGCTTGACAAGATTTGGCCCGTGGCGTTAAGTCAGAGCGTGATTTAGCGGCACTGACTCAGGATTTACTGAAAATCACGGTAGAAGCCTCGCTGAATGCCGAAATGGATGCCCATTTAGGGTATGCCAAGCCTTCTCCCGAAGGCTATGGTTCCGGCAATAGTCGCAACGGTTATGGCACAAAAAAGCTGAAAAGCGGACACGGGGTCATTGAGATTGACACCCCACGCGATCGTAACGGCAGCTTCGAGCCGCCGCTGGTCACCAAGCATCAAACCCGCTGGAGTCATTTTGACGATAAGATTCTGACCTTGTATGCCAAGGGCATGAGCACGCGAGATATCGTCGAAACCTTCCGCGAACTCTATGGCGCCGATATCTCGCCCACCCTGGTGTCTAATGTCACGGAAGCGGTACTGGGCAAAGTGATCGAGTGGCAATCCCGACCCTTGGATGCGCTCTATCCTATCCTCTATCTGGACTGCATTGTCGTCAAAATCCGGCAGGACAAGCGAGTCATCAACAAAGCCGTTTACCTGGCGCTCGGCGTCACCCTGGAAGGCAGAAAGGAGTTGCTGGGTCTGTGGCTGTCCGAAAATGAAGGCGCCAAATTCTGGCTGTCGGGCCTGACCGAACTGAAAAACCGCGGCGTCAAGGATGTGCTCATTGCCTGTGTCGATGGCTTAACCGGTTTTCCGGAAGCGATCGCCGCCGCTTTCCCAAGCACACAAGTCCAACTCTGTATCGTGCATAGGGTGCGCAATTCCTTGC
Organism: Methylomicrobium album BG8; assembly: GCF_000214275.2. Taxonomy (NCBI): domain Bacteria; kingdom Pseudomonadati; phylum Pseudomonadota; class Gammaproteobacteria; order Methylococcales; family Methylococcaceae; genus Methylomicrobium; species Methylomicrobium album. The sequence continues at coordinate 788,001 of NZ_CM001475.1, read as the reverse complement.
GTTTCGTGTCCTGGAAAGACCGCAAAACCGTCGCCGCCGGGCTCCGGAAAATCTACCAGTCCGTTACCGTGACTGAAGCAGAACAGGAATTGGAAGCCTTTGCCGCGCAATGGGACGGCCAATACCCCTCCATCAGTCGCTCCTGGCGCAACCACTGGGCCAACTTGATCGCATTCTTCGATTACCCTGACGCGATCCGGAAAATCATTTACACCACCAATGCCATTGAATCGATCAATAGCGTGATTAGAAAAGCCATCAATCAACGGAAACTGTTCCCCAATGACGATTCGGCTATGAAAGTCATTTATTTGGCAATCGAGAATGCCTCTAAAAAATGGTCCATGCCATTGCGCGATTGGAAGCCGGCTATTAATCAGTTTATGATTATGTTCCCAGACCGCATGCCCAATTAAATTTAACCGCGGTTTACACGGATTGTTTTACACTCTCTTAAAGTGTGGGGTTATTGGTTTTCCACGGCCTTTCTCCTCGCTTAAACCGATAGGAATCGCTTCCCGTTTCTAATCCTTTTTTTAGCCTACAGCATGAGGTGTACGGTAATGAAGACGATACCAATTAGCAAGTCCTTTACTTTGATTGAACCTGGGCCAGTTATCCTCGTTACGACAAGCGATGGGGAGAAGAACAACATTATGACCATCTCCTGGACCATGGTGATGGATTTTTCTCCGAGATTTGCCATAACGACGGGTCCCTGGAACTATTCCTATAAGGCGCTTCGGAACTCCAAAGAATGCGTCATTGCTATTCCTACCGTGGACCTAATAGATCAGGTTGTTGGGATAGGAGCTTGTTCCGGCAGCGATACGGACAAGTTTTATAAGTTCGGATTGACTCCTCTCAAGGGAAAGCATGTCGGTGCGCCGCTGATCAAGGAATGCCTGGCAAATATTGAATGTAAAGTGATCGATGTCGTCGAAAAGCACAACATCATTATCCTTGAAGGTGTCGAAACGTACTTAGATGATTCACGAGAAGAGAAGCGGACTATTCATGCAATCGGCGATGGCACCTTTGTCGTCGATGGAGACAAGTTGGATCGAAGGGAAATGATGCGCTCGAAGCTTCCAGAGGGTGTCTAACGACGTCATTTGAAAAATTAGCAACAAACCGCTCGTGGCCGAATTTGCTCTATCAAAACTGAAGGAGCAAAACCGACCCAAAGCGGGCATTCAACAATTCTCGCTCCCTGTGGCAGGTAACTGAGTAGAGCAGACGTTCGGAGGCACTTCACATCGGCCAAATCCGATGTTGAGCTTGTTGATTACTAACCGGCCGTAACAGGGTTCGACCGGCCGTTGGACAATTCAGGCGATTGGCGGCGGCAAGCTCGAATGAAGTAAACAAATCTGCTCATCAGCCCAGTCCTTAAGTTCTATCACAAGCTTAAGGAGAGAGTAAAATCGCATGCATGAAGACAGTATTTCGTTTAGCGCGGCCTAATTCTGGTGTAGGACTTGAAATATCGCAGTTTCAAGCCCCCGCCTCCGCCGGTTTCAACATTGAGGTTTTACCGACCATAATGTCGACGGCTTTGCGCAGCCTTTTGAATAACGAATCCTGGCAATACGGAATACTGTGCTTCTCGCAGAGAGCCTTAGCCTGCGGTTGCAACTTCTGATACTGGCTGAGTGGCAAATCCGGCCATAGATGATGTTCGATCTGGTAGTTCAGCCAACCGTAGAGGAAGTCGTTGGCATTGGAGCCGGTCGGATAGTTGACCGAGCCGAGTATTTGGCGCAGGTAAAACTCGCCCTTGCTGTGCGCCTTTTCATCGAAGCTCATCACATCATCGCCGGCATGGTTGGGAATCATCACCACAAAGCTGTGGATGTTGGTCAGGATTTCCGCCAATACGGAATTCAATAACACACTGGTCACGGCAACACTTCCTAATGGCAGAAATAACGCCGGCAGCAATACAAAGCGGTAAGCGACATAGGGCAGAATGCTTTTTAACCACAAGCCTCGGCCCTGGGGAGTGAATAAACTCCAGGCGTCGATGCGGGTCATCGTGGGTGCGGGCTGATGCTGGTGCCGATATTCGTTAAGGCGTAATTCTTTGTGGGTGCGTGGGGTGTAATAGCTAAGCTTCCAAACGCCCGAGAAAAATGCCACGATCGCGTAGCGTAACCACATCGGTAATTTCGACTGTCGCAGCCATTCCATGTTGTGCTGGGCATTGTTGGGGTCGGCCGTCTCGCCAAGGCGGTAGTGATGCAGGACGTCGTGTTCGTGGTGCCAACCCGCCGGCGTCATCCAGTCCGGCCAATCCAGAAAACGGCGGCAGCCTTTAGCGAAGCCTTTGCTTTGGTAACGTGCACTGGCGCTGTCGATTTTGTCGTAACCGCGATGCTGGATCGGATGCGCAACTTGAGTCCAACGGGTAAAACTACCCTGACTGATCAGCAGCGCGGACACGAGATTGGGAGCTATCCATGCGGTCGCATACCCCAACAATGAACAGGCTTGGCCCCAGAGCTCCATCCGCTTCATATGGCGAAAATCTTCCGGTCCCATGTCGGCCTGCGCTTGCAGATACAGCTGTTTAATATCTTTGGCTAGCTGTTCTCGGTTGACGGTCTGGTAACTATTCAAGCTCAAATTAGGTAGCCTCGCTGAAGTTCAATTGGAAAATATTCATTTCATTTATGCAATGTTTGATTACGGAAACAAAAAAAAGCCCCTCGACCAGAAGTAGAGAGGCTGGATGGTTTTGATCTCAGAATCAAAGATTCCGAGACCGATCCCTTTATCCCGAAGTGAAGTTATAACCAAAAAGTCCTGAGAAGGATCGACTTCGACTGCTACGGTGTCACCCATTCAAATGGCTAATCAAACGGCTAATGAGGAGGTAACCGACGGAGTGACCACCACATAAAGTGTAAGCGTCTCCTTCAAACATCGGGGATTGCATTAAACTATTAATTATCAGGATTGAAAAGTGCAAAAATTCGCTCATACCTATCGAATTCATCGATCAATATGACCTCAAACCATAAAATTTCGCTGGACCAGTGGCGAGCCCTTGTGTCAGTTAAGGAAAGATTTCAGATTGGCAAATCCTTCGCGAGCTGCTTTCAATTCTTGCGCAGCACCTGGAAAATCCGATTTTTTCGCGGCATCGCGAGCTTTTTTCAGGACTTGTTGCACTTTGGTGCGTTCAAAGTCAAATTTGTAATTGGCGTCCAGTTCTTTAGTTTTTTCGTTAGCGTCTTTGATTAAGGTAGCCAGTTGTTGTGCATTGCCTGCAGGAACGGCCTCTAAAGCGATTTGGATTTTGGCATCGACTTCTTTCAACGTGTCAGACACGTTAACTTTGGCTTCGGCGAAAGTTGCGCCGGAAAAGCCCAGCATGGCGAAAAACAGAGCGAATGCGATAAATACTTTTTTCAATGACATGATTTAATCTCTATAAAAATAATGGGGTATTAAAATATCTTTCAGGTATGACGTTTGACTTTCTTGTTGTCTGCTCCTCATAAAGTGTAAGTGTCTCCTTCAAACATCGGAGATTGCATTAAACTATTGATTATCAGTATTGAAAAGCGCGAAAATTCGCTCATACCTATCGAATTCATCGATCAATATGACCTCAAACCATAAAATTTCGCTGGACCAGTGGCGAGCGCTTGTGTCAGTTGTGGATGCGGGCGGCTATGCGCAGGCTGCTGACCAACTCCACAAGAGCCAATCCACGATGACTTATGCGGTGCATAAACTGGAACAGTCGCTGGGCATTAAAGTCTTCGAAATACAGGGCCGAAAGGCAGTGCTGACCAGCGTCGGTCAAGTGTTGTATCGACGAGGAAAGACACTCATGGAGGAAGCCGTGCGTCTGGAACACGTGGCGGCCAGCCTGGCGGCAGGTTGGGAGCCAGAATTGCGACTGGCCGTGGACACCATTTTCCCCACTTGGCTGTTGTTGGAAGCCTTGGCGCGCTTTTCCGATGAACATCCCGAAACACGCATCGAGCTTATCGAGACGGTGCTGAGTGGCACCGATGAAGCGTTGCAGGAGGGCCTTGTCGAACTGGGTATCGGTCCGACGGTGCCGGCGGGATTTGTCGGCGATCCACTCATACGAGTGCGCTTCATCGCCAGCGCCCACCCTGACCATCCACTACATCAGTTGAGACGGCCGCTTACGATGGCGGATTTGCGTCAGCACAGGCATCTGGTGGTTCGTGACACTGGCCGTGAGCGAACGCGCACAGTCAGCTGGCTCAATGAGCAGCGCTGGACCGTGGGCCAGCAGGCTACCTCGATTCGTGCCGCTTGCCTAGGACTAGGTTATGCTTGGTATGCTGAGGATCTCATCCGTCTGGAACTCGATACAGGAAAGTTAAAACCGCTCCCGCTGGAGGAGGGGTCGGAACGCTGGTCGACCCTGTACTTGATCTTCGCCGACCGCGATGCAACAGGTCCTGGCGCCTTGCGGATCGCTGAAATCCTTCGCGATCAATTGGCCCTACGATGTCCCCAATCCTGCCTGACGGATACCATCCTAGGGCGGAATACTTCGCCGCCGAACGGTTAGTCAAAGGCAGCAGCTCCGGTCTGTGATTCCAGCAGAACGCCATACCGCCTTGGGTGTTCCGTCATCCTGAGCGAGCACAGGTGAAAGCTTCAGAGCCCCGCGTGGCCGCGAAGGGATTGCGGGCCGATGCCCAACTTCTGATGAGCCAGCATGTCAGCCATCTTAAAGCCGATGCCGTGAATATCTAATGCTAAGCGATAGGGATTTTCGCGCACTTTCTCGATTGCCTGCTCACCATAAGGTTTTGTATATTCGCACCGAACGCGAGGTACCGACGCCATGCGATTGGAGAAAAAGGGCGGCGGTTTGTAGGAAGGCAATAAAGAATCATACCGGGTAATAAAGTCTCATACTGGCTAGGCAATAATGTTTCATACCATCGCAAAATCAACGACATAAACACCTGTGGTTGATCGGGTATGCAACGAAACCACGTTTTCAGTATGAAACTTTAATTTTCAAGCGATTTTTGTTGATGTGACGAAATACGGCTTGCAGCCGTTTCCAGTATTAATCTTTAATTGCTTAATTACATGGTTGCCACGGCATTGGCATCGATTTGACCCTCGCTTCCGGGCTATCGCGGCCATTTGAGTGTCTGCTTGCCCGCAATGATGAACTTCCGCTTTTGGCCGCTAGCACTCGATGGCAATTTGGCTGGTACTATCGACTCTAAGAGGGCGCTTGATCTTGGACCTTGAGTTTATAACCCATTTATACCGAACCGGATCTTCGCGAAGCAGGAATGCCCTTATTTCCTCGCGTTTAGCCTTATCCGCACGCAGGAAGATGCCATGCAGGTCATAGTCAATCGTCCGCTCACTGGCTCCGCGTTCTGTCGCCTTGGCATACCAGTCCCTCCCGAGGTCGTAAGTTTCCCATCTCGAAATTTACCGCACCTAATAGGGTGCAGGGGCGGAAATCCTTCGGCGTCAGAGCATGTGCCTGGTCGTCAAAATTCAAAGCTTCATTGAAACGCTTCAAATCTCGCATCACACCGCCATGGGTCGTGCAGATGGCAGAGATCAGTTTGGGGGCTTTCTGACGCCCGGCAGGGATCGAAGCCAGCCGATCATGGGCTTTTCTGGCTTGGTTGCACTTGCGGTAGTGGCCGCTGGCATTCACCGCATTCCATGGATCAGCTGTTCGTTTGTACTCAGCCGTATAGAACTCAGCCTCGCGCTCATGAAAGGCCGTCTGTAGAGCCTCAGTATAGTAATCCGAGCCCTCGGTGGTAAGCCACAGAATGTCTTCGTCAGAGAGACGATTGCCACCGTCTAGGCGATGAAGAATGTCCATCAAACGGGCAAAAAACTGTTTTTCAATGAACTGATCCAGCCCATAGCGTGACCGAAGCTGCTGGTTTTTTATTTTGGCGAACTATTTCGGGTCGCTCTCCCGCTGACGTCGAGCTTCCTCCGCCTGCTGACACTTACGTTCGTATTCGGCTTTACGGATAGCCTCTTGAGCTTTTTCTTGTTCAAATAGTCGCAACTGCGCCGTGAATCACGCTGGTTTTTCAAGGCTCCCCAAGCGACAATAGCGGCTGGAAAGGACATTGCCGGCAATGACCGATAGCGGCTTGCCGAATGCGTCCGTTAATAGAGCTTCTGTATCAATAAGACGAGAATGAAAGACAAGTTAAATCAGGGCCATGGAGAAGGCCAGCAAAAAGAACATACGCCGATGATGCAGCAGTATCTGCGCATCAAGTCCGACTATCCCGAAACCCTGCTGTTTTACCGGATGGGGGATTTCTATGAACTTTTCTACGACGATGCGAAAAAAGCCGCGCGGCTGCTCGACATTACGTTGACCGCCCGCGGCCAGTCGCAGGGCCTGCCGATACCGATGGCGGGCATTCCGTATCATGCAGCGGAAGGCTATATCGCGAAGTTAATCCGGATTGGCGAATCGGTCGCGATCTGCGAACAGATCGGCGATCCGGCCGCCTCCAAGGGGCCGGTCGAGCGCAAGGTGGTCCGAATCATCACGCCCGGCACGGTCACCGACGAAGCGCTGCTCGAAGACCGGAAGGACAACCTGCTGGTCGCGCTCTGCCAATTGCAGGGGCGTTACGGGATCGCAAGCCTCGACTTGACCAGCGGCCGTTTCGTGCTGCAGGAAGCCGAATCGGAAGACCAGTTGCTCGGCGAAGTGGGGCGGCTTAATCCGGCGGAACTTTTGTACAGCGAAAGCTGGCCGCTGCCGGACAATCTGAAGCAGCGCAGCGGCCTGTGCCGGCGTCCGCCCTGGCATTTCGAAGCGGAAAGCGCGCGGCTGTTGGTGTTGAAGCAGTTCAAAGCGCACGATCTGAAAGGTTTCGGCTGCGAGGCGATGCCGGCGGCGGTGGCGGCGGCCGGCGGGCTTCTGCAATACGTCCGCGATACCCAGCAGAACGTGCTGCCGCACATTCAGGGCATCCGTACCGAAACCAGCGACGATTCCATTCAGCTCGACGCGTCGAGCCGGCGGAATCTCGAAATCGACACGCATCCGAGCGGACAACTGCAATTCACGCTGCTCGGCGTGCTGGACAAAACCGCGACCGCGATGGGCAGCCGCTGCCTCCGGCGCTGGCTGAACCGGCCGCTCCGGGATCACTTCGTCCTGAACCGGCGCTATGCCTGCATCGAAACCCTGCTTCAGGACGGCCTGTACCGGGCGCTGCAGGACACCTTGCGGCAGGTCGGCGACATCGAGCGAATCAGTACCCGGATCGCGCTGAAATCGGCCCGGCCCCGCGATTTGCTGGTGCTGCGTTCGACGCTGGCGGCCCTGCCGGTTCTGCAGAAACGCCTGGACGGGTTCGACGATCCGCATCTGGCCGGGCTGCGCGCGGACATCGGCGAACATCCGGCCATGCTGGAGCTGCTCGGCAGGGCAATCGTCGACAATCCGCCGATGCTGATCCGCGACGGCGGGGTAATCGCGGCGGGTTACGACGAAGAACTCGACGAACTGCGCAATCTGAGCCAGAACGCCGACCGGTTTCTGATCGAGATGGAGCGGCGCGAGCGGCAAGCGACCGGGATTCATAACCTGAAGGTCAACTACAATCGAGTGCACGGTTTTTACATCGAAATTTCGAACGCGAACGCGGACAAGGTGCCGGTTCACTATACCCGCAAGCAGACCCTGAAAGGCGCCGAACGCTACATCACCGAAGAGCTGAAGGCGTTCGAGGACAAGGTGCTGAGCGCCCGTGAAAAATCGCTGGCCTTCGAGAAGGCCCTGTACGACGAACTGCTGGACGTGATCGCCAGTTCTTTAGGCGAACTGCAACTGTGCGCGGCGGCGCTGGCCGAACTCGATGTGCTGGTCAACTTCGCCGAGCGCGCCGAGACGCTGAACCTGTCGCGGCCCATGCTGCAGGCCGAGCCGGGCATCCGGATCGAAGCCGGCCGGCATCCGGTGGTCGAGCAGGTTGGCGGCGTGCCTTTTGTGCCGAACGATTTGAATTTGGCAGGCGAAAGCCGGATGCTGGTCATTACCGGTCCGAACATGGGCGGCAAGTCGACCTACATGCGGCAGGCCGCGCTGATCGTACTGATCGCGCATGTCGGCTGTTTCGTGCCGGCAAAGTCGGCGGTTCTCGGGCCGGTCGACAAGATCTTCACCCGGATCGGCGCTTCGGACGATCTGGCCTCGGGCCGTTCGACGTTCATGGTCGAAATGTCCGAAACCGCCAACATTTTGCACAACGCGACCGCGCAAAGCCTGATCCTGATGGACGAAATCGGCCGCGGCACCAGCACCTTCGACGGTCTGTCGCTGGCCTGGGCCTGCGCGGACCACCTGGCGAGAGTCACGCAGGCGTTCACGCTGTTCGCCACCCATTATTTCGAATTGACCACGCTGGCCGAGGAGCGTCCGTCGATCCGCAACGTGCATCTGGAGGCGATGGAGCACGGTGACCGGATCGTGTTCCTGCATGCGGTGAAGGACGGCCCGGCCAACCAGAGTTACGGGCTGCAGGTGGCGGCGCTGGCCGGCGTGCCGCGCGCGGTGATCGAGAAAGCCAAAACCAAACTGGCGCATCTCGAAAACAACGCCTATATCGAGCAGCGGGCCGAATCGGGCATCGATCAGTTCGACCTGTTTTCCGTGCCGGAATGCCACCCGGCGGTCGGCTTGCTGGAGGACATCGATCCCGACGCACTGAGTCCGAAACAGGCATTGGATGCGTTGTACCGGCTCAAGGCGCTGTTATAGGACCCGCCACTTCGCGGGATACCGCGAAGCATTCCGGGCTTTCGCCGTCTCGAAGACTGACGAAGCGGTGCCTTCCTCATTCGCTCTGCTTTATCGTTTGACGCGCGGCTCCCCCGTATCCGGGCGGCCGCGAATAAAAAGTCGCACTTGCAAACCTTATTTGACTCTAATGGACGACTTGCATCATCAAAAAGGAGTGAAACGGCGTAAAACCGGGTTGCTGTCCCGATGTGGGCGGACCATTCCGTGTGCGGCTCAGGGTACAGACAGCGCCCTAACCTAACCGTAGATTAAATCTACGGGCCTGTTCTTGGGCATCAAGCCGGGTATCCGGAGGGTGCCGGCGATTGGGTTTTGAATCATTTGCGGTGCAGATTCAATACCGCCGCGGGAGCGAAGCGGGGATGCCGGTACCGAAGTCTCGGGGTTCCAGGCCGAAGCCCGGCTTCAGGATTAGCGTTTACGTTTTATGGAGAATCGTTATGTCGACAAGTACTCTATTGCTGGTCATTTTACTCTTGATCATTTTGGGCGCGGTTCCCGTTTGGCCTTATAGCCGGAGCTGAGGGTATGGACCCAGCGGCATACTCGGCCTGATACTGGTAATTTTTCTCGTTATGCTGCTCTTGGGCGCGGTATAGGCATGAGGAGAGCCGTGATTCCCGGTTCCCCGAATAACCACGGCCAAAAACACATGGATAAACGGCCTTGAGGCTTTTGGCTTATCCGATAAATCCGCTGAAACGGAGGTTTTCGTCGAACTGTTTCCCACTCTCGCGAACGGCGGTAAGGATGTAATCAGCAGGACGGGGCGGAATGGGGCAATGCCGTTAAGTTAAGGGGCCGTAGGATGGATAAGCGAAGCGCATCCACCACGCACAATCGGCCGGATACCCCCCGCCCCGGCGGGCACTCACCTTAGCGATTTACCGTGCGAAGGAAAGCCTAAAAAACGACCCTCTAACAAATCCGTTATTAGAGAGCCGTTTTTATTACGGAAATGAATGAATTTAATGCGCTCTTCCTTCCCCTTCCCCTCCTTCTTCTTCTCTGCCGCCGCCATGCGAAGCTTTGCCGCCTTTGCGTCCGGCTTCCCGGGCTTCTTCGGAAGTGAACTCGTGGGCGGTGCCTTTCTCGTGGGCGGCCTTGCCGCCTTTGCGTCCGGCTTCGCGGGCTTCTTCGGAAGTGAACTCGTGGGCGGTGCCTTTCTGATGAGCGACCTGGCCGCCTTTGCGTCCGGCTTCGCGGGCTTCTTCGGAAGTGAATTCGTGGGCGGTGCCTCTCTCATGAGCGACTTGGCCGCCTTTGCGTCCGGCTTCCCGAGCTTCTTCCGGCGTGAACTCGTGGGCGGTGCCTTTCTCATGGCTGGCGTGGCCGCCTTTGCTGGCAATTGCGCGTTGTTTTTCTTCATCCATTGAAGCAAAGCCGCGGGCTGACTTGCCTTGGCCGGTTTCTTCTCTTTGTCTGGGCATGATATACATCCTCGAAAATATTAATGAATCATTGGTTGATTTGTGTCTGAAATCTAGCCAATTACCCCATTCTTTTTATATAAAAAGAATGATGAAAATATACGGGGCTGATATAAAAGTTCTGTACGGTATCGAACATTCCCTGTGGCATGAATCAAACAAAATAAAGCTTTATGAAGAAAGCAGCTTAGTATGAGTTATAGTTTATATTTATTTTTTTATATAAATAATTCACTAAATGTAAAGAAATTTTTCCCGAGAAATGAATTAACGAAGTTATTTTTTAATCGAAGTATTTAGAAGTTATCGTTTGGGTTTTATTTAATAATCATGGCTCTTAAATAATCGATTCGATAGTTTTCGCGATGAAAATATTGAATGTCAAAAATGTCCTTCTTCAAGGCAGCTTATGCGCGCTGTTGAGTGCGAGTCCGGGATTGCCGGGGTGTACCGGGAAAGAAGAAGGGGAAGCGGCCTCCAAAACGGAGACGAAAGTTCAGGATGCAGCGCCCCGGAAGGCTCATAAAGAAGTAGGGGAAGCCTCTTGGTACGGTCCCGGTTTTCATGGCTGCAAGACGGCCAGCGGCGAGGTTTTCGATCAGCGGGAAATGACGGCTGCCCATCCTGAGTTGCCTTTGGGGACCGAAGTGGAAGTGACCAATCTCGAAAACAAGAAAAAGGTCGAAGTCGAGATCAACGACCGAGGGCCCTATGCGAAGGATCGCGTAATCGACCTCTCGAAGGCCGCGGCGAAAAAGCTTGGAATGAAGGAACAGGGAGTCAGTACGGTCAAGATCGAAACCGCCGAGCCCGTCGAAAAAAAAATTCGCCGCCCAAGACTTCGAGTCAAACCCGGAAAAAGCGGGCCGGCAAGTCATCGCAGGCGATATCCTCGAAGAGGTAGGCGCTGTCCGGTCAGCGGAAAATCGGGCATACATCGGGAGACGCTAGCGTAGAGAAGCCAAACAACGCCTCTTATGTTGTAAGCTCCGTAACCCTTTGAGAGGGTAAAACAATCCGTGTAAACCGCGGTTAAATTTAATTGGGCATGCGGTCTGGAAACATAATCATAAACTGATTAATAGCCGGCTTCCAATCGCGCAATGGCATGGACCATTTTTTAGAGGCATTCTCGATTGCCAAATAAATGACTTTCATAGCCGAATCGTCATTGGGGAACAGTTTCCGTTGATTGATGGCTTTTCTAATCACGCTATTGATCGATTCAATGGCATTGGTGGTGTAAATGATTTTCCGGATCGCGTCAGGGTAATCGAAGAATGCGATCAAGTTGGCCCAGTGGTTGCGCCAGGAGCGACTGATGGAGGGGTATTGGCCGTCCCATTGCGCGGCAAAGGCTTCCAATTCCTGTTCTGCTTCAGTCACGGTAACGGACTGGTAGATTTTCCGGAGCCCGGCGGCGACGGTTTTGCGGTCTTTCCAGGACACGAAACGCAAGGAATTGCGCACCCTATGCACGATACAGAGTTGGACTTGTGTGCTTGGGAAAGCGGCGGCGATCGCTTCCGGAAAACCGGTTAAGCCATCGACACAGGCAATGAGCACATCCTTGACGCCGCGGTTTTTCAGTTCGGTCAGGACCGACAGCCAGAATTTGGCGCCTTCATTTTCGGACAGCCACAGACCCAGCAACTCCTTTCTGCCTTCCAGGGTGACGCCGAGCGCCAGGTAAACGGCTTTGTTGATGACTCGCTTGTCCTGCCGGATTTTGACGACAATGCAGTCCAGATAGAGGATAGGATAGAGCGCATCCAAGGGTCGGGATTGCCACTCGATCACTTTGCCCAGTACCGCTTCCGTGACATTAGACACCAGGGTGGGCGAGATATCGGCGCCATAGAGTTCGCGGAAGGTTTCGACGATATCTCGCGTGCTCATGCCCTTGGCATACAAGGTCAGAATCTTATCGTCAAAATGACTCCAGCGGGTTTGATGCTTGGTGACCAGCGGCGGCTCGAAGCTGCCGTTACGATCGCGTGGGGTGTCAATCTCAATGACCCCGTGTCCGCTTTTCAGCTTTTTTGTGCCATAACCGTTGCGACTATTGCCGGAACCATAGCCTTCGGGAGAAGGCTTGGCATACCCTAAATGGGCATCCATTTCGGCATTCAGCGAGGCTTCTACCGTGATTTTCAGTAAATCCTGAGTCAGTGCCGCTAAATCACGCTCTGACTTAACGCCACGGGCCAAATCTTGTCAAGCGGCAACCATCGTGGGGTCTTTAATAATATCGCTCATTTTCTGCTCTCCTTGAGAGAAGTTTACTACACTGAAAATAAGCGGTTACACGGAATTATTTACACCCTCCACTTTAACTGGGAACTATTCGACGCTCTTTACTGGAAACTGTTCAACTCTGTTTGACGCTAACGTGCTGGAGCAACCAGACGGTCTCCGTTGATGCGACTTTTCCCTTCAAACCTCCCGCGACACGCTTGCTTTCAACTGCCTTTAATTGGTACATAGCGCCATAATGTTGCTTGACTTCGTTTTCGTTAACTGAAAACGGAGGGCCATCCATCAACCGTTGGTCGTATTCATAACAGATCAGCAACTGCGGCGCTGTGCCGGTTATGTTCATCAGATGGGACGTATATCGCTCTCGTATGCTGGAAGGCAAGGCGACTAAAGCAGCGCGATCGTATATCGCGCTTATGGGCCCAAGAAATTCAGCAGACACATCAAAAATATCGCCCACGAATATGTCGATATCTTTAGCGCTGTAGCGGACCAACTCCCTAGCTTTAAAGATTTGCGGCTCTAACCCAAGTTCTTTAAACAACTCGTTAACGGCGAGTTCGCTCAATTCGGCGCCAGCCACTCGATAACCGCAGCCAAGTAACCAGGAAATGTCGCGTGTTTTGCCGCATAAAGGCAGGAACACACGGCAACCTTTTGCCAGCTTTAATTTTTCAAAATGGGCTATCAGAAATGGGTTTGCTTCGCTTTCATGAAAAGCAATCTCACCGCGCTCCCATTTTTGATGCCAGAAACTTGCTTCCATATCGACTCCTTAAATGTTCAAATATAAAAAATCACCACAAAATTATTGCTTCAGTGTTGTACCACGTTATGTTCAGGGCTAGGATAAAATTTCAAGTCAACTTGAAGTCAAGTATTAATTACGACAGGTGAAATAATGGATATATCTGAGGTAGCAAAGGCAACTGGCTTGCCCGCTTCAACGTTACGGTTTTATGAAGAAAAAGGACTGATCCAGTCTACCGGTCGCTTGGGTTTGCGCCGTCTATTCAGCGCCAATGTCAAATCGTAAAAATTGTTCCATGGAACAAGGGTAAGTTGATGGGTCAGCTTCTTCCATGCCGCAACTGATGAGCAACCCAGCGATTCGGATGCACGTACGTTTAACCCGAACGCCGGTCTTTACCATGGTACAATTATTTGCACTTTACGATTCGGCGGCTTCTCGCCAAAACCCATCTGCACATGAGCGACTTTTAGGGCCAAAAGCGTGTTAAATCCGGGGCCATGCGCCTCGGTAAACATCAACCCGTTTGAGCTTAAATTCTGAATGAAGAAGAACAAGAAAAATAAGAATCTTTGGCTGAAAGAATCAGAGATTGCAGTTGGCGATTTGTATTTCACCACAGCAAATCAATATCGCGCGGTCCTGGCCATGAAAGGCGGTTTTTTAATCTATGCGCCAAGCTTGGAAGGAATGGAGCCTTTGCGTTCAGATTCAAAAATGCCATTCGATAATTCTCCGGTTAAGAAATGCCAAATCGCTACCTTTGCTCAAAAGGAATACCAACCATTTGAATGGCATGGTGTTGCATCAATCAAGCATCAATTAAATAACGCGCAACTCGCCGAAGCCATCGCTCAATGCAATGCGAAAGCCGCTATTGAAGCTCTGTTAGCCGAATAAAAGTTGAGAGCCGTTCAGCGGCAGACTTTTCAACGGGTTTTTTGTTTATGGAAAACCGTTTGAAAATTAACCCCCTCTAACTGGGTCTCTATAAACCGTTAGCGTTCTTTGATTCTGACAGAGCAGGTTCGGCCGCCATTTGCTGACACGGAACACGCATTGACCACTGGCCGTAAACTGGCTCAATCCTGCCAATGATTTGGTTTGCTTCAAAATCCAGATGTAGGGTACGCACCGCGTACCTTGTTGGGCGATCCAATTGCCGAGGCTTCAAAAGGTACGCGGTGCGTACCCTACTTGGCTACTTGGCTGGAGAGAGATCGCAAGAAGCTGTCGGAAGACAGGAAGAAAAAGGGAGAACAAAAGATAATGACCGAACAAGAAAAACAGTGGTTTGATGAGCTGGCAACGCGCCGTGTTAAGCTTGCCGACGCATTTGATGACCCAGCCGCACGCGGCATCTGGGGCGGCATCGTGGACAAATATTCCGATCAAGCGCACTTCATCTACGAGCTTTTGCAAAACGCAGATGATGTCAAGGCGACAACTGCCACATTCCGCCTTGAAGAAAGCGGACTTTATTTCACGCATAACGGCTCTGTCCGATTCACCATTTCCAATCCGCAGAACGAAGAAGCGGATACGAACAACGGCACTCTGGGGCATATCAACGCCATTACTTCCATTGCCAATTCAAACAAGACGGAGGCTTCCATCGGCAAGTTCGGCGTTGGGTTCAAGGCGGTCTTTCAATACACGCAAACACCGCACATTTACGACCCGGAAATTCGGTTCAAGATCGAACGCTTCATCGTGCCGCACATGCTGGATGCCGACCTTGATTGGCGGAACTCTTCAAAGACGGTGTTCTTCTTTCCGTTTGACCATAAGAAAAAACAGCCCCAAGAGAGCCATGATGAAATTCTTGAGAAACTAAAGGCTCTGGAGTTTCCTGTCCTGTTCCTTTCCAGTCTGAAATCCGTGTCCTTTGAGGCGGAGAAAGTCTCTGGTAAATACACCAAGAAAGTCACTCGGAAAATTGAGGAAGGAGGCATAACCGCTCAGTGGATCACGCTGGCATTGAAGTTGGACGGCAAAAGAACTAGCCAACGTTTGGTGATGTTCACGCGAAACAACGCGAGCGGGCATCCCTGTTCCATCGGCTATGCCTTGGGAGAGAGCGGAAATCTCGTGCCGATTGATCGCACGGCATTCTGTTTTTTCCCGACAAAAGAGGCGACGAATCTGAATTTCATCCTTCACGCGCCCTTTCTTCTGACGGATAGCCGCGAAGGCATCAAAGCCGGAGAAAAGCACAATAATGAATTGATTGAGCAGTTGGCAGAACTCGCCGCGAACAGTTTGCCGATTCTTCGGGATGAAAAACTGATTGACGACGGCATCCTTGACATCATCCCCTACGACGAGGCGAGATTCAGCGAACTGGGCGATAGACGCATAATTTCATTCAAGCCGTTCTATACCGCTTTTAATTCAAAATTACAGACAGAAGCATTGCTTCCTTCCACGGACAATCTATTCGCAGAATCGAAAAACGCATATTGGGCATCTGTTCCTCGAATTGCGCAGCTCATTTCTAACAAACAATTGGCGCACATAACCAACAACAAGAATGCACGCTGGGTGTTTACTTCATTTGGACGTGACGAGTGCTTACGCAAAAACAAAGAAATTGCGACGTATATTGATGAAGTTATATGCACATGGTTGGACGAAAAAGACATTCTTACCGGTTGGAAAGGTGATGGAGGCAAAAGCTTTGACGGTATTTCTGCTGACTTCATAAAAAAACAACCGCACGACTGGTTGTTTAATTTTTATCAATGGCTGTCTGAAACAAAAACAAGAACAGAGATAACAAAAAACAGGAAAATCTTCATTGACAGTGTCGGTAATGCCGTTGCCTCGTATGGCCAAGACGGAAAACTAATCCTATTTCTTCCAGACAATGATGGTGATGGCTATACCACTTTGTCTTCTAAATTATTTTCCAAAGTGGAAAAAATTCTGCAACGCATTGATAGTACAAAAACTCAAACCGCCAAGGAGTTTTTTGACCGTTTTGGTATTCGAGGGCACACCGTAAAAGACGAAATCGAATCTGCCATTGAAAAAATGAAGAAGGGCGAAATTCCGGCAGATAATTTCCTTATTAAATCGTTCAAATACTTCAAAGATGAGTGTCCACAAAATGAGATTGAGGAATTCATTTCAAAAATCCGATCGTTGGCGTTTTTGCCTTATGAAACAAAGATCGGAAAGACTGGTTTTTCATCAGGACAGGGGTTGTACTTCCCAACCCCACGTCTCGTTTCCTTCTATGTGCTTAGGCCAGAAACAAAATTTGTCGCTTGGGAAACACTTCGTGCGAGATACCCTGAATCCGACCATGAGACATTGAAAAATTTCTTGGGGAAATTAGGCGTCAATAGTCAGGAACCGTCTAAACGCGATGAGGTTTATAATATTATTCTTCCTCAATGGCGGCAGAATCAAAAGCCCGACAACACCGTTGATGAAGGACTTGTCCATTTTAAGACATTCTTCGACTATTTCACGTCTCTTTCTCAATACCTAGGCGATACTTTCTTAAGAGACATCATAGAACTGCCTTTTCTTCTCTGTTCAACCAAACAGGATTCAGAAAAAAAATGTTTCTGGGGGAAATCCGCCAATATCTATCTGCCGACCGATGATTTGAAAGTGTGGTTTGAAACCAAGCCCGACAGTATGTTTCTATTGTTAGATAAATACTATAAGACGGTGGATGAAGAAGACCGCGCAAACCTCATGGGGTTTTTTGACAAATTGGGGGTCAGGAAGACCCCAAGTGTGCTTTCTCGTACGATCTCGCCTGCGGAGCTTGGTAATCAACGTGTGTCGTGGAGCGGGAAACATCATGAGTTTGAAGATAAATATCTTGATGGATGCCAACAAGTCATCGAAAACATTAACGCTACTCGCTCCGTCCTGCTATGGCGTGTTCTTGCAACCACTGTCCAGCTTCATGGTTTGAGAGGGCGGCACACTTGGTTTTATTACAGCCATCAAAGCGAATACTTCAAATCAACGGAAGAACAGAGACTCCTGACGGCGAAGTGGATTCTCAACAAGGCGGGCGAACTGGTTTCTGCCGATGCCGTGACAATCCAATCACTTTCAGATCAATATGACACAACCAGCGCAGGAGCAGAGGCGCTCATCAGGTTTTTGGGAATCCATGACGAAGCACAGGACACCGCGCATCTAAACGAGGAGGAGCGGCGAAAGATTGCGCTCGCGGAGAAAATCGAAAAATCAGGGTATTCCCCTGAGCAAATTCTTTCGCTAATCGAAGATGACAAGCGTACAAAGGCCGCTCAGACCTCGACGGTTACGATTGGAGGTGGTAGCGAACAGACCTCTCCTGGATCGACTCTGATTCAAGAGATTCAAAAGCGTCGCCCCTCCGTCAAGCACGACAACTCGTCGGGTCGTCAGGAAAATGATCCCACACCACCTACCCAGCCAAGTGATGCCAACGAAGACGCGGACGACTACACACCGAAAGCAGTGGACTACGGCAAAA
The DNA here is from genome assembly GCF_000214275.2 of Methylomicrobium album BG8. NCBI lineage: Bacteria > Pseudomonadati > Pseudomonadota > Gammaproteobacteria > Methylococcales > Methylococcaceae > Methylomicrobium > Methylomicrobium album. Next base: position 770,251 of record NZ_CM001475.1, on the reverse strand, counting down.
AACTGGATCGCGCCAAAGATCGTTACGCCAGCGAGCTTGACCGTATAGAGCGTGAGCAGGTTCTGCATGACAAAGCCAATACTTTGCCGCGTTACAGCTACGGCTGGTTTCTCGCCCTGCTGGAACTGGAGTGCATGGCAAGCAGTGAAAAAAACGCGGACGGCAAGACCATTTCCATCAGCTTCGGCAAGGTGGAGCGGAACAGTCAATCGTCCAGAACCATCGTCCTGAAAGAGCCGAGCCGTTTCATCCCGCAGTCCATCGAAGAGTTTTCGGGCGTGCGTGTGGATCTCGATTTTGGCAATGGCCGCACAGGGACGTTGCATGTCGAATCGTTTACTGCCAGAGAGTTTTCATTGCTCGGCAAACTGGCGTCCGCGGGTGAGTTGAGCGGGATTGACTTGGGCGAGGTATTAGAGGCACGCATCGAAGTTCAGAATCCGTCCTTCCTGTTGCAAGAGTTGCTGGAGCGATTCCGTGAGTTGAGGCTTGCCGAAAAATTCGACATGAAGGCGAGCCTGACGCCCGACATCGAATTCGTATTCGGCCCGCCGGGAACAGGCAAGACCACTCACCTCGCGGAAAAGGTGCTGATTCCCATGATGCAGGCAACGGAGCAGGCAAGAGTGCTTGTCCTGACGCCGACCAACAAAGCGGCCGATGTGCTGACGACCCGCATAATGGAAAAGATGGGCGCGGATACTTCATTTCTGAACTGGCTGGTTCGCTTCGGAACCTCGGCTGACGAGCGCATCGAGAAAGCAGGCGTGTGGCGGGATCGTTCTTTTGACATCGGTGCATTGCCTCGCTCCGTAACGGTTACGACCATTGCCCGCTTCGCCTACGATGGGCTTGCGGTCGAGTATGGCAGCAAGAAGCTGCATGAAATGGAGTGGGATGCCATCGTCATTGACGAGGCTTCGATGATTTCGCTTGCCAGCATCATCTACCCACTTTACCGCCAGAAACCCCGGAAATTCATCGTTGCCGGAGACCCTTTCCAGATTGAACCGATTGTCGCAGTCGAGCAATGGAAGGACGAAAACATCTACACGTTGGTCGGCCTCAATAAGCCAGGCGCTTTTGCAAAGCCTGCTACGAAGCCACACGACTACTTGGTGACGAATCTGGAAACGCAATACCGAAGTATCCCGGCCATCGGCGAGATTTTCAGCCGTTTCACCTATGACGGCATCTTGAAGCACCACCGCGCGACTGGAACGCAGCGTCCACTGGAACTTGACGGCCTTGCTGTCCAACCGCTCAACCTCATCAAGTTCCCCGTCAGCAAATACGAAAGCATCTACCGGGCGAAGCGGTTGGAGAGCGGAACGCCCTATCAAACCTATTCGGCACTGTTCACTTTCGAATTCGTCCGGTGGCTTGCAGAGCAGATACGGATCGGCCATGAAAACAAATTTCGCATCGGGGTCATTGCGCCCTATCGTGCCCAGGCGAACCTGTTGAGCAGGCTGAACGACTCGTGGGCGTACAAGCCTGATGTCGTGGAGATTCAGGTCGGCACAATTCACGGTTTTCAGGGCGATGAGTGCGACATTATCATTGCCGTTTTCAATCCACCGCCGACTATCTCTTCAAGCCCGCAGATGTTTCTCAACAAGCGGAGCATCCTGAATGTCGCCATCAGTCGTGCACGAGACTACCTCTTTATCATCATGCCGGACGATGAAACAGAGGGCCTAAGAAATCTGCACAAAATTGCCAAGATTGAAGGACTTGTGAAGTCAGGTGGTGCGTTCGGTGAGTATGCGTCCCGTACTATTGAGGAAATGATCTGGGGCAATGCAAATTACCTTGAGGAAAACACCTTCTCAACCGGCCATCAGATGGTGAATATTTATCGCAACCCGGAGCGTTACTATGAAGTCCGTAGCGACGATTCGGCAATTGATGTTCAGATTCACGGAAAACAATGAAGGAATCCTCAAACCCGTGTGCTTCGTGATCGACTTCGCACCCAAAAAAAGGAAAAGAGGACGCTACCCTTTTTCGAAGCACATCGCTTTTTTGCTTGTGGCTGCACGGTTTTGGATGTACTCTCTGGCCTAACAAAACGATCAAAGGCGCGCCATCCGTTGGCGGTTTTGAAGTTTGGTTTTTATCATGGTGAGAAGGTCACGGTCTGGGAATCCTACCTGCGACGTTCCTGCGTCATTTGTGGTCGTGTTCCGCAACTTTTCGCTTCAATGACAAGATCAACGTCATTGGCTGGGTCGGTGAAGCCACAAAGCCATGATGTTCATAAAAAGCCTTAGCTTCAGCGGAGAGGGCATGCACCAAAAGGCCTCGAATGCCGAGAATTTCACTCGCGTGGAGCGTGCGCAGCACTGCGTCTTGCAACAGTGCGACGCCCACGCCTCGACCTTGCCACGCTTGATGGATGGCCAGACGGCCGAGTATGGCGACCGGTACGGGATCTGGCATATTGCGACGCAGTAAAGCCGGCGCATCGCTCAAGGCCAACGCCCCGGAGGCTAGGCAGTAATAGCCGACCACCTGCGTCCTTTCAGCGACCACATAGGTCCGTGAGGCGCCGCTTACCTGATTAGAACGAGCGCGCCGCTTAAGCCAGTCGTCCAGACTATCGACTCCGCAGGCAAAGTCATCCAGCCGATGTTCCGGCGAGAGCGGAGCCGGGGCGGATAGCATTATTCCTGCCAAGGTTTGGCAGCAGCCATCAGGCGTTCAAACCCTTCACCGCTCGGCGGCTGATCCAGCACCTCGAGAAAATGGTCATACGTTTTTTGATCGACGCGCACGAGGGTTTGATCGAGCAAGGATTCTTCAGCGGCACGGCGCGCTGCATCAATCATAAAGTCTGAGCGCGTCTTACCCTGGGCCTTGGCGGCTCTGTCAATCAAGGAACGAATGTCACTGCGCACCCGTAAATTGACTGCCTGGGTTTGCGTATCCGTGGGTGTTTGGTGCTTAGGGGGCATGGCAACCTCTTTCATTATCTGTAGGAATGAATCCTAACATAGTAGATACACATTGTGTATCTCATTTTTAATTGATCGATCCCTCGCACGGTCCGATCTTCGTAGCCGACGCCGATGCGCTTCGGAGCGGGTTGTCGGCACCTAAGCGCTTTTTGCACAGAGTTGAGCTCTTCTTCATGGTGACGAGAGTCCGGTTATCGGGGCAAGCTCGAACAATTGGATGCCGAAAGCCTTGCGCAGGTGCGCACCGCCAAATTGACTAACATAGGCGCCTGATTTGATGAAGTACGGCCTTGGCATCATTGTAGTCATATTGGATGGCGGTAAAGACACCTTCTTTTTCCAATAAGAGTGTCGGAAAACCTTTTACTTCCAGTCTGCGAGTGCATTCAATCTCTTTTAACAGCTCCTCCTGGACGGCTAGACTTTCGATATCCGCTGAAAAGAGCGCCCCATCCAAACCGATCTCACCGGCAAGTTCAATCAGCGTGTTTTTATCGGCAGGATTTCTTGCCTCCAAATAGTAGGCCTGTTGGATTGCCAGGATCATCTTTTCTTCATGGCCGGAATTTTGTCGCCGGGCAGCGATGACGGCACGACAGGCCGCATAAGTGGACCGCCGAGGCACACATTTCTCCCAGAATTCAAAATTGAACGGCGTCCCGGGAACCGTGTGTTGGATTTTTTGCCAGATACTTCTCAGCTTGGTCTGCATTTCTGCCGGCATCGTTTGATCCGTGTCCGGAGCCAGACCTCCCAGAACACGTTGGCTATGCACATGATCTGGAAGACCCGCAACGATTTCTTGCCAGCGCGGACTGAAGGCCCAACACCAACTGCACATGGGATCATGGAAGTAGTAAAGCGTAAGCGGCATAGCCGAACCTGTGCGAATGAGAGGTGATCAAAATTTTATCGCCACTGAGCCTTATGAAATTTATTATAGAGACAGGACTGACAATCAGTCCCGGATATTGACTTCCTTCTAAAGGTCAATAGATAGCATCTGCATTTTTCCGTATAACCGTTCCGGCATTTTTGTATTTTGTTTCAAAAGTAACATGGTAAATTCCAAATCAATGCGCTGAGGTTTTGAAATGATGGCTTTCCCCTCACCTTCTTCAAACAACCGAAATGCCGAAGCCAAGGTCTTTCTGGTCACCGGCGCGACCGGCGCGATGGGTCAAGCCATTGCCCGGCAATTGGCTGCAACCCCGGATTCCGAGGTCGTGCTGGTCTGCCGCCATCAAGATAAGGCCAAACAGGCGGTCAAGGAAATCGTCGATTCGACAGGAAATTCCAGGGTGCGTTATGAACTTGCCGACTTGAGCCGGCAGGATGACATCCGCGGACTGGTGGCGCGCTGGACAGGTCCCCTGCACGTCTTGATCAACAATGCCGCCTGCACGCCGCGCACCCGGCAGGAGACGCCCGAGGGCATCGAAATGCAGTTTGCCACCAATGTGCTCGGTTATTTTTGGTTAACCGAGGCATTCACGCCGGTTTTAAAAACATCTGCACCCGCGCGTGTCGTCAATGTCGCCAGCTACTGGGCCGGCGGCCTGGATTTAAACGATTTGGAATTTGTCCGCCGACGCTACGACAACGACACCGCCTACCGTCAGTCCAAACAGGCCGACCGCATGCTGAGCGCTGCCTTTGCTGAAACGCTCGCGCCTTACCGCATCAGCGTCAATGCCTGCCATCCCGGCGACGTCCATTCGACATTAAGCCATAATCTGGGGTTCGGAGGTCACGAAACGCCGGACCAGGGGGCTGCGACGCCTGTCTGGCTGGCGACCCATCCCGTCGGCCAGCAATCTACCGGACGCTATTTCGAGCACAGGTGCGAGTCCAACTGCGCTTTCAGCCGCGACAGGCAGGCGGTACGCACCCTCTATGAGCTATGCGCCAACTACTCAAACGGTAAACTCCGGCGCTAACCAGCGATTTTTGCAGGATGCTTGATCACCCATCCCGGCGGGATGGCGTATCCCGCAAGGAATGGATGAATACACACAGTAAACCCCGTGTCATGTCGGTTTGATCCGGTGCTAACGCCGTGCAAACCGATGCCCTTGCATGAAATCCCGATACTGCTGGGCCTCAAGTTTGGACTGAAACCGCGCATGCACGACATCGTCGATCCATACTTCCCATGGCAAGCGTTGCAGAGCGCCCTTGACCAGGGTAACGTCGCCCACCCGAAACGTCGCATGCTGATAGAGTACCTTGCGCGGGGTATCGATGCGGATGATGCAATGATCCAGCAATGCCGGTCCGCCGATTTCGCCGGACTCGACCAGTAACGGGACTTTGATGAAACCCCTCGACCGGCCTATGCAGCCGATGATATCGTGTTCCTCGTGCCAGGACTGACCGGTTTCTGGATCGCCGTAAAACAGACGGATCTTGCGCCGACATTGCCGCAACTGTTCCAACAGCTCGATGACCGGTTCCGGTGTCTCGGCATGATAACAGGTGCCGGATGGCAACCGGCGATAGTGAACGCTCTGGCCATTGCCGAAGCGATGTTCGAAGATATTTGAATTCATGATGATCTCCTCAATAAAAAAACGGAAACGTCATGAATCCCCGGTCGGGAATGAGACATTCCCGACTGGGTTGATAAAAAGGACCCCGTGTCAAATGACGGAGCTAACTCGGTTTGTGACGATTCACGCTGTTTTAGCCAACCATCGACTGAATGACTCAGGTTGGCAACGCGCTCTTGCCCAAGGCTTGCCGTGCCAAAGGCACCCACTGATCTAAATCTTCCCAGTGGATACTGCCTCCGTTGGCTTCGCCCTGTCGATAGGCTTCGACCAGTCCTCGGCAGACCTGCATCGCCGCCTGCTCCTTTTTCAGTTGTTGTACCGAGGTGTCGGGAGCCGGCCATCGTTCGACTGCCACGCCTTCCCAAACCAACCTCTCATCACCCGACTCCTGGTAATCGTCGGCCAATAACGGCATCGCCGCGGTATCATCCCAGATCGGGGCCTCATTGAACGCCTGCTCGGCGATCTGTTGGGCCGCTTCGGGACTCTCCGCTTCAATACCCACCGAGACACGGTGGACATCATCGATTTCCTACGAGACGACAAAGTGTTGCGTCATGGCTATTCTCCACGATGATCGACGGTAAGCCTCTTCCCCATGGAACGAAGGTTCCCGCCAGGTTAAAGTGCAATGTCTTCGCTGTGTAGCGGGACGATTTCTTGGTGACACCCCGGGCAGCGATCATTACAAGCGCCGTCCCCTTCATCCTGCCCATCGAGCAGGCAATCCGGGCAGCGGTAATCATTGCGGTATCGGGCTATCGTGTCATCAGACATTGCTTGGCTGATAGGAATACGGGATTGTGACATGAGTGATCTCCAAAAGTATGTGGCAGGAAACCCATCCGTCAGGATGGCTGTTCCGGCCGGATAATTGAAGCGGATAAGACCAAAAAACAGCCTGCTCAGCCCGCTTGATTTTGCATAAAAAAGGTTATATTGTTGCTATCTTTCACGAATTAACGGGAAATAAGCCATGTTTGAGCCGATATTGCGCATTTTTGATTTTCTCAGTCCTAACCGGACAGAGACTCGACATCAGCCGCCTAAACCGATGGCAATTCCGGTCGATGAGCGACTCAACACCGTTCAACAGTGCGAACACATTTTCAAAAAACTCGATGCGGTAGAAGCCGAGGTGTTGAGCCGAATTGACAACCCGGAGCAAGCCTGGCCCTTTTTATGTCGAATCCGACAACTCAGACGCGAGACCCAGAGCGACCTGTTATCGCTGTTGCCGGAAGGCAGTTGGGTCTTTCCAATTGACTCCCCTACCCTCGATAGCCCGGTTCGCGCAGCTAATACGCGAACCGGCGCACCCTTGCAGGTGTTCAATGGCGGGCGGGCTGATTATTAGGTGGCGTCGCTCCGCCACCCTTCAAGGCTTCCCTGAGTTGAAAAACCTGCTGGGCGGTTTTGGATGAATGGTCGTCTGTGACCGCCTGAGCCGGCTGGGTTTTAGCCTTGCGGCGTTTTTTGACTTCCGGTTCGGGACTCACGTCCACCGGTTTGATCTTGTGTAATTCCCGTTCCAGCTTGGCGATTTCAATTTCCGCCTCATATAACTTGATGGTTTTCTGTTTGGCTTGATATTGAAGCTCCAGTCGATCCAGTTCATTGCCTGAACCGCTGTTGCGCCGTTGTATTTCCCGGCGCACCGTTTCCGACATCGCCTCCCAATCGACCTCTTGGCTGATGCGAGGCAGGACGACCGGCACGGCCTTTCTGGCCGACCGTTGCATATAATGACCGAGTATGGCGGATAAACCGCTTTTAACGATCACGAGTAGTTGAAAGGCCGTTGCCCAGATCACCCGCAGCGCGAGGATGAACATCGCCACGATGATGATGCCAAAGATAAAGTTCATTGAAGGTCTCCTGTTTGAAAGTTAAACACCGGTCTTCGAATGAACCGTCGCCCCGCGGGCGATGATCGCCCGAAGCGGGATTGAGTGGAATACATTTAAGGTTGCAAAATGCGCTTGAACATCGGGCTTAACGCACCCGACCCGCATAGATGAGGCTATGCGCCGCCTGCTAACGGTACGCCGGCCAACGCCGGATTCAGCATTCTCGAACGAATGCATGAAATGTCTGTTTTTCCGATGCTCTCATTCTGTGCAAGAGCATGGGAAAAATGCACGGGCCAATCGGCTATTCATAGCCACAATCCCTTTGCGTAGGCTCAGGGATTGGGCTACGGATAACGACCTGGTATTTAGGCCGCCGCTAACAGCACCGCCTTCGATAACTCGAACAATTGCGTTCTGAGTTCTCTCAGTTCGTTGATCATGATCGCCACCGGAAACAGATGACTGACATCAAGGCCTAAGCCCACGCCCACGGTCTCAATCCCGCTGTTACGGCACCGCTGCAAAATCTCCAGCGTGCTCAGGATGTCGTTGGGCTGACCGTCGGTCATCACCAGCAACACCTTGCGCGGTTCCCGGCAACGGAGCAACGCCGCGGCGGCAAACCAGACGGCTTCCGTCATCGGCGTCGTGCCGCCGGCTCGTAACGAAAACGCCGCCGAATTTGCGCGAACGCGTTCGCCATGCTCCAGCAAACGAAACACCGAGGTGTCGTCCATTCCTGGAAAGGCCGTCATGCCGAGATTAACGCCCGCAATGCCCTCGAATGCCAAGGCCAGTGCCATGGACGCTTCCAAGGCGATCGATAACCGATTTGTCACGGACTGATGCTTACCGCCCCACACCGGTTCATCCATGCTCTCGGACTTGTCCAGCAGCAGATGGATGGCGGTATTCGGCGCGGGTTTGACCACACGCCGCGCAAATACCCGGGGATCGCCCAGAGCAAGTTGAGGAAGCCGCCGACCGATCACGCGCCGGCCCCGGCCTACGGGATGGCTTCGATCGAGACTTTGCGATTGCACCCAGCCTTGCAAGGCGGCACGAATTTTCACTGATTCGCTTTGCACGTGGTTGAGCAGGTTCAGGCCTGCCGCTGCATTACCCAGCGGCTTGAGCCCGACCGGCATCACCGTCTCAGGCGCATCCCGATCGTCCAGCGCCAAAGCGGACTTGACCACCTCAAAAACGTCGCGGTCGAAATCAGCATCTGAGGCCGATTGCAGCGTTGCCATCAAAGACGGGTAGTCCGGTCCGTCTTCTTGCCCGGCCAATTCCTTGTCAGCCATCTGGCTGGGCATGAGATCCATGCCGGCCATGTCATCGTTATCGGCGACTTCGTCTGGGCCGGAAGATCCCGCTGAAGAATCAGCATCATCCGTGTTTGTACCCGAACGATAATGATCATCGTCAGGCTCAGTCTCGCCCTTGCTCACACTCGCTTCGATATCAGAATCTTCCTGAGTCGATTGAGTTTGCTGTTGCGGCGTGTCTTCCTGTGCGGGCTTCTCACATTCCTGTTCAATGAGGGTCAGGATGCGATCCGCCAGGTGCAGACAATCGGTTTCCGATGCCAAACTGTCCGGGACTTCGGATAACAGTCCTTTCAGTCGTATCAACGCGCCGGCCGGAAAAAGCGATTTCAGCACCTGTTCGCTGATTTCGACCAAAGGATTCAGAGCCGTCTGACCGAGCACGCGTGCCCTCAGGCTTTTCAGCACATAGCCATACAACACGTTGGCCGGATGATCGTCCTGATGGGCGGCGGCAAAGCCGCCGTTCGCGATCATTTTTTCAATCACGGTACGCAGGGTGAGCCGGGTCCCGGGAAAGACCTTGGCCAGCTCGTATTCGATGCGGACATCTTCAATGGCGCCACACAGCCGCCGTCGCAAAACCGACTGCCCATAGACCAGGGTAAAATCGGAATAGCGAAGATGCGCGGCTTCGTGCGCCAACAATCCCCAGGCATAATCCTGATAATCGGGATCATTGCCGTTATAAGCCGGCAATTGAATCAACTTGCCGTCGGTATAGGCTTGATCGCCGCCCACTTTGACCTGAATGCCGAAGCGGTTACCGATGGCGGCCGCCACAATCGGAAACGCGTGATGTAAGGTGTTATTTCTCATGGCTTGCTCCTAAAAGTGAGGGACAAGCCACCGCCCCAAAAGGGACGATGAACTGCCCCCGTTGGGTATCAAATAAATGAATGCTATCCGTTAAAACCAATAATCGGGGTCTGTACCCGTCTCATCATTATCATCGTCTACCGTCATCACCGTTTCCGGTTCGGCGTGAGACAATCTTGACTTGTCCGGATTGGACGCCCCGATGGTTACGGCTGCAAGAACAGTGGGATTTGACGGCTGTCCCGTGCTTTCGGCCAGATGGGCGGGTTCGTCCAAACTCTCCGTTTGAAGATCGTTGAATTCCATATCCCCTGCCCCCTCGTCCTCGAAAATGCCATCGAACAACCCGGAAAACAGATCGCTGTCCGGACTGGCTTCGTTATTTTCTCGGGATGCGATCGTGCTCCCGCCTTCCTCAGTCTCGACTGCGGTGGTTTGATCATCCGATCTGTAAGCCACGCCGATGTCACAGTCAGACAGAACTGGCGGTGATAAAAGCGGCAGCAGTAAAGACTGATCCGCCGTTGCCCGCAAATCAGAGTGTTCCACAAGATCATCCTCCACTTCCCGGCCGTCATCGTCCATCGCATGACTCTGCTCGGCCAGCAGCCCTTCGCCGTGGCGGCGGGTTTTGTCCGGATCGGCCAACAGCATGGCGGTGGCGAGAATCTCCTGCAGGATACTGCCCGTAATCGCGCCTTTGTCAGGAATCCTGGCCAATAGCGCATCGATGGTGCCGACCACGGGCGCCACCCGGTAATCGAGAAAGCCCAAGCCATCGAGTTTGTCGCGCATGCGGCGAATCGGACGGAGCGCATTGCGCGTGACCTGATCCTTACCCAATAACGATTGCTCGATCAAGTGATTGGCTTCTACCGAGATTTCATAGAACATCTGCTCGCTCAAGGTACCGATTTTGGTTTCCAGGCGCGCAATGTCTTCCGCTGGCAACGTATCCGGCACGCCGACCGTAACGATTAAATAGTCAAATGACAAGCGCGTCGAGACGAACTCCACCGAATCCACCGCTTGCTCGATAATGCCGGCAAATTCCGGATGGCGAACTACCCAGTCCGTCACCGCAGCATCGTAGCCGGCCAAAAACTCCGCTTTGGCGCTGGCAAAGTCCTGGGCAATCCGTTCGAGTTCGAGGGTAATGCCGGCGGCCGATTCGCTGGGAATCGCAAAACCGCCCAAAAACCGGGTACCGACCCGCAAACAGATGCGTTCGGCTTCCTTTTTCAGGCGATTGAACACCGTCAGCCGGTCCGGATCGAGCAGACGCTTGGAACCCAGACTGGCCAAATCCTCGGGCGGCAATTTGCTGCCGTCGGCGAGCACCAGGTCTTCCTTTTTCAGTTTTTTGCGGGCGCCGTAAATGTTGGCTTCGACTTTCACCAACACGACGCGGTCTAAAATGATATTGGCTGCTTGGATCATAAAAACCTCCTTGGGAGAAAGAGGCGCAGCCGGCCCGGATGGGCAGGTTCGCCCCTTCCGGGTTAAAGTAAAAATGAACAGGATTAACTTTCTAAAACCAACGATCGTCTGTATCGGATAAAACCGAGGCCAGATTCAACCGGGGTTTCAGTAAACCTAACATTTCAGCCGTTGCTCTGATTTGGTCGAGATTCGTGCCGAAAAAATCCAACACGTCCTGTTCAGCCTTCAGATCGGCGGATACCTCGCGGCTGCTTTCCGTGGCTATACCGATCTCAACGCCGGCAAAGGCTTGCTGTTTTAACGCCATCAAAAACAACCAGGGCAGAATGCCATGGCCGGGTTTGATCTGGCCGCTTTGCGAAAACGGCTCGGCGCCCAGTGCCAGATCGCTCAACCGCTGCCAGCCTTCCCAGAGGGGATGGGGCATCACGGCATAGTCCGGCAAGGACTGAATCGCATCGATCAGACGCCTGATTTCGCTGGCCAAGGCCAAGCAGGTCTCCTGACTGGCCCGGCAATCGATATGCCAATACAAGGCTCCACCCGAAGTAGCCGGTGGATCGGGCTTGGCTGGATCAGGAAAAAGCACGTGTCCTTCGCTGTCGATCTCCACCTCGGCGACGAATACATAGCCTTTGGCCTGTTTTTGCTTTTCGAGATCGAATAGCCTCACACCCCTTCGGGTACTCACCCCAGGCAGACGCGCTGCGGTTCTGCCCCATCGAGTCGTGATCGCACCGTCCGCATTCGCCCTGACCGCCCAGTCTTTCGAGCGGCCATCGCTGTGGCGATAACGGTATAAACGCCACGCTGCCATGACTACACCTGCCAGTCATCGCCGAACACGTCCTTGGCGATGCGATGAATCGCTTCGCGTTCCGACGCTTCCGCCCGGAAAGTCAAGGCTCTGTCCAACGAATAGGCCAAGGCATTGGGGGCACTTTTAAAGGTCGCCACCAGTGTCGCCCACCGCACTAAACCGCGGGTCGACAGCGTGACCGACAACATGCCCGCCCCATCCTGGCCGCCCATGAAGACCTTGCGGATCTGATTGGCGACTTTGATCATGCTTTCGCGCAGCGTTTCCGGCATGCTCGGCACAACGTCGGCCAGGAGTTTCATTTCGTCTTCGGGCTCGGGATACCCCACTTCCATCAAACGAAACCGGTCCAGAAAGGCCAGGTTCTGTCTCAATACGCCCTGATACAAACCCGACGGATCGCCTGCACCCTGACTGTTGCCGGTGGCGACCAGCCGAAACTTGGGATGCGGTAGGATCACGTCCCCGGTCTGCGGAATCGTCAACGGCTTGCCTTCAACGACTTCGTTCAAACCGATCAATTCGGCCGGATCGACCGCATCGATTTCATTGATCAACAAGATGTGTCCGAGACGAACCGCCCGCGTCAACGGACCGTCGATCCATTTCATGGCGCCGCCATCGACCAGCATGTACTGGCCGAGCAAATCGTTCAGTTCCAGGCGGCCGTGTCCGGTGACGGAATGGACGCCCCACTGCAGCCGGGCGGCCACTTGTTCCAAGAGCGACGTTTTGCCGGAGCCGGTGGGACCGGTCAGATACAAACCATCGCCATTGGCCGAGCCCAGAAACGCCAGGACATCGCGCAGATGATCCTTGCGAAACACATAGGACTTTTTGATCGGCACATACGGATTGTGCGCCGAGCTAAAACCCTCCACTTTCATCGAAGCGGGTGCGGCAATGCCGAAGGTGTCGGCAATGGAATACTGTTGCATCATGGTGGACTCCTTAAGTTTGGGTTGAAACCCGAAACCGGAGACACACCATGCCCCTGAAGGGTGCTGTGTCCCCTTCGGGTGAGTAAATTCCCTGGCAATCCAGGGGATGAATGATGAGTAAACGTAAAGAAATCGAGATCAGTGGGCCATGGACAAGCGCATGATATTCGCCAGCTCGGCGCGGGCGAGAATCTCTGCGTCCATAAAGCGCAAAATCCGGCGAATGTCGGCTTTCAAGTCGCGGTCGCGGCTTTCACTCAGCAGTTGCCGCACGCATTGCTGTTTAGCCTTGATCTCTTCCAGACTGGCCGTTTCCAACCAGGCATACAAGGTTTTCCAAAAGTCTTTGTTCATGAGGGACCTCCTCTAATTAAAACAAGGGGCCACCATGACCCGGCGGGGCGATGAACCCCGACGGGACGACAACATCAGGCTTGACGCACCTGACCCAAGAAAGGGGTAACCTTTCCTGCCGCTCTACAGCGGAACGCCGGCAAGCGCCGGATTCGGGGTTCCTCGAAAGGAACGCCTGAATGTTCTGGCTTTTCCTCTGACCTTGGCGCGCAAGGTCAGAGGAAAAACCGGAAAAATTGGCTGAGCAAACTGACACCCTTGGCGATGCCGGTCCCCGCTAAAGGATCAGGACGCCCCGCAGGCCTGAAAGGCCATGCAGGGGTCCCGTTCCATCAAAGACAACCTTCAAAACCAGTAATCGACACCGGCCAGGTCTTTCAACGCCTCGGCATCGAAAGGCACTTCGGCGCGGTTGCCGTCGTCATCGCGACAGGTGATGCGAACTCGCTCGGAGGGTTTTTTCCGGTAGGGTTCCAGCGCCGATTCCCCCACCTCCGGCAGCATGGCGTTAAGGACCGCTTTGTAATCAATGCTCCCCTGCACCTGAAAGCGGCTGACCCGCAGTCCGGAGTGCTCGGCCGCCAGGAAGTGTCCCATCAAGCCGACCAGCGTGTGTTCGATCGTGGCTTGCTGCAATTCCATCGCTTTGAGCTGGGCTTTGATGTCGTCGATCTTCTCCGCATTCTGGCGATAGTCAGCGGCCAATCGCTGCCACTGTTGTTCGTCATCTCCTTGGGGCAGATAAAGATCGCGTTCCGGATCTTTTTTCGGCTCCCGTCCGGTTTTGACGGCCGACCAGAAATCCATGGCCGTTTCGATCAACTGTATGAGAAAAGCTTCATCACGCTCGATCACGAACTCCACATCTTGCCCCTGGTGATAAAAAAACAAAAACCCGCGTGCGGCTTCGGCGACCAGGAGCTGCTGTTGCACCTGGCACCAATACAGTTGATAGGCCGCCGACTGCTCGCGGTTTAACAGTACATCCAGAAAAGTGGATTCATGCGGACATTTCACTTCCACGGGCTCTTGGCTTTCGGACAAGCCATCGAATGACGCCCGCATCAGAGGATAGCGCTCCGACTCACCGCAGAGCGGCAATAACAGCACATCGTGCTTATCCTCAAAACGTTGCAGCGCTTGAGGCTCGTATTCGAGTCCGAGGCGAATCAACGGATTATTTTCCAGCGTCTGTTCCAGCACGAGTCCTTTCTTCTCCGCCCATAGCCGCCAGGGCGTCTTGTACGGCGAGCGGTTCATGATGATCGCCGCCTCACTGGCGCTAACGCCTTGTGACCGCCACAACCGCCATTCGGGCGAGCGCTGCGAAACATTATTGATGACTTTCATCACTCCACTCCGTGCAGTTGGATGTAACAGCCCCAACGCAACGTCGATTGCCCGAGCTTGACGAGCTGCGCATCACAACGGCGAGTCCAGTGATAGTCATCAAAGATCAGCAGAACGGAATCTGACGTCGTCACACAGTGACCGCCATAGCTCTCGACCAAGCTATGAAGCTGGTCTTTCGATAACGTAGCGGTGTTTTTGACTGTTCCTTCGGGTTTCCAGGCCCGTTCCAAAAAACTGCGGCCATGCCGGCGGATCACCGTGGGCGAATCGTAGCGATGCCAGTCCGTATGGCAGGGTATTCGATTGAATGATTGATCGATGGCGTTCATGACATCTCCTCTTAGTGCAGGACGTCATGAAATTCACCCCATGGGCGAAACATGACGCCCTGGAAGGGTGGATAATGACCGGCTGAGTAAACCGGCGTAAAATGTAAAGGCTTGACCTCGATTAGCGTAACGAACCCAAGGTCTCACGGGCCTTATGCAAGGCTTCCGAGGCTACCGTGGACACGGGCGGCATCAAAGCTTCGTCGATGGCCTGATTTCCCGGATCGAAGGCATTCGATGCCGCTTTCGCCGCCTGCGACGCTTGGTCCAGTTCGGTAATGGCATAGGTCAATTCCAGCCCGGCGAACTTGTGGTTGGCGTAGTCGTAGGCGGCTTTCCAGGCACCGGCCATGGCCGTGCGCCTGACCAGTTCCGCGACCGCTTTCTGGACCTTGGGGCTGATCAGCGACAGATCGATCACACGGGGACCGGTGTCGGCATCAGTCCCGCCATCGATCGCATCGAGTCGGCTGGCACTGCCGTTTATCACGGCCCCGTCGTTCAGCTCGTCCAGGCTTTTGCCGTCCATTTCCTCGGCGGCATAACCGCACTCCTCCGGAAAGGCGGCGCGCAGCGAGGCGGCTTTACCGCATTTCCCTAACTGGCCCTTGGGCCGTTTAATCCACATGGCCGTCGGCAGCTGGGAGTTTTTACCGCCCGCGGTGCTGTAGGCCTCCATCCAGTACACTTCTTCGGTAAAGGCGCAGCGGCGGCCGCCGACCAGACGGTAAACCGTCACTGCTACCCATTCGGGAAAAGTCACGGTGACTGTGCTTTCCTGCCAGGTATCGGTGTCGTCTTTGAATTTGCCGGTAAAGGTGTGAGTGACATCGGGCCCCCAGACCGGCCGATCCATGCCCGCCCAAAGCCCGGTCCGGGTTGCCGTGGTCTGTATTTCCATAATCGATGGCCAGACAGTTTCCACATTGCGTCCCAGGGCGGTGCTCCACATCGGCACGATATGCACGGGTTTTTTGAAAATATCGAGCTTGCGGGCCCTGCAGTAATCCAGCGCCATCATGATGGCTTCCGGGGTTTTGGCCGTCGGAAAGGTCACTTCGGTGAGGACTTTCCAGGATTGCTCCGAGAGACCATAAACCTGATGCGCGTCGACCGGCATCGGCAGGTTCCGGGTTTTTGGCTGCGTGTTTTTGGAGGGATAGCTCATTGCGTTTCTCCTTGATAAAGTGAGGACGCAATGCCCCAGACGGGGAATGACGTCCCCATGGGGTTAAAAAATACCGAGACAGCGAGCGCTGCAACGGCAGGATTATTGAATACTCGAGATGAAAAGCTTTTTCTGTGAGTTGAAGAATTAATTCACAAATTGATCACCGTCCATCTCATCCGCATCGAGCCGATGAGTACGAGCGGTGTTGCCGAGGCTTGGCGAAATTCTGCTGATCGCTGTTCCCGACAGCCGCCTCGTGAGCGTTTGCCCTATTCAGGATTTGCAGATCGTTGGCGACCACTTCGGTGGTAGTGCGTTTCTCACCGTCTTTCTCCCATTGCTGGGTTCGCAAACTGCCTTCGACGTAGATCTTGCTGCCTTTCCTCAGTAATTCACCGGCGATTTCAGCCAGGCGGCGATAAAACACCACCTGATGCCATTCGGTGCGCTCCTGGTGTGTGCCGTTTTGATCTTTCCAGACTTCGCCCGTTGCCAGACGAATCACCGTGACCCGGTCGCCATTGGCTAAAAACCGGATATCGGGATTGGCGCCCAAGTTGCCGACCAGGATGACTTTGTTAACACCGCGACTTGCCATACGGCTAACCTCCTCCGTCCGTGCCCGGATCAAGACTGAATTAAACCCACAGGCACGGCTGTGAGTTTTATGCTCGGGAGGCGAATCACCCCGGCCGGGGAATTGGCTCTCCCAGAACAGGATTAACAAATGCACACTGCATTCACATCATCGGGCTTAACGCACCCGACCCGTCGATGAATATCATCCACGCCGCCTGAAGGCGGAACGCCGACAAAGAGTCGGTCCACAGCGTCTCGTAAGACGGCATGAAATGTTATGTTTCCATTTGATCAGCAAAGAAGCACCCATGGAAAAAGCCAGGCTGATTTAAAAACGAAAATCAGCGCCATTGCCGAACATTGAAGCGGATAACGCCCCATCACGGTCAGCAATAGATCGTGCAATCGGTGATTTTTTGTAGGGGTGGCCAGAACAAAGCAACTTACTATCGGGTGTGATATGGCAACCACAGAAAGGAAAAGGCATGGCAGACACGACAGTGCCAGAGAAGATCGTTCGTCCGGCCATCAGTCGTCCGGTTTTCGAACGCACTATCAAAATCCAAAGCGAACAAGCCATTCGGGTGATTCGCCGCAGCTATGGCCGCTTGATTCGCTCGCTATATGCGATTGACGTCACCTTGCGAATCGTCGGCGCGGAACAGGCGATCGATGATATCGAGGAGATCGTCAGTAAAATGATCGGCGATTGTGCCGTGCAACTGCAGCAGGAAAAAGCGCGGCTCGACAAACTCTGCGCTGATAACGGCATTGCTGAAGCGCCACGCTATACCCACCCGACTGATTTCAAGGCTCGCATCACCTCACCGCAGATAGCTCAGTTTGTGGAGTTGATCCGCTTGCTGGATCAACTGATGATCGCCATGGATACGCTATGGCTTTGCCAGATATTAACCAGTAAGCAATGCTCAACCGCGAGGTACCAATGGCAACAGCGGTTACACCGTTTAGCCCGGCGTATTGTCTCTATCGAACAGAGGGCACATCAGGCGGCTTATGCTCAAGGGAAAGGTGATGAAGTACGTACAGCCCGAGAAGAATCGGGGTTATTGGCGGAACCAGAAACAATCTCAGAAAACGACAATGAAAAAGAGTCCGACGAAAAGTCTATTGAGAACTGAAAGGTCTCTCTCCAAATTTGTGGATGTCGGCAGGGATTCCTTCCTGCCTGGGGCCGTATTAGCTGCTTCGCAAAAAAGTTGTTAGGGGAAATAGGACCAAAATCTGGCAACCGGTAGCCGTTTATTCAAGTTAAAAATTGGATAGCAAGGCGTCCCTGCGTGTGCTTCTTACTATCGAAAACGTATTATATCAAGCGTAAGATACTGCAATGAACGCCCCTAAATTTTATCCAGACCCTCCGCTCGGAAGGCCGGCTCCTGACCTCTGAAGGTTTTCGTCGGTTGTCGGACGTCCCGCCTGAAGTCGAATGGTTCGCGAACCTAACCTACACGGCGATCCGGCGTAAGTATGAATATGCGATCCGGGATTTCATGAGCTACACCGGGATCGTCCAAGCGCCAGAATTCCGCGCCGTCCCGGTCGGTCAGTAATAATATGACAAGCAACGTAAGCGTCCATCCGAGCCACCTATAAAATAGTTTTCGTCTGCGGCATCCTGTGATTTTTTTGATCAGGAGTTTTAGCATGGCCATCACAGCGAAATGGCGTCAGCATATCGAAGCGTGGCAACGCAGTGGTTTGTCGCAAGCCGCGTATTGCGCAGCACAGCAACTCAATGTCCGTACGTTCACAGCACGGCTGAGCGATTATCGCAAATTACCCAAGCAGGATTCGACGGCCTTGATACCGGTGCAGATTCAACCGGCTGTCACTGAGGTCATTGTCTTTACCCATGCTCAGGGCCATCGCCTGGAACTGCCGGCTTCGATGCCGGCGAGTTGGCTCGCGGAGCTGTTGCGATGCCTGGCCTGATCGCGAGCCCGGCACAGATTTGGCTGGCGGTGGCGCCGGTCGACATGCGGCGCGGCCTGGATGGCTTAACCACGATCGTGCAGCAGAGCCTGGGTCATTCGCCGTGTGCTGGGTCGGCCTTCATCTTCCGCAACCGTGCCGGCAACCGCTTGCGCCTGTTGCTGTGGGACGGCAATGGCGTGTGGCTCTGTCAGCGGCGCTTGCATCGAGGCAGTTTTGTCTGGCCCCAGGCCTCTGATCCGGTGTTTGCGATCAGTCCGGCCCAGTGGCAGTGGTTGGCCGCCGGTGTCGATTGGCAACGGTTATCGGCTCAACCCTCGGCGGAATGGCGAGTCTGATGTTAACGATAAAATCCTCTTGAACATCAGTCATATCAAGGCTTTCAGGGGATGAGTGCGGTATAATATCCCCCATGAATTTGCTCGCTGAACTCGATCAACTCAACCTGGAACCGGCCGCTAAAGCCCAAGTCGCGGCAATGCTTCAGACGCTTGTCGAGCAAGCGGCGCAGGATGCTCAAACCATTGCGAATCAGCAGCAACTCCTGCAAACGAAGGACGCCAGCCTGCAAGCCAAAGAGGTCAAAATCGCCGCGCTGACGCACGAGTTGGCCTATTACAAGCGCATCCGTTTCAGTACCAAGAGCGAAGCCTTGGCTCCGCTGCAGCGGGATGTCTTCGAGGAAACCTGGAACACGGATATTTCGGCGATTGAAGCCGAAGTCGAGCAACTGCAGGATGACAGCCCTTGTGCAACGGTGGCTCGTCCGAAACGCCTGCGTGCCGGTCGTCAGCTGTTGCCCGCTCACTTGCCCCGCGTCGAGCACCGGCATGAACCCGAGTCCTGCACCTGCGGGCACTGCGGCCGGGACTTGGTCAAGATCGGCGAGGATGTGACCGAGCAACTGGACGTCGAGCCGGCCAAGTTCTTCGTGCATCGGCACATCCGCCCGCAATATGCCTGCCGGCGCTGTGAAACCGTGACCGCGGCGCCGATTCCGCCGGCGGTGATCGATGGCGGCATGGCGGCGGTCGGTTTGTTGAGTTGGGTGATGATCAGTAAATTTCTGGATCACCTGCCGCTGTACCGGTTGGAACAGATCGCTGCCCGCGACGGCGTAACCTTGTCCCGCTCCACCCTGGCCGACTGGGTCGGACGCCTCGGCGTCGCCTTAGAGCCTTTGGCAGACCGTCTGGCCTGGCACCTCTTGCAACGCGATTGCCTGCATGCGGATGAGACGCCGGTGCCGCAATTGGATCCCGGCAACGGCAAAACGAAAAAGGCCTATTTGTGGGCGTATCGCAGCAACGACTTGCAGCCGGGACCGAAGATCCTCGTCTTCGACTATCAAGCCGGCCGCAGCGGCCGGCATGCGCAGCAGTTTCTGCAAGACTGGCAAGGCCACCTCGTCGTCGACGACTATGCCGGCTACAAAGCCCTGTTTGCGGCCGCCCGCGCGCATCCCGAGGATCAACGCCTGCTTGAACCGTGCATCGAGCTCGCCTGTTGGGCGCATGCACGGCGGAAATTCTTCGACTTGTTCCAGGCCAGCCAGAGCCCGATCGCGCACGAAGCCTTGAACCGCATCGCGGTGCTGTATGCGATTGAAGCCGAAGGGAGTGACCTAACGCCCGATGGGCGCCAAGCCCTGCGTGTCGAAAAAACGCTGCCGACCTTGGCAGCCTTCCACGACTGGCTTCAGCAAACCCGTTTGCGCACCGCGCCCGGCAGTGCCACCGCCAAAGCGATCGACTACAGTTTGAAGCGATGGGCTGCGCTCACGCGCTACGCCGAGACTGGTGATCTGCCGATCGACAATAACCCGATCGAAAACAGCATTCGTCCGATTGCATTGGGCAAAAAAAACTGGTTGTTCGTAGGCTCCGAACGCGCCGGCCAGCGTGCCGCCATCATTCAAACCTTGCTCGGCACCGCCAAGCTCAACGGGTTCGATCCAGCGGTATGGCTAAAAGAAACCCTGGAAAAGCTCCCAACTTGGCCCAACAGTCGCATCGACGAGCTTCTGCCTCTTCGCTTCGCGGATTAAATCATAACGTTTTAGTCCTGGCTATGTGGTTCCGCTGGCCGCTTACCAAGCAACGGCGGTAAAGGCATCACGCCGGACGGCGTGTACAAGCTGGTGCGGGCGAATTCAGGCAGGCTCGGGTTTGAAATCGGCGCGCATTCGCTCCGGGCCGCCGCGGCGACCAACGACCTTGATCACCAGGCCGACATCGCCAAGGTGCAGGAATGGCTTGGCCATGCGAACATTGCGACGACCCGGATCTACGATCACCGGAAGACCCGGCCGGAAGACAGCTCGACGTTTAAGGTGAATTATTGACTGGTCTCGTTTATCGGGACAGAAGCATCAGCATAAATCTGAAGTAATGCACACTTAAAGAAACAAACATGGATCTGATCCAGGAGTCAAAATTGTAGTTTTTTCCATTGCTCGAGTTACACCAACTCTGAGCGTAAGCTTAGCCTGTGCATGAGCTTTAGCATCGGCTCCCTGCCATACGATTTTTCCATGATGGCGGCTCTCATAAATGATGACTTCACTGAATTCCTTACCTTTTGATTTGTGGATTGTCATGACATGGAGGCCCCGCCACTCTTTCAACGAGGCAGAAAAATGCTCCTGTACTAAAGCATCACGAACGGCGGCGGCAGCGCCAATATAGCTACCCGATTTCCTCCACAACTCATTGAGCCGAGATCGTAGCACTGCCCCTTTATGGAGCAAGCGAAGGTATTTTGCGTCGTCTGCTATCTGCATGAACTCCTGGGCATTGCAGACGTGCAACATATCTCGAATGCTCAGCCAATCCTTACCCGGATCACCGGATAGTTTCAACTCGAACCTCTGTTCCCCGAGCAACTTAGCCGTTTCTACAATCCGCTTTCTTTTAATGCCCCGAATTGTCCCGGATTGCAGGAAATCGCCTAGCGCGTTCACCAAGGCCAATTCACTTTGGTTTAACGGGGTATTTCCTTTGCGGCCTCTTATGTGAGTGCAGAGATCGTTCAGAAGGCGCTGAGCAATTTCGCTTGCTGTGGGAGCTCCCTCCAAAAGAGACGCTATTAATACCGCAGCCAGGGCCGGGGCTTCCGTATCAAGAGCAACATCGTGTTGCAACGAGGGTAAATTGTCTGATTTTGCCCCTAAGTAGTCTGAAACCTGAAGCATCAATTTTTTTGTTGGAACAAGTACAGCAATCGACCAGTCATCCTTTCCGGATTTAAGCTGCCGCTTGAGGCTCGCTATCAGGGTTGTCTTTACAGGATAATGCGGATTGCACCCGCCGTAGAATCCATATTTGGAAACGTTTACATCATTGTATGTCTTTGATTTATTAGCTCCTGTAAGAAGGTCGTTTCCAAAAATGGCGATATCGGTTCCCCTACTGCGATGATTTTCGTTACCAAAGTCGAATGATGTAGGGCTATAACGCTCGATGAATTCGCTAATCCGCATTGGATCAGCGCCACGAAATTCATAAATTCGCTGCTCGGCGTCAGCTAGTGCGATCAGCCGACTGTGCTCACCCAGCGATTGTATTAAGGCCCATTCTTCTTTATTGGTATCTTGAAACTCATCGAGAATAATGATGGGATAGGCATCGCAAATGATGCGACATAGAGATTGGCTGCGAGAGAGAAGCGAGCTTGCAATTTCAGCAAACAGATCGAAGTGAAGCAGGCCCTCTTCAAAAAATAATCTATATTTCTCTTGGGAACGCGCATCCCCTTCTATTCCAGAAAGTCGAGCTGCAGCTTCTGGAGGTAGCAGCAATTGAATACCGCGACCTTTCCTCAGTAGGTAGCCATGACTGCGCAAAAGATTCCATGTAAATCCATGGTACGTATTGATCTCGAGTCTCTCTTTACCTTCGATCGTCAGCAATTTACCAGCCTGCTGTGCCACTCTGGCTATAGTCGCCCTAGCAAAACTCAAGAACAGTATTCGTTGTCCGGTTTTAAGATTGCCGGTTTGAATTTCGCGATCAGCTTTAAGCAGAGCAATCGTAGTTTTCCCTGACCCCGGTCCACCAAGGACAAGGATATTTCCCTCGGTTGCAAGAAGAGCTTGACGATGCTCAGTCAGTTCCAAGACTTTGCCCTCATACGGTAAAAGCTTCGCCCTCAGGTAGAGTTTCGGCATCATCCTCATCAACAGACAGATCTGTGGCCTCGGGAGGCTCGATGATCTTCTGTATCGAAATGAGAGTATTAACGATGAACTCTGGCATTTCTTCCTTTGAACATATCGCAAGCAAATCGGCGGCATCGCCACTGCCTTTTGCCCAAGAGAAATATGATCTCAATGCTTCACGAAGATCAGCTAGAGGAGTTGTTGATGTAGGTTTTTGAGCAGTTAGATGTGTTGGCCACTCTCCCCCATCGACGATCTGCATAGCGAATCGACGGAGCGCAGATTCAGCAGTACCGTTTAAAACGATATTCTCGAATCCTTTTTCTTGTGCTTCGAAAGGATATTGAACAGAAGAATCAATCAGCGTTTTTTGTTCCGCCCCTTGTTTGTCGAATACGGCAAATACAGTCTTACCGAGCATGCTGAAGTAATTTCCCAGAGGAGTGATCTGGGTATCTGTTGCAGCATTAATGATGGCAACTCCCATGGCCTCAACAGTGCGAAACTCTTCAGGGTATAGTTCATGGAGACGTCGCGCTGCAGCAGGCCAGGCGTCATATTCTGTTCGGCCTTCAGCAATTAAAACTCGACGAGCAAGAAGCGCCTCGCAAAAACGCTTACGAATCTCTTCTTTGTAGGCTTTTGGTTTTACTGCTGGTGGATATGTGGCTTGGACAGCTGTCAGCTGTCCCTCATGTCGCTTGAGGACGACAATCTGCTCAGGGGGAAATTCTTCAAGCACATAGGGAGAGTGCGAGGTGAAAAGGGCCTGCGCTGATCTACTTCGAACACCATCAATAATTCGCTTCTGCGTGTGGGGAGGGATCGCAATTTCAGGCTCCTCCATTGCAAAAATCACATTCTGTTTTAGGTCGGCAATAAGAGAGAGTAACGCAAGAACCAGGGTGTTTATCGTCCCTGTACCTTGGTGTTGAAACGGAGCGGCATAGTCCGAGCCATCTTCGCGTTTGACTCCTGTCGCCATAAACACAGTTAGCGTTCGGCGCAGGGCTTCGCGGGTCAGGTCGGAAACTCTCATGTGTGGGTTGCTGACGGAGTCCGCGGGCATGAATTTGCGGATTGCCACTTGGACGCTGTTCAAGATGTCAGTAATACCTAATTCGGGATTTTCAGCGACAGGGAGGTCGCGAAGTTGCTTCAACACGTCCTCCCAGATCTTGAAATTTTTATCATCGTGAAGGCGGAGTATTATATCTAGCAGTGAGCCGCGCTCAAGGCTTAACGCACGGCTTCCGGTCCGTAACGTTCTAAGATATAGGAATCCGCACAATCGCTTATCCGAGGTTCGGAAAGTATCGTGGGTGCCGTCTTCTTTGGTAGGAGATGCAAAAAAGGTCGATCCAATGAAGTCGTCCTCTTCGGTATCATACTTACCCTCGAACCCAATACGTAAAGCGGGTTTTACGTGTACGATATCTGTTTCTTCAGGCGGTGGACCTTCAAGTAGATTTTGTGATTGCTCGTTCCACCATTCAAGATGATCACGGAAATGCCTTGCTTGATTTTCTGATAGGTCCGTTACAACAACTTCTATCAATATTGGAACAGGATTTCCTTCTAAATCAATATATTTTCCTGTATAGAAATCGTGTTCATCAATGACTGGGCGCCTACTGAGTCGCTCAGGACCAAGAACAAGATCTATAGCTTCCAATAAGGTTGACTTGCCTATGTTGTTGTCACCAACAAGTACTGCATGCTCCGGTAGAAGAACCTCTCCGTTGAAAATGCCCCTAAAATTACGAACATTGATTTTTGTGATTCTCACGTTAAATTTCCTTGTTCATCTATCATCTACCTTATGGATATAGTTTGAGGGCTAATTATAGCTACATAGATTAAATCCTACACTGCTGTTCAGGGAAAAAGCGGCATTTACCTCCTGAGATCAGTGCATAATATCGCCAGCCACCGGATCGAAAAAGCTTTTCCAGGATCGACTAATTAATCTCAAGCGGATTTTTTTTAATAGCTTCAATAACACCACTTGCCGTTTGCTTCTTTGTAGGGGTGTGATTTCCATCGATACGTCTGGCAAGCGATTCAAGCGCTGTTTGTACAATTAGAATTGGCACGTCTATGTGTCCTTCTCCTTGAGAAGGAAACTTGGGTGTTATTAAGCCAGTCATCAAGGTATTTTCAAGATCTCTGGGCAGACTGCTCACACGCAAAGCTGTATCTCGGTTAAAAAACTGTTCTTCAAGCGCTTTGAGTAATACAGAAGCAATATCTTCTAATTTGCTGCTTTTTAATTTTGATGATAACAACGTGCGGACAATTTGGTTATTCAGAGCTACTTGTGCTTGAGCTTGCAGCCGATTGCCTCTCTCAACTCCCTCAATCCTTTGAATGTTACGAGACTGTTTTTTGGAATAGGCTTCCAGTTGAGTAATAGAACGCTCAATAGCCTGATCGTTTAATTTTCCTATTGTACCAATTGGCTTTAGCGTTTGTTTAATGGAGGTTACCACCTGACAACGACCATTTTCATCGATATAGGTAATTCCAGTTGTACAAATACCATCTGACTCAGATTCGAGAATCTTGAATGGCATTTCTTCTGTTTGCTTCAAGATTGAATCGAGTAGTCTTTCAAATACCGGCTCGCCATAAGTTGCGAAAAAAAGAGTTTGATCATCTGGCAGGCCTTCATTATACAAAGCACGGTCCACAGTGATGGCTACGCCATCAGCAATAGAATCAACACCCCTAATTACCATATATTTGGCGCATTCGCTGACTTCGCAGCCCAACTGCTTTAGATAGTCTGACTGAGTTAACACATCCCAAATGTCGGAAAGCGTAGCAGGCAATGCTTGTTGACGATACGCTTGGCTCAACCTCACGTAAACGTTAAACATCTCCTCAACAGGGACTTCTATCAGACGGTTGTTTTGTTTCTGTCGAACGGCTCGCTCCATGGCAAACTGCTCAACCTGTTTTTCGGTCATCGTGCCATCGGCGAGTGCTCTAAACTCATCTGTTGTTACTGGCAGCATGGAAAACTGCTGGGCTCCTACCACTAAATTGGCATTTGCCAACCGTTGCAGTAATCGCTCATAAACGAATTGCTCTGCTGAATCGGCAAAACATAGATTTAGAACAAAAATTTTATCGTGCTTCTGCCCAATACGATCAATTCGACCAATCCGCTGTTCGACTTTCATCGGATTCCAGGGCAGATCATAGTTCACTAGCAGGTCAGCCGTTTGTAAGTTCAAACCTTCCGCAGCCGCATCTGTACATAACAGAATGTCAATATAACCTTGGACAAATCGATGCTTAATAATGTCGCGCTCGACCCCTACCATTTTGTTCTTATTCGGGTCAAAATAACTGCCGCCTTCCCCGGAATAGGTGCCGAGCAGCAAATCAGGAAATTTCGTCTGCAGACGTTGTTGAATATCTCTCAACGTATCCAAAAATCGAGTAAAAATAACCGTTTGCTTAATTCTTTTGCCATTTTGACGTTGCTTTAGCACTTTTAATAGTGCAATAAACTTATTGGAATCTTCGTAAATGTACTCTAACTCGCTAAGCAAACCATCGATTTGAGTTCTCTCCCACCTCAGATCATTTGGGGTGCGATTGTTAAGCATAACCTCAATCGCATCGACGTCATCATCACCGCCTTCAATTAATAACTCTTCTAGCTCATCTAAATCCTTCGCATCATTTTCATGCTTCAGATGATGGATAAGTGTTGCTTCTACCTTAGCTTTCCGGCGCAAGAGGGTTAGTTTCAATGCAGAAAGACTGGACGCAAATCTTAGCCTTAAAAAACTAAGATAAAATCCAAGCGCGACCTGACCGGATTCATTTAATCCATTGGCCAGTAATTGCTCTCTTAACCCTTTACAGTATTCACCGAGAAGATTGTCTACGTTTGTTTCCTGTGTGGTAAAAACAATTTTAGGCGTCGGAATAACATTGCGATCGGCAAGATTGGCACTTAATTTACCCTTTTTGCGATAAATCTTTAGTAAATCGCGCGTGTGTCTTTGCATCACTCTCGACAAAGGGGCGGCAGCAAATAACAACCGTGCTAATGCGGGTAACTCAAATTGCATAGGTACAATGCCGTGATTCAACCATTGCTGCAATGAAATTTTAGAAACAGGATCGATGACTACCTCATTAAGATACAACCAGAACTTAGGGTCCAAATGCTCAATGCTCGTTACCGCTTGACGCATTAATTGCCATTCGTCGGGTTTAATGGATTGGCCAGATGCGATGACACTGACTAAACGATAATAAACAAGCAACAATGATGGGTCGTACTGGAAAGCTCCTGCCCTGTTGCTCAAGCGTATTAGATCGCTTACCTCTATAGGGTCAAGTTGCATCGGTGTTGCTGTAGCCAATAAAAGAGAGCGACAATTTTCCCTTAAGTAGTCTGAAACAGTCTGATACAGTTGATTGAAACGCGGAAAACCCCGGCTACCTTTTGTCGAATTTGACCGGCGGGCATAATGGGCTTCATCGACCAAGGCGATATCAAATGTCTGTGCTTGTTTGATGAGTCTACGCCGTGCATTACGAGCCATAAGGCCGGTAGAAATAATCGTAAGGTTTGAATCGTAAAGATTCCCGATTGTGGTCTTTTCTTCGACCGGAAAAATAGCTTCTCGGCAGACAGTTGGTGACGCCGACACCCGGTCAAATGGCAGATAAAATTTACTGGCCATCTCTCGCTGCCACTGACGAGTCAAACTGGCCGGTGCTGCTATCAAAATGCGTTTAGCGCGCTTGCTTAAATACAATGATCTAAAAGCAAGGCCCGCCTCAATGGTTTTTCCTAATCCCACTTCGTCGCACATCAAGTGCGATGCTGGAAAATTATCAATAATCCGCCTGGCAACGACTTCCTGATGAGGCCATGGCTCAACTGGAGCAGTGTACATGCCGACATATTCGCCACTTGGCATTAAAGGTGCGTATTTAATTGCTGCAAAGCGTATTGCTTCTTGAGTTGATAACATAGGTGCCGGCGTCTGAGCCGGGCGATTGTCAATCTCGACAGGAACGATAATGCCATCAGAAAACCTGAGCAATTTTTCTTTTACCGCTGTAGGCAGATCTTTAACTACAAAGGCTGGATGTTGATTGGCCCACATTGCCTCAAATGAACGAGCGGCATCGGCAATTTTTGCGCGTTCTTTGTTCCCTTGCCAGGAACAATCGACATCAATATTTTCCGCATTGCGCGTTAGCGCAGTTTCTGATTCATTCCATGATCCGCTGGCATACAGTGTTTCTCCATTATCGTCATAACCCAGCGCCCATTTTTCATGAACATAGCCGTCTTCACTTGAATCTAGGGGTAAACCTTCTCCCGTTTGCGCATGTTTTCTGAGAGCGACTTTAATTTCCAGATAACCATGCCGTACCATCCATGAGAGTAACTCGACTCCACGCTCCGCCTCTTCCGGCCAGGATGATTTTTTTGATAACGCCTTGTCCAAATGACTTTCGAGCATTAATGACTGACCATCAATCACCGCCTGAACATCTTGAGGCGTCATGTCAACACCTGCAATCAGTCGCATTTTTCCCGTACGATTCACGAACGAAGACATTCCACGGCTAGCTAGTGCTAAGGATGATGATCGGAAATAACCCGCAACGCGGTCATAGCGGGATACCCGCTGAAGGAAGGGAATGTAGAACTCTCTTAGGATGTCGACATCCGGCTCGCCTAGTGCGCGGACTTGAGATGTTTTATAGCTGTACTTCCAATCAAAATCCTTTAGGCCCACACTAAGTTACTCCTCGTCTAGCGCATCTTCATGATCAAAACGATATTGTTCGCAGAGCATTTCAACCATTTTCGAATTTCGACTGTCAATGGCGGGTTGAGTCCAGGTTTCTATGGTTGCAAGTGAAGTATTCCGACGATTACATTTAAAAATGAGCTTATTGAGAAAAAGGCCATTTTTGTAGCCAATATGGATTTTATGTCCTGCAGCCGTGATTTCAGTCTTAGATTGTTTCCGATCAAAGCTGTGATTAGACAGGCGAGAGTTATAGCCACTTAAGGTTAAATTTCCAAGGCAATGAACCCAATCTTCCTGGATTTCTGAGGCAGCATCGCTATCGCCATCGGCAATCATATCGACCCAATGTTTTGGGATTTTTTCTCCTTGAGGAAAGATATGTTCAACTGTCCATACATATTGCCCTTCATCGTTTCTTGCCCAAAAATCTGGCTTGTATTCTCTGTTATGTGCCGTTTCGTCAAGTTTAACAAGAACATAGCGGGCCATTGATTTGTTGTACAAAAATAAATTGTCCGCAATATTTTCCTTAAAGTCAGCAAGCGAGGCTGGTTCACCACGTCCCTTGCAGTAAGCTTCAATAAGAAAATCCGTACTTAATGTTTTCTTATTTTTCAATCGTTTTTCACAGGCATCAATGACATCAATTTGCAATTGATCGAGGTCGCGTGTGCTTGGAGTATCCGTAATGTTCCTTCTTACAAAGTACTTCTGGAGGAAATATACAAAATTCAGTAAGGTTTTATTATTTTCTAATGCTCCATTTTCAAGCGTCATTAAATACAGAAGCAGTGTATTAGAAGGAACAGCACCTATACGGCTAAGATCCATGAAAGCAAGGCTCAGAGCAGAAGTTTCATCAGGCTGCGTAATTTCACCATATACTTTCGCTTTAGCCACTAATTCATCAAAAACAAACTGAGCCCCCCCATTGATCATGTTTTCATAAATGGCTATGAGGGTTGATGATGTCGCTTTGGCCGCATAGCGTGGTTGGCCAATTCTGTCTTTATGTTTAAAGGCGTTATAAAACTGACGCAAAAACCGGTCTTCAATCCCTTCAATATCTTCTAACATCTCCTGCCACAGTTCATAAGCTTCATCAATGGCGATCTGATGTTGACGCTCCATTTCAGACAACATTTTATTTTTAATAATATCGACAGCCGTTAACGGCACTCCTCGATTGTTCAATGTTTCGAATAACCGGAAAGCATTGGAATGCGAATTGACAGAAATATAAACCAGCTGGAGTTGATTTATCTTATCTGTTAATGTAAGTAAATCGTTAATTTCGCTCGGAAGTCGGCTTTGAAAATATCGGTAAGCTTTAGCCATCAATCGATTGCCAAAATGACTAGGGCAATCCTGTTTATGATCCAATACGCCACAATGAGACATAATGTATAGATAGTCATCGAGATTGCCATTTTGAGTAGACGGCTGCACCCGCAAGAGAATGCGTCGTTTACCCGTTTTAATAGCTCCTCGTTGATCGGCAAAATCTTCTTTGATTTTTTTGATAAGCTGAAGGCCTATACCGCGGCGTTTTGCTTTGATTTCTTCAATCTCATCCTCATCAGAATCCTCTTCAGATTCCGCATGAAATATAACTTGGCTCAAATTAAAAAAAATAGCAGCCATTAATAATGAGATTGAAGTCATGCGTTGCTGACCGTCGATTAACTCGTAAACAAGGTCATGACCGGGCTTGCGATTGTTATGGTCATCAATGCAAATGATCGAGCCAATAAAATGACCAGCTTCATTCTCATCGATATCATCGAATAATTGCGCCCAATTGGATTGCCCCCAACTGTAAGCGCGCTGATATTTGGGAATGTGGTAATGTTCATTACCATTGTCAGATTGAATGATTTTCGAAAAGGTTTGTTCAGAGGCCTTCATTGTTTTCTATTTAATCCTTGAGAATCCTACGCTGGGCTTTTTCTAAAGCTCGTTATTGTCTTAAACCAAATAGCAAGGCTCTGGCTTCATTACGCGCTTCCGATGTTTCAGCTTCCTCGCCCCACACTTCAAGAAGGTCGAGAATAATACCGTCGTTGCCTTCGCGATTTTCATCAAGATAAGCACGAGCTACGGGCACATCGCCTTCCCGGTATTTAAGCAACATGCCGTGTAGGACGTCCCAATCTGATTGAGGTTTAGCGACGCGGCGAGCGCTGCGCTCTTCTGGTTTTGCCAAGCGCAACTTTGAGCCGCTTTTCACGAGCGGCGCCGCGTAGCCTTTATCTTCTGCGGTTTGACTGGAAACTGCTTTTCGACCACCTACATCGGTATTGATGCCTACCATGCGCCCTTCTATGGCGTAACCACCGGTGCGAGTTTCAAGGCTGATGTTGAGAGATCGTGATAGGTTCAATACCTCAGAAAATGCCACTTCATTGTGCCCCCAGATACCGTATATCGTCAGCGCTATACCGGTTTCAGTATCCAAATCATCAACTGAAATGCGACCGTTGGTTATTTCAGTAATTTGCTGTGCAGCCACGACTTGGCTTGCTTCATTCATAGCACGAATAGGTGAAACTTCCTCATCTCCATCCATTACCGGCCAGTTTTCGCTTAATACCTGCAAAGCCCGACCATAGCAGGCAATCATTTGGTCAACCGCATTGAGTTTTAGAGGCCTAAATTCATCAAGCCCTGCCTTAACAGCATCGCGAATTTGGAGCTGAACGCCGGTACCGCCAAAAGCGGACCAAAATGCGGGCTGCGCGTTTTCGCTAGTCCGTTTTCTGCAAGTAATAAAGATAGTGCTCGAGGCAGACGCCATATTCATCTGATGCGTCGAGTAGCTGCTTTCGGATTCGACCGGGAAGCAGGAGGTAATTTTCCAGCCGGCCTCAATTAGTGATCTCGTTAAGGTTTCCCAGGCATCCTGTGCCTTATGGGTAAACATTAATGTCATTAGTCCATCGTTCTTAACCAGGCGGCGGGATTCTTCGAAAATTTCACGCATTAATTTCTCGTATTCCGCTTTGGCAGAATTTGCGGAACCATCTCTACTTGGATTTGCAACCGCTTCCTCGCGTTTATTGGTTAAGCGCGGCCATGAAATTTCAGGGTAGAGGTCTTTTAGTGTACGTTTTTGCCATACATAAAAGTAATCAGATAATTCCGAATACTGAACATTGTCATAATAAGGTGGGTCCATACAAACCAAATCAACTGAACTGTCTGTCATTTCAGAAATATGAACTGCAGAACCATTCAATACCTTAATCGGAACACCATGATAACCCCCAGGAAAAGCAGGCTCTACCAATTGTTGAATTCCGCTGTAACCGTCTAAAATCTGCGAGAGCCCCCATTTAAGACCGGAGTATGGGCCTGAGAAGACCATTTCCCCATACGTCCACTTCAGGGAAAAATCATGTCTGCCAAATGTGCCTTTAACTACACCTCGCGTGAATTCCCAGCGGGTTTGTCTACTGTTGTAATCTAGGTTTTTATCTATTGCAAATTGTAGGTAGGTCACCACCGCACGCCCTCGCTCCTCTCCCATCTCGGCCAAAATTTGCGGCTTTAATTGATTCAGCGATTCCATCGCAGTTAAATGTCCTAGTAATTGCCGATCATTGAAAAACTTGTACCATTGTTCCATGCCGTAGATAACTGGGCGCATGTCATTGCCATCAGGAAACTTTTCAGTGGGAATCAAGCCTTGGTTATCGAAATGCCCCCATTGTGCATGCAATTCAACTGATGCTGCTGCAATGGCTTCCATATCAGTCTGATTGGATGGTCTGAAGAACCGGATTTTCTCAGTCTTAATTTCGCCAGCACGTGATCCCGAAGAAAAGTATTGCGGATTGCCGTGTTTATCGAGACTGGGTTGATGGCGGATCGCAACAACAGCGTAAAGTTCGTCTTGCCACGGTCCGTGGAGGGACTCACCGCGAGCCTGTGCTTTGATTTCATCGCTATCGATTGCCTGTTTGCAATGTACGCATTGTCCGATGCCACGTTTTACCGTTCCCAATTCAGGGTCTTCGCCGTTAGGACCTTTTCCGTTTTTGGCCTGATAGGTTTCAAACCGGTAATCGGCCTTTGCACCCGTGCCGTTCGTAACGACTCTTACTCCCCATGGATCGCCAGCCTCTTTGGATAACCAGCATGTGTTCAGTAATGGGGTTTTGGCATGGCAGCTCGGACAGGTGATTTGCCGACAGTAGAGAAGCCCGTTTTGATCATGTTCCGGAACATTAAAAACATCAAAAAGTTGTGGACACTTTTCCAAATGCTTCTTTAAACGGTTTTGTTCATATTCTGGCAATGGGGAAAACGGGGTGAAAGCCTTCATTTTGGCTTCAACTCGATCAATCATTTTTACTCCCCAGCTTTCAATATCCTTGTAAAGCGATTCACCAAATCGGGCTGGGAAGTCAAGAGTTGCGTAGAGGATAGTAGTTGCAACCGGATTTAGCTCGTTGGCGATCACATTATGGCCCAGCCGAAGTGCCTCAAAAGGTATCGAACCTCCGCCGGCAGTGGGGTCCAAAACTGTAAGTCCTGAAAATTTTGGAGCGTGGTCATTTTGATAAGCACGGCCGTATCCATAAAGGTCCTCGGCATCCCACTTAATGAAATTGCCAAGTGCTGCCCTGACTTCAGCTAATTTTGCAAATTCAATCCGCTCGTTCGTATGGGCCGGATCACCCATAACACGCTGAACCGTCAGGCTTTCACCTTCATAGATTTGTCTTAGTGCTTGAGACTCCTTTTCCCAACGCAGTAAAACTGGATGATTGGCAAGCTCGATGGAATAAGCCTTTAGTTTGGCGATCCTTTCCTTGTTTGTTGCTCTTCGCAATTGCTCTTTGTCAAAAGCGCGTATAACGACAGAATCAACTGAAAGGATTTCGATGCCACCTCGCTTTTCAAGCCGTTCTTCCAGCTTACCGGTAAGTACCCATTCACCGCCTGGCAGTGCGATCACTTTTTTCTCGATGCCAAGTTCTTTTACAAATTCGCTGGCATCTGTATGTTCAGGTAACAATGATCCAGCAATAGCGGCGCGACTGGGTGTCAGGGGACGACGCGCCCACCATACGTGCAAAAAATAAAGCGGAGGTAGGGCTGAACTGGCCCCACGTTCACGTTGCGTTTCAGCACCTACCTGATGGCAAGGAAAACCTGCCTCAATCAATCGTCTATCGGCCATTTTTCTACCTTAATTTGTTCAGCAGACGCTCAATGCCCGCATCGTTATTAGTCGTTCCACACAACATAGTTCGCAGGCCCGCCTCGGCCCAGCGGTTCGCATCCGCGCCGTAGTGGGTGGTTCTACCTAACCAGTAAGCAGCTTCTTCCCGGCTGAAACGTTGCACACGCCTAGCCAGCAATTCCAGACGATCCGGGTTGTGAAGTCTGGATTGTAGCTTGAAAATTAACGCCAATTTGGCGCCTGCTTCCTCGTCCAAGGGCAGATTATCCCTAAGCTTGAGCCCTTCTTGGCTAATAAAGCGTTGCAGTTCCAGTGGGACGCCGCCTTCGTCGACCACAGATTCAAGAATCGCTTTGATGCGGGGTTGCAGGATTTTAAGATTTTCGCCATATAAGGCACCGCGATCTTGTAGGCAGCCCAGCATTTTTCCTTTAGCGCCGGTTTCTTTATCGACCCTTTCCTTAACGACCAGTACGACGCCAGGATATTCGGCCAGTTCGGTAATGCGTAAAACAAACGGTGCAGTTCGCCACAGGTTTTTCAGGGTTTTGTCATAAGACTCGGAGAGCTTTGTTTTTTTACTCATCAGCTTGTTTCACTAAATTAAAGAATGCGCAGTCGTCGAGCGGGTTCTGAATATCAATCATAGCTTGACTGTCTTCACCGATTGAAGTGAGGTTGGCCAATACCTCAAACAATTCGCTCAATGCCTTCATGTCTTTTGGAGTGGCTTTGATTAAATCGAGGTTTAGCTTGCCACCATCAGGGAGTTCCAGCATAGATAATCGGAGGATATCAGGTTGCGTTGTTGCTCCTCTGCTGTACAGTGAACTGAGCTTACTTAGCTGCTTATGCAGCGTTACGGCAAGTCCGTGTCCTTGTTTGGTAAAACGCGTGTCTTCAGGCTTGATCCATCCCTTTTCCGCCGCTGCTGCCGGCGTGACCAACATATCGTCTTCTTGAGTTTGGTGGAACATAGCGCCGGAGCCATAGATCAGATTTGGGTGTTCTTCGTCACCCGGCTCCCTAACTTCATACGTGAAAATGCGGCCACTTTGTACAATGCTATCTACCGCTTCAAGTACCGTAGCATTCTTCACACTACCATGCTGCTCCTGTACTTTTTCAATGACATCGCTCACTTTGCTGCAGGTTTCTTGAGCCATGACCTGCTCAACCCATTGCTTAACCTGATCAACAGCGGGCTCGGCCTCCGGATTCCAACCGCGTTGCTTGGCTCCCGGTTCTGAAACCAGTTTCCAACCACTTTCAGCCAGATTTAAATCGACCGGTATACCTCCAGTTTCTCGGCTATAGAAATGTTCTGGCTTTGTTGATTCTGTTGATTCCAATCGGTAAAGACACCATTGCCCTTTTTCCACGCCACTACGAATGATTTGTTCAAGTACGCGCGGGTTTTCGAGGATAGGCCAACGGCGATTTTGATTAAACTGGTTTTTAATCTGTTCCACCGAGGGCGTTTGACCAATATTGTCAAAAATCAGCTTTCCTAGTTGCAGCAACATTCCCTGAGTGCTTGCCGCATCCGTGGTAATAAGCTCTCCCTCGTCGATCAGAACCCGACGAATTTCTTCATCAACGGAAGCACCGCCTTCGCCGCCTGCTTGTTTGATACTTTTTTGAGACACTTGACCAGAAGCACCTGAAAAAAGGATAGTGTCATACGCTTGAGCCACTGACGTTAGCAAAGCCTGCTCTCGTTCCCTTAGCTTGGCGGTAAACCCACTATCTTGCAGTTTAGTTGCCGACATGCCGTAATCTTCTGGTTTATTTTGCAGACGACGCATGGCAATCACGGTTCTAGCCAAATCATTTAAACGATCTTTGCGATACATTGACTTCTTGACGCGATCTTCGCTCCAAGTATCGCCGGCAATGTGTACGGTTTCAGGTACCAACATGAAAACATTGTTTTGTTCAAGTCGAGGCTGACCATTGCCTGACGTTGTGATCATTTCGCTCGGATCGATTTTATTAGCATCCAGGCGTATGATCGCCAAGACCGGTCGTCCAGAACGATCGGGTATATTATCCGGCGCTGATACATCTTGTGCGACTTGGAAGGTTGGGCTGTTATGGCTGACGACTTTACGCGCAACAATGGTTAATTGTTCGCTCACATCGTCTGGATTCAGGCCTTGCTTGATCGTTGAAACGATACGTGCTTCAGTTGGATCTGTATGAGCGTAGTAACGGCCATCTCTTGTGCGCAGATAATAAGCTTCATTGGCGATTGCCTTTAAAGCTGTTTCTACTTGTGACGGCGGCACATTGGGCATGGCAACTTCAAGCAATGCATCAGCGAATGTTATACCGAAAACATTTGATGACAATCCTTCGCCCCGGCCAACAAGACTGTGCAAGAAGACGGCTTTCCAAGTCCATTCGAATAATGGTAAGCCTTGTGGGTGCGGATTAGAACGATCCAGCTTTTGCGCAACAGATATGCCCATTTCAAGATTGTTGGAGTCAGCACCTCCGACATCGGCATTGAGAACGGTGATAAGATCATTAGCTCCGGTTCGCCCAATCAACTCGTCTGCCAGATCAGGATTAGCCATATTCAGGTGGTTGGTATGAATCAGCTGAATATCCATACGTTGTTGCCAGATCGTCCGTATGGCCATAGCAAGTACGCGCAATACGCCGCGAGTACCCTGAAAACTTTCAGATGCTGCCAATTTATTGGTCAAATAGGCAATGAAGCTTGGGTGAAAAGGGTAATTTGCAGCGATTGATTTTTGGTAATCGTCGCGAGTGGCTGAATCGGGTAATTGTGCGCCACTTCGCTTGTACATTTCCATGTAAGCAGCCGCAGTTTCTTCTGCTTCTAGTTCATTGATTGATGTGAACAAGCGACGCGCTAATACGCGAGAAATTTCAGTTGGCCTGACCGGTACCGTTGTTGTGGCATCGCGTTTAACCACGCTCATAATGCTTTGACTGGCACGCTGTGCAAGAGCAGCTGCTTCTTCTTCATCGACGTTACGTCCGAGGGTTGAAGACAAGATACCTTGCAACATGCCGGTTTGACCTTGGAAAGCATCGCTTTGGCTGGCCAAAGTCATTACCACGCT
The DNA here is from genome assembly GCF_000214275.2 of Methylomicrobium album BG8. Taxonomy (NCBI): domain Bacteria; kingdom Pseudomonadati; phylum Pseudomonadota; class Gammaproteobacteria; order Methylococcales; family Methylococcaceae; genus Methylomicrobium; species Methylomicrobium album. Next base: position 733,535 of record NZ_CM001475.1, on the reverse strand, counting down.
GATACCATGATGAGTTCTGGCATATCCAAGTAGAGCCATTAGAAATGCGCTAATTTGTTCGCCCCCCCCAATGTGGGATGCTTCGTAGCGGGTTGCGTACTGGGCAAGCTCATCGAGCATAATAAGGACTTTGCGACCATCGAACATGCGCTCAAGAAAGTATTGACCGGGGAATGCATTGGACGTGGCCTCTTTCAAGTAATCCTTATAAAAGCTTTCACCTCCCAGTTTAATCGCCATCTCGCCCCAAAGGGTATAGGCCAGGATCTTGTCACCGCTTGGCGCAATGACCGGCATTTCATCACAAGCGATTGCAACTACATCAATGCTGCCAGCCGGTTGTAGAATGCTTCTGTCTACTACATCCGCAGCAGCCGCAGCAATATCTGTACCTCGGTGACCTAGGTGGGTTAATGCAATTAACGTGTGAGTTTTACCACCACCAAAGGCCGTTTCCAAACGATGAATGGCTGGTTTACTACTATCGCCATTCAATCTGCCCATCACATCGCGAACTACCCGACGCAAACCTTCTGTTGGGAAAGTAGCTTCACGAAAGAAGGCTTCAGCATCAGTGTAAATTGAATCTATCGCGCTTCCTTGTCCAGAATATGCAGACGCTACCTGACTGATGGAGGCCGTGAAGATTTCAGGGTTAAACGAACCTTCTATAATGTCTTTACGTGGCTCACATGTTCTTAAAATTGACTGCACATTTGACTCCATTAATAGGGTATTTAAAACTTGGTGTCCTAAAGCAATGCTACAACACTAAGAAATTTCTGTTTTTTTTCAGGGTCGTTCTTTCTAACACTCAATTGGCACCAATCATGAATCCTTGGATTTCTGTCCAATGAACATGGATTACTTCGGAAAGACATGTTTAGCGATTTGGATTTCGATGTCGGCGGCTGAGGTAAAGCAGTGGTCAAATTGGCTTTCCTTCGCGTTTTTGGCATTGGGAACGATCCACGCTATGGCATCCTTACTGGGTTAGGGTGCTGTTGATTGATGTTTAATTTTAGTAGAGCTTCCGTGAACCATTTTTATACTTCCCTAATTAAGTTCGAAAGTCTCTGGCCATTGTCTCGCCTCATGAAAAACCGCCAAGATCTGAATTTGGTTATCTTTCACGCGATAAGGCAGAATATACGTGGTTCCTGCAATCACTAATTCCCGCGTTCCGTCGACGCGCCCCATTCGGCCCATGTGGGGATTGTCTTGCAGTAAAACTGCGCGTTCTTGGATTATGGACAGTAATTTGCTCGCAGCCTTGGGGCTGTCCTCAGCTATGTACTCAAAGATTTGGCGTAAATCCTGGCGTGCCGGTTCGGTCCAGACGACTTTCACAGGTTGCCTTTGGCTTTGCTCGCGATCAAGTCCTCCATTTCACGCATGACATCATCATGCGCGACTAATTCGCCACGATCTGCAGCGGCAATGCCTTGGGTGATTTTCTCAATCTGCCAGGCGTGGTGCTCCAGGTACTCTTTGAGTGCCTGGTTGACTAAATAATTACGCGATCTGTCCAATGAGTCGGCCAAATGATCCAGTTGGTGGACGAGCTCTGATTCAGCTCTGACAGTAAATGCTTCTGTAGCCATGAGCAATTCTCCGGTTCTTTGTGGTTCGTTTGCAATCATAGCGCATCCTTTATATATTCTCTAGCTGGATTGATACCCTTTTTCCTCTTGGCGTCGCACAGCTTAAACCTATCTAACTTCATAACCGGCGCCGATCCGCTTCGGAGAAGACTGCCTGCGTTTACGCGCTTTTTGAACACAGGGGTAGAGCAAGCAGTCGTTTCACCAGCCGCCGTTTGGACCTGTCGATTGTCGACTGCTCGCCTAAAACTTTAGAGCACTTCCTAAAAATCAGCCATTCAACGGGGCCCCAAAGCAGTATCGATACCGAAATCATGGAGTTTAGCCTCTAGCAAATCGCGTGTTGAAGACGTACAGTTTGTTACTATGCCATCAATTACGTTATCCCAACAAAAAGGAACTGCTATGTGACCGTCTCCTTTGATTTTTACATTGTTTTTAACCCACTCTTGGTTTCTTTCCAGTCTGTACACAAGTCTGACTTCTTCTTCTGCCGAAGCATCGTCCGGCAATTTCAATACGGAAAGCACAATGCGCTGCCCGAGACTATCTAGGTATTTCGTGAAATCCTGATCTTCGTAAAAGGTGTCGAACTCTGCCTCAGTTACGTACTCGATCTTACCGATGAAGTGCTGCAGCATGAAATAAGGATTTCGTAAATCCATCACTCCTTCAAGAAGTTTCTTCGGTGTTGATTGAATACGTATTGATTCACGACCATAAGAATAATAGGACCACATCTCGGGCGTTGCACTAGGGAAGAGAGACCAACAAACGCCGAAAAGATCTTCTATGAGTGGCTCCAGCGATAATTCGCATCCAGTAACCTCCTCAGGGAATCTCTTTTCGAGCAGAGGGTTTTCGGCCGGGTCCCCCCAGATCATGGGGCCTATTCTTGTATGCGTCAGACATTTATTCTCAATATCATCCAGAAGATCATCAATTACAGCGATACGGAAAATCGGGGTGTCAAGGGCAATGTCAAAGGCATTCTGCTCAATATAAAGCGGTTTCCTGAGGCTCATTGAGTCGCCGCGCAGATCGGCAGCCATGACTTTTGAGATAGCTTCTAAGTTTCTTTCTGGTCTCATAGAGTTATGGTAAAGGATTCCTCATGCTGATTTTGCCACAGATAGGTCTTTTGGCCGGCAGATCTTTGCCGCATGTTAGTTTTGCTCTGCCGTACAACATCTTTTCCCAACATTGAAAACAGGGGAAATTTTTCCCGGGAGCAAAGGCCGAACCTGTGCGCTAAATCATGCAGGGAAGGCACTTCAACCGAAAACTTCGCCTTAAAAGATTTCTGTATGCCCAACGTCAGCTGGTGACACGACCGCTTGCTCCCCCCTTGATGTAGAGAAACAGGGTTGGGCACTTTTGCCTCTTTAGCCTTCGAAAGGTTTGGATACCCTTACAAGCTGCTTATCCAGCCGCTCATTGATCAATGCGAAGAGAGCTTCGAACTTCTCAAGGCTCTGTTCCGGTAATACATTCTCTGGCTCTGACGCCATCTTCTTGAGAAACAAGCGCGTTGGCCGAGTTTTGTGGAATGGAATCCCGAGTTCGCTTAGGCCAGATTCAATACGTTTAGCAAGCCGTGGAATGTTCGCATTGAGTTGCAACGTCTTGCCGTTTAGCTCGGTGCGGTAGCTCTCTTGTACGAGGGACTCGTAAACCGCAGTGTCCATCAAGTCTTCGATGTCGGCCTCCTTTGGTGGGGAAACGAACGCCTCCGAAACGAAAACGACGTTTTGGTCGCGGATGAGCTTCGCCTTCAACAGTTCCTCTTTGGTTGTCTTAGAATCACGCTCGGTGTCTAGAAGAACAAGCACATTGAGGGACTCAGACGTTAGCAGTGCGACCATGTAGGAAACCTTCTGAGCGCCTCCGGCGGGAGTCAATGTGAGTTCTGGGTGGAGTGTCGTCCTGCCCTTCTCTGACAGATAGGCGCTGACCGCGCTCAAGATCCAGAAGTCGGTGACACCTTCGACGACGAGATTGTTGTGGCCGATAAAAAGGCTTTGAGCCAGATCGTAACCGAGTGCCGCTTGGAGCGGAAATAATGTTCTAGCGTCTCCCGCCGGATCGTTCGTTACAGTAGTCCCCGTGTCTTCCGCAATATTGACCGTGCGCACTGAATCGAGTGCATGTGTAGGCACCATGAACGGGGAGTGGGTAGTGTAGATGATCTGATTAGAGAAGTCGTCTTCGAAATGCCGCAGCAGGTCAGACTGGGATCTTGCGTGCAGATACAGTCCGGGCTCATCCAGCAGGAGCACGGCGTTTTCGGCTCTGCCTCCGTCCGTATCGGCCGAGAACGTGATGTAGAAAGCAAAGAACCATTGGAAACCGCGGCTTCTTTCGTTGAGATTAACCTCAACGTCGTAGGTACTAGTCGGGTCAGAGATAATTGTTTCGAGGTGTTGGGCATCTAGATTAAACCGAATTTTGAGCGGACGATCCTTCCATAAGCGCTTTATCTCAGCAGTGACGACCGCACTGGCGCGGTTTGCAAGTTGATTTCGAGTCTCGTGATCGTTTTGACTGAGGTGCTCTTGCAGTCTTTCCGGATTCAGCCCTGCGACCTTACAGAGTTTCTCAAAGTTCTTATCTGCCTCGTTTTTCTGATTTTGCGATTTTCGTTGAAGGAAGGTGGAAATGTCTTGGTATCCTTTAAGTTCTGGATATTCTTCCAAATAGATAAATTTGGGAATGGAGCTGATGACCCAGCTCTTGGCATTTTGCAGAGCATCTTTGTCTGACGCGATGCTATTGGCTAGATCTTCGAGCTCAGAGAGCATCTCCTCCTGCTTATCAGTCAACTCAGCATCTACCCCAGCCAGAGCGGTTCGCAGAGACTTGGCTGCTACCGCGGCCTGAGTAGCCCAAGTCTCACACACTGTTGTAACAGATGCCGCCGCTTCAAAAGCATCAGCTGCTGTATCCAAACTGGTATTCTCATGCTTCTGGGCTGCGGCGCGAACCGCTGCTGCCACCTTTTTCACCTTGTTCTTGATCAAGGCATCGTCGAAATGTATTGACTTAAGTTCAGGGAAACTTACTGTTCTATTTATTCCGTAGCTTCGGTCGATAATGACTTTAAATATCTCTGTCGCCCGAGGAAGCTTCTCAAGTAAAGTCTCTTTATCATCATCGTCTAATATCCAAGTCGTGGACAAGACCGGGGTATCCTCCTTGCACTCTTCTAAACGCCTGTGTCGAGGAAAGTCCTTTATGGGCTTCAGCGGTTCAAACCCATCGATTGGATTAAGGCTATGCAGCGCCCGCAACAGATTTGACTTACCGCTTTCGTTTCGACCCAAGAGGGATGTGATACGAGAGACGGCAATCTCTCCGCTATCATTGATTGAGCGATAGTTCCATACTCGAAATGATTCTAGCCGCATGATGCCCCCTTTGTTAATTTAAATGATAATAACTATGGGCAATTCAGCAGAAAACAAGAGCCTGTAGTCGAGCTCTATACGGCATACAAATTAAGTATTGCTCCAATTAAAATCTTGAATGGCTGTTTTCTAGAAAGACAGTAATTGGAAGTCTATGATAGCCGTCGGCTTTTGGTTGGTCTTTGACCTCTGATAAACGGCCGTTTTTGAGATTGTTTAGCTAACAAAGGCCAATTGTATAGAGATCTTCATTAATTTCTATGAAATCAACTATTATCAACTCTTTAAACTCCGTATCGCTTTTAATTACCGCCCACAGGAACATTGATATGAACAAATCCGAACTCATCGATGCCATCGCCAACCACGCCAACCTGACCAAAGCCGACGCAGGCCGGGCGCTGGAAGGTTTAACCAAAACCATCGAATCTGTCTTGAAAACCGGTGACTCGATTGCATTGGTCGGCTTTGGCTCTTTTGAAGTTAAAGAAAGAGCGGAACGCACTGGCCGTAATCCGCAAACCGGCGCTGCCATTACGATTGCCGCTGCAAAAACCCCTTCCTTCAAACCCGGCAAAGGATTGAAAGACGCGGTCAACGCTTGATCGTCTCGGGGCCGGTTACTGCGGCCCCATGCCCCAGCCTTCCAGTTCCGATTGCCGTTTGACCGTGGGAACATCCAGCTCGGTCATGCGGCCCTGGGTGCGGGTCAAGGTGTCTTGCCGGTTGCCGGTGGCGGCGCCATACCGTTGCGGATTGAGTCGGCTGCCCGTGCCGGTCAATTGGTCGAGATTGAGCATTGAAGCGGCATTTTCCGCCGTCGGTAAATGGTGGGTTTGCGCCAGGAGTCCCAGCCATTCGTCCAGATTGACCTGGTTCCAATCGACTTTATCCAGATCCTCGACTTTGATGCCGGTACACTCGGGCGCTTCAGCGGTACCAAAGCCCATACCCAGTTGCGGTTTGATTTGTTCGTTCAGGATCCTTGCCAGCGGCGTGTTGTAGCAGCAGTAGCTTTCCTTACGGATCAAACAGAGCCCGGTAATCGGGTCCTTGCTGTCGCAGTAGGTACCCAAGTCCTTACAGACTTTCAACTGTTTCTTTGCCGCCAGCTCGTATTCCGGAATCTCGCACGACCAGACGATCTGGATGATCATGATCGCGATCATGACCGCGGTATAGGCGGCCATCAGCGTGCTTAACATCGTCCCTGCAAATGCCGCTCCGCCACCCAGTTGAACGCCGCCCGATTGTGCGGCCGGCGTCAGATTGCCCAAGGAATCAAACGCCACTTGCCCACCGGCACTGAACAGCGCATTGCCGGCCGCTTCACCAAAGGTGCTGCCGATCCATTCCGCCACTGTTTTCATCAATTCGCCTTTCAATGAATCCAGCAAACCCTGCGAAGCAATATCGGTGGTGCTGAGCATGTCGGTGCCGACCAGATCATTGACGGTCGAGGCGAAATCCGCCTGGAAACTGTTCCAGGCATCCCCTGCCACGGAAAAGGGCGTCCGCAGGGTTTCCCAAACCCCTCTGACCGCAGAGGTAGCATCCATGCGCATCACCGCATTGTCCAGTTGACTGGTGGCCAGGATCAAATCGATATATTGACTCAGCCCCATGCTGCCGGCGGGCGTTTTGCAACAATCGACCAGTGTCACCACGCCGCCGACCATTTTGCAGCTGGCATCTTCGCCTTTGAATACCTCGCAGGAACTGGGATCTTTTTGCTGTAGCTCGGCATTGGCATAGTCGCAACTCAAATCCATCGCCATTTGCTGGGCCGTATTGAGCAACGCCAGCGCCTGGGTAAAATCCTGACTTTGCGTCCGGTTCACGGTCATGCAATCTTCACCCATGCAACGGATCGGACCCGAGCATTGCTGTTGTGTGCGGCTTTGAATGCCGGGAATGCCGGCCTGCTGGCCGCAGTCATAGGTATCCACGCTATCCCAGCAGGTCCCCGAAGCCAGGGTATCCAGGCATTGGCTTTTGATGAAGGCGCAGCCCTGGTTTTCCAGATCAGCGCACGCCGTGCTCGGCGTGCCCGCGTCGGGCGGTGACAGACAATGGGTGCCCGCCGAATCCGTCCAGCATTGTCCGGTGCTGTTCAGATCGCACTGTCCGGCCGCGGTGATGCTCATGCAGGTATTGCGAATCCCTGCGGACTCGGCCACCGGCGCCTTGGCCAGATCGGACTCGCAAATCATCACTTGCGAGACCGGATCGACATAACATCCGGATGCATTGGCCGGATCGTTGGTACAGATGAGCTGGCTGCCCGCCTGGCAAATGCCATCGGTAATGGCGCTGGCCAGATTCTGGCAGTTCGGACCGCTCCAGCTCCACTCGTCCTGGGTCATCAGTTTCGACAAGTCATAACGAAGGCGGATGCGCGAGTAGCCTTCGCCATTGCCGCCGACCATCGTATCCTGCCGAAAGACCTTGTTGCCGGTACTGTTAAACGCATACGAGACATCCTTGTTGGGATGATCGACCCAGCTGTTGCTGAGTTCACAAGAACCTCCCCAGCCGGTAGAACCGGTATAAATCAGGCTGCCGCCATAGTAAACCCGGGCATGATCGTCGAACTCGACATCCTCCAAAGTAGCGCTGACAATCGCCTCGGGATGCAGCACATTATAAGTGACCTGCCAGCTGAATACGGCGCAGCCGGCCGACCAGTAATTATCGCCGACCACACCGACATACAAATCCATACAGCCCGGCCCGCAACTGGACAATCCGCCATTGCCCGAAACGTAGCTGAGCAGCGGTTCGACTTTCACCTCATGCGTCGCAGTACAGTTTTGCGGCACGGCCGGCTGCCTTAAACACAACTGATAGTCGGGAATGTGAACCGGCTGCGTGGCCGTAGTTTGGGTCGTGGTGATCGTGCAGTCCGAAAACGACGCTGCCCACGGCGTAAAATCGGCAAACACCTGATCGCCGGCCTTCCAGAGCGGGTCGTTTTGTAAGTCCGGATGCGATTGATGTGCATTGTTGACGAGGGTGCGATAGGCTTCGCCGGTGGCGCTGGGTTCTCCGTTCAAAATCGTTTGGGCATTGAGACCGGCGGCGATCGTGCCGGGGTTATTGCCATACAGACTGGTGAGGTTGGCCGCGACACTGTTAGCATTGTTTGCATCCGGAAACAGGGTACTGACATTAATCGAGCTTTCTTGCGTCGTGCCCGGATTCAGCGTCATCGTGCCGCCGCCGGCATCGACTGGAAACTGAAAGGCCCCCAAAATTTGCTGCCCGGTTTGCTGCCCTTCGCTGCCTGCGGCCTGCATGGGATCCGCCCAGGCCACAGCGAACGGCGTCCAGGCCATGGTGACGCTCAGCGTCATGGCGAGCGAGCGCGTCAACCGGAGATGACGATCAAAAAACGCTCCCAAACCCATCTAAAGTCCCACGCAGCAGTCCTGCCAGCGCCACAGGATATATAGATGATCCTCCCCGGGCCCGGGAAAGGTGCGCCCTGCTCCCCAGGTGAAGGTGGTTTCGCCAATCGCATGATTGGATTCGGTTTCCGCGACCGGATAAAACATGCTCAGCCGGTATTGGGATTTCGGAATGAAGGGATAAATCAGCCCGCCGCACAAGGCGTCGTTCCCCGAGGTCTTCCAGGCCAAGCCCCGGCGATGCAAGGCGGCCGTCGCCCGGGTGGCCAGTAAACTGGAAATTCTGGGATCGGTACCGTAGCTGGTCGGTGAAATCCCGGACAAGGGATACATGTGCCCCCAGGCGCCGGCACACCAGAACAAGGCATCAAGTGGATTGCCGGTCGCTGCGGCGGCCGCATCGGCGACACAGGCGGCAATGGCCGCCGGATTGGCAAACAGCGCCGTTTCGGGACTGGTGAAAAACGCCAGCAGGTCGCTGTTCCAGGTGGGGTCGAGTTCCGAGACATACAGCAGATCGAAATCCCGGTAGCCGTCGGCGTTACAACGATCGTCCCAGAATAGATCGAGCAGAATGGTGAGCGGAAACGCGAAGTAGTGGTAATTGAAAAACGCCATCTCGCTGGCATCGAAATCGGCCTTGCCGGTGGTCGCGATCAGACGCACTTTCGAGGCGCTGAACGTGTGCCCGCCCAAGGCCGGCGAGCACCAGGGATTTCTGACCACTTCGATCAGCCGGGCCGGATTCCATAGCCCGACGGTCATGCCCAATTGCGGCACCCCCAAAGGATCGGTGCAGAAGCAGAACTTCTGATCGGTCGCGATACTCGGCACATTGCCGCCACCCAGCGACGCACCGGCCGCACGAATCGGAAACAAGCAGCTCCAGCAAATATCGGTGATCAGTTTGCCGGACCACAGCTCGGCATCGGCGCAGAGCGGATCCACCGCTTTGCTCGTCGTCTCGGCATGGCTGGCGACCGCCAGGCTCAAAAGCAGCCCAAACAGCCATGCTGGAGCCGGCCATTTCATGATCGCGCTCCTCCCGCCGGTTTTATGACTCTGCGTTCCCGGACGACGATCCGGTTGCCGGCCTGTTCGACCACTGCCGGCACCTGCTGCAACTGAAAACGCTGACGCACATCCGGCGTCAACAAATACACCGGCGCATCGAGCGTTGTTTCCAGACTTTTTAAGCCTTCCCAGCCATCCTCTCGAGACAGCTGCGTTGCAAGATACAGGATTCGTGCGTTCTGGTCCCGACAGGACAACTGCCTGATGGTATCGAGCTGGGCTGGTTGGGTGGCATCGAAGACGATCAGACACAGCCCAAACGCCATCTGGTCCAGGGGATTGACGGTGTGCCCGGCACGAATGATCAGATTGCCGTTGGGGGCGATCAGATCCCGCGGCGCGGTGACGGTCAGATCAATGGTTCGATCCCGATCTTCCCGAGACGCCGGCAACACTTCGAATTGGCGTTTTTGCCAAAACCGGGCCATAGCCTGCTGTTTTAGCCGCGGCCCATCCAGCGTAGCGAGTCGGCTTTTGATGGCTTCGAGCAAATCGATTTCGGCAATGTCATACACCTCACCGAAGCGTCCCAGATCGCCCTGGCGTCCGGTATTCTGACGCGATTTGACCCAATCGAGGCTAGTCACGCCCTTGACCCGAAGCAGCGCCCTGCCCTGCGCCTCGACGACGATTTCGGGGACGGTGGTCACTTTCCATTTCTGAAAGCGCGTCGGATCGATCACGATATTCGGTACCGGATCGATGTCCTTCAACAGCGCTTTCAAATCGGCGAAAAAACCCGGCAGCTTTTGCCCGGGCTTGGGTCCTCGGAAGACCAGTAAGACATCCTCCTGCCCCGAGGCTTCCTCAAAGATGCCCTTGAGCACCGCGTCTCCCAACGAGAACGAGACGAACATTACGCGTACCGGTTTGCCTTGTGGCTGGGTTGCCAGCCCATCGGGCATCGCAGCCAGGGCCTTGAATTTTGAGGCGTTGACGAGTTCCAATGCTTGCAGGTTAGCTTCAGCCTGATGGGTATTGCTGTTCAGCCAGGCTGGCCGCGGCTGTCCTTCCAGACGTTCGAGAATGTGTTGCGACCGGGCCAGCCAGTCCTCTTCGGCCTGCGCGAGACTCTGAATCAACAAAGTCGCCAGCATAGTGAATCCGCTCATCCAGCGCACCGAACGTGGTTGCCGCGCGTGCTTAAAAGATCGCATAAGCCCGCCCAATCACCTGGTGGTCATAGACATATCCCCAGTAACGCGAATCGAAACTTTTCGGCGTTAAACCCGTAACCCAATACGCGGCCGTCGGGATGGTTTCGTCGCGTTTGAAGATGGACGGCGGTTTTCTGAGTTTCTCGGCCAGCGGCAGCCCCTCAATAATGACGGCGCCATTAATTCGGGTTTGACGGCTATCGACCTGGACATGGTCGCCAGTAACACCGACGGCGATCTTGACGATGATCTGGCCATCCTTGAAATACGGCTTCATGCGTTCCGCCCGAAAGGCGATCAAATCACCGCGCCAAATATCCTTGTTGTAGGTATCGATGAGATAAATGCGCTTGTCCGGCAAACAGCGGTCGACCTGATCATCGCCGCCGATCAAAAACCGCTGGCCGATGTAATGCTCCAGGGCCAACAGCAGGAACAGAAGCGGCAAGGCTTTCAGCAGAAACAGCCCGAGCGGAACTTTGGGCCGAAGGTTTCGAAGCATCGACGTTGGTCTCATGGCTTCACTGCCCTTCCGGCCTGACATAGGTATCGTCCGGTGCCGCGACCACGGCCGTCGAATCGAGCACCAGGTAACCCGCCTTACTCAACTTGGTGGCCAGACGCTGCCAGTCTTCGACGGTGCGGGCCATTTGCTCCGGGGTGGCATTCGGCGGAATCGCCTGGATCAAGCGGGCACGATCCAGCACAAAAACCGGGGTGATCAGGTTCAATCGTTGCAAGGGTTCTTTCAGCATCTGATAAGCCGCGATCGTGCCGCCCATGAGACCCAAAACCAAAGCCATGAGGCCGATACCCAGCCACTGCGCTTTAGCGGCCATGGTAGACCTCCTTCTCTTTGGATTTACGGCTGCTTTGCAGTTGCTGGATGGCATCGCCCAGGCTCAAGCCCTGGCGGCGCAGTTGTTTCAGCGCCTGCACATCTTCCGGCTTGGTGGAAAACAAAAGCCGTTTGAAGGGGTCGACGATCAGCCGGCCGATTCCCGAGCCCATCTCGGTCAGGAAAAAGATTTCGGAATACGCGCCCGGCAAGGTATGGACGGTCTTGAGCAATTCGTAACCGCCGTCCGACAACGGCAGCCGCCGGTCCTGCTTCATGCCTTCGATGACTTCGGCTTTCTGACCCAACAGATACATATTCGCCGAGTTCTCGACGATGGCCCGGCCGGCGGCATTGCGGTAGAGGTCGTTGACCGACTGGGTGATGGTGACCGCGGCGCCGCCGTACTTCCGAAAGCGCCGATAGCCGTGCTCCATGAATTTGGCGACATCGCCCTCGGTGAGCAGATCCCAGGCTTCATCGATAATCACGATCTTGGGACGGTTGCGTTCACCGAGATACATTTCCTGCTGGATTTGATAAATCAGTTGCAGTAACACGACCTGCTGCAGATGTTTCCGGCCTTTCAGCTCCTCCAGCTCCAGCACCGTGAAATCGTTGCTGAAGCGGGCGTTGTTGCGGCCGTTGAAGTAACGACCATATTCGCCGCGGCTCGTGAACGGAAACAACTGCTCGCCGACATCTCTGTGGCGTTGATCGTCTTCCCGGCAGAGGATGGCCGCGATGTCGTCGACCGACATCGCCTGGGCTTTCTCGGTCCAGAGGTTTTTCAGAACACGCTTCAGGCCCGCCGTTTGAAAATCGCTGAGCTTTTCCGTGGGCGCGGCCATTTGACTGACCAGTCCGGCCAGCATGTCGGCCTCCTCTTCAAAGTTCTGCACGATTTCGAAAGGATTCATGCAAATCCCCGAGCCGTGGGTAAATTTGACGAAATCGCCTTCCAGCACTTCGCAGAGGTTCTCATAGGAGCGGCCGACATCGATCGTCCAGATTTGCGCCCCTTCGGTCAGGTAGCTGACGATGATTTCATTGGTCAGAAACGATTTGCCCTTGCCGGATTCGGCGGCGATGCAGAGATTGTAGTTGCCGGTGGTGTCGAACAACGACACCGCCATGTGTTCGCCATTGCGCGAGACAAAATTCAACGTCGGCGTGCCGGTGCCGGCCCAATCGCCGAACAGCGGCAGCAACGGAATCGCATGCCGGGTGGCCAGAGTACGGTAGCGTTTGAGATCGGGTATCGCCGCCCGTTCGGCCCCGAACGGCAGGCAATTGAGAAAGAACGGCAGACAAAAATACTTGTCTTCCAACAGCTGAAAACCCAGTTCCCGGAAATACACGCGGGCATTCGAAATCGCCGCGGATTCCTCGCCATCATCGCAGAACAACACCAGGCCGAAATAGCTCCGGATCGGCCGGTCACCGTCGCCATAGGCATCGAACAGCACATCGAAGTTATGCTTGCGCTGGATCAGCGCCGGCAGAAAACGGGCGATCGGCGTATTGACCTGATTGGTGATGAACTGCCTGACGCCTTCCTGGCGGGCACGGGTGGACTCGGCATCCGGGTAATGCAGCGTCAGGCTGATGAGCGCATTTTGGCGAATGCCGCGCGTGCCGGACAGAATGTCGCCGAGATAGCTTTTGGCGCTGCCGAAATAGAAATGATCGGGCGTGCGCTTGGCGGACAAAGTTTTGACCCGCTTGGGGCCCAGCCAAACGCCCTTCTCGTCGGTCTCCAGCGCATTGTCATAATCCAGCAACTGGTCGCGGATCAGTTGCGTCGGGTCGCATTCAGGAACGACGCGGTCTTTCCAGCCGGCATCATCATTCCAATTGAGGACCGTATTCAGCACCCGCACATAGTGATCCGCGTCGAGCACGTCAGGATTGAGCCCGATGGTGGTCAAGGATTGTTGGGTCGCCCGCTGCAATTCCGCGGCCCTGACTAATTCATTCTCGCTGGGCCGGGGATTAACGATGGGCAGCTTGACGGTCACGATCACCTGGCTGCGGCGCAGGTGCGCCCCGGAAACCGATTCCGGCGCTTTACCGGTTCCCTGCCGTAAAAAATCGATGCTGGCTTGCGTCATCGCTTTATAGATCGTCTTTTGCTGTTTGAGGCGACGGGTCTGCATGATGGCCAACGATTCCTCAATATCCGGGGAGGTCCAGAGACTCACCTGCAGCAAGGTCTCGGTCGGCCAGTCCTGATTCAACAGCACATTGACCCGGGCCGAAACGCTCGGATCGGCGCCGGTCAGCGGCCGGCAAATAAAGCCAAAACCGATGCTCGCGTCCGCCAGCAGAAAAAGCTGGTGATCGGGATCATACGCCAAGGCCGAAAACAGGGAATCGGCCGGATGAATGCGGGAGGGTTTCATGAGGCATCCTGCAGCGAAGGGTTAGCTTCAGCCTCCTGCGATGTCGTCTCTAACAAGCGTATCGTGTAAGGCTGGCGACTGAGTCGCAGAGCGCGCCCTTTGCGGATGAGTTCACGGGCGCGCGCCGGATGACAGGAATTGAGCACCCGCCCATCGCTCGCCACGACATGCACCCGCACCACGTTGGAAACCCGAGTTGAAATTCGACAGTTGCCCGCCGCCCTCTCGGAATGGAAGTGGCTTCCGGTGATCTCGTTCATGTCGAACTCACAGCGTGGCGGTGACGATATTGGTAATGATCGTCGGGGCGGCAAACAAGCCGACGCCACTGGCAATACCCAATACGAAACCCATAATGCTGCCGCGCACCACGCCGGCAACCAGGCCCACGATCACAAACACGATGGCGATGATGCGGCCGAGCAGCCCTTCCACCCAGCCGGTGAGCAACGTCCAGACATTGTTGAATTCGGTACCACCGGCTCCGGCCAGCGCATCGGGCGCCAGCATGACCAGCAATAGGGATGCCAGGACCACCGACGCGCCCGTTTGACGTGACAATCTCATAAAAAACGACCTCATGGGGAAATGAAAAGACGGTTGCCCGTCCTGCCTCGGACCCAATGTCCGGCTCGCCCAAGCGGTTGCCCGCGGCTTCTCGCCCATCCCGGTGAGGATTGGCGGAATGTTGGTTTAATGCGTGTTCGGTGCCTTGGATGTGCCTGACGGCATGCCTTCGGTCTCGCTAACGGCCTGATCCCGATCTAGCGGCCTTTCCGGAGGACGCTGCTCGATTTGCAGCGGAATCAGCGACGGGCTGACCGTCGGGGCGCTTTTACCGATCATCCAGCGGCGGGGTTCCAGTTCGGTGTACACATAGCCCGATACCATCAGGTCGCCGTCACTGTCTTCCCAGGGCGCGATCCAGATGCGCATGACCTGAGCCGGGGTTCGGATCGGCGTGGGATCCTCGATTTTGGGGACGGGTTGCCGGGCGTGGCGCGGGAAAGGGGCGATTGCCCCAGCTTTAACCGCCTCAACTTGGGGGGGCTCCGGCTTGGGCGGCTCAGGCAAGGCTTTGTCAGTCACCTGATAGGCTTCGGTGGTCGACAGACACTTAGGGTCATCCGGCATGCCCTTGCAGCCGTATTGCGTGGCGCAGCCGGTGCTGAGGATGACGACCCATCCCAGGAGAACCGTTAGAATCAACCGGCGCGGGCTCACGGCTTTTTCTCCGTTTTGTCGGCGTTGGCTGGAGCTTTTACGATGGCAGGTTTGTTTTCCAGCCAATCGGCCAGCGATTCGGGCGCGCCACTGTGCGTGCGGCCGTCCGGAGCGATCAGAAACGGCACCCCAGGCAGACCAAACAGCTTGGCGGTCACGATCGCCCGTTGCAGCGGCTCCTTGTTACAAGACGCAGGATTATCGGTTGGAAGACCGGCATATTCCTGTTTCAGGAGACGCTGGCGGACGCTGTCCTGAACTTTTTGATCTTTGGAGGCTTGCTGACAGGCCAGTTGCACGACGATGTTTTGCGATTCCTGGCCCAGGATCGGCACCATGACCAGATTGAAGGTATAGCGGTCCTGCAAGGCTTGCAGGTCTTTCATGACCTTGCCGCAATACGGGCAGCGCGGATCGATGAAGATCAGCACGGCCTCTTTGCCTCGACCGACGGTGACAGGGCCCAGATCGTCGATATTGAGCTTCATCCGGGAAAGATCAATCCGCCTGGCGATCCGGTCAATATCGGGAAGGTCCTTGATCTCCTGCTGGGTCCAGACATCGAGTAGTTTGCCGCCGTACAACGCAAAGCGGCCGTTGCTCGACATGAACACGATCTGCTCGCCGGTCTTGACCATTTTGAGCCCGGTAATCGGCAAATCCTGCATGCCATCGATTTTGACCGACATCAAGCCGGCGGCGATATCGGCCGGTGAAATCTTCGGCGCATCGGCCGCCATCGCGGCCGTACCTGGGCAAAGCAGTAACAAAAAAGCGAATCGGCTAAGACAATTCATGAGGTCGACCGTTAAGGGTTGAAATGGTGGCAACAGCTTACTGGCTGCCTCAAGGCAGACACGGACAATAAATGGAGAAAATGCTCATCTTTTGCATCAGGCCGGCGTTTTCAATTTGAGCGCCGTGCCTTTTTGCACGATAAAATTGACCTGCCGGGTGGCATCGACTTCGATCACCGGGTAAATCTCTTCGGCCATGTCCATGTAAAAGTGCGAGAGGCGCTCCATGGCATAACCGGCCCCTTTCAGCGCACCGCCTTCCATCGACTGGGCGGAAAAGGCGCTTTGAAACGGCGTCGTGCCGGCTAGGCTCCCCAGACCGCCGGTCAGCAACACCGGAACCTGGTTACGGCCAAAGGCATCGGAAAAGCCGCGCAGAAAGCCGGCCATCATCGACTGCGCCAGCAAGGCGCCTTGCTTGGAGACGACACGGCCTCTAACGCCGTTCTTGCCGTCCTCGCCGGTCGCGTAAGCGTTCATCGGCACTTCAATCACCCCACCGTCCTGACGCACGCAGGAAAACGTCTCGCCGCGAAAATAAGCGCGCTCGGCGCTCAAGTCACCGAAGCCGGCGGCCAACAGGAAGCATTCGCGCAAATCCGCATGGAAGCGATTGGGCAAAATGGCTTCCTTTTTGATCCGGAACAGCACCGGCATCGGCTCCTTCTTGGCCTTTTTACCGGTGGGCGCATCCAATCCGTTCAACAAGACGCCGGTCAGAATGCTGCCGGCCGGAATAAAGACTTCGCTGTGTCGGGCGTTTTGATCAGGCAATGCTTTTCTTTCCGATACAGACGGTGACGCCTTGTCATCCTTGATCACGCGAATCTGCAAGACCGCCTGCGGTTGGGCATTCGGAGACGCACGTCCTCCGGATAGACCAGGATTGCCCGAATTCGGGCCGGGGATGGCCGCTTGTTCGAAAACGCTAGTCAGGTCATTGGGGTCCGGCGTGGTGTGAGTGACGCTCGATCGCCGATCGGACGTATTGGGCAGGGGTAATACGGTACCCGCTGTCGAGCAGGTATCCGGAAGCACAGCCCCCGGCGCTGCCGGTTTGTTTCTGAGCGCTTCCAGTTCACCGGAGACGGCTTTCAACTTGGCGTCATAGGCCTCCCGCTCGGCCAGGGTCCATTGTTTGAAGCGCATCTCATCGGATTGTTGCTGACGTTTTTGCTGTTCCTCGATCGCCCCGAGACGGCGGCCCTGCTCTTCGTTCTTCTGCAGCAAGTCGCGTAACTGGGCGGAAATACCGTCGATGCCCAACGAGCGGGGATCGCTATCGGTAAGAATGTGCTGGATCGTAGCCTGCTTGCTGGAAGGTTTGACGACTTCCGGAGACACCGAAGCCAAGCCGATGATCGTCGCGATCAACACGGTACCGATGCTGCCTACGACAACTTGACGTTTGGCATTCGGGCTCAGCGCCGACCACCCCTTATCGATACCGGTCATTAAGGCATCCTCCCGTTCAGCAAGGACGGTCTGACCATGATGGCAGCCTCGTCTTTTCGTCTGACGGCGACATAGAGTTCGGTCGATTCACCGGGTCCCAGCACCACTTTCGGCCAGGCGGCCACGGCCAGGACCTCTTCCTGGGTGGAAGCACAGGCGCGTTCATCGAATTCGATCGGGACGACGCCGGTGTTGCGGGCGACACCCACGAATATCAGCAGATCCTGACCTTCCAAAAGCTGGCCGGTATGAATCCGGAGCCGGTCTTGGTGACACTGGATTTGTTCGGATTGACTCGGATCGCGTAATGAAAACCCGGCGGGCGTTTTTTGCAGTCCCAGATCGCGAAACAACTGCTTCAGGGTAGTGATGTAGTCCTGTTCCTGGTTCGTGGGTTTATCGGACGAGTCTTTGGTTTGCCGCTGCCACTGCATCAGCCGTTTGTAAGTCTCCTGATCCAGGCTGAGATGGATTTCACGGGCGGGTATCCGTTTGGGGATCAGCGTCAGCGAGAGCGCGATATCCTGATTGTCGCCGGGGGTAATGTACAAAGTCACCGGCGTTTCATCGGCGGTCGCGACATAGACGATCTTACCTTTGGTGCTGGTGGTCGCCTGACTGGTCGTGGTCACCACGGGGTTGTCGAACGGTGTCACCAGCCGGTTCAAATGACCGACCGCAATCGGCATCAGCTCGTTGATGCCGGGCTTGACCTGAAGGGTTTGCGGCGCGACGGAAGTCGCCGCCTGCTGAGGGGGCGGATTCAGAATACTGGCATCGACGGGCGGCAATTCGACTTGCAGTGGAGACTGATCAGTTGCCATACCTGGCAACTCCTGCAAGGACGCGGTTTCCAGAGCCTTATTGTCTTGATGCGGAGGTGAGGTTAACCCGTTAGCCGGTAATTCCTGGGCGGATACCGGCATGCTGATGATCAGCAATAACGCGAGCGGATAACAGGCACTTTTCATGGCGTTGCTCTCTGTGGCGATTGCATGGCTTTCAGGCGTTCCAGCGTTCTGGGGTCTTCAGGATAGACATCGATGAACTCCAGGCGCGGCCGGTAGTTTTTGATGGCGATGATGAATTCGTAGGTACGCGGCTTGATGTCCGGTTTAGAACTGGGCCCCTGGCTTTTGAGTTCGCCGCTGACAAAGACCTTGTTGGTTTCGGCTTCATAATCCACATGCCGGGGTGTAAAGCTGATCGCGACCCGATCCATTTTGATCGCCTTGATCTGATCGGTCATCGCATCCAGCACGGTGCGGTAGATCTCGGGCGCCAACAGCGGCTCGATGGCGATTTTTAAGAAATCGGCATTGGCCGGTGTGGTGTTACCCAACAGCTCGGCCAGAAACAGGCCCCAGGACTCCTTGAACTCGCTGGAAGCCGCCGTCCGGGTCACCTCGACTTCTTTCGTCAAGGTCGGCGGCACCAGAATGATGCTGCGTTCGGTGCGCCAGGCAGCCAACGAAGTAATCACGCAGATTACCAGCAAACCCAGAATGATGATGCGGCTGAAGCGATTCTCGGCCTCGTGCCCCTCCCAAGTACGCAGGAAATCCGAAAGCTTCACGGGTAGAACCGCCGAATAAAGGGATTGGGAATGGTGATCGCTTTGCTGGGCAGCAAACCCAGCCAATAGATCGCATGCAAGGTGTAACCATCTGGACGGTTATCACGAAAGCGCCGGTAGAATTTGACAGCAATGGCGCCAAAGGCCAGAGCGGGAATGAATTGATCGATCAGCATGCCGGTGAGCATGCATACCATGAAAGGCACGATTTCATCGGCGCTCCAGAGCAAAAGGTGAATCGGATCGTCGATGGTTTTAGGGATGGCAACGGGTTCCATAATGATCTCCGGGAGGGATGATCACTATTTTGGTGATTTGAAAGCCCTCGTCGGCGGCAATAAATGTCGTTGCCGAGGATTTTTTGTTGGGCGTCGCACTATTTTTTGTGGCTGGGGAATAAGATAATCCAATCCAAAGAGGTGGTAGCCTGAAAAAAGATACTTTTATATTTAGGGGACAGGGGCTTTGCTTGGCTTTTTTCAATTTGAAAAAAATAGTGCAAACCGTAAAGCAGTCATCCACGAATACAAAATTGAAGAGAATTCGCTGGCTCAGACCGACTCCAAGCCGTCACTCACACCAAAAATCCAAATGTCAGCCCACCATCATAAATCGGTCAATCAGTTCTATGGCTCCATGTCGACCAAAAATCAGACCTCAGTCAAGGTATAATCAACGTCACCTTAACGGCTTCATTAACCCGTAACTCCAGATTAATTTGTAATCAGTGGCTACTTTTCTCGAACTTTACCAAGGCTTTGACGCCGACCCTTTTAAACGTGGCAAGCAATTTGAACGTTTTACTAAATGGTTTCTCAAAAATGATCCCGAATGGTCAACTCAAGTTGATCAGGTCTGGCTATGGGAAGAATATCCTAAACGCTGGGGTATCGATTGCGGTATTGACCTGGTTTTCCAACATAAAAATGGCGAAACCTGGGCAGTACAAGCCAAGTGTTACTCATCTAATCATGACATTACCAAAAACGATGTAGATAAATTCCTCAGTGAGTCCAATCGTGCGGGCATCGACAAGCGCTTGTTAATTGCTACTACTGATCGCATCGGCAAGAATGCAATACAGGTTTGCGAAGCCCAGGAAAAAACAGTAGTAAGGTTTCTGCTTTCAGACTTTGAGCGTTCAGAGCTTGAATATCCATCACATTACAATGAACTATATAGAGGAAAGCGCAAAGAGCCTCCAAAGCCGCGTCCACATCAACTTGAAGCGATTGTCTCGGTTGCTGATAACTTCCAACATACCGAACGTGGTCAACTGATTATGGCATGTGGAACAGGCAAGACCTTTACCACACTTTGGATTAAAGAAGAACTTGCCTCCAAACGGACGTTGGTATTGTTGCCGTCTTTAAGCCTGTTGTCACAAACACTCAGAGAATGGACATTTGCCGCAAGTCAGCCATTCGATGTACTTTGCGTATGCTCAGACGAAACGGTTGGAAAACGAGGCGAGGATGAAACCATCCAATCGGTTTCTGAACTGGCTTTTCCCGTAACCTCAGATGCAGAAGAAATCAGACGATTCATAAACGGAGACGGTTCCAAGGTTATATTCTCCACCTACCAATCATCGCCTATGGTAGCCGATGCTCAAGCCGGTGACTTTACTCTGGCATTCGACTTAGTTGTTGCCGATGAAGCCCATCGTTGTACCGGCAAGATCACCAGTGCTTTCTCCACCGTATTGGACAACAACCGTATCATCGCCACCAAACGCCTATTCGCAACAGCCACCCCACGCACCTATACTGCCTCAGTAAAGAAAACCGCAGAGGATCGCGGTGTAGAAGTGGCTTGCATGGATGATGAAACTGTCTTTGGCAAAGTACTGTATTCGCTGCCCTTTGGTAAAGCTATCAGACAAAATCTGCTGACCGATTACCGGATCGTGATTATCGGGGTGGATAGCCCGATGATCGCCAAATGGATCAAGAACAGAGAACTTATTAAAACCGATTCTGGCATTGAAAATGATGCAGAATCTTTGGCAGCCCAGATTGGCCTGCTCAAGGCAATTAAAGATTACGACCTCAAGCGGGTCATCAGCTTCCATAGCCGGGTTAGTCGGGCAGAATCATTCAAAAATGACGTGCAAGAAGTACTTACCTGGATTTACGAAGAGCATCGCCCAACTGGTGAGTTGTGGAGTGACTTTGTATCAGGGGCAATGGCAACAGATAAAAGACGGCAAAAATTGGATTACCTGAAAGGCTTAGGGCATAACCAAAGAGGACTCATTACTAACGCCCGTTGCCTTTCCGAAGGAGTAGATGTCCCTTCGTTAGATGGTGTTGCCTTTATTGATCCTAAAAACAGTCAGGTAGACATTGTCCAGGCAGTGGGTCGTGCTATTCGGTTAAGCGAGGATAAAAAGTTTGGAACTATTGTAATCCCCGTTTTTATTGAACAGGGCGACAACGCCATCGCCTCCATTGAAGCCAGTAATTTTAAACCTGTCTGGGAAGTACTGAATGCGTTTAAGGCCCATGATGAAGTCTTATCGCAGCAACTGGATATGCTGCGCACCGAGCTAGGCAGAAAATCTGGATCAAAGGTTAATCCGCAAGATCTTTCAAAAATCACCATTGATTTGCCTGCTTCAGTGGACAATGATTTTGGTGATTCGCTTCGTACCCATTTAGTTGAGCAGAGCACAGCCCCATGGAACTACTGGTATGGGTTGTTAGAAATTTATGCACAGAACCATGGCAATGCGAGCCCACCCTGTTTTTACATCACCGCTGATGGTTTCAAACTTGGAATATGGGTAAGCAAACAACGCACGTATCAGTCCAAAAATCTTCTTGGCCAGGATCGGATGGTACGTCTTGAAGCTCTTCCCGGATGGTCTTGGGATCCCTTTACAGAACAATGGGAAAATGCATTCGAACAGCTTCAGTCATATGTGAAGCTACACGGTAATGCAAGTGTCTCTCAAAAATATGTCACTTCTGATGGTTTGAAACTTGGTAATTGGATTAGCGACCAGCGCCAGAAAAAATTCAAAAATCTGCTTAGCCAGGACCGAATAGAGCGTCTTGAAGCACTCACTGGATGGTCTTGGGATCCGACTACGGAACAATGGGAAGAAGCATTCGAACAACTTCGGTCCTATGTAGAGCTGAATGGTAATGCAAAAATTCACTGGAAATATGTCACCAATGATGGTCTTAGACTTGGGACATGGACTAATAGCCAGCGCACGAAAAAATCCAGAAAACTTCTTAGCCAGGACCGAATAGAGCGTCTTGAAGCGCTGCCAGGATGGTCCTGGGATCGTTTAATGGAACAATGGGAAGAAGGGTTTGAACAGCTTCAGTCTTATATAAAGCTGCATGGCATTGCTAGTATATCTCAGCAATATGTCACTCCTGATGGTTTTAAACTTGGGGCTTGGTCTAATACCCAACGCACAAACAAATCCAAAAATCTCCTTCCCCAGGACCGAATAGAACGCCTTGAAGCACTCCCTGGATGGTCTTGGCGTCCATTAACGGAACAATGGGAAGAAGCTTTTGGACAGCTTCAGTCCTATGTAAAACAGTATGGCAATGCAAAAGCTCCCGGATCACACATTACCTCTGATGGTTTCAATCTTGGAGGGTGGGTTAACAATCAACGCGAAAGTAAATCTAAAAACCTCCTTAGCCAGGATCGGATAGCACGCCTTGAAGCGCTCACTGGATGGTCTTGGGATCCCTATGCAACACAATGGGAGGAAGCATTTGAACAACTTCAGTCTTATGTGTCGCTGCATGGTAATGCAAAAGTCACCCGTAATTATGTTACACCTGATGGCTTCAAACTGGCGAGTTGGGTGAATAACCAGCGCACGAAAAAATCCCAAAACAGCCTTCCCCAGGACCGAATAGAACGCCTTGAAGCACTCCCTGGATGGTCTTGGCGTCCATTAACGGAACAAAAGGACGAACCATTCGAACAACTCCAGTCTTATGTGTCGCTGCATGGTAATGCAAATGTCCCTCGTAATTATGTTACATCTAATGGTTTCAATCTTGGAGGGTGGGTTAACAATCAACGTGTGAAAAAATCCCAAAACAGCCTTCCCCAGGACCGAATAGAACGCCTTGAAGCACTCCCTGGATGGTCTTGGCGTCCATTAACGGAACAAAAGGACGAACCATTCGAACAACTCCAGTCTTATGTGTCGCTGCATGGTAATGCAAATGTCCCTCGTAATTATGTTACACTTGATGGGTTTAATCTTGGAAACTGGGTTAAGACTCAGCGCACGAACAAATCCAAAAACCAACTTAGCTTGGATCAAATAGCTCGTTTTGATGCTCTCCCGGGATGGCATTGGGATCTTTCTGAAAAATGGGACGAAGCCTTCGTTCAGCTTCAGGCTTATGTATACCATCATAATAATGTAAACGTCCCTAGAAGTTATGTCACCCCAAATGATTTCAATCTTGGGACATGGGTTAGTACCCAGCGTCAAAATAAATCCAAAAATCTGCTTAGCCAGGATCGGATAGAACGTCTTGAATCCATCCCAGGATGGTCTTGGGATCCCTATGCAAAACAATGGGAAGAAGCTTTTGGACATCTTCAGTCCTATGTGAACCAATGTGGACATGCAATGGTTTCTGGTCTTTATGTCACTGCGGATGGTTTTAAACTTGGCAGTTGGATTAGCGGGCAACGCAAGAGTAAATCCAAAAATTTACTTAGTCAGGATCGCATAAACCGACTTGAAGCTATTCCCGGTTGGCGTTGGGATGTCATTGATGAACAATGGAACGTGGCTTTTGATCAACTTAAATTATTTGTGAAACAGTATGGTAATGCAGGTGTTTCCCGAAATTACGTTACTACAAATGGTTTTAAACTTGGGATATGGGTTAAGACTCAACGTGATAATAAAAATAAAAAAAATCTCAGCCAGCACCGGATAGATCGGCTTGAATCACTTCCAGGATGGGTCTGGTCTGTTGAAAAAGATTAGCCGGGGTGTTATCACATGGCAACTGCCAAAAAAGGAATAGCACAGGTCTTGCTTGTGCATTAGGTGTCAATCTTGTTTGCTTTTCAGTCTAACAATCAAGTTCAATTAGTTTCACTTAAAGGATATTCTATATGTCGTATGACGAATCGGACGCATTACGTGATCAAGAAATAACTTATTTATATGAACAGTTCGAAATGCAATATGAAAGTGAATTCATTTATAAAAGGATTGAGAAATTCTATGAAAGTAATCGTGAAATTGTAAAAGCTCCTCTTCAAAACCTACTTGATTCGAAGACTCTATTTGAAAATGAATATTACACGTCTGCTTTTATACATGCAGTAATTTCAATTGAGGTGGGCATAAAGTCAGTTATTCTTAAACCTATTTTATATTCGCTAACTATTGACGATAAAGCAGGTAACTTACTTTACACGCAGACGTTCAAGAATAAAAGCCTGGGATATATTGACCCTCTTTATTACCAAATTCTTGAAGAAATAACAGAATTAAATTTTAAAACTAAAATTAGAGACAACAATCAACTGACAATTTGGAATGAGTGGTTTGAACTTCAAAAATTGAGAAACGATGTACTTCATCAAGGTATTTCTATTGAAAAGCTTGATGCAGAAAAAGCAATTAACATGGCATCTTACGTTTGCGATGAAATAATTCCGTATGTTCTTGATAAGTTTTTAAACCATATTGAAAACGGCGTTATTAAAGATGGAAGCCGAGAATATACGTTACGTCGTGAAAAACTTAAAAACAATAATGCGTAAGACCCAATCCATAAAGAAAACGTTAGGCATTACAACAAGAAAGCACTACGCATGAGAGAGCAACCACGAACTGATAGATTAGGCAGTAGCAAAGTTGAACACTTTTTCTCTCAACAGGGCTGGTTATACCGTGAGCAAACTATGCATGACTATGGAATTGATGCTCAAGTTGAAATTGTAAAAAACGGCAAGCCAACAGGTGATTTAATTGCAATTCAAATAAAGTCAGGTACAAGCTATTTCTCAGAAAAGACTGATAAAAGCGTGATTTTCCGCACGGATGATAATCATATTGACTATTGGTTCAGGCACTGTCTGCCAGTCATTATTGTACTGTATAATCCAGAGGATGATATTTGCTATTGGCAAAACATATCAGACAATACAATATCAAAAACTGGAAAAGGATGGAAAATTGAAGTACCAATTGTAAAAAAATTAACAAATTCCAGTCTTTCTGAGCTTTGTCAAATCACGCAGCCCCCGCCTTATATTAAAAATCTAAATAAATTGCGCTTAGAAAAAGAATGGATGCAGTTAATCGAGAACGGAGAGACCATATATATAGAATTTCACTCTTGGCTTAACAAAACCATGCCGAGGTTTGAAATTAATATTGGCTGCGCTTCTAGGAATGATATTGAAAGCGAGGCGTGGCCTACGTTATATGGGGAAATGGAAGAAGTCATTTCGCATTTGTTACCTTGGGCTGATTATGAAATGGATATTGATGCCTATGAAGAAGCCATGCAAGATGAATGGCATGACGAGTGTTATATAGGCTCTGATGAAGATGGTGAACCAATTTATTCTCAACCATTTGATGAATGGCTCGAATATCCAGAAGATATTGTGCCAATTTCAGATAATGGTGAGACCGCAGAATATAGACTCATATTATCGCTAAATGACATTGGCAAAGCGTTCCTTGAATTGGATGAATATTTATTTGAATAGAGCGAAACCAGTCACTTTAGACCGGATGTTGCAGGATTCCATCCGACCTAACTGATCGTTGCAGCGAACTCCGCCACACGACGCCGCTGAACGTAACGTTGAACGGCAGCTTTCTGTTTTGCAGCCGCCATACGCTGAAATCCTTGAGTGACGCAAAGTGGCCGCTCAGAGACAATCAATAAACCTTACTGATGATAAATGCACTGGCTGCTTTCGAGCATTCTAATGATTGCTAAGGCCTATGGGGATTGCGAATTCATCAGACAGATTGAAGATTTAAACGATGGCGTCAAGGCAGAGATGATAGCGAGTATGCTTCCTTTCCCCCGTCCTTGACAACGCGCCCTTGCCGACCAAGTCCTGGAGATCCCGTGTCGCAGTGGCTCGGGTTGCACCCGTGATGTGGATGTATTTTTCGGCGCTGAGCCCGCCCGTGAAGCCTTCCGGTCCTTCTCGGAACATTCTGGCCAACGCTTTCTCCTGACGCGCATTCAATTGGCCCCGTAGCCGATCATACAATTTGGTTTTTTTGATCAAAAACTCGATCCAGCTTTGTGTATAGGCTTGAGCGGTGATCACCCGATCCGCGAAATAGATCAGCCAATCGGTAATCTCGTTGTGTCGATTGGCGCGCTCAAGCGCTTCGTAGTAAGCCTTTTTGTGGCGTTCGATGGTATAGGCCAGTGCAATCAGGGTCGGTTGACCCAAACATTGGGCCAGCGCTTTTTCGGCAAGCGCCCGTCCGATCCGGCCATTGCCATCTTCGAAGGGATGGATGCTGACAAAATAGAGATGGGCCATACCGGCGCGCAATAAAGCCGGCAGCGGGTTATTTCCTTCCGGTGCTGTATCGTTAAACCAGGCGATAAACCGATCCATCTCCGGCATCATTGCAGAGGATGGAGGGGCTTCAAAATGCACTTTTGGCGCATAGACGGCGCCGGATACGATTTGCATCGGCTCCGGGTGAGTCCGGTACCGACCGATGTCATGCAGGTCACGGCGACCATTCGCCAGCATTTGATGCCATTCGAATAGCATGGTATGGGAGAGAGGCGCATCGAACCCCCGATACAACGAAACCATCAATTCCGCTATGCCTTGTTCAGCCGGGGAGACTTTGCGATGATCGGACAGCAATCCGAATTGGCGGCGAATAGAGGACTGAAGACTATCGCGGTTAAGATATTCTCCTTCGATCTCGGAGGTTTTCAGGGCTTCATTGCTGATCAACTCGATGGTTAATTGCCGCTTGTCATCATCGCCAAGGTGTTTGAAAGCGCCGAACAATAGACCGGCGCCCAGCAGCAAACGTTTTTCGCTTTCCTCAATCTGGGATTTGTCGTAGCTAAAATCAGGCCAGTCGGGTTGTTGCCAGTTCCACATCATGAGTGATATCCCCTCCTCTTATCACTCATCATAAGTAAATTTATGAGTTATAGAAAGTGTTTTTTTAACTCATCAGCCTCGTTGAAGAAAGCTTCAGTGAAATTCAAGATTTCAGGATGGGAAAATAAAGCGCTTGAACCGGATGTCATCCCGATCACCGTGTTTATCCTGGCTCACTGCGTTGTGATGCTATAGAAAAATCCGTTAAACCCGCTTCTGGGTATTAGCCAGAAACACATTCAAGGCAGCCGCCACCATAAAGATGCCGACCGGGACCATTTGCGGCGGCACCGGAAACGGCAGCGTTAAGCCCATAAACAGCAGATAGACGGCGCCCAGCATCAGATAAAGGCTGTAGCGATGCGCCATGGGGCTGGGATAATCGAAATTGGTCTGACTGATTTTTCGGCGAATCAGCCCATCGATCGCAAAGGGCATGATGGTGACGGCTAATAGCGGCCACCATACCCACGCCATGATCAACCGTTTGATCATCTGGTACACCGTCTCCCAAAGCACATCCAGTCGGCTTTGGATAAAAGGAAAGAAATCCCGGCGGCCGACATCTTCAAAGCCTTTCGATAGTTGCCGTTCACGTTCGGTGGGAATAAAGTAGTGGTAGACGCAGCCCCGGATGCCGGTTTTCACGAAGAGCCGATCAAACCATCTTTGGCTGGTCCATCGAATTTCCGCCTCTTTCTCGACGCCGATATAGGCGATCAGCATTTGGTCCTCGGCAACCTGAATCTCGCGTGTCCAGCGATCCGACACCAGGCAGGCCACCAGAATGATTTCCAATAGCCAAACCATCAAACTGAGCAGTAAATTACGCTGCACGTTCAATCCTTGCCGGTGTCGAGGGCTGGACGCAGCACGGGAAGTCGGCCTTTTACGATCCGTCCGCCCGACAATTTGGCGATGTAATGCAGGTCAGGCAGCTGTCCCAATAACTGCGGCGCAAACAAATCGCCCTCCTCTTCCATCAGGCGTTCACCGACATTGCCGGAAAAAACCGTGGGATTGGTCGCGCTGGTGGCGACACCCTGGGTGCGCATGATGTATTTCAGTCGGGTTTTGGGCAGATTGTCGGTAATGTACTGCTGGGTTTCGCTATCCATGATGCGCAGGGCGATCAGGTTATTGACGTTGCCCAGGACCTGTCGGGCTTTATCCTGGGAGCCCGTACGCGCCGCAAAGTCGGCAAACGTCTGGGTGGCAATGAACAGCCGTATCTTGGCGCCGCGGCCTTTGTTCAAGACTTGGATGAAGGGATCGTTGATCACTTCGGCGGCTTCATCGACAAACACATTGACCGGTCTGTCCGAGACCCCATAGTTATAGCGATCCCCCGCCACCGCGGCGAGATCGGCCAGCAGAATCGAACCAATCGCGCTGCCGACCAAGCCATCCGACAGCGAATCCAGACCGATGTACGCCACTTGGGCCTTTTCGATGATATGGCCGGTATTGGTAATGGGGCGAAGATCATCCACATCATTCGGATTGGGCGACAGCAGAGGTCCCAGAGGACCCGACGTCAGCATGTTCATGATCGGAATCAAGGAAGCCACCATCTTGCTGAAATGGGTGCGGTCGTGTTCGAATAACGATAACAAGCCTTCCAGATCCAGGTTGGCCGTCTGGTGCTGCACAACTTCCCGATAAAAGCGCACCAGGCCGGCGGCTTTGGAGTCAATGTCTTTAGCTGCTTTCAAATAGGGCCTGGCATCGCGCCGCCAATCGCCTAAAGAGGTGTCGTAATAGCGTTCCAACGCTTGAATGACCAAGGTGGAAGGACCTCCTTCGAGATAACGGCGCAGCTTGGCTAAAGTCGGCCTTTCCTCGATCACCATGAGTCCTTGGATCACGTTATCCAGTGACTTCTGGCCAAATGCCTTGAAGGGATCATTGGTCGTCTCGCCCGGGGAAATGGCGGTAATGCGGCTGGCAATTTCCGAAGGGCGGTTGAAATTGTGCAAGGGATCCAGACGCACGCTGTCCTCCGGGAAGGCCGGATGAAAATAGACGAAGCGATCGGGGCGCCGTGCCAATTGACAAGCCCGCTTCGCCGATGCCATCAGATCCTTGTCGCCTTTGGGATCGATGATGATCACCGCTTCGCCACGCAGCACCGCCTGCGTCACCAGCAGATCAAACGCCCGCGTCTTACCGGCACCGGTGGTGCCGACGATCAAAGTATGGCCGGCCGTATGTTGAAGCGGCTGACGGACATCGCTTTCCGAAATTTCAAGCCCATGAATCCAGGCCGAGCCCATGCGTTGATGATCCGTCGGAATGAGCGTGGAAACATCGCGTTTGAGAATTTCGTAAGCCAGCTGGGCATGGCTTTGCACCCAATCAAACCCCCAGCCGAACCATAATTCATCGGGATGGCGTTTCACGAATCGCTTGAGTTTGTCGGCTTCCAGATACTGAAACCGGAATTGCCGAAGGCGCCTTTTGCGGACCCAAAGATTTATTGCGGGCGGCAATCTCCACAATATCATGATGCCGCACACCCCCATCAGCCAGTCGAAAGGCTCACGCGGCAGACCCGACAAACGATTGACCCAAAAGGCCATGACGGCGCCGCCGAGCCAGCCAGCAATCGAAATGATTTCGAAGAGAGGCCGCCAGGGAAACTGATAATCGTAATCGGACTTCATGGACCGACTCTGACTTTGAAGCCACCATCCTCGATTCGGCAATCCGGGTGACTGGCCATCTCGCGTAACAGCGTGCTACGCTTGAGGCCGGGATGCTGTTGCAGGCATTGAACGATGTCGGACTCTTCAACAATGCACCAATCTTTACCAGGAGGGCCCGCATTTGAAACAGGTCTGGTTTTTCTCAATTGGTCGATCAAGGCCATGACCGCTTGGGTGCCAAATGGCGTACTGTGAGCCACCTTTGTCATGGAAAACTTGGTCGAAACGGTATCGACAGCAGACTTTGGTTTCGATGGCTTTTGGGTAATGGATGGCTCAGAATCAGATTGCCGTTTGGGCTGGTAAAATGCCTCGGGTTTGGCTTGCGCTGGTTTTACGGGGTGCACTTTGGACGCTCCGGTTTCTACAGGCACCGGATTATCTGCAATCGAAGCTTTGTTGGGGTCAAGCCGCTTTCCGGATTTTTCAGGCTTGATCGGCAGAGGTTTAACCTTTTTGTCCTCTCCATGTGTTCGTTCAGCAATTTTCGGGGCTTGTTCCATGGCAACGGTTAGCGAACCGGGTACCTGAATGAGCTGTTTCAGAAAACCACTGGGCTCCTGGGCCAACAATACCCCCCGAACCTGATTGATCACCTGTACCTTACGCATGGGAGAAAGAATATCGGTCACCAGCCAGCCTTTCTCTTCCAGGGTCTTGATGAATAGGTTTTGTTCGACATGGAGTTTTTGCGCCGTGTCTGGAAACGGCAATAACCATTTTCCCTGAGCCTCCAACAGAGCGGTACCCCACTGTAAATTTCCCAAGTTAATCTTGTTAGCCAGCTGAATGAGCCATTCTCCAGCCAAGCCATGGGCATATAGCCAATTTCTGGCTGCATCGACACTGTCAATTTCGGACGAAGGGATAACTGGTTGTTCGTTGTTTGCATCAGGATTGAGTGGAGTATTTGGGCGTTTATCTTTTTTCGACGTGCCGGCCTTTTCGATGGGTTGTACGGCAGGTTGAGAAATGGCCGTATTCGTGTTTATCGATTCAACTCTGGCAGTCGGGTTTAACGGCGTGTCACTCATTTCATCCTTATTCGAGAGATCCTGGCATTCCTGGAGGAATGATTGATCAGGCGCCGTCGCAGTCTCCTGGTTGCTGGCGAGCGTGTCATTCTGCTCTTGATTGATTCCCATAGCCGACGTGGCCATCATGCCATCAGTCACCAGAGATGTTGTCATCTGTGCATTCGGCTGAACCTCCGGCCCTCCTGCTTTGTCTTGTCCCGACTCGGCTTTAACGGTTGCCTGGAGGTCTTCCTCGACCTCGATCGCTTCGATGGCAACCGGCGGCTCATTGCTATAAATCAATTCCGTTGAAGCCAGACGCAGCATGTACAAGACTACGTCCAGTCCCTGAGGCTGCATGCGCCAATAACGATAATGCCGGCCATCAGGCAATGTCTTCGGAATTGCCAGACCGCGCTCGATCAAAATATCGGCCAAGGTATCTTCATCGCGCGGAATGCCGGGGACTTTGTCTTTGGCGAGCAGGTCAACGATGTCCTGAGCGCCGGTCCGCCAGACGATATGAATGCCTTCCTTGAACCGCCAGAGGCGCGCGCCCTTTTCATTGGCGAGCCAGTGTCCCGACTTGATCAAGCGCCGCATGGCATCGAACAGGTATTTTTCAACCGGCATCCCCATCGCCGAATCGACGGTATGATAATGCGCTTTCAGATCACGCTCGACGCTCTTCCGATCCGCCGCCATGACCAGTTCATATAATTTCGCACCGCGGTCCAGGCCGTGGATGGCTTCCAGCATCGCCTGCATGATGTCGGGGCCTGGCGCCAACAGGTAAGATCTCGAAGCCCGGGTGAGCACCCGCTCGATCACCAGGGCGGAGAACTGCTCATGGCGCTTGTGACGGTTTTCCCGCCAGCGCAAAAAATAACGGTCGATGCCATGCTGAGATGCCCAGTCGGTGAGATTTTCCTCGCAGGGATTCCAGAGATGCTCGCCCTCTCTGTCGACGACCGCGATATCGGAAACCGGTTTACCGATGTCATGCAGCAAGCCCGCAAAACACACCGCCAGGCGCCAACGCAGTTCTTGCTCTTTGCGTTCGCGCGGCGTGGCATGGGTGGCAAACAAACAGCCTTGTGCGGATTGCGTTGCCCAATGCGCCACCTCCAAGCCATGCCGGAACAGACCGCCGGCACCCCGATGATGGTGCGATTCCGAGGCCGGTAACAGATGGCTGAAGGCCGCATAACGCGCAATGACGGGTTCGGCAATGGTCCGATAAAGATCGTCCGGCAAGGACAGCGCATGTTCGATCGCTTTGATCAGCTCGACCTGGCTTGACAGGATGCGCTCGACCGGCGCCGCCGGCAGCCCTTTCATGAACGGCGGATAGCGTGGAATCTCCTCTTCGGGCGGTGGCGACTGAACGGTGGATAACGCCGGACGTTGGCCAAACAGGAGATTCCCCAGGCGGTTGATGAAGTCACTATTAATGATTCGCATAGCGTTTCATCGTGGCAAACATCGGGGCCGCGTGCCTGACAAAAGATGCCGAAAAACCCAATCTTTTACGGAATCGCAACGCTTGATTCCTTCTACGGTGGTGATTTTTTCAAATCATCCCGGAGCCACCATGAAATCGAAATCCCTGCCCTCTTTCCTCCTCATAAACTCACTGTTGAGCACGGGTTGCGCCCATCATGCCCCGTTGGCAGAGGTGAGCGAGACGGTGATCGCATCGCTGATACCCGATGCCTCAGTTGAAGTGCCTTGGCGCCTCGATCATGCCTGGCAAGGTGGTGAACTCGGTGGCGCGGCATTACGGGCGGCGTCGACTGAGCATGTGGTCCGGCAAGTCGATAACCCGATTCCGGTTTCGTCATCCGGCTCAGACTTATCGTCAATTAAACCTGGCGTCGACAATAACAAAGCCGTTACACCTTCAAACCCAAGTGACAAGAAAGCCGTCGAACGCGCCTGGCGGAAGTACTGTCATCACCAACTCGACATGACAGCGGAAGACCACGCCCTCATCGACCTCACACCGGTTCCTAAGACTATCCTGAAACAAGGCTGTAACCCTAAGAGCCTATTGAAGTGAGGCGACGATGAAAAACTGTCGCGCTCCCTTAGAATCTTCAGAAATGAACGGTCAAAACTCTGACCCCATCACCCCCAACGATCTTTCCGCCCGATTCGAACAATTGGTCAAGCGCAAAAAAGCTCAGTTGCGCGTTGTCGAACCGCTGACGGCGATTCCCAGTTGGCCGACCACGATGCGAGGCACTCCCAATACCTGTTTACGCAGTGCCTTGTTCGCCGGCGTCCAGGGCAAAGAACGCATTGCCTATAAAAAACGTACCTTGCTGGCTTCGGTTGACGGTACCGAAGTCCGGTTTCTGGGCATACAACTGATCCAGTCGGATCTAGATGTCTGGATGCAAATCGTGCATCTGTCCCGCCAGCAGTTGCCGGGATTCAGCGTCACCTTCAGCGCCCATGCGCTGCTGACCGCTCTCGGCAAAGGTACCGGCAAAAGTCAGCACGAATGGCTGAAAGAATCGATGGCCCGCTTGGGCGGAGCCTTTGTCGAAATCACTTTCCAGGGCCGCGACAGTTTCGGTGAAAAAGGGTTTCTACGCTATTACCGGGACGAGACAACCCAGCGCTACATTGTCGAATTGACCGAATCCATGCTGCGACTGTTTGAAGACGGCTATACCCACATTCAATTCGAGCAGCGGCACAAATTGCGCAAACAGCCGCTGGCACTGTGGCTGCATGGATTTTTGTCTTCCCACGCCGCGCCTTATCCGCTGAAGGTCGACACACTTCATCGTTTGAGCGGCAGCAGCACAACCAATCTTCGGGACTTCAAGCTGAGATTGCGTAAAGCCCTGGAAGCCCTGGTCGTCATTGGAGCAATCGAAAGTTTTTTGATTGTCGAGGATGCGGTCAAGATCAAAAAGAACCCGACCCCGAGCCAACAACGCCACCTCATCAGCAAACAGCAGGGATGAAAAAGCACGGCATACGGCTGACGCACTTTTGGGCCGATCATTGTTCCTGGGACACGGCATTCGGCCGACGAGATAACGGCATTCGGCTGATACCCCACGGCATTGGGCCGACGCAAAGCACGGCATTCGACTGACGTTGGAGACGGCATTTGACCGACGCCAATCCCATTTTTGAAAATCGCTGCAGCCCCTGCCTGGCGTGGCTTACAGACATTTTGAAGACGTCAAAAACTCTCATGCTAATCTTTTTATAATCTTTTATTAATCTAAATAATAAGGCAGACACGGTTGTGGATATCTGTACGGTTCGACTCGATCACGAGATAGCATCAGTAACGCTCAGATATTTTCAATCAAGGATTTTATCGGTGGGCATGTCGAAGCCTGAGCGTGTGGCCTTGCGATAGCCCTGTACGGCATCCCGAATTTTCCCCAATAAATCGATTTGCTTGCGAATGTCGGCAAATTCGGTTTCCAGCTCTTCAATCAGCACCGCCTCCCATTCGGGTTCCCCTTGCAGGAGACGACCCATGGGATAATGATAACCCGGCCCTTTTTTGAGATAGTGGGCGATGGGTTTGGTTTGACCCTGCTGGCGAATCATCGCCATCCGAAACCACTCGATACTGAATGACAGGCAAGTTTCCCGACGGCGAATACGCACCCCGATCCGGGCCTTTTCCGATCCCGCATGCCGGTTTTGCTCCGCTTTCAAGCGCCGCCAGTAATCATCGACCAACACCTTGGCCTCTGCGTAAAGCTGATCGACTTTCGCCTCGATCCAGCCGAGCACGTCTTCTTCCGACAGCGCGGATGGGTTCATATTAGCTTGTTCGTTTTTCATTAAGATCCCTAATACTTAACTACAGGAATTTAGGCCTGAAATCCCTAGGCGATTCCAGTGCCCAACGATGGCGATTCCGGCGTTCATCCAGCAACTCAAACGACTTTCATGTCTATCGGGATTTTGAAGATTCCATCCCTATTGCATTAGGGATTTGGAACTCGCCCAAACCTGGTCGAGGATCGAGTAATACCTAATGCAGGAACTTGCCTTCAATTTGGTGGACATTCTGAGCATCGTAATCCCTCATTTCATAGGGATTTAACCTCGCCATCCCCAATAGAGACGCCAGGCCTTACTGGTGATTTTAGGAGAGGTTCCAATCAGCTCTTCGCAATAAATCAATCAGGGTGTGATCTTTTACGGTAGCCCCGTTCATGTTGCCCGCCTCTCCCACTGCAAAACATGGCGCTTTCTGGAATCTTTTGCAGGCTGGGCGGGACCGGCCTGATAGAAAATTCGGCTATGAACCGAAACTCTGTCTTATTGATCGCGTTAATCTTGTTATCCCCAGTGTTTACAGCCTGGGGGGCCGATATCGATGAGCCCGGCGTTTCCTATTTCACGGACAAACAGCGCGGCTGGTTTTGGTACGAAGTCCAGCCGGAACCGGTGTTGAAACGCAAACCCGAGCCGCCCCAACCGCCTCCGAGTTTGCCTACGATGACCGCTGAATCACCCTCAAAGCCGATCACCTCGGCGGAACCAAAACCCTTCACCTCGGCCTGGCTGCGCAAAAACATGGAGACTTATCTCAACAAGGCGATTGATGAGCCGACGCATGAAAACGTCGCGGCGTTTTATTACCTGCAACGGGTGATGATGGACAAAGCCGAACGGTTTACCAACACGGCTCGCTATGTGGTGATGTCCGATCCTCAGCTGGATGAAACCGTCCGCCGTCCGGTCGCGACCTATGCCGCCAATGAAGCCAATCATCAGGCCAGTGTGATGGCGGATCGCGCCTTGAAAGACATCGCAGGCCAAGCCGGAATTTTATTTTTCTTTCGTTCCGATTGCCCCTATTGTCATGTCCAGGCGCCGGTTCTGAACATGCTGGAAAAGGCCTACGGTTTTAAGATCTATCCGGTCTCGCTGGATGGCCGGCCGATGCCGAATGGCCTGTTCGGAAATTTTAAGCTCGATCAAGGCCAGGCCGCCCTGCTGGGCGTTGAACAAACGCCTGCCCTCTTCCTGATGAAACCACCCCGGCAAATCGTGCCACTCTCGCAGGGCGCGCTGTCGCTGGAGGAACTGACCAGCCGCATTTTGTTGGCAGCCAAGGAATCGGGTTGGCTGGATGCGACACAGTACGAAACCATCCAGGGTATCCGTTCCACGCCGCGGCTATTACCCACTTCGGGGAGCATCAGCTCAGCCACTCTGCAAGACCCGTTGTCATTGATTCAAGCGCTGCAACAGAGTGCTCAAGACGGGAGAACCCCATGATCAGCCCCATGGTTAAACGAGCCCTATTGTTTTTTCTGCTGACATTGAGTTCGATGTCCGCTGATGCCGATTTACAGCAGGAAATGGACAGCATGTTCGGCACCATGACCAATTACACTGCACCGACGGCGCATCTCGGGCAACGCCGGGGCGTGATTACCGGCGGCAGTCTGGTCGCTCGGAATGGCATTACCAACACCAATCTGGTGTCATTCGTACCGCCCTCGTTCAGCGCCGGCTGTGGGGGAATCGATCTGTTCGCTGGCAGCTTTAGCTTTATCAATTACAACCAGTTCGTGCAATTGCTGCGGAATATCGCCGCCAATGCCGCCGGCTACGCGTTTCAACTGGCGATCGGGGCCATGTGTCCGTGGTGCGCTTCGGTGATGACCGATCTGCAAAAGAAAATCCAGGAACTGAACCAGATGTTCAGCAACTCCTGTCGCCTGGCGCAGGGCATGGTCAACGATACCGTCAAGGCGTTCGATCTGCAGAGCAAAACCAATCTGTCCAATGTCTCATTCACCCAGGGCATCAGCGATGTCTTTTCCAGCTGGACCAACACCAGTACGCTGGGGGATCCGCTGCAGCAGGTCAAACAAAACGCGCCCAATGACATGGCGCAAAAAATCCAGGGCAATCTGGTTTGGCGCGCGTTGATCAATCACAATGCCGGCGCCTGGTTCCGCTTCGGCGGCAATAGCCTGTTGGAGGCGGCGATGAGCATCTCCGGCACCGTCATTGTCGATGCTCCCCAAGCCGCTCCCGACGGCAAGGGCGAAAACACTCCGGTGAGTGCGCCGCCGCCCCTTCTTCGCATCAAGGACCTGATCTACGGCAGCGATGCCGGCAACAGTTATCAAACCGTCAAATTGTACAGCTGCTCGGATGGTCATGGCGCCGACCAGTGCCTGAAACCGGTGGTTCAGAGCGTCAATCTGGTCGGCCTCAAACAACGGGTGATGGAGATCCTGCTGGGCTCGGCCAGCAACGGCAATGGCCTGATCGTTAAATTCTCGACCAACCAGGGCCAAATCACCGCCACCGAACAGGCTTTCATGCAGACTGTGCCGGATGCCATCGGCGGCATGATCCACAATTTGGCCCGCGAAGACGCCGGGATTGCCAAGCTCTGGGCCGAAGAAGCCGCGCCGGTGATCGCCTTGGAACTGGCGCAGTTGATCGTCAACGATTTACTGAATGCGGTGCAGACGGCCGCCCAGATCAATGATCATGCCTATGCCAAATTGCTAATGGATGCGCTGAAGGACGCCCGCGAACAGATCCAGGACGAGTATGTCACCATCGCAGGGCGTTATGGCAATCCACAAACCCTGATGGCGTTTTATCAGCAACTGATGAATACCGTCAAACCGCGCCAATATGGCAGTGTGGCTCAGCTTCCGGCTTCCGCACCGGCGTGGCCGAACCCTTAGCCATTATTGTTCCTCAGCCCTTTCACGTCAGGTCCCTATGTTCGAAATCTTCTCCGTCGGCGATTCCGCTTACCTGCAAGCCGTGTTAAATGCGGTCGCGATGATTTCCGGAACCGGCGATTACCGCACCGCCGCCGGCGTGGGCGGCTTGATCGGCGTGATCATCATCATGGTGCGGGCTTTACTGCAATGGGATGGCCGGGGCATTCGCTATCAGGATCTGTTTCTGGCTTACGTTTTGTGGTTGATGCTGTATGCACCTTCCGTCAAAGTCGCGATTGAAGATGCTTATACCGGCAGCGTGGTCGTGGTCGACCACGTGCCGTTGGGACCGGCCGTCGTTGGCAGCGTCATGTCGAATCTGGGGTATCGGTCGACTCGCCTGTTCGAACAGGCCTTTGCCCTGCCCTCGATGACCGGCCATGGTTTTGCCGATAGTTTGCAAACCTTGACCGCGGTTCGCAGGAACCTGCTCTCCCGAGTCGGCTTGGGCGCCGCCAATGCTCCCAATGCCGGCAGCGACATGGAAACGTCCTTTGCCAATTATGTCCGCGAATGCACCCTGACCGGCGTGGATTTGAATCTGAAATCGGTCGACGCCATTTTGCGCGATGCCGATCCCCTCAATGCGCTTCGGTTCGACTCCGACATTTACATGACCGAAATCTATGTCGGTAGCCAGCCGCAAACCAAAACCTGTACCGATGCCTGGGCGGATTTAGGCGTGGTGGCGAATGGCGCTTTCGCTACCTCCCTGGAAAACCTGTTGCAGCAGACCTTGGGCGTCGCCGCGGCGAGCGATACCGTGCCGAAAATTCAGGAGGCCTTCGATGCCCTGGCCGGTCCCGGCGTCATTAATGCGACCGATTATATGTTGATGTCGGCGATTATGCCGATGTTCGAAAAAGGTGTCATTGGCCGACATGAGGATGCGATGCATTGGACCAAAGCCTCGATGATCGAACAAGCCATCCAGCAACGCAATACCCAGTGGGCGGCGGAACAAACGTTGTTTTCCAGGATCGTCCGGCCCATGATGGCCTTTATCGAGGGCCTGAGCTATGCGATTGCCCCGATCATGGCGTTCGTGGTGCTGTTTGGCAGCGTGGGATTGCGGATGAACATCGGTTACTTTTCCATGCTGCTTTGGATCCAGTTATGGATGCCGATTCTGGCGGTGGTGAATCTGTTCATCAATATGTCGGCGGCCGGCAAAATGACGGCGTTGACTTCCGCCAACTACAATCTGCCGTCGATGATGGGCATTTACCAGCTCGATATGGAATTACAGCAATGGCTCTCGATCGGCGGCATGTTGGCGGCCTCGACACCGGCCATCACCTTGATGCTGATTTACCGCGGCGCCGTGACCGCCACGCATTTTCTGGGACGGATGGACGGCGGCGATTATGTCAACGAGAAAATCGCGACGCCGGATGTGGTCAGTCCCGGGCCATTACTGAACGCACAACCGCTGCATCAGTACAGCCCCCTGTCGGCGGTCACTATGAGCGGAAGCGACAAAGTCTTGCCAACTTTTTCCGCAGGGCGAGACCTGAACGCCGCCGTGGCGTCCGCCTCTCAGGCATCCGAACAAGCCACGAGCAGCTTCATGCACAACGTGTCAGCAACGGCTTCAAAAACCCACAGCATCACCAACGATGCGTTTGACAGCCATTCCCTCGGTCAGCAAATCGCCAGCAGCTCCAGCCATACCGATGCCTATAACCGGCAGTTCGGGGAAACGTTTGCCAAGAAGCATAGCGATACCGGTATTTCAGCGGATCACTTCTCGGCATTGGTGGCCGGCAGCGCGAATGCCGGCACCAAATTGTCCGAGGCAGCCTTGGGCGCTGCTATTTCAGGGCGGTTACAGAACGATTTTAAAGTCGGCCAGGACAAATCCGATTCGATTGCCGCGGATATTGCGCAAACGGTGACGGACAGCCAGGGTTATCAGGCGGGGCTCGCGAAAAGTTTGGCTCTGGACGCGCAATCCGGCACCCGTAACGTGGCCTCGATGGGCTTGCAAAACCAATCGCTATCATCGTTACAACACAGTGCAACCGATGCCGTTTTCGCCTCGGAAACCTATCAACAAACGGTCTCCGCCGGGCAACGCTTCGGGGCCCAGGCCAGCTTTGGCGCTGCGGAGACCGGATTGCGGCTGGCCAGTGACGGCGCCTTGATGGAACGACTGGATCAAGCGCTGGATCAGTATGGCCTTCGCGGAGATGCGCAACGATTGGCTTCGCAATGGAAATCGGTCGGTTGGATGGCCAATAGCGATCAGGCCTATGCGGCGGCAGGCATGTCCTTGTTAACCGGCTTTTCCTCACCCCGCTATCGAACCTTGGATAGTCAACAGTCGCGTAGTGCGGAAATTGCGGGTTACCAGTTACTGGGCTATGCGTTTCATGCGCCAACATCGGACGCTGACTGGAATTCAGGGAAAAACGAAAACCTGAAATCCCAGACACCCATCTTCGGTGCGGCTCAAACTCTGGTTGAACGCGCAGACCTGGCTGATCCTCGACCCGAAGCTGAAGCCGCTACTCACCGAGCACAAAGCCAGATCAACACGACAGGTGGCCGGATGGCGGCTGGTCAAAAGTCGATTGCGGCCGATCATCAGCAGAGCCTCGAGCGTTTGGATCAACAGACGAATGCCGGGGTTGACGAGATGAGGCAACTCAAAGCCGAACATTTTAGA
This sequence comes from Methylomicrobium album BG8, assembly GCF_000214275.2. Lineage (NCBI taxonomy): Bacteria > Pseudomonadati > Pseudomonadota > Gammaproteobacteria > Methylococcales > Methylococcaceae > Methylomicrobium > Methylomicrobium album. The sequence goes on along the minus strand of NZ_CM001475.1, from coordinate 693,317 downwards.
AACGCGTTAGCAGCTGCCGCCAACAATACGCCATCAGCTGCGGAGTGGTCATACAACATGCTGGGCGGCAGTCTCTATGATACGGCTAAAACAATTGAAGCTGTCGGTGCTGCCAGCAGTGAGGCTATCCACCAATTTACCGGAAGCTTTCAAGAGGCGCTTTCGACAGGCGCGGATTACTGGGATGCGCTTAAATTCGCCGCATCAGAGTCGTCTTCCGGGTTTGAACAAGCTTCACAAATCTGGGCCGATCACCGAGTCAATGAAGTAGCCGACAAACTGACGCCGAGCCAACAAGCCTATTATCGCGCCGCCATGTTCGAGGCCTTTGCCGGAATTGCCGTCGGCGGTGAAGACAATGGCAGCTTGGGGCAGGCAAAACAAAAACTGCTTGAGGAAGAAGGCGACATCGACGGCAACAATATCGCAAATTTGCTACGCAGTGCGGCCGGGCAGAACCGAAAGGATCTGATCGATCAGATTGGTAACTTCAATCGGGCACGCGGACGGGTGAGCGATTAATAATCGATCCGACTGCTACTTGTTTCTAATCAGCATGCGCATACTGCCAACAACAACCCAACGTATCAGAAGGACGATGGAAAAGAGCATCAGCCAGTAATTGATCATAAAATCCCGTTGGTTGGCAATGATCAGTGCTATTAAAATCAATCCAGTCCAATAATAAGTGCTCTCGTGAGACAGTCTGGCGGCGAGATGTTCCACGCCCTGTACAAACAGTTCAGCCAAGGCCAATAGACCAAATCCGACGCTTCCTAATGCCGCGATAAAGGTTAGATTTACGGGTAAGATTGCCCAATCACTCACCCACCAGAGCAAGCCAAAGCCTAACGCTAGAACTACCATCCATGCAAAGGCAGCAAACGACAAGCGGCGCGTTTGAAAACGCTGCATCAGTCGCTGCAATCCGCTGGGAAATTTACTGAAGGTCGCGCCACAAAAGGGACAAATGGACCGTAACGGCTGGCCATAATAACTGATCACCCGAGGTACCATGGTCCTGTTACAAACATTGCAATTGACAGTGCTATGCTGGCCGGCAAAGCTAGCTTTTACCGAGTCAGCTGGTAGAGGACGGGGGGATAGTTTGATATGGCTTGAAGGAGATGAGAATGAGGGCATGATGAGCCTCCAATAGAACTCAATACTGTCTATAGTACTTCATATAGACTCAGTTGCCAATATCTATAAAACTTTGGCCTTGACCTGACGACTTCCAAGATTAGTATGAATAACCTGAGTTCGGGATAAGAAAATCTTGAGAGAGGCACCTCCTTTTTCGCGTAAGATTCTGTTTAGCAAACTAATCTGAAGGGAATCGGGATGCGCTCATGGACAGTTTAACCGAACTTTTTTGTCTGATCGACGATTTTTGCCGGGTGTTTGAGCCGCCATGGAAACGCCATCTGTTAGCGAGCGGGGCGAAACGGCGCCAGCGGCCCAGCACCTTGAGTCTATCGGAGTTAATGACGCTGTCCATTCTGTTTCATCAGTTGCGCATCCGCCAGCTCAAGTCCTCCTACCTGGGCTATGTCTGCCGCCATCTGCGCGCCGAATTTCCCAGACTCCCCAGTTATCCCCGTTGCGTCGAATTCCTGCCCCGCTGCGTGGTGCCGCTGGCCGCCTTGTTCATATTGTTCAAGGGCGAATGTGACGGGATTTCTATTGCCGATGCCACCGCGTTAGCGGTCTGCGATAACCGGCGCATTCGGCGCCACCAGGTCTTCCAGGGCTTGCTCAGCGCGGCAAGACCTCGATGGGCTTGGTTCTATGGCTTGAAGCTCCATGCGATCATCAATTCGAAAGGCCAGCTGATCGGCCTCAAACTGACACCCGGCAATGTCGACGATCGTAAGCCCATGCCGGAGTTATGCCAAGGGCTCTTCGGCCAGCTGTTCGCCGACAAAGGCTATCTGAGCAAAGAGCTGACTGAAACCCTGGCCGGGCTGGGGATCCAGCTCATTACCCCACTCAGAAAGAATATGAAACCTGTGCCCCGCACCGACTTTGAAAAAGCCATCCTGCGCCGACGCGCTTTGATCGAGACGGTCTTTGACGAATTGAAAAACTTGTGTCAGATTGAACACACCCGCCATCGTTCGGTGGGCAACTTCGTCGTTAACCTGATGTCTGGCATCATCGCTTACTGCCTGTGCGATAACAAACCCACGCTCTCATTACTTAAAGTGAATCTGGTACCTCAGACATAATGGCTTATCCCGAACTCAGGTTAATTAGGATTGGAACTATAGCCTAAGCCTATTGCCATATGGTTATGAAGCTTGCTTACAGAAGCATTAGCATAGGCAGTGTCGCCCGCCGCATCAATAGCACGGTAGGAGCCTATCTCAGTAGGAACCTCGGTCTGGCAAGAGACCTCTAAAACTGAAACGATTGTTGAAGAAGTATACAGTATGGGATTAGCGATAAAAGACGATGGCTGGCGGCTTTCGGATGCCTTATGGGGGCGGATGGAGCCTTTGTTGCCGCCCCGTAAGTCCCATCATTTGGGCTGCCACAATCCTCGCGTTCCGGATCGGCAGGCGATGAACGCGATCTTGTTCGTGCTGCGCACCGGCTGCCCATGGAATGCGCTAAACGCCACCGGCCTCTGTTCCAGCAGCTCGGCGCATCGGCGCTTTCTGGAATGGACCTAGGCCGGCGTCTTTTAAGCCTTCTGGCAGGAAGGGCTATTGGCCTATGACGGACTGAAAGGAGTGGATTGATCGTGGTTGTCTCTGGATGGAGCGATGAGCAAACCCCCGCTCGCGGAGGCGGAAAAAAGTCGGGCGCAATCCCACCGATCGCGGCAAGCAAGGCGTCAAGCGAAACCTATTGACCGACGCGGCGGGACTGCTGGTCAGTGAGGTGATTGACGGCGCGAACCGGAATGACATGAAGTTGACGCGTGCCACCGGGGCGGCGATTGTTATCCCGCGCCCCGAACCGACACCTGAGCCACCGAAAAACCGCTGCCAGGACAAAGGCTACGACTATGAGGAAATTCGCGAGTTGGCGGAGGCGTTCGGTTATACGGCGCCTATCCGGGGTACGCGGTGAAGAAGCGCAGTCCCTCAAGCGCGAGGCCGACTTTAAGGCACGGCGTTGGATCGTGGAGCGCACCCCCAACGGGATGAATCGGTTTCGCCGGATCCTAATCCGCGGGGAGAAACATGCGGCGTCTTATTTGTCCATGCTCCACTTAGCCTGCGGCCTCATCACCTGGCGCTTCGGAGCTATTGGGATAGGCTCTTAGTGCAATGACGTACAACTATTAACGATCTGATAATTAAAAACAGTTGTAATGGGAGGATTTGTGCCATGATATCCAATACTTTTCGTATCGCTGCCGCCTTTATTTTGTTTGCAAGCCTCATCATCTCGGCGTATGCCACTCCATTAGAAGTAACTGAATCAGCTATAAAAAATTGCCAATTTCTAGGCATTATTGACGGATTTTCCGGATATGGAAAGCATTTGGAATGGAAGCCGCTTGCCAAAGTCAATGCCATCCGGAAAGCCGGTGCCTTAAGGGCTACCGATATTGTCTATACGAATTTCAGAACGATTGGGGGATGGAACGGAGAAGCCGAAGCCCGGGTTTACACGTGCCGCTAACCGTTGTTTTTCAATAAGGAAAATTTCATTTAACTCACTTCAATTCAATTCACTAAACAACCACCGGCTAGAAGCCGGTGGGTTTGCGTTACAGACTGAAAGTCCGGATAAGCGTCGGCTAAACGACGCGTCTTCACCGGGCTTCATCTTAAAAATCGTCATTGGGATTAGGCACCCATGTGATACTCCAAATACGGTTTAATCATCCTTTCCGTCATTTCACTAACGATTGAACAGAAAATAATACTGTGCCCAATTTTGTTACCGTCACAAAATGATATTCAATCTGGCAAACCGTATGGCTTCCGTATCTGTAATCCATCTCACACCTCCTTGTGCTCTATTTTCGCAGCTAAAGCTGACCGGCTAAAGCCGGTGGTTTAAACCTTGTGATGGAAAATCAGAACGAAACGACGATATCGGCTCCAAACAACAGTTGATGATCTTTATTGCCTGCATCGTAATTGTCTATTCCGTCCGCCCAGTCGTAACGAATTTCTGGTCTGACCGCTACCCATTTGACCGGCTTCCAGTTCAAGCCTGCGGATACAGTGTAATAACTGGCAGGGCCGCTGGCCAGTTTGGCGCATCCGGGGCACATCTGGCCGACGCGAACGCCATCGTCATCGCGAAACCATTCGGCTCTGAGGCCAATGCCCAGGGTATCGGACAGGTCGTAACGAGTTTGCGTCTGCACCCCGTACCATTCGGCGGTGCGAAAATTGTTCAGCGGATGCTGCTGTTCGATGCCGTGGTCATGCTGCAGGACATAATGCCAGCGTTCGGTAAAATCGTGCTGGAGCACAAAACTGTAAAATGTACGATTGTCTCTTTTCTCGAAGCCGTTTTGCAACCGGAAATCCTCCAGCGCGCTGTCGCTGTTTACGTCGCCGGTAATGACGGACATCGCAAGCCGGGTTGCCTGATCTTTTGAATTCCAGAAGAGGCCGCCCAGAAAATTCCAGATGTTCAGGTTCTCATCGAAACCATCCCAGCCGCCGTTGCCGTCCAATACTCCGTTCAGGGAAGTGTGTCCGCCGGTGACTGCACCTGCGACCACGCTGAACTGATCGGAGAAAGGATAAGTCAGGGTCATCCCCAAGTGGGTGAAAGGTTCGCCGTATTGGAAAGTATAAGGATGGGTATAAAAAAAGTTGTCCGGCGACAACCCGGTTTCATACCCCATGATCGTATAAAAGCGCCCGATACGCGCAGTCAGGCCGTTGCCGATGGGCGCTAAGATGTCGAGGTAAGCATTCGGCATCGCGATTTTATAAAAACGCGTGTCGTCGCTGATCAGATCATTGTCCCAGTGGCCTTTTCCGTACGGATTAATCGTATTGAAACGCGCATCACTGCCGTACATAAAAGTGAAGCGTCCTCCAATATCCCAGTCGTTGCCTTTCGTGTCTATATCGCGCGAAAGCTGGACAACCAGTTGATTCAAATTGAATTCATTGGCGCGATCTGCGAAGACCACCGGACCGTTGTAATTATCCTCGGGATCATTGGCATTATAGACAATTCCCATATCCGCCCAGGCGTTCAGATACAATCCGCTGTCTTTGAACCAGGATGACTCGTTGATGAAGGAAAGGCCGTCCAGGAGGCCCTGACGGTCTTCGGCGTAAAGCGTTCCGGGCGCGAACACGATCGGCAAGGCTGCTCCCAAGGTGCGAAATAGATGGAATTTATGGGTCATGCTGAAACCTCTCGAAAACATTGTGAAAAAAATAAATCGTAAAATTTATGCGCAAGCCGGCCTGACTCGCTTGCTACAAGGCCAGCGAGATCGTATGCGGCGAAGATCGGGGAAAATGGCCTGGAAGCGGCCCGTGTCGACTACGAGGGGCGCGCGAGATACGCTCGCCAGCTATTGAAGACGGTTATGTCGCGGGCTTCTTCGGAAGCATAGGCCTCGCAAAGAAAGCCCTGCACCCGAGAACCGTCGTTCAGTTCGACCCAGCCGATACCGAGCGGGGCCGGGATTTCGGCGACAAACTCGCCATAAGCCGTCGTCGGCAGCTTCCAGACTTCGACTTCGATCGAGGCTCCGCCGGCGCGCCTGACTAGTCCGGGACGCTTGCCGTCCGGCAAGGCATACAAGCGGTAAAGAGGTTGCGTCCGGACGGTCCGGATCAGGCGTCCCCCGCGATCGGTCAGCAGATGGTTCAGAGGCATCCCGGAGAGGTGGGCTCCGCAAACAGCGACTTCGGTAAACTCGGGCTTGGAATAGGAAATTGCCGCTTCGAGAGCCGCCGGATACCGGCGGCTGGTTCCCAGTGTGTGCGGCCGCGCGATTTCGCGGCGCCGCGCCAAGGCCAACAATAAGCGATCGGAAAACGCCGGGGCGCACAACGTGATGCCGAACGGCAGGCCGTTGGGACGGAATCCCGCGGGCAAAGCAATCGCGGACAGGTCGAGCAAATTCATGAAGTTGGTGTAATAGCCGAGATCGGTATTGCGTTTGATGGGTTCGGCCTCGACTTCATCGATCCGATAGATCGTACCGGTCGTGGGCGTGAGCAGGACATCCGCCTGTTTCCAAAGACTATCGGCCTGCCGCTTCAAGATCTGAAGCCTGTGAAAGGCTTTCCAGGCATCCGCCATCGATAACTCCGCGCCGGCGGCGATAATTTCCCGGGTAACCGGCCACAAGGCGTCCGGGTCGCGGTCGAGCATCTTCCTGACGACGCCGTAGCGCTCTGCGACCCAAGGGCCGTTATACAGCAGTTTCGCCGCTTCAAGAAAAGGTTCAAAATCGACCGCAACCGCTTCCCCGCCGAGTTCGGAAAGCTCATCGACAGCCTGATAGAACAGGGCCCTGGCGTCCTGATCGCCGAAGAAAGCCAGTTGCCCGGACTCCGGAACGCCGAAACGGAAGGTATCCGGAAAGCCCGGCCACATCGGCCTGGGATCGTCGGGGCGGGCGTAGAGATCGAGCCTGTCGTAAGCCTGAGCGACCTGCAAAACCCGCTCGGCATCCTGGGCGCTCAACGCGAAAATCGAAACGCAATCGAGGCTTTGGCAGGCCGGTACGACGCCCGAAGCACTGAGCAGCCCGCGGCTGGGTTTCACTCCGACGAGATTGTTGAATGCCGCCGGCACGCGGCCGGAGCCGGCGGTATCGGTGCCGAGCGCAAAACTGACCAGGCCTTTGGCAACAGCTACCGCAGAACCCGAGCTTGAGCCACCCGCGATGTAATCGGCATCGAAAGCGTTTCTGCAAATACCGTAGGGCGAACGGGTGCCGACCAGGCCGGTCGCGAACTGGTCGAGATTGGTTTTGCCGATCGGTATCGCGCCCGCCGCAATCAACCGCTGCACCACGAAAGCCGATTTTTCCGGGCGATAGGCAAAGGACGGACAGGCGGCGGTCGTCTCCAAGCCGGCCAGATCGATGTTGTCCTTGATCGCAAATGGAATGCCGTATAACGGCAATTCGTCCGGGCTTTTCCGCTCCAACGCGGCGGCGTAGCCGATCAAATCCTCGCGGGACAGCCGGCTGATCCAGACGCCGTCATTCGGGATGTGTTCGAGGCGTTGCCACAACCTCTCGACGAGCCCGGTCGGCGTCAATAGGCGGTCCATATAGGCTTGCCGCAAGGCTGCCATATCGAGCGCAAGGGGTAATTCGTAAGGGATGGCCATCAGGCGTGCTCCTCGTCCTGCAAAATCAACAAATCCTGGCCGGCCGCAATCGGTCCGCCTTCGCTGCAAAACACTTTCCAGATACGGCCGCTTTGGGGGGCTAGAATGTCGAATTCCATCTTCATCGACTCGACGATGACCAACGGATCGCCTTGATCGACCCATTCGCCCTCCCTGGCCAAAACCTTCCAGACGTTGCCGGCCATGTGACTGGCCACCGGTCTTGCGCCGGCCGGCAAATCCAGTTCGGTATCGGCGGACGCCTGTGCGACCGCATGATCATCCGCGTAACTCAGGCCTGTACGATTCCAGCTTTCGCGTTCGTCGTCGAATGCCGCTTGCTGCCGGCATTTGAAGGAGGCAATCTCGGCAGCGTGCGCGCGCAAGAACTCGTTGTAGCGGCGCAGGCTGAAGGTTTCTTCGCGGATGTCGAGCTTGATTCTGCCCCGGGTCACGTCTTCTCGGTAGCGCAACAGTTCGTCCGCCGTGACCGGAAAGAAGCGGATCTGATCAAAAAACCGCAGCAGCCATGGCTTGCCGTCCTGAAAATCCGCGGTTTGCCGGTAGTGGTTCCACATCGGCACGGTGCGCCCGACAAACTGGTAACCGCCCGGCCCTTCCATACCGTAGACGCATAAATAGGCGCCGCCGATCCCGACCGCATTTTCGGGCGTCCAGGTGCGGGCCGGATTGTACTTGGTCGTGACCAGGCGATGACGGGGATCGATCGGCGTCGCAACCGGCGCGCCGAGATACACATCGCCGAGACCCAGCACCAGGTAACTGGCGTCGAAAAGAATCTCGCGCACCTGCTCGATGCTGTCGAGGCCGTTGATCCGGCGGATGAACTCGATGTTACTCGGGCACCAGGGCGCATCCTTGCGCACCGATTGCATGTATTTTTCGATTGCCAAACGCGTTGATGGATCGTCCCAGGACAAGGGCAAATGCACGATCCGCGAGGGCACTTCCATTTCATCGATCGCCGGCAATTCCGCTTCGGCTTGCGCCAGAATGTCCATCAGCCTGGACAACGGCAATCTGCGGTCGTAATGAATCTGCAGCGAGCGAATGCCCGGCGTCAGATCGACGATCCCGGAAATCCGCTCTGTCCTGAGCCATTCGACCAATGCGTGGATCCGAAACCGCAGATTCAAATCCAGCACCAGAGGACCGTATTCGACCAGAAGATAGCTGTCGCCGGCCTGGCGATAGATGACCGCCAGGCTGGCCGGGGATTCCGGAAGCCGTTTCAGGACACAGTCTTCGCCGACGCGAGTCTCCGTTCTGGCCGGTAACTGCGGCGGCAAGGCCTGCTCCGGCGCCGCGATGAACTGCTCAAGGGACCTATCGAGCGCGGCGGCTTCTTCGCGCGTAAGGCGGTGAAAACGGATCGTGTCGCCGGGCTTGAGCTGGCCGAGCTTCCACAAGTCGGCGCCTACGACCGTCGCCGGGCACACGAAACCGCCGAGGCTCGGGCCGTCCGGCCCCAGGATCACCGGCATGTCACCGGTAAAGTCCACCGTGCCGACCGCATAGGCATTGTCGTGAATGTTCGACGGATGCAGCCCGGCCTCGCCGCCGTCGGGACGCGCCCATTCCGGCTTCGGCCCGATCAGACGGATGCCGGTCCGATTCGAGTTGTAATGTACTTCCCAGGCGGTCGAGAAAAATTGTTCGATGTCCGCCTCGGTAAAAAAATCGGGAGCGCCATGCGGGCCGTACAGCACGCCGATGGTCCAGTCGTTTCGATAATCGGGTATAGCGGCTTTTCGAATCCGCGTTTCCGTCAAGCCGGAACTCTCTTTCCGCACCGCGAGCACATCGCCGACCCGCAAGGCCCGCCCCCCGTGGCCGCCGAACTTGCCGAGCGCGAATGTCGCGCGGCTGCCGAGATACTCGGGCACGTCAAAGCCGTGGCTGACCGCCAGGTAGGTGCGGCAACCCTGGCCGATAATACCGCCTAGTTTCAACGTATCGCCCGCCTTGACCACCACCGGCTGCCAAAAAGGGACCGCTTCGCCGTTCAGTTCGGCACTCATCGCCGCGCCGGTCAGCGCAATCCGGGCATCCAGATTAAATCTGAGCGTCGGACCGTGGATCGTCATTTCGAGCCCAGCCGCATCTTCTGCATTGCCGAGTATCCGGTTGGCCAGACGGAACGCGAAAGGATCCATCGGGCCGGAAGGCGGCACCCCGACATCCCAATACCCCAGGCGTCCCGGATAGTCCTGAATCATGCTTTGGGTGCCCGCCTCCAGCACGTCGATCGTAAGGGCGCAGTAGCGGAATTGATTCAGATACGCGGTCGTTTGCCGGCCGCCGCGGAAGATGGAGTCGGCGACGATTTGCCGCAAATAGGCCAGGTTCGTTTCAATGCCTGCCAGGTGCGTGGCGTCCAGCGCGGTTTCCATCTGCAGAAGCGCGGTGGCGCGCGTATCGCCGTGCACGATGATCTTGGCGAGCAAGGGATCGTAATGCGGCGTCACCAGCAAACCGTTTTCGAGCCAATGATCGACACGGATATGCTGCGGAAGGCGCGTATCGGTTAAAAGGCCCGCTGATGGTTGAAAGTTTTTGTTCGGGTCTTCCGCGTAGACCCGCACCTGCATCGCCGCGCCTTGCGGCCGGTGCCGATAAGTGTCCAGAAAATCCGATTCGCCGGCTGCGAGGCGCAGCATCCACTCGACCAAATCAACGCCGGTCACGGCCTCGGTCACGCCATGTTCAACCTGAAGCCGCGTATTTACCTCCAAGAAATAGCATGCAGATGCGTCTTCGTCATAAACGAACTCCACCGTGCCGGCCGAGCGGTAATTCACGGCGGCGGTCAACGCAAGCGCATGCCGGTAGAGCGAGTCGCGCATCGCCTCCGGCAGATTCGGGGCGGGTGTTTCTTCGATCACTTTTTGGTTCCGTCGCTGCACAGAGCAGTCGCGCTCGCCGAGATGCAGCACGCGGCCCCGGCCGTCGCCAAAGATCTGCACTTCGAGGTGGCGGGCGCGCTGGACGAACTTTTCGAGGTACAAACCGCCGTCCTTGAAGTTGGCAGCGCTGAGCCGCTGCACGATGCCGAACGCATCCTGCAGCTCGTTTTTGTTGCGGCACAGGCGCATGCCTATACCGCCTCCGCCGGCGGTGCTTTTAAGCATGACCGGATAACCGATCACTTCGGCGAGGCTTTCCGCCTGTTCAATGCCGGACAAAAGGTCGGTGCCGGGCAATAGCGGCACTCGATTGGCTTCCGCGAGCGCGCGCGCTGTATGTTTGAGTCCGAACTGCCGGAGCATGTCCGGCGTCGGGCCGATGAACACGACGCCATGAGCCGCGCATTGTTCGGCAAAATCGGCATTTTCGCTCAAAAAACCATAGCCGGGATGGATCGCCTCGGCGCCGGTGGACAGAGCGGCGTCCAATATCCGGTCGGTGCGCAAATAGCTGTCGGCAGGGGCGGACGGACCTATACAGACCGCTTCGTCGGCTTCCTGCACGTGAAGCGCATGCGCATCCGCTTCCGAATAGACAGCAACGCTGCGGATATCGAGCTTTTTTAGCGTGGCGATGATGCGGCAGGCAATTTCGCCGCGGTTGGCGATCAACACCTTGGTAAACATGATTCCTCGTTGGGCGGGCCGTCCCGCCGAAAGATTGCTGCGCGCCGGGCCGTCCCGGTGCGGAAGTATGGCGACTAATCCCAGATCAACAAACGCACCGGCGTCGGATTGTAAGCGTTGCACGGATTATTCAGTTGCGGGCAGTTCGAGATCAACGCGATCACGTCCATTTCGGCGCGCATTTCGACATATTTGCCGGGTGCGGAAATGCCGTCCGCGAACGTCAGCTTGCCGTCTTCGGTAACCGGCACGTTCATGAAGAAATTGATATTGCCGGTCAAATGGCACTTGCTCAGGCCGCAGTCGGCATGCGCAATTGCGTGCAGGAAACTGTCGCGGCAGCTGTGCATGAAACGCTTTTCCAGCGAGTAACGTACGCTGTTGCTTTCGGCCGCGCAGGCGCCGCCCAGGGTATCGTGGCGGCCGCAGGTATCGGCGACGAGGGTCATCAGCACGTTGCCTTCGCTTGAAATCAATTGGGTGCCGGTGCTCAGATAGATGTTGCCCTGGCGGCGGATCGTATCGCTGGCGCTGTAGCGGTCATCGTGATCCGCCGCGCTGTAGAACAGCGTATCGACGGCCTGATTGCCCTCCAGATCGTGAATCCTGAAGGTTTGCCCCTGCTTGATCATGTGCAGCCAGGGTTCGCCCGCGGGCAGAGTGAAATCGTAAACCGCAGCGCGGGGACCGAGTTTGCTTTCGACGATTGCCATGATGGTGTTCCGTGTCAGAGGTAATATCTTTCGGTGTTGCAAAAACCGCGTTGATTTTCCGGACGAAAGTTCCGGCAAAAATCGTCGCTGCCCGCAGGTTCGCTGCGGAATGCCTGCAGCAGCACCGGTTTCGGCGCATAGACGGGACTCGGATCGAGAGGATGGGGACAACTTGACAAAATCACCAGCGTGTTCATCTCGAAGCGCAGTTCCACCTCGCCGCCGGCCGGAGAATGGTTCGACACAAAACGCATGTCGCCCGCTTCGGAGACGGTCACCTTGCTGAAAAAATTGATCGGTGTCACAAGATCGCGCTTGCCGAGTCCCCATTTTTCGAGTTCGATCAGCATACTGTCGCGGCCGTTCCGGTACATCGCATTGCGATGGGTCTGGTAAGGCGCCGCACCGTATTTGGCTTCTACGCCGTGCGCATCCGAGACCCCGCACACGGCATCGTGCCAGCCCACCGTGTCGCCAGTGACGGAACAGAGAACGCGCCCCATGTCCGAGTAGCAGACGAAGCCCCGAGTCAGATAGAAGGTATGCTGGGCTTTCAGTGTGTCGGCCATGTTGTAGCGCTCGGTTTTTTCATCGTAATGTACGAACAGCGCCGAAAGATTCGCACCGCCTTCGAGATCGGTCAGGCGCAGTCTGTTGCCGCGCCGGATCGGAAACGAATGGTGCGCGCCGCCGGGCAGTTGTTCGCTCCATAACACACGTTGAGCGTCAATCGGGGGTAAATTCATCGATGTCTCCATAAAATCAATAAGAAGCGCCGGAGGCTTCGCCGAGACGCTCCAGCCATTCGCGTTGGGTTTGCATCCCCGATGTGGCACGAATGCCGTCGAGAATGTCCTTTTTGAGCCGAAGAAACTCCGGGGATTGTTTCATCTCCTGATCGCGCGGATCGGGCAGCGGAACCGGATGGATGGCTTCGATCCGGCCGGGGCGCGGAGCCATCAGCACGACCCGGTGCGCGAGATAAATCGCTTCCTCGACGTCATGAGTCACGAACAACAGGGTCGTTTTTTCAAGCAGCGAAACGTGCAAGATCAAATCGTGCATCACCTCCCGGGTCTGTGCGTCCAGGGCGCCGAAGGGTTCGTCCATCAGCAAAATTTTCGGTCGCGCCATCAACGCACGGGCGATTGCAACCCGCTGCTGCATGCCGCCGGACAACTGGTTCGGATAGGCGTTCGCGACATGGCTAAGGCCCATCAGTTGAATCAGCGCGTCGGCCCTGCCGGCTGCCGCTTCGACGTCCGCCGAAGTCGAAACGTCGCGGTGCACGCGCAATTGCCGGCAGAATTTGATGTTTTCGAGCACCGTCAACCAGGGATACAGGCTGTAATGCTGGAACACCATCGCGCGGTCGATGCCGGGCCCCTGGATCGGCTGCGCATCGACCGCGACATCGCCCGCGCTCGCCTGTTCCAGGCCGGCGACGATGCGCAGCAGAGTCGATTTGCCGCAGCCGGAGGCGCCGACCAAGGTCACGAATTCGCCGGGCGAAATCTGCAGATTCGCATTCTGTAAGGCGACGAAGTCCAGCCCGTCCGTCGCGAACGATTTGGAGAGGCCGCTGATCGAAATTGCGGGAGTAGTCGTCATGATCATTTCCGGTAGAGCCAGGGAAAGCTTCGCCGATGCAGCCCGCGGAACAGTTGGTCCGTGACCAGTCCGAACAAACCGATCAGGATGATGCCGGCGAAGATTTTGTCGGTTTGCAAAAAACGCTGCGCTTTCAGGACCGCATAGCCAAGCCCCGAATTGGCCGCCACCAGTTCGGCGACGACTAGGTAAGTCCAGGCCCAGCCCATCGTGATCCGCAAGGTATCGAGGATCGCCGGCTTCGCCGACGGCAGGATCACTTTCATGATGATTTCCTCGCGGTCCGCGCCCATCGTCTGCGCGGCTTCGATCTGCTCCATCGGGACGCTACGGATGTTTTCGGCGATCATCAGCACCATCTGAAAGAAGGTGCCGATAAAGATGATTGCGACTTTCGCGCCCTCATCGATGCCGACCCATAACATCACCAGCGGAATGAAAGCCGCGGCCGGCATATAACGGATGAAATCGGTCAGCGGTTCGAAAAAGGCTTTGACCGGCGCATAAGCGCCGATATAGATGCCGAGCGGCAGCGCGATCGCGGCGGATAGCAAAAAGCCGGCCACCACTCGGTACACGCTGATGCCGATATCGCCGATCAAATCGCCCTCGCGAAGCCAATCCCAGGCGCTGATGACCACCAGTGGCGGGGTGGGCAAGAAGACCGCATCCACCGTCCCGGCTGACGACAGCCACCACCAGCCAAAAAACGGCAGCAGCAACCCGGACAGGGCAATGGACCAATAGCTGCGCCGGCTCAGTGAGCCGCGCAGGATCCAGCAAGATCGTCGTGAGGGCCTGATTGCTTTCATCGGCGTATCCGCTTAGTGTCCGGCCAGTGCTTCGATAAGCAGGGAAGCGTCGATACCCGCCGCCAGCGACGGATCGCCTTCGATCAACTTATTGTCTTTGAGGAATTTGGCGATCACAGGGCCGACCGCGAGCAGTGAAGACGGTTCGGCGTCGGGTCCCAACGCCTTCAGGCTGTCTTGTAAATTGAAGAAACGGGTGCCGGGCAGGAAAATCTTATAGGCATCCGGCTTCATGCCGACGACTTTGGCCATGATCCGGACGGCTTCGTCGGGCTGTTCCCGGATGAAACGTTGCGTTTCGTCCCAGGCTTTGATCATGCCGATCAAGTCGGCGCGCTGCTGTTGAATGGCCTTTTCACGGGCGATCAGCAAGTCAGGGATCAATCCCGGCATGTCCTTGGAACTGAACAACGCCACGCCTTTGCCGCTGGCCTGAATGTTATTGACCCAGGGATTCCAGACGACCGTTGCATCCACCCGTCCACTTAAAAAGGCCGCCGCGGCATCGCCGGCCGACAGGTTAACGATGTTGACATCATCGAAACGCAAGCCATTTTTCGCCAGCGCGGTCGCGAGCACGAAATGCGAGATCGAATATTGCTCCAGCGCGATGGTTTTGCCTTTCATGTCGGCAAAGTTCTTGATCGACGGCTTGACCATCAGCGCATCGTTGCCGTCCGAGTTGTCGTTGACCAGGATTGCCTTCAGCGGTATGCCCTTGGTCAAGGGCGCCATCGTATCGGACCAGGTTTGGCTGTTCGCGTCGATCTGGCCGGCGGATAGAGCGGAAATGGAGTCGGTGTAATTGGCGAACCAGACCAGTTTGACCTTGGCGCCGTGCTTTTTGAAAAACTCTTTTTCTTCGGCCACATACCAGGCGACCCAGCCGGGCCAGTCGCTGACGCCGACCTTGATCTCGGCTTGCGAAGAAAGCGGATTGAAGACGAGAAGCGTAAAAAAGAGTGCCGCGAAACGGCGGGAGAAAAGTATTGAGTGAAAGCTCACGAGATGCTCCGGTTGAGATGAAAAGACTACACACAGAGGGCGATCGGTTCGATATGAACCGAAATGTCCTCCCGGGCTTTTATCCCGCCGTGTAGCCCCTACCGGAGCCGGCAACTCTCGGTCCAGACACTCACTGATGAGCCGGAACCCTAGTCGCCATTTTTTTCAATCAAGATACTGTCGAACGACCGCACCTCTTGTGTTTTTCAGTTCTGATTAAGCACTTTTTATGCCATATTATACAATTTATTGATAATTCAGAGATATAAAATGTTAAAACGGGTTTAAGTTTTTAAGAATGCACTAATATAGCGCATTATTAATAAGTCAATGCACAATATTGGGGAGGTTGAGTAAACGATTGTTTCTACAAATTGAATAAGGAATATCCACTCTTGACGACTGCAAAATTTATGTCCAGTTTTTCAATTGTGGAGGGTTTGCTCAACTCAATAAATACCGGTTATTCCCCCCATTCAACTCCAAGGTACTATGTATAAAAGGACACTTAACATAATGGCCGAACTAAGACTGTCAGTGTCATGTTCAATCCAAACTGATGTATGAATATGCCCGATCAAACCGAGAGTTTTACAAAAACTCACATTCTGCCGTTACCTCAAGCCCGGAGTGTTTCCCCTTTTTCGCAATTGATCTATGACACAAATCTGGCAGGTGGGCGAAAATTTGCTGTTGTAGATAACGATATGATCACCATGACAGCTTTTACAATAATGCACGGCTGCCAGGCCGATTTTTAGCGCTTGCGCGACGACCCAGGCTTCGCTGAAATTGGCGGGACGCACTTTGCCATAAGGTCTGCGTTCACGAACATGGTTGGGAAATGTCTCGCAAAAAAAATCCCAGGCAAAAATAATGGCGGACACATCCATTTCAGCCCTGATATCAATCTGGCTGGCACTTCGATAAAGGGATGCAAACAGAGAGATGTACAGCATAGACTCTCGTACTTGGGGAATAGCTTCGATAGCCGGAAGCAATCCCGAACTCGGGCTCTCGCCTTGGTGAATCGAGCGATGAATATCCCGAATTTCCGGCAAACTGATGCTTTTAATCAGTTGGCTAACATACGATGTTCTGAGCTTTCGTTTCAGCAGTTGATAGGCTAATTGGTAGTTTTGCAACTGATCTTCATAGGACAAGCCTTCAGCTATCATGACTGGCCTCCTGATTTGCTTAAAAACATTCTCAGACGGAGGGCGCGTTGTTCAAAAGGCTCGCTCACCGTGGGTTCGTTACGCAAGAATGTCCGCCAGGAATTGACGTGAAAACGGGGAGCAAAACTGAGCACATCGCTTCGCGCCAGCATTTTCAATTGATCGACCGGCATTTTAGCCAAAATGGTCACCGCTTCCGGTGTTAAGCCGAGACTGACCATGGCGTGCTGTTTACGGCCGGACTGGATCAACGCATGAGCCAGAATCAGATAATCCAGATTCAGGTTATAGATATTTTCGTCCATAAAGCACGCGATCAGAGCACTGCCCTGATTTGATTCGCCACCGCCAGCACCCTGCGCCCATAACTCACTGCGGCTTCGGTATTTTGCCAGCTGTGATAGCGCCCTATCCCTAAAACCAGATCATGGGGTGCTGATTGGATGGCTTCGGCCAAGACTAAAGCACCGATCTGTAAGTTCGTGACAGGGTTCAACAGTTGCTCAGGTTTGCCGACCCGATGTCCATGCCAGTGGAGATTGATTTGCATGAGTCCGACATCGATATTCCGGCCACCCTCGATAAGGGTCTTATTTAAGATAGCTCGTGCTTCCTGTTGAGAGGCAGGGATGATGGATTTGCCGGACTTGTTAATGGCCCAAGGCCATGGAGTCACATGATTTAAGGGATTCACTTTGGCTGATTCAACCAGCGCAACGGCATATAGAATGTAGGGATCCAGCTGATGCTGTTCGGCGATTTGCCACCAAAGTGTGGTGTGCAGCTTGGAAGGAGAAGGGTTTGAAATTTTTGAACTGGCCGTAGTGATATAGCTTTTTGGCAAAGCCGCCTTTTCTTGCGCTTGGCAACTTGGGCCGAAACTAATGAGCCCTAAACAAAATATAAGCAGCACAAGAGCATAATTCTTTTGGCAAAAACTCCGACTCTTGTGGGATTCAGAGAGATGTTGAGCCGATGACTGATGGTGGCTCTGTAAATTAGTAAGCAACATGGTAGATGAGCATCATTTGTAGTGATGAAGCGAGTCTACCTTGTGTTCCTAATTTCTCTATGTCGGAAAAACGACCGTTTGGGGGCTTTTCTAAGAAAGAATCGCTTGGGCGCCAATCTAAATGGATCACAGTTAAGCACACCTCTTCGTCGACAACTGCGAACCAGAAAACCGAGTAGTCTCAGTTAACTAAAAACCGATTAGGACAGCACTGAGCTAGCAAATTTGCATGTTGCAATATCCCATATTAATGGATAATCCGTATTGACATTGTGATCACAATTGGATAAAAATAGCACTTACGACTAAAATCCATGGAGGCCTCATCAATGCAGCCGTCATCAACCAAAGCGAATAGCCCCCGCGACATTAATATCAACATCAGGGCCAAAAGAACGCAACGCGACTTGATCGACCAGGCCGCCGAGATGCTTGGCAAAACTCGATCGGATTTCATGCTGGAAACAGCGTGCCGTGAGGCCGAAGAACTGTTACTTGATCAACGAATTTTCCATTTGGATGCGGAAAGATTCAAGCAATTTCAAGCCTTGCTGGATACGCCGCCGACTGCCAATCCCAAACTACGCGAACTAATGTCAAGCAAAGGCCCTTGGGAAGACTAGTTTGGCTAGTTCAGTAAAATGGAGCCTGCCCTCACCGCTGAAAACAGAACATGACTTTACCGCGTTTACTTGCGGCGAAATCAGTCTTGATCATTGGCTAAAAAATCGTGCACTGCGTAACGAGGGTCGTGGCGCTTCACGAACTTATGTCGTGTGTGTTGACCAACCTCGCGCCGG
This sequence comes from Methylomicrobium album BG8, assembly GCF_000214275.2. NCBI lineage: Bacteria > Pseudomonadati > Pseudomonadota > Gammaproteobacteria > Methylococcales > Methylococcaceae > Methylomicrobium > Methylomicrobium album. Next base: position 675,282 of record NZ_CM001475.1, on the reverse strand, counting down.
AACCATCGTTGCCTATTATTGTTTGGCTACCGGATCAATTGCCTGTGAGCTAGCGCCGGGAGGCATTCGTCGTAACATGCCAGATCCCATTCCCGTCATGGTGTTGGGCCGACTCGCCGTTGATATAAACTGGCAAGGCCAAGGGATTGGCAAAGCGCTTTTGCGCGACGCCATACTCCGTACCCTTCAAGTGTCCGAAATCGTGGGTGTCAAAGCCCTTGTGATTCATGCACTTTCGGATCAATCCGTCCATTTTTACGAAGAACACGGTTTTCAAAAATCGCCGATGGATTCCAATACGCTATTATTGCCTTTACCGCACGTTATTTTCCAAGGTAACGCCGAATAACGGAGCGATCTTATCCCCATGCCCCACGTTGTCCATCTTTTTTGGGCCCCTGAAACCACCGAGGCTTTCATTCAAGCCGGCCACTTTTATCTGTGGGTGGAATCCGCGGCACAAGCCGCAAATCAATCCAAGAAACGTAAAACCCGATCTCACCCCAACCACCTGGATGCCGAGCGTTTGCGAGACTGGTTGAAATCGTCCATCGGTGTCACGTCACGAGAGTCCGATTCTGTGACCTATCCCGTGCCACTCCCTTCGTTCCAGGGCAACCCCCTTCCCTGCCCCGAATTATCGACCCATCTGGATGCCGAAGCGTATGCCTGGCATGAGGCGGAAATCGAGATCTGGCCCATCCGCTGTTTTTGTTTCAATAACCGGGCCATCAACCTCATCAACGACATCCATTTCCGGTTGATCTTCCAGGGGGAAGACTTTAAAGCCGGCAGCGATTTTTTGTTTTGGTATTATTTCACCCAATCGCTTCGCGGCATCCTGCTCAAAGACCAGTATATCCCGGCTTTGCGCTACCGAGTCCGGCAAACCGGCAAACACCCTTACGAGGTTTATACCGGTTGGGAGTTTTTGTCTCCGCACTACGAATGCCTGATAGAGGAAGCGGCCGAACGCCTGCCGCCGGCCGCCGCACCGAATTTCGAACCTGCCACGGTATTGCGTCATTGTGCCGAAGTATTGCTCAGACAGGCCGCCGGCAATTCGCGCCTGACGCAAGCCCTGGAGAAACAACTGGCCGATTCGTGGCTGTTGCCGGCCTGTCGGCCGACTCGTCAAGAACCCTGGTTGACCGCCGGGGATCTGACGCTTGGCGAGCAGTGGGCCACCTGGCGAAAACAGCTTTCGGGCGCAGCCGGCGAAACCGGCTTCCAACTGGGTCTTCAACTGCAGGAAGCCTCAACAGAACAGCCCGACTCCTGGCGCCTGGAATTCCGTGTGGTATCGCGCCGCGACCCTTCGCTGCAACGACCGCTGGCCGACTATTGGCAACTTTCCGGCACTGCTCGGCAACATTGGGAAAAGGATTTTGGGTCCGATTTTGAGCAGCGTTTATTGATCGATTTGGGACAGGCCGCGCGGGTTTATCCTGCGTTGTGGAAGGGCATGGAAACGGCAGAGCCGTCCGGCATCGATCTGTCGCTGGAAGAAGCTTTCGCTTTTTTAAATGAAACCGCCTGGGTATTGGAAGCCGCAGGCTTCCGGGTCAGTGTGCCGTCCTGGTGGACTCCGCAAGGCCGGCGGCGCGCCAAATTGCGTATGCGTCCGGCGGCAACCTCGAAAAAAGCGGCACGCTCTACAACGCAAAGCCTTTTGAGTCTGGATCAATTGCTCGAATACCGTTACGAACTGACACTGGGCGGTGAACAGGTCGGCGCGGAGGAATGGATGCAACTGGTCGAGACGAAAACGCCGCTGGTGCAATTCCGCGGCCAGTGGGTCGTGCTGGACCGTGAGCGCATGAAAGACATGCTGGAATTTTGGCGGCGCCAGGGCGAGGCGGAAGAAAACCTGGACATGCGCGACTGGCTCAAGCGCACCGCGGATGAAGCGGACCTCTTCGAAGTCGACCCAGGCAGCGCCTTGGCAGACATGCTGGATAAGTTGCGTCATCAACAGCACTTACAGCCAATCGAGGACATTCCCGGCCTGAACGCCGAACTGCGTGAATATCAAAAACGCGGCGTCGCCTGGCTGGTGTTTTTGGAACAACTCGGCCTCTGCGGTTGTTTGGCCGACGACATGGGCCTGGGTAAAACCCTGCAGGTCATCGCCCGATTAGTCATGGCGCGTGACGAAGCCGGTCACGGCCCTTCTTTGCTGATCGCGCCGACTTCGGTGCTCGGGAATTGGCGCAAGGAAATCGAGCGCTTCGCGCCGCAATTGACAACGCGGCTGCATCACGGCAGCGAGCGCTGCAAGGCTGAAGAGGAATTCGACGCGGCGGCACAAGCCGTGGATGTGGTGATCGTGTCCTATCCACTAGCGCTGCGCGACGCGAAATTGTTTCAAGCCCTGAAATGGCGGCGCATCGTATTGGACGAAGCGCAAAACATCAAAAATCCGGAAGCCAAGCAAACTAAGGCGATTTTCAAGCTGGACGCGGACTATCGCTGGGCGCTGACCGGCACGCCGGTGGAAAACCGCCTGCTGGATTTATGGTCGATCTTCAATTTCCTGAATCCGGGATACCTCGGCAAGCAAGCCGCTTTCCGGAAAGCCTTTGAGGCCCCCATTCAACGTGACAACGATCCCATGAAGTCTGCGATGTTGAAGCGTCTGGTGGAGCCGTTCATTTTGCGCCGGGTCAAGACCGACCCGGCGATCATCCGCGACTTGCCGGACAAAGTCGAAAACAAGCAATACTGCAATCTCAGCAAGGAACAGGCCTCGTTGTACGAAGCCGTGGTCCGCGATGTCGAACAGCAGTTGGAAGCCAGCGAGGGTATTCAGCGGCAGGGCCTGATGTTGTCGACCTTGATGAAGCTCAAGCAAATCTGCAACCATCCGGCGCAGTTTCTTCAGGATGACAGTGCGTTCAACGCCGAACGCTCTCATAAACTGGAACGGCTCGGCGACATGCTCGCCGACGCCCTGGCCGAAGGCGAAAGCGTGCTGATTTTCACGCAATTCACCGAAATCGGCGCCCGCCTCGAACGCTATTGCCGCAGCCGCCTCGATTGCCGGACTTATTATCTGCACGGCGGCACAGCACGGAATACGCGCGAGAAAATGATTGCTGAATTTCAAAACCCGGAAACGCCGCCGGCGGTGTTTATTCTGTCGCTGAAAGCGGGCGGCGTCGGCATCACGCTGACCCGCGCCAATCATGTGTTCCATTTCGACCGCTGGTGGAATCCGGCGGTGGAAGACCAGGCCACCGACCGAGCGTTCCGGATCGGCCAGACGAAAAATGTCTTCGTGCATAAGTTCATCACCCTGGGCACGCTGGAAGAACGCATCGATCAAATGATCGACGCCAAAAAGAAAATCGCCGGCGCCATCGTCGGCAACGACGAGTCCTGGTTGACGCAACTCGATAACGCCGCATTCAAGCAGCTCATTCGCCTCAATCAAACCGCTGTATTGGAGTAAACCATGAGAGCGCTATGCACCTGGTGGGGACAACGCTTTATCCAGGCCCTGGAGAGCTTTACCGATTCGGCAAGGCTGGCGCGGGGACGCGCTTATGCCACTAACGACCGCATTCGCAGTTGGCAGCGGAAAGGCTGCGTGGTCAGTGCGACGATCCGGGGCAACATTAATCCTTATTACGGTGTTTATAAAGAGCCTCTCTATAAAACAACGATCGCCTTCCAGTCGATCGATGCGGCTCAGTGGCAGCAATTGATTCAAATTCTCGGCAGCCGTGCCGCGTTTATTTCCCGTCTTTTGCTGAATGAAGTGCCGGATTCTATCGAAGACGTGTTTCGGACACTGAAACTGAACTTGCTTCCTTACAGCCGCAAAGACCTGAAAACCGACTGCTCCTGCCCGGATTACGCCAACCCGTGCAAGCACATCGCCGGACTGTATTATTTCCTCGCGGCACAGCTGGACCGCGACCCGTTCTTATTGTTCGAATTGCGCGGCCTCGAGCGCGACGAATTGCAAAAACAATTACAAAAAACGCCGCTGGGCCAGGCGTTGGCGGCGGCCATCGGAGAACAGGACGCCGGCTTTGGCATCGTTGACAGCTACTTCACGCGCGCAACAACACAACCGCTTGCACCCCGCATGACGCCCGGCGACTTCTGGCACGGCCAAAGGCGCCTGCCCGAAAACTTGCCACAGACCACAGCGACCGTTATTCCGGCCTTATTAATCAAAAAAGGCGGCGACTTCCCGGCTTTTTGGCCATACCATCAATCTTTCATTACGACGATGGAAACCATTTATCAAGCCATCCGTAAACGCGAAAAAGACTGGTGATATTATCGTCCTATGGGGAAGAAAATTCCGGAATTTAGCTTATACTGCGCGGGGTCAAGTCTGCGGATTTTAAAAAAATGTAATTACTGTAAAAAAGGCGGGCTCCGCGCGCTATGCCCTTACCTTTCAAATTCAGCAAAGCATTTCGCGCACCGAACCCACCTTTTCTAGAAGCTTTGTTTTTTGTGGAAAATACCATGCATATCGTAAATATGTTGCAAGCCAAGTCATCCCTGTCCCGCTTAGTGGAGGCTATCGAACAAGGACGCGAGCGTGAAATTGTGATTGCCCGAAATGGCCGTCTGGCTGCCAAACTGGTTCCGATGGATACGGTACCCTCTGGGAAACGCATTGGTATAGCAAAAGGCTTGTTCGTGGTGCCGGACAGCATCGATGCGCACAACGACGAAGTGGCGCAGTTGCTCAGCGGAGTTGATTGCCCACTCCCATGGAACATAGCGTAAGCCGGGATTATCTCAAATAGCCATCAATTAAAGTGAGTTCTTAGTGTAGTATTTGGCGTAACAAATTAAATTATTCAATTGAAACTCATTATAAATCAATGCCCACATACTGCTGCATCATCGGCGTATGTTCTTTTTGCTGGTCTTCCCCATTACCCTGATTCAATTTGTCTTTCATTCTCATCTTATTGATAACAGAGGGTTATTAACATCTTTATTCGTCTCGCTTAACATCATCCGCACTTATCAAAACTTACCTACACTTTACATTTTAATGTAGCTTTTTTATATCATTTCAAAAAAGCTATACTGAAATTTCAGGGCAACTAAAAAAGCTATACTAACCTGAATTCGGGATAAGCCATTAGGTCCGAGGCAGCAGATTGACTTTGATGAATGAGTGCAGGGGGTTGTTGTTTCTCATCCCGAACTCGGGTTTCAAGTAGGGGTACGCTGTGCGTACCTTTTTCGGCGGCAAAGGTACGCACTCGGCAATTGCTCCTGCATTGCTCTATCTCCTGCATCCCTGCAGTCGAGCGTACCCTACGAAACGGTCCATAAACGCCTGCCGATTCCGTTCGAATTTGTTTCCTAAAACAGCAGCTTACGCGAAAAGGTGCGCGCTGGACTTCTTATCCCGAACTCAGGTTATACTAATACGCACTTCGACTCCCGCACAGCCAAAGCTTTGCAACCTGGACAGCATATCACCTTTACCGATTATCCCGGTCTTCGCCTCTCGGCTTCAGCTAAGTTGCGGACCTGAATTTATCGATATAGAAGCTCAATTGATGGACGCGTTCGGCAAGCCGCTATAGGTCATTGGCCGGCCATGTCCTTTCCAGCCGCTATTGTCTCTTGGGAAGCCTTGAAAAACCAGCGCGATTCAGTATTATCAACAACTTTATGAGCCTGCTATCGCAGCATGACTCACAACCAACAGCCTCCGAGATTCCCGGGGCGGTTCAATCCCGAAAGCCCCAACCGAAGGATAGTCCGACGTTCAAGGTGAATTATTGACTTGCTTTGGTTGGCCGGATAGAAATCAGAATATCCTGCACGAGCAATTTACATGCAAATCAAAATTCTCATCGATACGTATATTTGGTTAGATGTGACAAAAAGTTTTCTACATATTGGTTATCATAGAGGCTACTTCGCTAAATATGGACTAACTATTCCATGCGAAGATATAAATAACCCCTTGATAGCCCGAGTAGCCGCAACATGGAACAAGGCCCGTTCATTCTCATCGCGTAAGCGGGCTTCTGTCGGATCTTGCGTTTCGGTGCTGATTTTCAATGGCACAACACCCTCATTAATACCTGCCATTAAAACCACTTTAAATTCCAAACCTTTTACACGATGCATCGTCGCCAAGCGAATACCCGGCAAATTTCTGTTATCCGATTGTTGTCGAGACAATTTTCGGGTTTCGATTCCCATCTGTTGTAATTGAGAGCCATATTCATCGACTAAATGATTAGTTCGAGCAACCAAACAAATATCCTGAGAGAGCAAGCCATTTTCAATTAATACTTCAATTTTTTCCCTTATCCACTTAGCTTCTTCACTAATGGAATTAAAATGTTTAATTTCAGGAAAGTCCCCATGCATCAGCGATCGATAATCGGTCAATGTATCCTGAGCATCATCCATGTCATCCACAGCAATTCCTTCTAAGACTTGCGTGGAGAAACGTCGAATTTCTTCGGTCGTTCGGTAATTGATTTTCAGTTTTTTGCCTCGCCCACGAATATTAATCCCGCATTTGCCTAAAACGGCTTTACGCTGATAAATCCGCTGGTGCCCATCACCGACGATGAAAAGGTCGTCTGGCCCCTCTGGAATCAAGCGGCGCAACAAGGTAAGCATTTCCGGCCCGAAATCCTGCCCTTCATCAACCACAATTGACCGATAACGCTTATTATTCGCGCCCGAATCGAGCATGGACATAATATCAAAGGCTGCATCTTCAATCGTGGTCAGCTTTCTTTGTGTCAATTGAATACGCATTTCTTCGAAAACCGGCCAAATATCGGCCCTCTGTTTTCTGGTTAGCGGTACGCCGCGCCCCATGCGGCTCGTGGTTAAATAAGCCTGACGCGATCGAACGAACTGCGGCAGAATGACCCTTTCCCATTCTTCCCTATAAAAGCTTGTCGATAATCCTAAGTTGGGCGAAATTAACCCCTCTGCCAAAGACCAACATTTTTCATATTCACTGTCTTTGCCATTGGGATAAGCAATTCGGAAGTCATATTCTTGCTGCTTCAAAAAATCCACTATCCAGGCGTCGATGTGTTGTACGTCAATGCGTCTGAGCTCCTGTGCCGTACAAATCTTGCGTAAACTCTCCTGAATATCGACGGCTAAATTGCTGGTAAAGGTCGTAAACAAAATCCGTTCATTCGTTTCGGCCGCTTGTGCAGCCAACCATTTAGCGCGGTGCATCGCAACGACCGTTTTACCCGTGCCTGCACCGCCGAGCACGCGAACCGGCCCGGACCAATGACGGTTGATGAGTCTGCGCTGAGAGGGATGCAGAAAAACCCGCCATTTTTCCAACGGCGCTTCCAGCATTTCCAATAACTCCATTTCGTCGGCCACGACATAGAAGCGTCGACGCGATGCGTCCTGATTGAGGGCTTCGGCAAAATCCTCAGTATCAACCATTGTCGATTTTTTCGCAGCGTAATCGGTTAATATTTCGTCCAACAATGTCCCTGCCGCCAACAGATACAGCGCTTCGAAGGCTTCTATGGGCAGCGATTTTTCAATCGCCTCCAATGCCTCGACATGGGTCAAGCTTTGGATTCTTGCTAAATCATCCGAAGGGACTCCCAAACTCAATAATGTCTCGTCCGATAAATCAAATAGACGATTTTCCTGCGCTGCCTGAGTTTCAATCTTGACCGGTTCGATCTCCGGTTGATTGCCTTGCAATATCTCGACCAACTGCAAAGCGCCCGTCTGCGGATGGATGTCGCAGCGGTGACTACGCGCCCAATCGTAAGCGTCATCATGTTTATCGACCCAGAGAAGAATGTAAACGTTGCCTTGCGCCGGTTTCAGCACAATGCCCCGATAATCCTGATCGATTCGAACCGAACGAAAGTTCACGTCGCGTGCATCGTTGATTTTTTCGTAATTGATGCCGTTCGCCATCGGGTTGTAACGAAACTTTGCGACAAACTCCATCACCTTCCTCTGTTTGGCTTTCGGAATTTGCGCAAACGATTCCAGAAAGCCATCCCCAATCGCTATTTTTAGATTTTCCACTTATCGCTCCCGATTCGTTAGCAACGTCAACAATCGATCCATCCAATCCGGGCTTTGAACGCTAATCATTACCCATCCCGGTATGTTATTGTGAAAGTCGTCGTAGACGCGATGTCCTCGTCGCGTGGGGACGTCCTCGTCGCGACGAGACGTCGCATCTACACTTAGATTTTCCACTTATCGCTCCTGGTTCGTTAGCAACGTCAACAATCGATCCATCCAATCCGGGCTTTGAACGCTAATCATTACCCATCCCGGTATGTTATTGTGAAAGTCGTCGTAGACGCGATGTCCTCGTCGCGTGGGGACGTCCTCGTCGCGACGAGACGTCGCATCTACATCGTTAGGGAGTTCCGCTCTATTTTCCATCATCAGCGCGATGGAACGGTTGGGCCAAGCCAATTCAGCCGTCGCCACGACTTGCGAATCCAGATACAGATCGAGACCGACTTCCGGACAATCAATCCCTGCGGCAACCAATTGCTCCAATGCAAACTGCTCGATCTGACACAAGTCAAAAACGGCTTGCCAGCGCTCATCGGTGGTTTGCAATGCGGCCGATTTTTTCAGTTGCTTCGACGACGGCCAGCCTTCCAGTAAATTTTCATACATTTGCTCAGCGACACCGGTTCGAGTCGCCACCGTAAAATAAGGAACAAATTGCAGCACATTGACCGCATGCCAAAAGCCGCGCCAGATTTTTTCAAATTCCTTGGTTTGTGCCGCCGCGGTATCGTCGAGGGTCACCGAAATGCCAACCTCTTCTAACAGGCGTTGTTTCGAGCTCAATGCAGTCGCTGGCAAATAAACGGCGATATCGACCGGAGGGGTCCCCGTTTGAATCCCTTTCAGCAAACCGCCAAATGCCATCGCATCTTCATGAGTCTGCAGCCATTGCCAAACCGTGCCTGGAACAACCCTATTCAATCCCATTGCCGGATCGTCCCAAAGCCGTGCTTTCAAGGAAGGCAAATAGAGCCAACCGATCGTATTGCAAAGCGTAATTTGTTGGAGTTGTGATAAGGTTTCTGCCGGCTTCTGCAAAAATGCCAGCAAAAGCTTAAACGGCCCGGCGGTCAGAGCATCCTCAATCTTTGTTGCTTTTTGCCATTCAAATCGTTCCGCCAATTTATCGTACTGAGCCAACATCGCGGGTTGACGGTGATTTAATAGATAATCGTTGATAACGGAATTGGGCTGTTGGCCGCTCTGCGGTATGTCCTGCCACCCCAGGCTCCATACGCGCCGCCCCGAGCGCATCACCGCCAGGCGTTTTCGCGTATCATCGGTCTGGTTATTGAAATGCGGTCCGAATCCATCCAAGTACAAGGCCCACTCGCCAAACTCGGCCAGATCGTTTTCCCTGACCGGACGCAGCATAAAATCCGGGATGGTTTGCAATAAAACGTCTTGAGACGGCCCAAGTTTTGCTTGAGGTTCAAGTTCCCACACTTGATCAGCGCCATCTTCTCCTCGCGCATGAATCCAATAGCCGGGTTTGCCGTTGACCGTCTTTTTGGTCATTCCGACAGATTTTGACAACGCACTGACAAATAACGCCTCCAACGGGCTACCCAGCGCGCTGTTCATGTCGATTTGGCTTAATTGCTCGACCGGCTGCAATTGATCGCGCAAAGCCAGAATTCGCTCCAACAATTCGATCGCCGCTTTTCTCGAAATCGCCGCCATGTTACGGCTATCCCGGTAAGCCAGGATACAATGATAACAACCGTCCTGATCGGCCTGATCCGCACAGGTGCAACTCAACAACAGATCATGAGCCTGCTCCAACAATCCCATCAAATTATCGGAGGTGCGCATCAACTCCTTCAAATAACCGGTTCCGCCCGGAACGCGGTCATAGATCACCAGATATTGACGAGGAGAGTGACCATTCGCATCCGATTCCGACATTTCGGTAATTTCAAGGTGCTGCACGTTGCCACGGAAATACTGACGCAGTCCCATATTCAGAGCAGCGATGAATGATGTTCTTCGTACCTCGGACTGTGCGACATCGGCCAGCGGCAACAAAATACGAATGGCTTCGGAATTCAGCTCCCTATACAGATAAAGACTGTTGATCCAGTCAGATTCGCTGACTTGCGCCCCCGGTTTCGATAAAGGGCAATCCAAGGTATGCGCATATTGACCCTTGCGCAATCGTTGCCGTCTGACCATGCCGCAATGCCGGCAAATCACGAAGCCTTTGCGCGCATCGCTTCTGCCGGCGACATGAAACGTTTCGGCTGAATCACCCGGTTCTCCAAAATTGATTTCCCGAAAACGCGCATTGCGCAAATACTCGAATCCAAACGGCAACTCGTCTCCGGCAATCCGATAGCCGCCCTGCATCGATACAGGCGGCACATCCACCAGCAACTGCCGCTGATAAAACACCGGCTCACGTTGATCGTTGTCGTCCCCGATACGATCACTCTGCGCATCCGCTCTGGCATAGACTTGCCGAAGCTTCAGCAGCGTGCGCTTTTGACCGGTATCGGCCCACTGCGCATTACCACAGCGGGGGCATACGCCGTGCGGATCGCCGCTCTCTTCAAGGTTTTCGTTATAATGACACGAAGGACATAAACGCCAGGTTTGGGGCTTTGAAAGTTTCAAATCGACTTGTTCGATGTTTAATTGATGCTCTGCCGCATAAAAACGGGCCTCCGGCACCAATTCACCCAGCGCGGCTTGAGCGGAGCGCTGAAACGAGAAACTCAAGGCTTCGTACCGTTTGCGTTCATTACCTTCATCACGTGTTTCCTTACGGCGGAGAATCACCGAGTTTAACGTGACCCCTTCCTCCGGAAAGGCGTAATTGGGCAATAAGCCTTCATCGGTGAAAAAATTCAGCGTCAATCGTCGATTGATGCTGCCAATCAATGCCAGCAATGCCCCCCGCTCGCTCCTGGTATCGGCCAACAATTGATCGCGGGCTTCATCGGCAGGCTGGGCTTCCAATTGCGCAATGCGTTTTTTCAATTCATCGGCGCGGCCTCTGACGGATTTGCGGGTCTCGACAAGCTCGCTGAGCCGATTCAAGATGCGCCATCCCAAAGCTCCTTTGGTTTTACTGCCCAATAAAAACTGTCTAATGTGCTCGATCCCTTCGACATCCAGATCAGGAAACAGCACCAAAAATCGATCTAAGATCGAAAGAGCGTGCTCATCGACAAATTTCAGCATATTGTGCGGAAAACCATCCAACCTTCCGGCTTCGACCGTATCCAGCACCCTCTGCAAAGTGCCGGGAATAGCGGAGGCATCGACGCCGGTTGCCACCCAGCGATCAAAACAAAAGGCAATCAACTGCCTTTCCAGCACTGCCATCGCTTGCAGAAAAACACCGGGCGGAGAAATCTGTCCTTCCATCATTGCTTTCGGGCTGGTGTAAAAATAAAGATCATGCCGATGCCCGGTCGCGATGGTAACCGCCAGCGCATTCCCGTCGCGGCGCCCCGCCCGCCCAATGCGTTGCAGATAGTTCGCCTGCGCCGGCGGCACCGAACAGAGCAACACCGTCGACAAGTCGCCGATATTAATCCCCATTTCCAACGTCGGGGTCGCGGACAAGAGGTTAATATCCCAAGAATTGCCGCCCTCGATAAACGAGGATTCAATGGCGTGGCGTTTCTCGCCGTCCAGTAAACCGGTATGTTCGCTGGGCACCAAACGCCGGGGCCACGCGCGATAATGGCCGGATCGCGCCTGCATCGGCGCCGGCTGGTAATGGCCGAAACACCCTTGCCGCAAGCATTTCATGCCGATCAGCCAATGCAGTTGCCGGCTTGACGTCGGCAAACGATGTTGACAGTCCTTGCAGGCGACATCGACTATTTGCGTGGTCACCTGCCATTGCGACGGATTCAGGCCCCAAACCATCTGCTGCCGAACCGGCATGGCATGTAGCCAGCCATCCTTTTCCAGCACATCCAGCGTAATCGTGTACGCCTGTTGGTACTCGACCGAAGCCAACGGTTGATCGGCCGCCAGACATTTGTTGAACCAGTCGCGATACCAAGCGCCTTGACTCAGCAAATTTTCAAAACTACCGGAGACCTTATCCATGCTCAGCATCGCCGGCGGCCGGTTGCCGAATCCGTAACCCGGCATGAACGGCAATCGGGTCAGCAAAAACTCCTTGCCGCCTTCCTTGACGTAAGTCTCCAGCTCCTTCGTATAAAATGCGCCCTTTTGCCGAAGCCGCGTTAACATCCCCAACAGAAAATAGCGAACATCGTTGACAGGCACATCCGAAAGCATGCCCAGTTCTTCTCGTAATCGATGTGCCAGACGATCGCAGCTGTTTTGCAAGCGATCGTTATCCGGCACTACGGTTGCCACTGCCGAACGTTCGAGCGTCCGCCCGATCCGGCAACGCAGCCCGAACTCGCTGATCACCTCCCAAGACAGACGCTTGGAAACCAAGTTGGCCACATCGCTGGCATTGGGTATTTTGCCGGTCGCCTTCAATTCCTGATAACCCTGCAACCATTCCATGTTCGGCGCGATAAAAGTGCCGACGAAGGCTTCCTCACTGGCCAATTGCTGCCGCCAAAAATTCGGAAACTCTTGCGACAAACGGGGTAACGACAGCCCTTCACCTTGGCTACGAATATATCGAGCCAAGGCATTGCGCAGCGTTTGCGAATACGTTCTCGCGCCAAAAAAGCCGGCGCGATGTGCCGCATCCTGAACCGAATCGGAAAACGCGACCAGCTTGTAATCGTCATTGAAAGACGATCCGAACAATTCTCCGATCATCACGCTGGACAGACTTGCCGCACGGGAACCGATGACCGACAGCGACTCATGCCCACTGCAACAAGGGCAATCGGCCGAAACCACGGTTCTGTTGATACCGTTCCGCTGAACTGGTTTACGAATGTCCGGCGCCCAAAGCGCGATACGTTCTCCTTCACAGCCTGTACAGACATTGCTGCCTTTCAACGGCGACAATTGATGGCAACGAACACAAAGCCAGACTCTCTCGTTGTCGGCTCTTCCGCGTTCGGAGTCCAATGGAAAAAATAAGGCCGCATCCGGTTTTTGTGCGAACCAGGATTGATAAAAACCCTGCAAATCGGGCTTTATTCTGCGTTCACCTTCGGCAACGACCGAGCCCCAGGCAACGGCATGGCATTCCCGGCAGTGCAGAAGCGGCAGATGCAGCGGACCGGCCAAATTGCGCAGATCATCGGCATGCGTCAGTTCAGGATTTTCACTCACGCTGGCGACCATCCGCCTGAGTTCGCGTAACCAAAGCTGAACCCTGACTTGCAAGAAAGGTTCGACATCGTCCTTTGTGACAGGACGTTTTACATCATACCCCGGATTTTTCCAGCGCCGAGCGGCAGAAATCAAAGCCGCCAAGCTATCGATCAAAGTTTCGGCTGCCTCCTGGTCGGGCAGGCGCAGGCGCTGCTGCCATTCGTTCGCCAATTCTTTGGCATCGCACAAGACATGCGCTTGCCTTAACAGCTCCTGGAACGCCGTCAGCCGCAACAATTGCTCGCCCAATAGGACGGAAGCCTTGATTCGAGCAGATTCGTCAGCGGCATCCAAAGCCAACGACTGACCCAGCCACAACTCAGCAGCACGGCGCAAATAAACGCCCGCGTCGGATTCTCCGGGTCGCAATTCGGCCAGTGCCTCGACCGGCCATCGCGCGATCACCTCCTGATGTGCACCGTGACGGCTCAAATATTCATCCACCGCCAAACGATCTTCCAGCACGATCGCATCGTCATCAAAGGGGGTAGCGAATACCTGTTCGGCATAGTCCCTAAGATCGGCGACAGCCGACGCATCGCCGATAGTGGCCGAAGTTCCCACGCACGCCATTTCATCACCGGCGCTCAGTTTGTCGCACAAGCGCCGGATCAAACAGGCCAGATCGGTTCCCTGCGCGCCATCGAAGGTATGCAGTTCGTCAACCACCAGATAACGCAACACGCCCGGCGAATTGAATTGCCACAAACGCTGATCCTGCGGTCGCATCAGCAGAAAGTCCAACATTTTGTAGTTGGTCAGCAAAATATCCGGCGGATTGTCGCGCAACGATTCCCGATGCGTAATCACTTGTTCCTGCGTCATCCCGCGATTGTTCGAGCCATCGTCGCCGGTAAACAGGCCGACGCTCAATTTGATGTCGAGCTTGCTGCATTCCTTCGCAAAACGCCGCGCCTGATCGGTCGCCAGCGCATTCATCGGGTAAATGATGATCGCCTTGATGCCCGAATGCCGATGAGACAGACAATAATCCAGTATCGGATACATAAAGCATTCGGTCTTGCCCGAGCCGGTGCCGGTGGCGACAATCGTCGATCGTGCGCCATTGCCGGACAAACGCCTAAACGCCAAAACTTGATGTTGATAGGGCGTAAATGTGATCGAATAATGCGTAAACGGCAGCGGCTCGCCGGTTTCAGCGGTTCGATAAGGCAGTTTGACTTCCAGCCAGGGCCCTTTCGCCAAATTGCCGTCTTTGTCGAGAAAGTCGTCGATCAAGGTTCGGCTGGCGTCGTGTCTAAACCCGTGTGTGGTAACCGGAAACGTTGTACGCAAAAATGTTTGCAGACCTTCGACAATCTGGCGCGCGACCAATATGGGGAGCATACCGGCCTTACCGTATGCCCTGAATTTCTAAATTTAAGGCCGCCGCCAAATTTAACCAGGCACGGTCGGCAGTAAGCACCGGAATCTGTCGACGCATGCCAAAAGCCAAGCAAGCGCGATCACCCAGCGATAAACCCAGCGGCCGTGAAATCGACCATAATCTTGCGGCGCACTCGGCATCTTCCAGAGTAAAGGCCTCGATTCTTACCCCAAGCGCTTCGATGTCTTCGCGCAAGCCTTCGATATCTATGCCGCGGGATAAGGATTTTTGCATCACTTCGGACCAATTGACCGTTGAAATGAAGCTCTCGCCAATGACCGCGCCAACGGTATCCGCGCCGGGTTCTTCGTGCAGATAAGCCAATAATGCAGAAGCGTCCAAAACAATACTCATAACTCCCCATCACGGCTGGCTTCGCGGCGACGGTCCGCGATCAATTCATCGGCCAAGCTGACATCGGCGGGAATTTTTGCAAACCGGGCTTTCAAACGCTCTCGAACGTTGTCTCGTTTTTCGAGTATCAAACGACCGTCTTCCACCTTCGCTATCAGCGAAGCGTCATTTTCGGCGGCAATTGCGCGTTTCAATTCGATCGGTATGACCAAGTGGCCTTGCGCATCGAACTGGACTTCGGTTTGTAAAATGACGGCCATAGTTGCCTCCTGAGGGTTGGGATGAGCGGTTAAACTATATCAGACGCTTAGCGGCAACCCTAACTAAAGTGCCTTGATAAATGCTTTCAAACCATCCAGCACCGGGTGATCGAGATTCCAACAACCTTTCTGAGCCGCCAAGCCCACTGCCGTCACACTCTCGTGCATTCCGGCCAGAAAAGCCTGTGCCTTCGCTTTACTGCGATTTTTAGGGAAATAGAAACATCCCGGTTCTTTGGGTTGGTTAGGTTGCCGGATCATTAACGAGTGCTCCAAACAAGCTAGGTATCCATCGACACAATTCATCGCCGGATGATCCGTTACTGTTTGTAAACATAAATCTTCCAACATGCCTTCTTCTTGATTGCCCGGCATGATGAATACTCCGACACGGCGTTTATCAGTGCTGTCGTAATCCGCGTGCTTTGTCGGAACCGGTTCCTTATTCTTTTTTAAAAGATCGGTAATGCTTTGAAATGCGGCCGCCGGATCGCCGTCCGCATCACGGATGATCGCGTAGGATTGAACTTGTTTATCGAAGCTCAACAGGAACGCAGCCAATTCATTCGGAAACTTGTCTTTTCCGCCAACCTCCCAAATGTCCACATTTTCAACCCCGCAATTTTTCAGTAAAGCCCCAAAAAAATTGACTTCATCCTTGCCTTCGACCAATAAAACCTTAGGCTGTGTAATCGATTCGGCCATCAACGCACCTCCCAATTGCGTTCAAGCGCCGCGCCTAATACGCCATGCGAATAAGTTTTGCCTTCAATGCGTCCGTCTAAGCGCTCCAAGCGCACATAACAAAACTCATTTTGTAAATCTTCCGGCAAGCCCTGAACTGCAGCCTGCAAGCATTCATAGCTGTGCGTCGTTGCGAAAACCTGACAATTGAATTGCTTGGCGGCCTTGACGATGCCCGCCCAAACTTTCGGCAAAGCCGAGTAATGGATGCCATTCTCGATTTCGTCGATAAAAACGCAACCGTCTCTGGTGGTCATCATCACCAGAATGACCGACAACAAGCGCCCCATGCCGTCGCCCATGAAGGCGACCGGAATTTTTCGCTCCAAGCCTTCCAGTTGGGCATGAATAAAGGTTTGGTCTCCGACCGCAACGGCGGAAAGACCTACCAGCCTGGGTTCGACGGTTTCCTTCAAAAAATGCACGACTTCTTGCAATTTGCCGACAACATCCAATTGACCGAAGCGAACCGCATCCTCTTGCGTGGCAACTCTCCCGGTCGCCGCAAGAAAAACAGCCTTTTCCGAATTAACTGACATGTTTTCGATCTCAAGACTGATGCCTTGCTGGCCAATGACGTGGTGCGAAATCTGCGGCGATTGCTTATCCAGTTGGTAAACAACATCCAGCGATAAACTCGGCGTAGGCTTGGCTTGAGTGTCTATTTTTGCCGGCATGCCGTGCAAAGCAGGAATTCCGGAACGAACCCGGCTCACGTAATCGCGATTCAATTGCAGTTTAAGGTTAGCGGTGTGCTTTTTTTCATCCTTAACCACAATTTCGATAGCTTTCTCCATGTCGTATTTAGAAAACATCGGCGCCCACATCGCATCGGGATTGAGCGATACGAAGGGAACATTGCGCCAGGCATATTGGCGCAGCAAGGCATCCGCGTTATGGCGATCGAAATAAAGAAACAGCGCTTCCAGAAAACTGGTCTTGCCGACATTGTTGCGCCCGCCGAGCAAGGTAACCCTCGCCAAAGCGCTGACCTCAAACTCCGATAAGCCTTTAAAATGCCTGATCTGCACCTGTTTAATCATATAAAAACCTAATTTATCGTTTCTTTTTAGTGTTCAAAGCCGCAGGCTTTGCATCATTTTAACTGTCTTCTATCGTATCTCTGAAAAATGCCACTATTTTGAAGTTGACATCTGCCATCAAACAATCCCGGACCTGGCTCATTTCGGCCCGGACTGAACTTGATTTTCAAAAAACGCCCAGGCAATCCGATAATCCACTTCCCGGTTCGGTTTGAAGAAGGGGGCGACGTAGGTAATCGTGCGTTCGGTGGGGCCGCCGGGGAGCGTGTCGTCCAGGAAAGTTTTGGTGACTTGGCCGGATTTCATATCGGCAATGTCTTCCCAGCCGAGAGCGATGTCTTGCTCGTTTCGGTCTGTGCTTTGGATGCCGTAGCGGATGCCTTCGTTGAGGTCGGATTTGCGGACTTTGCGCGGCAGACCAACGCCGACCAGGCCTTTGCTGGGGGTAAAGACGATGCGGCCGTTTTGGTCGTACCAGGTGTCGGCTTCGTACTGACGCATCACCGGAAATTGGACGCGGTAGATGGTCAGCAACTCTTCCAGTGTCATGCCCAAGGCTTGCGCGACCAGCACGTCGATTTCCAGCAGCGCCTGACGGCGGGCATAATCGATGCGTAAGGCGCAATGGCGTTGCCATTCAGGCGTGAGGTTGGCAAAGAAAGTAGCCGCGGCATCCTGCCGCGAGTCGAGCGCCGGGGACGGCGCTGCTACGATCGCCCCGGCGCTATTCGATAGCGCGGGGTGATTGCTGGACCAGCGTTGTTTTAGAAACTCTAGATTCCATAACTTTTTCCATAGCGAGGCATAACTATGGGTTAAGCAAAGAAGCGTCAAAAATCGACATTCTGCCGATTTGCTTGAAATCATCGGAAAAAAACGAAGCGTCGACTCCCAGAGATCGGTCTTACCTGTTGATTTCAAGTAAAAATCATAGATGATAGACTGACATACAGTACCGAGAGTAATGGCGCTAACTATGTCCTTGAATGTTGTTCCAATACAAGTATTGATATGCGCAACGTAAGGGGGGATTATTGTTGTTATCAGTGATCGTTCTGACGATGCACCGAACATCCTGCGATTCACAAACCGATAATACTCCGTCACCCGCCTCGTCTCGTCTTCCCCCTCTTCAACCCAACTCACCTTCGGCACCCGCGCAAGATAATCATCCACCGAGCAGGCAGGCACATAGTTCGTGCGCGGCAGATAGTCATCCGGCAAAGTTTCCAAATCCAGCACATCGTAATGGCTGTTTTGAGTGCATTCGGCGCGAGGGGTTTTATAAAATGGCGTACCGACAAAAAAATGCGGACCGGACAATACCCATTCGCCGGCATGTTTTGGGAAACGGGTTTCCCTTTTTATCGTGCCGTCTTTTTGCGCATTGGTTTCGTCAAACATGACGGTTGAAACATACCCGCCTTGCAAATCGCCCAGCCGTTTGGGTTGCGCGGCGAACTTCTCCAGTACCGCGAGCAATTGCCGGGCGTGCAAGGCGGGCAAGCGGGCTTCCAGCGCCGGGGTTCCGGCTTCGTCGTAAAGTTTGGCAAACAAAGCCAGTTCATGTTCGCCTACGGAAATCATGCGGTCGCGGTGGCCTTGGGTATTCCAGCGAGTTTTTACTTTACCGTCGGCGTCTTCGGTTTCTTCCTTGATACCGGGGATTTCCCCGGTACCATCATGATTAAAACATGCATCAAGAGTTTTAGGTGTAAATAAATTGTTAATGCTTAAAAACTTAACTTTAGGATCGGCCTTAGCTAAATAAATATGAGTCCCGAACCTTAGCCGACCATGATCGTTTGTTCCGACGAAAAGGGTAAATTCATTTTGATATTGGGCATGCAGCCGCAATCTCTGGTAAATTTCACTCCGAAATTGGCCTCCATTTGGATCATCATAAACACCTTCTGGGTGAACAAACCCGCTTACTCCTTTAGCTGAGCCATTTGCCCAGGCTCTCGGCAAAAAGCACTTGTACAAATTGGTCTGCATGCCCTTCAATTCCGGGTAATTGCAGACCGCGTTGAGAAAATTCTGCGTCCCTTCCGATTCCTCGAATTCCGAACGCCAGGCCGCTTCCAGTTCGGGTATCCGGTGAAAGGTTTCTTCACGCAAATCCGCCAACTGCTTGGCGCTGTGATTTTTCAGCACGAAGCGCGGCTCGAAGTCGCCCAGCACCGCGCCGCTATTCCATTCCACTTTCAACCAGGGCGGGTTTCCCAGAATCAGATCAAAACCACCGTGATGGCGTGAACGGCGAGACGCCGCGGCTACCGTAGCAGCGGCGTCCCGCCGCTCATCCCCCCGCTCACTCCCCCGCAAAACCTTCGGATTATCCCGAATATACTGGCGAATCCGTTCCATTTGCTCGGGATTGCGCACGATATGATCAAACGATTCCTTTTGCCAAAACGTTCCCGTTTTTCCGGCCCGCTTGTTGATTTCGTGCGCGGTAAAGGATTTCCACGACTGGGTTATTTCGGACAGTTGATGTTTTCCGAGCGGCGCGACCAGCACATGCACATGATTCGGCATGACCACGAATTCGTCCAGGCTATAACGCTCGCCGTCGAAATGACGCAAGGCATTTTCGACCAATTGCTTGTACTGCGGCTCCGCCAGCAGGCAGGCGCCATAACCGTTATCCAGGCATTGGTGCAAACGCTCGGTAAAGCGCTCATGGTATTCGCGCTTCTCGTCGTCGCTATGGGGTTTGGGGTGTGCCGACAGCCAGGCATCCCGTTCCGCTCGCCACCGATCGAGCAAGGTTTGCGGGAGCGAGTCGGCGGTGCGGAAGGTCACGAAATAAGTCACGCCTTCTTGCCGCCAGTGGGGCAGGTTGCCGGCGTATACGGCCACAGGGTCTTTGGGGCTGTAGTAGCCCAGGTTTAGGGGTGTGGCGTTGGGTGATGAACGGCCGGAGGCCGTTGCTACTGTTCCGGCGAAGATGTCGGCAAAGGCGAGGTGCCAATGGAAAAACCGGCGTTGCCCCGCAATTTCGTCGGCGCGTTTGAGCCTTGGCGAGGCATTGAACAGTTTATTGAGATTGACCACGCCAAAGCGATTCACGAAAGGCACCGCTTCCTGACGCGGTTGGGCTTCAGTGAACAATTCCATTTGTTCGCCGCTCGGCCCCACCGGCACGGTATCGCCCAATAACAGCGTTTCCAGGTCGAACAGCCATTCTTCGCGGCTGGGTAAATCGAAGGCGTCGTGGATCGGCCAAAACCACAGCGCGCACCAGTAATCCATCACCAGCTTCAGGCGGCGATAAGCGCTGGCGTTTTCCAAGCCCTTGGCTTCCAGTTCCTGCGCCAAAACCTGATCCTTAAAGCCCAGCGAAGTGGGCTGTCCGCTCAATTCGAAACCGTAAATCCGGTAAGGATCGGTCGTTTTTTTGCGCAGCCCAGCCAGCGACCGGGCATGTTCATGCCACAGTTCCTCGACCTTGGCGCTCAGTTTTTCCAACCGCTCCAAATCGGTTTTATCGAACGGCTTGATAAATCCTTTGCGCCAGGCGCTGATGGCTTTAATTTGATCGGGATAGAGCGATTTGACTTCCTTGTCGCTGTAGTTCGCCATGCCGCTGTCGGGCAACAGAAAGTGCCAGATTTGCCCGGATCTTCGTGGGACGGACATCGGCACGGCCTGAGGCGCTCGATTGAGCCAGCAGTCTTCGTCACCCGATTTACGGTTGAGCCGGTCGCTGGCGAACACTTCTCTGCGGGCGCCGATCAACGAATTGCCGCAATAGAGTTGCAGCCCGAACCAGGGCACGAAACGGTCTTTGGACAAGGCATTCAGCCAGAGCGATACTTCGGCCAGTTCCACCGCGACCGGATTCAGGTCGATGCCGAACACGCAATTGTCGGCCAGATACATTTTGACTTTTTGCAGTTCTTCCCGGTATTGATGCTGCGGGATGCGCTCGTTCAAGGCCGATTGCATTAGCTCCAGGTATTTTTCGGCCAGTTGGTTGATCGCTTCGTTCAAGAACGCCGCCGAGCCCATGGCCGGCTCGCAGACTTTCAAGGTTAACAGCTTTTCGGCGCGGGCGCGGTCGTCGGGAAGCGGTTCGAATTGTTCCTTGAACAGTTCTTTCAACGCATATTTGACCAGGCTGCGGGTCAGCACTTCCGGGGTGTAATAGGAGGCGGACTTTTGCCGGTCGCGGCCGGCCAGGCGGTAAATGAAGCTGCCTTTTTTGTGCAGGCGCAGAACTTTTTCGCCGCGCTCGTTGCGGTCGTACACCCGTTCGTTGTCGGCGTAATCTTCCAAGGCTTCGCGGGTCACGAAATAGCCGGTATCGAGGTCGTCGGGATCGGTATCGGCTTTTTTGACTTCGTACAAATCGTCCTGGGCGAAAAAGCCGCGATAGGACAGCAGCGCCTCGTACACCGCACCCAATTGGTTGATGCCGAGCTGGGCGTAGGAAATCCGCCCGCGCCGACGCTTGCCCTTGGCTGGGCGGCTCAGCGACATCAACTGAATGACGCGTTGCAGAATGTGGTTGGGAAAGACGACTTTATCGAGTAACGCGGTGCGGTTCGGATCGAACAAGTGCGATTTGAGCGGCGCCAGTTCGAAAGCGTCGCGGCCGGTTTGCTGTCCGATCATGAAGAGGTTTTGCTCAGGCTTATGCTCGGTGCCTTCGCCGACCAAACGAAACAGCATCTGGATCGAATGATGCAGATAATGGCCGTTGCGTTCCACTTCGCTGGTCAACGGCATCAGTTCCAGATCACGCAAGGCTTCGAGCGAATAGCCTTTCAGGTAAACATCGGAATCGGTCGGCGCATAGCCCAAATCCGGGCGGGCTTCGATATAAAACAAAAACAGTAGCCGGTACATGTAGCGCAGGCATTGTCGTGTTAGTTCTTCACGATCGAGCGCGTCCTTGCCGGTGAAAATGCCTTTTTTATCGGCACGGGCCTGTTCGATCAATTGCTGCGCGGCTTCGTTGCCGAGCAATTCGATACATTCGCGCAACGCATATTTAAGATCTTCCGAAACGCCATAGGCATGCTTGTGCGCGTTTTCGTCCAGCGTATCGAGCAGGCTTTGGCCTTGGGCATCGAGCAGCGATTCTTTATGCAACAGCACCGATACAGCTTTCAGAGTATCGGTTTCGCGGCGAGTGAACAGTTCTTTCCAGTCGAAGCGCAACAGGCGGTGTTGGGCAAACTTGGCGCGATCCAGGAGCAGCCATTGAAACGGGCTGACCAGCAGCACCCAGCGCGGCGGCCGGGTTTGGGTAAACACGGCGGTGGACAATAGCTTTTGCCAGTCCGGCGCGTCGGAGCCTGCCAAGGTTTTGGCGACCGGAATAGCGCTCAGGCTGGTCAGTTGCGCCGGATGGATGCTGAGGCTCAAGGGATCGGCGTCGAATTCGTCGCCTTCGTCGAGCGATTGCGCTTCGAGCACCCATAATAAGGGCTCGCCCTGCGGCGCGCGCAATTCGCCGAGCAAGGGCAATTCCAGGTCGTCATTGCCGCTGAGAGGTTGTCGTGTAGCCTGAAAAGGTAAATCGAAGATGTTCAGCAGTTGCCGAATCAAAGCACGCCCTTTGGCGAGTCGCTCAGTCGGCGGCTGTGGGCGTTGAATACTATCCAGTTGATTCAGCGCTTCGCGCCAAAACGCATTCAGGCGATTGTAAGGTGCGCGGTAGCCGGGTTCCTTAAGGTTTTGTTCGCGGGCGGTTTCGCGGGCTTCGGTTTCCTGATTGCCCCAGGCTTCCAGCACGCCGCGCACGTCGCCGGTAAAGATTTCCGACAGATAGTGCTGGCTGTAGAACTCGTTTTCGTTGGTGATACCGATCCAGTTCACGCTTTATTTTTCCAAAGATTCGATGATAGGCTCCACCCAAGCGGGTGCCGTCTGGTAGGTTTTCATAATTTTGCCGTTACTGGCACGCAAGATTAGCGCGGCTTCCGCACCATCTACCGAGTTGTCGTAGAGGTAAAGCCGATCGACCCAAGGCGCAATCAGCGCGCATTGGGCGATCGACCGAAAGTAACGGTTGATGATTTTGGGGATGGGAACATCGTGTCCGCCCTGCATGACGCGGCGTGCGACGCGGGCGGCATTGATCGCAGGGTCGGCGGTGGCGACGAAAAATACTCGAATAAAATAGCCTTGTTGATGCGCGCGCAGTAGAAAATCCACTTTGTCCGGCGCGGAAAACACGGTTTCAAATGCCAGGCTGCGGTGATCGTATAAACAACTTTCCCGTCGATCTGCCGCCAGCTTTGCTGCTTTTAGAATCGCATCCGGCGAATTCCAGTCGCCGAATTCATCGCGAGCGATAAAATCAGGGTTGATATACTCACAGCCGGCAAACCATTCGTGGGCAAGACCGCGCTCGGTCACTGTGGTTTTCCCCGAACCATTGGGACCGGCGACGACTAACAGCCTCGGTTTTTGCAAATCGGCTTCGGTCATTTTGATGCTTGATGACGGGCCCGTACTTGGGCAACTTCGTCTAAAAGGCGTTGCCGCATCATGGCGTCGGACATTTTTTTACGTTCCATCGCTAAATTAAGCGCTTCGCTCATGACCAGATGCAGTTCCGCATCGGTCGGTTCGGTCTCGGGCGCCATGAGGTCGCGTTCACGGGCTTGGGGTTGCATGATCTGACTCCTAATGAAAGATGAGATTCTACCGCGCGGCCTGACCGGTAAATAGCGCCGCGACTTGAATAAAGGGCTCTTCTTCGGTGGTTTGCGTATTTTCCAACCAGGCAAGATGATCTTGAAAAACGCGCTCGATATGCGACAGACGGTCTTCACGGCGGTGTTTTTTAATCGCTTCGGGTTGATCGCTGCCGCTAAAATCGATTTCAAGCTGCTCGACGTGGCGGCTTTTCAGTTCGTACAGGTTATCCGACAACTTTTTGAGACGTTGACTAAGGCTTTCCTGTTTTTCTTGACGTAAGGCTTGCAATGATTTTTTTGCCGGAGGAATGGCCAAGGCAAGCAGTTTTTGCAATACCGAGGAATCTCCCGCTTCGCCACGATTGGCCAATTTGCCGGGCTGGATTTGAAGTTTATCAAGAACGGCTTCAAGCGAGTGAATGCCGACGACGGTTTGCTCCTGAAACTCGATGCCTAGCCAGTCATGCACCATGATGTGGCCGCGTTTATTCGGAAAACCGCCGTAGATCAACACCATGTGCTGCCGCGCCTGTAAACTGCCCAAGCGCAGAATCGGCGCGGTGTGTCGGCCAAAGGCATTCAGCGCCCGATCGGCCAGCCATTCCATCACGGGATGCTGTTCCCAGAGATATTGAATGTCGGGCCAGGGGCTGTCTTCTTCCCGGCAGCGCTTGAGTTCGTCATAGATGCGCTGCTTATTGCTGGATAGCAGGAAGCGGTCATTGTCGGGCCGGACTTCGCTGGGCAAATAGCGCAGTCTCTGCACCAAATCATTCGGCGCGGTGATACGCAGCAGGTCGCCTTCGATATCGGCTTGCAGATCGACGCCGCTGTCGCGCAGCCATCTTAAGGCTTGGTCGGCATAATCGAGGTCCTGCGGGTATAGCCTGGGACTTTGTTTCAGGACTTGTACAAAATCGGTGCTGGGCGCGCTGTCCGGGGTGAAATGCGCCAACAGATCGCCGGATGATTCGGTATCGCCGAGTAGATCGGCAAAAATGTCGGAAATATCGTCATCGTCTTTTTTATCCTGCTCGATAACGATAGCGGTTAAAGCTTCTTCTTCCTCGGGGTTGAATTTACCCATGAACTCGGAAGGGTCGCCGATGTTCTTTCCCGCCTGGCTGTCTTTTTCGATCAGGACTTCCAAAACGCGAAGGTCGCCTCGGACGTGAGCATTTTCCGACTCGGTCAATAGATAACGAATTTGCGTCTGCCGTTGCTGCCCATAGCGATCGATTCGACCGTTGCGTTGCTGAAACACCATCAGCGACCAGGGAATGTCGAAATGGATCATGCGATGGGACAGATGGTGCAGGTTGATGCCTTCGGAAGCCACATCCGAACAAAGCAGCAGACGGACCGGGCTGTCGAGTTTGTTGAATTGTTCGACGGCTTCCATCAGGTCCCGATCTTTCATATCGCCGCGCAGTGAAGCGACTTGTTGGGGTTTCAAGCCGAGATCGTCCGGCAAGTGCTTTTCCAAGAAGTCGAGCGTAATCAAACTTTCCGTAAAGATGACCAGGCGATCATCGGCATGCTTTGGGCTCCAACCGAGACTTTTTGAGCCGTCCGGACGCAGGAGCTCCACCAGACGTCGATATTTGCTGAACTGAACCGGTGTAATGGCTTGAATGGCCATGCGCAAACCGTCCAGCGTACTGATGTCAGCCCTTATATCGTCGTTTTCGCTTCTCCCTTTTAGCCGCTTCAGACGGTTTTCGATCGTTGATAAACAGGCCGCCGGACTGGAAAATAGCGCTTTTTCAAGTACGGTGCGAAATAGTTGACCGGCTCCTGGCCCGTCCAAAGTATGAAATTTGGCAGTGATCAGTTGGTCGTAGACGGCTTCTTCGACAACGCTCGTTGGAGTGCGAACGGTATCGATTTCGCGTTCCGGGAAATTTTGTTTTAGTTGTTCGCGCACATCTTTTTTAAAACGGCGGATGACCAAGCCTTTATCCCGGAAATCTTCCTGCGAATAATCGCGGGGATTGGCAATAGCGGTGGAATCGAGCATGTTCATCAGGCTGGCGAAACTGGTCGCCTTGCCGTCATGCGGCGTGGCGGACAGCATAATCAGCGTGTCAGAACGAGTAGCCAACAGCTTGGCCAGTTTGGCGCGCTGGGAATTGGCACTTCGTTCCGCAACGTTATGTGCTTCGTCGATAATGATGATGTCCCAATAGGCTTTTTCCAAATGGTGCCGATATTCGATATCCTGCTTCAGAGTATCGATGGAAATGATTGATCGGTCAAAATAATGAAACGGGTTGTGATTGGCCGGTATGCGATTCCGGACCCGTTGCAATCCAACCGAATCCAGGCGAACGAGCGGAATCGAAAAACGGTTCCAGAACTCCTGCTGAAACTGGGCCAGCATTGATTTGACGGCCAATACCAGAATGCGCTTCCCGCGGCCGCGAGCGATCAATTCACTGACCAGAATGCCCGCTTCGAGCGTTTTTCCCAAGCCGACCGAATCGGCGATCAGAATGCGTTGACGGGGCTGACTTAACGCTTGTAAGGCCGGATCAAGCTGGAAAGGCAGCTGCTCCATCGCTGCGCGTTGAGCGATATGGATAAATTCGTCGGTGGGCGGCGTCTTTCGCAGTAACGTATCCAGATAAAGCAGGCTGGCTCGAAAATTGGGTGTCAGATCGTCCACCAGCTGCGTGGTTTCCGGATCAAGAATGCGGATGCCGGGACCATGCGTCTCCTCCAACTTGGTAAGAAACAGGCTTTCACGGCCGCGCACGATCTCCGACAGCCCTTCGCATGTCAGAAGATAGCCCCCATCGGAGGAGTGATCGACCCGCTTGATGCGCCATTCGGCATCGCGCGCTTCTATACGTAAACCCGATGCAAATTGTCGATGCGTGGCCAAGCTTGATCCGTCCCTATTGTTTTGGTTAAGTGGCTTCCAGAAGAATTTGGTAATTATAGAGTAAAGTGTGTTTTGCTATCCTTGTTTAGGTATTTATGCAAAACAGTTTTTCTTGATTATCTCCACTCAAAATCATATTCCGGGGTTATGACTCAAAATCGGATGTCGCGCGCGCCTCATAGCTTACCCCGACCCGCTTAGGGGCGAATTGCCTACGTTTAAGAGATTTTTGCACGTATTTGATTGCCTTGTCTTCATTGCTGACGACTGTAACGAGCTTTGGTCTTTTGCCTCCAATACGTCCGTAAGTCATGTCCACGATCGAATTGCCGAAGAGATCTTGCCCATAGGCGATCGAATAGGCGCGGTGGATGTTGCGGTTGGCGTCTTAGGATTCGAGGTAGACAACGGGTGTCAGCATGGCTCGGCCTCCTGAATCGCTCCCCTGCCCCCGGTAGATGGCAATGCAACGTAGAAGGCGAGGCGCTATACGAAGACGTTTGGCGACATCTTCCATCGTAATGTCCGGCTCTGACAACATGGCCTTAATGAAAACGAACCGGGCCGGATCGAGGGTCGGCTGCGCCTGTTGCCAAGCCTTGCGCTGAAGGCGCACATCCTCACGCCCTTGCTCGGCTGCTGCCAGCGTTTTTTTTGAAGGTCAGGCCGAGGCGCTGGAGGCGATACCAGAGCGTGGAAAGGTGAACTTTCAGCCCCAGCTTGTCCCGCAATTCCTCCAGGGTGGTATCGGGCTGCGCCGCCAGCAGCGTGCGCAACATTTCATCATGTTCGAGGGACAACAAGGGTTGGCGTCCTCCGCCGTGGGGCTTGGGTTCCAGCGTACCGCTCTTCCGCCGCCGCTGTTGCAACTTATTCACAAACGAAGGGCTTACGGCGAAGCGTTGCGCCACCTGAGCAATGGTTTCACCCCGATCGCAGGCTTCGATCACCCGTTTCCGTAAATCCATCGAATAGGCTCTGGGCATCAGGATATCCCCTTCCGCAAAACACCTTCGACGACGTTAGCATGCGGAAGTTGCTGTTCACTCAATCTAAAAACGCTCTAAAGCACCGATTTGCAAGTTCGTGACAGGGTTCAACAGTTATTCGGGTTTGCCGACCCGATTCCATGCCATGGGAAGCCTTGAAAAACCAGTGCGGCTCGCTGCACCCTCCTTTTTCCTGTGTCAGGCCCTCTATATCCCTGCTGCCGGTCTCTCCACCGCTTCCCGGATGATCTCGGCCAGACGCTGCACGCCGGGGCCTGCAAAGTCCGGATTGGCAAAAATCAGGTACAGCGGAACTTCGCGCGTTCCCCCTTCCCGCAAAGACAGCGGTTTGAGCAATCCTGCTTTTAATTCCTCGCGGATATGCGCTTCCGGAAGCCAGGCAAAACCAAACCCCAGGGAGACCCCCTGGATCGACGTGGCGATCTGGCTTACCGTCCAGCGCTGATCCACTTCGATGGACACCGCGCGCCGGTCGCGCCTGCTGCCCGAATCTCTGACCACCAGGTGGCGATAGGCGCGCAGGTCGCGCCGGGTCAGCGCGCGGCCGTAGTGATGTAGGGGATGATCGGCCT
Source organism: Methylomicrobium album BG8 (assembly GCF_000214275.2). Classification (NCBI taxonomy): domain Bacteria; kingdom Pseudomonadati; phylum Pseudomonadota; class Gammaproteobacteria; order Methylococcales; family Methylococcaceae; genus Methylomicrobium; species Methylomicrobium album. The sequence goes on along the minus strand of NZ_CM001475.1, from coordinate 647,052 downwards.
GCGCGACCGCGATCAATCGCACCCGCATCAAGAGTTCGCCCAGGAAGCCGGGTGGCTGTTCCGGGGAAATCACCAGGTCGGCTTCCCCCTTGAACAGCGCATCGGCCGTGCCGCCGAGCACCGATTCGATCAACTCCACCCGCGTGCGCGGGCTCTCCCGGCCGAAGCGGTCCAGACAGTCCAGCAGCAGCCGGCAAGGAAAAAGGATTTCCGCCGCGATGCGAATCTCCGCCTCCCAGCCTGCCGACAGCCTGTGCGCCGCTTGCTCCAGATCGCGAGCCTCTTCGACTAACGCCAAGGCGCGCCGGTACAGCATCTGGCCGGTTGGCGTCAGGGTGGCTTTGCGCCCCTGGATCTCGAACGCTTTCACACCCAGCAACGATTCGATTTTTTGCACCGCATAAGTTACCGCCGATTGGCTTTTATTCAGGATTTCCGCCGCCTGCGCGTAACCGCCGGCATCCACCACCACGATCAGCGATCGCCATTGTTCGAGGGTAATATGGGGCGCCTTCATCATTAATCCAATAATTAGATAAGTTTAAGCAAATTATTATACTTTTTTATCGAATTAATTGGATGTTTAATGAAGCCACATTCAGCAACGGAGGAACATCCATGAAAACCCTGCTCCAAATCAACTCCAGCATTTTTTCTTCCGGCGGCCAGTCCAGTCAGCTAGCCGACCAATTTGTCGCTGCCTGGCATAGCCATCATCCGAATGCCCGAATGATCCTTCGCGACCTGGCGCAAGTGCCTCTGCCGCACCTGGACGCGCAACGGGTGGCGGCCTTTTTTACAGCGCCCGAAGCGCGGACGCCGGAACAGCAGGCTTTCGCGGCCGAGTCGGACGCTCTGATCGATGAGATCAAACAGGCCGAGATTCTTGTGATCGGCCTGCCGATGTACAACTTCGGCATCCCTTCGACGCTCAAGGCCTATTTCGACCACATCGCCCGCGCCGGAATAACCTTTCGTTACACCGCGAACGGCCCCGAAGGTCTGTTGACCGGCAAGAAAGCGTATGTCTTCGCGACTCGGGGCGGGCTGTACGCCGGCACGCCGCTCGACAGCCAAACCGGTTATGTACGGAATTTTCTGGGCTTTCTGGGCATCGCCGATGTCCAATTCGTATATGCCGAAGGGCTCAACATGGGCGAGGCGAGCAAGGAGGCCGCACTGGCCGAAGCCCAACAACGGCTCGCCATGCTGGCGGCTTGAGAAGACCATTCCATTCCAATTTTCCAAGAGGAACACCATGTCTACGCGAACATTGAAAAAAGCCATCAACGCACTGCCCGCCACCGACGGCGGTGGCGTCAAACTGCTGCGCAGCCTGGGGCAATCCCAATCGGCGCGCCTTGATCCCTTCCTGATGCTGGACGAGTTTTCGTCGGCGAACGCCGACGACTATAGCGCCGGTTTTCCCGATCACCCGCACCGGGGTTTCGAGACGGTGACTTACATGCTGGAAGGGCACATGCTCCACCGGGACCACCTGGGCAACCGCGGCGATTTGAAGAGCGGTTCGGTGCAGTGGATGACCGCCGGCCGGGGCATCATCCATTCCGAAATGCCGCAGCAGGAAAGCGGCCGCATGCATGGTTTCCAGCTATGGGTGAACTTGCCCGCGCGCGAGAAAATGAAGCCGGCCGCCTACCGGGATATTCAACCGGAAGCCATTCCCCTGCTAGCCCTTCAGGACGGAAGCCGGGTAAAAGTCATTGCCGGCAGCACACAAGCGGAAGGCCGGGTTGTAGCGGGACCGGTCCAGGGACTGAGTACCGAGCCTTTGTTTCTGGATGTCCATCTCCCGGCAGGCGGCCATTTTGTCCACCCGGTTGCAGAGGGGCACAACGCTTTCGTTTATCTTTACGAAGGCTCGGCCGAAGTCGGCCCGATTGCCGAAAGACAGCCACTGGCACCCCATGCCGCCGGCCTGCTTTCCGAAGGGGATCGCGTGGAGGTGCATGCCGGAAAAGAAGGCGCCTCTTTGCTGGTGCTCGCGGCCAAGCCCCTGCGCGAACCGGTTGTCCAGTACGGCCCCTTCGTGATGAACACGCGCGATGAAATCGAGCAGACGCTTGCGGATTATCGGGATGGGCAGTTGGTATGAATGATTGTTTCCATACCAAGCGCGCGTTGGATGGTTTGGCTCATTCGGAATCATGAGCCAAGCCATGAACTTTCAATTCCCGCATGACTCATCCTTTTAGGGTTTTGTCAAAAATAACTTCCCCCTTTGAAAAAGAGGGACTTAGTCAAAAGCACCTCCCCCTTTGAAAAAGGGGGATTGAGGGGGATTTATTAAAAAATCTCCCCCGGCCCCTCGGCAATTGCTCCCTGCATTGCCCTACCTCCTGCATCCATGCAGTCGTCTTTTTCAAAGAGGGGAGTAAATCAGCTGCTTTTCGAAACAATCAACATTCGGGAAGTTATTTCCTACCGGATCCTTAGACATGTGGCGAGTTATTTCTTTAACGGAGATCACTATGAATGCGAAATACAAAAAATTGAACAAAGACGATGCGGCCTTGCTGTTGGTCGACCACCAGTCCGGGCTGATTTCGCTGGTCCAGGATTTTAGTCCCAGCGATTTCAAAAACAACGTAATCGCACTGGCCGACATCGGCAAGTTTTTTCAGTTGCCGACGATATTGACGACCAGCTTCGACGAAGGACCTAACGGACCGCTCGTTCCGGAAATTCTCGAACGTTTTCCCGATGCGCCTTTCATCCATCGCCCCGGACAGATCAACGCCTGGGACAATGAAGACTTTGTGAAAGCGGTCAAAGCGACCGGACGCAGGCAACTGATCATCGCCGGCGTCGTGACCGATGTATGCGTGGCTTTCCCCACCTTATCGGCCTTGGAAGAAGGCTATGACGTGTTTGTCGTCACCGATGCTTCCGGCACGTTCAATTTGACCACCCAGCAGAGTGCATGGAACCGCATGTCGCAAGCCGGAGCGCAGCTGGTCAACTGGTTTGCGGTCGCCTGCGAATTGCAGCGGGACTGGCGCAACGATATGGAAGGACTGGCGACTTTATTGTCGAATCATTTGCCTAATTACCGCAACCTGATGACCAGCTATTCCAGGCTGCAGCAAGCGAGGAATAAATAACGCAGGCTGCCGGAAACCGATTGGGGAGGATCTTACGATGAATACCGTCAATACGCCGGACAAGATTTTCAGAAACGGCCGCTTTACCACGCTGGACCGCAAAAATCCCGAAGCCAGTGCCGTCGCCGTCAAGGACGGCGTGTTCCTCAGCGTCGGCGACGATGCCGCGATCATGAAGCAGGCCACGGCTTCCACCCAGGTCGTTGACCTCAAAGGCAAGCGGGTCATACCGGGTTTTATCGACAGCCATCTGCACATTATCCGCGGCGGCTTGAGTTATTTGCTGGAACTGCGCTGGGACGGCGTGCCGGATGTCGCCACCGCATTGGGCATGCTGAAACAGCAGGTGGCGATCACCCCGCCGCCGCAATGGGTGCGGGTAGTCGGCGGTTTTACCGAGCACCAGTTCGCGGAAAAGCGCCTGCCCACCCTGGAAGAAATCAACGCGATCGCGCCGGACACGCCCGTGTTCATCCTGCACTTGTACGACCGCGCGCTGCTGAACCGCGCCGCGTTGCAGGCTTGCGGCTACGATAAAAACACCCCTGATCCGCCGGGCGGCGAAATTCAACGGGATAGCGGCGGCCATCCGACCGGTTTGCTGATTGCGCGCCCGAATGCGATGATTCTGTACGCCACCTTGGCCAAAGGGCCGAAACTGGCGCCGGAAGATCAACTGATTTCCAGCCGGCATTTCATGCGCGAATTGAACCGGCTGGGCGTCACGTCGGTGATCGATGCGGGCGGCGGTTTCCAGAATTATCCCGAAGACTATCAGGTGATCGAGCAGCTTGCCCGCGACAAGCAACTGACCATCCGCATCGCCTACAACCTGTTCACCCAACGGCCGGGCAAGGAACTGGAGGATTTCCGGACCTGGACCCAACTGCTTAAGCCAGGCCAAGGTTCCCCTATGTACCGTCATAACGGAGCGGGCGAAATGCTGGTGTTTTCCGCCGCCGATTTCGAGGATTTCAGGGAGCCCAGGCCCGATTTGGCGGCAAGCCTGGAAGATGAGCTTTACCGCGTCGCGAGGCATCTGGCCGAAAACCGTTGGCCGTTCCGCATTCACGGCACCTATGACGAATCGATTTCCCGCTTCCTGGACGTGTTCGAGCGGGTCAACGCCGAATTCCCCCTGGACGGCTTAAACTGGTTCATCGACCATGCCGAAACCGTCACGCAGCGCAACCTGGACCGCATCAAGGCGTTGGGCGGCGGCATCGCCATCCAGCACCGCATGGCTTACCAGGGCGAGGATTTCGTCGCGCGCTACGGCGCGAAGGCGGCCGAAGCCACGCCGCCGATCCATAGGATGCTGGCCACCGGAATTCCCGTCGGCATGGGCACGGACGCCACGCGCGTCGCCAGCTATAATCCCTGGATCGGCATTTATTGGCTGGCGACGGGCAAGACCGTGGGTGGACTGACCCTGTATCCGCCCGCCAACCGCCTGTCGCGCGAAGAGGCTTTGAGGTTGTACACCGAAGGTTCGTCGTGGTTTTCCACGGAACACGGCAAGAAAGGCGTAATCGTCGCCGGACAATATGCCGACTTTGCCGTCTTGCCCGAAGACATGATGACGATCGCGGACGACGACCTGAAAAACCTGAAGGCCGTCATGACCGTCGTGGGCGGCGAGATCATCTACGGCGACCGGGAATTCAAGGAATTCGACCCGCCCGCGTTGCCGATTTCCCCGTCCTGGTCGCCGGTGATCCGTTACGACGGCTATCATGCGGCCGCACGTCAGGCTCACGCCAACGCCATGGCACAGACCTGCGCCTGCGGCACGGCTTGCGGCATCCACGGACACGCCCATGCCCGGGCTTTTCAAAGCCGTGTTCCGGCGGCCGATTTGAAAAGTTTCTGGGGCGTGTTGGGTTGCAGTTGTTGGGCGTAAGGATCTGGTAGGAATTAACTTCCCGAATGTTGATTGTTTCGAAAAGCAGATTTATTCATTCCCCTCTTTGAAAAAGACGACTGCATGGATGCAGGAGGTAGAGTAACGCAGGAAGCAGTTACCGAGGGGTTAGGGGAGATTTTTCAAATAAATCCCCCTCGATCCCCCTTTTTCAAAGGGGGAAGTTATTTTTGACGAAATCCTAAGTTTTTTCGATGTCCATGGCTTATCGGATTTTACTGTTTTTACTGAATCTGGCGATAGGCTTTAATGCCTGCGGAGAATACGGCGCTGAGCCTGCGCCGCCTGCCTTTAAAGCCCTTCGCTACGAAGAAACGTACCAAGCGCTGAAAGATCTCAAGCGGCGGCACGGTTTGGGAGACGACATCAAATACATCGCCTTGCCGTTTCTTCCGGACGCTTATTTGAGCCTGGGCGGCGAATGGCGGGAACGCTACCAGAACCTCCACGGTTATGAATTCGGCCTGGCGGAATTCAAGAATGACGATTATCTCCTTCAGCGGGTTTTGCTGCATGGCGATTTGCATTTGGGCAGCCATTTTCGTGCCTTTATTCAATTGGGCAGCCATTACGCATTCGGTAAGGCCAACGAAAAATCCCCGGTCGAAGAAGACCATTTCGACCTGCAGCAAGGCTTCGCGGAATGGCAATGGCCTAGGGGAAGCCATACGCTGACGATTCGCAGCGGCAGGCAGGAAATGAGTTTCGGCTCCGAGCGGCTGGTTTCCATGCGCAACAATCCGAACATTCGCCGCAGTTTCGATGCGGTGCGCGCCAGCTTCAAGGGCGGCGGTTTTACGGTGGACGCCTTTTATGCCGCGCCGCTGGAATTAAGGCAAGGCGTATTGGACGACCGGGATGACGGCGGCCAGCGCTTCTGGGGACTTTATTCCGTATTTAGCCGGCCGGCGGCCCGGTATGCCCCCAACACGGATTTTTACTGCCTCGGCCTGGACCGGGCCGATGCGGTTTACGCCCAAGGCATTGCCGACGAGCATCGGCATACCCTCGGCGCCCGGTTATGGCGCAAGTCCGGAAGCTGGGATTACAATTTCGAATTCGCCTACCAGTTCGGCCGTTTCGGCAAGGATACGATTTCGGCATGGACCGCGGCGTCGGATACGGGTTACCGTTGGGAGCATGCCGCCCTCAAACCTCGGCTGGGTTTGAAAATGGACATCATCAGCGGCGACGACAATCCCCATGACCGTACCTTGAAAACCTTCAATCCTTTGTTTCCCAAACTGGCCTATTTTTCCGAAAACGCGTTGGTCGTACCCGCGAATTTAATGAATGTGTATCCTTATATCAGTATCGAAGCCGGGGAAGGCGTTGAATTGAGCCTGGGCTGGGATTTTCTCTGGCGCTACAGTGTCCACGATGCGTTTTACGTCAATCCGTTCCAGCCGCTGGACGGCACCGACCAAAGCCGTGGACGCTACATCGGCAGCGAACTGACATTGGATGCGGGCTGGCAGGTCAACCGCAACATACAGCTGAATTTCGCTTACGTCCATTTGTTTACGGGCAGCGTGCTGCGGTCCGTAAAAGCCAATGATGTCGATTTTCTGATGCTGATGACCAGCTATCGGTTTTAATCTTGAGTAAGGAAAAGACTCCGGTGCCGCAAAATAAAACACCCCCGCGCCAATCGATCTGGCAGCCGCTGGCCAACAAGCTGTTTCTGGCCGTCTGGCTGGCGACACTGGTTTCGAATATCGGTACCTGGATGAACGACTTGGGGGCTGCATGGCTGATGACTTCGATGACGACCTCTCCCGTCATGGTCGCCTTGGTCCAGACCGCCACCACGCTGCCGATCATGCTCCTGGCAATCCCGGCGGGCGCGCTGGCCGATATCGTGGACCGGCGCCGTTATTTGCTGGCGACGCAAATCTGGATGTTCGTCAGCGCGTCGGGGTTATTGTTCTGTACGCTGTCCGGATTGACGACAGGCTGGGTTTTGGTGCTATTCACTTTTTTGCTGGGCTGCGGCACGGCGATGAGCATGCCGGCGTGGTCGGCCGTCACGCCGGAACTGGTCGGCAAAAAAGAACTGCATGCCGCCATCACGTTAAATGGCCTGGGCGTTAATATTTCCCGTGCGATCGGTCCTGCGGTTGCGGGTTATTTGATCACCCTCTACGGCGTGCCCAGCGTATTCCTGGCCAATACGATATCCTTCCTCGGCGTCATTGTCGTCATCGCCTGCTGGAAAAGAACCCCGAGCGAAAGTGGTTTGCCCGCCGAACGCTGTCTAGGCGCGATGCGGTCGGGCTTGCGGTACGCGCGTTATTCCAGCTTGCTGCCTTCCATATTGGTCCGGGGCATCGGCTTCTTTCCGTTTGCCAGCGCCTTGTGGGCGCTCTTGCCGATTCTGGTCAGTCAGCGCTTGCACGCCGGCTCTTCCGTCTACGGCCTGTTGACGGCCTGCATCGGATTGGGCGCGGTCACGATTGCCTTCGTGCTGCCGCGCATCCGGCAGCGCATCCATTCCGACAATCTGGTGCGCCTGGCGACTTTGGCTTACGGCGGCGCTTCGGCCGTCCTTGCCGTCCAGGACAATCTTTACGTCTTGCTGCCGGTCATGCTGCTGGCGGGCGCGGCCTGGATCTGCGTGATGTCGTCCCTGCAGGTGGCCGCTCAGAGCAGCCTGCCGGACTGGGTGAGAGCGCGCGGCTTGTCCGTCTTCATGATGGTATTCATGGGCGGCATGGCGGGCGGCAGTTTGCTTTGGGGCTATCTGGCCAAGCGCTACGGCATCGAAACGAGTTTTCTGATCGCCGCCGCCGGCCTGATCGTAAGTATTTTTCTCACTTGGCGATACCGCATCGGCGGCTATGACGACGTCGATTTCACGCCCTCCATGCACTGGCCGTTGCCGATTGTCGACCAAACCCCGGAACACGACAAAGGCCCCGTGCTGGTGACGATCGAATACACGGTCGCAAGCGACAAATTCCGGGAATTTCATGACGGTTTGCAGCACTTGAAAAAAATCCGCAAACGCGACGGCGCCTACTTTTGGCAAGTTTTCCAGGATACGGCCAAAGCCGACCATTACATCGAATGCTTTATGGTGGAGTCCTGGCTCGAACACCTGCGCCAGCATGAACGCGTTTCGGTCAGCGACCGTGTTTTGGAGGATCGGATCGGCGCTTGTCTGGCCGCCGGCGAAAGCAAGAAAATCAACCACTATGTGGCGCCCGGTTACGCGAAAAAAGCTAAGCGCAAGCTTAAAAGATAATTGCCCGCCTGAAAAATCCGGTTGCTTCCATTCTATTGATTCGAAGGGCGTTTTGCCGGGTACGGCAATTTCCGCAAGCCGGCGGCCCCTTGCCTTAACGCTCGGATGAGGGACGAAGCCGAGGCGCGGCGGCTTTATGCCACGTCCATCCGCCAGGACAATGGATACACGCCTTGCTGCACATAGGGGAAAAAAGTCGAATAGGGCCAGTCGGCGACTCCCTTGACCAGACCCTGGTTGACCGGATTGTAATGCAGGAAATTCAGATGCCGGGCAAAATCCTGATCATCGCGCAGCATATAGCCGAAACAACGCTTGCGTTCGAAATCGCTGTCCTCGCCGCCTTGCAGCTCTTCGGAAAGGCCGGCCAGTTCGGCGAATTCATTATTGACCTGCTGCCACAGCAAACCGGCCTCCTCCGCGTCGCCCGGCAGTGTCATGAGGCCCTGCACATATTTCGGCAAAATCACCAGCGCATCGAGATTGAACGGGTATTTCCGCTTGATCCTGACCAGTTCGAGACAGAGCGCCTGGGTCCAGTGCATCGCGGCGCCCGAACGCCATTCCGGCAATGCCAGGGTAAAAAAATAAGTTTTGCCGTGGATACGGTAACGGTTCAATTCGGTCATGCCGGTTCGCCTCGGAAAGTTAAACGGAATCGCACTGTCCAGCTAAAAACAGGAAAAAGCGCTCGGCGGCGCCTTTGGATGGACCCATGCTGACAAATTCCGGAAGCAATAACCGGACCAGATCGTCAAAAATGAACAAATTCCGCTCGTTCGAGAGCCCTCCCGACCGGCGGAGCAGCGAACTGTGTGATATGACGCAGGTCTTTGCCGCAAAATCGGGCAAATCCCCCAATTCGGAACAATATACCGTATCGGTTTTAAAACGCGAATAGGCGCTTTACAGTATCCCGGCCTTGATAATGAATGCTTCGACCAGTTTAAGCCCCTCGCCTTTTTTCAGATTCGTAAACACGAACGGACGTTCGCCGCGCATCTTTTTCGCGTCCTGCTTCATGACATCGAGTGAAGCGCCCACATAAGGAGCCAGATCGGTTTTGTTGATCACCAGCAAATCGGAGCGGGTAATGCCTGGCCCGCCTTTACGCGGAATTTTATCGCCGGCCGAGACATCGATCACGTAGATCGTCAAATCGGCCAATTCCGGGCTGAACGTCGCGCTGAGGTTGTCGCCGCCGCTTTCGACCATCACGAAATCGAGATTGCCGAAGCGTTCGCAGAGCTCGTCGACCGCCGCCAGATTCATCGAGGCATCCTCGCGAATGGCGGTATGCGGGCAGCCGCCGGTTTCGACGCCCAGTATCCGCTCTTCCGGCAGGGCCTGGCTGCGGATCAGGAACTGCTGATCCTCGCGGGTGTAAATGTCATTGGTCACCACGCCAATTTCGTAGCGATCGCGCATGCGCTTGCACAGCGCATCGACCAGCGCGGTTTTGCCGGAACCCACCGGGCCGCCGACGCCGACTCTCAAGACTTGTTTGCCATTCATTTTGTCTCCGGATTTTATTTAATCGACCGCCCCATACCCGTAAAGCAGGATATGCGGCGAAACAGTTAACGTAGGGCGGGTTCGGCGCGCCCTGTAAAATCTTTCGGCTGCAACGGATCATTTTGCGCGCCGAACCCGCCGTTATGCGCCAAGGTGGGTTACGCGCGCGGACAAACCGTTACAGCGCGAAATCCATGCAACAGCGCGCGCAACCCACCCTACGACCGGAACAGACGCGAATACTGCATTTCATGGCGGCTGCTCGCCAGGGCAAGGCCGAAAACGCCGCCGCCGATCTGGTCATCGTCGATGCGTAAAGCGCGGTCGACTGCGGCCGGAATGCCTTCTGCCAGATGCAATAACAATTGCTGCCCCGCGACTTGCCCCAAAGGCACCAGTTTGACCGCGCACAGCACCTGATTCTCGAGCCAGCTCCAGGCATAGCCGAGCATTGCCTCGCGTTTGGCGACGCCGAGCCGCAATGCGGCCAGGCCGAATAGCGCCGCCCACGTCATCGAGCGCGCCGCCGGCACCGCAGCGCCGCCGAGATCGAGCGCGGCCAGCAGCCGCTGCAAAGCTTGCCCGGTTTGCCTGTCCTCTGCACGTAATTCAGCAGACTCCCGGCAACTGAGCAACAGGCCGCTCCAATATTCCACACCCGCCGCATCGTTGCGTTCCCCTGCCTCGTAAAGCCTGGCTAAAACCGGCAGATCGGCCCGTGCGACGCTTCTGTTCAACACAGCGCCGATCCAGTCCCCGGCCGTTGCGGCATTATGAATCAAGCCGTCGTCGACCGCCTTTTCGAGCCCTTGAGAATAGCTGTACATCCCGACCGGCAGGCCGGGGCTGGCCAACTGCAACAGCCGCAGCAAGGGCAGATCAGTGGCCATGCGCATGATAGGCGCCGGCTTCGGGCTCGAACGGCAGGCGATCGTGTTCGACCTGCAAGCCGAGCAGTTCGAGCATATGATCGAGCACATGATCGCTCAAATAGCGCAGTTCGCCGTTCATGATCTGCAGCGGCACATGGCGGTTGCCGAGGTGATAGCAGGCCCTGGCGAACAGCAAGGGATCGGCGCAGCGCACGATCGACAAGGCTTCGGGCGCGGCCTTGATCAGGACCCGGTAGCCTTCGTTGCCGGTCAGCACCCTGCCCGGCCGCAGGCACTGCCCGCGGATCGCGAACACGCCGACCTCGACGCCGTTATCGGTCCGCGCCGCGCAGCGGCTTTTCTGGCGAATGTCGAAAGGCAGCGTCAGGCTGTCGTCGCTGTGCTCGGAGTCGGAATATTCGGTCAGTTTCAGCATAATCAAAACAGAAAATAACGTTGGGCGAACGGCAGCACGGCGGCCGGTTCGCAGGTCAGCAGGCGGCCGTCCGCGCGCACCGCATAGGTTTGCGGATCGACTTCCATCAACGGTTGATAATGATTGTGGATCAAATCGCTCTTGCCGATCGCGCGCGCGCCATGCACTGCGCCGATCAGCTTCTGCAAGCCCAGGCGTTCGGGGATATTGTCTTCGATCGCCGCACGCGATAAAAACAGCATCGAGGTGCCGGCAATCGCCCGGCCGAAACCGCCGAACATGGGCCGGTAATGCACCGGCTGCGGCGTCGGGATCGAGGCGTTCGGATCGCCCATGGGCGCTGCCGCGATAAAGCCGCCCTTGATGATCAGGCTCGGCTTGACCCCGAAAAACGCCGGCTGCCAGAGCACCAGATCGGCCAGCTTGCCTTTCTCGATCGAGCCGACTTCATGCGCGATGCCGTGGCTGATGGCGGGATTGATCGTATATTTGGCGATATAGCGCTTGACGCGGAAATTGTCGTTGCTGCTCGTGTCTTCCGGCAGCGAGCCGCGCTGCACCTTCATCTTGTGCGCGGTCTGCCAGGTGCGCGTGATCACTTCGCCGACCCGCCCCATCGCCTGCGAATCGGAGGAAATCATCGAAAACGCGCCGAGGTCGTGCAGGATGTCCTCGGCCGCGATGGTTTCGCGGCGGATGCGCGACTCCGCGAACGCGACATCTTCGGGAATGCCCGGATCGAGATGATGGCAGACCATCAGCATGTCCAGGTGCTCGTCGATCGTGTTGACCGTATAGGGCCGCGTCGGATTGGTCGAGGACGGCAGCACGTTCGGCAGGCCGCAGGCCTTGATGATGTCCGGCGCATGGCCGCCGCCCGCGCCTTCGGTGTGGTAAGTATGGATCGTCCGGCCCTTGAACGCCGCGATCGTGTCCTCGATGAAGCCCGATTCGTTCAGCGTATCGGTATGGATCGCGACCTGCACGTCGAAGCGGTCGGCCACGCTCAGGCAGCAATCGATCGCGGCCGGCGTCGTACCCCAGTCTTCGTGCAGCTTCAGCCCCATCGCGCCGGCGCGGATCTGTTCTTCGAGCGCGGCAGGCAGGCTGGCGTTGCCCTTGCCGAGCAGGCCGAAATTCATCGGCAAGGCATCCAGCGCCTGCAGCATGTGCTTCAGATTCCACGGCCCCGGCGTGCAGGTCGTCGCGTTGGTGCCGGTCGCGGGACCCGTGCCGCCGCCGATCATCGTGGTGACGCCCGAATACAGCGCTTCTTCGATCTGCTGCGGGCAGATGAAATGAATATGCGCATCGATGCCGCCAGCGGTCAAAATCTGCCCTTCTCCGGCGATGATTTCGGTGCCCGGCCCGATGACGAGATCGACGCTGTCCTGAATGTCAGGATTGCCGGCCTTGCCGATACCGAAGATGCGGCCGTTTTTGATGCCGACATCGGCTTTCACGATGCCCCAGTGATCGACGATCAGCGCATTCGTGATCACCGCATCCATTGCCCCTTGCGCCGTGACCTGGCTTTGCCCCATGCCGTCGCGGATCACCTTGCCGCCGCCGAATTTGACTTCTTCGCCATAGCTCGTATGGTCGGCTTCGACTTCGATGAACAGTTCGCTGTCGGCCAGGCGCACCCGGTCGCCGGTGGTCGGGCCGAACATTTCGGCATAAGCGCTGCGGCCGATCTTATTCATCCCGGCCCTCCAAGCTGCCCATGATCTGTTGACGGAAACCGTACACTCGCCGGAGCCCGCCGAACGGAATCAGGCTTACTTCGCGTATCTGCCCCGGTTCGAAGCGCACCGCGGTGCCGGCCGCAATGTCCAGGCGGCAGCCGCGCGCCCGGTTCCGGTCGAAATCCAGCGCGGGATTGGCCTCGAAAAAATGATAATGCGAGCCAACCTGAATCGGCCGGTCGCCGGTATTCCCGACTTCGATACGGATCGCATCACGGATCGCATCAAGGCCGGCGTTCAGTTCGATATCGCCGGTTGCGGTGATGATTTCGCCTGGGATCATTAGCTGACTCCAATGTTTTTTTAATATCATAAGGATTCGGTCAGAATTAACTTCCCGTAATCCGGCCTTATCGTTCCGTCAACGCCATCAAGTCAAGAAAAAACGGAGTCCAAAGCTTGCTTTGGCTGACTTGGCGATTTTTCCAAAGCAAGCTTTGGACTCCACGCGAGGCCGGCTCGATGCTGTTGACTTGGCAGTTTCGTAGGATGGGCTGACGAAGGAAGCCCATCAATCGCGAACGATACGATCGATGCGCTTCACTTTGTTCAGCACATCCTACGTCCTTATAGTCGTACCCATCCCGCCTTCGTCTTATGCAATCGGATTATGCACCGTCACCAGCTTGGTGCCGTCCGGAAAGGTCGCTTCGACCTGCACGTCGGGCAGCATCTCGGCGACCCCTTCCATGACATCCCCGGGATTCAGCAAGGTGCGGCCGTATTCCATCAATTCGGCGACCGTGCGGCCGTCGCGCGCGCCTTCCATAATGCCGGCCGAAATATAGGCGACCGCTTCCGGATAATTCAGTTTGAGGCCTCTCGCTTTGCGCCGCTCCGCCAGCAGCGCGGCGGTAAACAGCAGCAGTTTGTCTTTTTCGCGTGGTGTCAATTGCATCGTTGTGTCCTAGTTCAATACGCCCAAATACGCGGCGGCACATCGGCGCGCAGCAGAACCGCCGGCCTGAGCGCCGCCCAAACCGTCTGCAAAAAAGCGCGCAGCCGATCCGCGCGCGCATCCACGGCCCGGCAGATCAGCACATCGTCGATCAGGGTCACGCCGCGCCCCGGCGCCTCGCCGATCAGATCGCGTACGATTTCCAGCGTTTTGGCCGATGCCGGCGACGCAAACAGCGTTCCGCACGACGAACAGCCCTGCAAACCCCAGTTGGCCTTGACCGCTTCCGCATCCAGCAGCACCCGTTCGATGTGGAACGGCCTGCCCGCTTTGAACAGCCGCCAGCCCGCCTCGACGAAACCATCGTTAAAAATCTCCCCGGCCGCAGGCCGGCCGAACGCCAGCATGTCCCAGCCGATAAAACGCGATGTCTCGCCCAGCTCGATCCGCATCTCGGAGCGAAGCCGGGCGCCGTCAAAAATGATCGTCTCCTGCGGCAGCCATTCGAGCGCGGATTGATCGCCGACCGTCAGTCTTACCGATTGTTCGGCAACACGCGCATCGCTGCGGTAACATTTGCCGGCGGCCGGCGTGGTCAGCAGCGCTTCGCAGCCTTCCGCCAGCGTCGCCTCGATAGTCAGCCGGTCGCCGGCGACCATGCCGCCGGGCGGATGCAGCAGATACAGGTGGCAAAGCCCGTCATCCGCGTAAAACGGCCGCTGCACGGTCAGAGGCCCGCGATGCTTCCGCTCGGTCAATACCGTTTTTTCCCGGCGGCGCGTAAAGCCCAGTTGCAGCTTCGCCTCCCAACCCGGCAGTTCGCCAGGACCGGCGCGGCCGGGATGGAGCGCGCCGCTGCCGTCCGGCGCAAGCAGCATCCGGTCAGATTCCAAGCAATAAGGTAATGCCGGCGCCGGCGCAAATAACGCCGAAAAGCGTCCTCATCCAACGGCCATGCCGCGCGGAAACTCGCCCGATCATCAAACCGATACCCAGCAGCAGCGCGGTCGATACGAGAAAACCGCCCGTATACCCGAGGGCCTGGCTGCCCATTCCGGCTTCAAGCGCATGCACATAACCGTGACTGAAGGCAAACAGCGCCGCTAATACGCTCGCCCAGCCGTGTCGAGCAGAAACGTAGGGTGGGTTCGGCGCGCTTTGTCTACGCCCTTCAAATCCTACGGAGTTTTCCGCGCGCCGAACCCACCTTTTGCAACCCCCGTGGTGGGTTACGACGCGGGGAAAGGACAAACGACAAATAAAGATTGTTCCGATGCGCGTCGTAACCCACCCTACGTTCTTCGCCAGAAAAAATAATTTCGACGGAACTCGCAGCAGAATCGCCCCGATCGCCAGCACCGACGCAGCGACCCAAATTTCCGGCCCTTGCAGCACCATGCCGGCAAATGCCAAAGATCCCCCGGCCGCCATCGCAGCAAGAAAGGCGGCCGGCAGCCATCCGCGTGCAGCCCCGCCTAAAAAACCTGCCCACAAACCCACGCCGACCATCACCAGAATATGATCGATGCCCAGCAGCGGATGCCAGAGACCGGCCCGAAAATCATGTGCAAGCCCCTGTCCGACATGCGCTTCCGCCGGCAGCGACAGCGACAACAATAACCCTGCAAGCAAAACTGCCAAATGGTGGTGTTTCATAAAACTCTCCGAAAAGTCATACGGTCAAATAGCGCTTGACCAGATCGTCGTTCAATTGATTGATCGCACCGGCCGCAACGCCGCGCCCGCGGTCCATGATACAGAAACTATCGGCGATCTTGCGAGCAAAAGGCAGTTTTTGTTCGACCAGCAATACCGTAACGCCGAGTTCGCGATTGATCCGGGAAACGGCTTCATGAATCTCGAAGCGCGGTTCGCCGGCCGCAGGCGCGGCCGGGACCTTGCCGAGCCCGCGGTTCAACCGCTTGATCACATCGCCGATTTCGCTGACGATATTCGGCTGGATGCCTTCGGTCGGTTCGTCCAGGATCAACAATCTCGGATTGATCACCAGCGCCCGGCCGATCGCCAGTTGCTGCTGCTGGCCGCCGGATAAATCGCCGCCGCGCCGTTTCAGCATAGCCTTCAGCACCGGAAAAATTTCGAACACCGACTCGGGAATTTTGTTGCCGAAAATCTTCGGCGCGGCGCGCAGGCCGGTTTTCAGATTCTCCTCGACGGTCAGCAGCGGAAAAATCTCGCGCCCCTGCGGCACGTAGCCGATGCCCAGCTCGGCGCGCTTCTCGGCCTTGATTTGTGTGATATCGGTACCGTCAAAGCGGATGACGCCGCCGCTGCTCTTGACCAGCCCCATCACCGTCTTCAACAAAGTCGTCTTGCCGACGCCGTTGCGCCCGAGCAGGCACAGGCAGGCGCCGGCCGGAACGTCCAGATTCATTTCCCACAAGGTATGGCTTTCGCCGTAGTGTTGATCCAACGATTCGACTTTCAGCATCAGTCCCCCAAATAAACCTGTATTACGCGCGGATCGTTCTGTACCTCGTCCATCGTGCCTTCGGTCAGCACCGAACCTTCATGCAGCACGGTCACCTTGTGCGCGATCGAACGGATGAATTCCATGTCGTGCTCGACCACCACGATCGAGCGCTTGCCCTGCAGCGACAGCAAGAGTTCGGCGGTACGCTCGACTTCCTGATGCGTCATCCCCGCCACCGGCTCGTCGACCAGCATCACCAGCGGCTCCTGCATCAAGAGCATTCCGATTTCCAGCCATTGTTTCTGGCCGTGCGACAGGATGCCGGCGCGTTTGCCGGCCAAAGCGGTCAGCCCGATCGTTTCGAGCGTCTGCCCGATCAGATCGCGCTGCTCGCCGTTCAGTCTGAACAGCAGCGACGACCAGGTGCTTTTGTTCGCTTTCAGCGCCAGTTCGAGGTTTTCGAACACGGTCAACGCCTCGAACACGCTCGGTTTTTGAAATTTGCGGCCGATGCCCGCCTCGGCGATCGCCGCTTCGTCCATTTTCAAGAGGTCGATCGTCTGGCCGAAGAACACGCTGCCCGTGTCGGGCCGGGTCTTGCCGGTAATCACATCCATCAGCGTGGTCTTGCCGGCGCCGTTCGGCCCGATCAGGCAGCGCAGCTCGCCCGCATCGATATACAGCGACAACTGATTCAACGCACGAAAGCCGTCGAAGCTGACCGACACATCCTCCAGATACAGGATCGTGCCGTGGCGGGTATCGACCACGCCTTCGTGATACATCGCGCCGTCAAAGGCCGACTCGTCAATGTTCGGTTTTTCCTTCGTCAATTCGATCAT
The DNA here is from genome assembly GCF_000214275.2 of Methylomicrobium album BG8. NCBI lineage: Bacteria > Pseudomonadati > Pseudomonadota > Gammaproteobacteria > Methylococcales > Methylococcaceae > Methylomicrobium > Methylomicrobium album. The sequence continues at coordinate 630,011 of NZ_CM001475.1, read as the reverse complement.
GCCGCACGCTCCTTCAACCTGCGGTTCAGCAAGCCGGCGATCCCGTCGGGCAAGGCCAGCGTGACCAGGATGAATGCCCCGCCGAGCACGAACAGCCAGGCGTCGGGCAAGAGTCCCGTGAACACCGTTTTGCCGTAATTGACCAGCACCGCGCCGACGATCGCGCCGTACAGCGTGCCGCGTCCGCCCAGCGCGACCCAGACCACGATCTCCAGCGAGTTCAGCGGCGAGAATTCGCTCGGATTGATGATCCCGACCTGCGGCACATAAAGCGCACCTGCAATACCGGCCAGCATCGCCGCGAACACGAAGATCCACAGTTTGTACATCTCGACCCGGTAGCCGATAAAGCGCACGCGCGACTCCTGATCGCGGATCGCGGTCACAACACGGCCCAGTTTGGTATTGACCAGCCATCGGCAGGCCAGGAGCGCCCCGATCAGGGCGGCACCCGAGATGAACAGCAGCGCCGCCCTGACGCCTTCGGCCTGGATATTGAAGCCGAGAATGTCCTTGAAATCGGTCAGCCCGTTATTGCCGCCGAAGCCCATCTCGTTCCGGAAAAACGCCAGCATCAGCGCATAGGTCAAGGCCTGCGTCATGATCGACAGATAGACGCCGGCCACCCGCGCCCGAAACGCCAGCCAGCCGAACACGAAAGCCAACAGGCCCGGCGCCAGCAGCACCATGAGCAGCGCAAAGCCGAACCGGTCGAAGCCGTGCCAGTACCAGGGCAGTTTGTCCCAGTTCAAAAACACCATGAAGTCGGGCAGCAGCGGATTGCCGTAAACGCCGCGCTCGCCGATCTGGCGCATCAGGTACATGCCCATCGCATAACCGCCGAGCGCGAAAAACGCGCCGTGCCCCAACGCCAGAATGCCCGCGTAGCCCCAGACCAGGTCCAGCGACAGGCCGAGCAGCGCAAAGGTCATGTATTTGCCGAGCAGCGAAACCGTATAGGCCGAAAAATGCAGCGCCGAGCCTTCCGGAAACACCAGGCTGCACAGCGGCACGATTACGGTAATCGCCCCCAGTACCGCCAGCACGGCCAGAGCGGTCTTATCATTGCCGAAGAAAATCGCTTTCATCGCTTACGCCTCCGCCGCCCGGCCTTTCTGCGGAAACAATCCGCGCGGGCGTTTTTGAATGAATAGGATGATGAAGACCAACACCAGAATTTTGGCCAGCACCGCGCCGGCGTAGGGCTCCAGAAACTTGTTCGCGATCCCAAGCGAAAATCCTGCGACCAGCGTGCCGAACAGATTGCCGACGCCGCCGAACACCACGACCATGAACGAATCGACGATATAGGCCTGCCCCAGATTCGGGCCGACATTGGTGATCTGGCTCAAGGCCACACCGGCGACGCCGGCGATCCCGGAACCAAGCGCGAAGGTCATCGCGTCGACCCGGCCAGTCGGAATGCCCATCGCCTTCGCCATCCGGCGGTTTTGCGCGACCGCCCGCACTTCAAGGCCGAGCCGGGTACGCTTCAAAATTTGCAAGAGCGCCGCGAAAACCAGCAGGCAAAAAATCAGGATGTAAAAACGGTTCCAGGTCAGCGACAGAAAATCGTTAATCTGCCAGGAGCCGCTCATCCACTCGGGCGTCGCGACGCTGCGGTTCAACGGCGAGAAGATCGAACGCACGCCCTGCTGCAGGATCAGGCTGACGCCGAAGGTCGCCAGCAGCGTTTCGAGCGGACGCCCGTACAGGAAACGGATCAGCCCGCGTTCGATGGCCAGCCCTGCGAGCGCGGAAATCAAAAAAGCCGCCGGTATCGCCAGAAATATCGATAACCCCAGGCTGTCCGGCAGCAGTTGCTGAATCACATAAGTCGTATAGGCGCCGAGCATCATCAACTCGCCGTGCGCCATGTTGATCACGCCCATCACGCCGAAAGTGATTGCGAGGCCGATCGCCGCAAGTACCAGGACTGCACCGAGGCTGAGGCCGAAAAACACGGTTTCGATCGAACGGTAAAAATGGATACGCGCCTCGATCGAACGCAGGGTCGTTTTGGCTTCGCTGCGAATATCCGCATCGGCTTCCGCATAGCCGCCTTCGCCGTCGGCTTCCAGCATCGCGTTCAGTTTGTTCACGACGGCCTGGCTGTCATAGTCCTTGAGCGCCTGAATCGCCTTGAGGCGGGCGGCTTTATCGTCGCTGTCGAGATCGCGGACCAGAAAGATCAAGGCGATTGCCTGCTTGACGCGTTCATCCGTTTCGGCCGCGCGGTGTTTCTGCAAAAGATCCAGCGCATCCTGATCCGCGTCCTTCATCATCGCGCCGATGGCGGCAAGGCGCGCCGACGCGTCTTCGGACCCGAGCCGGAGCCGGCCGATCAGTTTGCGCAGCTCGCCGCGCAAACGGCTCGTCACGTTGATCCGGCCGATCGCCTCCGCCTCGGCAAGCCCCAGATCGGCGCCGTTCGAAGCCTCTTCTATCCGGTAGCGGCCGTTGTTTTTTTCCGCGATGACCGGCCGGCCCGAGGCTTTTTCCAGATAAAGGCGGCCGTCCAGCAAGGCCTGTAAAATATCCGGACTGCGCGGATGGCCGGATTCGGCCAGCGCCGCGATGCCTTGTTCGCGTTCGGCCATCGAACCCCGGCCGATTTTCGCGACCGCTTCGGCAAAGGCGTCCCGGATGCCCGGTTGTTCGGCGCGCGCGCCGCCTGGCGGCAACATCAGCGCGATCGTCAGGCCGATGATCGTGCTATAGGTTTTGATAATCATCTGGTGTCCCGAAATATTCAATTTTGATCGTTCCCATTTATGCCCTTGGGGTACGCTCTGCGCTCGTCATTAATTCACACATCGGGTTGCGACCACGGTGTAGGTTGGGTTAGCGATAGCGTAACCCAACGTTTGATGTCCCGATGTGTTGGGTTACGCTATCGCTAACCCAACCTACGTAGGGAGTTTTCTCGTAAGCGCTCTGCGTGGGAACGATAAGCGGGGAGTTTATTTGTAATTCTGCCCCGAGCACTTTTTGGTCTTGGTGTTGTAATTGCCGCAACTGATCGGTGCGGTCCAGTCCGCGATGATCGGTTTGCTTTCCGGCAGATAGTCGGACCAAGCGTCGCCGTCGACAACCTTATTGGTCTGCCAGACGGTCAGGAACTGGCCGTTATCCTGAATTTCGCCGATCAGCACCGGCTTGCTGATGTGATGGTTCGGCAGCATCTTCGCGGTACCGCCGGTCAGGTTCGGAAACTCGACGCCGATCAGCGCCTTCTGCACCGCATCCGGATCGGTCGTGCCGGCCTTTTCGACCGCTTTCACCCACATGTTGAAGCCGATATAGTGCGCTTCCATCGGGTCGTTGCTCACGCGTTTGTCGTTCTTGATAAACGTCTTCCATTGATCGATGAAGGCCGCGTTCTTGGTCGTATCGATGCTCATGAAATAGTTCCATGCCGCGAGATGACCCACCAGCGGTTTGGTATCGATGCCGGACAGCTCTTCCTCGCCGACCGAGAAGGCCACGACCGGAATGTCCTCGGCCGAGACGCCCTGGTTGCCGAGCTCCTTATAGAACGGCACGTTCGCATCGCCGTTGATGGTCGAAACCACCGCGGTTTTCTTGCCGGCCGAGCCGAATTTCTTGATGTCCGCGACGATGCTCTGCCAGTCGGAATGGCCGAACGGGGTGTAGTTGATCATGATGTCCTTCTTCGAAACGCCTTTCGCTTTCAGATAGGCTTCGAGAATCTTGTTGGTCGTGCGCGGATACACGTAATCCGTGCCGGCCAGCACCCAGCGCTTGACCTTCAGGTCGTTCATCAGGTAATCGACCGCCGGAATCGCCTGCTGATTCGGCGCCGCGCCGGTATAGAACACGTTCTTCGACGACTCCTCGCCTTCGTACTGCACCGGATAGAACAGGATGCCGTTCAGTTCCTCGATCACCGGCAGCACCGATTTCCGCGACACCGAGGTCCAACAACCGAAGATCGCGGCGACTTTGTCCTTGGTCAGCAGCTCGCGCGCCTTTTCCGCGAACAGCGGCCAATTCGACGCCGGATCGACCACGACCGGCTCCAGCTTCTTGCCGAGCAGGCCGCCTTTCTTGTTCTGTTCGTCGATCAGCATCAGCATCGTATCCTTCAGCGTCGTTTCGCTGATCGCCATCGTGCCGGACAGGGAATGCAGGATGCCGACCTTGATCGTGTCTTCGGCGGGCTTGGCCTCTTCGGCCGCAGCGGCCTGCATACCGGCCAAAAGCACTGCCGCGGATAACGCACCGGACAGCAGCCGGCGGGGGGATCGTTTTGAAAATAAACTCATGTGAATTCTCCTTGCTTGAATGGTCTTGTCGTTAAATTTGCCACTGGAAGCCCAGCGTCATCGCATTCACCCGGTCGCCGCTCGCGGTGGATGAGTAATCCAGGCCCTTGGTCATCAGGTCGCCGTACTGCCAGCTCAGCGAAATACGGGCGTTATGGCCGTCGATCACGTAATTGACGCCGCCCTCGTAAACCTCGCGGGTCGCGCTGCCGTTCGGATCGACGTTCACGTAGCGCACGAAGGGCTGGAACTGGCCGATCCAGAGTTTTTCCGGAAACAGGTACATCGCGCTAACGTCGTAGGCGTTGCCTTCGAACATCGCGAAACCGCCGCCGGCATCGCGCGAAGCCTGGCTGTAGCCGTCCGAAATGCCGTAATTCTTGTACTCGCCGTTCAGGGTCACCACGCCTTCGTTGGGCAACACTTTTTCGAGCAGCATATCGACCGCGGTGCCCCGGAAAGTGCCCGGATCGAGCTGCGTGCCCGCGCCGTCCTCCTGGTACTGATTCGAAATCGCCAGGGTCAGGATGTCGCCGCCCTTGCCGTAATAGGTGCCGGAGGTGTAATAGCCGGGATTTTTTTCGACGTCCCAGAAGTTGTAGGCGATGCGTTGCGAATAGAGGATGTTGTCGTCGACGTTCGCACCGCCGCGCAGGCCGCGGAAAAAACCGAGCGCGTACTGCAAACGTCCGTCGAAGAACGAACCCCAGACCGTCGCGCCGTCGTCCCGTCCGAACGAACCGGCGGAAGTGCCGTCGCTTTTGATCACCAGATTGAAGTCGGCCGGCTCGAACGGCGTGCCGGTCGCAAAGATGTTGTAAATCGCGCTGTAGAACGGACCGTTCATTTCCCGGCGCTCGGCCGGCACCAGCATCCGCCCGGCCCAGATATTGAACATCGAATTCAGTTCGAACTTGCCGATCGCATCAAGGATGCGCATCTCGCCGCCGTCGCCGCAGGTCTGGCAGTCGGTGTTGAATTCGAGCTTGATGTATTGGTGGATCTGGCCGTTCAGGTACAGACGGATGTTGTCCAGGTTGAAATCGTTGGTCCATTTGCCGCCGTTCGCGGCGCCTTCGGTCGAGCGGAAACTGGTGCGGAGCCCCGCGCCGACGCTGACCCATTTGGTGTCGTCGATCTTGAAAGTCGCCCCGGCTTCCGCGGCCGGCGCATGCCCGCCCGCCGCGATCGCCAAAGCCAGTGCCGGTAAGGCCGGAAGCAGCCGCTTGCCCGCCGTCTGCCCGATGGTATCGTTCATGTTAATCCCCCAAAACTGATAAGCTTGAATGTGACTTGCGCATCAGGAATTTCGCGATGCAGCCTGGTTCGGCTGGCGGAAATTATTCGGCGGGACCATATTTCGCACAATGCGTCATCTGACTGATCAGTCAAATGACGTATGGCGGAATTCGAGCGGCTTTTCTATAGTGCCGGAAACGGTAACGGGTACACATTCCGATGAAAAAACGCACATCCTTTCGCTTATGGAAGACTCTGGGATTCCTGGTTCTGGCGCTGCTTGCCGACATTGCCGCGGCCGGCATTGACAAGGCGTCGGTCCGGAACATCGAAGTCACGGTCGACGAACAGAATCTCGATCAGTTCGGCGTCTCCTTATCCGCAGAGGAATTGGCCCGGGGAGTCGGAAAAAATCTGGCCGATGCCTATTTCCCGGTGCTCAAGCCCGGCGAGAAAGCGTTTTCGCATACGCTGAAGGCCTTTCTCCATCCCATCAAACACCAGGACACGCCGGTCGGATTTTCTTTCAGCGCCGGCAATTCGGACCCGCGCGCGCAGGATTTCCAGAAAGCCGATGTGTTGACGATCGAATGCGGGTTAAGCGACAACCGGACCCCGGCCAACACCGTCAGCCGAACGATGGAATTCGGCGCAAGCTCGCTAAAGCATGCAATCGGCAAGAAAAACAGGCAGCAAATCAGCAAAATCCTGGTCGAGCAGATCAGCACGGCCTGTTATGACCTGCTGGAGGATTTGGAACTGGACGAGTCGGCCGCGGATACCGGAAAAAGCGCCGTCAAGCGCCCCGGCTGGATGCCGCAAATACGCGTCGAGATACGGAACGAGGAGCCGGCGTCAGCCGAAAACAACGCGGGCAAAACAGCGTCGAAACCCGCGAAACCGGCACAGCACGAAGAACCGAAGAAAAAGATGATCATCCATAACCAGGGCTCCCCGGTGATTTTGAAGCTTGGGCACGAGCGATTGTAGGGTACGCTGCGCGTACCTTCAAAGGTTTTACCCGGCGATTGTCGCCGTACCGGTACGCGCAGCGTACCCTACGGTGCTGCATGCCGGGCCGCACTTTATCAAATACCGATTAAACGTTATGCTTCCGCTTTACGATTCGATCCGCGATCATCATGTCCAGCGTCATCTACCAAAACATCACCAAGATCCGCCGCGACTATAACGCCTGGGTCGCGAACGAAACGCTGGAGGACTACGCGCTGCGGTTCGCGCCGCGTTCGTTCCGCAAATGGCCGGAATGGCAGGTCGCCAATACCGCCTTCGGCTCGACTTCGTTTCTGGTGCTCGAAGCGATCGGCGGCTTTCTGTCGATCAATTTCGGCTTTACCAACGCCTGCTGGGCAATCGTCTCGGCCGCGCTGATCATTTTTTTGATCAGCTTTCCGATCAGCTATTACGCGGCGCGCTACAACATCGACATCGATTTGCTGACGCGCAGCGCCGGCTTCGGCTATATCGGCTCGACCGCCACCTCGCTGATCTACGCCTCGTTTACGTTCACCCTGTTCGCGCTCGAAGCCTCGATCATGTCGCAGGCGCTGGAGCTGTATTTCCGGATTCCCATCGCCTGGGCCCACCTGATCAGCGCGGTGATGGTGATTCCGCTGGTCACGTTCGGGATCACCACGATCAGCCGGCTGCAGCTCTGGACGCAGCCGGTCTGGCTGGTCCTGCTGATCGTTCCCTATGTCGGCCTGCTCCGGAACGAACCGGAGGCGGCGCTGACGCTCAGCGCGTATTTCGGCATCGCCGCCGGCTTCGAGGGCTTCGACTGGCTGGCGTACGGCGCGGCGACCACGATCGCGTTTTCGATGATCGCGCAGATCGGCGAGCAGGTGGATTTTCTGCGCTTCATGCCCGACAAGAAAAAGCACAACCGAATCCGCTGGTGGATCGCGACGATTTCCGCAGGTCCCGGCTGGATGCTGTTCGGCATGTGCCGGCAGCTCGCCGGCGCCCTGCTCGCGCATCTGGCGGTCCGGCACGGCATTGCGCCCGAACATGCGCACGAACCGACGCAAATGTATCTGATCGCCTACCAGGAGCTGATCGCCGACCCGCGGCTCGCCCTGGCCGTTACGACGTTGTTCGTGGTGCTGAGCCAGATCAAGATCAATGTGACCAATGCTTACGCGGGCTCCCTGGCCTGGTCCAATTTTTTTTCGCGGCTGACGCACACGCATCCGGGCCGGGTCATCTGGCTGTTTTTCAACGTGATGATCGCGCTCTTGCTGATGGAGTTCGGCGTGTTCGGCGCGCTCGAAAAAATTCTCGGCCTGTTTTCGCACATGTCGATCGCCTGGATCAGCGCGGTCGCCGCCGAACTAATGATCAACAAACCGCTGGGGCTCAGCCCGAAAACGATCGAGTTCAAGCGCGCCTATCTCCCCGATCTGAACCCGGTCGGCATCGTTTCGACATTGACCGCTTCGATTTTTTCGATCATGGCCTACGCCGGCCTGTTCGGGGATTATCCGCAGGCATTTTCGGCCTTTATTGCGCTGGGATTGACCTTTATCCTGATGCCGGCGTTGGCTTTTTGGTACGGCTCCGATCGCTACCTGGCGCGCGACCGTTTGCGCCGCAACCGCAAGCTGCACAACGCATGCTGTATTTGCGAAAACGAATTCGAACATGAGGATATCGCCTACTGCCCTGCCTATGCGGGCAGCATCTGCTCGCTTTGCTGCACGCTGGACGCGCGCTGCTTCGATGCCTGCAAGCCGGGCCATACGCTCGAGGACTATCTGCATACGGTCGCGCGGCGTTGTTTGCCGGCGCGCCTGACGCTCGAATTCCGGCTGCGCCTGCTGCGCTTCGCGCTGCCGTTTTCGCTGCTGGCGGTCTTGAGCGGCATTTTCATCGGCATCATTTATTACCAGGATCTGATCGAGGCGGCCGCGTATCCCGAAACCTTCCGCCTGCTGCTCCAAAATTTCATCAAGACCTATACCGCGCTGCTGGTGTTCATCGGCCTGTGCACCTGGTGGCTGATCCTGAACGACGAGAGCCGGCGCATTGCGCACGAAGAAACCGCGAAACAGACGCAAACGCTTCTGACCGAGATCGAAAAACACAAGCAGACCGACGCCAAACTGCAACAGGCGCTGACTTTGGCCGATTCGGCGAATATCGCGAAAAGCCGCTTTCTGAGCAATATGAGCCACGAAATCCGCTCGCCTTTGAACAGCATCATCGGCTATGCGCACATTCTCGAAAATGACCCCTCGATCCCCGAACACCGGCAGCAGGCGGTCAGAACGCTGAAACGCAGCAGCGAGCACCTGTCCGCCCTGATCGAAGACATTCTCGATATCGCCCGGATCGAGGCGCGCAAATTCGAACTGAAATACCGGCCGGTCAATTTTCCGGTCTTCATCGACCATCTGGTGCAAATCTTCCGCGAACAGGCGACCGAGAAAGGGCTGGCTTTCCGCTGCCATATCGGCAATACCCTTCCCCACTGCATCCGCGGCGACGAACGGCGCATCGGGCAAATCCTGATCAATCTGCTGAGCAACGCAGTCAAGTTTACCGAGCAAGGGGAAATCATCTTCAAAATCGGCTACAGCGGCGGCGTCGCGACCTTCCAGGTAGCCGATACCGGCACCGGCATCAAAGAAGAACACCTGCCGGACATTTTCGAACCGTTTACCCGCTTCGGTTCGGCCGGCGGCAATGCGGCGGCCGGCAGCGGGCTGGGACTGACGATCAGCAAGATTCTGGCCGAAATCATGGGCGGCGAATTGACCGTCAAAAGCGCGCCCGGACAAGGTTCGCAATTTTCGGTGCGCCTGTGGCTGCCGAGCCTCAGTGCCCCGGCCGACCTGCTCGAAACCGATATCACGGGCTACCACGGCCCCCGGCTCAAATTATTGATCGTGGACGATCAGATCGATCACCGGCAACTGTTGCTGGTGCTGCTGGAGCCGTTGGGCTTTTATCTGGCCGAAGCCGGCTCAGGCGAAGAATGCCTGCTCAAAATCGAAGAGGACAAGCCCGATCTGATCCTGCTGGATTTATCGATGCCGGGCATCGGCGGCGCCGAAACGGCGGTGCGCCTGCGCCGGCAGGGCTACCCACATCCGATCATCGTGCTCAGCGCGAATGCTTATCCCGCCGACCGTCTCGCCGCGCTCAACGCCGGCTGCAACGACTTTCTGGCCAAGCCAATCCAGGTCAAGGAGCTTTATTACAAGCTGAAACTGCATCTGAATCTGACCTGGATCGTCAAGGAATGGAACACTGGCACTGCCGCTGCCGCGCGCCCCTTGGAACGGCCTCCCGCAGAGATCATCGAATTGCTGACCGACTCCGTCCGCATTGGCGATTTACTCGGCCTCACCCGACAACTCAAGCAGCTCGGCGGCGAATATCCCGAGTACCAGGCGTTTTTCGCCAAAATCAGGCAATTGGCCGGCGAATTCCGGATCGCCGAAATCAAGAAGCTGCTCCATGCGCCCGCGGCCGACAAACCGCCGGCATGACGGTATGTTCAGGCAAAAACGGCTACCTCTGTGACTTTCTCTTGCGAGCCAACCTCAATGACGAGCGGCAATTTACCGAATAACGGCACTGTGATGATCGTGGACGATACGCCCGGCAACCTGGCGCTGCTTTCCGATACGCTGTCGGAAGCCAACTACCGGGTGCTGGTCGCGACCGACGGCTATTCCGCCCTGGAACAAATGCAGTATCTGCTGCCGGACATTATTCTGCTGGATGTCATGATGCCAGGCATCGACGGCTTCGAGACCTGCCGGCAAATCAAATCGAATCCCGAAACCGCCGACATTCCGATCTTATTCATGACCGGCCTCGGTGAACTGGACTCCTTGTTGCGCGGCTTCGGCGAAGGCGCGCTGGACTATATCGTCAAACCGATCCGTCCGCCGGAAGTTTTGGCCAGAATCGAAGTGCATCTCGCGCAAGCCCGCACTATTCAGCGCGCCCGGCACGCCCTGCAGCACGGCCGTTTTTCCGCGCTGACCGCCGACGGCGCCGGTATGATCCGCTGGCTGACGCCCTCCGCCCGGGACTGGCTGAACGAGATCCGGCCGCCGGAGCGTCCTCCCCTGACCGCCCTTTCCGCTATCAGCTCGCGTATTCCGTCCCCGCTTTACGAATGGTTCATTCATATCCTGACCGGACCCCAGCGGCAAATGCCGGAGAACGCGGCGCCGTATCAATCGGACCTGGGCCATTCCGCCCGCATGGCGCTTTGCCATCAGCCGGACGAGTATTTATTACTGCTGCAGAAGGCGTCCCCGGCCTGGGATCTGGAATCGTTGCGCACGAGCATGAAACTGACGGCCCGCGAAGCCGAAATCCTGATGTGGATATCGCGCGGCAAAACCAACAAGGAAGTCGGCCTGATTCTTGACAGCAGCCCCAGAACGGTCAACAAGCATCTGGAGCATATTTTCGAAAAACTCGGCGTCGCCACGCGCGCGGCGGCGGTGGCGATGGTGTTGAAAGGCCAGTAGAATCACCTCGGCCGACCGTGGTCAACCGAGACGCTAATTCCGCTTTTCGGTGATGAGTTGCCAAAGCGTGTGCATGAAGGCCGCTCGAACGCAGAGGCCTGGCTTTGAACCGGTGCTCCCTGGACCAAGGAATCTTGCTATCTCAATCGGCCTTGCAACGCCTTCATCTGAATCCGGGTCTCGATGCTGCCCGCCAACAGCATCAGATAGCCGACAAACTCCCCGCTTTCTTCAATCACGCATTTATAAAAACGCTGGTAGTCGTCTCCCATCAATTCCTGCAGGAAAGGGCCATGCCCGAACAATTGCGCTACCGGCATGGCCACGATAAATCCTCCCCACAGTACGGAAAACGCGGAAGTCGACATGAAATGCGCAAACTGCCAGCGGAATTTGTCTCTATTCGCGCAACCCAGATAGACGGCATACAGAATCAGGATAAAACTGAATTTCCAACTGATCCAGGGCAGCCATACATCCAGAAGGCCGTCCAGTTCCCGGATCGCGGCAAATCCGGAAACCGACGCCAGAATGATCAGCAGCTCGCGGAAATCCGAAGCGGCTGTGGTTGTTGACAGAAATATCATGCTGGCGCCTAGCAGCAACCCGACATGCACCCATTCGAGAGGCCCGTTTTCCCCAAAAATAGCTTCAACCCCATAACGGACCAACATGGGAAGCGAAAAGGCGAAAAGGGTAATCACCAGAGAATATGCGATGAAACGCAACATTCTTGGCAGCACCGGCTCATTGATGAGTCCGGAAGTGAAGCGGTTATTCTCCATAAAACATCTTAATGCAAATTTAAAACAGCCCAATATGGTGCTGATTTTATTCCCTCATTGCAATACCAATGTCACATTTAAAAGCACGTTCCCCATCAAAGCCGATACTTCGCGCTCTGATTCGGCGTCAACCGGTTGTGCTCGTCGATATAATCCTGCCGGCTGATCGGCCTGATCAGCAGCAGACCGGCGACAAATCCCCCCGCATGCGCCCAGAAGGCGATTTGCGCAGGGCCGCCGACCGCCGGGACCGCGCTGATCAGTTGGATGAAAAACCAGTAGCCGAGCATGTAAACGGCCGGAATCGCAGCGGTCGTGATAAAGAATCCCAATGGAATCACCGTGTGCACATAGGCCCTCGGGTAAAGCCTGGCATAGGCGCCCATGACGCCCCCGATCGCCCCGGAAGCGCCCACCATCGGCGTAACCGCGCTGGGATCGGCCGCGATTTGGGCCGCTGCGGCCGCCAGGATACATAACCCGTAAAAAAAGATAAAATGGAAGGGCCCCATCGCATCCTCGACGTTGTCCCCGAAAATCCACAAAAACCACAGGTTGCTGATGATATGGAACCAGCTGCCGTGCAGGAACGCATGCGTAATCAGCGTGGAAAGGCTTTCCTTGCCGTCGAGCACGCAGACTAGGTCGTCCGTCAACTGCAGGCGCGTGCCGACCGGTACGGAATTCAACAACTCGCCCGGAATCAGGCTGTACAGGCACAGCGATTTGACCAGCGGCTCTTCGCTGCCCGCGCCCTGCACAAAAATCCAGATCAGAAGATTCAATCCGATCAGTCCGAGCGTGGCGACAGGGGTACGGATCGTGGGATTTTCATCGCGGATCGGAAACATGGAATTCTCCTTTAAATTCGGTAAAGTCATTGTCCGGCTGCCGGCGGCATCCGGCCAATGTAAACGGAATCGCTCCCGATTTCAATCGGCATCCCTTATGGCAGGGCCGGAACCGTTTTATTTTTGGACCCGGCCCGCGCCGATTAGGTTGTCCAGCAGAAACGGACCGCCGAAATGACGCCGCCGGTCCGTTGATTGGATCAGGCTAATCCGATGCGTATCACAACGAGTACGGCGCGTGGGAACGATTTTAATTATTTTGCAATATCTCTCCGGCGCGTGCTTGTTTACCAACGCCCGCCGAATAACGCAGCGTGATAAACAGGAAAAACTGCACGCCGAAAATCAGATTCGCCATCAGCAGATGAATTGGCTGCGCGACCGGCGGCATGCCGAGACGGTCTAGCGAAACGCCGGCGAGAATCGCGGTCACGATCAGTCCGATCAGCGCGTAACCGGTACGCACCGGCAGGCTTTGCCGGGGCAGCGTCCGGCGCAGCTTCCAGAATAGCCAGAGGTTGGTGAGCAGGATGATCGACGAGAACGACCGGTGCACGTAAAAAATGATCGGAAAACCCTCGCGCCAGAACTGCCGGTCGATGGCGTTGTGCGCGTGCGCGAGGTAATCGACCGTCTCGCGCACCTGCGTGCCCATCGCGACCTGCAGCAGGGTCATCCCGATCGCGGCTGCCAGCACCGTCTTGAAACGGGGCGGCAACGCGCTGCTGTCGATAGTCGCGAACGTCTCCCTCTGCGAACGGGCGATCGTGTAGATCACCAGCGCCACGATCAACAGCGCCATCAGCATGTGCAGCGTGATCATGTACGGTTTCAGGTTGCTCGCGACAACCGACGAGCCGAGCCAGCCCTGAAAACCGATCAGAAACAGGTTAGTCAGCGATAGATAGAAAATCGTCTTGTCGCGCTTCCGGAAAATGCGCGACGCCCACGCGGTCAGCAGCACCAGAATGCCGGTGGTCGCGCCGACCAGCCGGTTCGAGTATTCGGTCCAGGTCTTGACCGGGTTGAACTGGGTGTTTTCGTAGCCGCGCTGCGCATAAATCTCATGGTAGTTGGACGGCAACTGCGACTCGTCGGTCGGCGGGATCCATTGGCCGAAACAGGTCGGCCAGTCCGGACAGCCCATGCCCGCTCCGGAGGCCCGGACGATGCCGCCGGCCAGAATCACCAGATATACCGCGAGAATGGTCAACAGGCCCAGGCGGCGGAAGTTCAGAATGGTTTGATCGTTCATGCGTTGGGTAAAGGTAACAAACGGAGGGAAATGTCGGGACGGTCTTTCAGTACCAGATCGTAGTCGCCGCTTTCGTTGACCAGCAGTACCGCGAGTAGATGGCAAATTCCGTTATGACCGAGCGCGGTCAACACCTGGCCGCGGCTTTGCTCGCCGCCGTCCCGGTCGACGATCGCCGCATTCGGCTCCGGCGCTTGGTCGAGCTCGCATTCGGCCAGAAACAGCGCGCGTTTGGACTTGCCGAGATAATGGGTTCGCGCGACGATTTCCTGGCCGGTGTAACAGCCTTTGGTAAAGCTGATCCCGTCCAGTTTGTCCAGATTCAGCATTTGCGGAACGTGTTCCTCGGCAGTCGCCGGCGAGAGCCAGGGAATGCCGCCGAGTAGGTCGAGCAGGCGCCAGTCTTCCGAATTGCCGGGCGCAAAGCCATGCTGATCCCGATGGTCGGCCCAGAACTCGATCGCCCGCTCCGGCTCGGCAATCACCAGCGTGCGAGCCGGAGCCAGTTCAATCCGGACTATGCCATCGTCAGCGCGAGCGGCAAACAACTGCCCGGCACCTGGCTCGTTCCGGCTCAACCCCAACAGGCAGAAGTCGCCGGAACGGTCGGCCAGTTTCACGTCCGCGCGCAGCGCGTATTTCTGCAGGTGTTTCCCGATCGCTTCGAGCTGTGCCAGCGGTAGCACGAGCAGGTAATCGTCCGCGTGTTTCGCAAGCAGAAATGTCGCGATCGCCCGCCCTTTCGGATTGCAGAACGCGCCGATCCGGGCCTGATGTTCGGTCACTTCGAACACGTTGCAGGTAGCCTGGCCTTGCAGCAATTTGGCCGCGTCCTTGCCGGAGGCGGACAGAATGCCCAGATGGGATACTGGATAAATCCGAGGCTGGCCGGTTTTTGATTCTTTAAAAACGACACGATCAGCATCGTCGATCACAGCCTGCTCGGAGAGCAGAAAGGTTTTCCATTGCGGATTCATGAAGCAGTTCGGAAAGTTAAAATGCCTATTATACCGGTTATCCTTCCCAAACAGGATCGTAGGATGTGCCGACGCAAGGAGGCGCATCGATCGCGAACGATGCGCTTCACTTCGTTCAGCACATCCTACGAGCTTGTCTTATGACAATCTCATCCGCGGACCCACCAATGTATTAAGAGCTATAGGGCGTTTTCGCGATAGCAAAACGCCATTTGCCATCCTGATGGCGGATTGCCTTCGGCGAATCCGCCCTACGAGAGCTACGAGAGCCGTAGGATGGGTACGACTGCAAGTTTCGATCGATGGGTTTCGGCTGGCGCCTCTACCCATCCGACGATCCTTTCCTTATGACAACCTCACCCGCGGATCGACCAACGTATAAGAAATATCGGTCAACAACAGCCCCAGCACATACAAAATCGACCCCAGAAACACCATCGCCCGCACCATCGCGAAATCCTGGCTGTTGATCGCGTCGATCGTGTAGCTGCCGAGCCCCGGAATGCCGAAAAACGATTCCATGATCAGGCTGCCCATGAACAGGAGCGGCAATACGACCACCACGCCGGTCAGGATCGGGATCATCGCATTCGGCAGCACGTGCCGGAACAGGGTTTGCGTTTCGGTCAGGCCTTTGGCGCGGGCGGTGCGCACGTAATCCTTGCCGACTTCTTCGAGGAACAGGGTCCGGTACCAGCGCACGCCCGAACCGATGCCCGAAATCACGCCGATCACCACCGGCAGGATCAGAAACTTGAACGCGCCGAAGCCTTCGTCGTAGCCGGAAATCGGCACCAGCTTCATCAGCTTGCCGATCGCGAACTGGCCGCCGATGATGTAGAACAAGGACGAGATCGACATTAGGACCACGCACAGCACCAGCCCGCCGAATTCGAGATAGCTGCCCCGGAACAGCACCATCAACAGCGCGAAGCCGATATTGATCAGCAGACCGACCACCAGCGTCGGCAACGCGAGCGCCAGGCTCGGCCACATGCGCTGCCGGATGTCCGCGCCGATGTTGCGGCCGCTGTCGGACACGCCGAAACGGAACAGGAACAGGCCGACCGTCTTCCGGTAAAAAATCGTCTCGGTCAGTTTGTCGCCGCCCTTTGCTTCTTCATTCCAAAGCAGCGGCTTGTCATAGCCATGCTGCTGTTTCCAGTTCTGGATCGCCTGCGGCGTCACATGCTTCTGGCCGAGTTGCATCCGGGCCATGTCGTCGGGGCCGTTCACGACAAAGAACAGCACGAAAGTCAGGATGTTGATCCCGATCAAGATCGGAAACGCGTACAGCAGGCGGCGGATAATGTAGTAGATCATCGAATGGCTTCCGTTTGAATCTTCGATATTTCGGACACGGGCCGGTGGGTGCGGCGGCGGTAGGCGCTAACCGCAGGCATCAGCAACAGAATCAAGGCCGCGCCGCCGATAGCGAGAGGCCAGAGCACCGGCCGGTTCCAGTCTTTGCGGAGTTCGGCGCGCCGGACCGGATCGACCCGGATATATTTGGTCCGATTGTTCGCCATCAGGTTCGGCTTCAGGTTGCTGACCCAGCCGTGGTACAACGAGAAAGTCTTCGGGTGGAAACCGAACACCCAGGGCGCATCGCGGCGGATGATCTCCTGCATCTGCCGGATGATTTCGAGGCGCGGCGGGTCGTTTTCCATGTTGCGCATCCGTTCGAACAGGCGGTCGAATTCGGGATTCCGGTAGTTGCCCGCATTCTCGCCGCTTTGCTTGACCTTGCCGTTCGGCCCGTACAGCAGCGAAAAGAAATTCTCCGGGTCCGGGTAATCGGCGTTCCAGCCCCAGGTAAAAATCTGCGCATTGCCGGAACTCATCTTCTGCTGAAAGCGGTTGTAATCGGTCGCGCGGATCACCAACTGGATGCCGAGCTTCTGGAACTGCTTGCGGTACCAGTTCATCAGCGGCTTGTCATCGACACTGGTCGCGGTGGTGTCGAAATACAGGATCAGCGGGGCTTTGGTCTTCGGATCGATCCCGTTCGGATAGCCGGCTTCCGCGATCAGTTTACGGGCTGCCTCGATCGGCTTCCTCTGCGGCTTGCCGTTCACCCAGTCGTAGACGTAACGGTTCAGTCCGGCTTCCCCTGCTTCGTTGCCGAAAATGCCGGGCGGAATCGCGCCTTGCGCCGGCACGCCGCGCTCGTTCCGGAAGATCGCGATGAACTCCTCGTAATCGACCGCAATCGCGATCGCTTGGCGCAGTTTCCGGCTTTTCTCGCTGTCGCCGCCGACCGTCGGATCGAGCATGTTGAAGCCCATGTAGAAGATCGAGGTTTCGACCGAAGTCTGTAGGCGGATGCCCTTCTCCTTCAGACTGTCGGTCAGCGTGATCCCGCCGCCGGTAAACTGGACCGCCTGATCGAAACTGTCGGAAGCGATGCCCGAGGCGTCGTAATAGCCCTGCAGAAACTTGCTCCAGCTTGGAATCGTTTCCTTTTCGAGCGTGAAGACCACCTTGTCGATGAACGGCAGCGGCTTGCCGGCATCCTCCAGCAGCCCTTGCTCCGCATCGCCCGGCTCGCCTTCGGCCGGATAGGTTTCGGTATGAAAGTTCGGATTTCTGAGCAGCAGCATCCGCCGGTTCGGATTGTTCTCGGCCAGATAAAAAGGCCCGCTGCCGACCGGATACCAGTCCAGCGTGACGTTCTTGTCATCGAGCCCCGGCTGGCCGTAGAACGCATCGGCCTCCCAGGGCATCGGCGCGAAAAACGGCATGGCCAGCCAGTAGCTGAACTGGGGGTATTTGCCCTTGATCCGGATCTTGTAACGGTAACGGTCCAGCACTTCGACGCCGCTCATCGGCAGCGTCCGGAGCGCCGGCATGGGCTTGTCCGCGCTTTGTCCGGCGAACTCGTCGAAACCGACGATATAGCCCTTCATGATTTCCGCGATCGGCGACTGCGTTTTGGGATAGGCCAACCGCTTGATCTGGTAGACATAATCCTCAGCGGTCAATTCGCGCGTGCCGGTTTCGGCAAAATCGTTCAGGGTCGATAACGATTCGATTTCTTCAGGCTTGAGATGATGATAGCGATATTGCCCGCCTTGATCCTGCGCGAAAGCCGGGTGCGGCTGGAAGCGAATGCCGGGCTTGATTTCGAGCAGATAGTCGCTGTAGGCGATGTCTTGCGGGTCCGCATCCGGGGCCAGCTTTTGCCCCTGCCGACCGTAATAGGTAATCTCGGGCAGGCGCGTAACCGTCAGCGGCACCAGTTGATAAGGCCGCTTCAGGTAATGGTATTGCAGCGGCGGTTCGTAAATCTGCGCGATGAACGCATATTCGTTCTCGCTGTAGGCGACCGCCGGATCCAGATGCTTCGGCCGTTCCGCGAACGATTGATACAGGACCGCCTGTTTGTCGTCCTCGGGCGGGTAAGGATCGTTCCAGAGCGTACCGGTACAGCCGGCCGGAATCAGCGAAACCGCCAGGCAAAACAACACGAAAGCCGAAACGCCGGCAGGCCGAAATTTGGATGACAAAAGACTGGACATCGCAGGAGTGGTCGTGGATACTTTGCGGGTTATTTTATCGTGTTTGCAGGGCGATACCGGATTTTTCGCTCGCGAAGGCAAACGCCGCACAAAGTATATCAACAATAATAAGAGGAGATCAGAATGGGATTCATGCAGGGCAAACGTGTCTTGATTGTCGGTCTGGCCAGCAATCGCTCGATTGCCTGGGGGATCGCGAAGGCGATGCACCGGGAAGGCGCCGAGCTGGCGTTCACCTTTCAAAACGACAAGCTGCAGGGCCGGGTCGAGGAAATGGCTGCCGAATGCGGTTCCAACATCACCGTCGAATGCGACGTCAGCAACGACGACCACATCGAGAATGTCTTCAAAGTCCTGGGCCAGCACTGGGACGGGCTCGACGGCATCGTGCATTCGGTCGCGTTCGCGCCGCGCGATGCGCTGGAAGGCGATTACGTGAACGCGACGACCCGCGACAATTTCCGGATTGCGCATGACATCAGTTCGTACAGCTTCACCGCGCTGGCCAAGGCCGGCCGGAGCATGATGGCGGGCCGCAACGGCTCGCTTTTGACCCTGACCTACCTCGGCGCCGAACGCGCAATTCCGAACTACAACGTGATGGGCGTCGCGAAAGCCAGCCTGGAAGCGAACGTGCGCTACATGGCGGTCGCGCTGGGCGCCGAAGGCACCCGCGTGAACGCGATCTCGGCCGGCCCGATCCGCACCCTGGCCGCTTCCGGCATCAACAACTTCAAGGCGATGCTGAGCAAAGCCGCCGACACCGCGCCGCTGAAGCGCAACGTCACCATCGAGGAAGTCGGCAATGTGGCAGCCTTCCTGTGCTCGGACCTCGCCTCCGGCGTCACCGGCGAAGTGACTTACGTCGACTGCGGCTATAACATCGCGGGATTGGCCGCGTCTTAATCACGCCTTCTTCGCTTCGTTCCCACGCTCCGGCGCGGGAACGGGATTGTACGACCCCGTAGGATGGGTAGAGCGAAGCGAAACCCATCGTTTGCGATCGATACCCTAAAGGAGGCTCGATGCGCCTCGCAAACTCAGCGCATCCTGCCCGCGGCGAGCTTTAAAATCGATCGGCCCATTCGCCGCCCGTCCAAACTCTTTCAAAATCGGTCTTTACCGGACGGTAAACGCAGCTTCCGGAACCGTCGGTCACGAAGTAATCGCCCCGTCTGAAAAAATAGCCGGACAAGCGCGCTTCATCATAGATAACAGCGCGGCGATGGACGACCACATTCAATACGTCTATGTCCAGGAAGGGGGAGGCAATGTCTTGCCTGATTCTTTGCGATATCGTCATCATCTTTACTCTCCTGTCCCTAAGACACCCGGACGCATTGAATCGAAAATCGATTGAGTGAGTCGTTTTTAAATTTTTCCTGAACCGCCGGCAGCCAGTAGGCGCTTAATAGCTCCGAATGTCAATCTTTATAATCAACCTGACATGGATGCAATAAATCAAGAGAAAACAATAATTTGTTGTTAAACCTGACTTATCCCGAAAAAGGCTTGCCCAATAAAATCGATCGGGCCACGTATAAAGACGTTCAGGTCTCGTCATCGTTGCGTCTCGAATGATCCGTTCGGATATAAGCAGGCTTCCGCCCTTCCTGGCGGCACCGGACTCATCCATGACGCTTCTCGATGTGCCCCGCCTTCCCTACCGGAATTTTTTACGGGAAAAAACCGTCACTTTGATAAGATGCGTGTTCTGTTGATGTCCCCCTCAAACCGTCGCATTTCAAATATATTAATTAAGGATTCGCTTCATGTCAGACGCCCACGTCTATCCGGTAAAACCTGAAACCGCCGCCCAAGCATATATCGATCGCACAACCTATCATGCCCTTTATCAACGGGCGCTCGCCGAACCCGACGCCTTCTGGGCCGAACAGGCGGAGCGGTTTCTGGACTGGGAACAACGCTGGCATACCGTCTCGGATTATGATTTCGAATCGGCGCATATCCGCTGGTTCGACGGCGGCAAGCTGAACGTCAGCGTAAACTGCCTGGACCGCCATTTGGACAAGCGCGGCGATCAGGTCGCGATCATCTGGGAAGGCGATAATCCGGCGCACGATAAGAAGATCACCTACCGCGAACTGTACGAAGAAGTCTGCCGCTTCGCGAACGTACTGAAAACCCGGGGCGTCGGGAAAGGCGACCGGGTCTGCATCTATTTGCCGATGATCGCCGAGGCCGCGGCGGTGATGCTCGCCTGCGCGCGGATCGGCGCGGTGCATTCGGTCGTGTTCGGCGGCTTTTCGGCCGAGGCGCTGAAAGACCGGATTCTGGACTGCGGCGGCAAATTCGTGGTCTGCGCGGACGAAGGCTACCGGGGCGGCAAGGTCGTGCCGCTGAAGGCGAACGTGGACAAAGCCGCCAAGCATTGCCCGATGCTGGAAAAAATCATCGTGATCCAAAATACCGGCGGCAAAATCGGCTGGCAGGAAGGCCGCGACCTCTGGTATCACGAAACGATGGCCGCCGCCTCCGCCGATTGCCCGCCGGAGCCGATGGATGCCGAAGATCCTCTATTCATTCTTTATACCTCCGGCTCGACCGGCAAACCGAAAGGAATGCTGCATACGACCGGCGGTTACCTGATCTATGCGGCGATCACGCACAAGTATGTGTTCGATTACCACGACGGCGACGTTTACTGGTGCACCGCGGACATCGGTTGGGTGACCGGCCATTCGTACGTGGTCTACGGCCCGCTCTGCAACGGCGCGACAACGCTGATGTTCGAAGGCGTGCCGACTTATCCGGGACCGGACCGCTTCTGGCAGGTGGTCGACAAGCACAAGGTCAATATTTTTTATACCGCGCCGACCGCGATCCGCGCATTGATGGCGCAAGGCGACCGTTACGTCAACCAAACCTCCCGGCAGAGCCTCCGAATCCTCGGCAGCGTCGGCGAGCCGATCAATCCGGAGGCCTGGGAATGGTATTACCATGTGGTCGGCGGCGGCACGCGCCCGATCCTGGATACCTGGTGGCAAACCGAGACCGGCGGGATCATGATCACCCCGCTGCCGGGCGCGACCGACCTGAAACCCGGCTCGGCCACCCTGCCGTTTTTCGGGATCAAACCGGAAATTCTGGATACGAACGGCCAAATCCTGGAAGGCGCCGCCGAAGGCAGCCTGATCATCGCCCGATCCTGGCCCGGACAGGCGCGCACGATCTACGGCGACCATAAGCTCTACATCGACACTTATTTCAGCAAGGCCCCCGGTTTTTATTACAGCGGCGACGGCGCCAAACGCGATGCCGACGGCTATTACTGGATCACCGGCCGAATCGACGACGTGCTGAACGTGTCGGGCCACCGTTTGGGCACGGCCGAGATCGAAAGCGCGCTGGTACTGCACGAGTCGGTCGCGGAAGCGGCGGTGGTCGGCTACCCGCACAACATCAAAGGCCAGGGCATCTATGCGTATGTAACGTTGAACACGGGCGTCGAGCCAACCGAACAACTGCGCAAGGAACTGGACGAACTGGTCCGGAAGGAAATCGGCCCGATCGCGCACCCGGACATCATCCAGTGGGCGCCCTCGCTCCCGAAAACGCGTTCGGGCAAGATCATGCGCCGGATTCTACGCAAGGTCGCGGCGGGCGAACTGGACAATCTCGGCGACACCTCGACGCTGGCCGATCCTTCGGTGGTGCAGAACATCATCGAGCACCGGGTCGTGAAGGGCGATTAGGTTGAGAAAAAGCGGAGGGTACGCTCCTCGTTAAAAACGGACTCGCACCGCGAGTTAACCGCCGGTCTCCAGCCAGTCCAGTTCGGCATCCGAAAAACCGGCTTTGTGGCGCAGCGGTCGGTTGAAAGGTCCTTTCGGCCGGCCGCCTTTGTAATATTCGCCGATGAGGCGGCGGTACTCGGCTTCGGGATCGCCCCCTTCTTCCCGGCAGACGAACTTGAACCAGTAAGACCCGAGTTCGACATGACCGATCTCGTCGGTCAAAATCCGGGTCAGGATCGCGACGCTTTGTTGATCGCCGGCCTGCCGGAACTTCTCGATCAGTGCCGGGGTAACATCCAGTCCCCGCGCTTCCATGCAGCGCGGCACCAGTGCCAAGCGTGCCGGCAAGAGCCCCGCCGTATCGGTCGCATGTTCCCAGAGGCCGCCGTGCGCGGGCAGATCGCCGTAATCGACGCCCATCGCCTTCAGATGCTCGCGAATCAGTGCGAAATGCTGGGCTTCCTCGTCGGCCACGCGCAGCCAATCGCGATAAAACTGTTCAGGCAGACCGCGAAAGCGGTACAGCAAGTCCCAGGCCAGGTAAATCGCGACAAACTCGACGTGCGCGATCGCATGGAAAAACGCCGCGGCCCCTCCGGGCGTGTTCAGCTTCCGGCTCGGCATTTCGCGCGGCGGCAGCAGCACCGGCCGCTCCGGAAACCGGACGCCCTCGATCGGCAACACCTGCCCGGAGGAAGTCAACTGCAAACGGTTTTCCCGCAGCAGTTGCATTGCCCGATGCGTCAGTTCCAGTTTTTCGTCGATGTCGCTCCGGTAAAGGCAGGCTTCGGCAAAATCGAAAATCGAGTTCATACGGGTATCTTTGGTGGGTTGTTACTGCGCGCGGAACGATTTGTGAACCCCAAAAGATTCCGGCATTGCGCGACTAGAGCATTTTCGTTTTGGGTGTACGGTCATAAGCCATGCCGCAAAGTGAGGGGGAAACTCGTCATTCCGGCAGGGATTGCCGGACGACTGCATGGATGCGGGAGATAGAGCAACGCAGGGAGCGGTTGCCGAATCCAGAAGCCAGGGCTGGCAAGCTTTAATGCATCCCTGCAGTCTGGATCTCGGCACAAATCTGTCTGGAACAGATTTGCATTGACCCGAAGGGGGCCAGGCAGGAAAGCCTGGCATGAATCCATGCCGAGATGACGGCTTGACTTAACGGTAGTGCGCCCTTATACGCGATATGAAAATGCTCTAACCCACCTTACAACAATAATATGCCGCCGTTTAAACTTTCGGCATCGCACGCAGTTTCTCGACGACCTTGTCGCCGAACTCGACCGTACTGATCATCTTGACGCCGCTGCCCGGTTTGGACAGATCGGCGGTCGAGAAGCCATCCGCGAACACGCCCTGCATCGCCGCCCAGACATTCTTCGCCTCGTCGGCCATGTCGAAGCTGTTTTCCAGCATCATCGCCACCGAGCCGATCATCGAGTACGGATTGGCGATATTCTTGCCGGCGATATCCGGCGCGGAACCGTGCGAAGGCTCATAATAGGCCTTGTCGTCGCCCAGGCAGGCCGAAGGCATCAGGCCCAGCGAGCCGAGGATGCCGCCGCCCTGGTCGCTCAAAATATCGCCGAACATGTTTTCCATCACCATCACGTCGAACTGGGCCGGGTTCAGGCACAGCGCGGTCGCGGCCGCATCGACCAAATAATTGACGACTTTCACTTCCGGGTATTCCTTCGCGACTTCTTCCATCACCTCGTTCCAGAGCACGCTCGATTTCAGCACGTTGCTCTTGTGGATGTTGTGCAGCAGTTTGCGGCGCTTCATCGCCAGCTTGAACGCCTGGTGCATGATCCGGCGGATCTGCGCTTCGTCGTATTCGAGCGTTTCGCGAACGTAACGCAGACCCTGCGCGTTGACACCCATTTCCTTCTCGCCGAAATACAGGCCGCCGACCAGTTCACGCACCATGATCAGGTCGATCCCTTCGCCGATCACTTCGGGCTTCAGCGGCGAAAAGTGCGCCAGTGCCTTCGGCAGCGAAACCGGACGGAAATTCGCGTAGGTGTTGTAGCGACGGCGCAAAGGCAATAAGGCGCCGCGTTCGGGCTGCTTGTCGACCGGAATTTTTTTGGATTCCTCGTGGCTCAATCCGATCGGACCTTTCAAAATCGCGTCGGCCTGGTCGCAAATGGCGATCGTTTCCTGCGGGAACGCGTCGCCGGTCGCGAAATAGGCACAGGCGCCGAACAGTGCCGGCATCAGTTCGAAGGTGACGTCGTTGCGTTCTTCGACGACTTTGAGAACCTTGATGGCTTCCTGGGTAATTTCGGGACCGATACCGTCACCGGCCAAGACGGCGATTTTGTAATGCTTCATGAGTGCCTTTGGGAATGTTAATGAATTCAATGAACTGAAAATAAACCGCTCATTATACTGCAGTTTGAGCGAAGATGACGGCAGCGGAGGCAAATTTCATGGTGTCGGCGGCGTTCCTGGCGTAGCGGCCGCCGAACCGGAGGCAGCGCCGAAACCCGTAAGGCGGAACCGGCTTGCCGGGCTCCGCCGAATGAAGTTCTGCTGCAGAATAATGGATCGTTTGGCATGGCAGCGGAATCCGTAACCGGTTCCGCCTTAATGAATCAAACCCTCAATTAATGCGTTTTCCGGTAAGTTTTCCGGTAACGGAGGCGGCCGAATAACAGGCGTCAATCACGGACCGCTGGATCAGCGTCGCTTTCAGCGATTTGATTGTTCCGGCGGCGTCAAGCGTATACGTGCCGAGTATCACGATATGATTTCCGGCATCTCCGGAAAAGGCGCTGAACGAAGCCTTCTTGGCCGAGATCGGTAGACTGTTGACGTTGAGTTCGGCGACGACCGATGTGAGCGCCTGATCGCTATAGAGTTTTGCGGAGGTTTCGCCGTCGATGTGAAGCCACAGGTCGACGTCATTGCGCGAACTGAACTTCCGCGGCGGAACGCCTCCGCAATAGGCCGTGCCCGAGGTATTGAGTTTCAGCACTTCCTCGCCGCTTCCGATCGGCGTGGGCGGCACGGCGCCTTTTACGCTAACGATGACATGAGGTACGCTCTTGATCGAATAGGTTCCCGAAGAACGTTGAAACTTGCTTAAATCGAAGTTATCCGAAAACAGCGTCCACGTCGCCAGCGATATAACGAATTTGCCGGAAACCGGCGCCAGCAATTCGGGCGTCAGATCAAAACCAGATAAAGGAAAATTCCCGCTGGTAATCGGTATGAAACCCTTCGCATCGGTGTAAAGCGTGCCTTGTTCCCACTTCACCTCACCACCACCAATATCGGTGAAACGCTCCACATTAGTGAGATCTGTTCGCGGCGCCGCCTGCGCATGCCAAGTGACAAGGCTTATCGCGATTAACACCAGGGTTCTTAAATCAATCATGGTTTCTCCTTAAAAAGCAGGGCTCAAATTACCCTGTACACGACAAAAAATTTATCAGCTGGCTCTCATTGATGGGTTGAGAGGAAGTATTTCGGGGTGCTGTCCATCAACTCCAATTAGATCGGGCGCGCATAAAAATCCACTCGTCTCATCGACGTCCTCCATCTTGGCGGTAAACGCTCCGATGAATGCACGATGCCGCTCCGCCGGATATATCAGCATAGAATAGATGTTACAGTCAAGCCGCTCGACGACCACGCTTAATTCGTTTTCTGCCAACCCGTAAGAAGCCGCCGTCGAACGACGAAAAAATCTGCGAACGGCGATCTGGAGGGGACGAAGGGCACTCCGCCTTCTCTCTCGACGAGGTAAAATGTGCCCATGAACCAGGAGCTAACATCATGAGCATGACAGACATGACCGATCTTGCAGCCGCCGTGCGCAGGGCGACGCTGCGTCTCAGCCTGATCTACTGGATCTGCATGTTCGTCGCCGACAGCCTATTGGGCTATTTCATCCATATCGATCCGCTGGAGTCGGCACCGCTTAAATTCGTGCTGTTCGGGGCAAGCGCGTTGATGACTTACGTCATGTCTCTGTTGCTGTTCCGGATGCGTGGGCTGTCTTTCACGCAGAAAGCGCTGTTCTGCTTCCTGATGACCGCGGTGACCGCGCCGATCTTCACCGCGATCGATTTCATCGACTATATGATCTGCAAATATCCGCAGCCGGTGAAGTTCGATCCGACCTACTCCGGTTATATGCTGATCGAAGGCGCCTCCATGCTGTTCGGCTGGTCGTGCCTGTTCGTTGCCCTCCTCTACAATTTCGAGGTGCGCGACCGCGAACGCAGGCTGGCGGCGGTTCGCGAGGAGGCGCTGACGGCGCAGATGCGGGCGCTCCGCTATCAGGTGAATCCGCATTTCCTGTTCAACACGCTCAACTCCATCGCGGGGTTGATCGAGGAAGGCGCGGCCACGCGCGCCGAACGCATGGTGCTCTCCCTGGCTACGTTCATGCGCGCCACGCTCTCGCTCGACCCCATGCATGACGTTCCGCTTGCCGACGAACTCGCGCTTCAGAAGGAATATCTTGAAATCGAGCGCGAGCGCTTCTCCGACCGAATGACCTTCCGCATCGACATGCCCGCGGAAACTGGCGGCGCGCTGGTGCCGAGCCTGATCCTTCAACCGCTGATCGAAAACGCGATCAAGCATGGCATCGGGACCGCGACCGGCGAGGTGGAAATCTTGCTCAAAGCATACCGGGAGGCCGACCGTCTGCGCGTGGTAGTGGAAAACGACATACCGCCGTGCGATACGGCGGGCAACCGACCGCCCGGCATGGGCGTGGGGCTGCGGAACGTGGCGGAGCGTCTGAACGCCCGATTCCAGGGCGACAGCCAGTTTTCGTCCGGCCCTGTGGCACCCGGCCGCTACCGTGTCTCCATCGACATGCCCTGGAGGCTGGCATGATGGAACTAACCGTTCTCGTGGTTGACGACGAGCCGCTCGCCCGGCGCAGGCTGACGCGCCTTTTGGGCAAAATAGACTGGGTCGGCCGAATCGAAGAGGCTGGCGATGTGGACGAAGCCTACCGCGCGGTAGGGAAAATTCAGCCGGACATTCTGCTCCTCGACATCCAGATGCCCGGCGGAAGCGGCTTCGACGTGCTGGAAAGGCTAGTAGGGGCGGCGCCGCCCGCCGTCGTTTTCGTGACCGCCTTCGACCATCATGCGCTGCGCGCTTTCGAGGCCAATGCCGTGGATTACATCACCAAGCCCATTGAGCCCGGCCGGTTCTGCACGGCCATGGAACGGGCGCGATGGGCCGCTGCGTCACGCCTTCAGGCAGACCGGATCGCCGAGCTGCAGGAAACCATCGTCTCGCTCAAACGGGCCTTGAACGAACAGCCCAAGCGGGCGAGCGAATTTTGGGTGAAGGTCCGGGACGTGTTTGTGCGGATCGCGCCGGAAAACATCCTCCGCTTTCAGGCCGAACGCGATTATGTGCGCATCCATGTCGCGGGGGCGGACTACCTTTACCAGGAAAGCCTCGCCTCCCTTGAACGGCGCCTCGACCCGGCCGACTTCGTGCGCATCCACCGCAGTACCATCGTGCGCCGCAGTGCGATCGTTCGCATCAGACAGGCTCCTTTTGCCGCACTCATCGCGGCTCTCGCCGACGGGTCGGAAGTACGGGTGGGACGAACCTATGCCGCTGCCCTGCGGGCGCGCCTCACGCGAACGGCCGGCCGCGCATCCCGAACAGATGGACTTATTTGAGCTGGTTCCCACACAGGAGCGCCCATCGTTATACACAAGTCCTGCAAAGCTCGAGCATTGGAGTTCAAAGCTTGCTTTGAAAAGCTGGCTTTGAATGTGAGAGAAGAGTGATCCAAAGCGAGCTTTGGGGGAGATTTTTCAAATAAATCCCCCTCGATCCCCCTTTTTCAAAGGGGGGAAGCGAATGTTTATTTCAACTCCTCTGTAGCCTACCGATTTTCGGAAAATTATGTGGAGCTATCCTTAGAGCATTTTCATATCGCGTATAGGGAAGTCCTCACCTTCTGAAGGGTGCCCAGCCGTTAAGTCCAGCCCCGTAGGGTACGCTCGACTGCAGGGATGCGGGAGTTAGGGCAACGCATGGAGCAGTTGCCGAGTGCGTACCCTCAATGTCGAAAGGTACGCATAGCGCTACGGGTACAGTCGTCCGGCAATCCCTGACCGGGGCAGGCTCTGCCGGAATGACGTGCTTTCCTTACGAAGGCCATAGACCCAAAGCGAAAATGCTCTAGCGCCCGGGCAAGCCGGACGCGAGCGGTTTGACTCGCTGCAGGTAATACGGCAGCACCGAGGCGGCTTCGCCGCCGTTCAACACGGCCGATCGATGCAGCCGATTGACCACCGCGTATAAACGGCCTTCCGGCCCGAAGCTGGAAGAATCCGCCCCGGACAAGCGCGGGCACTGCGCAAGACGCCGGTAGCTCCGATCCGGCGCAATCACACCGATCGCGTTTTCAGCCAGTTCGCCGAGATGCTACCCAAATGACGTTTTCTCATGCCGCCATTCATAAAATTTGTGAATCGCGGACATTCGCCGATTCTTTCGTGCAGCATCGTGCCGAATGGCTACGCCTCTTATCCATTCTTTACCCTAAATCAACCGTTATTGCCGATTCAAATCTTCTGCCGATAGCTGTACGCTTCTGATTTAAACGCTGTACCTGGCTTTCTTTTTGAATTGTTTCGGCATCGGTTTTTATCGGATGCCTAAAGCTTTGATTCATTTTTCAGGGAGGATTTATGGTTTTACCCCTCCATTCAACAAGTTGATCTCCAGGTCAACCTTCTGTGTATAACCGCTTATGGACGGCTGCCTCCTGTCTAGTCTCATTGCTTGATAACGGAGAAAGAAGATGCAATCGAAGCCCGTTACCGACTTGATGTTTGCGGAACTTGCCGCCGTCGCGGCACTGATATTTTTCGTCATCGGCCATGACGAAATCGCGGGCGCCTTTTCGCATCACATGATCGCTCATATCGTTTTGATGACGGTCGTGTCGCCGCTTTTGGCAGGCACGTTCGGCGCGCACCTCATGCCGGTTTTCCGGATGGCCGGCCTGAAATCGCTGCCTGCGGCGGCCGTGCTGCAGGCCGTTTCATTTTTCGCGTGGCATGCGCCGCCCGGATTGGCGGCAGGGCAAACCGGCGTTCCCGTATCCGCCATGCTGCTTTTTTCCTCTCTCTGGTTCTGGCTTGCCATATTCGATCAGGCGGGCGCACGATTATGGGGAAAAGTCGCTGCCCTGCTGTTGACCGGCAAGCTGTTTTGCCTTTACGCCATCCTGCTGACCTTGGCGCCGCGCGCGCTTTACAACGAAGCCGCATTCGGCTCGGCCGCGAAGCTCGATCTTGCCGACCAGCAGTTGGCGGGGTTGGTGATGATCACGGCGTGCCCCCTGACCTACCTGCTCGCCGCGACCGTGCTGATTTACCGCTGGTTTTGGGGGCTGTGCGAAGCGCAAAAGGAAACCGCGCCGCCTGTCATGGCTTCGGGAAACGGGTCATGACGGAGTGGCTGGCCGCGCATTGGCGTTCCCTTCTGCTTTGGGCGCTCGGGCTCTTCGCCGGCGGCGTTGCGCTCGCCCTGCTGGTCGCTTATTCCGGCATTTACAACGTGGCGGCGAGCGCGGGCCACCATCCCTGGCTCGAAGCGTTTCTGAAGATGGCCAAGGACCGGTCGGTGATTTTCAACAGCCGATCCGTCAAGGCCCCGGAACTGGAGTTTGCCGAGCAAATGCCGCTGGGAGCGGCGCATTTTCAAGGCACCTGCGCTGTCTGCCACGGCGCGCCGGGACAGGCGGTCAATCCGGTTTATGCGCACATGCTGCCCCGCCCTCCCGATCTGCAGATCCATGCCGCGCATTGGACACGCGCGCAATTGTTCTGGATTGCGCGCCACGGCATTCAGTTCACCGGCATGCCGGCCTGGAGCGGAGACGAGCGGGAAGATGAAATCTGGGCGGTCGTGGCGTTCCTGGAAATGTTACCGTCGATGACGGAGGCGGATTACCGCCGCCATGCCGGCGGCCATAGCGAAACCCGCAATTATTCTGCCAAGGAACTTGTCGGCGCGGGGCGGCCACGGCTCGATCTGACCGCGTGCAGCCGCTGCCACGACACGACCGAAGCGGCGCCGACCAGCCCTTACATCCCGCGTCTGGGCGGCCAGGATCGGGCTTACCTGAAAAGGGCGCTGCAGGAATACCGTGACGATTCGCGGCAGAGCGGCTTTATGGAACCGGTTGCCGACGACCTCGACGACGCACAGATCGACCTATTGTCGGCCTATTACGCCGCCCTAACGCCTTCCTCTTCTCCCGTTTCGCAATCCGCCTCGGTAGAGGAGCGTGAGCGGGGGCGCCAACTGGCGGAACAGGGCGACCGGGCGCGCAAGATTCCTGCCTGCCTTTCCTGCCATACCGAGAAAGGCCGGGAGGATTACCCGCGTCTGGCCGGGCAGTCCGAACAATACCTCAGGCAGCAATTGCAGGTATTCCGGCGCGGAGTCCGCGATAAAACCCCGCATGGGGCCATGATGTCCGTAGTTGCCAGACGGATGACCGAACAGCAGGTCTTGGCCGCGGCCTCGTTCTTTGCGAGTCGGCCGTGGCAGGCTTCCGGCTTTCCGGCAGGTGCGGAGAAAGAAAAGGATTCCCAGCCATGAACGCCGTAAGCCGCCGCTTGCCGAAACTG
Source organism: Methylomicrobium album BG8 (assembly GCF_000214275.2). Lineage (NCBI taxonomy): Bacteria > Pseudomonadati > Pseudomonadota > Gammaproteobacteria > Methylococcales > Methylococcaceae > Methylomicrobium > Methylomicrobium album. The sequence goes on along the minus strand of NZ_CM001475.1, from coordinate 599,172 downwards.
TTTTTGGCGATCGCGCTGATCACGGCGGTGGCCGGCTGCAGCGGCGAACAATCGGCATTTGCCGGCCTCGGGCCGGTATCGTCGCGCATCACCCTGCTGACGTGGATCATGTTCGCCGCCGCCGCACTGATCACGGTTTTCATGTGCGGGTTGACCGCCTTGGCGATAGCCGGCCCCGCCGGATGGCGGCGCAGGCTGGCCGACGAAAAAAGCGTAATGTGGGGCGGCGTCGTTTTCCCGGTCGCGACCTTGAGCGTGCTCCTGTTTTACGGCTTTTCGATATTGAATGCAGGAGAACGCTTGGCCCAAACCGAAAACCCGATACATATCGCCGTGGTAGGAGAACAGTGGTGGTGGCGGGTCATCTACCGGCACGGCGACGGCCGGGCGACCGAAAGCGCCAACGAAGTGCGCATTCCGACCGGGCGCCCTGTGGAAATCGAGCTGACGACGGCGGACGTGATCCACAGCTTCTGGCTGCCGGCGTATGCGGGCAAGGTCGACATGATTCCCGGCCATGTCAACAGGCTGCATTTCGTTGCCGACCAACCCGGCGTCGTGCGCGGCCAGTGCGCCGAATATTGCGGCGGCGCCCATGCGCTGATGGCTTTTTATGCGGTCGCGATGGCGCCTGCCGACTATGACGCCTGGCTCGCCAAAGAAAGGGCGGACGCGCAGCCGGCGGCCCGGAAAACCGGCGAAAGGCTGTTTTCGGCCAGCGGCTGCGGGGGCTGCCATAGCGTGCGCGGCACCTCGGCCGACGGCAAGGTCGGGCCCGACCTGACGCATGTGGGCGGCCGGGTTTCGCTCGGCGCGGGCATTTTGCCGAATACGCCGGACAGCTTTACGCAATGGATCGGACGCCACCAAAAGCTTAAACCGGACAACCTGATGCTGCCTTTCGATTTTTTTTCCGAAAGCGAACTTCGGGATTTATCGGCTTATTTGAAAGGACTGGAGTAGCATCATGCCGAATTTCGACGAATACAGTCTGGCCGTCAATCTTGCGGTGTTCGCGGCGGCCGCCTGCGCGGTCGGAATTGCCGGTACCCGAATCGCAGCCTATGCGGACGAACTGGCCGAGCGGCTTCAGCTTAGCCGGGCGCTGCTCGGGCTGTTTCTGCTGGCCGGCGTGACGTCTTTGTCGGATATTGCCACCAGCCTGAGCGCGGCTTTCAATAACAATGCCACGCTTGCCGTCAATAACATGCTCGGCGGTATCGCGTTCCAGGTCGCGTTGCTGGCCATCGCCGACATTTTTACCGGCGAGCGGGCGCTCACCTCGGTCATCCCCAATCCCGTGGTGATGCTGCAGGGCGCACTGGTGATTTGCCTGCTGGCCTTTGTGACAATGGCCGTTATTGTCGGCGACGTGCCGCTGTTTGGCGCCGGCATCTGGTCGTGGGGATTGTTGGGAGCTTCGCTGTTCAGTTTCGTCAAAATCAGCGAAGCCGAAGGGCGCTATCCCTGGATCGTGAACAATCCCGAGGATGAAGCGCTGGGCAAGGAAGACCGCAGCGGCCGGGACGAAAGCGAATTTCCCTTACGGCGCGATCCGCTGGCCCGGCTTATCGCCAAAACAGCCGCTGGCGCACTGGTCATTCTGTGCGCCGGCTATGTGCTGGCCACCGTAGGCGACGTGATCGCGCGGCAGAGCGGGCTGGGCTCGTCGTTCGTCGGAATGACCCTGATGTCCTTCGCGACCGCCCTGCCGGAAGCCAGCACGGTATTCGCCAGCATGTACCGGGGCCTTTATACGATGGCCATTTCCGACATTCTGGGTTCCAATATCATCAACGTGATGCTGCTGTTCGGCATCGATGCGCTGACGCCGGGAGATCCGGTTCTGTCGCGGGTCGGCGAGTTTTCCGCGGTCGGGGCGCTGCTGGGCTTAGCCGTCACCGGATTGTTCCTGATGGGGCTCGCCGAACGGGCCGACCGGACTTTTTTGCGCATGGGGCGGGACTCGGCCGCGGTGCTGGCCGTTTACGGCGGCGGCATGATTTTGCTTTATTCGATGAGGGGGGCTGATGGCGGATAGCATTCAAGAAAGGGGCGTGTTGCCCAACAGCCTGCCGCGGCCGGCCGGCGAGAAGGAACAACTGCTGCGCATCTGGTCGACCCCGCCCGGCTGGCGATGGATTACGGCCGTCAACAACACCGTCGTAGGGCTGCTGTATCTCGGCGCCGCCTTCGCGTTTTTCGTGTTGGCCGGCGTCCTGGCGCTGGTGATGCGCACGCAGCTGGCCGTGCCCGAAAACGATCTGGTCAGCCAGGACCTCTACAATCAAATCTTCACCGTGCACGGCACCACGATGATGTTCCTGTTCGCGGTGCCGGCCATGGAGGCCTTGGGCGTGCTGCTGCTGCCGCAGATGCTGGCGGCGCGGGACCTGCCGTTTCCGCGCCTGAGCGCATTCGCGGTCTGGGCCTATATCATCGGCGGCGGGGTGTTTTTCTCGACCGTTTTTTACGGCCTGGCGCCCAAGGGCGGCTGGTTCATGTATCCGCCGTTGACGCTGACCGAATATTCGCCCGGCGACAACGCCGATTTCTGGCTGCTGGGCATCGGTTTTATCGAAATATCCGCGATCGCCGGCGCGATCGAGATTATTGTCGGGATTTTGCGGACCCGGCCTCCCGGCATGTCGCTCGACAAATTGCCCGTGTTCGGCTGGTCGATGCTGGTGTTCGCCGGCATGATCGTGCTGGCATTCCCGGCCGTGATCCTCGCGACGATGTTCCTAGAAATCGAACGTTCTTTCGGCTGGCCTTTTTTCACCGCCGCGCAAGGCGGCGATCCGCTCTTGTGGCAGCACCTGTTCTGGTTTTTCGGCCATCCGGAAGTGTACATCATCTTCCTGCCCGCGGCCGGGCTGGTTTCGATGATCGTACCGACCATGGCGCAAACGCCGCTGGTCGGTTACCGGCTGATCGTGGTGGCCCTGATCGCGGCCGGTTTTTTCAGTTTCGGACTGTGGGTGCACCACATGTTCGCCACCGGCATTCCCGCGCTCAGCATGGCTTTCTTTTCGGCGGCGAGCATGGCGGTCGCGGTACCCTCCGGCATCCAGGTTTTTTCCTGGATCGCGACCATCGCCTCGGCCAAAGAACGGTTCCGGCTGACCACGCCGTCGCTGTTCGTGCTGGGCATGCTGTTCATTTTCACGGTCGGCGGACTGACCGGGGTGATGGTGGCCATGGTGCCGTTCGACTGGCAGGCGCACGATACTTACTTCATCGTCGCGCATCTGCATTACGTCCTGATCGGCGGGATGGTGTTCCCGCTGTTCGCGACGTTTTATTACTGGGCGCCGATGATCGGCACGCGCAGGCTGTCCGAGCGATTGGGCAAATGGTGCTTCTGGCTGTTCTTTATCGGCTTCAACGTTTCGTTCATGCCGATGCATGTTTCCGGGCTGCTGGGCATGCCCCGCCGCGTCTGGACCTATTCGGAGGCATCCGGCTGGGGGGCTTTGAATCTGGTCTCCACGCTGGGGGCTTACCTGATCGGCGCCGGGGTGCTGGTGTTCATTATCGACCTGATCCGCAATTTCCGGGTCGGCGAGAACGGCGAGCCCAATCCCTGGCAGGCCGGTACCCTCGAATGGCTGCCGACCGATCTTTATTCGACGCGCTCGATTCCGCACGTGACCAGCCGCGAACCGCTGTGGATGCAGCCCGGTCTGGCCGAAGAGGTCGACGCCGGCCGGCATTATTTGCCGAATGCGCCGACCGGCGCCCGCGAAACGATCGTGACGTCGGTCATCGACGCCAGGCCGCAATATGTGATCCAGATGCCCGGCAACGGTTGGGGGCATTTGCTCGCGGCGGTTTTTACCGCGGCCTGTTTCCTGCTGCTGACGATTAAAGTGGTCGTTCCGGCGCTGATTTGCGGCGTGTTGGCGATTGCCTGCTGCCTGGCCTGGGTATGGGAGCTCGACAAAGGGCCCGGCAAAGGGCCGGTGCCGATCGGCGCCGGCATTACGCTTCCCGTTTACGTGACCGGGCCGACCGGCCACGGCTGGTGGGCCATGGTGATTCTGATGGGGGTCGCCGGCTCGCTCTATCTGGCTTATTTGTTTTCCTATTTCTATCTCTGGACCGTTTCGCCCAGGGTTTGGCCCGCCAGCGCGCAAAGCCTGCCCGATTTAGAGTGGCCGGCGTTGAGCGCGTCGTTGTTCATTGCCGGCGCGGCATTGTTCGCGCTCGCCCAAAAGACGCTGGCGGCGCCGGGCCGCAAGCCTTTTTGGACACCGCTGCTGATCGGCTCGGGCGCGCTCTCGACGGCCTTCGCGGTAGGCGTGGCGATCGTCTGCCACTGGCAGGCCGGACTCCGCCCCAGCGCATCGAGCTACGCCGCACTGGTCTATATGGATGGCGTATTGACCGGCCAGCTCGTGTTTGCGGTGTTGATCATGTCGCTGTTCGTGATCGCGCGCCACTTCACCGGCAAGCTCGACCGGGTGCGATCGGCCACGCTGGAAAACACCAATCTGCTGGTTTATTACGCGGCGGCGCAAGGCCTGATCGGCCTGCTGCTGGTTCACGGCTTTCCGAGATGGCTTTTATGACGGCATCGAAACCGCCTGTTTCCGAAAAATCGGTCGGTACCGTGGCGATCGCCTTGGTCGGCCCTTCCTTCGTTTGGGGACTGCATTTCGCCGCGGTGTATGCGATCCAATCGCTCTTCTGCGATATCCTCGGCGGCGGCCGCGCCGCTCATGCGGCGCAGACGGCGGTCATTGCCGCGACCGTGGCGGCGCTGCTGATATTGCTGTTGCCGATCGCGAAACCCGATGCGGTGCTGCGCATGAAACGGCCGGAAAAATCCTTGTCTTTTCTTGCCGGCGTGATGCGGCTGCTTGCCCTGCTGTCCTTTTTCGGCGTGTTATGGGCCGGCAGCGCCGCCTTGCTGGTGCCGGCCTGCGCGCCGCTGTCGTGACGCGCGGAGCAGCGTTTTTCGCCCAATAAACGGCCGCGGGGCCGGACCCGCGGCAACGCTTACCGCGACGAGGCGAATGGCGGAGGCAACCGGCCGTTAGTTAAAATCGTCCGTTATTGATAAAATTCAGGATTCGTTCCCTATAAAAATTATCGGGAAGGTCCGTCTCAATTGTGCCTTTTGGCCCATGTTGCCGGCGCCATCACGAACAGAGCCGTTTTTTGCGGAAGCGAAACTTTTACCTGACTCAACATTCAAACATTTACCCATTCCGGAATCCCCGTTTCAGTTTTTTAGAGTAGACCGACAATGTCAACAGCATGGGCAGGCGGAACAGACGCCATACTTGAACGCATGGAGCAAATGACCAATCTTTTTATCGAGGAACAGCGCAAATCGATGTATGCGGGCGAATCGGCCACGCATTGCGAAGAATGCGGCGAGCCGATACCGGAAAGCCGGCGCCAGGCGATTCCCTGCAAATATTGCCTGGCTTGCCAGAGCGAACTGGAAAAACAGTCGCGATAGTTTCCGCACGGCAGGATTTTGGCTGATCGACAAAGCGAGTTTTGTCGATCCAGGTAAAAAGCTTATCCGACGTTTCCTTTATGAGAATGCCGGAGCATTTGAGCGTCGGACTCGCTCCAAGATGAAGTTACGTCGCGGGAAATTCAAACCCGTTATTTTGGGCGGCGAGCGCCTGCATTTCTTCGCTTATTGGCAACTGATCCGAATCCAAGGAGGCAACAATGAAAACGCTGAATCCATCCTTTATTCCCATGGCCGTCATAATGGCTTGCGCTTATTCCGCAAGCGCCTTTTCGGCGGAGGAACCGGGCGCCAAAGTTCAAATGACGCTCACATCCTCCGCCTTTTCTCATCAGGGCTCAATTCCGAAACAGTTTACCTGCGACGGCTCGGACGTCTCGCCCGAACTGGCCTGGTCCAATACTCCGGCGGACGCTAAAAGCCTCGCCTTGATCGTCGACGACCCGGATGCGCCAACGCCCATCACGCCGGTGATGACCTGGGTCCATTGGGTGCTGTACAACATCCCGACCTCAGCTTCCAAATTGTTCCCGAACATCGGCCCGGAAAACCTGCCCCAAGGCACCCTGCAGGGCAAGAACGACTGGAAGAAGACCGGCTACAAAGGTCCTTGCCCGACTTTCGGAACACACCGCTATTTCTTCAAGCTATATGCGCTGGACACGGCGCTGCCCGACCTGGATGAACCGGACAAAGCCGCGCTGATGAAGGCAATGGACGGGCATATTCTCGACCATGCGGAATTGGTCGGAACTTATAAGCACTAAATCACCGGCGCATCCAATCGCTTGATTGTTCTTTTGGCTTATCAAAACGAGCAATCGCAAGGCGCGTCGCAAGACAGATCCGGCAAGTCGCAGCGCGATTGTTCGCAGGCATCGGCTTTTTTGAAGCGGCAGGCCTCGGAACAATCGCAGTCGCAATCCGGACACTCGTCGCAATCGTTCCGGCCGCGCCGGCGTTGTCCGCTTCCGATCAGGGTTTCGTTGGCCTCCTTGCATGCCTGAAAACGGGCGCGGATATCCCGATAACCGCCGAAAGGGCCTTTGTCGCGCACGATTTTTTTGACCGCTTCGGAACAGGAATCGCCGCCGTGCAGCACCGCATAAGCACAGCGGAAGCCCTTGTAGGGCGAGATGAATTTCTGGTAGAAAACGATCAGCAGGACGACAAGGTGTCTCACGGGCGTAGGCTTTTGGAGAAGGATAGCGATAGAGCTGTAGGGCGTTTTCGCGATAGCAAAACGCCGACAGGCTTCAAAGTGGAGGCGGATTGCCTGGAGGCGAATCCGCCCTACAAGAGCCGTAGGATGTGCTGAACGAAGTGAAGCGCATCAAATTGCCTTTTGAGCATCAAGCACAAACGATGCGCCCCTGCGTCGGCACATCCTACGGTTATAGGGGTTAGTCCGTCAGCCTTTCACAAACCGCAGCAGTCCTTCTTCCAGCTCGACCTTGACCGTACCCCCCGACGCGAACCGGCCGGCCAGGATTTCCTGCGCGAGCGGATTTTCAAGCTGATGCTGGATCGCCCGCTTCAACGGCCGCGCACCGTAGACCGGATCGAAGCCGGCCTCGCCCAGCCGGTCGAGCGCGGCCTCGCTGATCTCGAAGCCGATTTCGCGGTCCGCCAGCCGTTTCTGCAGATTGGCGATCTGAATCTTGGCAATCGCCCGGATCTGTTCGCGTTCGAGCGGATGGAACACCACCACTTCATCGATCCGGTTGATGAACTCGGGCCTGAAATGCATTCCGACGATTTCCATCACTTCGTTCTTCATTTCCTGGTAATTCGCTTCGCCGGCCAGTTCCTGAATCCGGCTCGAACCGAGGTTCGAAGTCATCACGACCACCGTGTTTCGGAAGTCGACCGTGCGCCCCTGCCCATCGGTCAGGCGTCCGTCGTCCAGCACCTGCAGCAAGACGTTGAATACGTCCGGATGCGCCTTTTCGACCTCGTCCATCAGGATCACCGAATACGGCTTCCGGCGCACCGCCTCGGTCAGATAGCCGCCTTCCTCGTAGCCGACATAGCCCGGCGGCGCACCGATCAGACGGGCAACCGAATGTTTCTCCATGAACTCGGACATGTCGATCCGGACCAGCGCATCGGCCGTATCGAACAGGAATTCGGCCAGCGCCTTGCACAACTCGGTCTTGCCGACGCCGGTCGGCCCCAGGAACAAGAACGAGCCGTTCGGACGGTTCGGGTCGGACAGCCCCGCCCGCGAGCGGCGAATCGCGTTGCTGACCGCTTTCAGGGCTTCTTCCTGGCCGACTACGCGCTTGCTGATGGCTTCTTCCATACGCAGCAGTTTGTCGCGCTCGCCTTCCATCATCTTCGAGACCGGGATGCCGGTCCATTTGGAAACGACTTCGGCGATTTCCTCTTCGGTCACCTTATTCCGGAGTAGGGTCATCTTCTTGGCTTCGCCGGTGCCTGCCTGCGCCAACTGTTTTTCGAGCTCGGGAATCACCCCGTATTGCAGTTCCGCCATCCGGTTCAAATCGCCCGCGCGCCGCGCCGATTCGAGCTCGACCTTGGCATGGTCGAGTTTTTCCTTGATCGAGGCCGAACCCTGCAGCGACGCCTTTTCGGCCTTCCAGATTTCTTCCAGATCCGAATAGTCCTTTTCGACCTCGGCGATTTCTTCTTCGAGAATTTCGAGCCGCTTTTTGGAGGCCGGATCGGATTCCTTCTTCAACGCGACCTGTTCGATCTTCAGTTGAATCAGGCGGCGGTCCAGCCTGTCCATCTCCTCGGGCTTCGAGTCCTGTTCCATCCGAATCCGGCTCGCGGCCTCATCGATCAGGTCGATCGCCTTGTCCGGTAACTGGCGGTCGGAAATATAGCGGTACGATAATCCGGCCGCCGCGACGATCGCCGGGTCGGTGATTTCGACGCCATGATGCACCTCGTATTTTTCCTTCAGCCCGCGCAGGATCGCGATCGTATCCTCAACCGAGGGCTCGTCGACTAGCACCTTCTGGAACCGGCGTTCCAGCGCCGCATCCTTCTCGACATATTTGCGGTATTCGTCCAGCGTGGTCGCGCCGACGCAGTGCAGTTCGCCGCGCGCGAGCGCCGGTTTCAGCATGTTGCCCGCGTCCATCGCGCCTTCGGCCTTGCCCGCGCCAACCATCGTGTGCAGTTCGTCGATGAACAGGATCACCTGGCCTTCCTGCTTGGCCAGATCGTTCAACACCGCTTTCAGGCGCTCCTCGAATTCGCCGCGGAACTTCGCGCCCGCGATCAGCGCCGCCATGTCCAGCGCCAGTACCCGCTTGCCCTTGATCCCTTCCGGCACTTCGCCGTTCACGATCCTTTGCGCCAGCCCTTCGACGATCGCGGTCTTGCCGACGCCGGGTTCGCCGATCAACACCGGATTGTTCTTGGTGCGGCGCTGCAGCACCTGGATCGTGCGGCGGATTTCGTCGTCGCGGCCGATCACGGGGTCGAGTTTGCCCGCTTCGGCGCGTTCGGTCAGGTCGATCGTATATTTCTTCAGCGCTTGGCGCTGATCTTCCGCGTTCGGGTCGTCGACCTGCTGGCCGCCGCGCATCGCCTCGATCGCTTTTTCGACCGCCTGCCTGCTCGCCCCGGCTTTCTTCAAGAGATCCTGCAACAGGCCTCTTTCCTCGAACGCGGCCAGCAAAAACAGCTCGCTGGCAATGAACTTGTCGCCGCGCTTCTGCGCAAGCTTGTCGGTCAGGTTCAGCAGGCGCGCCAGCTCGCTCGAAATCTGTACGTCGCCGCCGGTGCCCGACACGGTCGGGAACCGGTTCAGCGCTTGTCCGAGTTCGGCGCGCAGACCGGCGGTATTGGCGCCGATCTGGGCGAGCAGCGGTTTGACGGTGCCGCCTTCCTGATCCATCAACGCGATCATCAGGTGCACGGGCTCGATGAACTGGTGATCCTTGCCCAAAGCCAAGCTCTGGGCATCCGACAACGCTTCCTGAAACTTGCCGGTCAATTTATCCATTCGCATGTGGGTTTACCTCTTGATGAGAGAATTTCTGAGTTGCGGGGGATATGGGGAGCGAATGGAGGATTTTCAATAACGGATGGGTAAATTCCCATGTTATCGGGGCGTCATCCCGGCAGGGATTGCCGGGATCCACAACCGCATGGATGCAGGAGGTACGAGCCCAGGAAGGGCGAGGTAGATCGTGTCGGGAACACGCGATCGAGAGTAACGCAGGAGCAGTTACCGAGCCGCCACGGAAGACGATACTAAATCGGGCCACAAGTCTCGCCAAGCTGGGTTATCTAACTCAATCAGACGCTTTTTAAATACACGCGACCATTTCTTAATTTGTTTCTCTCTCATAATAGCGCTTTCCATCTGCTCATGAGTTTCATACCACACCAACTGATCAACCCCATAGCGGGCAGTGAATCCCTGAATCATCTTCTGGCGATGTTGATACACTCGGCCAATTAGGTCAGACGTTACGCCAACATATAGAGTCCCATTACGACCGCTGGCAAGAATATAAACACAAGGTTGTTTTTCCATTAGCATCCTATCACCTCCCTGTGTTCTGGATACCGGCAATCCCTGCCGGTATGACGGCTTCGTTAAGCAGCATCGGACTATTGGAACACACTCTAGTCAACAAACTCCCCCGCCATATCCACCGCCAGAAATGCCGTAATGTCCTGCGGCTCCTGAAAATTCCCATACGCCAGCGCCAGTTTCACGTAAGCCGCCTCAATCGACATGTTCCAGATCATCTCCGCGCCCGCATCGAGCAGAAACCGAGTACTTTCATACGCGTCCGGCGACTTTCGCGCCGGCGCCAGATACACTTTCACGCCCTGCTGCCGGCAGCGTTTGATGAACGCCGGCAGCGAATGATTTTCGCCCCATTGACGGGTGCTGCAGGCGGTGCCGGAATGGTAAAGATCGTGCAGGACCGCTTCGACGCCGTTCAGTGAGAAATGCGTGTAATCGAGCCCCGGATAAGGCCGGATTATCAGAATCCGGTCCGAAAACCGCGCTTTGACGCCAGCCATCTCCGCTCGTGCCGATAATGCCGGCAAGCTCTGGCTCAGGAACCGGCCGTCGCGATATTCCAGATAACTTTGCCCCTGCACGCTGAAAAAATCGCCGCTCAACTGCAATGACGACGCCAGCCGCGCGCCCCGGTGCACCTGCATGGCTTGGCCTCGATTGCGGTAAGGCACGAAGACGCCGGGCTCTTTCACGTCCAGGATAAAATCGACCGCGCAGCGGAAATTGTCCGGCCCGTTCGCCTGCGGATGATCGAGCGGATGGTCGCTCGATACCAGCAGCAGCGGCACCTTCAGCCCACGGAAATAAAAAGCGAGCGCTGCCGCGGTGTAAGCCAGCGTATCGGTGCCGTGGGTCACGATCACGCCGTCGTAGCGTTCCGGCTGCTTGGCTTCGATCGCCTCGATAATGATCGGCCAGGCGGCGGGGGCAAGATTTTCGCTGAGCAGCCGGATCGGTTCGATCGAGTCGAAGCCGATCTCCTTCGCCATCTCGGGAAAACGGCGTCGAAACTCGCCGAGCAGTTTGAAAGGCGCCGCCTCGGACGGCTTGATCGTGCCTTCGCTGGCGGCCGACCCTATCGTACCGCCGGTGAATACAACCAGAATCTGTTTCATAGTGTATGATGTCCGTTTTGTCCTAAACCTGAATCGCCCCAGATTTTAAACCACCCCCGCATGAAAATCTCACTCATCGTCGCGATGGCGAGCAACCGGGCCATCGGCCTGAACAACCAAATGCCCTGGCATCTCTCCGCCGACCTGAAACACTTCAAAAAGATCACGATGGGCTCGCCGATCCTGATGGGCCGCAAGACCTTCGAATCGATCGGCCGGCCTCTGCCCGGCCGCACCAATATCATCCTGACCCGCAATCCGGCCTATGCGCCGGAGGGCTGCGTGGTCGCGCGCGACCTGGAAACCGCGATCCGGACCGGCTGCCGGGATCACGGCGAAATTTTCGTGGCCGGCGGCTCGGACCTTTACGAAGCCCTGCTGCCGCGGGCCGAGACGATTTATCTGACCAAGATCGGCAAGGCATTTCCGGGCGATACTTTTTTTCCGGAGCTGGATATGAGCGAATGGATGGAGACGGAGCGGGAGGATGTCGAGGACGATGCGGCGGCAGGGTTTCGTTACAGTTTTTTGCGGCTGGACAGAATAAAAACGTAGGATGTGCGGAACGAAGGGAAGCGCATCGTTCCTCGGCACATCCTACACATACGGCGCATCTTACGGAGGTTTAGCCCTTGTAGGGCGGATTCGCCGCCAGGCAATCCGCCGCGCTTTGAAGGCTATTGGCGTTTTGCTATCGCGAAAACGCCCTACAGCTTCATTCCCCAAAAGGTACTGCGCCAATTTATTCCATAGGGTACGCTGTGCGTACCTTATGGTTTTTTGTTAAAACTCTTTGAAAATAATACGAATAAGACCGTAGATACTGTTAAGATCCGGAAACCCTGCTCCCGAAAAGGTACGCACAGCGTACCCTACAATAATCACGCTGCCTACAACTCCCGCGTCGCACTGAACTTGATGTCCGGCCAGCGTTCCTCGGTCAATTGGAGATTGACCCGGCTGGTCGCGAGATACACCAGGAACCCGCCGCCGTCTTCGGCCAGGTTGTCGAACACCTTCTTTTTGAACTCTTCCAGTTTGGCCGGCTTGTCCGAAGACACCCAGCGCACGGTCGACACATTCACCGCATCGTAAACGCATTCGACGTTGTATTCGTTCTTGAGCCGGTGCGCGGTCACGTCGAACTGCAGCACCCCGACCGCCCCGAGAATCAGATTGTTGTTCTTCAGCGGCCGGAACAGCTGGGTCGCGCCTTCCTCGGTCAGTTGGACCAAGCCCTTCTGCAGCGCTTTCGCGCGGAGGGGATCTTTCAACACGACCCGGCGGAACAGCTCCGGCGCAAAATACGGAATGCCGCCGAACTTCAGTGTTTCACCCATCGTAAAGGTGTCGCCGACCTGGATCGTGCCGTGGTTGTGCAGGCCGATGATGTCGCCCGGATAAGCCTCCTCGACCGCCTTGCGGGTGTCCGCCTGAAAGGTGATCGCGTTGGCGACCTGGATGGACTTGCCGATCCGCACGTGATGCAGCTTCATGCCCTTGTCGAACTTGCCCGAGCAGATGCGCATGAACGCGACCCGGTCGCGGTGCGCGGGGTCCATGTTCGCCTGGATTTTGAACACGAAGCCGGTGAATTTTTCCTCTTCCGGATGCACGGCGCGCTGCTCGGCCCGTCGCGGCAGGGGCGGCGGCGCGAATTCGGCAAACGCGTCGAGCAGTTCGAGAATCCCGAAATTGTTGATCGCGGAACCGAAGAAGATGGGCGTCTGCGCGCCGGCCAGGTAGGCGTCCAGGCTGAATTCGTGGCTCGCGCCTTTGACCAGGTCGATGTCGACCCTGAGTTCCTCGGCCTGGTCGCCGAGCAGTTCGTCCAGCTTCGGATTGCCCAGCCCCTTGATTACCTCGGCTTCGGCGATCCGGCCGCCGTGCTGCGGGCTGAACAGGTGAATCTCGTCCTTGTAGAGGTGATAGACGCCCTTGAAACGCTTGCCCATGCCGATCGGCCAGGTCATCGGCGCGCATTGGATCTTCAACACATGCTCGACTTCGTCCAGCAGTTCGATCGGCTCGCGCCCTTCACGGTCCAGCTTGTTGATGAAGGTCAGGATCGGCGTCGTGCGCAGGCGGCAGACCTCCATCAGGTTGATCGTCCGTTCCTCGACGCCTTTCGCGGAGTCGATCACCATCAGCGCCGAGTCGACCGCGGTCAGCGTCCGGTAGGTGTCCTCCGAGAAATCCTCGTGACCGGGCGTATCGAGCAGGTTGATGATCGCGTTCTTGTGTTCGAACTGCATCACCGAGGTCGTGACCGAAATCCCCCGCTCCTTTTCCATTTCCATCCAGTCGGAAGTCGCATGCCGGGCGGCCTTGCGCCCTTTCACCGATCCCGCCAGCTGAATCGCGCCGCCAAACAGGAGCAGCTTTTCGGTGATCGTGGTCTTACCCGCGTCCGGGTGCGAAATAATCGCGAAGGTGCGCCGGCGTTTAAGTTCTGAGAGGACTTCGGACATACTCTGGACTGACTGCAAAACCGCGTATTATAACGGAAACTTATCGACAAGAGATAATAGCCATCACCGGATGATGCCTTTGCTCGACATGGACTGAAAAAGCGAAAACCGGCCCCGCTTCAGGATAGGGGCGGGCATTCGGATAAAATCGAATCAAAATACCCGGCCCGCAGGGCCGCTGCTGGCGATTCCGTATGCTACCGTACAGACGGCGCTTTCCCGAGCAATTAATTTTGGAGTGGCTTGTTCCAAATCCGGCCTCCGGTTTGAATGGAGGAAGATTGACCGCCACGCCGAAAAAAGCGAGTATTCGCCCTCGCCCGCTCAGAAGAACGACCAGACTATGCCGGGCGGCGAACGGAAGCGAAAGAACAAGGCATTTTATAGAAGGAGATTGTCTCCATGATCGACAGGAACAGGACTTCAACCGTATGGCTCGGCAAGCCTTATCCTTTGGGCGCCACCTGGGACGGCAAAGGCGTCAATTTCGCCCTGTTTTCCGAACACGCCGAAAAAGTCGAACTGTGCCTGTTCGAGCCCAAAGGGCGCCGCGAATTCCAGCGCATCCCGATGCCGGAACAGACCGGCCAGATCTGGCATTGCTACCTTCCAGAGGCCCGTCCCGGCCTGTTGTACGGTTACCGCGTTTACGGAAAATACGCCCCCTTGGAAGGTGCCCGTTTCAACCACTATAAACTGCTTCTCGATCCTTATGCCAGGGCGATCGTCGGACCGCTGCACTGGAGCGATACCCTGTTCGGCTACAGGATCGGCCATAAAAAAGAAGATTTGTCGTTCGACCGGCGGGACAGCGCTTCGCATATGCCGAGATGCCGGGTCATCGATCCGGCCTTCAGTTGGGGATACGATCAGCCGCCGCAGATTCCCTGGCAGGATACGATCATTTACGAGCTGCACGTCAAAGGCTTCACCAAGCTCCATCCGCTGATTCCCTCCGCTTTACGCGGGACTTATGCCGGGCTTGCCGCCGAACCCGTGATAAACCATCTGAAAAAACTCGGCGTGACGGCCGTGGAGCTGATGCCCGTCCATGCCTTCATCGACGAACGTCATCTGGTGGACAAGGGTCTGCGCAATTACTGGGGCTACAGTTCGATCGGCTATTTTGCTCCGGAAAGCCGCTACGGCTATGTCGATCCGGTCAACGAATTCAAAAGCCTGGTCAAGACCCTGCACCGCAACGATATCGAGGTCATTCTGGACGTGGTCTACAACCATACCGCCGAAGGCAACCAGCTGGGGCCGACCCTGGCGTTCCGGGGCATCGACAACGCCGCGTATTACCGTTTGACCGGCGACCACGGCGCGCGTTATTACAAGGATTACACGGGCTGCGGCAATACGCTCAACATGGGGCATCCGCGCGTGCTGCAAATGGTCATGGACAGCCTGCGCCATTGGGTGACCGAAATGCATGTGGACGGCTTCCGCTTCGACCTGGCTTCCACGCTCGCCCGCGAAACGAACGACGTGGACCGCCGCAGCCCATTCTTCGACATCATTCACCAGGACCCGGTACTTTCGCAAGTCAAGCTGATCGCCGAGCCCTGGGACTTGGCCGAAGGCGGCTACCAGGTCGGCAATTTTCCGGCCGGTTGGGCCGAATGGAACGATAAATACCGGGACGGGGTACGCGCCTACTGGAAAGGCGAAGAAGGGCTGATCGACAATCTGGCCTACCGTCTGACGGGTTCGAGCGATCTTTACGGCCACAGCGGCCGCAAGCCTTATTCCAGCATCAATTATCTGACCGCGCACGACGGCTTCACGCTGCACGACCTGGTCAGCTACGACGGCAAGCATAACGAAGCGAATCTCGACGATAACCGCGACGGCACCGACAACAATAAATCCTGGAATTGCGGCGTCGAAGGCCCGACCCACGATCCCGGCGTGCGCAGTTTGCGCGCCAAACAAAAGCGTAATCTTCTAAGCACCCTGTTTCTTTCCCAGGGCGTTCCGATGCTGCTGGCCGGAGACGAGATGGGCCGCACCCAGCAGGGCAACAATAATGCCTACTGCCAGGATAATGCGCTTAGCTGGCTTGACTGGGATTTACGTCCGGAAGACCGGGAGCTGAGCGATTTCGCCCGGAAATTGATCCATTTGCGCAAACAGCATCCGGTTTTCCGCCGGCGCAATTTCTTTCAGGGGCGTCCGATCTCCGGCGCGGACGACAAGGACATTCTCTGGCTGAATCCGAACGGCCAGGAAATGAACGGCAACGAATGGAATCAGACCTACGTGCGCTGCCTGGGGGTTTATCTGTCAGGCCAGGCGATCGCCGAACGGGACGAACAGGGTCAACCCATTCCGGATAACGATCTTCTGCTGCTGCTGAACAGCTACGACGGCGAAATTCCGTTTCGTCTTCCGGAAGACGAGACGGACGCTTGTTGGTATACCGCTGTGAACACCGCGCAACCGGATGCGCTGGAATGGAAATGCCTCGCCGGCGAGAATTTCGTTTTGCAGGGACGTTCGTTGGCGTTACTGATCAAGATAGGGTCGAAGGATGATCCGGCAGAGCCGTAGGGCGTTTTCGCGACAGCAAAACGCCAATCCCCTTCAAAGCGAGGCGGATTGCCTAACGGCGAATCCGCCCTACAAGAGCTGACGGTACCTGAATCTCCGGTCGCCCGGTAAATCTCGACCCTCCGCCAAGATCGGCTGTCCGGAACTTCGTTATTTTTACATGGCATTACAAACTGAAACTTCCGGTCAGGACAGCAGCTTGCAATGCGATGCATCTTCAATGGTTATTTACTACCGCCTTCCCTGATGGCAAGTTCGCTTTCCACCGCTTTCACATCCGTGACGCTTTGTGCAATGGCCTTGACTCTATCGATACTTTGCTGGGAATCGACGACCCCGGAAAGCTTGACTACGCCATTTTCGGTTTCCACATCGATTTGAGCGGCTTTAAGCAGCGGATCGCTCAGGATGTCCTGCTTGATTTTAGCCGTAATGACCGAATCGTCCATATAATCGCTGGCCTCTTCGAGCCCGGTCCTTGGCTCTTCGGCGCCTGCCTCGCGCTCCTCCATGCCGGTTCCGCTGCCCGACCTTGCCGTCCCGGAGGCACCCGGCCCCGCTCCCGGGCTCTCCGGACTTCCGAAACCCGAGGCTCTTTCGCCTCCCGCTCGGGTCGGATCGGCAACACTCCCTGTTGCCGCATATTCCGATCCCTGCGTCGAGCTCATTCCGGTGTCGGAGCGTCTTGTTTCCGGCGTCGGGGGTTGCCCCGTCCTGTCGCCCGAGCCGTCTTTTTCGCATCCGGCCGCCGACAGAAGGAAACTCAAAAAAATCGTCATAAAAGTTCTGTTTAGGCTCATTTTCATGCCTCTCGTGCAGGTGGGTTAGATTCTCTATCTCGTTCCGGTGCCCGAGCCCGAACCGGTTTCGCCGCCCGGACTGATTCCGCTTGGCTCCGTGCCGGTGCCTGAGCCCGCCGTTCCCGTAGATCCCGAACCCTGGGTCGAGCCCGTACCGGAGCTTTGCGTTCCCTGGCCTGACTTGCTGCCCGAGCCGTCTTTCTGACATCCGGCCAAAGCCAGAAGGAAACTCAAAAAAATCGTCATAAAAATTTTATTCGTGTTCATCTTTCATGCTCCTCGTGTTATTTGCCTTGGAATTTGGCAGAATCATTAACGTCGGCTGCTTTACCGGCGCTAACAATAAGATTCGCCTAAGGTCCTTGAACGGATCATGGCGCTAACTGTAGGCTTTTTCCCAGTCCTTGATTTGTTTGTCGGCTTCCTTTTTGGCGATCTTGTACTTCCGTTGAGTCTTCTTGAGGAGAGTATCCGATTTGCCTGAAAATCGTCCAAGTTCATCATCGGCAAGCCTGCGCCGCCTATCTTTTGACTTACTCTTGAATTGACTCTCGTTGTTGTCTGTTGGGTTATATCTCATAAGGTTTTTCCTTAATTCTGAACCGTTGATCAACCTTCTGAAAAAAACTGAACTTAAATCCGGATAACAACATGAGTCAAGACAGAAACAAATCTACATAAAGGACGGAAATCATTCTGTACATCAACAAACATAAGACTAAAATCCAGCACTGCAGAAGAAATCAATATAATTTTAAAAGATCGGTTTCAATAAACTCTCCGATTCCTTATTGCTCATTCTCGATAATGAGTTTTTTATACTCATTTTCTTCCAGTTGAGCGTCCTTATTGGTATCGGCGCGGTCAAAATGCTTGAGTAAAGAAGGAGAATCGGCCAGCTCGTTTTTGGTTACATAGCCGTCGCCATTCTTGTCCACGCTTTGGAAAGACCGGACTTTGCCCATCCCCTGCGAACTGCCCAGACCGCTCGAACCGCTCTGTTGCGTACCCGAGGTTCCCCCCGACGTTCCTGAAGTGCCCGAACTTCCCGCTGGAGCACCCGGCGTTCCCCGGGAGGTTCCTGAACTTCCTTGCGAACCGCTGCTGCCGCTAGCGCCCGTCGAACTGCCGGAGCCTTCCGTCGAGCCGCTTGTCCCTTCCGGCGAAGTAGCCGAGGGACTGCCCGTACGTTCTTGCGAGCTGATGGAGTCCGCCCCGCCCATCGCGCCTGCTTGAGCGCCTCCCGGCAAACCGACGCAAAAACCGATCAACAGCCAGGACTTTTTATTTAAACCATTGGAAATACGCATATCGATTCTCCCTATTGGATTATCAACCCGATGTTATTCTTCATGTCGCCTCTTTCCGGCTCGATGATCAAGATCGGATAAACCGGAATTCGAGGATTACGCGAAGGCGGTGAAACTATAGAGTTAACTTCAGTATAATGTCGGTACGATATCCAACAGAGAATAGGATCAATTCAATAGCGGCCTGAAAATGCCGAGCATATCTTTCTGGTTCGCCGAATACCAAAGATTGCCCAAATGGCCGCCATGAGGATAAATCATGGCGCGGTCGCCGAACGTTTTTTCCAGAAAGGCGATATCCTGATCGGTAAGCAGAAAATCATCCAGATTGTGCATTAAAAAAAAGTTCTGATTATTTTCCAGCATCGTTTTGATGGCCGGAAGGCTATTCCGGGCATTGAGTTCATCCGGATCAATCCGTGCGTTGCCCATCTGCCGCAGCCGCTCGATAAGAATTTTTTTCAGATACTCCGTCAGCGTATAAGAGTGAGCCTCCCGAAGCCGCTGAGTGCGATCCCCCCAACTGATCGGAGTTCTCAAAATGCCCAGATTCAAGGCCAGATCGGCCGCGTAAATGGCATCGCCGACCGCCCGCTGCATCCGCTCTCCGATCAAATACCCGATTTGCCTGTCCGTAAGTCCGATCCTGCGATCCCATCCCAGGAAATAGTCCGGACTGCCGGGATCGTTGCGCAATGCCTCGCCCAGCAGGCCGAGCGCATAACTTTCCAGGTAGTCGCGCTGATTTTCGCTATACAGGCCGCCGAGGCTGGCCATGTCGTCGATGCGCCGGACCGATCTCAACAGATCGACGGGGGGATTGATCAAGAGGTAAGTCGCAATGCCGATTTTATGTTGGGCGGTATCCAGTTTGCCGACGTATGCCGCATCCAGCGCCCCAACGCTCAATCCCAATAGGCCGATCTTGCCGATTTTCGCCCGCCATCGCTGCTTGACTTCGTTCAGAATTAATTGCATCGCCCGGTAAAGATCTTCGGCATCTTTCCCGGTCAGGCCGGGCAGGCCGGAACGGCTTGCCGCCAAAGCGAAATTCCAGTGGAACGGAGAAGGCAGAACCAGCACATGAAACCCGTACCCGGCCAAAAACTCCGCCACTTGCCTGGCCGAGCCGGCGTAAGCCGAGCTGCCCACTCCGGGCAGGATGAAAACGAGAGGAGCCGGGGTCTTTTGCTGGTAAAACCGGTAAAGCAATTCCCCCTTCCCTTCCAGATAAGGATGATTGCGGCCCTCCAGAATCTTGATCTGAAGATCGCGGATAGCGCCGCCCGGAATGGTTTCCTTCCCCTGCATCAGGGAAACGGTAGAGGTTGCAATCCAGGGATCCTTGTAGGGATAGCGGTAAGCCTCTTCATCGACCCGTTTCGCCAACGCATCCGAAAGACCGCTCATCAGCAGAAAGAAAACAACCGCCGCACAAACAACCCGTCGGGAATGCATGTCATCCTCCGGAACAACCTGATACGCTAGAATTCGCCGCTTTATTTTCCGCATCGAGGCATCCAAAGAGTTTGGGTTCGATCAGTGCAGGAAATAAGGGCTATATCAACAGAAGACCGAATAATAATGTAGAAAGTTGCAGCCGGACCGCCAGCCTGATTCAGAAATGATCGGTATTGATAACGTATCTCTCCTGGCCTGTAGATGGCTCTATTTTTTTGCCGATTTCAAAAGCTCCGGATTGATATTCGTCAGAACGGTTTCCGGATTTCAACAATACTTCCGCTCCTTCGGCGGAAGCAGGGGGGTAATAATGCACAATCGCTTCGACGATCAGGCTCGGCGGAGAAAGATTATTTTTTCCCGCGTTATTTGCCTGATTATTTATCAAAAATAATACCGCCAGCATGACACCGATCATCATTATTTGAATTTTCATGGCTTCTATATTGTTTTGTTATTATTTGCTTTTTAAAAACCGGAAACGTCAGCCGCCCTTTTCTTTGCGCCGCTTATCGATTTCTTTATGGTGCCGGGCTCGAAATGCGGCCCTCTCCTCCTTCGTCTTCATACCGTCGAGCTTCAGCAGATAGTTGCATCTTTCTTGCTCGGTCATGAAATCGGCGCCGTAAATATGAGAATATACCGAAATATCTCCCGCCCTTCCGGTCAGTTCCTGAACAGGCTCGCTAAACGACTCTTCCTGTTGTTCTTCTTCACTGGCGCCGGCTGCATGCGCGAGCGGTGAAACGAAAAATAAAACCATAATAAAAGCTGCAACAAACGCTATCGATATCTCTTGCTTAGTCATAATTCGCCACCTTCACTCTAATTAATAACAGATGTTCTTTTTATTTTTAATTGGTTAAATTTACAACATGACAGTTAAATGTAAACATTGAAGAACAGGTAATTAATGATAAAGAATAGATAGAATCGATATCCTATTTTTAATAGACCGGGATGAGGTTTTCAATCCGAAATACCACAAAACTTCCATGATTTTTTACATCTTGAATCAGTTGACATAGCGCGAAGCAGGACGCGGCGGCACGAGCGAAGGTTTAGCTCCCGCCGGAGCATTGGCCGAGTCAGGTTCCCCGTTCCCATCAAAGAGAACGAGCCGGCCGAACCTAATTCTGAAGGGAGACGAAGAAAAGAGACGAAAGATGGCTAGAGCATTTTCATATCGCGTATAAGGGCGCACTACCGTTAAGTCAAGCCGTCATCTCGGCAGGGATTCATGCCAGGCTTTCCTGCCTGGCCCCCTTCGGGTCAATGCAAATCTGTTCCAGACAGATTTGTGCCGAGATCCAGACTGCAGGGATGCATTAAAGCTTGCCATCCCTGGCTTCTGGATTCGGCAACCGCTCCTTGCGTTGCTCTCGATCGCGTGTTCCCGACGCGATCTACCTCGCCCTTCCTTGGGCTCGTATCTCCCGCATCCATGCAGTCGTCCGGCAATCCCTGCCGGAATGACGCGTTTCCTCTCACTTTGCGGCATGGCTTATGACCGTACACCCAAAACGAAAATGCTCTAAAAAGCCCCGCGCATGATGTTTCCCATCCCGGAAGCATCATGCGCCCGAACCCGCCGGAGCTGGAATTCAATGCTCGGAACAGACACTTTGATCGCCGAGCGGAGCCTCCTCATGCAGGGACATCAAATAGCCGGTCAGATTCAACGAACGGCTGTTCAATCCCAATTTTTTGCGGATGTGCTTCCGGTGAATATTGACCGTTCCCGGCGAGAGCTTCAGCATCGAAGCGATCACTTTTGTCGGCATGGCCTGCCTGATCATCGACGCCACCTGGATTTCGACCGGAGTCAGTTTCATATAGGCGGCCGGCAAGCTTTCCGAAACGCCGTACGATTCCAGCAAATGCTTCAAATTGACTTCCAGAATGCCGATCAAGCGGATTTCGTTTTTATCGCGGGTATGCTCTTTCAACTTTTTCAGAAAAGGCAGCACCGTTCTTTCCGCTTCCTGCGAAAGCGAGAACTGGGCCTTGGAAAGCTCCGCCTGTTGCTGCTTGAGCATCACCTGCAAAGCGGTGTTCATTTCGGAAGTTTCCTTATTGGCTTTCCCGAGGTCCGAATGCATGATCTTGATCTGTTTTTCGAGGAAGGCCTTTTTGTTCAGCAGGACCTTTTCAGCTTCCTTTTGCAAGGTAATGTCCGAAAAACAGATCACATAATGGCTGATGCGTCCATCGGGCCCGATTACCTGGGTGATGCTGAGCGAGACGGGAAAAACCTCGCCGTTCTTGCGCCGCTCGCAGGCTTCGCCTTGCCAATAGCCGTCGCGCACCATGGAGATCCACAAAGATTCCGAAAACAAATCGTCCTGCAGGCCGCATTGAAAAAATGAAGGCGTCTGACCGGCAATTTCTTTCGCGCTGTAACCGGTAATCCGGGTGAAGGCTTTATTGGAGCGGAGAATGGCCTTATCCGCGTCGGTGATCAGGATGGCTTCCTGGGTCTCGAAAGCCGCGGCAGCCACGCGCAGGCATTGTTCGGCCTGCTTGAGGGAAGAAATGTCGCTGAGCGCCAAACGGAAAATCGGCAGTTCGCCGTCAATCTCGATGCGCAGACAGTCGATCTGTACATAAAAAGCGGAACTGTCGGCGCGCCGAATCTGCGTTTCACAGCTCTGTTTATCCGCATTCTGGCGAGCCTGGCAAAAAAACCGGTGCCACTGGTCTTTTTCTTCATCGGCAATGAACTGCGCAAACAGCCGATTGATCAGCTTTTTGCGGGGCGTGTCGAACAATTTCGCGCCGGTGAGATTGCATTCGAGAATCACGCCGCCCCAGGTAATCGTAAAATAACTGACCGGCGCAAAATCGTAAAGGTCGGCGTACCGGTCGCGCGAGGCGGTCAGTTCGCTCTGCGAACGCCGCAGTTCCTCGTTTTGCATTTCCAGTTCGATCTGGTGGACCCGCAATTCGTGCAACAGTTTGTCAGGGCTTGGAACCTCCCGGTCTTTTATGGCGACATGGACAATTCGAGCTTCGGCTTTTTCGCGCAACTCCAACTGCCTTTGTAGCTGATCGAAGAGTAGATCGGTCTTCATAGTCATCAGTTGAGCTCCATCGAAATTTGAACTGTCAACAGCATATTGATTTTGGATACGTTTACTACGATTCTGCCTCCTCGAAGATGGGCAGATTCTTACCGCTAAACTCAGGCAACAGCTCTACCTTAGTGGAACGCTGATCCAGCGCATCATCATATTCCGCCTACATAATTATTTTTGGATTTCATGCAGGGCGAATTGTTCATAATGACCGAAATCAGCTTAAATTCAAAAACCTCCCGATAATGACATGGAGTTCGACAAAACCGAATCGGTCAACGGAAAGCGGCTTTCATCTTCCAGAACCGAAATAATCTCATCGCAATCAATGATAAGCTTGTCGTCAGCCAGAATATGATCCGCCAACCTATTGATGGCGCTCCAGTTCGAGTAATCGCTGACGAAAGCGAATGCGGCCAGGAAGAATTCATTGATCTTTCTTTTTTTCAGGTCTTCGTGATCAAAAAAACATTCAAAGTATTCCCTGACAACATCCAGTTCATACGACCCGTCATAATACTGCAGCGCATTGACGTTAATCCGGCCCGCGTCGACCCGTTCGTCGTTGCGCATGGCGACATCCTTGGCTTCAACCACCGGCCCCGCCAGCAAATTGATGATGTCCGCTTCGAATGCGGTTTCATAGGCGAGTTTCTGGGCGGCGGAAAAATCCTTTGTCGCTGCGGCAAAGGACGTGGGCAGATTCTGAACCAGGCGACCGCCTTCCACTTTGGCAATATAGGTATCGTAGATATCGCCGAGAAGACGTTTTGATTGGCTATCGCTTTGCACTATACCATTGATCGTAATCCGAAAATAGACCGGCGGCAAACCTTTTTGCTTGTTGCCCAGATAAATGGCGGCAGCATGTCCGGCCTCATGGATGGCGTTTCTTCTGCTGAGCTCTTTATGAGCCAGACGCGACGCCTTTATAAAGTTGTGGGTGTACTTGTTCATAAAATGTTCCTGTTTGCCATCGATTTTTCATCCGCATAACACCAAACGAAAACCGGCAAAAATCGACCCCTTTCGTTCGGCGCACCTTAAATACAACATTTTCCATTGCTTTTTATTATCTAAACCGAATAGAACATCCGACCGGGCATAGCGCTAGCTACACGCAAATGTCCCCGCGCCGATCAATTTACAACGCCTTACAACGCAATACAGATTGACTATTTTACCCGATGGCATAACCGCTATCTCCGCCCTATCCCCGGGTAGGGTGCCCGCGCTTGCCGGAGCCGATCGTGTCCTGTTCCGATCTTCCTGTAGCTCGCCCGGCCGTTCTTCATCGGCACGTCAAACCAATCCGCGCTCACTCGAATCGCTGACGAAGCCGCATTTTTACTCATGATGATTTAATGTCAGGTTTCGGGGAATGCCCCTCTCCACCGATGCCGTTAAAAAACTGCGTCATTCCGGCCGGAAATGCCGGACGACGGCTCAACTTAACGACATGGCCCTCTTCGCCAGCGGATACCAGTTTATATTTATAACCAGAAAACTGTAAATATACAAATAATGAGGGCCTACGGATATTAAATGGATATACGAAATATCAATTCCCAAAAAACGACGACCCTGGTTCAAACTAAGCCTTTATAATATAAAGAAATAAAGTTCAGCTCCTGGTTCGGCTTCAGTATTGTACCGGCACTGTTTAAGAAATACCGAGGCTTTATTAAAGGTATTTTAAGTTATTTCAAATCCCTTTTCGTAATATCTCTTTCTATACCGTCAGCTCGTCGATTACTCCCTTGAATAAACCTAAAAACCAAGAGCGAAACTCTGAAACATCAAACATTCAAGCAATTTAATAATCACTTAACGAATATAACTATTTATATTATCGCAAGTTATCAATATTTGTTAATTGATATGCCTAATTTAACATTCCAATAAAATTGGAACTCGAATAACAGCCCTTGCCTCTAATAAATTACTTAAAACAAAAACCATTTACAACCAATGAGTTATAAATAAAAATCTAGACATTGGACATTATTTTAAAACATAAACAACCCTGTTTGTTAACAAGTTTCAGCAAACGGATAAATCTCATGTTTCGGAAAAACACCGGTGCCCCATTTTGTGCGATTACCGGGGGAGTCAATCCTGATGAATGCGGTAAATGACCCAACTCAAACCGATATTCCGCGGTTTGTCTTTAAAGATTGCGCATTGATCGCGATTGCCACTCACAAACGCGCGGCGACCTTGAAAGAACTCCGCGACCATATCGAAACACTGAGTCCGGACAGTCTTTATTACCATTTCTGGGGCAATCTGTTGTTGCCTCACTTTGAAGAAGCGGAATATATCAACGATTTTGCAAGCTGGGTACGCCACAGCCTGCACGATGCGAAACTGGCCGAGCAATTGGCCGTTCTCGACCCCACCTTTTACAATAATCCCGAAGACCTGCGCTACCGCTTGCTGGAGTACATCGACGACCGTCTCGAAGAAAGCGAATATCTGCAATGGTCGCAAGCCTCGCAACGCTTCCAATTCATCCGCTCGCAGATCGTCGTATTCGAGTCGCGCACCTCTGTGGCCGCGCCGCAAGAGATGGTGGGAGTGATTCCTCTCCTGTCGACCAACAGCATTTTTTATCATTT
Organism: Methylomicrobium album BG8; assembly: GCF_000214275.2. Lineage (NCBI taxonomy): Bacteria > Pseudomonadati > Pseudomonadota > Gammaproteobacteria > Methylococcales > Methylococcaceae > Methylomicrobium > Methylomicrobium album. The sequence continues at coordinate 573,748 of NZ_CM001475.1, read as the reverse complement.
CATCGACTCGCGCCGCCGTACCGAAAGCAATATCGATGACTTCCGTCAATGGCTGGGCTTTTTCGGAGGGACTTACCAGCCTTTGATCGACCAATTATCGAAGATCGATCCGTATTTCGTCACTTTGACCCAATTACGCCAACAACTGGCCGCCACTTTTCAACACTATTTTACGGAGACCGTGTCATGACCTCGATGCTGGAATCCTATGCCGCGGTGGCCGGCGAGGACGTGATCCGCCATTTGCAGCAGTTGACCAGACCGCTGCGGGGCAAGACGATGGTTCACGTCAACTCCACCCGCGTCGGCGGCGGCGTCGCCGAAATCCTGGAAAAAATGGTGCCGCTGGCCCGGGAACTGGGGATCGACGCGCGCTGGGAAGTCATTACCGGAGACAGCGAGTTTTATCAATGCACCAAGAGCCTGCACAATGCGATCCAGGGCAACCAGATCGGCATACCCGAAACGCAATTGAACCATTTCCGCGAAGTCAACGAACAGAATGCGAATCAATTGCGGCCCATTCTCGAAGAGGCGGATTTCGTGTTTATCCACGACCCGCAACCGGCGGCGCTGCTGCAATATTGCAAGGAACGGAAAGGCAAATGGATCTGGCGCTGCCACATCGATGCCAGCCATCCGTACCGGCGCCCCTGGCGTTTCGTCGAACAGTTCGTGCGCGGCTACGACGCGAGCATCTTTTCCCTGCCGCAGTTCGTCCAGCCGATGCCGCACCCGTCTTACATCATTTCGCCGAGCATCGACCCGTTGAGCGACAAGAATATCGACTTGCCGCAGGAAGAACTGGATTCGGTCCGCGGGCATTTCGGCATCGATCCGGACGCGCCGATGATCGTCCAGGTTTCGCGCTTCGACCGCTTCAAAGACCCGGTCGGGGTGATCGAAGCGTACAAGATGGCCAAGTGCTATATCCCGAACCTGCAAATGGTGCTGGCCGGCGGGAGCGCCACCGACGACCCGGAAGGCGAAGCCGTCCTGAACGAGGTGCGCTTCGCGGCCGGCGATGACCCCGACATCAAGATTCTGCTGCTCCCGCCCGACGCGCACCGGACGATCAATGCGTTGCAGCGGCTCGCCGATATCGTGCTGCAAAAATCCACCAAGGAAGGTTTCGGCCTGACGGTGACCGAGGCGCTTTGGAAAGGCAAACCGGTGATCGGCGGCGATACCGGCGGCATTCGCCTGCAGGTGATCAACTTCCATACCGGGTTTCTGGTCAATACCCCTGAAGGCGCCTCCTTGCGGATCCGCTATCTGTTGAATCAAAGGCAGAAAATGGAAGAAATGGGGATTAAAGGCAAAGCGTTCGTGCGCGAAAACTTTCTCCTGACCCGCCAGTTGCGCGAACACCTGACCTTGATGGTTGCACTGCAGCATCATGCGAACGACCGGATCGAAGTGAGTGGATAACGACGCATGGCGGGAACAAAAAGATCGCATCTGATGCCTTTCGGAACCCGGTTGCTCGACGACGGCCGGGTGAACTTCCGCCTGTGGGCGCCCGGAGCGGATAAAGTCGAGTTATGCCTGCAAGGCGATGCCCCCGAAGTCAGGCTGCACATGGCCGCCGAAGACGAAGGCTGGTACGGCATTACCACCGAACTGGCCGGTACCGGGTTTTATTACCAGTACCTGATCGACGGCAAGCATCATGTGCCGGATCCCGCCTCCCGCTATCAGCCTCAGGACGTGCACGGTTCGAGCCAGGTAATCGATCCCGCGGCTTGGCAATGGCAGGACCACCACTGGCAGGGGCGAACCTGGGAAAGCGCGGTGTTCTACGAGCTGCATGTCGGGGCTTTTTCCGGGGAAGGCAATTTTGCCGGCGTCAGGAAACAGCTGGATTATCTGGCCGATCTGGGCGTCACCGCGATTCAGCTGATGCCGGTCGCCGATTTTTTCGGCCGGCGCAACTGGGGCTATGACGGGGTGCTGCCGTTCGCGCCGGCGAGCTGCTACGGAACGCCCGACGAGCTGAAAGAGCTGGTCGACGCCGCGCACGCGAAAGGCCTGATGATTTTCAACGATGTGGTTTATAACCATTTCGGGCCCGAAGGAAATTATCTCCGCTTTTACGCACCGGAGTTTTTTACCCCGGACCAGGATACCGCCTGGGGCAATGCGATCAACTTCGGGCAAAGCCACTGGGTGCGCCGGTACTTTATCCACAATGCCCTGTATTGGCTCGAAGAATACCATTTCGACGGCTTGCGTTTCGATGCCGCGCACAGCATTTTCGATCACCGGAACCCCCACTTTCTGGAGGAACTGGCCGACGCGGTCCGCCAGGGGCCGGGCTGCGACCGCCATGTCTACCTGGTCCTGGAAAACGACAACAATGCCGGCCATTATTTGAGACGCGGCAAGAACAGCCCGCCGCATTATTTCGATGCTCAGTGGAACGACGACATGCATCATGTCCTGCATGTGCTATTGACCGGAGAAACCTTCGGATTCTACCGGGACTACCGTGACCGGACGATGCATCTGCTGGGCCGGTGCCTGACCCAGGGGTTCGCCTATCAGGGGGAAACCTCGCCCTATCGGGCCGGGCAACCCCGCGGCGAACCCAGCCCGGACCTACCGCTCACCGCCTTCATCGCCTTCCTGCAGAATCATGACCAGGTCGGCAACCGGCTGCAAGGCCGGCGGATTACCGAACTCTGCCCGGCCGAAGCCGTGCGCGCGGCAACCGCGATCGTTTTGCTGGCGCCCTCGCTCCCGTTGCTGTTCATGGGCGAGGAATGGGCCTGCACTCGGCCTTTCCCTTATTTTATCGATTTTCCGGAGGAACTCGGCCGGCAAGTGGCGGAAGGGCGGCGGCAGGAGTTTGCCGATTTTCCGGAGTTCGAAGGCGAAACGGCGCCCGGCGCTCCACCTTCGCCGAATGCGCTGCCAACCTATCAGTCGGCGATTCTGCACTGGGAAGAAATCACGCTGCTGCCGCACCGGCAATGGCTGGATTTTCACCGGGAATTGCTGCGCATCCGCAAGCGCGAAATCATCCCGAGGCTACACGGCGTCACCGGAAAACAAGCCCGCTACCGGCTGATCGCCGACCGCTCTCTTCAGGTGCAGTGGCAGTTGAACGGCGGCGCGATGCTGACGTTGACCGCCAACCTGGGCGCTATCGAGGCAAATGCGGAATGCCCTGCCGCCGGCAGGGTGTTGTACGCCAGTGCCGGCGAGCCGCAGGAAACGTTGCGGCAAGGAAAATTACCGCCGTGGTCGGTCCTGTTCTGCCTGGAGGAACCTGATGATGATCGAGTCGACAGCCGGCTATCCGCTTCCCCGCGAAAGTGAGGAACAACCCAGCGAAACCGCACTCCGGCGCCAAAAAGCGGCGATTCCGGTATCGACTTACCGCCTGCAATTGAATAAAGGCTTCACGTTCGCGAAAGCGACCCGGCTGGTGCCGTATTTACGCCGCCTCGGCATCAGCCATTGTTATGTGTCGCCTTACCTGAAGGCCCGTCCGGGAAGCACACACGGCTACGATATCGTCGACCACGGCGCAATCAACCCGGAAATCGGCAGCGCCGAAGCGTTCGACCGTTTCGTCGCCGAACTGCAGCGCCACGGCATGGGCCTGATCGCCGACATCGTGCCGAATCACATGGGCGTGATGGGCAGCGACAATCTCTGGTGGCAGGACGTACTGGAGAACGGCCAGGCTTCCGGCTATGCCGACTTTTTCGACATCGAGTGGCATCCCGTCAACCAAGCGCTGCAAAACAAGCTGCTGATTCCGGTGCTCGGCGGCTTGTACGGCGAGATCCTGGAACAGCGGCAACTGACGCTGGAGTTTGACGCCACCCTCGGCGAATTCGGCATTTACTATTTCCAGCACCGTTTTCCGGTCGATCCGCAGACCTATCCGCTGATCCTGAACTCGCAGCACGCGCAGTTGACGAAGGCTTTCGCGCCGGACGACCCGGTATTTCCGGAATACCAGACCCTCGACAACAGTTTTAGCAAACTGCCGCCGAGCACCGAAACCACCGAAGAAAAAAAAGAAGAACGCCGGCGGGACAAGGAAGTTTTCAAGAAACACCTCGCCCGGCTCTGCGCGGACAATCCGCCGATCCTGCGCTTCATCGCCGACCGCGTGGCGGAAATCAACCGGAGCGGCGGCGAGAACGGCGAAATGCACGCGCTCCTGGAAAAGCAGGTTTACCGCCTGGCTTACTGGCGCGTCGCCGGGGACGAAATCAATTACCGCCGGTTCTTCGATATCAACGACCTGGCCGGGTTGCGCATCGAAGACGAAAAAGTGTTCGACACGACCCATCAATTGATTCTGTCCCAGCTCGGGCAAGGCAAGATTCAGGGACTCCGGATCGATCATGCGGACGGGCTGTACGATCCGGTCGCCTATTACGAACGCCTGAACAAAAAGATGGCGGCCATCCTCTCGAATATCGAAGCCGAACCGAAAGACATGCCCCCGGTTTATGTCGTGGCCGAAAAAATCGTCGCCAATTACGAATACCTGTCCAGCGACTGGCCGATTCACGGCACCACCGGCTACGAGTTCGCCAATATCGTCAACGGCGTTTTCATCGACGGCAATGCGGAAGCCCAACTGACGCGCTGTTACGGCCGTTTCGCCAGGAAACGCCAGGATTTCGGCGAACTGGTCTATCAGTCCAAAAAACGGGTGATGACGACGCTGATGGGGGGCGAATTGAGCGTGCTTGCCAACCAGCTCGGTAAAATCGCCAATGCGAACCCGAAAACCCGCGATTACACGCTGAACGCCCTGCGCGAAGCCTTATCGGAAGTGGTCGCCTGCTTTCCGGTCTACCGGACCTATATCAACGGCAACAGCATCGGCAAAAAAGACAGCCAATACATCAACTGGGCCGTCGAACAGGCCAGGCAGCGCAGCCGCGCCGCCGACAAGACCGTGTTCGAGTTCATCCGGAACATCCTGCTCCTGGAACAGCATTCGCCGGTTTCGGAGAGAGAGCGGCTCAAGTTCGCGATGAAGCTGCAGCAATACACCGCGCCGGTGATGGCGAAAGGCTATGAGGATACCGCCTGCTACCGTTACAACCGGCTCATTTCGGTGAATGAAGTGGGCGGCGATCCCGGCCATCTGGGCTATTCGGTGAATGCCTTCCATTATTTCAACCAGGAACGGCTCAAGAAATGGCCGCACAGCATGCTGTCGCTGTCCACGCACGACAGCAAGCACAGCGCCGACGCGCGCGCCCGGATCAATGTGCTGAGCGAGATACCGCAGCAATGGCAGGAAGTCGTGCTGCGCTGGCGAAAATTGACCAAACGGCCCAAATCGAAGGCGGGCCGGACCGCGATCGTCTGGGACGACGAATATCTGTTCTATCAAGTGCTGATCGGAACCTGGCCGCTGACGCCGATGGACGAGACCACGCTGAAGGATTACCGGGAACGCATCCGGGCCTATATGATCAAGGCGGTCCGCGAAGCGAAACTTTACACGTCCTGGATCGACCCGAACGAGGAGTACGAACAGGCCGTCGACGCGTTCGTCTGCCGCTGCCTGGACACCAACACCAATCCGATGTTTTTACGGGAATTTACCGAATTCGAAAAACGGATTCGAACGCCCGGCCTGTTGAACGCGCTCGCGCAAACGGTGCTGCAGTTGACCTCGCCCGGCATGCCCGACATTTACCAGGGCTGCGAACTCTGGCAATTTACGCTGGTCGATCCCGACAACCGGCGCCCTCCCGACTTCGACCGGCGCCATCAGGCGATGGAGCGACTGGAAGCGATGCTGGCCAAACCCGACCAGAACCGCCTTCAACTGCTGCGTTCCCTGCTCGCTTCGATGGAAGACGGGCGCATCAAGCTGTTTGTCGTAATGCAGACGCTACGTTTCCGGCTGCGCCATGCCGCGCTGTTCCAGACCGGCGACTACTTGAAAATCAATATCCAGGGCAGCGGCGCCGAGCATCTCTTGGCGTTCGCCAGAAAAGACCGGAACCATTTCGTCATTATCGTGGTTCCCCGCCTGATCGCCGCTTTATATATCGACAAGGCCGAGCCGCCGGGCGGTTTCTGGAACGGCACCCGGCTGGAACTGCCGCCGGCGGCGCCCGAAGAATACCGGGATCTGTTCGGCCAATGCCGGGCCAGCACCGTAAGGGCCGAGGATCAGCTTCAACTTTGCCTGCCCTCCTCTTTCGGCCTGTTTCCGTTTGCGATTATGTCGACGCCTCCCGAATCGGCGCCATAAAACCGAACATCGGCCTTGAGCCGAAAGCCATCGGCGCGCTTCGGCAAAAGGAATCGATCACCCCGCAATACCGCTAAGTCTAGAGCATTTTCACTTGGGGTATATGGCCTTCGTAAGGAAAACACGTCATTCCGGCAGAGCCTGCCCCGGTCAGGGACTGCCAGACGACTGCACCCGTAGGGTACGCTGTGCATACCTTTCGACATGAGAGGGTACGCATTCGGCAACTGCTCCATGCGTTGCCCTAACTCCTGCATCCCTACAGTCGAGCGTACCCTACGGGGCTGGCTGGACTTAACGGCATGGCACCCTTCAGAAGGTGAGGGCCTTACTACACGCGACATGAAAATGCTCTGGCTTCGAGGTGTTGCAAAGCTGGCTTTGCAAGTGACGAAACCGAATAACAAAGCCAGCTTTGTATTCCATGAATAACCTTGCCCCCGGCGTATCTTAACGGCATTGGGCCACCCCGCACGGCACCTCATTTTCCCGAAAGATATTTTTTGACAGCCCATAGGCCATGGATCAATATTGATATCTGGTATTCGGGAAAACGGAAAGCTTCCGTCCGGTATAGATCGAGGGAACGATTGATCTGGTTTTTGCTCAATGCCGAAAAACTCACTGCGTCATCCTGCGGGATGAAAACTCAAATACGACCAAAAAGTCATCGTGAAAAAACCTCCATCTTCCTCCAACAATTCCTCGGATTCTCCTTCCCGACCTTCCGAAGATAAAGCCGTTCCTTTCAAAGTTGTCGGGATCGGCGCCTCCGCCGGCGGCCTGGAGGCTTTCGAGGAATTCTTCCAGCACATGCCGGCCGACAGCGGTATCGCCTTTGTGCTGGTGCCGCATCTCGACCCGAGCCACGCCAGCCTGCTGACCGAAATCCTGCAGCGCTCCACCCGCATGCCGGTCGTCGAAGTACAGGACCAAATGCCGGTCGCCTCCGACGAGGTATATGTGATTCCACCCAACCGGGACATGGAAATTTTTCACGGAAAAATCCAGCTCAGCGTCCCCAATGTACCGCGCGGGAAGCGCTTGCCGGTCGACGCCTTTCTGCGTTCGCTGGCCGAAGACCAGAAAGAAAACGCGGTCGGGATCATTTTTTCCGGCACGGGCACCGACGGCACCTTAGGATGCCGCGCGATACTGGGCGCAGGCGGCGTGACCTATGTACAGGAGCCGGCCACGGCGCGTTACGACGGCATGCCGTCCAGCGTGATCCAGGCCGGTTATGCGACGCGGGTATTGCCTGTCGATAAAATGCCCGATGCGCTGATCGCCGAGCCCGGAAAAATCCGGATCGCCGGGACCGAGAAAGCCGCTGCCAAAGGCGAACCGGCCTCGCGTCCCAAAACGGAAAGCGGAATGATGCGTATTCTGCTGCTGCTCCGCTCGATTACCGGCCACGACTTCTCGTTGTACAAGGAAAGCACGATCGGCCGCCGTATCGAGCGCTGCATGCTGCAGAACGACATTAAAGATACCGATACCTATATCCGCTACCTCAAGGAAAAACCGGACGAAGTCCACACTCTGTTCAAGGAACTGTTGATCAATGTGACCAGTTTTTTCCGCGATCCCGAAGCGTTTGCGACGCTGGAAGAAACCATACTTCCGCAGTTGTGCAAGGATAAACCGGAAGGCGCTTTCTTCCGGGTCTGGGTCGCCGGGTGCGCTACCGGCGAGGAAGCCTACTCGATTGCGATTATCTTGCGCGAAATGATGGACAAGCTCCAGAAAGAGCTCAAGGTGCAGATTTACAGCACCGACCTGGACGAGGATGCGATTGCAATCGCCCGCACCGGACTTTATCCACCCAACATCGCGCAGGATGTCACGCCGGAACGGCTGCGCCGCTTCTTCCTAAGAGAAGACAACGGTTACCGTGTCAAAAAGGAGATCCGGGAAATGATCGTGTTCGCGGTGCAAAACGTAATCAAGGATCCGCCGTTCACCAAACTCGACCTGTTGTGCTGCCGCAATCTGTTGATTTATCTGAAACCGGAACTTCAGGACAAGCTGATACCGGCATTTCATTATGCGCTCAAGCCGGATGGCGCACTGTTTCTGTCGCCTTCGGAAAGCATCGGCAATCATCACGAACTCTTCAAAGTACTGAACCGCAAGTGGAAGCTCTATCGCGCCGTGCATTCCATCACCTCCGCCCGGACCATGATGGCGCAAGGGATATCCTGGGGACTGGGAGCCGTTACAAAAACACCCGAAGAAAGCATGAAGACGATCAGGGAACTCAATATTGCCGAGCTGACACGGCGCATACTGGTGCAGTTTTTTGCGCCCGTTTCGGTGATCACCGACCATAAAGGCGACATTCTGTTCATTCACGGCGAAACCGGCAAATATTTACGTCCGGCGCCCGGCCAACCTTCGCACAACATCATCGAAATGGCCCGCGAGGGATTGGGGATGGAGCTGCGCACCGCGCTCCACATAGCCGCCAGCGAGAGAATACAGATTTTGAACCGGCAAATCCAGGTCAGGACCAACGGCGGCTTCTCCCCGATCAACCTGTCGGTTCGCCCTATTGCCAATCCCGACGCCAGCCAGAATCTGCTGCTGATCAGCTTTGAGGATGTCGCCGTCGATCTCGTCAAACCGGTACGCAAACGCGCCGCCAAACCCGGTGAACAGGGGCGCATCGAAGAGCTGGAGCGCGAGCTGGAACAATTGAAGACCAGCTATCGCGCCAGTATCGAGGAACAACAGGCGTCCAACGAGGAACTCAAATCCGCCAACGAAGAAATGCAATCGACCAACGAGGAATTGCAGTCGACCAACGAGGAACTGGAAACCTCGAAGGAAGAATTGCAGTCGGTCAACGAAGAGCTGGTCACCGTCAACTCGGAGCTTCAAGCCAAAATCGAGCAGTTGGCCGGCATGCAGAACGACATGAAAAACCTGCTGGACAACATCAATGTCGGGATTATTTTTCTCGACCGGAATCTGATCATCCGGCGCTTCACCCGCGAAGCGGTGCGGATTTACCGGCTGGTGCCTTCGGACGTGGGACGGCCTTTGAACGACATCAAATCGGTCATCAACGGCGACGACCTCCACCACGCGGCGCAAGCCGTACTCGAGACACTGATCCCTTACGAGCGCGAACTTTACATCGGCGACAATACCTGGATGATGGTGCGAATCCAGCCCTACCGCACGCTGGACAACATCATCGACGGCGTGGTAATGACTTTTACCGACATTACTTCGCGCAAGGCAATAGTGGAACAAGATGCAGTGGTACGCGCCGAAAGCCTCGTCAATACCATACGCAAGCCTCTCGCCGTCCTCAACGAGTCATTCCAGATAATGTCGGCCAGCCAGTCGTTTTATAGCGCATTCGAGATTACCCCGGAAGAAGTGGTAGGCCATCCGATAGATCAATTGAACATTGGCTTCACGGCTCTTCCCGAACTTCGCAAGCTGCTGGAAAATGTTTTACGGAATGATCAGCCGATTGACGGCTATGGGATAATAGCGGACATCCCCGGCGTTGGCCAACGCAGGATAAAAATCAACGCCAGCCGCATAACGGGCAAAATCGCCATGCCGCAGATGATCCTGCTGTCGATGGAAATCAATCCCTGACAAACCGCAGAAGGTTTCGCCCTGTAGTTGATGCCGAGCGGACTTTTATATTTTTCGGTTTACGGTTGAATGAACTGTGCGGTTTCAGGAAACCGTAAATGCCTTCTTATTCAACTTCGGCGCCCCGTTTCAGAAGCAGTTCTTTCAATAGCGAACGATGGCAGCGGCTTTCATCCTCGCAATAACAACCGACCGACAGGTTCGTATGATGGGAAAGCGCGGCGAGCAGGTCCAGGTCCTTGCTCGCTCCCGGCTCCTTCATTTCGGCCAGGAATTTTCGCTTGAAAGTTTTCCAGGACTTTTCGTCGTCCGTCGCGAGAAACTCCTTGAGCACCGCCTCGCTTGGAGACAGATTCGGAAACCACACATCGTAGATATTCTTCGCCGTGTAATCTTCCTTTCTGACGCCTCTGGGCGGATGTCTGACCGTACCGATGCGCAGACCTTCCCGATCTTGGCGGGAACTGCCTAATCTTACGATTTTTATCGCCATTTGTTTCTCCTCGTATCATTGAAAAAACCATCCCTAGGACATTGATATAGAAACGATGTCGTAAATGTAGGGCGGATGCCGGCAGGCGATCCGCCATCTTACGGCGGAACCGCTGTCGCGTTCCGCCTTACCGGCTTGTTGTCCGCATCAAGCGTTAAGTAGCCTCGATATAACAAAGTGAAATCGAGGCTACCGGTATTTAATCTCCACGGCTTCGCTTCCCAACTGCCGCTTCAACCGTAACAATAGCTCTTCGGTCGCAAACACCCGCCACTCATCCCCCAGCCTGACGGTCGCCTGCGCCTGCTCCGAGCGGTATTGAATCAGTACCGGACAGGCGCCGCCTTTGAAGGGCTCCAGCGCCGGGCTCAATTCTTCGGCCAGCGAATTGCCGTTGACGCCGGCGTTCCAGATCAACTGCACGCCGCGCGCGAACGCGTTGCGGGCCTGGTCGATGCTGTAGAGTTTTTCGGCGGTCAGGCGCGGGGCGCCGGTGAAATCGTCCATCGCGAGCGCGCCTTCGGCGACCAAGAGCACGTCGCGAGTGAAGATGTCGCGGTGCCGCTCGTAGATTTCCGGATACACCGCGACTTCCAGCCGGTCGGTGCGGTCGTCCAGCAGCGCAAACCCCATCGTCTTGCCGTTTTTAGACTGGCGGGTGCGGATTTCGACGACAAGTCCCGCGACGCGCGCTTCCATCTTGCCCTTGCTGCGTTCCATGTCCGATTTCAGCTTGTTCAGACTGCCGTGCGTAAACTGGCCGATTTCGGCCTCGTATTGCGCGATCGGATGGCCGGTCAGGAACAGGCCGAGGGTCTGCTTTTCGGCGTTCAGGCGCTCCTGCTCGGGCCAGGGCTCGACGTAAGTCGAATAGGCGGCGATCGAGTCTTCTTCGGGGCCGGCTTCCTGCAGGCCGAACAGGTCGTTCTGGCCGGTTTCGGCCATTTTGCCGTGCTGTTCGGCGACTTTCAGCACGGTCGGGAGTTCGGCCAGATGCGCGGCCCGGTTCGGGTCGAATACGTCGAACGCGCCGGCGCGGATCAGAGCTTCGAGCACGCGCCGGTTGACCTTGCGCAAATCAACGCGCTTGCAGAGATCGTAAAGGTCTTTGTAAGGGCCGTTTTCCTCACGCTCCCGGATCATGTCCTCGATCGCGTTTTCGCCGACACCCTTGAGGGCGCCGAGGCCGTACACGATCTTACCGGTCCTGTTTACCGTAAAATGGAAGTTCGAATCGTTGATCGACGGCGGCGCGATCGGCAGCTTCATCCTTCGGCATTCTTCGATCAGCACGACGACCTTGTCGGTGTTGTCCATATCGGCCGACAACACCGCGGCCATGAATTCGGCCGGATAATGCGCCTTCAGCCAGGCGGTCTGGTAGGCGACCAGCGCGTAGGCTGCCGAGTGCGACTTGTTGAAACCGTAGCCGGCGAACTTCTCCATCAGGTCGAAGATGTAGGTCGCGATGCCTTCGTCGATGTTGTTCGCGACCGCGCCCGTGGTGAATATCTCGCGCTGCTTGGCCATTTCCTCGGGCTTTTTCTTGCCCATCGCGCGGCGCAGCATGTCCGCGCCGCCGAGCGTGTAGCCGCCCATTTCCCGGGCGATCTGCATCACCTGCTCCTGGTACAGAATGACGCCGTTGGTCGGTTTCAAGATCGGAACCAGAATTGGGTGCGCGTATTCGGCCTTCGCACCGTGCTTGACGTTGATGTAATCGTCAACCATGCCCGATTCGAGCGGGCCCGGTCGGAACAGCGCGACCAGCGCGATGATGTCGTCGAAGCAGTCCGGCTTCAGCTTTTTGATCAGCTCCTTCATCCCGCGCGATTCGAGCTGGAACACCGCGGTGGTCTGCGCGGTCTTCAAAATCTCGTAAGAGGCCGGATCGTCGCGCGGAATCGCGGCGATGTCGACCGGGGTTTCCCCACGTTCGGCCTTCTTGCGGTTGATCGTTTGCAGCGCCCAGTCGATGATCGTCAGCGTGCGCAGCCCCAGAAAGTCGAACTTGACCAAACCGACCGCCTCGACGTCGTCCTTGTCGAACTGGGTGACCAGGTTGCCGCCGCCCTGCTCGCAGTACAGCGGCGTGAAATCGGTCAGCTTGGTCGGCGAGATTACCACCCCGCCCGCGTGCTTGCCGGCGTTCCGGGCCATGCCTTCGAGCGCGCGCGCCATGTCGAGCAGCGTGCGGACTTCTTCCTCGTTCTCGTAGCGCTGCCGAAGGTCGTGGCTGTCCTGCAGCGCCTTGTCCAGCGTCATGCCGAGTTCGAACGGAATCAGTTTGGCGAGCTGGTCGACGAAGCCGTACGAGAAGCCAAGCACCCGGCCGACGTCGCGGGTCACCGCTTTCGCGGCCATCGAACCGTAGGTGATGATTTGCGAGACTTGGTCGCGGCCGTAATGCTCGGCTACATAGTCGATCACTTCGTCGCGCCGGTCCATGCAGAAGTCGACGTCGAAGTCGGGCATCGAGATCCGCTCGGGGTTCAGGAATCGTTCGAAGAGCAGGTCGAATTCGATCGGGTCGAGGTCGGTGATCTTCAATACATAGGCGACCAGCGAGCCCGCGCCCGAGCCCCGGCCCGGACCGACCGGAATCCGGTGGTTCTTCGCCCACTGGATGAAGTCCGCGACGATCATGAAATAGCCGGGGAAGCCCATCTGGGTGATCACGCGCAGCTCGGTTTCGAGCCGGTCGTAGTAGACCTTGCGGTTTTCTTCCTCGGCGCCGCTGCCGAACGGCGGATGCTGGCGCAGGCGTTCTTCGAGGCCCTTGCGCGATTCTTCGGCCATCACGTCGCCGATCGTCATCCCTTCCGGCACCGGATAGTCGGGCAGGAAGTTTTTGCCCAGCGTCAGCGTGATGTTGCAGCGTTTGGCGATTTCGACCGTGTTTTCGAGCGCCTCCGGAATGTCCGCGAACAGCTCGCACATTTCTTCGGGACTGCGCAGATACTGCTGATTGGTATAGTCTTTCGGCCGCCGGCTGTCGTCGAGCACGCGGCCCTGGTTGATGCAGACGCGGACCTCGTGCGCGTCGAAGTCTTTCCGATGCAAAAAGCGCACGTCGTTCGTGGCGACGACCGGAAGGCCCGCCTCGGCCGCCAAATCGAGCGCGGCCGCGATGTAGTGCTCTTCGCCGGGCTTGCCGACGCGCTGCAGTTCCAGATAGAAGCTGTCCGGAAACAGGTTTGCCCAATACAGCGCCTGGCGTTTCGCATCCTCCTTGCGTTCGCCGGTCAGCGCGCGGCCGACATCGCCGGCCATCGCGCCGGACAGCGCGATCAGTCCGCTGTGGTTCGCCTCGATCCATTCGTATTTGAGCATCGGCACGCCCTGATGCTGGCCTTCCTGATAGGCCTTCGAAATCAGTTCGGTCAGGGTGGTATAGCCCTGCCGGTTTTTGACCAGCAGCGTCAGGCGATAGGGGTTGGCCGGCTCGTCCGGATTGAAGATCAGCACGTCCGCGCCTGCGACCGGCTTGATGCCCTGGCCCATCGCGGCCTTGTAGAATTTGACCAGCGCGAACAGGTTCACGTGATCGGTCACCGCCGCCGCCGGCATGTTCAATTCGGCGAGGCGCTTGACCAGCGGTTTGATTTTGACGATGCCGTCGACCAGCGAAAACTCGCTGTGCAGTCTGAGATGGATGAATTTGGGTTGCATGGATGCTACTTCTTACCGCTGCGGATAAAAGTAGGGCGGATTCGCCGAAGGCAATCCGCCGGGAATGTGCACAGGCTTCAAAATGGCGGATTGCCTTCGGCGAATCCGCCCTACGGCTATTTTCATAGTGGAAAAGATCGGTTTGGCCGATTCGGAGGGCTATAAGTCTTCGATGCCGTTGAACAGGCTCATGTAATCCTGCATGGCGCGCTTGATCACTTCATGGGCTTCGGCGCGGCCGTACACGTCGGTAATCTCGCAGGTGGATTCCTCGCCGGGCAGGTTTTTGTAGGTCAGAAAATAGTGCATCAGCCGGTTGATGTAGGAACTCGGGCAGTCCGACACGTCGTTCCACTGCCGGTAAAATTCGTCGCCTTTCATCACCGCGATGATCTTGTCGTCCGCGTCGCCGCCGTCGAGCAGGCGGAAGCCGCCGACCGGGATCGCCTGCAGGATGATGTCGCCGTGCGACACGCTACGTTCGCTCAACACGCAGATATCGAGCGGATCGCCGTCGCCCTTGATGCCCATCCGGCCCGACTTCAAGGCGGCGAACTCGGCGACTTTACCCCCGCAATAGGTACGCGGAATGAATCCGTACAAGGTCGGCACCATGTTCGAGAATTTTTGCGGCCGGTCGATTTTCAGGTAGCCGCTTTTCTTGTCGACTTCGTATTTGACCGTATCGGTCGGCACGATCTCGATGAAGGCGTTGACCACCGAAGGCGTATTGTCGCCCGCGCTGATGCCGTGCCAGGGATGGGCTTTGTAATGGTAGTTGTTCATGTAATTGGGATCGATCAATGGGCGGTCTTGTTTCATTGCCATGCTCCGTTTGAAGGCGATGAATCGAACAAATAAACTGTAGCTTCGATGCAGCGTAAAACCGGATCGACGGATAAGCTGCCTCGATCGCACATACGCTATCGAGATGATACATAAAATAGACAGGCCAAAGTCGCGAAACGCCTGGCATCAAACCGAAATGGGCGCCCTGATCGGATCGTGCGCCCGGTAACCTTCGACTTCGAAATCCTCGTGCCGGTAATCGAACAGCGAATCCGGCCGGCGTTTCAACACCAGCCGCGGCAAAGGATAAGGCGTACGGCTCAATTGCAGCCGGGCCTGCTCCAGATGGTTCAGGTACAAGTGTACATCACCGCCGGTCCAGATGAAATCGCCGACGCCGAGACCGGCCTGCCGCGCGACCAGGTGCGTCAGCAGAGCGTAGCTCGCGATATTGAACGGCACGCCCAGAAAGGCGTCGCAGCTGCGCTGGTAAAGCTGGCAGGACAGCCGCCCTTGCGCAACGTAAAACTGGAACAGCGCATGGCACGGCGCCAGCGCCATCCTGCCTTGGGCGACGTTCGCCCGCGGGCTGATCGTTTCGTCCGGCAAATCGGCCACGTTCCAGGCCGAAACAATCAGCCGGCGGCTGTTCGGAGTGGCCTCGATCTGCTCGACGACCTGTTTCAATTGGTCGACGGTACCGCCGCCCGGCAGCGGCCAGGCGCGCCACTGGCGCCCGTAAACCGGGCCGAGATCGCCGTTTTCGTCGGCCCATTCGTCCCAGATGGTGACCTTGTGTTCGTGCAGATAGGCCAGATTCGTATCGCCGCGCAGGAACCAGAGCAGTTCGTGAATAATCGATTTCAGATGGATCTTTTTCGTCGTAACCAAAGGAAACCCTTCGGCCAGCGGGAAACGCATCTGGTGTCCGAAGATCGACAGAGTACCGCTGCCGGTCCGGTCGCCCTTCCGGACGCCTTCGTGAAGGATTTTGTTCAGTAGATCGAGATAAGGTTGCATGCAATTCCGAATTCAGGTCCTGTCGTCATGCCGATTCAAACGTTTTGCGGAACCGGCTTGCGGTAAGCCCAGTAAATCATCCCGGCGCCGATCAGGATCATCGGCATGGACAGGATCTGTCCCATCGTGACCCAGTCGAGCGCCAGGTAGCCCAACTGCACGTCGGGCATCCGGAAGAATTCGACGAAGAAGCGGAAGCAGCCGTAAAAAAACAGCGCCATCCCGGTCGGCGCCATCTTCGGGCGGGGCTTGGCGGTATAGATCCAGAGAATGACGAACAGCACCACGCCTTCCAGAAACGCTTCATAAAGCTGGGACGGGTGACGCGGCAAAGGGCCGCCGTTCGGGAACACCATCGCCCAGGGCACGTCGGTCGTCCGTCCCCAGAGTTCCGAATTGATGAAGTTGCCGATCCGGCCGGCAAACAGGCCGATCGGGCACAGCGGCGAAATGATGTCGGTCAGCTGCATCATCGTGCAGTGCTGCTGCTTGCCGAAAAACCACATCGCCACGAACACCCCGAGCATGCCGCCGTGGAACGACATGCCGCCTTTCCAGATCTCGAACAGCACCAGCGGGTTGTGCAGGAATTCGGGCAGATTGTAAAACAGCGTGTAGCCGATGCGCCCGCCCAGGATCACGCCGAGCGCGCCGTAAGTGACCAAGTCTTCGATGGCCTCGGGCTTGATCGGCGACCAAGGTTTTTCGGCCCGTTTCTTGCCTAATATCCAGACGCCGGCGAATCCGACCAAGTACATTAAACCGTACCAGTGGATTTTCAGCGGGCCAATGGCGATGGCGATCGGATCGATTTGCGGATAAGTCAGCATGGTTACCGGGGCGAGTTGAACAATCAAACGAAAGGCCATTATACATGGAATTTCAGGCCGATAACGGCCGAGCCGGCAATACAAAGCGCGGAAAACCTTGCCACGGGCAAACGCCCCCGGACGGCTCGGCTCTTGTGCGGGCCGAAGGAAACCGCCCTTCGCAGTAGCCGGATACTTGACTACTTGGCGAACATCGGCGAGGGGCGCCAACGGAAAATAAAATGTCCGGACGGCCTGCGCGCCGGAGAGCCCGGACATTTCACCGCATCGCCGATGCCTTTTATTCCGACATGCCCGAATGATGTTCCGTATGCCCGGGCACCTGGGCATTGCCGTGATCCTTTGCCTGTGCATCCAGCCATTCATGCAGGGCCTGTACATACTGAGGGTATTCGGTGGAAAAATGAATCTGGGCCCCGTTGGGCAGCGGTTTGTATTCGTAGCGGATATCGTCGGCGGGAGCGGTTTTCAATTGCTGAAGGCCCGGCATATCGGGGCCGTGCATCCGCATCGTGCTGGAAAAATCGCCTTTTCTGAATTCTTCGGCCATTTTTTTCAGATGGCTCTGGATCAATTCAACCTGTTCGGGATTGTCCGCTTTGGCCACTACGTGCAGAACTCCGCCGTGAACGGTCTTGGAGAAAGTTTCCAGCGCCTGGGCGGAGTTATAAGGCACCAGTTCCTGGCGGCGCTGCTCGACATCCTCGCGCCGCTGCGGCGCCGCATTTTCCTCGGCGAACGCAGGCGTCGCGAAAAATAAAAGTCCCATCGAAATTAAGGCTGCGTGTTTCATTATCGTTCTCCTCGTGTATTGACCCCCGGCGAACCCATTGCGCGCCGGGCTTTTGAAAACGGGTACTTCAGTCAAAATCCGAATGCCCTGAAAGCCGTGCTTCGGAATATTTACCAAGACCGGCCGGATAGACGCCAGGTTCCGTCATTCGGGTACGATCGGTGCGGATAATTTCGTTCCGGCTGCGCTTCTGTGTTGCGGATGGTACGCGCAGCGTACCCTACTTCTGCATTGCGGGAGCGCCCAAACTGCGGTTTCAGGGCGCCAGTTCGACGCGGATTTCGGTCGATGCGGCATGGCCGTCCGCGTCGACCACGCTGATCAGGTAATGGCCGGGCTGGCCGGGCAGCCAGGAATAGGTTTCGGAAGGAGCCGTTCCGGCAATGAAACTGCGATTGGCGAACCAGTAAATGTTGCCGTTCGCGGCCGTGGTCGCTTTCAGGGCCAGGGTCGACGGTTTGCCGAGACGGAGAGCGTAGATGCCGGATTTCAAAGGCGAGATAATTCGGAGCCCGCCGTCCTCTTCCGCCGGGTTCCGGTAGCACGCGGGCAATGGCGGAGCCGGGCGGCGCGGCATGCCGGCCTGTTCGAAAAGGCGGAGCATTTCGCTGTCCCAGAATTCGACGATTTCGCGCCGGCTTTGGGGGGCGTCCGGGCAGACGATGCGGCCGGTTTGCCGGTCGAAATGGACCGCGCGGTGCAGCGTGCTGGTTCGGATCGGCGATTTGCCCGGAATGAACCAGGTCTTCGCCCGTACCGGACAGTCCGCGTTCGGAAGGTCGCCGCTGGCCGCGCAGACCTCGACCTCTGCAACCGTATCGGGCTTGAACGAGGGAATCGGGTCGGCCAGTCCGGGCAACAGGCTTTGGGCCCGCAGGCCGTCGAGAATCGAAAAGAACAGCGGCGCGGCCGCTTTGCCGCCGACCAGAGCAGGATTTTTAGTGCCGTCGAAATTGCCGACCCAGACGGCCAGCACATAGTGCCCCGCGATGCCGATGCTCCAGGCGTCGCGAAATCCCCAGGAAGTGCCGGTTTTCCAGGCCGTCTCGGGCCGGTCCGGGCGCTTCGAATCGGGCCGCGGATTGTGCTTCAGCATGTCGAGCGTAATGTAGGCCGCGGCGCTGCTCAGCAGCGCCAAGGGCTCGGTAGCTTCCGATTCCGCCCGGCCGGGGCTGCCGCAATAATTCAGCCTGCCGAGCTTTCCCCGGTTGATCAGCAGCGCATAAAGCTCGGCCAGCTCTTCCATCGTCACCTCGCCGCCGCCGAGCGCCAGCGATAGCCCGTAATGCGGTTCATCCCGCAGCCTCGACACGCCGGCGCGCAGCAGGAATTGATAGAAGGTCGGGCGGGAAAGCTTGGCGGCAACCCGGACCGCAGGGACGTTGCGGGAGCGGATCAACGCCTCCTGCACCGTGACCGGCCCGATAAAACGGCCGTCGAAATTTTCCGGACTGTAAGGGCCGAAGGCGGTCGGCAGGTCGGCCAGGATCGTGCGCGGATGCACCAGCCCCTGATCGAGCGCCAGCGCATAGACGAACGGCTTTAAAGTCGAACCCGGCGAGCGTTTCGCCAGCGTGCCGTTGACCTGGCCGTCGATCGCGGCATTCCGGTAATCGGCCGAGCCGACCATCGCCCGCACCTGCATCGAATTTGTATCGACCAAAAGGGCTGCGGCGTTGCGTACGCCTTTGTCGCGGTTGGCCGCCAGGAAATGGCGGATCGAACGTTCGACGCTTTTTTGCACGGTCCGATCCAGACTGCTGAGGATCGCTTCCGCTCCGGCGCAACGCTGCAACAGCAGGTCGGTCAGATGCGGGGCTTCGATCGCCAATTCGGAACGGCCGTATACGGGCAAGGGCAAGGCCAGATCGGCGGCATAGCGGCGGTCTTCCGGAAATTCGTCGAGCCAGTTTTGCCAAAGGCGCTGCCGGGCGGCCAGCAGCGCCTTTGGCAGTTCATGGTGTATCGGGACGCGGCGCGCAGGATTTTGCGGAATCACCGCCAGCGTCACCGCTTCGATCCGGTTCAACTCCACCGCAGGCTTGTGAAAATAAATCCGGCTCGCCGCACCGATCCCGACGATATTGCCGCCGTACGAAACGCCGTTCAGATAGGCTTCCAGTATCTCGTCCTTGCCGTAGCGCAGGTCGAGCCACAGCGCGAACGCAATCTGCCGCAGTTTTCCGAAATAACGGCGGCTGTCGATCCGGTATAACTGCCGGGCGACCTGCATGGTGATCGTGGAGCCGCCTTGCCGGCCGTTGTTAGTCAACGTGGCCCAGGCCGCGCGCGCCAAAGCCCAGGGATTGACGCCGGGGTGCCGGTAGAACCAGCGGTCTTCGTAGAGCAGGACGGCGGCGCGGAGATGGACGGGGATCTGTTCCAGCGGAGTCCACAGCCGGAACTGGCCGTCGCTCGCCAGGGTCAGGCGCAGCAGTTCCCCATGCCGGGCGTAGATCGCGGTTGATTTGGGGTAGGCATCCGAAAGTGACGATTTGGGGAAATACTTAACCGCTCCAAGAACAAGCCAGACTGTCGCTAAACCGAGAACGGCGGCTCGAAACCACCCATGCGCATGCAACGGGTTGCGCGGTAGGCCGGCTTGATTGCGGGTCATTTAATCAACCATCACTGTTTCGGACAATGACAACAGGCTCTGCCGGGAAAAGCGCAGGTCGGGCTTCCTGGCGTCAGCCCAGCCTGAGCAGCCTCTTGTCGGAGATTTCCGCACGGTTATTTTTTGATACTTTTATAGTTTTCCTCGCTTTCGCGCATGATTCTTTCTCCCTCTTCGACGATTCGCCGGCCTTCGTTAATTTTATTTTGACCTTCGGCGATCATGGCATTGCCGCGGTCGACCAACTGCTTGCCTTTTTTCCATCGATCGCCTAAATTCGCGATGCCCTGGCTTTCGCGCAGCATTTCCTCGCCGGAAATAAGCGGTTCCGGGGCCGGGACCGGCGCCGGTTCGGAGGCACAGCCGCCAAGGGCCAGAATGAAGCATGAAATCGCCAGCTTCGCTCGAACAGTAAGATAATTTTGCATAATCAATGACTCTTGAATGTTACGGATTAAATAGGAGACGGTGAATTTTACCAGATGTGGTGAAAAAACCGGGGGTTCGAACATAGGTTCAATCGATGCGCGCAATGTTAAACCCATCGGTTTGAGCAGAGAAACCCTTATCCTATCCCGCTGGGTTTGCGCTAGGCTTAAATCCGGCCGGCGCAAACGGTATTTGGAAGAGAAACGGGTCGGATGGCCTCAACAGCCGAATACGCCACAACCCTTATTGACTGTAGGGGACGGCGTACCTTTTATCCTCCAATAGTACGCACAGCGTACCCTACAGCGGTAACTCCACCCCGCCTGAGGTAACGCTATCGCTCGACAGGGGAACTAGGGAAGAAGTCATTATCGGCCAAACTCTACCCCCTCTCCATAGCGAGAACCCGGCGGAAAAGCGGCTGCCGGACCGTGAGTTTCTTTAAAGCTGTCCGGCTTTGGATACCGATCATGGCGGGATATTGCCTGTTGTACGAAAGCTGTCGCGGCTCCAACTGGAGGCGCGGAGAATAATCTGAGATGAGACAAGCGGATGATATGATTACCGGCTTGAAATTTACTTAATCGGAGTCGATATGATTGGCTATGCCGTTAGCCGCCCTTTTGCCTTGAGCGTTCGCGGCCAGCGCAAAACCCTGAAAGCCGCGCCCTCGCTCGAAACGCCTACGGCGGATACGGTCTATATCTCGGCCCAGTGGGAAATCGACATGCTCCAACAGGCATTGACGGAGGCTTGGCCGCAAGCGAACAAGGCGGAATTGTTGCGAATCATTTCGTCGGCAACTCTCGTGCGGACGGCGGGATTTCCCGTCCTGTTGGGCGCCGGAGCGTATGCAGACCCCGAACATCAATCGCCGCCGCAATGCCTTGTCCTTCAATTGCGGTCGCTTAAAGCCGCCCAACCGTTTCGCGAGCACTTCCGGCTGCTCGTCATCAATGGTTTCGGCAGCAATTTGGGCGACACGATGATCGGCCTTACGGCTTTCAGGCAGGTGCTGTCCGTGTTGTGCGCCGAATTGCCGGCGGTGTCGGTGGACCTCATGCTGGGTTGGCATAAGGACGATCGCCTGGAAAGGCTGGTGCGGAATGTGGAGGGTATCGATACCGTATTGACTCAAGGCTTGAGTCTGGCCGAAATGTCGCGTTATCAGGGTATCTTCGATACCAGCAGATTGCTGTTGCTGCCTCGTTATGGAAAGATGCCGATGGTGGATTGGTATCTGTGGTGGTTCGGCATAGAGCCTTCCCAAGTCGCTGCTGCCGACAAGCGCAACCAAGTAGCCATCCCGGCGGAGGCCGATCGAGCGGTGGCTGATTGCCTGACGCCTAAAGCTGGGCCGCGCATCCTGGTGAATCCGCGCGCTTCGGTGCTATTGCGGAGTATGCCGGAAAGCGCCTTGCGGCGATTGATCGAGCATATCCTGTCTGCCTGGCCGGAAGCGGATGTGCTGCTGACTCATCAGATGAACATCCATTCCCCTCGTTTGCAGTTCGTTTCGAAAATCACGCCAACGGTGGACCATCTGGCGGCGCTGCTCACGCAAGTCGACGGACTCATTGGCGTCGACACTTATACCCAACACCTCGCCGATGCGACTTCAACGCCGTCCGTTACGATGATGGCCTCGATGGAGCTGGAGGTTTATCCCTACTACCCATTGGGTGAAAGTTTATTATTGCCGGGCGCAAGCCAGCTTTCCGGCTGGGGTAAGGCCAAAGTTGCGCCATCCGACTGGGCCGCCGCATCGAGCCATTACGAAATGGCGTGGGAGGCAGTGGATTTTGATGCCGTACTTTCCGCCTTACGCCGAATGATGGCTAAAAAGCAGGCGTCCTATCGTGCCTATCCGATACGGTTTCATCCCGAACCCGGCCCGGAACGGAAGCTTTCGACGCGGCAGGCAGTCATCGAAGGCATGGAACTGGACATACCGATACGGCAGCGGGAAGACCCGTTGGCGCAGTTACTCCACCAGACCGTCATCGGTTTGGGCAAGCAAGTCCTGGCCAGGGGAGATACTGTGGTTTATCTTGGCGCGGGAGCTGGAGCAGCGGCGCTGCCTCTGGCTCGAATGGTCGGCGGACAGGGACGTCTGGTCGCTTTCGAACCGCGCCGGGAATTGTATCAGCTGCTTTGCGCCAATCTGGCGCGGGCGGGAATTCGCCATGCCGAAGCGCATTTCGCGATGCCGGAAGGGGAAGGATACGCCGTACGCGAAATCGCCAATCTCTCGATGGATGATGAATATCTGCCGTTGAGCATGGGCAATTCGGAACAGCTCGAACCGATCGTCTGCTGGCCGCTGGATGCCAGAAAAATAGAGGCGTGCCGCCTGCTGACCGTCTGCTCGCCTTTACCGCTGCTGTCGGTGCTGCAAGGGGCCGGCAATACGATACGGCGTTGCCAGCCGGTTATCGTCGCGGGCGTATTGTACTGGCGGGATGTGTCGCGATTGACTGAGTTTCTGGCCGGGTTCGGCTACCATGTCAGGACATTGGAAGTCAGTGATTCCGCCCTGCCGGAATCGGGGATTCAATACGCTATCCTGGCGGCGGAACCGCCTGGAGGAACAGCGCATATCAATTAGTGCGTAGGTTGGGTTAGGCGCCAGCCGTAACCCAACACTCGAAGCCGAATCCTGTTGGGTTACGCTTCGCTAACCCAACCTACGGATCTTTCTCGTCGACACGCACCGTGCCTGATCCGGAATGTGCTCGCAAGGTCGGTACGTACATCGCCTCGGCATAGACCGGCGGCACGTTGAATAGCCCCGTAGGTTGGGTAGAGGCGATAGCCGAAACCCATCGTGGATAGCCAATATCGTATGATGGGTTTCGCTTCGCTCTACCCCTCCTACCTTGCTATGGCAAACGGCGATTGCTGTCGCGAAACCGCCCTACCACACTGTAGGGCGTTTTCGCGACAGCAAAACGCCAATCCCCTTTAAAGCGCGGCGGATTGCCTGACGGCGAATCCGCCCTACAAGCTGATTAAATCCTTCGACAAGCTCAGGACGAGCGGTAAGCTGTCGATTCCGTTCGTGGTGAGCTTGCCGGGCCATGGACGGAATCAGCTTATTCAGAGCCTCCTCAAGACCTATAATTGGCCTAATTTAAATTCAAAGCCCAAATTCACCACCAAGTCGTTCAACACGCCTTCGCCGCCGACGTTAGACGGAAGGGTATTTATACGATAGCGAACATCGCCGCGTAAACTGAAGTTGTCGGTAATCGTAAAACTGCCGCCGCCGCCGGCTTCAAAAATGAACGAAGTGGCATGGGTGTTGAAATAACGGGAGGTCAACTCGGTACGCATGCCGCCGAGGCTGGCGACCAGATAGGGTGAAAAACGGTCGCGCATGAAGTAAAACTGCCCGTCCAGGCTAGCTCCCAATAAATCGGTTTCGCCGCCGCCGCAACAGGGAATGTCGTTCCTATAGTTATGCCAGAAGCCGCGCGCCTCCACGTTGAAATAGCGATTGATCACCATTCCGACGCCGGCTCCCGCCCCCCAGCCATCGGATGCCTGCGTATCGCCGCCCGGATGCAAATAACTGCCGAACGGCGCGACATAAATATCGCCCGCCTCTCCGCTCGCTTGCGAAACGGCGCTAATGCCCAGCGATGAGACGGCAACCAAAACCGTCGCTAACTTATTTATGTTCATCGATCTCTCTCAAAAAATTACACAAAATTATCCACAGTCAGCGCCTTGACGCCAGTCAGCATGATTTCAAAATCCGCTATGCCGTCGCCCGTGACATCACCTTGCAACAGATGGGTCTTGGCATCGAAATGCAATTCCCCTGCCTGTTCGCTAAATGCCGTGACAAGAACGAACTGCTGCCCGCTTGGCAGCAATTTGTTGGCCAACTCGGTTAAATCGATTTTGTCCTCATTCACCTTAAAGTCGGCGATGACGTCGCGGTTCTTCTTACCGACCAAACTGTCCGACAGCTCCACGTACTTGAACACATCGGCCCCGGCGCCGCCGAACAATTTATCGGAGCCGCCACTGCCCACCAACACATCGTTACCTCCCAATCCTCGCAGAACATTCTTGCCGTCGTTACCCACGAGGATATTGTCCTTGGCATTGCCGGCGCAATTCAAATTGGCAATGCCATGAGTAGACGCATTCGACAGGCCCGCCATTTTAAGCAGCCAGTCGGGCAAGCAATTGTAAGCACTGGTGGATGTCGATACGACCTTGTTGAGCAATTGCACATTATCGACGTCCACCGGCGTCTTTTTTAAACTGACATTCGAAGTAATCCACACGGGTGGAGGATTAACCGGCTGCTGGATGAACACCGGCAACCCCGGATCGAACAACGCTTGCATATTGGGATCGTTGTCGCCAAAAGCATTGTCGGTAAGCGTCAACTCGATCGCTTGAATCAGACCGTCCTTAATGATAAAGCGAGCGCCATCGCCCACCGGATTACCCGCCGCGTCGGTGCGTTGCGTAAAATCATACCAACCGGCGCTGGTAATCTCTTTACCGTTCAAATCCAGCAAGACGCCTGGCGCATCTATAGCCGCCTGGGTAACATATTTGAGATAAGCGTTGAAGCCGTTTTCGGGTACTTTAGCGCGTGAAATGTCGATCACCACCCGCACTTGCGTACCATTGTCGGGATTGTTATCAAAATCCTGCAAGACAAGTCCGTCGTCGACAGGCGTAATCGCAAATTGAATCGGATCCCAAGGCGCTTCAATGGTAGTGCCATTGGGAAGATTATTCACGCTGACCGGATGCCCGCCGAACTCGGCGGCATCCTGAGGAATCACGTTGATTTGACTGAGCTGATAGAACTCATCGCCAACTATCGGCGAATCCTCCTCGGCATATCCCGATACCACCGACAACGAAATGATCGGCTTGACTTCGGTCAACGTGCCTTCAATGGCTTTATCGAAATACCCGCTATTGATCCAGGCCAATGTAGCCAGCGCATGTTGTTCGGCATCTTGTTTGCCATCGTTATTCAAGTCGCCATCGGCGCCGCCGTTGCCGGTAGATGAGGACATGGTCGCCAAAATCTCTTCCACATTGGGCGCAATACCGTCTTTGTCGAAATCGTCGTCCAACAGGACGGTATTGCTGACCGGCCGGCCGTCTATCAGATCGCCCGTGTATTTCAGCCCGGTACCGTCGTCTTTGATGGTAGCGGTGCCGAAGGTTTCGCCCACTACCGGACTGCCGGGCAAACCGGTGGCCGTCAAGCGGAAAGTTTCAGCGCCCTCTTTTAAGAGGTCATTGATCAACGGGACACGAACCAGCAAGTTCGTTACCGCGCCCGGCCCCTCCGGCAAGGTCAAGACATCGTTGGCGGGATACGCCTGCCAAGCGCCATCCATAAACACTTCCAGCGTATCCGCCACATCCAGGCCCAAACTGGCATGGCCTTCGCCTACGCCGGTTGAAGTCAAACGCAACGTCAATTGCTGGCCGCCCAAACCGGTGAGGATAAACACCGCAAACGACGAACCTTCATTCACCTCAAAACTGTCAATCGAAAAGCTGCGGTCATCGTCCTTGATTATCCTCGGGTCGGTCGTCTCCGCGCCGCTTTCGTTATAAAACGCACCGCGCCCGTCATCGCCAATTACCCCGGTGCCATAAGACATCAAGCTGCCGGTGACCGCTTTCAGTTTGAACGACTCCGGCCCCTCGAACACCTCGTCATCTCGAATAGCGACTCTCACCAACAGTGTGGTGCTGCCGGCCGGATAAGTCACCGGCGACCCCACATAATCAGCCCATTGATCGCCATCGAAATACTGCAGTTGGGTACCCGTATCGTCACCCAAGGCCGCGTGGCCTTCGGGCAAGGTTCCATCCGCCAAGCGCGCCGCGGTTTCTTCCAACGAGAGAGATAACTGTTGTCCTGTAGAGCCGGAAACCCGGAACACCGCATACGGAGACTTCTCGTTGACCGTCACATTATCGATTCTCAGTAACCGGTCATCGTCAAGATGGCTCTGACTGGTCACCGGCGTATCGGCACTGACCGAGCCGGTAAAAATCGTGCCCGTGCCATCGTCGAGCAAAGTCGCCGTTCCGGTAAACGCGCGGCCGCCGCTGCTGGCAATCAATTGGAAGGTTTCCGGGCCTTCATAGATGGGTGGATCGTCATTGACGATACCGGTTCGAACCAGCAACAGACCGCCTGCAGGAAAGTTCGTCACGCTGTCCGGAACATAATCTTGCCAGGCGTTACCGTCGAAAAACTGCAACGCCGAACCGCTGGGGGTATTGGCGGTATCTACGCCCAAGATGGCATGGCCCTCGCCACTACCGGTAGGCGCCAAAGCCAAACTAACCGGCTGGCCGGCAAGACCGCTGACAGTAAAGATGGCAAACGGCGAGGCTTCGTTCACCTCGATGTTGCTCACCTGCAGCGGCAGATCGTTGTCGAGAATGGTTCCGGCGCCAGTCACGCCGCCCACGGTCAGACTCAAAGTTTCCCCATCTTCGATGAGACTGTCATCGGTGGTGCCAATGGTAATGGTAAAACTGGTCACGCCTTCCGGCACGATGACGGCATTGTAATTAGCGTCTTTCCAGGCGACGCCGCCGCTGAAAGTCCAGCCGCTCCGCGCCGCATAGTCGCTGCTGTCGGCCGTACCGCCAAGGGCGACGCTGTGTTCGGTCGGGATGGCGCTCGCGCCGGACAGGGTCACGGCGTAACGCAAGCTCTCGCCTTCAACGACACGGTCGTCGACAGGGTTTTGTCCGGAATTGCCATTGTCTTCGGCAACGACGCTGAGGACCGTTTGCTCGTCGTTATCTTCGATGGTGGCGGTGCCGGTGACGGCTTGGCCGCCCGCCGGGGTGACGGTCAGCGTGAAGGTTTCGCTGCCTTCGGTGACGTCGTCATCGATGATCGGCGTGCGCACCAGCAAGGTGCCATCGGTGTTGATGATCTCGACCGGACTGCCGGTGTAAGTCTGCCAAGTTTCGCCGTCATAGTATTGCAGGTCCGGACCAAAGTCGGGGTTGGCGCCGCTGCCGACGGCCGTGCCGTCGGTCAGGGCCAGAGAGACCGGCTGGCCTTGCGTGCCGGTCACGGTGAACACGGCGTGGCTCGACGCCTCGTTGACGGTGATGTCGTTCACGCTCACGGCGCGGTCGTCGTTCACCGGAACGTGGCCCTCATTGCCTTCGGCCGGGTTCGAACCATGCGGCTTGCTGGGGTCGGCCGGATCCGTCGGCACCAGAATCGTCCCCGTGCCGTCGTCAACGATCGTGGCCAGGCCCGTGTCGCCGTTGTCCGGGTTCGAAACGTAGTTCGCCGTCAGCGTGAAGGTTTCCGCGCCTTCGTAGAGGTCGTCCTGTTCGGAGGTGATGTCCACGCGCACCAGAATCTGGCCGCTGCCGCCGGCCGGCACTTCCGGCCGGCTGCTGCCCGAATAGGTCGTCCAGGAGGTGCCGCCGTTCGTCGAATAGTGGAGCGCGAAGCCGCTGACCGTCGCGTCCCGGTCGGCCGCGTCCGCCGTGTTGCCCAGCGTCAATTCCACCTTGTCGCCGGCCTTGCCGGTCACATCGACCGTGAAGGTCGCGTAGGTCGAAGCTTCGTTGAACGTACCGCCGCCGGTCACCGTGATGCTGCGGTCGTCGTCCTTCGGAACCGCGCTGTCGGGCGTGCCGTCGTCCTTGAAGATATCGCCGGCGCCGTCGTCCTGGATGGTGGCGGTGCCGGTGACGGCTTGACCACCCGCCGGGGTGACGGTCAGGGTGAAGGTTTCGCTGCCTTCATAGACGTCGTCGTTGACGATCGGCGTGCGTGCCAGCAGGGTGCCGCCGGTCGGAAGGGCGATCGCTCCTGTGTAGTCGGTCCAGGTGGCGCCGCCATCGATGGATACTTGCAGAGGGTTGGCGCTGCCGAAGTCAACGCCGCCGCCCGTGGCCGTGCCCGGCGTCAAACTCAGGGTGATTTCCTGGCCTTGCGTGCCGGTCACGGTGAACACGGCGTGGCTCGACGCTTCATTGACAATAATGTCGTTCACGCTCACGGCGCGGTCGTCGTCCTTCGGAGCCGCGCTGTCGGGCGTGCCGTCGTCCTTGAAGATATCGCCGGCGCCGTCGTCCTGGATGGTGGCGGTGCCGATGACGGCTTGGCCACCCGCCGGGGTGACGGTCAGGGTAAAGGTTTCGCTGCCTTCATAGACGTCGTCGTTGACGATCGGCGTGCGTGCCAGCAGGGTGCCGCCGGTCGGAAGGGCAATCGCTCCTGTGTAGTCGGTCCAGGTGGCGCCGCCATCGATGGATACTTGCAGAGGGTTGGCGCTGCCGAAGTCAACGCCGCCGCCCGTGGCCGTGCCCGGCGTCAAACTCAGGGTGATTTCCTGGCCTTGCGTGCCGGTCACGGTGAACACGGCGTGGCTCGACGCTTCATTGACAATAATGTCGTTCACGCTCACGGCGCGGTCGTCGTCCTTCGGAGCCGCGCTGTCGGGCGTGCCGTCGTCCTTGAAGATATCGCCGGCGCCGTCGTCCTGGATGGTGGCGGTGCCGGTGACGGCTTGGCCACCCGCCGGGGTGACGGTCAGGGTAAAGGTTTCGCTGCCTTCATAGACGTCGTCGTTGACGATCGGCGTGCGTGCCAGCAGGGTGCCGCCGGTCGGAAGGGCGATCGCTCCTGTGTAGTCGGTCCAGGTGGCGCCGCCATCGATGGATACTTGCAGGGGGTTGGCGCTGCCGAAGTCAACGCCGCCGCCCGTGGCCGTGCCCGGCGTCAAACTCAGGGTGATTTCCTGGCCTTGCGTGCCGGTCACGGTAAACACGGCGTGGCTCGACGCTTCGTTGACGGTGATGTCGTTCACGCTCACGGCGCGGTCGTCGTCCTTCGGAGCCGCGCTATCGGGCGTGCCGTCGTCCTTGAAGATATCGCCGGTGCCGTTGTCCTGGATGGTGGCGGTGCCGGTGGCGGCTTGGCCGCCTATGGGCGTTGCCGTGAGGGTGAAGGTTTCGCTGCCTTCATAGGTGTTGTCGTCGATGATCGGCGTGCGTATCAGCAGGGTGCCGTCGGCATTGATGATCTCGACCGGGCTGCCGGTGTAGGTTTGCCAGGTTTCGCCGTCATAGTATTGTAGGCCAGGGCCGTAGTCGGGGTTGGAACCGCTGCTGACGGCCGTACCGTCGGTCAGTGTCAGGGTAATGCTCTGGCCCAGGGTACCGGTCACGGTAAACACGCCGTGGCTCGACGCTTCGTTGACGGTGATGTCGTTCACGCTCACGGCGCGGTCGTCGTCCTTCGGAGCCGCGCTATCGGGCGTGCCGTTGTCCTTGAAGATATCGCCGGTGCCGTCGTCCTTAATGGTGGCCGTACCTTTGACACTAACGCCGCCATTACCCGGCGTCACATTCAGGCTGAAGGTTTCGTTGTTGTCGGAAACTGTATCGTTGGTGATCGGCGTGCGCGCCAGCACCGTGCCGTTGTTGGGCACGGTAACAGTGCCGCCCGTGTAATTGGTCCAGGTCTGGCCGCCGTCAACCGATACTTGCAAGTTGACGCTGCCGGTGCTGCCGAAATCCACACCGCTTCCGTCGGCTGTCTCCGGAGTCAAGGCCAGGGTGATTGCCGTGTTCGGCGTGGCGTGTACTTCAAACACCGCCGTGCCGGACGCCTCGTTGACAACCGGATTAGTAACGGTCAGATCGTTGTCGCGCGGGATATAGCCCGGAGTATTCGAGTCGGCCGGGGTTTTTGCGCCGGTGTCCGGGTCAAAAATATCGCCTGTGCCATCGTCCCTGATGGTGGCCGTGCCGATTGCTGCATGGCCGCCTATGGGTGTTGCGGTGAGGGTAAAGGTTTCACTGCTCTCGCTGAGAGTATCGTTGACGATCGGAGTGCGCACCAGCAGCGTAGCGTCGGCATTGGCGATGGTCACGGCTGTTCCGGCTGCGTAATTCTGCCAGGTTGTGCCATTGAAGTATTGCAGGCCCGGACCAAAGTCGGGATTGGAACCGCTGCTGACGGCCGTGCCATCGGTCAGGGCCAGGACGATCTGTTGGCCTTGCGTGCCGGTCACGGTAAACACGGCGTGGCTCGACGCTTCGTTGACGATGATGTCGTTCACGCTCACGGCGCGGTCGTCGTCCTTCAGAGCCTCGCTATCGGGTGTGCCATTGTCCTTGAAGATAGTGCCGGTACCGTCGTCCTGAATGGTGGCGGTGCCGGTGACGGCTTGGCCACCCGCCGGGGTGACGGTCAGGGTGAAGGTTTCGCTGCTTTCATAAAGATCGTCGTTGACGATCGGCGTGCGTACCAGCAAGGTGCCGCCGACCGGAAGGGCGATCGTACCCGTGTAATTCGACCACGCTTCGCCATCCCAATATTGCAGGTTCGTGGCACCGCCGCTGCCGAAGTCGATGCCGCCGCCGGTGGCCTGACCGGTGGCGGTGCCGCCGGTCAGCGCCAGCGTTACCGTTCTGCCGGCGTCGCCTTCGACGGTGAACACGGCGTGGCTCGACGCTTCGTTGACGGCGATGTCGTTCACGCTCACGGCGCGGTCGTCGTCCTTCAGAGCCTCGCTATCAGGCGTGCCGTTGTCCTTGAAGATAGTGCCGGTACCGTCGTCCTGAATGGTGGCGGTGCCAGTGACGGCTTGGCCGCCCGCCGGGGTGACGGTCAGCGTGAAGGTTTCGCTGCCTTCATAGGTGTTATCGTTGACGAGCGGCGTGCGCACCAGCAGGGTGCCTCCGTCCGGAAGGGCGATCGCCCCCGTGTAATTCGACCACGCTTCGCCATCCCAATATTGCAGGTTCGTGGCACCGCCGCTGCCGAAGTCGATGCCGCCGCCGGTGGCCTGACCGGTGGCGGTGCCGCCGGTCAGCGCCAGCGTTACCGTTCTGCCGGCATCGCCTTCGACGATGAATACGCCGTGGCTCGACGCTTCGTTGACGGTGATGTCGTTTACGCTCACGGCACGGTCGTCGTCGCGTGTAATGTAAGCTTCATCGCTTGGGTCAGTCGGGGTTTCTTCGCCGGTGTCGGGGTCAAAGAGGGTGCCGGTGCCGTCGTCCTGGATGGTGGCGGTGCCGGTAGCGGCTTGGCCACCCACGGGAGTGGCAGTCAGCGTGAAGGTTTCGCTGCCTTCATAGGTGTTGTCGTTGACGAGCGGCGTGCGTACCAGCAAGGTGCCGTCGGCATTGGCGATGGTCACGGCTGTTCCGGCGGTGTAGGTCTGCCAGGTTGTGCCATTGAAGTATTGCAGGCCCGGACCAAAGTCGGGATTGGAACCGTTGCTGACGGCCGTACCATCGGTCAGGGCCAGGACGATCTGCTGGCCTTGCGTGCCGGTCACGGTAAACACGCCGTGGCTCGACGCTTCGTTGACGGTGATGCCGTTCACGCTCACGGCGCGGTCATCGTCGCGTGTAATGTAAGCTTCATCGCTCGGGTCAGTCGGGGTTTCCTCGCCGGTGTCCGGGTCGAAGAGGGTGCCGGTGCCGTCATCCTGGATGGTGGCGGTGCCGGTAGCGGCGTGGCCACCCACGGGAGTGACGGTCAGGGTGAAGGTTTCGCTGCCTTCATAGATGTTATCGTTGACGAGTGGCGTACGCACCAGCAGGGTGCCTCCATCCGGAAGGGCGATCGCCCCCGTGTAATTCGACCACGTTTCGCCATTCCAATATTGCAGGTTCGCTGCACCGCCGCTGCCGAAGTCAATGGCGCCGCCGGTAGCAGTACCCCCGGTCAACGCCAGGACAACATGCTGGCCTTGCGTGCCGGTTACGGTAAACACGCCGTGGCTCGACGCTTCGTTGACGGTGATGTCATTCACGTTTATGCTGCGGTCGTCGTCCGCCGAAACGTGACCCTCATTGCCTTCGGCCGGGTTCGAACTATGCGGCTTGCTGGGATCGGCCGGATCCGTCGGCACCAGAATCGTCCCCGTGCCGTCGTCAACGATCGTGGCCAGGCCCGTGTCGCTGTTGTCCGGGTTCGAAACGTAGTTCGCCGTCAGCGTGAAGGTTTCCGCGCCTTCGTAGAGGTCGTCCTGTTCGGAGGTGATGTCCACGCGCACCAGAATCTGGCCGCTGCCGCTTGCCGGCACTTCCGGTTGGCTGCTGCCCGAATAAGTCGTCCAGGATGTGCCGCCGTTCGTCGAATAGTGGAGCGCGAAGCCGCTGACCGTCGCGTTCTGGTCGTCCGGGTCTTCCGTGTTGCCCAGCGTCAGCTCCACCTTGTCGCCGGCCTCGCCGGTCACATCGACCGTGAAGGTCGCGTAGGTCGATGCTTCGTTGAACGTGCCGCCGCCGGTCACCGTGATGGCCCGGTCATCGTCGAAGGTTAAACTGCCGCCCGGCGTTCCCGGTCCTTCGCCTTCGTCGGCATCCGTGATGTCGCCATCCCCATTGACGTCGATACGGCCCGTGTTGTCGTCCACGATGGTCGCCGTGTCGGTACTGGTTTTCGCGCTGTTTGTCGCATAGCTCGCCGTTAGCGTGAAGGTTTCCGCGCCTTCGTAGAGGTCGTCCTGTTCGGTGCCGATGTCCACGCGCACCAGAATCTGGCCGTCGCTCGGTACCGTCGGACGGTTACCCGATGCCCCATTCCAGGTGTAGGTTTCCCAGTCCTCGCCATCGTTCGTCGAATATTGGATCGCGAAGCCGCTGATCGTCGCGTCCCGGTCGGCCGTGTCCGCCGTGTTGCCTAGCTCCAGCAACACCGCATCGCCCACCTCGCCATCGGCAGTCACGGTAAACGTCGCATACGTTGAGGCTTCGTTGAACGTGCCGCCGCCGGTCACCGTGATGTCGCGGTCGTCGTCGACCGTGACTGTGCTGACCGCCGCGCTGGCGGTGGCATTACCGGCAGCATCCGTCGCGGTGAAGCTGAAGCTGCGATCGCCC
The DNA here is from genome assembly GCF_000214275.2 of Methylomicrobium album BG8. Taxonomy (NCBI): domain Bacteria; kingdom Pseudomonadati; phylum Pseudomonadota; class Gammaproteobacteria; order Methylococcales; family Methylococcaceae; genus Methylomicrobium; species Methylomicrobium album. The sequence goes on along the minus strand of NZ_CM001475.1, from coordinate 540,352 downwards.
CCTGTCGGGGTGGTAGAAGCATTCTTATATTCCAACGCCTGAATAATGCTGGCGGTTTCGGCTGCCGTGAGGTCGCCTCCTCCCGACTTGACGATGGTGAACGTGCCGCTCGTCCCGCCAGAGGTTCCATTGGCCGTCACCTGCACCGAGACGCTGCCAACCGTAACCGTGCCCACGGCTGCGCTGCCGTTCGCCCGATAGAAGCTGCCGTCATCGAAGGACAACAACTCGTCATCCCCGTCGGACAAGCCCGCCACCGTCAAGACCAAGGAAGCAATTCCATTTCCTTCGATGACACTGGCCGCATCGTCATTGTCATCGATACCGACGGCCACGCCCGGCAATACGTTGGCCGAGTGGTTCAGCGTCGAGGCGTCCGACGGATCGAGGTCTATCACCGGCGGCTTGGTGTCGATCACATAGTTGTCCGACGCTGTCGTGCCGCTGGCCGAATTGCCGGCGAGATCGGTTACGCCGGCGTTGTTCAGCGTAATGACGTTGGAGGTGTCTTCGAGATCGGCCGTCGGCGTAAAAGTTGCCGTCCAGGTGATGCCGCCATCGCTGGAAACGATAGCGGTCAACGTGCCGCCCTCGATCGTCAGATCGTCGTTATCGAAATTCTTGACCGCTTCGCTAAACTGGATCGTGACCAGGGCCGTGTCCCCCGCCTTCAGCGAGGACTTGTCCATTGTAATGATCGCATCGACGACCGTCGGAGGAGTCACGTCGATGATCAGTTCATTCGCCGTTTGGTCGTACAAGACGCCTCCGCGCAGGGCCTTGACTTCGTAGGTTTTATCCTCGTTGGCCAATTCGTCGCCCACGGGAATTTCCAGCGTCCAGACCATGTCATTAATCGTGAGTTCAGGATCTCCCTTCTCATAGGTCTTGCCATTCACGTTCACGCTGAAGGCTTCGCTCTCACCGAGTAGGGTATTGCCGACGGTGCCGGTCAAGATGGGAGTCAGGTCGTTGGTGCGCAGCGCGTCGACGGTGGGCGCCTCGGTCGTCAGCGGGTTGCTAAAAGCCATCGATGCGAAGATGGAGCCGTACTGACGCGCAGTTGAGCCTACGTTTCCTGTTGCCCCCATCTTGATGGTAAACGTGCTGACCGTATCGAATTGCGTCTGAACGCGGCCTATATCGTTGACGACCAAGCCATCATAACTTTTATTATTTCCACTTTCGAAACGCATGCGCCCCGTCCCGACGGCTCCCGCCTTGATTTGCAAATCCGTGGGATTATTGACGGTATAGCTTTTAAAACCGCCGTACTCGACAAATTCTCTGACATTGCCGCTGGCAGCATCAATATCGATGGAATTATTATAAAAGCCGCTCAAGGCGCGCACATTGCCATCGGTGTCCTTGAACGTGATCGAAAAAGTCACGCCGCCATCGGCTGCCGTCGTTTTGATTTCAGGGGCAAAAAAATCCGCAGTCGTCATTCCCGCAGGAGCCGTTGCGTTTGTAGGATTGTTATTATCGATCGAGGTCAACTCCGCGCCCTGAATACTTTCAATCTTTACATAGGCATCAATCTGCACGCCGTCGATCGTAACGACGTTGGTGTATTTGTAAACGGCTTCTTCTTGCTTGTCGGTGCCGGAGAAAAGAGCCCCATTATTGAACTTTAGCGGCGTAGCGCCAGGCACGATCAGCGGAACTGTCTCGTCCGCGAGCACATACGACCAGTCGTCCGCCACGAGGCTCGGGGCTTCGATGTTGCCGGTGTGGCTTTCCAGCGTCCAGTCGCCGCCTTTGCCGGCGTCGCCGGTGGCATTGGTGGAGGCGGCAATGTCGGCGCCGGTGAGTTGGGCGAGTTGCCGGATGAAGGCATCGCCTTGTTCGCCCTGGGCAATGTCGCAGCCATAGAGAAGAATGTCGGCATCCGCCGTGAGATGGGCGGCCCAGGTTTGCAGGGCATCGCCTTGCGTGGCAAGGCTTTGTAGGTCGAGGGTATCGCTGCCGAGCGTCAGGCTGCCGGCGCTGCCGTGGCTGACGATGTGGATGGCGTCGAACTTACCCCCCCCAAATTAGCAAGTTCCATGCCAATAGCGTTCAACCCGGACTCATCGGCTTGGACGATGCGCACGGCGACGTTGGCGGGTAGGTCGGCGAGCAGGCTCTGATAGTCAGGCACGCGGGCGTCGATGACGAGCAGCGTAGCGGGGGCGGCAGAATCTTCATAGACATCACCTGCCGGGGTAGTTGCTGTGTTAATCGATTGCGCGTTAGAAAAACTGAAAATAGCCATTTCAAATTCCTGGATTAAAGTCTGAGCATTATTTTGCGGCCGCCGTTGAAACCAGCGAACCTCATTTCATCTGTGTATCTTTAACTTAACCCGTGCCCAAGTAGACAACCTCATCGACTTAGCCACGGCATATTCCCCTTATATAGAAACATTATAATTAAGGTTTTATCTTTGTCTAGCTTAAGGTTGGGTTACGCTGCACTAACCCAACTTTGGTATTGTCTAATTGTGTTTTTCAAACGGTAATCGTATGGATACGCTTCTACCCGCGATTGTCATGGCATGAAGGAGCGGCTTTAGCCGCGATAGAGGCTTCAATCGCGGCTAAAGCCGCATCCTACTTTGAAGGCCATTGGCGTTTTGCTATCGCGAAAACGCCCTACAATGCCGGTAGGGTGGATTCGCCATCAGGTAATCCGCCGCGCTTTAAAGGGGATTGGCGTTTTGCTATCGCGAAAACGCCCTACAATGCCGGTAGGGTGGATTCGCCGTCAGGCAATCCGCCTTGCTTTGAAGGGAATTGGCGTTTTGCTGTCGCGAAAACGCCCTACAATGCCGGTAGGGTGGATTCGCCGTCAGGCAATCCGCCTTGCTTTGAAGGGAATTGGCGTTTTGCTGTCGCGAAAACGCCCTACAACGCCGGTAGGGTGGATTCGCCGTCAGGCAATCCGCCTTGCTTTGAAGCCTGTTGGCGTTTTGCTGTCGCGAAAACGCCCTACAGCTCTTTCGAGTGCGAGGGCGGGGAAAAATCGGGACGAATAGGGTACAATCGCAACCGCTTCATTGCCCTTGTCTTCCCCGGAGAATCGATCGATGGCCAGGTTGTTTGCGGTGTTGTCCTCATTATGGCGCGCTTTTCTGCTCGGCTGGCGCGGTCTGTTCGGCGTCTGGCGCTGGGACAAGCCGGCCTGGATCGTCCAATTCGGCGGCTGGCTAGCGCCACGGCTTGACTATGTGAAAAGCCATCTCTGGCAAAGCATCCTGGCCCTGATCCTGGCCGCAGGAGTCGGCGCCGCAAGCTGGTACGGTTACCATTTGTGGGAAAACCGCCCCAAGCCGGCGTCGGTCGACTTTTCGGTCGCCGCACCCGAGCGGATGAAAATCGAGGAAAAAAACGCCAAACCGAATCCGCTGGTGATTACGTTCGACGGCTCGGTTGCGCCGCTGGAGCAGGCCGGCAAGGCGATTGCCGAAGGCGTTACGATCGAGCCGGAGGTCAAAGGCCGCTGGCAGTGGCTGGACGACCGGCGCCTGGCGCTGCAACCCGATCACGAATGGCCGGTCGGGCGGACGTTCGAAGTCGCTTTCGAAAAGCATCTGGTCGCGAAACAAATCCGGCTGGCGCGCGACGAGTTTTCGTTCGCGGGGCCGGCTTTCACCGCTACGCTCGACAAAGCCGAATTTTATCAGGACCCGCTGGACCCGGCGCTGAAGAAAGCGATTTTCCAAGTCCGCTTCAGCCATCCGGTCGATGCCGCCTCGCTCGAAAAAGCGGTCGAGATGACCCTGGTCGGCGCGCAGGATTCGAAAATCAAACCCGAGCCGATCCCGTTCACGGTCAACTACGACAAACTGGGGCTGAACGCCTTCATCCACAGTCGGCCGCTCGCGATTCCCCAGCATCCTCAGCAGGTCAACTTTTTGTTGAACAAAGGCGTCAAGGCTAAAGGCGCGGAGGCGAAAACCGCGTCCGAATTACGCAGCGAAGCGCGCGTGCCGGGCCTTTACGACGAACGGATGATCGAGAATATGGAACTCACGGTCGCGCCGAATCTCCAGTCCGGCCAGCAGGAACAGGTTCTGATCGTCACTACGTCGGTGCCGGTTCACGAACAGGAAATCGCCAAATCGATTCAAGCTTGGCAACTGCCCGAATTCGATCCGAAGACGCCGGAAGAAGAGCGCGATCACCCGACTTACTGGTCCGTGGACCGGGTCACCGCGGAAATCCTGAAATCCGCCCAACCGGTCGACCTGCACACGGTTCCGGCCGAAAACGAGTACGGCACCTCCCATGCGTTCCGGCTCGAAGCCGATGTCGGCCGCTATCTGTATGTGGCCGTTTCGAAAGAGTTGCGCTCGTTCGGCGGCTACCGATTGCCGAAACCGGTTTACCGGACCCTGCAAGTGCCCGAGTTTCCGAAGGAATTGCACATCATGGGCCAGGGATCGCTGTTGATGCTGAGCGGCGAAAAGAAAATCGCGGTGATGACGCGCGACCTGAAGGGCCTGAAAGTCGAACTGGGCCGGCTGCTGCCGGACCAGTTGCAGCATCTGGTCACCCAGACCTCCGGCGATTTCGCGCATCCGGAATTCAACGGTAATCTCGGGCAGGACAATCTGGCCGAACGCTTCGAACTCAAGCTGCCGCTGCCGGAGGCCGGCCAAGGCAAGCCGCATTATCAACCGGTCGATCTGAAAACCTATCTGGTCGATGCGGAGGGCCAGCCGAAACGCGGCATTTTCCTGCTGACCGCGAAAAGCTACGATCCGGACAAGCCTGAACAAGACCAAACAAACGATGCCGGCGGGCCGGAAGAAAAGCGCTTGGTGCTGGTGACCGATCTCGGGATGATCGTGAAAACCGAACGGGACGGCTCGCAGGTCGTTTTCGTGCAGTCGATCGGGACCGGCGAACCGCAGGCAGGCGTCGAGGTTTCGGTAATCGGCAAGAACGGACTGACGTTGATGAAGGGCTTGACCGATGCGGACGGCATGGCCCGCTTCGCGAAACTGGCAAAACTCGAACGCGAACGTGAGCCGGTCTTGTACCTGGCTACCGATCGCGGCGACATGAGCTTTTTGCCGCTCGGCCGGGACGACCGCAACCTGAACCTTTCGCGTTTCGATATCGGCGGCGCGGCCAATGCGGCCGATCCGGGCGAACTCAGCGCCTATCTGTTCTCGGATCGCGGCATTTACCGGCCGGGCGATACCTTCCATATCGGGATGATCGTGAAGGCAGAAAAATGGGAGATGCCGCTCGCCGGCCTGCCGCTGGAGGCCGAAATCCTCGATCCGCGCGGCCTCGCCATCAAAAAAACGCGGCTGAATCTCGGCCGGGGCGGCTTCAACGAGCTCGCGCACGAAACGCTCGACAGCTCGCCGACCGGCACCTATACGGTCAATCTGTACACGGTCAGGAACGCGAAGTCGGACAAATACCTGGGTTCGGTGTCGGTCAAGGTCGAGGAGTTCCTGCCCGACCGGATGAAGGCGGCGATCGCGTTCTCGAAGCCGATTCCCGAAGGCTGGGCCAATCCGCAAGATTTGCAGGCGGCCGTGAACGTGCGGAATCTTTACGGCGCGCCGGCCGAAAACCGGACCGTCGAGGCCAGTCTGGCCTTGAGCCCCAGGCTGCCGGAATTTCCCCGCTACAAGGATTACCGTTTTTACGATCCGCATTTCGCCGAGCACGGTTACGATGAAGATTTGAGCCCAGCACGGACCGATGCGGGCGGCAAGGCAGTCTTCAGCCTGGACCTGGAAAAATATGCGAAGGCGACCTACAAGCTGCATTTACTGGCGCGCGCGTTCGAAGCGGAAGGCGGGCGCAGCGTTGCCGCCGAAGCGGATATCGTCGTTTCCGACCTGCCGTATCTGGTCGGCTACAAGGCCGACGGCGCGCTCGATTTCGTCGCCCGCGATGCGAAGCGCAATGTCGAGCTGATCGCGGTCGATCCGAATCTGCAAAAGACCGCCGCCGACCCGCTGACGCTCGAACTGATCGAACGCAAGGCGCTGTCGGTGCTGATCCGGCAGGATGACGGTACCTACCGCTACGAGTCGCGGATTAAGGAAAACCCGTTGCACAAGGCGCCGCTGGCCCTGCCGAAGGAAGGCCATACGTTGACGCTCGACAGCAAGACGCCGGGCGATTACGTCTATCAGGTGCGGAATGCGGAAGGTACGGTGCTGGCCAAAATCGCCTACAGCGTCGCCGGCCTCGGCAATGTGTCCCGGACGCTGGACCGCAATGCCGAACTGCAGCTGACGCTCGACAAGCCGAGCTACGCGCCGGGCGAGACGATCAGCGTGAACATCCGGGCGCCTTATACCGGCGCGGGGCTGATTACGGTTGAGCGCGACAAGGTCTACGCGAGCCGCTGGTTCCGTGCCGACACCCAGTCGACCGTGCAGACGATCGAAGTGCCGAAGGAGCTGGCCGGCAACGGCTACGTGTCGGTGCAATTCGTCCGCGATCCGGGCTCCGACGAAATTTTCATGAGCCCGCTGTCTTACGGCATCGCGCCGTTCAAGATCGGCTTGAATGCGCAAACGCAGCCGTTGACGCTCGACGCGCCGGAACGGATTCGGCCCGGCGAGCGCCTGCCGATCAAGCTGGCCAGCGAAGGCCCGGCGCGGGTCGTCGTGTTCGCGGTCGACGAAGGCATCCTGCAGGTCGCGCGCTACAAGAATCCCGACCCGCTCGGCCATTTCTTCCGGAAGCGCATGCTCGAAGTCGGCACGTCGCAGATCCTCGACCTGATTCTGCCCGAATTCACCAAACTGTTGCAGCTCTCCGCGCCCGGCGGCGACGGCGAGGAAGAGGAAGCCGCCTCTTACCTGAACCCGTTCAAGCGCAAACGCGACAAACCAGCCGTGTACTGGTCCGGCATCACCGATATCGACGGCGAGAAAACCTTCAATTACGATGTGCCGGACACGTTCAACGGCGCGCTGAAGATTTTCGCGGTCGCGGTCGGCGATTTGAAGATCGCCAGCGTGATCGGAAAAACCCAGGTGCGCGGCGATCTGATCGTTACGCCGAACGTGCCGTCGATGGTCGCGCCGGGCGACCAATTCACGGTCAGCGCCGGCATCGCGAACCACGCCGAAGGCAGCGGGCCGAAAGCCGAAGTCAAAGTTAGGCTGAATGTGCCGCCGCAGTTGCAGGTCAAGGATGGCGCCGAACGGACGATAAAGATAGCCGAAGGCCACGAAGGCGCCACGACCTTTACCTTGCAGGCTGCCGCCGGCGGCAAAGCCGTATTGGGCGACGCGGAACTGCGCTTCACTGCGGAAAGCGGCGGCAAGTCGGCCGGACTGAGCAGCCATCTGAGCCTGCGTCCCGCCGTGCCGAAAATGGCAAACCTGAGATTTGGCAACTTCAAAGGCAAACAGGAAGTGAAAGAACTGCGCCGGCTGTATCCGGAATACCGGCAGGTCAGCGCCGGCCTGTCGCCGTTGCCGCTGGTCGCGATGCCGGGATTGACGGCTTATCTGGACAATTTCAGCCATTACTGCACCGAGCAGTTGACCAGCAAAGCGATACCGGCGATCGTGCTGCGCAAGCGTCCCGAATTCGGCGACAAGCCCGAACCGGCCAGTGCCGATATGGATTGGTTGAAATTGCTTTCGGTGCTGCGCACCCGCCAGAACGGCGAAGGCGGCTTCGGTTTGTGGACCGCTTCGCCCGAGGCGCATGAATTCGTGTCGGTCTATGCGGCCCATATGCTGCTGGAAGCGTCCGCGAACGGGTTTCCGGTGCCGGCGGACATGCTGCAACAGGCGCTCGACTATCTGAAAAATCTTTCCGCGAGCCCGGCGGAAGACTTGGCCGGCCTGCGCGCGCGCGCTTATGCGGCGTATCTCTTGACCCGGCAGGGCAACGTCGCGACCGCCGCGTTGGCCGGGATTCAAGAAGCGCTACGCGCGAATTACAAGGATGAAGAATGGCGAAACGACCTGGTCGCGGTCTATCTCGCAGCCAGCTACCGCTTGCTGCAGCAGCCTTCGGCCGCCGATGAACTGATCAAAATTCCGGCTGAATCGCTCGGAAGTTCGGCCGGCACCTTCGATTTCAACGACTATTACGATCCCTTGATCCATCAGTCCCAGACCCTGTATGTGCTGGCGAAGCATTTCCCGGCCCAGCTCAAAAAGCTGCCGGCCTCGCTGTTCGAAGCGATCGGCCGGCACTTGCGGGAGGACCGCTTCAACACCCTGTCCTCGGCGTATCTGCTGCTCGCTTTCGACGCCTACCTGGACGCGCTGCCGGCCGGCGTGGCGCCGCATCTTGCGATCACCGCGATCGACGGCAAAGGGCAGCGCCAAGCCCTGGCGCTGCCGCAAAATTTCGCGCCGCGCGCGGCGTTCCCGCTCGACGCCGCCGCGCTCGAATTCGAAGGCGAAAGCGGCATGCCGCTGTATTACGCGGTTTCCGAATCGGGCTTCGATATCGCGCCGCCTTCGGCAGAAGTGCGCGATGGTCTCGAAATCGTCCGAAGCTTCCTGGGCGACGACGGCAAGCCGCTCGATAAAATCCCGCTGGGCGCGGAAGTCACCGTCTCGATCCGCGCGCGGGCGATCGACCGGGACTTTATCGCCAATGTCGCGATCGTCGATCTCTTGCCCGGCGGTTTCGAAGCGGTGCTGCAAAATCCGGCCGAGAAAGAACAAACCGATTCCGAAGAGGATGCGGGAGAAGAAAATGTTCCTCACTGGCAGGACCGGCTGAAAACCGGCGGCAACTGGACGGCCGATTATGTCGACGTGCGCGAAGATCGCGTGCTTCTGTACGGCACGCTAAACAAGGACATGGCCGAATACCGCTACCGTGCCAAAGCCACTGCGGCGGGTACGTTCAACGTGCCGCCGGTCTATGCCGAGGCGATGTACGTACCGACCTTGCGAGCGCATTCCGGATCAGGCGCGGTGCGTGTCGACGAGAAAGATCCGTAGGTTGGGCTAGCGAAGCGTAACCCAACAGGATTCGGCTTCGAGTGTTGGGTTACGGCTGGCGCTTAACCCAACGGCTCTGGTAGGGCGGATTCGCCGCCAGGCAATCCGCCGCGCTTTGAAGGGGATTGGCGTTTTGCTGTCGCGAAAACGCCCTACAGTGTGGTGGGCGGTTTCGCGTAAGCAAACCGCCGTTTGCCATAACGCTATGGCTTTCCGAAGCGGTTCGACAATACGATTTTTTCGATCAACTGTTCCGCATCATCCAGTTCATGCTCATAAATATCGGTCCGATAGGCTTCGCCTTGGGTTTCGGTATGCGAGGCAAGCAGCGCGTCGCCTTTTTCGCTGGTCTTGATCCGGGTCAGGGTCGACAACCCCGGCTGCAGCGGATTTTTGCGCAGTTCCTCCGGATCGAGGCCGATACGGACCGGGACCCGTTCGGCAATATGGATAAAGTTGCCGGTGGCGTTGTCGGTCGGCAGCAGCGCGAACGGACTGCCGGTGCCGGGATTGATGCCCTGCACGCGGCCGTGGTACACGAGGCGGTCGCCGTAAGCGTCGACGCGGATTTCGGCAGGCTGGCCGGGACGGATGCCGGCGATCTGGTTTTCGAGATAATTCGCTTCGATCCAAAGGTCGTCGAGCGGCACGATTACCAGCAGCGGCGCGCCGGGCTTGATCTGGTCGCCAACCTCGGCGCGGCGTTTCGCGACATAGCCGGAAGCCGGCGCGAGAATATGGCGGCGCTTGTATTCCAGGTACGCCAAGCGCAGTTGGCTTTTGGCTTTTTCGACTAAAGGATGTTTGTCGACATCGACGCCTCCCACCTCGGCTTCGATGCCCGTTTTCTCCGCTTCGGCCTCCTTGATCGCGGCCTCCAGTTCCTCGATTTTGTCCCTGGCGTTTTGCACCTGCTGTTCGGAAGCGGCGCCGTCGCTAAAGGCGGCCAGATAGCGATTCAAATCGTGGCGGACCTGGTTCAGGGCCGCCTGCCTGGCCGCGATGCGCTGCCGCAAGGTTTGAATTCCCGCAGTCAGTTTTTCGAGATGGCGGACCGTTTCGCCGAGTTCGGCCTGCGCCTTTTCGAAATCCAGCTGCGCCCGAACGCCGTCGAGGCGCACCAGGACCTGCCCCTGGCGCACTCGTTGCGTGTTTTCGGCCAGTATTTCGACGACGGTGCCTTCGGTTTGCGCTTTCAGCGTAATCAGGTGGCCGGTCACGAAAGCGTCGTCGGTCGCGACCCATTCGCGGTTCGCAAACCACCAGTAAACCAAATAAGCGGCGACGCTCAGCAGTAACGTCAAGGTGACGGCGGCCAGCCGGCGCCTGCGGCGGCGGAGGATTTCCCTGGGGCGTATCGTTTTATGCATGGTTTCCTTTATTCAACGGCCTTGTTCAGATAGCCGCCGCCCAGAACGCGGGTGAGTTGTACGGCGGTTTTGCAATAATCGCCTTCGAGGCCGGCCAGCCGGAGACGTTGGAAGGAAACGGCCGTATTCGCTTCGATCAGGCCGCGGCGGTCGCTCAGCCCGGAACGGTACTCGCTTTCCGCCAGCCGCCGGGCCGTTTCCGCCGCGGCAAGCGTTTGCCGCTGCTCATTCACCTGTTCATCTATCTTTTGCCAGCCGGCCAGCGCGTCGGCGACTTCCTGCACCGCGTGCAGTACCTGGCCGTTGTAATGCTCGACCGCGGCGTCGTAGGCGGCCTCCCGATACTGGAGTTCGGCGCGCAGGCGTCCGCCTTCGAAAATCGGAAAGTCGATCGACGGACCGACCGCATAAGCGAGGCTCGACCCCTGCAAAATCACATCGGTCATGCTGACGCTGTGGAGCCCCGCAAAGGAGACGAGATTCACATCGGGATAAAATGCCGTTTTCGCGACATCGATCAGCTTCGCTTCGGCTTCGGCGCGCAGCCGCGCGGCCTGCACGTCGGGACGATGCGCGAGCAGGCGCAGCGGCAGGTCGTTCGGCAAGGGCAGCAGCCGGGGCAGGACCAGGGGAGCGGACGCGACTTGCCGCCCCCAGTCGGGTCCTTTCCCGGCCAGCGCCGCAAGGCGGTTTTGCAGCAGTTGGATTTCGGCGCGAATCGCCGCCTCCTGTTGCTTCGCATCGTTGAGGTCCATTTTCGCTTTCAACAGCGGCGCGGTGGACGAAAGTCCGGTGGAGAGCCGCGATTCGGCCCATTTGAGCCATTCGCTCCGCTCGGCGGTGAGGCGGGCGGCGGCGTCGAGCCGGGCCGATGCCGAAGCCAGATCGAAATAGGCGCCGGCGACCGCGGCCGAGAGCAGCAGGCGGGCGTCGGCCAGCTCGATCTCCGCAGCCATCGCCTTGCCGATCGCGGCTTCCAGCGCCGCCTTGTCCTCGCCCCACAAATCCAGGTGGTAGCGCAACACGAACGGATTGATCAACAGCTGCCGGAAATGTTCGCCCGCCAGTTTGGCCTGCACGCTGTTGGCGGAAAAACGTTGGGCGCTGAAACCGATATTGGCGTCGACGGTTGGATATTGATTGGCCGCCTCGGCATCGACCAGGGTTTGCGCCTGGCGCAGCCGCGCCTCGACGGTTTTGAGGGTCGGACTGTCGGCCAGCGCGGTTTCGACCAGCCGGTCCAACGCCGGTATCGCGAAGCTTTGCCACCATTTCTCCGAGGGCCAGCGGGGGCTGGCCGGCAATGCCTGTCGAGCCGCCGCCAGCGTCTTATCGACGCGCGGCATGGGGATTTTGCCGGCGCGCGCGCCGGGCTCGGGAAGCCAGGCGCAGGATGGAGCCAGGAGCAGCGCGCCCAGGCATGCGGCGAAACGCCGCCGTAATGCGTTCATACTTCCCTCGCCAGCAGTTCCAGCGCGCGGCGCACCCACGGGAGGCGCCGCGGCTCCCGGGTCGGCTGCGCCAGCCAGACCAGCAGCGCCATTGCGGCGAAGGCGCAGCCGGCGATCCAGAAGGCATCGTTGACGCTGTGAATGGCCGCCTGCTGCTTGGCGATTTTCGCCAGTTGCACCGTAGCGGCCGGTTCCGCAAAGCCGGCGCCGGTCAGTGTCTCCATTGCCAGGCTGTAAGGCGGATCGAGCGGCGTCAGGGTTTCGGCCAGGCGGGTCATGTGGAAAGGCGCGCGCCGGTAGAATACAACCGTTTGCAGCGAAATGCCGACCGCGCCGGCCGCGATCCGCATCAGGCCGGCAATATCCACCGCGCGTGGCTGTTGGGCCGGCGGCAAACCGTGTAGCATCAATACGGTCAGCGGCCCGAAGAACGTGCCGAGGCAAATGCCTTCGATCAATTTAGGCCAGAACAACCGATCGAAAGACGCGGAATCGTCGAAGCGGCTCAGCCAGAAATAAACGCCCGCGAAGCCGAGCAGGTTGGCGCAGGCCAGCGGGCGGGCGTCGCAGCGTTTGACGACTTCATGAAAGACTCCCGCGACCGGCTTCGCGAAAATCGCCATCGGCAAAAACACAAGGCCCGCGAGGAACGAAGAATAGCCCATCGTTAGTTGCAGCTGCACGATCAGGAGCGACAGCAACCCCTGGAAAAACAAAAAACCGATCGAAAGCAGCAGTACCCCGATCGTGAAATTGCGGTGCGCGAATAAGCGGACGTCCAGGAAGGGCCGGCGTCTGCCGAGTTCCCAGACGATCCAGTACAACAGGGCGGCGATACAGATGACAATCAACGCATTCAGATAGCCCGAATTCGTCCAGTCCCAGTCGTTGCCCTGATTCAGCAGGGTCTGGAAGCTGCCCATCGCGACAGCCAGCAGGCCGAAGCCGATCCAGTCGAAATGGCTGAAGGCGGTTTTTGCGCCGCGCCCGTACAGCAAGGCGCCGACAATGCCGGCGATCGCGAGCGAGACGGGAACATTGAACAGAAACAGCCAGCGCCAGCCCAGATGGTCCGCGATCCAGCCGCCGAGCGGAGGGCCAAATGTGAACGGCGTCAGCGTGAACAGGCTCCAGACGCCAATGCCGACCGACTTTTTGCGGTCGGGATATTCTTTCAGAACCAGCGTCTGGCCCAAAGGCAGGGTTACGCCGCCCGCGAAACCGAGTACGACCCGTGCGGCCAGGTATCCGTAGAGTGAAGTGCTGTAGGCGCAGACGGCCGAAGCGGCCGCAAACAACATGAAGGCCCAGACGAACGGGCGGTATTCGCCCTTCTGCCGCGCAAACCACGAGCCGAGCGGAAAACCGAGCGCCAGGCTGGTCATGTAATCGGTCTGGGTCCAGGTCGCGAAGCTGGGCGGAATGGAAAGCCCGCCCGCCACGCGCGGCAGCATCGCGATATAGGCTCCCGCATTGAAAATCACCACCGCATGACCAAGGCCCAGACACAGGTTGAACAGCACGAAGCGCCAGCCGCGCAGCCGTTTGCTATAAATGAGGCCCATGCTATGAAGATTTCCTGACGGGGAAGGCGGTTGCGAAGCGTGTAGTCATACGGAAAATCCGCAGCATAAGATTTGGCAAACTCTCAAAAAATAGCGAATCGATACTATGATAAAGCAAAAACGGCGCGGCCCGATATTGCCGACGACCTTAAAGGCCGGCCCGTTAACGGCCGCCAGCGCCTCTGTCCGATTAATTAAGCGGGCACCGCTGGCTTTTTTTTTAATCCCGTCAGATCAAAAGTCCCCACATCAGCATACCCACGCCGATTGTGAAGGCCGATCCCCATTTCATTCGATCCGATGCCGATGAGGTATGCCAATAATCCAGCGTCACTGCACCCAACTGATGGCGTGTATCGATCCACTCGGCTTTGAATGCCTCGTACCAGCCCGGCAACCGGCGGCTCAGCCTGTAGAGGGAGGCCGCCGCAATCAGAAACAACAGGTAAAAAGTGACGACCTGCGCCGTATGGCGCGATGTATCGAACAAATGTTCGATGGCCGCATCGAAGACGTATTCGATGCCTTCGAAAGCCAAATCCAGGAGTTCGAGAAACAGTTCGAGCAACGTATCGAACAGCATATACGACAGGATTACGATCGGCAAACCGAAACCGATCTTCTGTTTTAGCGATATGCTCATAACCTTTCTCCACAAGCCGCTTCCGACTACGGAGTTGACAGTGCCGACAAGCGCACCGGCGTCAGGCCGATGTCCTGCATCGCCTCCGCGATCAGCCGGCCGCCGTTCTCGCGGATCGAAGCCTTGAACCTTTCGCCTTGCGGATAGAGCAGTGCGGGTATTGCCGTGTCGCCGACTACTAGCGATTTTTTGCTGGTCTTGGCGAGCACTTGACCCGTGTGCGGATCGATCAATTTGAGCAAGACCTGAAGGGACGTCTGGCCTTCGAAAATACGGTAGCGGCCGATGCCGACTTCGAGCACCGCGTCGGCTGTTTGCGCCCCTTCAAGGGATGCGGGAGCGTTCCGGGCGTACCATCGATCGACCGCTTCCCGCCAGTGTCCGATATACGCGGTGCGTTCTCCGGCGGCGATCGGCAGGCGGGCGGCTTGAGGCTTCAGGTCGGCCGTAATATGCGCGGCCTTCAACTGCGCTTCCGCGGCGGAGGCCAGTTCAAGCGTCGGCATCCAATAACCGGACAAGGCCGAAGCGTCGCCATTCGCCGACAGGTCGGCGATTTCCACGCTGTCGCCCTGCCCGACCTTGCCAGCGATCAGGATACCGCCAGGACTCCGGTACACGGCTTCCTGCGCAGTGCCAGTGCCGGGCAAAGCCAAAACCATATTGTATTCATGCGCGTAATTCGGCATCCGGGTTTCGAGCGGGTCGGGCAACACCTCCAGGGGCGGCGCCTCGACGGCCACTATTCTGACCGTCTTGATCGCCGACGCCGCCGCGCCGGGCAATCTGACCGTGGGAGCCGTCTGGCAGCCGGCCAGCATCAACGCCGGCAACAGCCAATACCAACCCTTTTGTGCGTATTTCTCGAACATCGCAAACCTCCTGCCTGAGCCCTGAAAGCGAAATTTATCTCTGCGCCGAAATGGACCGCCCGACTCGGTAGCGAATGACAATGACCCAGAATAGGGCGATCACTTTTAATTACCAATATAAATTCAATTTACAAATGAAACAAATGATTTATATTTGACTTTAATATCGAAAAAACAAATGGAAACGCGATGGATATCGAACAGATCCGTACTTTTTTGAGCGTAGCGGCGAACGGCAGCTTTCAGGAGGCGGCCAACCGCCTCTACGTGACGCAATCCACCGTCAGCATGCGCATCCAGCGCCTGGAAGAGTATCTGCGGGTGCCTTTGTTCGTGCGCAACCGGTCCGGGGCGCATTTGACCCAGCAGGGCAGGCGGTTCCTGAAGCATGCGAAATCGATGTTGTTGACGCTGGAGCAGGCGAAACACGATATCGGCCTGCCCAGCCGCTTTCGGGCCAGCATTACCGTCGGCGCGCGCATCGCGCTGTGGGAAACGATGCTGCCGCGCTGGATCGGCGAGATTCGCACGTCGTTGCCGGATGTGTCGCTGCGCTGCGACATCGGCTTTGAGGACGATTTGATGCGGCGGCTGATCGAGGGCACCGTGGATATCGGGATGATGTACGCCCCGCAGCACAGCCCGGGGCTGAAAGTCGAACATTTATTCGACGAGACGCTGGTGCTGCTGACTACCCGGCCGAACGACCCCTGGCCGGGAGACGACTATATCTATGTCGATTGGGGGCCCGAGTTTTACGCTCAGCACAGCGGCTTCTATCCCGATATGGAGCGACCCGCGCAAGTGGTCAATATCGGCTGGCTCGGCATTCAGTTGATTTTGTCCAACGGCGGCTCGTGTTTCCTGCCGATCCGGATGGCCGAATCCTTCGTCTGGGCAAGGCGCCTGCACCGCGTCCCCTGCAGTCCGGAATTCAAACTGCCGTCGTATATGGCATATCCGCTCGATACCGATTCGGCGGTACTGACGCAGGTGCTGGGCAATTTGCGCCGGCTGGCGACGGTCGAGCGGCAAACCCGTTACAGTTGAACGCTACCGCTTCCAAAGCCAATGTCTGTTCTGGCGGAACCGCTGGCGCGTTCCGCCTTACGCGGGTTACGCTACGCGAATCGGATCTACGCGGACCAAACAACCCGCGCAGGATGTGAGGGCTGTAGGGCGTTTTCGCGATAGCAAAACGCCAACAGGCTTCAAAGCGGGCGGATTGCCTGGCGGCGAATCCGCCCTACACAAGAGCCGTAGGATGTGTTGAACGCAGCGAAGCGCATCGATCGCGAACGATGGGCTTCGTGCCTCAGCCCATCCTTGTATTGGTAGTAGATTCACCGCCAGGCGAGCCGCCACAGTCAGATTGCCGGAATCAATTTGGCCAATTCGGGCTGGCTTAATTTGCTTATGGCGAACTCGGCATTTTGGCGCAGGCGCGGCCGGTAGTTGGCGGGCGCCCGGTTTTCCTTCAACAATTGCAGACAGATATCGAACGTTTCGCGGTAATGTCCCGTCCAGTAGGCCAGTACGGCATACTCGTCCCGCAAGCCGTAATCGGCTATCCAGGCTTCGACGAACAAGCCGGTGGCGGGGGGCGGCAGACGCAAGGCATGCCGCGCCAGAATGTAGCCTTGCTGGTATAAATTGTGGATCCGGCAGATACGGGCCGCGCCATGCAGCCCTTCCAGGCGGGTGGGCAGACTTTCATGCGCCGCCATGAAGGCCTGTACGATCTCGGCCGCCTCATGCCCTAAACGCTCTTTGAGGCGGGCGGCATTGAGCAGGCTGACAAAGACCTCTTCCCGCCAGAATCCCTGCCCTGCGCGGCGCAGGTAAGCCTGCAGCGCCGGCGCGTGATCGCCGCTGTCGCGATAACTTTGCGCCAGGTAAAAGGTATAGCGGGAAATCAGGAACGGATCGGTTTCCTCGGCCAGGGCGGCTTCCAGTAAACGGGCGTCGTCCTGAAATTTTTGGGGGTTATGGCTGCGCGCGCTGTCCTGCAAGGGACGGTTGAAAAAGCCGCTGGCGCGCGCGCGGGACAACGGGGGCGGGCCGTCCAGATATTCATGCAAGACGCCCTTGTAGCAAAAGTCCAGCCGATTGCTGAACAACTGCGGCCTTGTATAACTGATATTGCCGTAGCGGGTTTCGATATCGTAAAGGTCCAGGGTCAGCCCCTGCTTGAAACGCTTCGGTTCGAAGCCGGGCTCATAGACCAGCACCTCGTCGGCATCGATCATCAGACCATAGTCAATGTCCCGATGCTCCCGGAGCTTTTGCAGCGCAAAGCTGCGATTATAGGCAAAGTCGCGCCACGGCTCCTCGATCACTTCGCCGGGCACGGACCGTTCATGTAAAAACCGGTGAATCGCCGCTTGCGTGCCGTCCGTGGAACCGGTGTCCACGATCAGCACGTAGTCCGCCAAAAGCTGCACGTTTTCCAGACAGCGGCGGATGATCGGCGCTTCGTTTTTGACGATCATACACAGGCCGATACGGGCCATAAAACCTCCTGTAGTACATGCGGCAGGCCGGAAACCGGCCTGCCTCCCGATAAACGCAAGTGGGTTCTTCCCACTCTGGACAGAACCAGAAAAACAATTGTTCAACCGCGTAGGTCGGGCAACGGTTTTATCGTTGCCCGACGTCCATGTGGCGATCATGCTTCGGAATATGGCACGGGTCTAAAACCCTGTCACTTTTCAAGGCATGGGAAATGTCGGGCACGAAAAGCGCGTGCCCGACCTACGCGACTGGACAGAACCAGAAAAACAATTGTTCAACCGCGTAGGTCGGGCAACGGTTTTATCGTTGCCCGACGTCCATGTGGCGATCATGCTTCGGAATATGGCGCGAGTCTAAAACCCTGTCACTTTTCAAGGCGTGGGAAATGTCGGGCACGAAAAGCGCGTGCCCGACCTACACGACTCTGGACAGAACCAGAAAAACAATTGTTCAACCGCGTAGGTCGGGCAACGGTTTTATCGTTGCCCGACGTCCATGTGGCGATCATGCTTCGGAATATGGCACGGGTCTAAAACCCTGTCACTTTTCAAGGCATGGGAAATGTCGGGCACGAAAAGCGCGTGCCCGACCTACACGACTCTGGACAGAACCAGAAAAACAATTGTTCAACCGCGTAGCCCGACGTCCATGTGGCGATCATGCTTCGGAATATGGCGCGGGTCTAAAACCCTGTCACTTTTCAAGGCATGGGAAATGTCGGGCACGAAAAGCGCGCGCCCGACCTACGCGACTGGACAGAACCAGAAAAACAATTGTTCAACCGCGTAGGTCGGGCAACGGCTTTATCGTTGCCCGACGTCCATGCGGCGGTCATGCCTCGGAATATGGCGCGGGTCTAAAACCCCGTCGCTTTTCAAGGCATGGGAAATGTCGGGCGCGAAAAGCGCGCGCCCGACCTACGCGACTGGACAGAACCAGAAAAACAATTGTTCAACCGCGTAGGTCGGGCAACGGTTTTATCGTTGCCCGACGTCCATGTGGCGATCATGCTTCGGAATATGGCGCGGGTCTAAAACCCTGTCACTTTTCAAGGCATGGGAAATGTCGGGCACGAAAAGCGCGTGCCCGACCTACGCGACTACACGACTCTGGACAGAACCAGAAAAACAATTGTTCAACCGCGTAGCCCGACGTCCATGTGGCGATCATGCTTCGGAATATGGCGCGAGTCTAAAACCCTGTCACTTTTCAAGGCGTGGGAAATGTCGGGCACGAAAAGCGCGTGCCCGACCTACACGACTATATCTATGTCGATTGGGGGCCCGAGTTTTACGCTCAGCACAGCGGCTTCTATCCCGATATGGAGCGACCCGCGCAAGTGGTCAATATCGGCTGGCTCGGCATTCAGTTGATTTTGTCCAACGGCGGCTCGTGTTTCCTGCCGATCCGGATGGCCGAATCCTTCGTCTGGGCAAGGCGCCTGCACCGCGTCCCCTGCAGTCCGGAATTCAAACTGCCGTCGTATATGGCATATCCGCTCGATACCGATTCGGCGGTACTGACGCAGGTGCTGGGCAATTTGCGCCGGCTGGCGACGGTCGAGCGGCAAACCCGTTACAGTTGAACGCTACCGCATCCCAAAAAAGACCTCTCTCAAAAAAAAAGTTGCTGTGCGTGTGGCAATGACCCGCGAATCTTATAAGTAGGGCGGATGCCGACAGGCGATCCGCCAATTGGCGGCCACTCTTCGGCGGAACCGCTGGCGCGTTCCGCCTTACAGGCTCCGACCTAACGGTACTACCCATTTTTCCTCGCGGGCAAAAGCATCCTGTTGACCTTGATTTATATGAGGCAGTCAGATTGCCGGAATCAATTTGGCCAATTCGGGCTGGTTTAATTTGCTTATGGCGAACTCGGCATTTTGGCGCAGGCGCGGCCTGTAGTTGGCGGGCGCCCGGTTTTCCTTCAACAATTGCAGACAGATATCGAACGTTTCGCGGTAATGTCCCGTCCAGTAGGCCAGTACGGCATACTCGTCCCGCAAGCCGTAATCGGCTATCCAGGCTTCGACGAACAAGCCGGTGGCGGGGGGCGGCAGACGCAAGGCATGCCGCGCCAGAATGTAGCCTTGCTGGTATAAATTGTGGATCCGGCAGATACGGGCCGCGCCATGCAGCCCTTCCAGGCGGTTGGGCAGACTTTCATGCGCCGCCATGAAGGCCTGTACGATCTCGGCCGCCTCATGCCCTAAACGCTCTTTGAGGCGGGCGGCATTGAGCAGGCTGACAAAGACCTCTTCCCGCCAGAATCCCTGCCCTGCGCGGCGCAGGTAAGCCTGCAGCGCCGGCGCGTGATCGCCGCTGTCGCGATAACTTTGCGCCAGGTAAAAGGTATAGCGGGAAATCAGGAACGGATCGGTTTCCTCGGCCAGGGCGGCTTCCAGTAAACGGGCGTCGTCCTGAAATTTTTGGGGGTTATGGCTGCGCGCGCTGTCCTGCAAGGGACGGTTGAAAAAGCCGCTGGCGCGCGCGCGGGACAACGGGGGCGGGCCGTCCAGATATTCATGCAAGACGCCCTTGTAGCAAAAGTCCAGCCGATTGCTGAACAACTGCGGCCTTGTATAACTGATATTGCCGTAGCGGGTTTCGATATCGTAAAGGTCCAGGGTCAGCCCCTGCTTGAAACGCTTCGGTTCGAAGCCGGGCTCATAGACCAGCACCTCGTCGGCATCGATCATCAGACCATAGTCAATGTCCCGATGCTCCCGGAGCTTTTGCAGCGCAAAGCTGCGATTATAGGCAAAGTCGCGCCACGGCTCCTCGATCACTTCGCCGGGCACGGACCGTTCATGTAAAAACCGGTGAATCGCCGCTTGCGTGCCGTCCGTGGAACCGGTGTCCACGATCAGCACGTAGTCCGCCAAAAGCT
Source organism: Methylomicrobium album BG8 (assembly GCF_000214275.2). NCBI lineage: Bacteria > Pseudomonadati > Pseudomonadota > Gammaproteobacteria > Methylococcales > Methylococcaceae > Methylomicrobium > Methylomicrobium album. Next base: position 520,107 of record NZ_CM001475.1, on the reverse strand, counting down.
GCACGTTTTCCAGACAGCGGCGGATGATCGGCGCTTCGTTTTTGACGATCATACACAGGCCGATACGGGCCATAAAACCTCCTGTAGTACATGCGGCAGGCCGGAAACCGGCCTGCCTCCCGATAAACGCAAGTGGGTTCTTCCCACTCTGGACAGAACCAGAAAAACAATTGTTCAACCGCGTAGGTCGGGCAACGGTTTTATCGTTGCCCGACGTCCATGTGGCGATCATGCTTCGGAATATGGCGCGGGTCTAAAACCCTGTCACTTTTCAAGGCGTGGGAAATGTCGGGCACAAAAAGCGCGTGCCCGACCTACACGACTTACCGCGACCGGCACAACGTCCGCCGCACGCCGATACGGATATCGACATGGACGGATCGATTTTGTGCCGTTCGGTGCAATCGCTGTTACAGCTCCGGCTCTTAATCCAAGCGCAAGACGCTCAACTGCGCATCGACCCCGGCCTCGCCACTCAAAGTAAATGATGTCGCCGAAGAATCATTACGGAGCGTGATTATGTCGTCTGCATTCAGGTCCAAAATAGCCGTGCCGGAAACTTGGCCTGGTGCAGCCAGGACGGGTACAGACGTTGACTGATTAGCTGTGCCGTTGACTGCGATCGCTATTGCGGCCCCGACACCATCCGTGAGATTGACTTTATAATCGATCTTATAGGTGCCGGTCGAGGTTATGGACACTGATGAGCCGGTGGTATGAGCAATTCCCTCCAACGGCCCGTTATTGGAAAAAGAAACGTCAGTGTCTCCCCCGACAATAACATCTCCTCCAGACACCCCTTCATAGACATAATGAGCGGGACGGCGTTTATAATCCATGCCGTTAAGTACCGTAGGGCGTTTTCGCGATAGCAAAACGCCGACAGGCTTCAAAGCCATGGCGGATTGCCTGGCGGCGAATCCGCCCTACCCATCCTACCTTGCTGGCGCTATTCGATGTTCTGGATCTGTTCCCTGATCTGCTCGATCAGCACTTTCAGTTCGATCGAGATTTTGGTGATTTCCTTGTCGGCCGATTTGGAGCCGAGCGTGTTCGCTTCGCGGTTCATTTCCTGCATCAGAAAATCGAGCCGCCGCCCGACCGGCTCGCCCTGCTCGATTACGCGCAGCACTTCCGTGATATGCGTTTCCAGCCGGTCCAGTTCCTCGTCGATGTCGAGCTTTTGCGCCAGGAACACCAGTTCCTGTTCGAGGCGGTCGAAATCGGGCTGCGCGACCAGCTCCGCAATGCGGTCCTTCAGTTTGTTGCGGATCGCCTGCAGCACTTCCGGAATCCGTTTCCTTGCGGCGGCGGCGTGAAGCTGCATTTTCTTGCAGCGGTCGCGGATCAGGCTTTGCAGTTGCCGGCCTTCCCGTTCGCGTACCTCCAGCAGTTTCAGCAGGGTCTGGCCGACCAGTTCGGCGATACCCCGGTTCAGCGTTTCCTTGTCCAGCTCGGGCTCCTGCTGAATGCCCGGAAAGGCCAGCACATCGAGTGCGGAGAAGGACAACGGGCCGGTCATTTGCGCCTCGATTTGCTGGGCGGCGGCCAGCAGCGCGGCGACCGCTTCCCGGTTGACGAACAAACTCGGCGAGTCCTTGGCCAGTTTCTTAAAGGTCAGTGTGCATTCGATTTTGCCACGGCTGATTTTCGCGGTGATCGCGGAACGGATATCGGCTTCGGCAAAACGCAGGCGTTCCGGCAGCTTGATCGAAATGTCGAGATAGCGGTGATTGACCGACCGCAGTTCACAGTTGATCGTCAGCGCGCCGATCTCGGCCTCGCCGCTGGCAAACGCGGTCATACTTTTAGTCATTCATCACCTATAATAAACAGGGCTTTAAGGAAACTCTGAATAAGTCCTACGCCTGGGATAAAATATCCGCAGCTTGCCATTTTCGATAGGTGCCCGCCATGAAGCAACTCGGACTCAGTGCCCCACTGTTTGTGAAGAAACCGAAACAGACTCGGCGGCAGCAATTTCTCCAAGAGATGGAGCAGGTAGTGCCTTGGAGTTTGTGGACGAGCCGGATAGCGCCGCACTACCCGACAGCGGGCCGAGGCCGCCGCCCCTTTCCCTTGGCGACGATGTTGCGCATTCACCTGATGCAGCAGTGGTTCGGCTATTCCGATCCGGCGATGGAGGAAGTATTGCACGACATGCCGCTGCTGCGCGAGTTTGCCGGGCTCGATGCGGGCGAGGACGCCCTGCCGGATGAAACCACGATCCTCAAGTTCCGGCATCTGCTGGAACGCCATCAGTTGGCACAAACCCTATTTGATGAAACGGCGGCGCTGTTGGCCGAAAAAGGCCTGTTGCTACGGCAAGGCACGATCGTCGATGCGACATTAATCGCTGCCCCGCCGTCCACCAAGAACCGGGCGCGCAAACGGGATGCCGAGATGAGTTCGACCAAGAAAGGGAACAATTACCACTTTGGGATGAAGGCGCACATTGGGGTCGATGCCGAGTCGGGGTTAGTGCATACTGTGGAGATGACCACCGCCAAGGTGGCGGATGGGGTCATGACGGAGGCGTTGCTGCACGGCGAGGAACGGGTCGTGCTGGGCGATCGGGCCTATACCCGCAAGGACCGGAATCTGGCGGCGGATCGCCTGGAAGGTGAGCCGGTTTGGGCCTTTCCGTTCAAGCGGGGGAAGGGTGAGGAGTTGCCGGTAGAGCAAGCCCTTCACAACCACATGCTGGCGCCGTTACGCGCCATGGTCGAACATCCGTTCCGGATCGTCAAGCGCCAGTTCGGCTATACCAAAGTGCGTTACCGGGGGCTGTTCAAGAATGCCCAACAACTCTACTTGCTGTTTGCCCTGGGCAATCTTTATCACGTTCGGCAGGCGCTGCAGCCGACCTAGGGAGACCTTTGTCCTTCGCCCTGGAAAACCGAGAACACTGAGTGAAATCACCCCGATAGCGGGCGCTGCCGGGAAGGATTTGCCCATTTTCGGCGAGGTGCCACGGATGTCGCACGGTGTCGCTTATAAAAACCACTTATTCAGAGCTTCCTTAAAGCGAAGTGGAAAGATGGCGGAATATTACGAACCCGAAACATATCCCAAAGAGTGGAATTATCTGCAAACCGGCACCATTATAGACCAGTATGTGATCGAACGGGAATTGGCGCACGGCGGATTCAGCTCAGTCTATCTGGCCCGGCAGACTTCCGATCAGGTGCAGGTTGCGATCAAGGAATACCTGCCGCGCAAATTGGCGCATCGGACCTGGAACAATGTGGTCGTGTTGAACGACGAGGAATCCCGCGTCATGTTCAGGCGCGGCCGCCGGTTGTTTTTCGAAGAGGCCCGGGTGCTCGCTACGCTGAAGCATCCGAATATCGTCGAGGTGATCAATTTCTTCGAAGCCAATTCGACCGTTTATATGGTGATGGTCTACAACTACGGCATCACGCTCGAAAAATTACTGGTCAGGAAATCCTGGAATATCACCGAAGCCTTCGTCAAGGCGGTGTTCAATTCCTTATTGGACGGCGTCGGCTATATTCACCAGCACGGCTTTCTGCATCTGGACATCAAACCGGCCAATATTCTGGTGCAGCCCGGCAACGATTCGGTATTGCTCGATTTCGGCGCTTATCAGAGCTTTCCCTGCGCCAATCCCCAGCATAAGACCAAAGTGCTGACGAAAGGCTTTTCGCCGGTCGAGCAATATGATCTTTGCACTCCGCTCGGGCCGTGGACCGACATTTATGCGATAGGCGCCAGCATGCGCGTCTGCCTGGAAATGAAATCGCCGCAACCGGCTCCCGAACGGGCCGAAAAAGACGCCCTGGAGCCTGTGGTAAAATTGTTCAAGCGGAAATACTCCGAGCCGCTGTTGAACGCCATCGATTGGGCGATGGCGGTTTCTCCGCAAGACCGGCCGCAATCGGCCGCCGAACTCCGCGCGGCGCTCAACGCCGAAGCGTAGCCGTTAGCTATTCACGATGGGTTTCGGCTGACGCCTCTCGGCAACTGCTCCATGCATTGCCCTACCTCCTGCATCCGTACCCATCCTACGGACTTTGACGCAATTGGTAGGGTACGCTGTGCGTACCGTTTCACCCCGCCAATGGTACGCACAGCGTACCCTACAGCGGTTTGTATTCTTTGAGGTGTAGTCCAAGCCGGCAAAAGGGTATCACGATAAACGCCCGGCGGGGAACGACAGGGGAAAGTGATAATCGACCCAATCCTTAGATTCCCTTGCTGCGATTTTCCATTCGCCGCAGCAATTCCTTCATGATCAGCCGGTAGAGTTCGTCGCCCAGAAATCTGTCTTCGATGCCGCTGTCGATATTCGGGTTGTCGTTCACTTCGATCACGTAGCCCCTGCCGTTTTTTTCCTTCACGTCAACGCCGTAAAAACCGTTCCCGATCGGCTGCGTGGCTTTCAGAGCCGCGTCGATCACGACTCGGGGCACTTCGAAAGTCGGCAGGGTTTCGAAATGGCCGGAATCTGTGCGGCTGCCGCCGTGCCGGTAGATTTGCCAATGATTCTTCACCATATAATAGCGGCAGGCGTAAAGCGGCTGGTTGTTGAATACGCCGATGCGCCAGTCGAAGTCGGTATAAAGAAATTCCTGGGCCAGCAGCAGCGCGGATTTTTGAAACAGCTCCGGCAGCTTTTGCTCAAGTTCCTGACGGTTGTTCACCTTCACGATACCGCGCGAAAACGAGCCGTCCGGGATCTTGATGACGACCGGATAGCCGGCTTCGGCCTCCAGCCGGTCCAGGTGCATCGAATTACCCTTGTGCAGCAGCCAGGCGTTCGGCGAAGGCACCTTATGGGTACGAAACAGGTCGGCCAGGTAAACCTTGTTCGTACAGCGCAGCATCGAAGTCGGATCGTCGATCACGACCAGCCCTTCCGCCTCGGCCTTTTTGGCGAAGCGGTAAGTATGATGATCGATCGCGGTCGTTTCGCGAATGAACAAAGCGTCGAACTCCGGCAAGCGGACATAATGCTGCTGGGTAATCAGCTCGACGTCGATTCCGAACTGCCGGCCGGCCGCAATGAATTTTTTCAGCGCGCCGGCGTTGCTCGGCGGCAGCTTTTCTTCCGGGTTGACCAGAATCGCGAGATCGTAGCGCATCGCCTTGCGGGCACGTCCCTTGCGCCAGACCTTCTTGCTGAACCGGTCGAGCGCCTCGGCAAACAGCGTCTGCTGCGCATCGTCGAGACTCCGGTGGGAAACTGCGCGCAACGCGGTAATTTCCCACCGGTCCCGGTAGCTCAGGGTAACTTCCAGCACGGGGCACGAAAAGCGTTCGAAGAGCAGCCGCGCCAGATCCTGAAAATCCGGGTCCAGCGTGGTGCCGAAATAGCTGAGCAGCTTGATTTCTTCGTGTTTGTTTTTGGTCTTGAAGGCCTTGTCCAGCGCCTGCGACAAATCCTCGATCTGCAGCCGGTACAGGGCTTTCCTGCCCAGATCGTTCAACGCCTTGACCGAGGGGATCACATGATGGCCGCGCGCTTCGGCCAGCAGCGAACAGTAATAGCCGTCTGACAGGTACTTGTAACTGCCGCACAGATTGATTACCCGTACGCGTTCGTCCGCGCCGCTCTGCTCGGTGGCCAGATAGGTTTCAAAGGTGATCACATGCTCGCTGGGATAATACGGATTCCAGTCGGCCAGATCGTCAACAACCAGTACGGTACGCGCCATAGAAAATTGATTCCCTCAAATGCGGATTAATGTATGGATTTTGAAGAACAGGATCATTTTAGCCGCGATCGGCGGGATTACCGTACTCTGCCGGATATTAACGGGGCATGAATGCCGGAGCCTGCGGGTGCCTGAAAGTAAGGCGGCAATCCCTTAATAAAAAACGAGGACTCGATGCGCTTCGGCAGGAAAACAGCGCGTTTGCGTCGACAAGCGCATATCCATTTCTTTGCTTTTGCGGCAAATTCGGGGCCTGGGCTGCAGGCCGGGCGGCTTATCGGTTGGACCCGCCGACCCCGCTTTCCCGGCGGAGCAGCTCGGCCTTGCGTTCGACGCCCCAGCGGTAGCCCGACAAGCTGCCGTCGGCCCTGATCACGCGATGACAGGGAACCGCCACTGCCAGCGTATTGGCGGCGATGGCGGCGGCGACTGCGCGCACCGACTTCTTCGGAGCCCCGATCCGTTCCGCGATGTCCGTATAGCTGACTTTCGTACCGGCCGGAATTTGTCTTAACGCTTGCCAGACTTTTTGCTGAAACGCGGTGCCCCGGATATCCAGCGGCAGATCCAAACCCGATGCCGGCATTTCGACAAAACGGATCACTTTGACAAGCCAAGCTTCGGCTTCCTTGCCGCTCGCTGGCTCGGCCTCCGGAAAACGCCGTTGAAAGTCGCGCGCCAGTTCATCGGGATCGTCTCCCAGGGCGATTTCGCAAAGGCCGCGCTCGCTCATCGCGGCCAGCACCGCGCCCAAGGCAGATTGGCCGAGCGCATAGCGGATACGGCCGCGTACAGGGCCTTGGCGATTGTCGGACGCGCTCATGGAAGCTTGGGGGTTAGAGGAATGAAACACATGCCGGGAAGCTATCGAAAATATTTTTCCGGATTAGAACGCCCGGCATCGAAAGAGTTCTTGCCGATTTTGCGTAAAAACAGTTTTTGTTACGGAGCGCCGATCTTCCGTTTGCGGAAGATCGGCAGTTGCGCCGGGCAAATTCGAAGAATCCGGCGCAGCGAAAAAGCATTACTGCGGTGCGGATGCCCCGGGTTGGGTGGATTCGGCCGCTCCCGCAGGCGCCGGATTCGCCGGTGCGGAAGGCGTGGCAGGGGCTTCGGTTTGTGGCGCCGGCTCGGCATTTTCAGGCTTGGCCTCCTCCGCAGGCGTTGCCGGCGCCGGGGCGGCTGGGGCGCTTTCGGCCACTTTGACCAGCCAACCCTCCTTCTCTTCGCAGCCCAACACCGCTTTGACCGCGGCATTGATCCGGACGAATTTGCCGTTCAGGCTGGCAGGCAGCTTGGCTTTGACCCGGTGAAAGCTGCTGTTGCTTTCGACCGTAAAAGGAATTTTTTCGCCTTTGCCGGTCAGGCGGATCGTGCTCGGGTTCGACCAGGCCGAAACTTTGAATTCGAACGCGGTTTCCGGGGAAACTTCAGCCCTTTCCGGTTCGATGTATTCTTTCAACGTGAAGTCGGTGAATTTGGGTTTCTTGCAGGTTTCTTCCACCTTTTCGTCTTTGTAGGCGAACGCGGATTGCGCCGTCAGAAGGATCGCGATGACGGATATAACTTTTATTATTCTTGTTTTCATAGACATACCTACCAGTGACTTTTGAAAAAATCCATCCCTGCCGAGGAACCAATCCGACGCACTTTAATGAGTTTTAGATGTAAATTCAACCGTAAAGTTTTTACTGATTAGAAACCTATCGGCCGTTTCGCCCTAAAAAGCCCTTCGACAGGTTCGCCCAAAATGCGGGTTGTCTTGTACAATAAGCCGATTGCATTTTATTGAGAGAGCACTGCCTTGAGCGAGCAACAGAGCCTGAATTACAAAAGCGCCGGCGTCGATATCGAAGCCGGCAACAGCCTGGTCGAACGGATCAAGCCGATTGCGGCAAGAACGCGGATTCCCGGCGTGATGGCGGGATTGGGCGGTTTCGGTTCGATGTTCGAGCTGCCTTTGGACCGCTTCCGCGAGCCGGTTCTGGTTTCCGGCACCGACGGCGTCGGCACCAAGCTGAAGCTGGCGAATGAGATGAATGTGCACGATACGATCGGCATCGATCTGGTTGCGATGTGCGTGAACGACATTATCGTGCAAGGGGCCGAGCCGCTGTTTTTTCTCGACTATTTCGCGACCGGAAAGCTCGACGTCGACACCGCCTCGGCGGTGATCGAAGGCATCGGCAAGGGCTGCGAGCAAGCCGGCGCGGCGCTGGTCGGCGGAGAAACGGCGGAAATGCCGGGCATGTATCCGGACGGCGAATACGACCTGGCAGGCTTTTGCGTCGGCATCGTCGAGAAAAGCAGGGCGCTGGACGGCAGCAAGGTCAAGGTCGGCGACAAGCTGCTCGGGATTGCCTCTTCGGGTCCGCATTCGAACGGTTATTCGCTGATCCGCAAGATTCTTGCGGTCAGCGGCGCCGCCCTGGACGCCCCGTTCGAAGGCAAAACGCTCGGCAAAACCCTGCTTACGCCGACGCGGATCTATGTGAAGCCGCTGCTGGCGCTGCTCGAAAAAATCGACGTGCATGCGCTGGCGCACATTACCGGCGGCGGCATCACCGAGAACCTGCCCCGCGTCCTGCTGGACGGCACCCATGCGGAGATCGATCTTTCGGCCTGGCAAATGCCGCCGGTTTTCGAGTGGCTGCAGGCGCAGGGCCGTATCGCCGAGGCCGATATGCTGACGACTTTCAATTGCGGAATCGGCATGATCGTCTGCGTGGCGCCGGAAGACGAACAGGCGGCATCGGACATTCTGGCCGCTTTGGGCGAAACGGTGTATCCGGTCGGCAAGCTGATCGGCGGCGAAGGCAACCCGAAGGTCGTTTACGTCTAACGTTCCGAACCCGACTCCCATCCGAAGACCTGCCAGGTTTTTAAAACCTGGCAGGTCTATGCGTTTTCAAGTCAGGCTGTAAAAATCGCTGTCCTTATACCAGTCGTGCGCATGCCTGAGCACGACCATGATCATCGAAGCGATAGGCAATGCCAGCAGGATCCCGATAAACCCGAACAGTTGCCCGCCGGCCAGCACCGCGAAAATCACCGCGACCGGATGCAGCCCGATCTTGTCGCCGACCAGCAAAGGGGTCAGCACCGAACCTTCCAACACCTGGCCGACGCCGAATACGGCCAGAACCCAGAGCAGGTGCACCGTATCCTGGAACTGCAGCAATGCCGCCAACGATGCGCTGAAGATCCCGATCGCCGTGCCGAGATACGGCACGAAGCTGAGCAGGCCGGACGTCATGCCGATCAGCAAGGCCAGATCGATTCCGACCAGCGCGAGCCCGACGCTGTAAATCGTGCCCAAAGCCAGCATCACGTAGAATTGCCCGCGCAGGAACGCCGACAGGACCGTATCGAATTCGCCGGTCAGCTCGGCGACGTTCGGCGCGATACGCCGGGGCAAAAGATTGTACAGTTTGGCCATCAGGCTGTCCCAGTCGCGCAGCAGATAAAACGTCACGACCGGGACCAGCAGCAGGTTCATCAGCCAACCCAGGAGCATTCCGCCGGAATGCGACAGCGAACGCAGCAGTGACTGCGCAACGCCGCCCGCGCTCTGCCAATGGCTTTTGATCAGCTCGACCAGGGCCTGAGTGTCGAACGGCCGGACATCGAAATTGAAACGCCGGTTCAGCCACGGAATCGCGCTTTCGTTCAGGAATTGCGCATAGGCCGGCAGGCTGTCGATAAAGTGTCCGATCTGCCGTTCAAGCTGGGGAACCAGCCAGAGCAGAATCAGGACGAAGATCAGGGTCATCGCAAGAAAGACCAAGGTAACCGCCAGCGTTCGGGACAGCCGATACCGCTCCAGCCGGTCGGTCAGCGGATCGCCCAGATAAGCCAGCGTCATCGATACCACAAAGGGCGTCAGTATCGGCGCGAGCAGATAAGTCAGCCAGGCCGCGAGACCGGTGATCGAAAACAGCAGCCATTTTTGCGAGTCGGTCATGCAGCGCGTTCCTGGAAAAGATTATCTTGGAAATGAGTATGCCTAGAATTGCAGAACGCGGCAACCGCCGTCTATTCATAATGGCGGCAACATCGCTTGTATGCTTCCGCAGTAGGGTACGCTGTGCGTACCTTTTCAAGCCCAAGGGTACGCGCAGCGTACCCTACAATATTCATTTCGGCCGGGTACCGGTAACTTTCTCAAGCCGCCGGCACAGCTATCCTTGCCGCCGTCTTCGCAACGGGTAAAGTCCTGCGTGCCCTTGTCCAAACCAATCCGCACCTTGTCCCCCGCCTTACCGCTCCGCTTCGGCCCGCTCTCCGTACAGGAGAGATCGAAGCCCGTTTCCTTCAACTCTGGCCGAACTGATCTAATCTTAATGGCAATGCTTCATTTTAGATAGGTTCAAGAATGTCCGAACAACAAGCCCCCATTCATATCGGCTATTTATCCGAAGTCCGCGGCGACGGGATGGAAGCCCGGATCGCCGACGAACACGCCAGCGAACTGCCGATCATCAAGGTCGGCAATGAAGAGATTCTGGCCGGCCATATCGGCTCTTATGTAGTGATCCGCCAGGCGAACATCGGGGTTCTGGCGCTGGTGTTCAAGATCTGGGAAAGGGATCGCTATGACGGTAACGGCGCCCGCAAATCGGATCGCTTCATCTCGCTGATCCCGGTCGGCGAGATTCAGGAGGACGGCCTGTTCGTGCGCGGCGTGCGCCATTATCCGACGCCGGGCGCCAAGGTTTATGCGGTCGGGCTCGACGAGATCAACGCGATTTTTTCGAAATACCGGAGCTACCAGTTTTTCATCGGCCAGTTGTCGGCGCACAAGGATTACCATTTGAGCCTCGACCCGCGCGCGTTGTTCGGCCGGCATTTCGCGATTCTCGGCCAGTCCGGCTCCGGCAAATCCTGGACCGTAACCAGCCTGATCCAGAATACGATCCGGGCGATGCCCAGAACCCATCTGATCATGCTCGACCTGCACGGCGAGTATTGCTGGAAGGACGAAAACGGCGTCGTGCAGTCCGCCTTCGCGGAAAATCAGGTCAATTACATCGACGCGATGGAAATGGAAATGCCGTACTGGATGATGACCTATGCCGAACTGGTCGACCTGTTCATCGACCGCGACGACAAGGGCGCGACGATCCAGATGTCGTACATGCGCGAGATTCTGCAACAGCTCAAACGCAAGGAAGCCAAGCGGATCGGACTGCCGACCGTGTCGATCGATACGCCGATCTATTTCTCGCTCGCCGAGATGTATATGCAGTTCAAGGCCGCGAACGAGGAACGGAAGGATTTCGGCAAATCGCAAGGCGCACTGTTCGGCATGTTCGACGAGTTTCTGATCCGGATGCAAAGCCGCTTCAACGACGTACGCTACGACTTTTTGTTAAAGCCGAAACGCCGGAACAATTCCGAGAGCATGGCCGAACTGCTCGGCGAATTCGTGGGCCTGGGCCACAAAAAAGCCAATATCACGGTGGTCGATTTGAGCTCGGTGCCGACCGACGTCAGGCCGGCCGTCTCGGCGCAGGTCGGCCGGCTGGCCTACGAATTCAATTACTGGAATCCGCACCGGCGCGAATTTCCGATCACGCTGATCTGCGAGGAAGCGCATGCGTATATTCCGCGCGAGAAAGGCGGCCAGTTCGACGGCACCAAGCGGATGATGGAACGAATCGCGAAGGAAGGCCGGAAATACGGCGTCTCGATCGGCGTGGTCAGCCAGCGGCCGACCGAACTGTCCGAAACGATGCTGGCTCAATGCAGTTCGTTCATTTGCCTGCGCACCACCAATCCGGACGACCAGGCTTATATCAGAGGTCTCGTCCCCGAGGCGGAAGGCGACTTGACCGACATCCTGACCTCGCTCGGCCGTGGCGAGGCCCTGGTTGTCGGAGAAGCCGCGCCGCTGCCAACGCGCGTACAGATCTACCGGCCGAATCCGGAACCGAAAAGCAACGACGTCGATTATTTCACCGGCTGGCGCGAAGGCAGGGCCGATCTCGACGTAGCCGATATCGTCAATTTGTGGCGGACGCAGACGCGGAAATAAGGCTATCCCGGTTAAAAAAGGCGCATCGCTTCGAAATTCCCGTAGGGTACGCTGTGCGTACCTTTTCGAAATGTTACATTGCAGAAGCGTTGTTCAAGGTACGCATAGCGTACCCTACGGATTTCGTGCCGGAATATGGGCGCGATCTCCGGCTTTCTTGCTGATATTTCGCAATATTTTTCTGACAAAGCCGGATTAAACCGATATGATAGAGATTTATATCACTATGGGTTTACATCATGCAAGTAGCTAACAATATGGCGGTTTCGATTCACTATACGCTGACCAATGACGAAGGCGAAGTGATCGACAGCTCCATCGGTAGCGATGCGCTCGTTTATCTGCACGGCAAAGGCAACATCATTTCCGGCCTGGAGCAGGAATTGACAGGTAAAGAAATCGGCGATCAATTCACGGTACGCATTCCGGCCGAGGATGCCTACGGCGAATTCATGCCGGAGCGGGTACAGGTCATTCCGCGTTCGATGTTCGAAGGCATCGACCCTCTCGAAGTCGGTATGCAGTTTCATGCCGAAGTCAGCTCGGGACCCGGTATCGTCTCGATCGTCGACATCGACGGCGACAACATCACCATCGACGGCAATCATCCGCTGGCCGGGGTGCCGCTGACCTTCGACGTCGAAATCGTGAACGTCAGGCCGGCCACGCAGGAAGAACTCGATCACGGACATATTCACAGCTCAGGCTGCCATCATTAAGCGGCAATAAGCTAACCTTCAGGGTGCGCCGACCTCTTGCTGGAACAGGCGCCCCTGATTTTCTTTTAAAATACCCCCCGTTCTCACACGGATTTATTCCGATGCCACTTTGACTTCCGATGAAGGAAGGGATAGGGCTTGACGGAAATTACAAACCCGCGCAATACGCTTCCGCGCACCGTTTCGAAGCCTTCTGGACTGCTCCAATGAGGTACGCAAAGCGTACCCTACGAAAGTGTGTCCGCTCTGGTTTTTGTCAAGCCGTGTTCATTGCCCCGATGCTTTTACAAGGCAATTCAATGGAGATAAAGGAAGGGAGGTCGGCAAACCGTTTCGGTTAGCCGGTGATTTCATATTTATCGGCAGAGCTGTCCACGCGGTCCCGCAATTCCTTGCCGGGTTTGAAGTGCGGAACAAACTTTTTGGCCAGAGCGACCGATTCGCCGGTTTTCGGGTTCCGCCCTATGCGCGGCGGACGCATGTGTAAAGAAAAGCTGCCAAAGCCTCTGATTTCGATCCGATCGCCGGTAGACAAGGCGTGGTTCATTTTTTCGATGATGCATTTGACCGCCAGTTCGACATCCTTGATGGCGAGATGAGGCTGCTGCCGGGCCAATGCTTCGATCAGTTCGGATTTTGTCACATTCAATCCTGCGAAAAATTAAAAGCATGAATGGGATGCGCCGAACGGCGCATCCCGGATCGATGGTGTTTATTTTTCAATTTGCTTGAACAGATCGCCCAGCGTCGGCGTAGCCGATTGTTGCGTGTAGTCCTTGATTGCGCTGGTTTCTTCGTCCTGATCCTTCGCCTTGATCGACAATGAAATCGACTTGCTCTTCTTGTCGACGCCGATGAATTTGGCTTCGACGGTTTCGCCTTCCTTCAGCAGCGTGCGCGCATCTTCGACGCGGTCGCGCTGGATTTCGGAAGCGCGGATATAGCCTTCGACATAATCGGCCAAGGTGACGGTGGCGCCTTTCGCATCGACTTCCTTGATCACGCCCTTGACCAGGCTGCCTTTTTCATGGGTTGCCAGGAAGTTTTGGAACGGATCCTGTTCCAGCTGCTTGATGCCCAGCGAGATGCGTTCGCGCTCCGGATCGACCGCCAGGATGACCGTTTCGATCTCGTCGCCTTTCTTATAATCGCGTACCGCGGTTTCGCCGTCGTCCGCCCAGGAAATGTCGGACATGTGCACCAGACCGTCGATGCCGCCTTCCAGGCCGATGAAGATGCCGAAATCGGTAATCGATTTGATCTTGCCCGAAATCTTGTCGCCCTTGTTGTGGGTCGCCGCAAATTCATCCCACGGATTGATCTTGCACTGCTTCATGCCCAGCGAAATACGGCGGCGGTCTTCGTCGATTTCCAGGATCATCACTTCGACTTCGTCGCCCAACTGGACGATCTTGGACGGATTGACGTTCTTGTTGGTCCAGTCCATTTCGGAGACGTGCACCAAACCTTCGACGCCCTCTTCGATCTCGACGAAGCAGCCGTAATCGGTCAGGTTGTTGACCTTGCCGAATACGCGGTGGCCCGCAGGATAACGGCGGGCGATGTTTTGCCACGGGTCTTCGCCCATTTGCTTCATGCCCAGCGAGACGCGGTTCTTGTCTTTGTCGTATTTCAGTACCCTGACCTTCACTTCCTGGCCGATTTCGACGCACTCGGAAGGATGGCGAACGCGGCGCCATGCCATGTCGGTGATGTGCAGCAGGCCGTCGATGCCGCCGAGATCGATGAATGCGCCGTAGTCGGTCAGGTTCTTCACGATACCGGTCACGACCGCGCCCTCTTCGAGCGTCTTCAGCAGTTCTTCGCGCTCCTCGCTGTATTCCTTCTCGACGACGGCGCGGCGGGACAGAACCACGTTGTTGCGTTTCTGGTCGATCTTGATGACCTTGAATTCCAGATCGCGGTTTTCCAGGAACGCGGTGTCGCGAATCGGGCGCACGTCGACCAAGGAACCCGGCAGGAACGCGCGCAACGCGCCGACCGCCACGGTAAAGCCGCCGCGGACCTTGCCGTTGATCCGGCCGACCACGGTGGCGCTTTTTTCGAAGGCGTTTTCGAGTTCGGCCCAGGCCTTGTTCTTCTTCGCTTTGTCGCGCGACAGAAGAGTAGCTCCCAAGCCGTCTTCGAAGAGATCCAATGCGACTTCGACTTCGTCGCCGATCTTGACTTCCAATTCGCCATCGTTGTTCAGGAACTGCCACTTCGGAATCACGCCTTCCGACTTGGCATGGGTGCTGACAATGATCATGTCGTTTTCAATGTCGACAACGGTGCCGATCAGCATGTCGCCTGGCGACATTTTCGTCTTGTTTAAACTTTCTTCAAGTAACGCAGCAAAGCTTTCGCTCATTTTGTTCGTATCCCGCCCGCCGCAGAACGGCCGGCATAATTAATGTTAAAGTGGATGAAAACCGCATATCCGGAGATTGCGGCCGTTTATTAACCCTTGCGGACTAAGTTCAGGATTTCCTCGACGACTGAGTCTATCGTCATATCGGAAGAATCGAGAAAAAGCGCGTCGCTCGCCATCGCTAAAGGGGCCGTTGCCCGCTCCCTGTCGCGGCGATCGCGCTCTTCTATCTCATTCGTTATTTGCACTAGATTAGCATCAATTCCTTTTTCTTTCAACTGTTTATATCGCCTCACGGCCCTTTCCGAAGCGCTTGCGGTCAAAAACACCTTGAAAGGCGCTTCGGGAAACACCACCGTACCCATATCGCGGCCGTCCGCGACGAGCCCTGGCAACTGCTTGAAATCTCTTTGTTTTTTCAACAGGACGCGCCTGACTTCCGGGATGGCCGCGACGGTCGAAGCCCTATTTCCGGTACTTTCCAAAGGAATCTCTGCAGTAATGTCTTGACCGTTCAATCTAACGGTTAGTTCCTCGCCGCATTCGAATTCGAGCCGCATCGCCTCTGCCGCCTTGACAATCCCCGCCTCGTCGGCCAAATCGATCCCCTGCTTCGACACGGCCAGCGCCAGCGAACGGTAAATCGAACCGCTGTCCAGGTAGTGCCAGCCCAGCATCTTGGCGACCAAACGGCTGACCGTGCCTTTGCCGGCCCCGCTCGGCCCGTCGATCGTCAGCACCGGAACCGCCATCATGCCTCCGCAACACTGATGTCGAGGCCGAGCCGTTTGACCAGATCCTTGAACTCGGGAAAGGAAGTGTTCACGTTCAGGCAATCCAGAATCGTGATCGGCGCATGCGCCTTGAGGCCCGCGATCGAAAACGCCATCGCGATCCGGTGATCGCCGTGCGACTCGACCGTACCGCCGCCGATCGGCTTGCCGCCCTGGATCAGCATCCCGTCCGGCGTCGGCTCGGCATCGACGCCTAAAATCTTCAGGCCGTCGGCCATCACCTGAATCCGGTCGGATTCCTTCACGCGCAGTTCTTCCGCGCCGCTCAGGCGGGTTTGGCCTTCCGCGCAGGCGGCGGCGACGAACAGCACCGGAAACTCGTCGATCGCCAGAGGCACCAGTTCTTCCGGAATGTCGATGCCATTCAACCGGCTGTGAGTCACATGCAAATCGGCGACCGGCTCGCCGCCGACGATGCGCTCGTTCAGCACCTCGATACGGGCACCCATCAGCTTCAGAATGTCGATCACGCCGGTGCGGGTCGGGTTGATCCCGACATGCTTCAAGAGCAGGTCGGAACCGGGCGCTATCGAGGCGCCGACCAGGAAAAACGCGGCCGAAGAAATGTCGCTCGGCACGTCGATTTCACAGGCGGTCAGTTTGCCGTCCGCATTGATCGTGACCTTGTTGCCTTCCTTCTTGACCGGGTAATTAAAGCCGGCCAGCATCCGTTCGGTATGGTCGCGGGTCGGCGCGGGCTCGGTCACCGAAGTGTCTCCTTGCGCGTACATCCCGGCCAGAAGCAGGCAGGATTTGACCTGCGCGCTCGCCATCGGCATCGTGTAATCGATTCCGTTCAGTTGGCCGTCCTTGCCGGTGATACGCAAAGGCGCGGTGCCTTTTTCGGTGGTTTTGATTTCGGCGCCCATCGTTTTCAACGGCTCGGTAACCCGTTTCATCGGCCGGCCCGACAGCGATTTGTCGCCGGTCAACACGGCATCGAACGCCTGCCCCGCCAGAAGGCCGCTCAAAAGCCGCATCGAGGTGCCGGAATTGCCGAGATACAATTCCTTTTCCGGCGCCTTCAAGCCATGCTTGCCGACGCCGTGAATGGTCAGTTCGCCGTTGACCGGGCCTTCGATCTCGACGCCCATGTCGCGGAACGCCTGCAGGGTCGCCAGCGCATCCTCGGCTTCGAGAAAGCCTTTGACGCGGGTGACACCTTCCGCCAGCGAGCCCAGCATGATCGAACGGTGCGAAACCGATTTGTCGCCAGGCACCCGCGCCTCGCCTTTCAAACTGCCGCCCGGATTGACTTTGAAGGTAATGGATTTGCTCATATTAATTTTCTAACTGATCTAAAAAGCGTTGCCTCGCATTCCTGGCATACGAGAAGGTTTCAAAAAGGCGCCGGCCATCGTTATCCGCCAGCAATTGTTCGATCTTGTCCAGTTCGGTTTTGAGTTGATGCAGCAGCGGAATCAGCTGCTCTTTGTTCGCGGCGCAGATGTCCCTCCACATGGTCGGGTCGCTCGACGCGATCCGGGTAAAGTCGCGGAAACCGCCGGCCGCATACTTGAAGATCTCGCACTGCTCGTCCTGCCGTCCAAGCATATCGACCAGCGCGAACGCAAGCAAATGCGGCAGATGGCTGGTCGCCGCCAGCACCGCATCGTGATGGTCAGCACTCATCACCGAAACCTGTGCGCCCATGCGTTCCCAGAAAACTTGGATTTTATTCAGCGCGGAAGGCTCGGTTTGAGGCAGCGGCGTGACAATCAGGCGCCGGCGCTGGAAAAGGTCGGGCAGAGCCGCTTCGACGCCGCTGTTTTCGGCGCCCGCAATCGGATGCGCCGGCACCAGATTGGCCGGCACCGTGCCGAATACGCGCCCGGCGGCGACGATCACATTGCTCTTGGTGCTGCCAACGTCGCTGTAGATGCAGTTGTCGGACCAGTAAGGCTTCAACTGCTCAAAAACCGATTCGATCGCCCCGACAGGGACCGCGATCACGACCCCGTCGGCCTCCCGCAGCGCCGGCCCGATATCGAGAAAATACTCATCGATCACGCCCAGCCGCTTTGCGGTTTCGAGGTTCGGTTTTTCCTGCTCGCGGCCATAGCCGACGATGCATCTGGCCAGGCCCTGACTGCGTGCGGCGCGCGCGACCGACCCGCCGATCAGGCCGACGCCAATGATGCAGAGCCGGTCAAACATCATTCAGACATTCGGTCAGCGCCTGCAGGAACAGATTGTTTTCTTCCGGCGTGCCGATGCTGATGCGAAGATGGTTCGGCATTTCGTAATTCGCCACCGGCCGGACGATCACCCCTTTCCGCAGCAGGGCTTCGTAGACCGGATAGGCCGGCTCGCTGAGGTCGACCGAAACGAAATTGCCGGCCGACGTAATCCAGCCAAGCCCCAGATTTTTGAAGCCCTCGACCAATTGCTTCATACCGAGCGTATTGTTCTTGACCGTATGCTGCAAGTGCTCGACGTCGTCCAGCGCCGCCTCGGCGGCGGCCAGCGCCATCGAATTGTTATTGAACGGCTGTCTGACCCGGTTCAGGATATCGGCCATTTCCGGGCTCGAAAAACAATAGCCCACGCGCAGGCCGGCCAGCCCGTAGGCTTTTGAAAAGGTGCGCATAACCACCAGATTGGGGCATTGCCCAAGCCATTCGACCGCATCCTGTTCGCCCTTGCTGTGCACGAATTCGTAATAGGCCTCATCGAGCACGCAGACGCAGCTCGGCGGCAGCGATTTGACGAAATCTTCCAGATGCGGCTGCGACAGCAGCGTACCGGTCGGATTGTTCGGATTCGCGATGAACACCACGCGCGTCTGCGCGTTGACGCGCTCCCGGATCGCCTGCAGATCGTGCGAATAATGCACGGCCGGCGCGACGATCGACGCGGCCCCGGCGGCTTGGGTCACGATCGGATAGACCGCGAAGGCATGCTGGGAAAACACCGCATTCAGGCCGGGCGCCAGAAATGCCCGCGCGACCAGTTCCAGAATCTCGTTCGAACCGTTGCCGAGCGTGATTTGCGCGGGATCGACGAGGAATTTTTTCGCCAATGCCTTTTTCAGGTTGAAACCGCTGCCGTCGGGATACAGCGCCAACTCGGCCATCGCCTTTTGCATCGCCGCCAAGGCTTTCTTGCTGGGCCCCAGCGGATTTTCGTTCGACGCGAGCTTGACCACACGCTCGAGCCCCAACTCGCGCTGCAATTCCTCGATCGGTTTGCCGGGCACATAGGGCACCAGTTGCTGAACGCCGGCAACGGCATATTGGTAAAGCGATGATGGAGTGTTCATAGATATCTCGTCTTCTGGTCGCAGCAAGGAAATTCAAAAACTCAAGCGGCACGCAGGGCCGGCAGGCGGAGCGGACGCGCTTTGCTCATACCCTCGTCAAATCATCAAAGTACGGCCTTCGGATAGGAGCCGAGCAGTTTGAGCATGTTCACATTCGCTCTCAGCAGACCCAACGCTTCGGCGACTTTCGGGTCCGCGCCATGCCCGTCGATATCGATGAAAAACACATATTCCCACAGCCCCTGCCGCGACGGGCGGGATTCGATATTCACCATTCCGATACCGAATTTCGCGAACGATTCCAGGGCTTTATACAGCGCGCCCGGCTGGTTGCCGGTCGAAAACACCAGCGAGGTCTTGTCCTTGCCGGTCGGGGCGGAATCCTGTTTGCCGATCACGATGAAGCGGGTCGTATTGTTCGCCTGGTCTTCGATACTGGTTTCAAGTACCGGCAATTGGTAAACCTCGGCAGCCGCCACGCCCGCGATCGCAGCGGCATGCTTGTCCAGCGACGCCAGCCGCGCGGCTTCGGCATTGCTGCTGACCGCTGTCACCTTCACCTGCGGCAGGTGCCGGTCGAGCCAAAGCCGGCACTGCGCCAGCGATTGCTGATGAGAAAAAATCTCGCGAATCTCGGACAGGGAGGCGGCATGGCCCATCAAGTTTTGATGAACCCGGACCTCGACCTCACCGCAGATTCTGAGCGGCGACATCAAGAAGCGGTCCAGCGTGTGGTTGATCACGCCTTCGGTCGAGTTTTCGACCGGCACCACGCCGAAATGGCATTTGTCCAGTTCGACCGCATTGAATACGTCACTGATCGCCGCAACCGGCTGGGTATTTACGGAGGAGCCGAAATGCTTGAACACCGCCTGCTGGGAAAAAGTGCCCTCAGGTCCCAAAAAAGCGACTTCAAGCGGCTTTTCGAGCGCGAGACAGGCGGACATCAGCTCGCGAAAGAAGCGCATCGCGGTCGGGTCCGGGAGCGGCCCCCGATTCAAGTCCTTGATCCTTCTCAGCACCATCGCCTCGCGGTCCGGCCGGTAAAAGGTGCCCTGTTCGCCGTCGGCGATCTTGGCTTTCGCGACCTCTTCGGCGCACTGCGCGCGCCGGTTGATCAGGCGCAGGATCTCGGCATCGATCGCGTCGATTTCGGTTCTGATTTCCGCAAGCGGCCTGACGGACGGGATGGACGACATAAACACTTCGCCTCGCAGTGGCGGCTTAATGCGTTCTTTCGAATTCGGCCATGAATTCGCACAGCGCCTTCACGCCGGCTTCCGGCATCGCATTATAAATGCTCGCACGCATGCCGCCGACCGAACGGTGGCCTTTCAGTTCGAACAGGCCGTTCGCTTCCGCCGCGGCCAGGAACGGCTTGTCGAGCGCGTCGTCGACCAGAATGAACGGCACGTTCATCCGCGAACGGTAAGGCACTTCGACCGGATTCCGGTACAGCGACGATTTGTCGACCAGATCGTAAAGCAGCCGGCTCTTCGCGATATTGCGCTGTTCGATCGCGGCGACGCCGCCCTGCGCCTTCAGCCATTTCAAGACCAGGCCGACCAGATACCAGTTGTAGGTCGCCGGCGTATTCAGCATCGAGCCGTTCTTGGCCTGATCCGCATAATTGAAGACCTGCGGCACGGATTTCGGCGCATGTCCGATCAGATCGTCGCGCACGATCACCACGGTGACGCCGGCCGGTCCCATGTTTTTCTGGGTGCCCGCATAGATCAGACCGAATTTGCCGATGTCGACAGGCCGCGACAGGATGTTCGACGACATGTCGGACACCAGAGTCAACCCCTTGCTATCCGGGATCGACTGGAATTCGACGCCGTGGATCGTTTCGTTCGAGGTATAGTGCAGATAAGCCGCATCCGGGTCGACGCGCCAGCCGGCGACATCGGGGATCGTGGTGAATCGGGTATCTTCGGAACTCGCGCTGAGCACCGCCTCGCAGTAGTTGCCCGCGTCCTTGATGGCCTTTTCGGACCAGGCGCCGGTGTTCACGTAACAGGCCTTGGTCTTGCCGCGCAGCAGATTTTGCGGGATCATCGAAAACTGCGCGGTCGCGCCGCCCTGCAGGAAGAGTACCTTGTAGTTTTCCGGGACCGCCATCAGCTCGCGAAGATCCTGTTCCAGTTCATCGGCGATGATTGAGAAAAACTTGCCGCGATGGCTCATTTCCATCACCGACATGCCGCTGTCGCGCCATTCGAGCATTTCTTCCCGCGCCTGGTTCAGCACTTCTTCCGGCAGCGCCGAAGGGCCGGCGCTAAAATTGTAAACTCGTGACATAATCACTCTTCTCCTGATTCCGCTTCGTTGTCCGCACCGTTCTCCGGTGCGCCTTCTTGTTCGATGTCGTCTTCCTCTTCGCCGCCCAACCCCTCGATCCGGTCGACGCCGATCACTTTTTCCTTTTTGTCCAGACGGATGATCGTGACGCCCTGGGTATTCCGGCTGAGCACCGAAATGCCGTCCACCGGCGTGCGCACCAGCGTGCCGCCGTCGGTGATCAGCATGATTTCGTCGTGCGCGTTGACCAGCACCGCGCCTACGACCGCGCCGTTGCGCGCCGAAGTCTGGATCGCGATCACGCCTTGGCCGCCGCGGTTGTGGCAAGGGAACTCTTCGAGCCGGGTCCGCTTGCCATAGCCGTTTTCGGTGATGTTCAGGACCGTGCCCTCGGTGCCGATGATCAGCGAAATGACCTGTTGGCCTTCCGCCAGGCGCATTCCGCGCACACCGGCCGCATTCCTACCCATCGGCCTGACGTCGGTTTCGTTGAAGCAGACGGCTTTGCCGTCGCTGCTGAACAGCAGGACGTTCTGGCTACCGTCGGTGATCGCGCAGCCGACCAGCCTGTCGCCTTCCTGCAGATCGATCGCAATCTTGCCGCCGGTACGCTGGCGCTCGAACTCGATCAGCGGCGTCTTCTTGACCGTGCCCGCCGTGGTCGCCATGAAAATGTATTTGTTCTCGCTGAACTCCCGGACCGGCAGCATCGCGTTGATCTTTTCGCCCTGCTCCAGAGGCAACAGGTTCACGAACGGCTTGCCGCGCGAGGTGCGGCTGGCGATCGGCAGTTGATAGACTTTCAGCCAATAGGCCTTGCCGAGCGAGGAAAAACACAGGATCGTATCGTGGCTGTTGGCGACGATCAGCTTGTCGACAAAATCTTCCTCCTTGGTCGCGGTCGCCAGCTTGCCGCGGCCGCCGCGCCGCTGCGCCTTGTAATCGCTGAGCGGCTGGGCCTTCACGTAGCCTGCGTGCGACATCGTGACGACCATGTCTTCTTCGGTGATCAGATCCTCTTCGGACAGATCCAGGCGGTCGTGAATGATTTCGGTGCGGCGCTCGTCGCGGTAATTGTCCCGGATCTCGACCAGCTCCTCCCTAACGACCTCCATCAGGCGGATATCGCTACCCAGAATTTCCAGGTATTCGTCGATCCGCCGCAGGAGTTCCTTGTATTCATCGATGATCTTGTCCTGTTCGAGCCCGGTCAGGCGGTGCAGCCGCAAGTCGAGAATCGCCTGCGCCTGCGCCTCGGAAAGACGGTACCTGCCGCCCGCGATCCCGAAGCCGGGCGGCAGGTCTTCCGGACGCGACCGGTCGGCATCGGCGCGTTCGAGCAGCGAAGTCACCAAACCGCTGTTCCAGGTTCTGGCCAGCAAGCCTTCCCTCGCCACCGCAGGGCTCGCCGAGTTCTTGATCAGCTCGATCATCTCGTCGATGTTCGCCAGCGCGACCGCGAGACCTTCCAGGATATGCGCCCGCTCCCGCGCCTTGCGCAGGTTGTAGATCGTCCGGCGGGTGACGATTTCGCGGCGGTGGTCGATGAACGCGTTCAGAATCTCTTTCAGATTCAACAGGTGCGGACGGCCGTCGAGCAGCGCGACCATGTTGATTCCGAACACGCTCTGGAACTGGGTCTGTTTGTACAGATTGTTCAGCACGACCTCGGGCATTTCGCCGCGGCGCAGTTCGATGACCAGACGCATGCCGTCCTTGTCGGACTCGTCGCGGATCGCTGAAATGCCTTCGATCCTGCCTTCCTTGACCAGTTCGGCGATCTTCATCTGCAGGGTCGCCTTGTTGACCTGATAAGGCAGCTCGGTGGCGATAATCGCCTGCCGGTTGCTGTCGCCGATGTCCTCGAAATGGCAGCGCGCGCGCAGGTAGATCTTGCCGCGGCCGGTCGTGTAGGCGCTGTAGATGCCGGAGGCGCCGTTGATGATGCCGGCGGTCGGGAAATCGGGGCCCGGCAGGTGCTCCATCAGTTCGAGGATCGTGGCTTCGGGATGGTCGATCAGCGCCAGGCAGGCGCCGACCGTTTCGTTCAGATTGTGCGGCGGAATATTGGTCGCCATCCCGACCGCGATGCCGGACGACCCGTTGATCAGGAGCGCCGGAATCCGGGTCGGCAGCACTTTCGGCTCGGACTCGGATTCGTCGTAGTTCGGAATGAAATCGACCGTTTCCTTGTCGAGGTCGGCGAGCAGTTCGTGCGAGATTTTCGCCATCCGGACTTCGGTGTAACGCATCGCCGCCGGGGAATCGCCGTCAACCGAACCGAAGTTGCCCTGGCCGTCGATCAGCATGTAGCGCATCGAAAACGGCTGCGCCATCCGCACGATCGTGTCGTAAACCGCGGTGTCGCCGTGCGGGTGGTATTTACCGATCACGTCGCCGACCACACGCGCGGACTTTTTATAGGGCTTGTTCCAGTCGTTGCCGAGCTCGCTCATCGCATACAGCACGCGCCGATGCACCGGCTTCAGGCCGTCCCTGACATCCGGCAAGGCGCGCCCGACGATCACGCTCATCGCGTAATCGAGATAGGACTGGCGCATCTCGTCTTCGAGATTGACAGGAATGATTTCTTTCGCGTAGTTCGACATGGCTGTTTTATTCTAAGCAAAGCCGCTACGCTATCAGCGCTGACCGGCCATTGCTGGTTCCTACACTCCTTCCCAGGCACGCCGGCGATGTGCTGCGGAAAGATCAGGTTGAATCGGTGGTTAACTCAGGCATTGTAGCAAATTTCGCTTTCCGAGTCGAAGTTTATGAACGGTTCAGAGGAAGGCAAGCGGCAGGATACGGGAGGGAAAAACGTAATCCGGCAGGCCCCATTTTTCAGATAATTCCCCGCATCACCCGAACTAGACGAAACCGCCAACTTGTTGGAACGGGCGGATGTTTATTACAGAGGTAACCCGTGAATACGAAATAGAGCTGGGCGGATTCGCCGCCAGGCAATCCGCCTCGCTTTGAAGGCCATTGGCGTTTTGCTGTTGCGAAAACGCCCTACAGTTCTACAGCTCTGAGCCAATACCGTGAATACGAAATAGAAAACCAAAGGCGGGCTCTGGGATATAATGAACGCAACGGGATGCGCGGTCCTGGCAGGCGGCACGGTTACCGGCTTCAATCGCCTGATGCGGCGCGCGCATGCGCATTGGAACTCAACTGAATGCATACCGAGGCCATCGATATGGATTTCGAACGTCGCTTTCATTTCAGCAAATGCTTCCTGAATCCTCCCGAAACCGGGCCGCTGTTGGCCGTCCCCAACGTCAGTGGCAAGGATTACGCGGTTTTTAACCATTCGGCTCGGAACGCCGCGGCCGGAAAGTGGGGGTTGCATCACATGGAGTTGCGGCCCTGGATCGGAAGACGGGCAAAAACCGCTAGAGACAGCCTGCAGCCCCTACCCAAACCGGGGTGGATCCGGCGTTACGCAATGACCGGAGCCTTGCTCGCCGCCTTATGGCCTCCGCTCGCAGAAGCGGAAACGGAAACCGACCGCGCCGGGCGAATAAAAGCGTCATTCGTTCTGAACATCGCGCGTTTCGTTTCCTGGCCGAAGGAAGCCCCCGAACAGCAGGTAACCCCGCTGCTGCTGTGCCTGTATCGAAGCAATCCCTTCGGCGAAGCGATCCGGACCATCGAAGGAAAAATCGTAAACGGGCGTCCCTTACAGATCGGCCTGATCCGGTCGCTGGCACAAAGCGATTCCTGCCGCATCCTGCTGGTCGGGCCGGATGAAATGCGGCACTTCAGCGAAGAGTCCCGGCAAGCCCCGAACCGCCCCCTGCTGACGATCGCCGATCTGACGGACACCGATCTCCCTTCCCCGCATCGGCCCGCCCTGATAACGCTGGTGCGCAACGCGGCGAGGATCGGCTTCGAAATCAATCTGGCCAAGGCGCGCAGGACCGGCCTCCGGATGAGCTCCAATCTGCTCAAACTAGCCAAAATCGTCGGCGACGGAACCTGAAGCTTATGATTATCACAGGCAAAACCTCGCTGAGAAAAAAACTGATGCGCCTGCTGCTGCTGACCAGCAGCTGCGCCCTGCTGTTATCGGTCTTCGGCTTCGCCGTAAACGATCTCCTGTCGTTGCGCCATGCAATGTTCGACAGACTCCGCACCCAGGCCGATATCATCGGCTTCAATACCGTGGCGGCCTTGGCATTCGGCGATCCGGACGCGGCGCTCGATACGCTGTCGAGCCTGAAGAAAGAACCGGATATCGTCGGCGCGGCCCTGTTCTCGGCTCAAGGCCGGCTATTTGCGCATTACACGCGAGAAACCGGAAGCGTTCCGGCCATCGTGCCGGAACAGGATTCGGGAATCGTCAACGGCAATCTGTTCGCCGTTTCGCCGATCGTTTTCGACGGCGATCGCATCGGCAGCGTCATGCTGATCTCGGACCTCAGCGGATGGAAACACCGGCAGTTGCGGGAGCTGGCCATCGGCGCCGGCGTGTTTTCGCTGTCGCTCCTGATTGCCGTACTGTTTTCCAGCCGGCTCCAGCGGCTCGTATCCGAGCCGATCCTGAAACTCGCCCGGACGGCCCGGCGCGTGTCCGAGTCACAGGATTACAGCCTGCGTGCCGAAAAACTGTCCGCCGACGAGATCGGCGCGCTGGTCGACGACTTCAACGGCATGCTGAGCCAGATTCAACTGCGCGACATCGAACTGCAGAAGGCGCGCAACGAGCTGGAAGAAAAGGTGCGCGCGCGCACCCGGGAGCTGACCGAATTGACGCGGCAACTGGAGCACCAAGCCTACCATGATACGCTGACCGGCCTGTCCAACCGCGTCACCTTCGACGACCATCTTCGCCTGGCGGCCAGCCAGGCCAAGCGCGAAGGCCGGCGCATCGCGGTGATGTTCCTCGACCTGGACCGCTTCAAGATTATCAACGATACCTTGGGCCACGCCGTCGGAGACAAGCTTCTAATCCAGGTGGCGCAACGGCTGAAAGCCTGCTTGCGAAGCAGCGACACGCTGGCCCGCCTCGGCGGCGACGAATTTGCGGTGCTGTTGCCGCAGCCCCGCCAGGAAACCGATGCGTCCGAGGTGGCGATGAAAATCACCGCCGCGATCGCCGAGCCGATCCAGGTGGACGGCTACAGCCTGCATGTAACGGCCAGCATCGGAGTCAGCCTGTTCCCGGAGGACGGCAGCCGCGCCGAGACGATCGTCAAGAACGCCGACACCGCCATGTACCGTTCCAAGGACCGCGGCGGCAACCAGTACACTTTCTTTTCGGCCGACATGAACGCCCGCGCCGAACGCCGCCTGGCGCTGGAAACCAAATTAAAACAAGCCATCCGCGAAGGCGGATTGAGCATCCTCTATCAATCCCGGCGCGAGACGGTCAGTCTGGAGATTGTCGGCTTCGAAGCCCTGGTGCGCTGGGACGACCCCGAAGAAGGGCCCATTGCGCCCGCGGAATTCATCCCGCTGGCCGAGGAATGCGGCCTGATTGCCTCGATCGACGAGTGGGTTCTCGAAACCGCCTGCCGCGAAATGCGGCCCTGGTGCACTCAGGCCGACAAGGATATCCGCCTGGCCGTGAACCTGTCTCCCGCGCAGTTTATCCGGGAAGACCTGCACTTGGTGATTTCCGGCATCCTCCGGCGCACGGGCTTTCCGGGCGTCAAACTCGAACTGGAGATTACCGAAAGCCTGTTCGGGCCCGGCAACGCCAACGCCCGGAAAGTCCTGGAATGGGTCAGGGAGCTCGGCATCGAGGTCAGCATCGACGATTTCGGCACCGCCTACTCTTCGCTGAGCCGGCTGAAACAGTTGCCGCTGCACACCCTGAAAATCGACCAATCGTTCGTACGCGACCTGGGCCAGGACCCCGACGACGAAACGCTCGTGCGGACCATCATCGCCATGGCTCACAACCTGAATCTGAAAGTCGTGGCCGAAGGCGTCGAGACCCGGCTCCAGTACGATTACGTCAAGCGCTACGGCTGCGACGCCGTGCAGGGGTTCTTGTTCGGACAGCCGGTCCCCTGCGGGCGGATCGCGCAAATGCTGAACAATCGGGATATCGCGCAGCGGCTGCAATCGCCTCCTTTCGGTAAAGAAAGCTCCGAACCGGAGTGACAACGCGCGCTTTGTCGCTCTGCCGGCTTGCTCCCCTGCCCGAGGAACCTCTGTAGGGTACGCTGTGCGTACCTTGCCCCTCAGGTACGCACGGCGTACCTACAAATGAGGAGCGATCAGCGGCATGCCGGGAGATTATTTTTAGCCACATCCTCGATCAAAGCCGCCTGACAGGCGGGTGTGCACCGCGTGCGGATTTGATAAGCTAAAGGCCGCGCTTCGGCAGCCCCGCCGAAGACGGCAAACGGCGAGCGGCCATGAAACTCAAACAGGACAAAAATTTCGATAAACTGATCGAGCGATTCGAGAAGAAAATCTATGCGACCGCAAAGGGCGACTGGCGCCTCAAGCTGCTGAAAGAGGATCTCGATCCCTTCTACCGCTACCCCGAGCCGCTCACCGTTTGGGACGCCGGCTGCGGCTTCGCGCAAATCAGCGCGGAACTGGCCGAAAAAGGGCACCGGCTGACGCTGTGCGATCTGTCCGAAAAAATGCTGGCCCGCGCCGAACAACTTTTCCTGAGCCAGAGGCTGGAAGCCCAGTTCCACCACCGGGCGGCGCAGGCGCTGGCACCCGAACTGCCCCGCTTCGACTTGGTTCTGTGCCATGCGCTGCTGGAATGGCTGGCGGAGCCGATCCCGACGCTGCAGATCATCGCCGACCGGGTCGCAACGGGAGGCTACCTGTCGTTGCTGTTCTACAACCGGAACGCGATGGTTTACACCAATGCGCTGAAAGGCGGCTGGCGCCTTAGGCACCTGTTGGACGACAGCTATCTCGGCAAGGGCGACAAGCTGACCCCGCCCAATCCGCAATATCCGCACAAAATTCTCGAACAGCTCGAAACGTGGGGATTCAAGATCATGGCGCATACCGGCATTCGGGTATTCCACGACTATCTCGACAAAGAGGCCCTGAAAAACAGCGATCCGGCCGAACTGTTCGAGCTGGAATACCGTTATTGCCGGATGCCCACCTACCGGGACATGGGGCGCTACGTTCACCTGGTGGCGCAGCGCACGCACAATCCGGGATGACCTCTTGGATTACGGGCCGGCCCCCTCTTTGCCGACCTTTTTACCGTGAAAGCTCTTGTAGGGCGGATGCCGACAGGCGATCCGCCGTTACACTCAGCGATCCGTCATCCTGCGGCGGAACCCGGCAGAGCCGGTTCCGCCTTACGGATTACGGATTGGCGTTTTGCTATCGCGAAAACGCCCTACCGCTCTCTCTACGCAGTGATCAGGTTATTATCGATTTAGATATGGATTTCTAAAACTATCGTTTCCTTTCGCCCGCCGAATGCCCTAACCTATCGGTTATCGTTAATCATGGGTCATTTTCCCGCGCGTTTTATTTAGGGCTTGCATACCATGCCATTACAGCAGTTAGTCGAACACTTCAACGACCGATTGGGATTTCACGGCAATTCGCGGCCGTTCGTCTTCAATAACGGCGTCGTTCACGGTTTATTCGGCCCGATTCAGATCGGCAGCCGGCTGTCGCCGGTCCGGGCGACCGAAAATCCGTCGCGGATCGCCGGATACTGCGCTGGACAGGTGCTGACCAACAGTCCGGCGGAACCTTTATACGGAGACGACATCGAGCATTTGCTGAAGCACCCGTTGTCTCCCTCGATCGATACGCTGTCGATCCTGAATTTCGACAGGCTGTCGCGGACCGTCCACATGCTGAATTATCTCTTGCTGCCGGCGCAGTCGGAGACCGACGCCTTGTTTCTGGATGTCGATCCGCGGCATATTCTCGGCGTGAGGGAAAATCACGGCGTCTATTTCGAGGAAATCATCGTCCGCTGCGGACTGGAAACCCGCAACGTGGCGATTACGGTGCCGGTCAGTCCCGCCTATGCGCGTTTTCAGCAGCAGTTGAACCAAGGCCTGGAAAATTACCGGAGCCGCGGCTATCGAATCGCGCTGAAATTCGACTATGCCGCGCTCGGCCGGCAAGCCAACCAGCTCATTCAGGCATTGGAACCGAATTTCGTCAGCCTGTCGGCCAATTCGCTGGACCGGATACGCGAAGCCGGAATGATCGAGAAACTGAGCCAATGGAATGCGCTGGTCCGCTCGATCGGCGGGCAAAGCCTGCTGGCGAACGTGACCCAGATCAAAGGCAGTGCGCTGGCGCAGAACACGGGTTTCGAGCTGGTCGAAGGAGACTTTTACGGCACCCCGTATTTAGGCTGGGAAAAAACCGAGGCGCCGTTATACGCATGATGAAGCGTCCGGGATCGTTGTCGTCGGAAACTGAGCGGGACGGGATTTAGAAGCTGTCTTGCAAAACATCACAAGCATTTTGCAAGGATTAATGTGATCATGGCAATCCGTACCCCGCTTTCAGCGGTGGCGGCGAGGACTTCAAAATCCTTGGCGAAAAGCCGAAACTGTCCAAGCCAGGCAAAAGTCCGCTCCACCCCCCAACGTTCAGGCAACACGGCAAAGCCATCTTTGATGTTCACGGAAATATGCCGCGTCATCTGGAGGGTCATAGGATGTGGTGACGATAGGAACCGCATCAATCGCGAACGATGCCAATCGCAAACGATGCGGTTCGTTCCTCACCACATCCTACGGCCCTGTCTTCAAACGTTACGGACGGAATAAATATCCCGTCCGGCATGCGTTGTAGTTGTAGGGTACGCTGTGCGTACCTTTTCATCCCCAATGGTACGCACAGCGTACCCTACACTTGTGTTTAAAAAACGCCTCCGCCCCGTTGCCGCCCTACGAGAACGCGCGCCGCGGTGAAAACGATCGGGGCAGCATGCCGGAAAATGATTTTTAGCCACATCCTAAGCCAGCGCCACCGCGGCTATCCCGCCGTCGGCGGTTTTTTTCTGGCCGTTCGGCAACATGCCGTATACCGCCAGTTTATGCCGCAACACGTTACGGCTGATGTTCAACAGCTTGGCGGTCTGCACCTGGTTTTCCTCGCAGAACTCGAACGCGGTGCGGATCACCGTTTCCTCGATCAGATCGTATAACTGGGGCGGCGCTTGTTCGCAGAGGCGCAGCAGCGCATTCTCCAAAGAAGTGATCGATATCGCGGGTGTAGCATCGACGGCGCGGACGCCGGACAGCTTGAAATCTTCGGGCCGGAGGCGATTGCCGGGGCAGACCAACAGCGAGCGGTGAATCGCGTTTTCCAGCTCGCGGATGTTGCCCGGCCAGTCGTAGTTCAACAATAACTGCTCGGCGGCAGGCAACAGATTGATCTCGCCGTAGCTCAGACGGTCGCCGTAAATTTTCAGAAAGTGCCGGGCCAGCGGCAGAATATCGCCGGGCCGATCGCGCAGCGGCGACAGATGAATCGTGGCGACATTGAACCGGTAATACAAGTCGGCGCGGAAATGCGAGGCCGCCACCGCTTCCTCCAGATTCACGTTGGTGGCGGCGATGATCCTGACATCCACCGGCACGGCCTGGCGGGAACCGACCCTGACCACCTCGCGCTCCTGCAGAACCCTGAGCAGCTTGGCCTGCAGGCCCAGCGGCAAGTCGCCGACCTCGTCGAGGAACAGGGTACCTTTGTCGGCAATCTTGAACCAGCCGTCCTTGCCCGCCAACGCGCCGGTGAAAGCGCCTTTTTCGTGGCCGAACAATTCGCTTTCGATCAGGTTTTCGCTCAATGCCGCGCAGTTCAAGGCGCCGAAAGTGTTCCGGCTGCGCCGGCTGAGGGAGTGAATGTGGCGGGCGACCAGTTCCTTGCCGGTGCCGGTTTCGCCGATGATCAATACGGTGGCGTCGCTGGGCGCAATCCGTTCGATCTGTTCGAGCAGGCGGCGGGAAACGGGGTCTTCGAAAACCATTGCCGTCGCCCGGAGCGAAAGCGACTGCGAGCGCGACTGCAGTTCGTCAAAAGCCAGTAATGTCATCAGAGTCCCTCTTTAGCTGGAATCGGGGCATGCTCCCGAAAAATGCTTTCATCGATAAAATTTTCATAAAGGGCGAAACGAAACCTCCGGTCGTCCAGTCGTCGTTCAAACCCGTTTTGATTGTATGATAGGGTTTCTGTCGTCTGCTTAAAAACGATATTATTCGAATTACAAATGCATTTCCGGCATAAGGCCGTGCCCATGCTTCGCATTGAGCATGCCGCTATTCAAGAGCGCTCAGGATGACGGTGTAGGCGCATCACGTCCGGCCGCCGACTCCGCCAGAGCGTCCATCGCGGCATCGATTTCCATCGCCGCCGCCCTGCCGTCGTCCAGCGCACTTTGCAGCTCTCCGGCGGCCCACTGCCGCCGCAATTCCTCGGCCTGTAATTCGCGCTGCATTTCCGCCTTGACCGCCGCGATCGTCCGCCGGGACTTGCCCAGCCAGAAGCCCGCATGCCGCGCCACCGCGGGCAGTTTTTCCGGGCCGATCACGACCAGCGCGACCAGGCCGACCATCATTAATTCCGATAAGCCGATTTCGAACACGTTCGGATCAAACCTTGGATTTTTGCGGTTCGGCGATCTCGGCCTCCAAGGCTCCACCGCCTCGATGAATCAGGGTCTGAGAGTTCTCGCTTTCTCTGACCGCGTTCCGAAACCCTTTGATCGCCTCGCCCAGGTCGGAACCGGCATGCTTCAGGCGCCGGGTGCCGAAAACCAGAATCGCAATCGCCAATACCATCAACAGATGGGGAATGCTAAAGCCCATGTTTACTCTCCAAATCATTTATATAGTTTCAGTTTTAGACCTGCCGGGTTTTCAAAACCTGGCAGGTTTCACGATAAAGATATGCCGTCAAACCGCGTTCTCCGCCTTCAGCTTCGCGGCTTGCACCGCCCGCGGGACGGCCTGTTTTTTCGGCGCGAAAGACTTTTTCAGCCGCCGCCAGCCGATCACCAGCGAGCTGGCCCCGAGCACCAGACCGAACGAAATCCAGACCAGCATCCAGACGTCCCAGATCGGCCGGTAATACAGCCAGCCGAAATCCCAGTGGTGCAATGCCGAATACAGCCAGCGGAAAACGCGGCGGCTGCGGTCGAATTTGCCGATCAGGCGGCCGTCCTGCGGATCGAGATAGATCAACGTGCCGCTGTCGTCGGCGAGTTTCGCCAAATACACCGGCAAAGGCCTGTCCTTCAGGTCTTGATGATGCCGGGGGTAATAATAACTGTCGTAATCGAGCAACGTTTCGATACTCGTGACTTTCGTTTCGCCGGCCAGGCGCTGTACGGCCGCCTTGACAGCGGCCTCGCCGAAGCCGCCGCCGCTCCCTGTCAGCGGCAGGCGCCCGCCCTCGCGGGTTTCCGCCAGCAATATCGCTTCGCCGCCCAGGCGCCGCCAGTTCAGGCCGACGATTTCGGCGCCGCCCTCTGCCGACGCGAGCGAAGGTCCCGACCGCCAGTCGCGCATTGCCGCCGGCAATTCGCCGCCGCCCAGGAAACGGCTCAATTCCGCCTGACTGTAATTCGCCTCGGTAAACCATTTTCCCGGATTGGTATCGAGAAAACCGCTGAAAGCCCAGCACAGCGCGGCGGTGCCGCCGAGCAGCCCGCTCCAGAAATGCCATTTGGCCCAGAATTCGCGGTAAGGCTGCGTGCGGCCCTGCGAATAGGTCGGCTTGCCGCCGAACCCCGGCCGCCAGCGCAGCCAGCCGATGATCAGCCCGGTCAAGGAGGCGACCGTCGCGAACAGGCCCAGCCCCAACTGGATGGCGTGGCGGTATTCGCCGAGGCCGACCGCTTCCAGGGGCTTGAGAAGATGCAGCCAGTTGCCGCTCCAATAAAACGCCCGCTCCAGACGGGTCGAGGCGTGCAACACCTCGCCGGTGCGCGCGGAAATCAGCAGTTCCCTGCCGTCCTCGGCGGCGATATGATGAAACGGGCGTAAAGTATCCTGATTGCGCAGGATGATCGTTTTCTCGACCGACGCCAGGTAACGCAGCGCGGGCGGCGCCGCGTCCCCGGCTTTAAACCAGTCCCCGGCGATCTGCAAAGCCTGCTCGGCCGAAGTCTCGCGCAGCGAGCCGTCGTTGGCCGACAACGCAAAACGCATCCCTTGCGTATCCTCGACCAGCCAGACCGGCGCGCCGGCTATTCTGAGCAGGCGGGCATCGGCGATCGCCGGAGGCACGGCCGGTTGTTTGTCTGCCGCATCGGCGTCGCCGGGCGCTTCGACCCGACGTTCGGCCGCCGCCGCTCGACGCTGCGCGGCGCTGCGTTCCCAGGTCTCGCCCAGGCTCAGCCAGCCTGGCTGCGGCGCCAAGGCTTCGGCGTGGGCCAATTGCTGGATTCGGCTTTGCGTGGCCGGCGTCGAATACATGATCGCGATGCCGGTCAAAAACCACGCGAACATGAACACGGCCAACGCAATTCCAAGCCAACGGTGAACTTCGTAGAGCAGCCAGTTCAAAAATTTCATTGCTGTGATCCTAAACTTCATTCGTTAAAACTAGGGAGGCCGGAGCCCCGACAGATAATCGACCAACGCCTCGAATTCATCGTCGCTCAAAGACGCGGCGATCCGGTTCATCACGCCGTCGGGGCTGTTTTTGCGTTCGCCCAGCTTCCAGGCAGTCAACTGGGCGCGCAAATACACCTTGCGCTGGCCGCCGATCAGCGGATAAAGCGTGCCGTCCTCGCCCGCCCGGCCCTCCCCGTGCCGGCCGTGGCAGTCGGCGCAGGCCGGAATGCCGCGGCCGGCATCGCCGTGCAGAAACAGGCCGGGCGCGGCGCGCTTGCCGCTGCCGTCGCGGCCCTGCATCGGCTGTTGAGCGGCGAAATAGGCCGCAATGTCGGCCATGTCGGCCGCGTCCAGATCTTCCGCCATCACCGACATCACCGCATGCTGCCGCGCGCCGGTTTGAAAATCATGGAGTTGCTTGACCAGATAGCCGGCATATTGGCCGGCATGATTCGGAATCCTGGAGTCGCCGCTGTTGCCGTCATCGCCGTGGCATTCCAGGCAGCGGCCGGAGTCGGCCTTTTCCCTGCCCGCCACGGGATCGCCGTTACCGGCGCGCGAAGGCAAGCCTTCACCGCCAAGCCCGGCCGCGCTTGCGCCGATTGATGAAAACGCCAAGAGCAACCCCGCGGCCATCCATTGCGAAAACGCCATCCTTCAGATCGCCTTCCGCCCTGCTTTCAGTTGCTGCACGATTTCCAGGGCCTTGGCGACATTTTCTTTCGGTTTCAGGCCGCCGACCGTGGCGGCGATTTTGCCGTCGGGAGTAATGATGAAGGTCGCCCGCTCGGCGAAGCCGTGCGTAATTTCGTCCCCGCGCGTATCGGTCTTGCCGGGCGACGGATCCCGGACCGCCACGTCGAAGGCTTTCGCGATGCTGCCGTCGACATCCGCGACCACCGGAAACTTGCCGGCGCAATATTGAGGATCGGCGGAAAACGAATTCAGCCGTTCGATGCTGTCCAGCGAGACGCCGACGATAGCGGCTCCGGCGGCGGCGAATTTATCGTGATCCACCGCGAAACTGTGCGCCTGAATGTTGCATCCGCCGGTATAGGCCGAAGGGAAGAAATACACCACCACGGGGCCCTTCTGCAGCGCCTCCTGCAGTGAATAATCGAAGGCTTTGCCGGCCAGCGAGGCTTGTGCCTGCACAGCGGGGGCCGGATGGCCTTCGGGCAGGACCGCAAATGCCGGCAAGGCAAGCAGATGGGAAAGCAGGATTGTTAGAAATAAATGTTTCATCATCATTCCGTTTTTACAAAGGTTTATACTTGTCGTGGCAGGCGCCGCGGCATTGTTTGGAAAAATCGGCGGCGGTATCGGCCGCCTTGGCGGCATCGCCGGCGCTCAGCGCATCCTGAATCGCTTGCGCCTTTTTCTGGTAATCCTGCGCATTGGCGACCGCATCGGCCGCGTCGCCGCGGTCGGCGAAATAGCCTTCGACCAGCTTGAACGCCTGTTTCAGTTCCTCCGCTTCCTTGCCGGCAGTGGCGAAATCCTTCGCCGCTATGTTGTTCTGCACTTCCTGCGTCTTGGTTTCGACATCGTTCATCAATTCCTCGAAGTCGAAATCGCTTTCGGCCGACGCGTTGCCGGTCGCTGACGCGAACAAGATCGCGCCTAAAATCATTGCATTCCGCATCTTAAAAAACAGTCCTCATCCCGGTATCCCTGTAATCCTTGCCGCGCTTGCCGGCCGCAGGCTCAACCCGAAGGCCGAACCGGCCTTGATCGACCGGCAGCGCAAGCGCTTTCATGGCAGCATCCTCAGGCGATCAGTTCTTTGACCACCTTGCCGTAAACCACGGTCGGCCGTTCGGAACGGCCCTGGTACTTGTAGATCAGCTTCAGGTGATCGAGCCCCAACTGGTTCAAGACCGTTGCATGCAGGTCGTAGGTATCGACCTCGGTCCCCTTCAGCGCCTGCACGCCGAGTTCGTCGGTGCCGCCATGGGTGTAGCCCGCCTTGATGCCGCCGCCCGCGATCCATTGGGTGTAACCCCAGGGATTGTGGTCGCGGCCGTCGCCCGATTCGCTCCATGGCGTGCGGCCGAACTCGGAGGTCCATACGACCAGCGTCGAGTCCAGCAGGCCCTTCTCCTTCAAATCCTTCAGCAAGCCCGCGATCGGCTTGTCGACGATCTTGGTATGCTTGCCGTGATTGTCTTCGATGTTCTGGTGCGCGTCCCAGTCACGGCTGTCGCCCTTGATGTCGGTCGGGCCGGAAACCACCTGGATGAAGCGCACGCCGCGCTCGGCCAGACGCCGGGCGCGCAGCAGCAGTTCGCCGTACGGCTTGGTCAGCTCGTCGTTGAGTCCGTACAATTCTTTGGTTGCATCGGATTCCTTGCTGTAGTCGACCGCTTCCGGCGCGGTTTCCTGCATCCGGTAAGCCAGCTCGTAGGATTCGGTGCGGGCCTTCAGTTCGGTGTCCTCGGGATAGCGCGAACCGTGCTTTTCGTTCAACCGTTTCAGCAAGTCCAGCGCATGGCGTTTTTCGGCCGTGGCCAGATATTCCGGGTTGTTCAGGTGCAGAATCGGCGAGTTGCCTGGACGGAACGGGGTGCCCTGATAAACCGCCGGCAGAAAGCCCGACTCCCAGTTGGTGACGCCGCCTCTCGGCTCGCGCTTGTCGTTGTAGAGCACCACATAGGCCGGCAGGTTCGGGTTCGCCGAACCCAGCGCATACTGCACCCAAGCGCCCAGCGTCGGCCGGCCGGGGTTCAGGCCGCCGGAGTTCAGCTTCATGATCGAAATGTCATGGGTCGCGCCGATCGTGACGCTGGACTTGATGAAGGCCAGATCGTCCGCATGCTCGGCCAGATTCGGCAGCCAATCCGAGAACCAGGCGCCGCTCTGCCCGTACTGCTTCCAGGTGCGCTTGGTCGCGATCAGTTTGGTGATGCCGCCCTGGGTGCTAGTTTTAATTCCTTGCAGGAACGACGCCGGTATGCCGGTTCCGGCCCGTTTGACCAGCTCCGGTTTGTAGTCGTACAGGTCCAGCGTGCTCGGCGCGCCGGCCATGTGCAGCCAGATTACGGTCTTGGCCTTGGCCGGGAAATGCGGCGCTTTCGATGCCAGCGGATTGGCGCCGGCCAGCGCCTGCAGGCCGGCATCGTCGGCCAGCGCACTGGCGATCACCCCGCCCCCCGGAATCAGGCCGGTCACGGCCAGTCCACCCAAGCCCCCCAATCCGTAGCCGGTTTTAATCAAAAAATCTCGACGCGATTTGTTTTTCATAATGTAAGCCTCTGAATAATAATTTTTTAAAACCGGTAAATGAACTCGTTCGAATTGGCCACCGCGTGTACCAAATCCACGAACGCCGCCGCCCGGATCGGATCGTCCAGCTTCTTGTCCTTCAGGCCGGTCGGGATATTGATCTCGAACTTGCCGTCCGCGGCTTTTTCGCGGATCACGCCTTCCTGTTCCTTCAGGAATGTCAGCAGCGCTTGTTTTTCGGCATCGTCCGCATGGCGGGCGAACAGGATCTGATACAAGCGGTCGATACGCGCGGCTTCGTCCTTGCCGCCTTCGTTGATGACCCGGCCGGCCAGCGCCTTCGACCAGTCGAAAATCAGTTCGCTGTTGAACAAGGTCAACGCCTGCAACGGGGTGGTGGTCACCTCGCGCTTGCTGTGCGCTTCCTGCGGCGAGGCCATGTTGAACGAATCCAGGATCGGGTACGGGATGCTGCGGCGCGTAAACACGTACAGGCTGCGGCGGTTGTGGTCGTGAGCGTCCTTCGAAGTACGCCAGGCCGGATCGTTCGCGAAATTGCCGCCGTTGGTGTTGATCACTTTCGGCAACGGCGGGTACACGCTGGGGCCGCCGACCTTATCCTCCAGCTTGGCGGCCGCCACCAGCAAGGAATCCCGCACCTGCTCGGCTTCCAGGCGTTTGCGCGGGAACACCGCCAAGAATTTATTTTCGGCATCGGCTTTCTGGACATCCTCGCGGTAGTCGGAAGACTGCCGGTAGACGCTCGACAGCAGGATTTCGCGGTGCAGTTTCTTGACGCTCCAGCCGTCCTTCACGAACTTGCCGGCCAGATAGTCGAGCAGTTCCGGATGGGTCGGCTTTTCGCCGGCCTTGCCGAAATCGCTGACCGTTGCCACGATGCCTCTGCCGAAATATTGATCCCAGACCCGATTGACATAAACGCGCGCGGTCAGCGGGTTGGTCGGACTGGTCAGCCACTTGACCAGCGCGGCGCGGCGCCCGGACGAGAACGGCAGCGGCTTGATGTCCGGCTTCTCGTCGGTGATCGCGGCCGGAAACGCAGGCTGTACCTCTTCTTGCGGCTTTTCGTGGTCGCCGACCGCATAGACATAGCTCGGCGGCGCATCGGGATGGCCCAGCTCGGTCATCGCCGAAATCGTGTCGGAGCTGGTGGCCGGCTTCAAATCGTTGAATTTTCTGAGCTCTTTTTGTAATTTATCCAACTCCGCCCATTGTGCCGCGATCTTTTTGTCGTAGGTTTTCGGATCGGTACTCTCGCCTTTCTCCTGGAAGAAGGACTGCATGCTGCGCTCGTCGGTCACATTGGCCAGGCGATGGTTGATCCAGCGGTCCTGCGCGTTCCGTTTTTCTTTCGGCTTGAAGATCGCTTCCCGCGAGTCGGTCAGATAACGTTCCTTGTGATACTTCAGCGCCTCTTCGCGATGCGTGTCGATGATCGCTTTCTGCTTGGCGCGAATCTCTTTGGTGGCTTCTTCCCACTTGGCGTACTGTTTTTCGTAATCGCGCTCGACGTCGCCCTTCCTGGCCGGAATGTTGTCGACCGGCGCCACGTTCGCGAAAAACGCCTGCAGCGAGAAATAATCCTTCTGGCTAATCTTGTCGAATTTGTGGTTATGGCAGCGCGCGCACTCGACCGTCTGGCCCAGCACCACCTTGCCGACCGTATCGGTAATATCGGTGGTGATCTGGTATTTGCGCTGCACCAGGTCGCGCGAGTTCGCATTGTCCGGGAACTGCGCCATGAAGCCGGTCGCAATTAAAGCCTGCTCGTCTCCCGGCCATAACTCGTCGCCCGCCAACTGCTCCTGGATGAAACGGTCGTAAGATTTGTCCTGATTGAACGCATTGATCACGTAATCGCGGTAGCGCCACATGTTCAGCCGGTCGTTGTCGTTCTGGAAGCCGGTGCTGTCCGCGTAGCGGGCCAGATCCAGCCATTTACGCCCCTGGCGCTCGCCGTATTTCGGGGAAGCCAGCAGGCGGTCGACCAGCTTCTCGTACGCGTTGTCGGACTTGTCGTTCACGAACGCGTCGACTTCTTCCGGAGTCGGAATCACGCCCCAGACATCCAGCGTCGCGCGGCGGATAAACGCGGCGCGGTCGATGTCCTTGGACGGCTGCAGCCCCTTGGCTTCCAGTTGCGCCAGAATATAGTTGTCGATCGGCGTCCTGACCCAGCCCTGCTGCTTGACCGGCGGAAACACCGGCGCTTGCACCGGCTGATACGACCACAGTTTCGACTTGGACTTTACTGCCGGCGCATTTTCCTTGCCGGCCGCCGGGGTATCGTCCGCCGTTGGGGCATCGATGCTCAACGCCACCGAAATCCCCCAAAAAAGCACATAAGATAATTTTCTTTTCATTGACCTACTCCAAAACAAGCGGAGATGAAATTCTCTCGATTTCACCGTCCCGAACGGCGGCGCTGGCAGCAACCGTACTCAGTTATTCGTCACGCTGCGTTTATCGCGCGGCTACTTGGCTTTTTTCTGCACCGGCTCGATTCGCGTAACTTTTCCACCTTCCTCTTCATAATTCTGCGACCCTACCGCCCCGACCACCTTGAAGCCTTTATCGGCCAGGAAATCGCCTGCGGCACCCGCGCGGCCGGCGTGATTCGAAACGGTCACGATGGATCTTTCCTTGGGAATGAAAGGCAGCGCCGCGTCCAGCTGTTTGGCCTGAACGCTCAGATAAACCGGAAAGCCGCCGATCTTGCTGACTTCATCGGGACGGCGCACGTCGATAATCAGCAATTCTTCCGGCTTGGCCAACAGCACATCGAATTGAGCGCGATTAAGTTTCGGGGTTTTGTAAAGGTAAGGCTTGGCGGCCGGCGCGGGCTTGCCGCCATGTTCCGCCGCGTCGGCCAAACCGAGCGGAGCGACCAGCATCATCGCCAGCAGAAGGGTATTTGCGGTATTTTTGATCATGGTTTCTTCTCTTTATTTTCGTAAAACGCATCCGTCGATACGCGGGGCTCATATTGCACTCAGAGCACGAAGCAACATGTATGCCAGAACCGGTCGATTTTCCGACGCATCGGAAAAAACCGTCTTTACGAATGATTCATAAGGATTTTTTGCTTGATTTCCGGAACGTGAGCAATGCGGAAGAGAATCCGGAACTCTCTCCCATTTTCTCGCTGATGAAATACCAACAGCCGTACAACACCGGCTGCTGCTCGGCTAGCAAGACCTTAGCGCAGACCGGCTCACCGAAAATTGCAGAACCGTAGGGTGTTTTCGCGATAGCAAAACACCATTTGCCATCCTGATGGCGGATTGCCTTCGGCGAATCCGCTCACAAGGGTCGTGGGATGGGTACGACTTGCAAGAATGCAGAATGGGTAGGGCGGAACGCGCCAGCGGTTCCGCCATAAGGGGTCTAGCGGTTCCGCCATAAGGTTTTCAATATCAACGGCCATCGAGCATCGCGACGAAAGCGTCGCTCCCACAACGCTATACCCACTTGATCGCCTCCAGAGCTGTAGGGCGTTTTCGCGATAACAAAACGCCAGCAGGCTTCAAAGCAATGGCGGAGCCTGACGGCGAATCCGCCCTACAAGCGCTACAAGAGCCGTAGGATGGGTACGACTGTAAGAATGTAGGGTCGTAGGATGGGTGTAGGGTGGATAAGCGAAGCGCATCCGCCACGCAATCGCCGGATACCCCAAAGAGCACAAGTGCGCTTGACTTACCCGGTCTACGCAACATCCATGACTTCATGGTATTGCACGGCTCCCCCGCTTCAGATAGAGATACCGGCAAACGGTGTAACTTATCGCCATGCATCCTTCAGGCATTCGCAAGATCATCCCGAAACCTGCAGTCAACAAAAAAAACGGGCCAAGGAATCAATCCTTGACCCGTCAGGAGCACACTACGGGACTAAAACGAAGGGATACCGGCGGCTTACTTCGCCCGGCTGCCGATGCCTTGCACCAGCAGCGGGATTTTGTAGGCGGCGCCGCGCCCGACCACATACAGGATTTTCTTGTCCTTACCCGCGAAGGCCAGATTCTGCGGCTTATTCGGAATCGGAATCACGCCCAGCGCCGCGCCCTTGGCGTCGAACACCTCGACGCCGGCATTCGATGCCACATACAGCCGGTCCTCATCATCCAGAGCCAAACCATCGGCGCCGCTGGACCAGGTTTTATCTTCGCCTTGCTTCCAGCCTTCCAGCTTGGCGAAGTTGCGCCGATTCCCGATCGATCCGTCGGCGGCGATATCGTAGGCGAGGATATGTTCGCCGGGCGTATTGGCGACATACAGCACTTTTTCGTCCTTGCTCAATTGAATGCCGTTGGGCCGTTCGATATCGTTGGCCAGCCGCTTCAATTCGCCGGACGGGCTAATGTAAAACACGCCCGGATGCGACGGCGGCGGATTGGGCTGTTCCTTCGTCGGCCGCGTGCCGCTGTCGGTAAAATAAATGCCGCCGTTGCTGGCGCGCACCAGATCGTTCGGGCGCTGGAATGCCGCGCCTTCGAATTTTTCGGCCAGGGTCTTTTTCTTGTTGACGGGGTAGACAACGCCGACCTGGGTTTTCGCCACCTGCACCGCAACGAGTTCGCCTTCCGGCGTCCAGGCCAGTCCGTTGGACCCGTTGGAGTTTTTCAAAAACACCGACACCTTGTCGTCGGGAGCGATGCGCACGATGTTGTTGGCCTGCGTTTCGGTAAACAACAGGCTGCCGTCGGGATGCGCGATCGGCCCTTCGGTGCCCTTGAAGCCGTCCTTGATCAGTTCGATCACCACCCCGCCGGCCGCGACGCCCGGTATCGCCGGCGTGACCGGATCGTCGGCCTGCACGGCAGTTGCAGCGAATAAAATCCCTAACGCGGAAATTGATTTGAATAACATGAAATTCTCCTGAAATTGCATTACGTTTAGTCTCAAGCTCAAGGAAACGCTGAATAAAGTCCCCTTCTTCCGCAAGACCGTTAAATCTAAGGATTCCCGTAGGCCGGATAAGCGAAGCGTATTCGGCGATTGTGTGGTGGATGCGCTTCGCTTATCCACCCTACGGCCCATTGACATAACGGCATTGCCCGAAGGAGGTTTCCCGGACTTAATCAGAGCCTCCTTAACAGAACCGGGCATAACGCCGCCCGGTCCGCCAGCGTTAAAATTTGGCCCGGAAATGCACCCCGTAATAACGCGCATCGCCGTAAGTCCCGGTGGAAGCGCCGGTACTGGACCAGTTGCTGGAGTTGGTCAAATAGATCGTGTCGAAGACGTTCCTGCCGACCAGATCCAGGTTGTATTTGCCGTCCTTGGTGCCCAGGCCGATACCGCCGTCGGTCACGTGATAGGCCGGCTGCTTGCCGGATGCGGAGAGGCTGGCGTTATAGTTGGCCGCGGACTTGAAGCTGTCCACCATATAGGCGTGCCACTGCAATCCATAATCGTCGACGACGCCGAAACCGAACGGCACCCGGTAATCGAAACCGAAGTTGGCGGTGAAAGCCGGCGCATTCGGCAGCGTCAGGCCGGTCTGGTCGCAAACCGCCTTGTTCGCCTCGGGCGGGCAAGGCGCGTTCTTGAAGTCGGTATAAATCGCGTGATTGTACGAACCGTTCATAAACAGATTCAGGCCGGGCGTGACGTCCCAGCTCGACTCCAGCTCGATGCCGCGCAGCTGGATGCCATCGACGTTACCCAAAC
Organism: Methylomicrobium album BG8; assembly: GCF_000214275.2. Lineage (NCBI taxonomy): Bacteria > Pseudomonadati > Pseudomonadota > Gammaproteobacteria > Methylococcales > Methylococcaceae > Methylomicrobium > Methylomicrobium album. The sequence continues at coordinate 477,485 of NZ_CM001475.1, read as the reverse complement.
GGGTCCTGAACTGGCCGGGCCGCACTTCGTCCGGTATGACCAGTTGCGATTGGAAGCCTTCGATATCGGTCTGGTACAAGTTCAGGTTGAACACCAGCGTTTTATTCAGCCAGCTGCTCTTGATCCCCAATTCGTAATCCATCACGTTTTCCGGATCGACGTTTTCGACCTCGCCGGTATTCGCGTTGAATTGCGCGGCGCCGGATTTCTGGCCGCCTGCGACCGAGAAATAAGCCATGATGTCATCGGTGATTTTATAGCTCGGATTGACCAGCCAGTTTTGCGAGTTCTGGTCGAAACCCTGCCGCGCGGCCACCCAATTCGGTTTGATCTGTCCGCTCCGAATCGCCAGCGCATCGGTCAGGTTCTGCGCGGTTGCGCCGATCGAGGAAGCCAAGGCGGTCAAATCGGCGCCCCCGATGGCGTAATGGTTGCCCGAGTTGGAACGCTGCTCGAACGTATCGCGCAAGCCCAGCGTCAGCGTCGCCGCGTCGGTGATATGCCAGTTGATCTGCCCGTAGGCGGCGTAACTGTCGGTGGCGGGATTCAGATAGGCCGTATCCATCAACTCGCGCATCGACGCCGACATCATTTGCCGTCCCACGGCCGTCGAATTCAGCCGGCCGTATTGCGCGTTGCTGGCATAAAAAGCGCCCGCGTCGTCGCCATAATGGTTCTGGCTGAGGGTTTCCGCCACGCTGCGCATCGTGAAGACGCCGGCCTGGTAATCGATCGGCCCCGGCTCCTTGGAGGCGATGCGAAACTCCTGCGACCACTGTTCATTATCGACGGTCACCCCCCCGATCCGCATGATGTCGGCCACCGACCGGTCGCCGTCATGGTGCGGTTCGAACAGCGAATTCCGGTAGGCCGAAACCGAGGTGAAGCGGTGGCCCAGCACGTCCCAATTAATTTCGGCGGACACGCCCTCGCTATCGGCGCGGGATTTCAGTTTATTGTCCTGCGCGACTTTCCGGGGATCGCCGATCACCGTGATCGGCTGTCCGGACCGTTCGAAGACATCGAACCAGTCCCGCGCCAGACGGGAGCTGTAGGTGGTCGGGCGAACCGTGCCGTCCGCAAAGGTCGCCGGATCCAGCATGTTGGGATTCACGCTCATGCTTTGCGTGGAAGAGGTTCGATCCAGGATGAAGCGCGCCGACAGCGTGTCGCTCGGCGTCAGCAAAAACTGGAGACGTCCGCCCATCGAATCGGTTTCCTGCAATTTGCCGTCGGTCACGGCGACGTCGAGATTTTGGACCCAGCCGTCGCGCTTGTCGATATAGCCGGACGCGCGGTAGGCCAGTAAGCCGGGCAAAATCGTGCCGGTCGCGCCGAACTTGCCCTGCAGGGAATTACGGTTGCCGGCAAAGCCGTCCGCGTAATAACCCGACTTGAAGCTGGGCGTCTGACTGACCACGTTGATCAGGCCCAGGTTGCTGTTCTTGCCCTGCAACGTTCCCTGCGGACCGCGCAAGACCTCGACATGATCGATATCGGCGAAGTTGACCCAGGTCGAGCCGACCCACGATTGCCAGACGTTGTCGATCATCACGCCGACGCTGGACTCCATCGATTCGTTGCCGCTGTTCTTGCCCAACCCACGCAACGCGATACTGGTCTGCCGGGCATTGGTATTGGTCACACCGAGGTTGGGCACCCGGCGCGCAAAATCCTGCACGCTGACAATGTTGTCCCGCTTCATCTGCTCGCCGCCGATCACCGCGATCGGAATCGGCACGTCCTGCAGTTTTTCTTCCTTGCGCCGCGAGGTTACGGTCACTTCGGCCAGATTCTTGGGCTCTTCCGGTTTCTCCTCTTCGGCTTGCGGCTCGGCCGCCGCCACCGCCTCGCCCTGACCGTTTCCTCCCGCCACCGCGCCGGCAGCCACCGGCGTATCCAACGGCGCTTCGGCAGCGCCCTGGTCAATCAAATCCTGCTCGCGCTGCTTGGAAGCTTCCAGCTCCCGCGTCAGGCGTTCGACCTGGGCCTTCAGCTCGGCAACGGACGGCTCGCCTCCCGCCGCCTTCTTGGCTTCGTCCGCCGGCGCAGCGGACACATCGTAAGCCCCCAGCAGTGCAGCGCCCGCAACCGCCAGCGCCACCGAAGACGCCAGTTTGCGCCGACGGCTGATCGAAGGCGGCACATCCTGTCGTTCGGCGCTTACTGAAAATACGCCCGTTTCATGTTCTTTCACTCATTCACCTATGCGTTAAACGTTGATAAATCCGTTCTCAGGCAAGGCAAACCGTTCCGTTCCCGGGGAATACGATGCCTTGGCCATTACCAAGCCTTAACGCAAGCCGTATGCCAAGGACTGCGGCAGGATCGCCTCCTGCCGGTAAAAAATGAATAACCCGATGATATTCAAATGCTTTTCAATTCTATAAAAACGCGAAGCACGCTTCGGAAAGCGCCTGAATCACAATCTGAAGCTGTTGATTCGTCCACATGCCCTGCTGACGATCTGTACTTCAGCCAGCAGCCTTTTCCTTGCGGTGCTTCCACGGACGGGATAAATATCCCATCCGGCATGCAGAGCCCCGTAGGGTACGCTGTGCGTACCTTTTCACCCTTCATAGTACGCACAGCGTACCCTACAACTGAAGTCCCGTAGGTTGGGTTAGCGAAGCGTAACCCAACAGGATTCGGCTTCGAGTGTTGGGTTACGCTTCGCTAACCCAACCTACGGGGCTTTTCACCCTTCATGGTACGCACAGCGTACCCTACAACTGAAGGTTGTGTTTAAAGATGCTGGAATAAAACTTGCTGGAATCCGGAAGCTCATCGATCAACAACCCGGCCATTCGCCCTAACCCGACATGACTCCATTTTCCGAATCAAATCCCGCTCCGACGCGGACGCGCTTTCATGCGTCCGGCCTTGCAAAAAACGTGCGGCGTCATGCCGCTTGCCTGTTGGCTAGCGGCCTCGTTGCCGCCGCGGTCTCCGCTGCGCCCAGCATCTATCCGACCGGCACGACCTTCTACGACCCGGCCCGCGCTTACAACAGCTTCGTGTTGTTTACCGGCGGCGACAATGTCGCCCGCCTGATCGACATGAACGGCAATCCGGTGCACGAATGGAAAGACGCCGCCAGCCACAGCACGCTGATCGATCCGGCCGTGAACGGCGGGAAACTGGGGCATGTGTTCGTGACGCTGGAAACAGCCGAGGGCCAGGGAACGAGCCTGGTGCCGGGCCAGATCAACCGGCGCATCGCCAAGACCATCGGCGAACTGGATTGGGACAGCAATACGGTATGGCGTTTCGGCGAAAAGGCGCCCGGCGGCGCCGCGCAACAACATCACGACTGGGCCCGGCTGCCGAACGGCAATACCGTGGTGCTGGCCAATCGGGTCCATCCCATCAAAGGCTTCAAACAGCCACAGGTGCTGGACGATGTAATCTACGAAGTCAATCCGGCCGGCGAGGTGGTATGGAGATGGGTCGCTTCCGAACACTTGCAAGCATTCGGCTTTACGCCTGCCGAACTGAAGCTGGTCAGGAATGCGCCGATCGCGGACTATCTGCATGTGAACAACCTGAAGGTGGTCGGACCGAACCGCTGGTTCGCGGCCGGCGACAAGCGCTTCGCGCCCGGCAATCTGCTGTTCGACTCCCGCAACGCCAACTTCATCGCGATCATCGACCGGAAGTCCGGCAAAATCGTCTGGCGACTGGGGCCGCATTATGCCGACGCGACGCTCGAAGGCCAATTGCCCCGCCAGGTGCCGAGGCCGGTCGATCAGATCAGCGCCCAGCATGACGCCCACATCATTCCGGAAGATCTGCCCGGCGCCGGCAACTTGCTGGTATTCGACAATCAGGGCGTCGCCGGCTACCCGCCGGCCGCGGTGCCCAGAACCGGCGGCTCGCGGGTACTGGAAATCGACCCGGTCAAAAACGAGATCGTCTGGCAGTACAGCGGCGAAAGCTCCGGCGAGCCGGCCTGGTCGTTCCGCAGCACGCATATCAGCGCGGCCCGCCGCCTGCCGAACGGCAATACCTTCATCGACGAAGGCCAGAGCGGCCGATTGTTTCAGGTGACGCCCGGCGGCGACATCGTCTGGGAATACGTCAATCCCTACGCCAAAGTCGGGAAAGACCCGGTGACCGGCAAGGCAACCATCAACCGCCAGCTCTACCGGGGGCAGCCGGTACCTTACGCTTGGGTGCCGGCCGGCACGCCGCATAGCGAAAAGGCCGTGACGCCGCCGGATCCGGCTCAATTCCGCATTTCCGCCGCACCTTGATCCCCACACATCCCTTGTCAGGAGAATCCGATGTTTCATATCATCCGCCCCTCCATTCCCGACCGGCGCCTGCTGGCAATCGGCCTGTCCCTGTGCGTTGGCGCCGCGGCCGCCGCCGACCTCGATCCCAAGGCCATATCGATCAAACTGCCTGACCAGATCAAATGGGTCGCCAATCCCAGCGGCTCGGAAACCGCGGTGCTGGTCGGCGATCCTTCAAAACCCGGCCTGTACGTGGTGCTGAATAAATGGAAAGCCCATCACAACAGCAAGCCGCACGCGCATCCGCACGACCGGTTCATTACGGTCCTTTCCGGCACCTGGTGGGTCGGCACCGGCAGCGACTATAATCCGGACGATTTAAAGCCAGTGCCGGCGGGCAGCTTCGTCACTCACTACGGCAATGAAGTCCATTACGACGGGGCCAAGGACGAAGATACGATTCTTCAAATCGTCGGGATGGGACCGGCCACCTCCACGCCCGCGCCGAAAAAATAACGGACAAAAAAACGGGCTGGGGATTTGCCTCGGCCCACGGAAGGAACTCACTAAGGATTCGGTCGATAATAACTTCCCTCTCATAGTTTCCACGCGCGCGCTCGCCGTTAGATACCCGTCCTGTAAAACGCAAGCCTCGGAGTTCAAGGCTGGATTTGAAACAGAAAAGCTGTAGGGCGTTTTCGCGACAGCAAAACGCCAATCCGTAAGGCGGGACCGGCGCTGCCGGGTTCCGCCGCAGGATGACGGATCGCTGAATGTGATGGCGGATTGCCTGGCGGCGAATCCGCCCTACAAGAGCTTTTCACCTCTCATGGTACGCACAGCGTACCCTACCGCCTGGCCGGCTTATAACCCCGTCCTCAATGTTTGAAAATTCTCCGCAAACACAAAATCATCATCCCTGTCCGTCCCTCTTTAAAACGTTACGGACGAGATAAATATCCCGTCCGGCGCGCCGCCTCCGGACTGCTGGCGGGCGGGCACTCCCGCAACACCGGTGCTGTAAAACAACCAGCTCGCCCACCGCCGCAGCGGACTCATTCGCTCCGGCCGGCCTGAGCGGAAACCGGCGGCTGGCCGGCTCCGTCTGCGTTCGCGTCCGCCTGCGCTTCAGTTTCAAACGGCGTCACCTTCAGGTCTTGCAGTTTGAATTGGTAAGCCTCGGCCAGATTTTCGGTTTCGACCTTGCCGATCCCGGTAACCGGCTCGATCTCGGCAAGCTTGTCCCAAAACCCCTTGTTCCGGTATTGTTCGAGCATTTCGCCGTTGGCCGCGATCAGCGCCTTATTGTTTTCGGCGCATTGGCCGATCCATTTCTCCCGCTCCCGAACCGCCGCGACCAGCAGTTGGTTATCGTTCTGGATCGCTCTGGCCTGGGCGACGATTTCCTTCAGCTTGTCCTGCAGATTGCGCTCGCGCGTGCCCGCGCGCTGCAATTGTTCCTGCAGCGCGCCGTTGGCGCCTCGCGAGCTCTCCAGGCCGGCCCGGTATTGTTCGACCTGGCCTTTGAGCGGTTCGAGCCGGGCGACCTCGCCACGCAGCTTTTCCGCTTCGTCCGCCAGCGCTTTTTTCTCGGTTTCGAGCGCGGCTTTTTCCTCGCTCAACTGCCGCAGCATGCCCTGGGCTTTGCGCAGGGCCTGCGCCGCCGCGTCGTTCTGCTTGGGCGCGGCGCGGATTTCCAGGCTCCAGGACGGCGCAACCAGCAAGAACGCCAACAACAACCAGCCTTTGCTCGACACCGGAAGCCTTATTCCGGCAAAAATCGGAAACTTATTCATAAATCCTCACCCGGTTAGAAGCGTACGTTCAGGTCGACCGCGGCCGTATCGATGCTCAGCTTCGGCCCATCGATCGAATCGGTGCTGCTCCAGCGCAGGTTGACCCAGGTATTTCTGGCCAGTCCGTAGCTGCCGCCGATCCACCAGCCTTTCGCGTCGGTGCCGCCGGCGTGGAACAGCGATTCGGTGAACGCATCCAGCACCGCGTCGCGCTCTACGTAGCGGTAGGCCAGAAACACGTTCCAGGCCATGAAGCGCCGGATGTCCGGATCGCCGACGTCGAGCCTGACCTGGAACGCGCTGGTTTTGGCCGTATTGTCGGCCAGGAGCCCCGGAAACTCTCGTTCGATCCGGGCCGCGTCATAGCCGAAGTTTTTCGCGTAATCGCCGGTCAGCACGACATGGGTGCCCGCAAAGTCGACATCGTAAATGGCTGTCAAGTTGAATATCCTGAAATCCGAAGCCAGGCCGTACAGACAGCCCTGGCCGATCGCGCTCTGCGCGCTGGTGCAGCGCGGATTGAAACCGTCGTTCAGGTTAATCGGCACCAGCGAATTGCCCTTCTGGATAAACTCGGGCGCGGTCCAATCGTTCTCGAAACTGCCGCGCGCGTTCGGCCGGGCGCGAATATTCTTATAATCGTAATAGGAGGCCGCGACTTTGAGCCGCGAATCGTTCCGCACCAGCCAGTCCGCGCCGAGCTGTCCGCCGAACAGCCATTTGTCGGCGGTCGACAGGTTGATTTCCTGGATCGGGAAGACGCCCAGCGTGGCGAACACACTATCCGGCGTTTGCGGACCGAAGTTGATCCCGGCGCGGCCGCCGAGATCGTTGGTCAGCGCCGCCTTATACGATTTGACTTTGGCGGAATCCTGGTTGAATCGATACCGGAAGGTGCCGGCCAGCCCTTGGAAGCTCAAGTCCGGATCGAACACCACGTCGGTCGACACCCAGGGATTCGCGAAACGGCCGCCGTAGACCGTAAACCAGTCGTTGCCTTTGTTGTCGACGAAGTCGTATTGCAGGAATCCCCGGTCGATCGCGAATTCGAAAGATTGGCCGGTATTCCCCAATGCCTGATCGTTGGACACCGGGTTGCGGATATTGCTGGTCGCCAGCCGGAGGCCCGCTTTCAGATGCTCGTCGATCTTCATGTCCAGGCCGAGACGGAAGCGTTCGGAAAACCGAAACCTGTCCTTCGTGGTATTCAAATATTCCCGGCCCTTATTGCGCGCAGCCAGATGCCCCCCTTCCTCGTTGATCGACAGATAATCGAGCAGCGGCTCGTTATCCGGCTGAAAAAAATCGTCGGCGCCGCGGATGCGCATGTCGAAGCTGAGCTTGGTATTCGCGACCCATTCCGGCAAGGCGCCCGGAATTCCCCATTGTTCCTGCTTGGCGTCCGCCTTGACTTCCTTGACGACTTCGTTTTTCAAATCGGCGCGCACCTGCTGGCGGATTTCTTCCTTCACGAATTCGGGCACATAACCGACAAACACCGATTTGCCGTTGCCGGTCCCGACGCCCGGCCCTGCGGCCGCGGCATTGTGCGCCAACGGCTCCTCCGCCTGCTCCTGCTCCTGGACCAGCTGCTGTTTCGCTTCGGTTTGCGCTTTCGCCTTTGCCTTATTGATCAGCCGTTCCGCTTTCTGCTTGTCCAGCAGGCCCTGTTCGACGAACAGTTCGACCAGGTTTTCCGCGGTGTTTTTCAGTTCCAGCAGCTCTTCGCGCTCGCCGTCCATCTGTTTCTTGAGTTTGAGAAGTTCCTCTTTCTCGCCGGCCAACGCAGGCGACAGAAAGGCGCCCGTCAAGACGGCGGCCAGGGTGTTTCTGATAACGATCATTGTTACTCTCGGTAATGCTTGAATATTGATTCGATGAGATTGAGCCGTAGCCAATTGCTTCGATGTAGGGTGGATAAGCGAAGCACATCCGCCAAATTTGCTTCCGACGGTGGATGCGCTTCGCTTATCCACCCTACCTACTGTTTTAAATTCTCGAAGTGACCTTGATTTTCAGCGGCTGAGGCATGTTTTCCGGCGGCGCTTTCGATAACGCGAAACGCAGTTTCGGCAAAGCCGAGCGGATGCTCTGATCGATGTCGGACTTGCCGCTGCCCGAGGCCAGCTCGGCGCGAGAGACCCTGCCGTCCGCACCGACCCAGACATTCAGCAGCACGCTGTAAGCCGCCTTGCCGGCCGGGCTTCCGGCCAGCAAGGTTTGTATCTCGCCTTCCAGGCGGCGCTTGACCTGGCCGCCGTACCAGAGAATCGCGCTGCCGCCGCTGCCGCCCAGCAGTCCCCGGCCGCCTTTTTTTCCGACCAGCCCGAAACCGTCCGAGCCGGCTCCGCCTTCGGCATCGACGCCCAGTTCCTCGCCGGGCGGCTGTTCCGCCTCGTCGGGTTCGGGCGGCGGCTCTTCCTCGGGCTCAGGCTCCGGGACCTTCTCCGGCTCGGGTTCGGGCTCCGGCGGTTTCTGTTCCGGCGGCGGAGGCGGCGGCGGGGGCGGCTGGATCACGGTGATCTGCTGGATCTGCTTTTTCGGCTGCAGCGGTTTTTCGAACAGGCCCTGAATCCAGTACACGCCGACCGCGATCAGCAGGGCCAGGACGCCGCCGATGATCATGGGCAGCCGTTTCAGCCATTGCTTGCGTGAATCCATCGCCCTTACTTCACCAGTTTCTGCGTTACCAGCCCGAGCTGGCCGATTTCGAGCCGGGTCACCACATCCAGCACCTCGATCACTTTTTCATACGGGATCGTCGCGTCGGCCTTCAGCACGACCGGCAGGTCCGGCGTCGCGGCCTTGTATTGCGCGAGCCGGGTTTCCAGTTCCTGAATCGAAACCGGATAGGTGTCGAGATAGATCGTGCCGTCCTGCGCGATCGAAATCGCCTTGGTCTTCGGCTTCGACAGCGACGGGGTGCTGCTGGCCTTCGGCAGGTTGACCGTGATGCCCTGTACCGTCGCGGTCGTCATGATGATGAAGATCAACAACAGCACGTAGGCCACGTCGAGCATCGGCGTGATGTTGATGTCGTCGTAAACTTTGCCTTCTTCTCCGACTTTCATGGCTAGGCTCCCCGCTGCCGGTCGGCGCTGCGCAGCGACACGATCGCCAGGAATTCATCGGTGAAGACCTGCATGTCGGCGGTCACCTCCTTGATCCGGGTCAACAGGTAGTTGTAGGCGAACAGCGCCGGAATCGCGACCGCCAGCCCCGCGACGGTCGCTAGCAGCGCGCCGGAGATGCCCGGCGCGATCGAGTTGATGTTCACGTCGCCGGTCGCCGCGATCACCGCGAAGGTGATCATCACCCCGAGCACGGTGCCGAGCAGGCCGAGGAACGGGCCGCCGGAAATCGCGATCGTCAGCAGCACCATGTTCTTGTTCAGCTTCTGGCTCTCCCGCACCACCGCCGCGTCCAGCCGGGCGCGCACCACGTTCAGCGCTTCCGCGCTCAGCGCGGTGTCGGCTCCGCCGAAATGCAGCTTCAGCTCCTGCACGCCGGCATGATAGATGTGGTAAATCGGCGAACCCTGGAAATGGTCGTGCTTGCCGGCCACCGCCGACAGAAACTCCGATTGTTCGTTCTCGCGCTCTTCCTCGGTTTCTTCGGCATCCAGCTGGCCGAAATCGGTGACGGCAAGATTGCGGTATTGCACCAGGAAGTCCGCATTTTCCTTGCGGGCCCGGTTCAGGGTCAGGGCCTTGCCGATCATCACCAGGAGGCTGATCACCAGCATCACGCCGCACAGCGCGATTACGACCCAGCCGTCGACGGTCAGGCTTTGCAGGATGATCGCGAAATAATTCAGGTCGTCGCCCGAACCCGAAGATTCGTCCTGGCCGAAATTGAGCACGGTGAAATCGGGGCTCTGGCTGCGGAATTGCAGCTTGATCCAATCCGCGCTGCGCGCCTGTTTGGCCACCTGCACTTCGTCGAGCAGGCCGGTCAGGTTCCGGCCCTGCCCGTCACCGCCGATCGCCAGCGCCGGCGTGAACGCGGCCAGCTCGATCGGCGCGGTGCCGACGCTTTGGCCGTTCAGGTACAGTTCCAGCGCGTCCCTTTTGGCGACCAGCGCCAGATGCTGCCATTTCGCCGGCTCGACAGCGGCCGCGGCCGTTTGCGCCGCATTGCCGCCCGCGCCCTGGTAGCGGGCGATCGCGGAGGTGCCTTCCAGCGCCAGTTCGATGCGTCCGGCCGCGTCCTTCGCTTCGAACAGCACGGCATTCCCTTGGGGCTGATCGATTTTGATCCAGGCGCTGAAGGTCAGGCCGCTGTCGGGCGCAACCGCCAGGGCCGGGTTCGCGTTGACGCCAATCCCGCCCTGGCCGTCGAATTTCGCCGCGGCTCCGATAAAGCCGGCCGGATCGATCGCCGCCTTGGAGGACGCCGCATGCAGCGCATAAGCGGTGGCGTCCTGCGGCAGCGCCTCGCCTTCGCGGAAATGGAAGACCAGCGCCTGGTTCGCGTCATAGATGCCCTGCGCATCGGAACCGTCCGCCGCGTTCGCGTTGCCGTAATACATCGAAAAGCCGTCGGTGCTCTCGCCGCCGCGGACGACCGGCATCTTGACCCAGACCAGCCCGAGCTCGGTCAGCGTATCCAGCTTTTCGACGTGGTGTTTCAGTTGGGTCTTGTCGTCCAGCATGAAGCGCAGGTCCTTGCCGTTTTCCGCCAGGTCGAGAAAAAACCCGAAGTTGCCCGCGTGCAGGCGCACCAGCAGCGGAACGTCGTGCAGGGTTTCCCGAATGTCGGCGCCGGTCGCGCCGGCATCCACGGTCAACTGTTTGCGCGATGACCAGTCGTCGTTCCACCACGCCTGGGCGCACAACGGGATCAGGAGAAGCGCCATTCCCAACCGGAAACGGCCGATAAGCGATTTGTTCATCGAAAATAAAGTCCTAAAAATTGAAAGCTCGTTAAATTTCGTCACTGCCTTTGCCTTGAAGCCGGCCTTCGTAGGATGGGCTGACGCAAGGAAGCCCATCGTTCGCGAGCAATCTCCTGAAATACGCGGAGCGATGCGATGCGATGCGATGCGCTTCACTTCGTTCAGCACATCCTACAGGTCTCTACAGGCCCCGATCGGGCCTAGAGACCTGCCAGGTTTTAAAAACCTGGCAGGTCTCCAACCGGAAATTAAATCCCGCAGCCCGGCTTGCCTTCGCGGATATCGTTAACCGAGCAGTTGCCGTAGCCGACCACGTCGGTGCTGATCATGCTGACGACCGACTTCCGGCCGTTCTTTTGCTCGTCGTCATCCTGCCCGCCGCTGTTCTCGGCGCTGTCGGTGGCCGATTTCGCCGCGCTGGCCGCGGCGCTGTCCGCGCCCGAAGGCACTACCGGCGCCGGCGGCGCGGTCGGCACGCCGACCGTGCCGCCGGAAGCCTGGATGTTGGAAGCGCCGACCACCGCGGTCGCCGCGATCACGATCCGCCCGCCGCTGATGCCCGCCTCGCCCGCGTCGACGATCCCCTGCGGCGCCGCCAGCGTGACCTGGCCGTCGCCGATCGCCTGGATGCCGCTGCCGGACACGATCGGCGGAAAGATCGTGACGATGTTGCCCTTCTCATCGACCATCGTGACCGGCGGCGGCGCCGCGATCGCCGACTTGGCGCCTTTGCCGGCGTCGATGCTGCCTTTCGACGACCAGACCGTGATATCGCCGCCGCTCAGCGTGAATACGCGCGACTGGTTCACGTTGAAGTCCTTTTCGATCAGCGCGTTCAGGTCGCCTTCCTGCTGCACCACGATGCCGAGCTCGTTCGCGGCCTTGCGGATGCCCGCGAGCTGGCCCGCCAGCCCGACATCGATCTTGCCGCCGGGCGCGGCCAGGTTGATGCCGCCGCCGTCCAGCGTCTTGATCTGGCTGAATACGAGGCTGAGGTCGCCGGCGTATTGATCGCCCGGAAACAACGTTTTAATGGCATCGAAACCGCGCTGATAAAGCTTCGCGCGTTCGCCGGTCGGGGCGGCGGCCGCCGCGGCCGCCGACTGCTTGATTTCCTCGAACAGCACCTTCAGAAACACGTCCAGATGCTCGCGCTGCTCGCCTTCGCCGAGCCCCGCCAGCGCCTGCAATGCCGCGCGGTATTCGGGCTGCGCCTGATAGCGTTCGATGAAGCCGTCGAAATCGATCGCGTCGGAGAGCCCGGCCAGCACGTTGATCGAGGCCCCATTCTGGCTCAAGGCCGGATTCACGATGTTGCCGATCGTCTGAATGCCGGCGGAACTGCCCAGGTTGATGTTGCGGCCCGCCAGCACCTGCAATTGGCCAGGTCCGCCCACCTCGATCTTGTTCGGATTGGCCAGCACGACCCCGTCCGGACTGATCTGGGTATTGAAGGCGATGTCGCGGCCCGCCTGAATCCGCGTAACGTCCCCGCTCGTCAGATTCTGCGCCGACAAGCTCAAATTCTTGATGTCCCGGCCCGCGACGAATTCGGAAGCCTTCGGCAGGAAGAAAATCACCTGCGCGCCCGGCGCGAAGGCGATGTCGCCAAGATTGGCCACGACCGCCGGTTTGCTGCCGTTGTTCAGATGCACCGGGGTCGCGGCATGAATGATGTTCGCCACCGGGCTGAACGGATCGAGCCGCTCCTGCGCCCTGATCAGGCCGTCCTTCAGGCTGCCTTCCAGCGACCGGGCCGGCGACAGGCTGTCCGGCAGCAGCGACACGTCCGCATCGGACATGTTCACCGCCACCGTCTCGCCGGCGACCGCCGAAGAACGGACGTTCCTGCCGGCCAAAAGCTCCAGTTGACCCTGGACGGACGGAAACAGAGTCATCGATTTGTTGATCGAAATATCGCCGGACAGCGCGGCCGCTTTGACGGTGCCGGGATAAACCGAATACTCGAAGCCGGTGCCGGCGTTGTTCTGGAACAGGATGTTCCCCGCGGTCGACAAGAACTCGACCGCGCTGCCGGCGCCATAGGTGAAAAACCGCGACTCGCCGCCGACCAACTGCGTCTGTTTCGTTACGGTCGGGTTGTAGACGCCGCCCAGGTTGATGTCCTGGCGCGCCTGAATGGCGAAGCGGGCGTCGCCCAGTTCGAATACCGCGCCTTTTCCGGCGGCGTTGGCCGCCACGCTGCCGCCGGCCTTCAGCGCGGCGGTGCCGAGTCCGGTATAAAATTCGCCGCCGACGATGTCGTTGCCGGCCGTCACCGCCAGATCGCCGCCGCCGTTGACCGCCATGCCGTTCTTGAGCCATTGGTTCGGCGCGGAGCCGACCGTGCCGAGCGGCTTGCCGGTGGTCGGGATCATCACCGACAGATTGCGGATATTGCCGCCGGCTTCGACGGTGACGTTGCCGCCGCCCAGCGCGCCGACGTTCTGGTTGAAGTTGCGGATGCCTTTGGCGGCAGGGGTGCTGCCGGTCTGATTGCTGCGGTCGCCGCTGACGTTGATGCCCCACAGCGTCGGCGTGTTGTTGTCCGCCAGCGTGCCGCTCCGGACCAGCCAGTCGGTCATTTTCTGCCCGGTATTCACGCCGTCGATGTCGCCGCCCGCGCGCAGTTGGATGTCGCCGCCCTGGGTCGGGAATTCGGCTTTTTGAAACAGCGTGCCGATCCGGGTCTCGTCCAGATAGCCGAAGCGAAGCAGCTCGTCCATCAACGCAGGGTCCAGGCGGTTCAGGTAATCCGCGTCGCTCTCGCCGGCCAGGCGCGCAGGCACGCCGGGCACTTCGCCGTTCAGCAATTGATCCCGGGTGTATTTGGCGGTCGTGCCGATCGTGTAAACCGCCGCGGCCGCCGTCGCGTCGGACGGATCGCTGACGAAGCGGATGTCGTGGCTTGCGTCGATCGCGATCGAACCGGTGCCGGTCCGCACCTTGACCTGGGTTTTGACCGGCGTGCTCGAATTCGGCGTCAAAGGATTCCGCGCCAGATAGGACGAGGCCAGATTCACGTCGTTGCCCGCGATCAGGTTATAGCTCCAGGACTTGCCCGCTTGCAGCATGTCCTGGTAGACCCGGTTGGTCTGGCCCGGAATCGAATCGGTCGCGAAAGCGTCGGTCAGCGAGGCGTTGACGTTCAGGTCGTTGCCGGCTCTGAGGGTCAAAAAGCCGGGCAAGGCATTGCCGCCGCCGTAGCGCCAGTCGATCAGATCCCAGGTATCCGCCAGCGTCAGGTTTTCGCCGCGGATTTCCAGGCCCGGCAGCAGGGCGATGCCGGCGCCGGAGAAATCCTGCAAGCTGGGCGCATGCGCCATGAAATCGGCGGTATCCGCCTTCCAGGACGCGATGTTCGCGGCGGTGATCGTCGTTTGGCCGTCGTAAACGCGCGCGGCCTCCAGCACGGCCCGGTCGGGGTCCGCGCCGGTGATCGCGGTATGGAGCGCGGCCACGTTGACCGTATTGTCCGCATCCCGGCCGGTGCGCAGATGCAGCGAGCCGCCCGGCCCGCCTTCGCCGCCGGCCAGCTCGATCGCGCCGCCGGCCAGATCCAGGAGACCGCTGCCGGCGTCGTCCCGGTGCACGGTATCCAGCGTGACGCGGCCGCCTTCCGCGCCCGAAGCGGAGGAACTCGCGTCGATGCGGGCGGAAGGGCCGAGCGCGATGCCGTTTCTACCGTAAATCGTGACGTCGCCGCCCTGGCTGCCGCTCACGTCGAGCGTTCCGTTCAGACTCACCTTGCCCTGGTCGGCCGAAAGATTGAATTGGCGCGCCGCCACGGTATCGCCGGCGGCGATGTTCACGTCGCCGCTGCGCTGGCGCAGAGACACTTCCTCGGCAAATCCGGCCGCCGCAAGTTTGGCGTTCAGGTCCGAAAAGCCGCCGTCGCCGAAAGTTTTCACGTCGAGGCGCAGACTGCCCGCACGCTGTTCGGCATTCGCCAGTTCGCCGCCCAACGCGCTGACCAGACCGTTCCAGAAAAATTGCCCTCGGGCCGCCCGGACATCGAGCAGGCCCGCGTCGCCGGCCTGCTCGCCGGCCTGCTCGCCGTCGCTCGCCGCGCCGGCCAACCGGATTTCGGCTCCGCCGGCCAAAGCGACGTTGCCGAGCGCCGAAGCCAGCATCACGGTGCCCGCGGGCGAAAAGCGAGTAAGTGTGTCGAACGGGACGGTCCGGCCGGACACGTCGATCGAAGTGCCCGCGTTCAAATCCAGATTGCCGGTCAGCGCATTCAGCTCCAGAATCCCGGAAGGCAGATCGAAACGGCCGCTGCTGTCAATCGCATCGGCCGTGATCGACCAGCGGACGCCCAGCCCGCCCGAAGCCAGTCCTTCCGCGCCGGCCGGCGAAGCCAATGAAACCCGATGGCCCGTGGCGTCGATAGCGGTCGTGGCGCCTGCGTCGCCGATGAAATGTCCGGCGTTCAGGGCCAGGTCGCCGTCGACGCGCCAGGTGCCGGGCGCCGACAGGCTGCTGTTGCCGGTCGCGGGGTCCAGCACCTGACCCGCGCCCTTCACCGCCTCGGCGGCATTCACGGTCACCTGACCGAATCCGTCGACCGCATAAGCACCGCTGCCCAGCTCGAACTCGCGCGCATTGAACACCAGGCTGCCGGCGCCGGTCCCGTTGTGTTGTGAAGCGGAACCGTCATTGAACAGGCGGATGCTGTCGGCGGAAAACTCGGCCGTGGAACCGGCGTTATTGAAGCCGTTGATCGCCGCCGCGCCGATCTGGAGCCGTTTCGCGTCGATCCCGACCGCGCCGTAAATATCCAGGTCGGTCGCGCTGATCAACTGCAACTCGTCCAGATCGAACGCGGTTTTCGACAACACCAGGCCCGGCGTATCGGCGGGCGCTTCGCCCAGGCTGATGCGGCTCGACTTCAAGGCCAGGGAGCCGCCCTGCATGTCGATGTCGCCGTCGAACACGGTATTCCGGGTCGAATCGAGCAGCATCGAACCGCCGGCCGCGAGCCGCGCGCCGTCTTCGACCGTCAGCGTGCCGGTGTTGCCGGTCACCGCCTTATCGCGGACGACGTTCACCTGCGGCGAGGAAGACACCCGCAGCAAGGCGCCGTCGCTGTTGGCCGCGCCCTTATTGTCCACCAGCAGATCGGGTCCGGCCTTGCCCGTATTGCCGGCGCTCTCGACCACGGCGCCGCTCTCCAGTTTGAGCTGGTCGCGCGCGGCCAGCACGATTTCCTGGCCGCTCAACCGCGCGTCGCCGGCCACGTTCAAGGTCTGTGTTGACACTCTCACGCGCTGCCCGCCCTTTTCCTTGCTGCGCACGCCGCCCAGCAGCAGGCTCGGCGCATTCAGCGCGTTCAGATCGTCGTCGAACAGGCTGACCGTGCCGGCCGGGCTCGACGCCACGTCGTCGCGGCTGCCGACCACGCGGAGGCGGTCGGCGCTGATGTCGACCTGCCCGCCCAGGCCGTTCAGCGCGGGGGCCGCGGCGAGTTCGGCGCCCAGCGCCAGGCTGTTGCGGACATCGATCGACAAACTGCCGGCATCCTTCGGAAGCTGCGGCGCAGCGGCGCCTTCGGCGGCCGCTTTATCGGCAAAGAAGGTATTGGCCGAATAGTCCTTGAATTCGGACCGGGTCCGGGCGATGTCGCCTTGCTCGACCGCGAACCCTTGCCAGCGGGCATCCTGGATGCCGGCGCCCGGCACACCGTAACGCCCGGCGACGATGGTCGCGCCGGCGAAATCCTGCTGCACTTGGCCGGGCTGCAAATCCTTGAAGCCGGCTTTGGGCGTGACCAAGTACGCGCCCGGCAGCAAGGCGTAATGGGCCGGCAGCAGCGTATACCAGCCGGCGCTCAAGCCCGAGCCTCCGCTCAGGTAAACGCTGTCGCCGACGTTCAGGCCGGCTCCCGGAGATTCCAACGGATCGTAAGGCGTCAGCGCATTGCCGAGCCCCGGAATCACCGCGAACTGCTGCGTAAAGCCGGCGCTGTTCGGATTCAGCACGTCGGTGCTGCCGCCGGGGCCCGGAATGAATTCGTAGGCGTAGAGGTCGCCGCCGCCGGACAAATCGACCTTGGCGCCGTCCCGCATCGCGATGTCCTGTCCCGTCAGCGTCAGCCGTTTCTCGGGCGGCGTATCGATCAGCCTGTTGATCGCGCCGGTCGTATCCAGCGGATACAGCCAGTTCATCCCGCCCGACACCTGGCCGAACGGCACGGTCAACCCGTCGCCCGACACCGAGGTCAGGCTGCCCGGCGCCAGTTCCAGCGTCTGTTCGGCGTTCAGCGCCAGCGTTCCGAACGGCGCTTTCAGCGCGCCGGCCTGGACGATGTTCGGCGCATTGACGGTCAGACTGCCGCCGGCCGACAGCACCGGCGCCGAAGCGCCGCCGCTGCTTTCGATGCGCACGGTCCGGTCGCCGCCGCTCACATTGATCGTATAGTCGGTCAGCGTGGCGGGATAGAGCTGGCTCGCCGCGATGGTCAAATCGCCGGCCAGCTTCAGTTCGCCGAGAAAATCCTTGGTGTCGCGCCGGATGCGGATGCCCACCGCGCGCACGTCGCCCTCGCTGGCCAGCTTGACGTTTCCGAAACCGTTGAAGCTCAAGCCGCCGACCAGATCGATGCCCTTCGCGTTGACGGTAAATTGCCCGCTGCCGCCGACCGCCTCCGGCGCCAGCCTGCTAACGAACGAACCGTCGCCCAACGGCGTATCCAGCCGGCTTTGCGTCGAGCCCAGCGCGGCGTAAGCGGTGTTCAGGGTCACCTGCCCGTCCTGGGTTTTCAGGGTAGGCGAGTCCAACACGATGCTTCTGGCCGCATCGAGCCTGACGTCGCCCTTGAACAGAATGCTGCCGGTATACTGGTTGCCGGCGGCCGCATCGGTCTTGAACGACAGCGACGCGGCACCGGAGGCGTTTAGTCGATCAGCGCTCAGCAAGGCACGGCCATTGTAGGCGGCGCCGACCGCATCGCCCGGACGCAATTCGGCCGGAATCGAGGCGGCCGAGTCCGCCGCGATTTCGAGCGTACGCGGCTTGGAGACCGCCTGGTCGTCCGGAAAGCCGCCTCCGGGAATCGGGAATTCGGGTTTCTGCCGGAGGCCGCCGTCCAATTCGAAAGCCAGCGTACCGCCGCCGGCGCCCTTGCCGCCCTGCGCCTTGAACGCGCCGTCGGCCAGGATGCCTTCGCCGGCTTTCAGGCTGATCGTGCCGCCGGCGGAGCCAATCGCCTTCGAAACCACCTTGATGTCGGTTCCCCTGGCCTGCACTTCCCGGAAATCGAGCGTACTGGTCGTGCCGGAAACGTCGATCTCGGAACCGGCGTAGGCCACGATATAGCCGCGGTTCGCGGTCAGCTTGACATGGCCTCCGGGCAGCACGTCGCCCATGCGCAAGTTGTAGGGGTTCAATTCGGCCCGGTAAACGCCGCGCGCCGCCAGCCGGCTTTCGGCGCCGAGCCAGATGCCCTGGGAGGCGAAAAATCCGCTGTCGCCCGCGGTCGGCACGTCCAGGGTCAGGAATATTTGGCCGCCCGGCGCTTCGATCGTGCCGTCGAGAAAGATCGAAGTGTCCGAATTCAAGGTGACGGTGCTTCCGATGTCCGCCCGGATCGCCGCGCCCTTGGCGACATTCAGCACGGCGTTACGGTCCTGGCTCGCCGACTGGCGCACGGACAGCGTCAGACCGGTCGGAGTGCGCAGGTACTCCGGCAGCGTAACCGCGGACGCGACGTTTTTCAGCGAAGCGCCGCTGGGCTTCAGGTAAGCGTCGCTCTTGAGCTGCAGATTGCTCTGCAAAGGCCGTACCTGCACGTTGTCCGCCACCGTCAAGCCGTCATAATTCGAGGTGACGGAATAATCGCCGAAGCCGCCCTGCTGAAAAAAGCCGGGCTGCAGCACGAGCGGCGTCACCCCGGAATTCGATTGCTGGGACGCGGCCCCGGCAGGTCCGATCACCACCGCGCCGGTGCTGATGTTCAAACGCCCGCCGTCATGCAGCGCCCATCCCGACAGGCTGCCGTCGAGCAGCAGATTGGAAATCTTGCCGCCGCCCTGATGGGTCTGGGCCAGCAAATCGATGGTGCCGCCCTTGCCTTCCGCGAGCGAGCCGTCGGTCTGGAACCAGGCGCCGCCGCTGACATCGATCCGGCTGCCCTGTTCGAGGCGCAAATCGCCCTGCTCGGTGATCAGCGACACATGGCCGCCGTCTATCGGCACGGACGTCAAAGGCTTGCCGTTCCGAACGTTCAGCCAGTCGTTGATCCACAAGCCGCTGACGTCGATCGAAGCGCGGGAACCCAGGGTAATAAAACTGGGCAGCAGCCCCGAAGCGCTGAGTTCGATCGGTTTGAACGTCACCTCGCCCGAGCGGCTGGTAATCGATCCGAACATTTCGAGCCCGGTCGATTCCAGGGTCAGCGCCGCGTGATCCGCCATCTCGATTTGTGCGCCCTGGTCGATCCGTATCGAACCGTTGGTTTTGATGTCGACATTCCGAATGCCGCCACTTTTGAACAGGCCCGGATCGAGAACCAGTGCGGCGGCTTCGGCCGAACCTTCGGCTTTGCGCGGCAGCGGGTCGTCCTCGCCCAAGCCGGACAAGACCGGCGCGGTTGCGAACACGATGTCCTGGCGTCCGAACAGATTGTCGTTGCTCAGGTCGATGTTCAGCGTGCTGCCCGGCGTGCGCTGGTCGGGCGTCCGCTGGTAGGGGCCGTCGATCGTAGTGCCGTTCAGCGTGCCGTCCAGCCGCGCTTCATAGGCGCTGATGTTCAGGCTGCCGCCTGCCTTGCCTTCGACATAGCCCGCCTCGAAGTGCCGCGTCAGCGAAGCCGCCGGCAAACGCTGGCGGATCGCCCAGGGCGCGTATTTGATCCGGTCCCCGAACAGAGCCGCATCGTAAAGGCGGTTCGGATCGGCTTCGGAAATATCGAAAATCTCGCTGCCCGAAACCAGTTTGGTGGTGCTGATGAAACCGTCCCGGTAACTGACCGAGCCGCCGGAGAAGTCGAGCGTACTGCCCTGCTTCGCGATGATATCCCCGCTCGATTTCAGATCGATGGTGCCGCCCGAGGTGCTGCGCTCGTCGATGTTGCGCGCGATCCGGTCCACCGCGCCTTTGATGTCGGCGATCGGGATGCTGGCCTTGGTCAGGGCGCCGGTCTCGGCATCGTAGACCAGATCGGCATCGCGCAGGTCGACCGAGACCGTCTCGCCGGCCAGAACGCCGTCGCGCTGCAAGGGCGAATCGCGCAGTTCGTTCTTGCGCAGTTCCACCTCGACGACATTCCGCTCCATCGCCAGGCTGACGTTTTTGACGCCGGACACGTCCACCTTGCTGCCTTTTTCCAGGTAAATCCGCGCGCTGCCTTTGATCGCCGGATTGGCAGGATTGTCCACCGCCTGGATCGATACGTTGCCCGATTTCGCCTGCACCAGTGACTGACTCTGCAGCCTGACCTGATGGCCGCTGATTTCGATTTTCGAACGCGGCTGCGCCTGGGCGTCGATCGCGGTCGCGGTTTTATCGGCATCCAATTCGACGCTGGTCACGCTGCCCTTGCCCAGCGTCACGGTCGCCCGGGTGCCGAGGCCGTCGCCCGAGTCGGCCGTCCGGACCGTCGCCGCAGGCAGCAGCTTGCCGCTTGTCGAGGCAGGGTTCTGGATGCCTTCGCGCGCCAGCAGCCTGACCGTGCCGTTCAATTGTACCGAGGTGGTCGCCGAAGCGATGCCCTTCTGGTTGACCGCAAAGCCCATCAGGCTGACGTTGCCGCGTTCGGCCATGATCTTGCCGAGATTGTCGACTTCGCCGCCTTTATTCACTTCGACCAGCAGGCCGCGGATGTCCGAATCGCTGCCGGCTTCCTGTAGATAAACCTTGTCCTGGGCGGCCGCAATGATCGTCTGGCCGTCCGGGGTTTCGATCGTGCCGGCGTTGGTCACGCTCGGCGCCGCGATGATCACCCGGCCGCCGGCGCCGTTCGTTTTGATTTGCGCGCCGTTTTCGATAAAGATCTGGATCTTGACCTTATCGCCGTGCTGGTCGCGCACGTACTGACCCAGGTCGTTTTTCAGGTAGATCTCGCCGCTGCCCTGCAACGCGGCGCTGTTGTCGATATCGAAGACCTTGGTGATGCCGCGCTGGAAGGTTTCGTCGCTGATGCCCAGCGTCGTCGCGACCAGCGAGTTGACGTTGACCTGCGAATCCTTGCCGAACACGAAACCGTTCTGGTTGACCAGATAAACCTGGCCGTTGGCTTGCAGCGAGCCCATGATCCGGCTTGGGCTCAGGTCATGGATGCGGTTCAGCGCGATCGAGGTCGCGCCGGGCTGGTCGAAGCGCACGCGGCTGCCCGCGTCGATGTTGAAGCTTTTCCAGTCCAGCGTCGCCTTGTCGGTAATCTGCTTGATGTTCAACGCGTTGCCGGCGATCTGGGCGGTCGCCTGGCCCTGGGTCGCGATATCGACCGGCGTCTGGGTCAGCGGCCCGGTGTTCAGCGGCACCGGCAATTCGGCGCGCACCAGCGGCACATCCATCCCGAACGCCAGTCCGCCGGCGATCAGCATTCTGATCGCGGTGACCAGCGGCTTCAGCCGGAAAACGTGTTCATGGGTTCTGGGAGCGGAATCCTGGTTCATGGCCGATAGGGTTGCAGCAAAATTAAAATTCATAGGCCAGGCGAAAATCGATGCGCTGGTTGCCGACATCGACCGTGCCCTGCCGGTAGAACGGATAAGCCCATTCCACTTCGCCGTTCCAGTGCTTGAACAACTGCGCGTGCAGGCCGATGCCCGCGCCGGCCAGCCGGTAGAAAGACGGCGTATCCGGCAGCGGATCCTGTATCCACAGGTAGGCGTAATCGATAAAGGCGCTCAGGCGCAAATTGTCGACGAAGTCCCAATCCTGCCGCTTCAACAGCGGCGACTGGAGTTCCAGGGAAGTGTTCAGGCCGTCGTCGCCCAGTTGCTGGGTCTGGTGGTAGCCGCGCACGCTCATTGGGCCGCCGGCGGAAAACTGTTCGTTGCTGATCAGCGGGCTGTAGGACAGCTGTCCCGACGCGCGGGCCGCCAGCCGGAAATCCCAGAACAATTCGCGCAAGTGTTTCAGGTTGGCCGTCAGATAGGCGTAGTTGGTCGGCGCGTCCTTGCGCCGGTTTTCGAATTCCTGCGGATCGCTGCCCAGCCCGCGGACCGAAAAATTGGCGGCCGCGCCCAAGCTGGTGAGCGCGCCCGGCTGCCGCCAACTGCCGTCATAGCCGATTTGAAAGGCCGGATAACTGACCGGGGTCGGCGCCATGTCCTGGCCCTGCAACGTCACACCCTGGTTGAAACTCTTGTAATCGAAGCCCAGGGTCAGGCTGTGGGTGACATTCTCTTGCAGGCCGAACGGCTTGATCAGGCGCGCGCCGTAAATATCGCCGCTGCCGACCACGGTCAGGCCGCCCACGCTGGTGCCGATCGCGGTATTGGAATTGATGCCGATCCCGTATAAAGCCAGGCGCGTATCGGCCCAGCCGGTCGGCAGCACATAGGTGCCCGACCAGACTTCCACCTCGTCGTAATTTTCGGGAGACACCTGGTACTGCAGCGACGCGCTGTGAAAGCGCTGCCACAAGTTGTCGTAACGCAGCGAGCCGATCAGGCGCGTCCGCGAGGTGCTTTCCGGATTGCGGCCGTTCACTTCGAGGCTGCCGTGCAGCGGGACTTCGTCCTTTACATGCAGCTCCACTTCGGTCTTGCCCGGCGTGTCGCCGGCGCGGAACACCGGCGTGACCTGGCGGTCCGCCGAAGTCTGGTTCAAGGCGGTCAACTGCTGTTGAACCTCGGGCATGTGCGGCACTTTGCCCGCCGCCAGGGCAGGAATATCGGCCCGGATCCTGCCCAGTTCGTAATAGCGGGAGCCGGAAATCTTCAGCCGTTCGACCGTGCCTTCGACCACTTGCAGGCGTACCGAGGCGTTCACCACATCCTGCTCGGGAATTTCGACGATTACCGTCGGATAGCCGTTTTTGCGGTACACGTCTTCCAGCGCCTGCCTGGCCTTGTCGACATCCTCGATCGATTTTCCGGGGCCGAGAAACGGGTACACGGTTTTTTCGATCAACTGCGGGTCCAGCACCGTATTGCCGTCCACCTGAAACATCAGCAGGTCGAACGCGGGCGGAACCTCTTCCGTTTCGGCAGCGGGCTCGGCATGGGCCGATGGCCAGGCCGGCGGGAATAGGGAAATAACGCCCCATGTCAACAGGGTGCGTCCGATGAATTTATGCATAGATTTGAAATAACCGTAATATATCCAGTCGCCTAGCACATCCTGTGCCATTCATCATCTCATTGAATTAATAAAGAATTTCCATCATGACAGAGCATTTGGGTGTTGCTTTGCCAGCAGCAACTGCTGAAAGGCTGCTGATAAATCAACAGCCCCGAATGCGGTATGGCCTGCGGCGGCGGAATCTTCCGCCGCCGCAGGCCATGAAGAGGCGATACGGCGCGGGGCGGAAGGCGCGTCCCCGAACCGCATGCTTGACTGAAAAATTCCGGCGCGGTGCCGGAACGCTGGAGCGGACTCTCCCCCCTTTAATAGATGCCAAAAACGGGGCCGAGCCGAAGCCCTCGGCTCGGTCCCGATGAAAACTCGCGGATGCCGTTGCGGCGTATCCCCGTTTTCTCCTGGCGCATCCCTGCCGCCGAATCGGCGAGTCCTATGTGTCGGCCTCCTGCCTATTGGCAAGCCGCCAGCGGCGCATCGACCGGGCTGACCGCCGCATTCGCGGTGACCACCTTCGTCGCGTTGTTCGCGTCGGTGATCGTCGCGGTGATCGTGTAACCGCCGACCAGTCCGTAGAAATGGCTGCCGGTCGCGGACGCGATGCCCGAATTCAACGGGGTCGGGCCGTCGCTTTGGCCGTCGCCCCAGGCGAACGTCACCTGATAGGGCCCGGTGCCGCCGGTAATGTCGATCTTCGCTTCGACCGGGGTATTGAAGGGCACGGTCGCCTGCGTCAGACTCAACGTTCCGCCCAAGGCCGGCGCCTGCGGATTGGAAACGGTAATCTGGAACGTTTGCGTCTTGCTGCCGCTGGCACTGTCAGTTACCGTAATCGTCAAGCTGTAGGTTCCCGCGCCGGCATAGACGTGGCTGCTCGCCTTGGAGGTCACGCCGCTGCCCAGGGTTTCCTGAGTCGCCTGACTGCCGTCGCCCCAATCGAACGCAACCGTATAGGGGGCCGTGCCGCCGGTAATCGCCGTGGCTTGCGCGGTGAGCTGGCCGCCGGCCGTCAGCGTGGTCGACGTGACGCTCAACGAGGCCCCCAACGCGGGCGGCACCGGCGCCGTCACCGTCACGGTTTCGCCGGGACCGGCTTTTTGCGTGCCGTCCGCATCGATCACGGTGACTTTTTGAGTAAAGCTGCCCGCGTTCGCGTACTGATGGCTCCGGGTTTTCGAGGTCTCGCCGGCGGCCAATTGAATCTCTTCGGCCGCCGAGCCGTCGCCCCATTCGAACTTGACTTTGTAAGGCCCCTTGCCGCCGGTGATTCCGGAAGCGCCCGCGGTCGCCGTTTCGCCCGGCGCCAGCGCCTTTTTATCCAGCGAGAACGCCGCATTCAACGGCTGCACGTCGGCGACCGTCACAATGACCGTATCGGTCGCCTTCGCTTTGTCGTTGTCGATCACGGTCAGTTGAAACTCCAACTGCGCGGGCGTCGAAGGACTCGTAAACGAGGCCTGCGCGGCTTTGGCGTTGTTCAATTTGACCTTGGGATCGCTTTTCTTTTTAAGGTACTTCCACTGGTACTTGACAATCCGGCCGCCGCGCGCGGCATCGGGATCGGTACTCAGGCTGGTCAACGCCACGTTTTGCGAAAAGCCCGCGCTAATGGCGGGGCCGGCGTCCGCCAGCGGCGGCGCATTGAGCGGCTTGACCGTCAGCACGGTTTTTTTGACGACCGTCGCGCCCTGATCGTCGGTGGTGGCCAGTTGGAACGTGAACTTGACCGGCTTGGTTTTTTTATCGGTCTTTTGAATCGGCGGCGCCGTCAGGGTCAGCTTGGACGTAGCCGCGCCACTGACCGCGACGGTGGGCGTGCCCTTGATTTGCGTCCAGGCATAGGTCAGCGGACCGCCTTCCGGATCGGAACTGAGGCTGCCATCCAGCGTTACCGGCTCGCCTTCGTTCGCCGGCGCGACCTTGGCGATCTTGGCCTGAGGCTTTTTATTGCTGGCCGCTTCCGCCGCCGGCGAAACGGACAGCGCAAAGGCAAGCGCTAAAAGCCCGGCGATCAGCCGCAACGCGTCGCCGGCGCGAGGCCCCGGCCGTATGCCAGGGAACGGCGAAAACAGCCGCTCCGTATAACGAATAGATAATAAAGTCATCTTGAGTTCCTCGAACCTGCCGGCCTATTTCAACTGGATTTGAAGTCCGCCCGTGGCCTGGTCGTCGGCCACCGGAACGATACTGGTCTGCGTCGAACCGGTGGCCTCGCAGAAATGGGTCAACGGAACCACGGGGTTGTCAGGGTTGAACGGAATCTCCGCGGTAAAGCCGCGCGGATCTTTGGTGGTCGCAAAAATGCCGCTGATGCCGAAAGGCAGGTTCGTATTCACGGCTTTGGCAACGGCCGGACTGCCCAGATCGTCCGCGAACGTCTTCAGCAGCGCCTTTTTATCGGCCCATTGCGAGTCGCTGGATTTATTGGTGCGATAGAGCACGACGCCTTCCGCCCAACTCGGATAAACGCCAGCCGCGACGTTTTCGATCGTCGGCGCGAAACCGTCGATCTTCACGTAGCGCCAGGGATTCACGCCCGCATCCTTGTCGCCGGTGTTGACCGCGATGCCCCAGATTTTCTGCAATCCCGGATTCAGGCCGGAGGCATTGGTGCCGCTGTTCCAGTCTTTCAGCAAATTGTTCGTCGCGTTGACGCCGCCGGGAGACTTGACGATCGGGGCCGCAATGTCTTCATCGCCGTCCGGCGTGTTATCCGCCGGCTTATTCGCGTTGGCGGTACCGGGATAATTCAGGAACTTGGCGTAAGCAACCGCGCCAACCGCCGCGCCTTTGTTGCGCCGGCTGACGCCGACCGGCGTTTTGCCGTCGCCGTTCGTGAACGGCGCCGCAATGCCGGCATCGGCAGCCACCTCGACCAGGCTGACCGCATCATGGGTGTTTTTGTCGACGATCTTGACCTGCTCCCAGCTCGCGATCTTGCCGGCCAGCAGCGAAGCCAACAGGTTCCGGTTCAGATTCGGCAACGAATTGGCGTCGTAAGCACCGATCGTCACCGAGTCCGGCAGCGAGCCGGCTCTTTTCTGAGCGGCTTGCAGCACTTTATACAGCTCTTCGGTTACCGCCACCCCGTAAACCAATCCTCCGGTAGAAACCTGGGTAAACCCCTGGGGAACCTGATTCAACGTGAGAGGCCAATCGGGTTCCGGCGCGCCGGTGATCACTTCATTCACCTGCTCCGGATAATTTTCGGTATTCGGTTTCAGCAGAATGTCGGGGTCCACGCCCAGAAAACCGCCGTCGGAAACGACTTTGGTCAGATACGTAGCCGCATTGGCCTGGCTGATGGTTTTCTTCCACTTCTTGCCGCCTTCCGCGCCGTCGACCTCCCAGTCGGCCAAGCCTGTTCCGACAATATTCAAATGCTCCAGCGGCAGCCCCTCGCTGTTATTGGCGAACAAAGGGATAACGCCATAGCCGGCGGCGCCGTAAGAGCGTTTTTCCAGCACGATTTTCTTGCCGGCCAGCCCGCCGGACAAATTCGCGTTGCCGGTAAAGTAAAACGACTGCCAGCGTCCGCCGATGCTGGACCCGGAAACGTCACTGAACGTATCCAGGGTGCCCGGCGCCGCCAGCGTAACCGAGACGACCCGATTGATGGCCTGGTCCTGCGCCGCGCCGCCGGAGGTATAAACGATCAGATCCGGCGCGCCGTCCGTCCAGGGGGTCAAGGCGCTGGCGGACTGGGCGCCGGCCAGCAGGGAAATGGCAAAAGCCAGTTGTCGTGATTTTTTCATAAGGCATATCCTCAAATGATATTGATTCGGAAGAATCCGGGCAGATGCCGAGATCGGAGTCTACGGCTGAACCCAATATCAAGAAAAAACCATGCCAACACGTAACATACTGATAATATGAAATATTTATTTGAAATTCCACCTCCGAACTGTTGGCATGGAAGCAGCAACTGTTGACCTTCTGTTGCTGTATCACCAATATTTCTTCATAAGGATGCGGCTAAAAATAACTTTCTGAGCGGGAACCTGAGCCGATACCCGGCCTGCAGGAGTCCAAAACCGGCTTTGGATCACGCCTGAATACGACGTTCAAAGCAAGCTTTGAACTCCAATACCGGAGCTTTGCGGGGATTGGGTATAACGACGAGTGCTCGGCGCGGGAATCATGAGGAAAATTATTATTAACCGGGTCCCAAGGAGCCTTTTACCCAATCCTATTCCATGACGCCCCGCCCGGCGCCTGCTGACCGGCGGACAGGACGCCAGCAATCCCTGCCCGGCAGCCAGCAGCGCATTCGTCCTGCGGTTCGGCTTTTTATTTAAAATCATGGAATTAAATGTTGGCACATAAATTGACCATTAAATTTCGACGGCAAACGATGCCAAAGCCCTGTTGTCGCAAAAGGAATCCAAAACTTTTGCGCAACGAATCGGCCCTGTCTGGCGTTCCGTTATTTTCGAAATTAAACCCCATACCCTATATATCAGGTGAATTTATGAAAAAGCATATCGCGATCATCGCGGCCTTATTATTTGCAAGCACCGGCGCTTTTGCCGAGGAACATGCCGCCGAAGCGCTGAAACACGCCGAACATGCACTGTCCCACGGTAAGGCCGGGCATGCGCCGCAATTGGTCGATCATGCCGAAAATGCGCTCAAACACGCCCAGAAAGCCGAAAGCGTCGCCAGCGGCGAAGCCAAAACCCACGTAACGGCCGGCATTAAAGCATTGGAAGAAGCCATCGCGCACGGCAAACAGGATCACGCCGAGGTCGCTGCTCAACATGCCGAAGAAGCCGTTTCGCATCTGAAGGCAGGCAACAGCTGATCATGCGGGGTTAGCTCCACCCTCCACGTTCCCGCGGGGCGGGTTTCAGGCCCGTCCCCACCCTTTCAGATCGGCTTTACGCTGTCTCCAACGCCGCGAGGTTTCCCAAACCCGTCCGCGACGTCAATACTGCATTCGAATCCCGGTCGGGCATGCTTTGCGCCCGACTTTGCCCTGTTTGAAGAGGTCCTGGTTTCGAATCATCGCCTGAAACCCAGCCCAGTAGGTCGGGCAACAGCTCCACCGTTGCCCGACATTTGGGCAGCGAAGAGGCCGTTCGATGATCCGTAACCGTGACCTCATACCGTTACATCGAAAATGTCGGGCACAAAAAGCGTGCCCGACCTACACGGCGCTGCTCTTCACCACCGTTTTTGTTGAACCCTAATTGAGAAAAGATGAATAAAAAAAATAGCCCAGTAGGTCGGGCAACAGCTCCACCGTTGCCCGACATTTGGGCAGCGAAGAGGCCGTTCGATGACCCGTAACCGTGACCTCATACCGTTACATCGAAAATGTCGGGCACAAAAAGCGTGCCCGACCTACACGGCGCTGCTCTTCACCACCGTTTTTGTTGAACCCTAATTGAGAAAAGATGAATAAAAAAAATAGCTTTCTTGTCGCCTTGATCGTTCTGAGCGCCCATGTTTCCTGTGCGGCGCAACCGCCCCAAGAAGCCGCGAAGCCGCCGCTGGGATTTTTCGTAACCAGCAGCGGTATCGGCAACGGCGCGAATCTCGGAGGGCTGGCGGGCGCCGACGCGCATTGCCAGAAACTGGCCGGTGCCGTCGGCGCCGGCAACCGGACCTGGAGGGCCTATCTGAGTACGCAGGCGGACGGCGGCCAGCCCGCGGTCAATGCCCGCGACCGTATCGGCCAAGGACCCTGGGCCAATGCGAATGGCGCCATCGTCGCCAACGACATCGCCCACCTGCACGGCGACACCGTGGAGCTCGGCCAGCTCGGCAACAATGTACATCGGAAGACAACGCTCACCGAAAAGGGCGAGCCGATCAAGGGCGTGGGCGAGGCTCCGAACCAGCACGATATCATTACCGGCTCCAAGCCCGACGGCAGGGCTTATACCGACGCGGCCGACCACACCTGCAAGAACTACACGAGCAGCGGCGAAGGGTCGGTTAGAGTCGGTCATGCCGACCGCACCAACCGCGGCGCCACCGGCGGCAACGTATCGTGGAATTCGACCCATGACAGCAAAGGCTGCAGCCAGACTGACCTGGTCAGCACCGGAGGCGCCGGCTACTTCTACTGCTTTGCCACCGACTAGAGCATTTTCATACCGCGTATAGGGAAGTCCTCACCTTCTGAAGGGCGCCCTGCCGTTAAGTCCAGCCAGCCCCGTAGGGTACGCTCGACTGCAGGGATGCAGGAGTTAGGGCAACGCATGGAGCAGTTGCCGAGTGCGTACCCTCGATGTCGAAAGGTACGCACAGCGTACCCTACGGGCTGAACCCGTAAGAGTAAGCCCTGTAGGGCGTTTTCGCGATAGCAAAACGCCAATAGGCTTCAAAGCGCGGCGGATTGCCTGACGGCGAATCCGCCCTACAGATATCAGGTTAGCTATAGGTCACGAATTAAGCGGAGGCCGAAAGTTACAACGGGTTGCAGGTGGGTTTGGCGAAGACAACCCAACATATCGAAAGCCATAATTGTTGGGTTGCCTGCTTTTTGGCAACCCAACCTACGCGGCTTCGCGAGAAAGAATGAGTGAAAGCAGCGGCGGTGCGACGACCGTAGTCAACAGCACCATCGCGATCAGCAGGGTATAAGTTTCGTTATTGATGATGCCGGCATGTTGGCCCAGGCTGGCCACGATAATGCCCACATCGCCGCGCGGCACCATACCGACGCCAACGATCAGGGCTGATTTTCGGCCCAAGGACCAGGCGCCGAGCCCGCACCCCAGCAGTTTTCCTATCACGGCCAACAGCGTAATGCCGGCGAGCGCCCCTAATGTCGAGAGCTCGCTCAATCCCGCCAGATCGACTTGCGAGCCGGTCACCACGAAAAAGAAAGGCACCAGGAAAGCCAGAATCGGCTGAAGCTGCAACGATAGAGTTTCTCTTTGCCGTGTCTCCGCCGCTATCAATCCGGCCAGAAAGGCGCCAATGATGGCCGCCAGGCCCAGGTAAGAAGCCGCATCTGCGAGTGCCAGACACAGCGCCAGGGACAACGTCAGCGCGGAAAAGGGATTGATCGGCGCATCCAGGATGGGCGAAGAACGGCGCATGATATGGGTGCCGGCCCAGGCGATCAGAATAATGAAGGCAATGGCCTGTCCGAGCACGATAAGCAGATGGGTGACATCAATGGCGCCACCGCTCTGGATGGCCGAGACCACCCCCAGCAGCAGCATGGCCAATATGTCGTCGATGACTGCGGCCCCCAGAATGATTCGGCTGAAGGTCCGATCCAATACACCGAGCTCTTGCAGCACTCTCGCGGTGACACCCGCAGACGTTGCCACAAAAGCGGCGGCGATGAATAAGGCTTTGGGCGTATCGAATCCGCTCCATTTGGCCCATGCGGAGCCCAACACGAACGGGACGATCACGCCCAGCACACCAACCAGCGTAGCGCTGCCTCCCACTTTGCGCAGGTCGCCGATGCAGTTCTCCAAACCAACCGAGAACAGCAGCAGTACCGCGCCGAGTCCTGACAGCATCTCGAGCGGTTCGGTGACATGCACCCAGTCCAAGACGGAAGGTCCGATAACACAGCCCGCGGCAATCTCGCCGACCAGGGCCGGCAGCCGAAGGCGTTGGGCGACTTCCGCCCCAATTTGAGCTGCTGCAAAAACGACGAGCAGCCCGAAAAAAACTTCAGTTTCGTGATTCATCAGATTCTTTTTAGTATCTGCCCAGGGATGAGTGCATATCCCGGCCTAAGTCTTGGCGGTGACGAAAAGCCGTAGGATGTGCCGACGAAGGAGGCGCACCGAGTGCCCTTCAGGGTATCGATCGCGAACGATACCTAAAGGCACTCGATGCGCTTCACTTCGTTCAGCACATCCTACAACTTGACTAACACTTCGCCCCGCCCTGTTTCCGCCATATCCCCCGCATAGCGTCGTACGCGGTTAAACGCAACCGCCGCATCGGCAAAGCGCGAGTTCAAACTCTTGAACGAAGCAAACAACATCGGCAAAAATCCCAATGTATGCGCGCCGCAATCGTTGAAACTGGCCGGAAGCTGCGGCGGGTTCCACAGCAGCAGGGTGCCTCGGCGCATTGCGTAGCCAAGGTAGCGGCCGGTCCGGCCCATCACCGCGATCGTACCGGCAGTCATTCTGGAGCCGCAGTAGTCGCCCGCGTTGCCTTCGATCAGAATAGTGCCGCGGCGCATGTGGTCGCCGGCGCGTTCGCCCACGTTACCTCTGACCAGGATCAGTCCCCCTTTCATGCCGATCTTGTTGCCGGGCAGCGCACCGCCAAGGAAGTCGCCGGCGTCGCCGTCGATTTCGAGCGTGCCTTTTTTCATTTCGCAGGCCGCATACAGGCCGGCATTGCCGGTAACCCGGATGCTGCCGGATTTCATGCCCATGCCAAGATAAGCGCCGGCATCGCCTTCGACAACGATACTGCCGCTATTCAGCTCCTTGCCGATGAAGTCGAGTTTGCCGAAGCTGTTTCTAATCACGATGTTCTGCGCATCGCCCATGGCAATATTGAACAAGGTATCGACGCGCAGTTTCGCCTTGCCGGATTGCAGTTCGAGCGCAGCAATCTCGGCGATTTCCTTGCCTTCGAGGTTCTGGCAGACCAACGGCGATAGGTCGACGCGCTGGTCGGGCCGGTGTTTCAGCGTAAAGGTGAGCGCGCTCATGCCATGATCTCCTGCAGGTGGAAGTGGAACGGTCCGAGTTTGCCGCCGTAGTTGCCGGCACTGACCCGCTTGATGCCGTGCGCGGCGCCGAGGTCGCAGACGGCCTGGATGCCGACGCGCATGGCCTTGTCGATGTCTTCCTTGGTCAAGCCGTCGATCACGATTTCCATCACCGACTCGACTTCCGATGACAGTTCGGTCTGGGTCATCCCTTTCAGGGTCGGGCAGAACGCGTCGTTGGTCGAAGCACCGAGCGCCTTGTATTTGGAACCGACTTTTGAGCCGGAGCGGACGACACCGCCGGGAAACGGCATAATCACATTCGGCACTTGGCGCATCGCATCAATCGCGGCTTCGCAGGCGGCCAGCGCCTGCGGCTGCGATTCGGCCAGCACCAGAAAGTTGCCACCACCGACCGCATCGACCTGGCCAGTCGTTGCTTCGGTAAGGAATTCACCATCCATCACCGGAATCCGCCAATAACGCTTTCCGCCGATCACTTTCGAAACCTGAAAACCGTCGCCGAAATAGCGCAAATTCTTGCCCAGCGGAATCGGCTTACCGGCGTCTATACCGGCAAACAGCGCCGAAGTCGGCGAGGTCAGCACGCACTGGCCGGCGCGGGTTTCGAGCTGTTTCGCCAAGCCCTTACCGCCCATCGCGAAGATCATGATCGAGACGCCGGGTCGCCCGTCCGGCGTTTCGGAGGGGTCAAGCACCCGCTCGATACCCGCCTCGCAGCCGCAGGCGATCACCGAGGTCGCGAAGCCGGTCATCGCCTGCGCGGAAATCATCGCCCATTTTTCGTTCTGCGCGGTAATGATCGCGCGCGTCGCCTTCATCGGAAACGCTTCGGCAAAAGTTGCGTCTATCGTTACACCGTTGATAATCATATTGTTTTTCTCATTATCGTTTTTTATTCTGTTTTTCAGCCACCGTCATAGCAACTCTTTGTTTTTTTCATCGCTGATCGAGAGTTCCATAATTTTTAAAGGTTAGAAAAACGGTTTACAAACTAGCACTTATCAGGATTTTCATATTGTAAACTGACGGCGATCGCAAAGCGGAGGAATGTTAAATTTCACATTTACGCGGCTTGCGACGAATAAAATTTTAATCGCAAGCTGTCGGCGCAGAAATCAATATCCTGCTCGGGCCATAGAATTGAACGGCCTTTATGCCCTATTTGCACTTGATTAAAAGTGGCAGGATTTTTTAATGCGATCATCACGCCCTTTTCCAATAGCTCTTTAAAATCGGCAATAATCGTGACATTATCGCTAAACGTTATTTTGATGCTGTAATTGGCTGCATTCGGTTCTATCGTTTTGATATAAAACATGGCATCACTCCAAGGGTTCGATAGCAACAGGAGGTTGCATATTTTTACAAAGTTCCCAATCCAGCAATAATTCCTCCTGATGTAGCGCTGTCCATTCTAAAACCATCGATCTAACACGCTTTGGCGCATCCCCTTTGATAATTTTGATCGGGCTAATAGCAACGATCAATTCGTATTCGCCATATTCAGCATGAAAATGCGGCGGTGCGTGATCATCGAAGAACATTTTGATTAGGATGCCGTAAAACATGGAAATCGTCGGCATGGTTTTTATCCTAAAGCTTATGGCGGATTACCTACCGGTGAATCCACCTTACGGGTTCATCGGAAACGCTTCCGCGAAGGTTGCGTCTATCGTTACGCCGTTGATAATCATAAAGTTGTGCTCAATCATGGATACATTTATTTTTCTAAAGCCGTTTTGCCGCTGTTTTGTAGACTTGATTCCGTTCCCGCTTGCCGATCGCCACGATCAAGATAACGACTTCCTGTTCGCGTACTTCGTAAACCAGCCGATAACCCGCTTTGCGCAATTTGATTTTGTAGCAATTTTTCAGGCTGCTTAGCCTCGCGCTATCGATTCGCGGATTTTCCTTCAATCCTCTCAATTTTTTAGCGAATTGCTCGCGAATCGTTTGATCGAGATTATTCCATTCTTCCAGCGCTTGTTCTTTAAAGCGCAGTTTATAGGTCATCCCAATCCATTTCTATTTCGGGCTGATTTGTTCTTGCCTCAACGATGGCCGCTAGTTCGACATCTTCCAGCTTATCCATCAGTGCCTCATAGGCTTTGGCTGGAATACAGTAAAAAGCCGGCTCGTTATGATCAAGAATGGCGACCGGAAAACCGTCACCGGCAGCAACGGTGCCGACCGGATCTTTTTTAAGTTCCGCAATGCTCGCGGCTGTCTCCGCTAAAATCGTAGTAGGCATATCATGACTCCGGTGAAATTCTTGGTGTGGGTCCTTGAACTTTGTCAGTTATTGAACCCAGTCGACGCGCTTTCCAGTCGCTCTTTCGTAAAGCG
The DNA here is from genome assembly GCF_000214275.2 of Methylomicrobium album BG8. Lineage (NCBI taxonomy): Bacteria > Pseudomonadati > Pseudomonadota > Gammaproteobacteria > Methylococcales > Methylococcaceae > Methylomicrobium > Methylomicrobium album. Next base: position 443,285 of record NZ_CM001475.1, on the reverse strand, counting down.
TTTCAGGGGATACGTCAAAACCGCAATCCCAAACTACGGTTGCCCATTCGTCCAATTTGAAGGATTTAAAATTATCAATGCTTCGTAAAGGCGATGCAGCTTCATATTTAAAAACGAGATCCCGTAAATCGACGTCACCGGATTCGCCGGTGTCAAAAACCAGGTTCAACCGGTACGCATCCAGATATTTTGCTGATTTTACGCTAACAATCATATCGCTATATATTTGACATGAAAATGCGGCGGGTTATGCTCGTCAAAATACATATAAAGATGACAATGCCTAAAAACCGGCTGATTTCAGGTGGACAACATTCTCGAGCCACCTAAAACCTAAGCGCGACCTTTCAACGGATGCACGGTAATACTACCGCGTCCGTCTTCGGTGATTTCGTCGTCGCTGATTTTAAAATTGCCGAGTTTCATGGTCAGATAACGGTCGAAGTAGTCCTTCAGGCCTTTCTCGACCGACGGGTCGAAATCGGGCTGGACGACATGGGTGGTGCCCCACTTGGTCGCGATCACCTTACCGTCCCGGACGACCAGATCGCCGTCCTTGAACACGTAGTCGGGCTTTTCGAACATCTTTTCGCGGTCGGCGTTGTCGGTGTAGACCGTGATGTCGGCCCAGTTGCCTGGGCTGAGTCCGCCGCGGTCATGCAGGCCGATCAGCTTCGCCGCGCCGGCGCGGGTCATGATCGCGATTTCGTTTAAGGTGTATTCGCGGTCGATCGAAGCCAAGGTCGTCATCTTTTGCGCTTCGGGATGGAGCGTCGCGAGCATGTCGTTTCGAAAACTCTTGTCCATCAGCAAGCGGATCAAGTGCGGATAGCTGGTGAATGGGGCGCCGTTCGGATGGTCGGTGGTCAGAAAGATCCGCCACGGGTCGTCGACCAGCAGGAAGGTTTCCAGCCCGATCGCCCATTGCAGCGCGTTCACGAAGTTCTGGTCGCGGTATTTGAACGGCACGACCCCGCAGCCGGCGTCGCACTCGATGTCCATCGTGACCCATTTGTTCGGGTTCGCATGCTTGTGGTTCGCGTGCTGGCGCATGTTGTCGCCGGAGGCGGTGACAGTTTGGCCGAACAGGATCTGGCCGACATCGATCGTGATGTTCTTGTGTTTGTTGACCGCTTCGGCGATCTGCGCCGCGCCAGATGAAAATTTGAAATCGCCCTCGGTGCCGTAGCTGTGGAACTGAATGTGCGTCAGGTGCATCGGCAGGCCGCCGATCCCTTCGATCGTGTTCAGCGTCGTTTCCATGTTGCCGGGCACGCCGAGGTTGCAGCCGTGCACGTGCAAAGGATGCGAAACGCCGAGTTCCTTCACCGCGGTCGCGAGCGACTGTAAAATCTGCCGCGGCGTGACGCCGTAATGGCTGTTCTGCTCGTCCAGATCGAGCTTGCGCTGGTTGAACTTGAACGCGTTGATGCCGCCGGGGTTGACCACTTTGACGCCGATCGCTTTGGCCGCATTGATCGTCCAGGCGACGTAGTCGTTGACCGCTTTCTGGTCTTTTTTCGCGGTCAGCATCCTGAGCAGATAATCATCACTGCCGAGCATCACGTAGCCGCCCTTGTCCAGGATAGGAATGTCGCCCATTTCCATGTGCGCCTGGCGCGCGTTGACCGGCAGCACCGCCGGTTCGAAGCCGGCCGTGTAGCCCATCTCGGCATAGCGGTAACCGGTCACGAACGTGCTCGGCATCGCATGGCCGCAGCCGGAGCGGGTGCACTCGGTACGTGCGACCGGATCGTGGCGGTGGTCTTCCGGCAGCAGGGTCCGGGCGATGTTGCCCTTGCCGCCGCCGATATGCGTATGCATGTCGATCGCGCCGGACATCACCACTTTACCTTTCAGGTCGTATTCCTTGTCGATCGGCACGTCCTTCGCGGGCTTCTTGACGATGCGCCCATCCTGAATGTAAATGTCCTGTTTTTTGCCGTCGATGCCGGCGGCAGGATCGTAGACGGTCCCGCCCGTGAGTTTTATCATCATACAGTCATCTCGCGTAGAGCGTTTTCAATCGCATTCAGCGCGTCGGCCGTGCTCGGCAGGCCGGAATCGCGCAATTTCTTGAGCCGGATCGCGACCACGTTGTCCATCCGGTAGGCATGGCCGGCGTGATCGATGCCGGGGGTGCCGACCGGAATGAACACGTCCGGTTCTTTCGCGAAAGTCATCCCGGAACGGCCGATCACGATCGTCGGCATATGGTCGGTCGGTGGCACTGATTTCACGTTGAACGCCTGTACCCAGACCAGCGCGTCCGCTTCGCCGCTATCGACCAGTGCGTTCGCCTCGTTCAGGTACGGGTCGTATTCGGGATAGCCGCGCGAGAACCGAGTCCGTGCCGGATAGCCGGTCGTCCAGCCGCAGACCTGGTTGGCGGTCTGGTCGCCTTCCTTGCCGCCGAGCGGCAGGCCGGAGCAGCGGGTAGAGACATTTAGGTCTTTGATCATTTCGGACAGAACCTGCACGGTCAGTTCGGCCTGGCGGAATCCCAATGCGCCGGCGGCCCAGGTCACGACGCTGTAGCGCGCCGCCTTCAACTGGTTGGCCAGAGCCTGCAGGTCCGCAACCGCGATCCCGCCGACCGATTCGGCCTGCAGCGGGCGGCCTTTGACCAGTGCCCGTAGGACTGCGATTACTCCGGGCAGTTCCGCATCGTTACAAGTCAGGACTTTCGCGGTTTGGCCGTTCGGCGAAGTCGAGGCGTTGCCCGACGGCGCCTTGCCGAGATAGATCACCTGACGATTTGCGGTGTCGTCGACGAACATCGCGTCCTTATTCCAGATGTAGCGCTCGAAAAAACGCGGCGCGAACGCTTCGAGGTCGGTGCCGACGACCAGCAACAGATCGCAGCGGTTTTTGACTTCGGCCAGCGTGGTATTCATCCAGCCCGAATCTTGTAAGACCAAGAGATTATTACGGGCGGCCGAGAAATTCATATTGTCGACCACCGCGCCGGCGCGGTCGGCCAGTGCGAGCAGCGCACGCATTCCGTTCACGTCGGTCGCGCAGCCGCCTATCACCGGCAGCTTCGTATCTTTGAGCAACGCTGCCGCCTTTTTCGCGGCCGCTTCCAGACTGACCTCCTTGCCGTCAACCCGTGGTTGGGTATCGGTAATCGCCTGCTCGAACGCGGGCGTGTTCACCGCACAACCGTTGGCCGTCACCTTCAGCGCCAGGCCGTCGACCCGAACGCTCAGGTCGTCGGTGCCGATACCGCAAAAAGGACTCGGTACTTCAGTTATTTCAGTCATCAAGCTGTCCTTCCAAACTAAACTAATGAGAGGAGCGGACCCGATTGCAGCCCGGCACCCATGATATCCCGCCTATTTTACTCTCAATTCCGGGTTACTGTCTCACTTATGGCCGGCGAAACTTGGATAAGTTGTTCATGTAACTGAATTTGATATGCGTTATAATTGGCGGCTTTTCAATTCAGCCGCGCCGGTCTGGTCTACCGATTCTGTTGCGGACGGCCGTTTTTCCGTTTCTACCCATGCAAGAAATCAATCCGATCAAATACAAAATCGCCGACCTCAGAGAGCGCACCGAGTCGCTTAGGGGGTATCTTTGACTTCGACACCAAAAGCGAACGTCTGGTCGAAGTTTTAAGAGAGCTCGAAAACCCGAAGATCTGGGACAACCCGGAGCAGGCGCAAGCTTTAGGCAAGGAGCGCGGCCAGCTAGAAATGGTCGTGAACACGATCAACGAACTGACTTCCGGCCTGAATGATGCCGAAGAGCTCTTGGCGATGGCGGTAGAAGAAGGCGACGCAGATACAGTCGACACGGTCGCAAGCGATCTGGAGCATCTGGAAAGCCAGGTGGCGACGCTCGAATTCCGGCGGATGTTCGCCGGCGAAATGGACCCGAACAATGCGTTCCTGGATATCCAGGCCGGCTCCGGCGGCACCGAGGCGCAGGATTGGGCCTCGATGATCGAGCGCATGTATCTGCGCTGGGGCGAAAGCAAGGGCTTCAAGACTGAACTGATCGAAGAGTCGCCGGGCGATGTGGCCGGCATCAAAAGCGCGACGATCAAGTTCGAGGGCGACTATGCGTTCGGCTGGCTGCGCACCGAAACCGGCGTGCACCGGCTGGTCCGCAAATCGCCATTCGACTCGGGCAACCGCCGCCATACCTCGTTCGCTTCGGTCTTCGTGTCGCCGGAAGTCGACGACAACATCGCGATCGAAATCAATCCGGCCGACCTGCGCATCGACGTTTACCGTGCTTCGGGCGCCGGCGGCCAGCACATCAACCGGACCGAATCGGCGGTGCGGATCACGCATAATCCCAGCGGCATCGTCGTGCAGTGCCAGAGCGACCGCTCGCAGCATAAAAACAAAGACACGGCGATGAAGCAACTAAAAGCCAAGCTGTACGAGCTCGAAATGATGAAGCGCAGCGAAACCCAGCAGGCACTCGAAGACAGCAAATCGGACATCGGTTGGGGCAGCCAGATTCGCTCCTATGTGCTCGACCAGTCGCGGATCAAGGATCTTCGCACCGGCGTCGAAACCGGAAACCCGCAGGCGGTGCTGGACGGCAATCTCGACATGTTTATCGAGGCAAGCCTGAAGAGCGGTTTGTAATTAGAAATTCCATGCTTGAGAAAAAGTAAAAATGTCTGAAATTGAACAAGATGAACAGGAACTGATCCGGCTGCGCCGCGCGAAGCTCAGCACACTGCGCGAAAACGGCATCGCGTTCCCGACCGATTTCCGCCGCAACGTGGTCGCCGGCGAGCTTTTTGCCGAATACGGCGAGAAATCGAAGGAAGAACTCGAAGAGAATCCACTGCGCGTGAAGGTCGCGGGCCGAATCATGACCCGGCGCGTGATGGGCAAGGCGAGCTTCTGCCATATTCAGGACATGTCCGGCAAGATTCAGCTGTATGTGACTCGCGACAGCCTGCCCGGCGATTTCTACAACGAACAGTTCAAGAAATGGGACATCGGCGACATCGTCGGCGCGGAAGGCGTCTTGTTCAAGACCAACGCAGGCGAACTCAGCGTCAAGGTCGACGATATACGCCTCCTGACCAAATCGCTGCGCCCCTTGCCGGAAAAATTCCACGGCATCGCCGATCAGGAAATCAAGTATCGCCAGCGCTATCTGGATCTGATCATGAGCGAATCGTCGCGCAAGACGTTTTTGCTGCGCTCACGGATCGTTGCCTATATCCGCGAGTTTCTGATCAAGCGCGACTTCCTGGAAGTGGAAACGCCGATGATGCAGGCGATTCCCGGCGGCGCGACCGCACGGCCGTTCGTGACCCATCATAATGCGCTGGACATGCAGCTGTTCCTCCGGATCGCGCCGGAGCTGTACCTGAAACGGCTGGTGGTCGGAGGCTTCGAGCGGGTCTTCGAAATCAACCGCAATTTCCGGAACGAAGGCCTGTCGACCCGCCACAATCCGGAATTTACGATGCTCGAATTCTATCAGGCCTATGCCGAGTACGGCGACCTGATGGATCTGACCGAAGCAATGTTGCGTGGCCTGGCCGAAGAAGTCGTCGGCCAGACGCTGATCACTTACCAGGGCGAGGAATACGATTTCGGCAAGCCGTTCGAACGGATGACCGTGTTCGAGTCGATCCTGCGTTTCAATCCCGACCTGAAGGCATCCGACATCGACAACCGCGAAGGCGCGGTCGCTGTCTGCAAGAAGCTGAATTTGCCGGTCAAGGACGGCTACGGTCTTGGCAAACTGCAGATCGAGATTTTCGAAAAAACGGTCGAAAACCGCCTGATGAATCCGACCTTCATCACCGCCTATCCAGTCGAAGTCTCGCCCTTGGCGCGCCGGAACGACCAAGACCCGTTCATCACCGACCGTTTCGAGTTTTTCGTCGGCGGGCGCGAAATCGCGAACGGCTTTACCGAATTGAACGATGCGGAAGACCAGGCCGCACGTTTCCAGAAACAGGTCGAGGAAAAGGAAGCCGGCGACGACGAGGCGATGCATTTCGATGCGGATTACATCGTCGCACTCGAACACGGCATGCCGCCGACTGCGGGGGAAGGGATCGGCATCGACCGGCTGGTGATGCTGTTCGCGGATGCGCCGTCGATCCGCGACGTCTTGCTGTTCCCGCACATGCGCGCGAAGAATCAGTAAGCTGTTAATTATCTCGACGTAGGATCGATCAGGGAAACCAACACTGAATCAAGTAACCGGACGAAAGCACGGTCCAGCGGTTGGTCTGGAGGATCAGGCGGTTAATGCACCGCCGACTTTGAGAACACATTAAGCACGATAACGCCGGCGATGATCAGGCCGATACCGATCATGGCCGGTATATCCAGCCTCTGCCCGAAGCCCAGCCATGCGATAAGGGAAATTAAAACCATGCCAACCCCGGACCAGACTGCATAGGCAATGCCGACTGGAATGGAGCGCAGGGTGAGCGAAAGGAAGTAGAACGCAATCCCGTAGCCAAGCACAACAACCGCCGAAGGCCAAAATCTGTTGAAGCCGTCGCTGGCTTTCAGGGCGGATGTCGCCAACACCTCCGAAACAATTGCAACGGATAGAAATAGCCAATTCTTCATTGCCTTAATCTGTCCCGACTCTCATTGCTGCCTAATCTGTCTTTCGCTTTCGTAACGGCAGGGTGGCGCTGAACGATTCAAGCAACACAAGACGTTCAAATGCGTAGTCCTTTTCTATAGTCCATAAAAAAGGAGCTTTTTCAGCTCCTTATTTTATTTAGACTTCCGACGAAGCCTTTTTCAGATCCGTCTTGTAAACCAGGATCGGTTCGGATTCGCCGCGAATCACGTTCTCGTCGATCACGACCTTGCAGATATCCTCTTCCGAAGGCAGATCGTACATCGTATTCAGCAGCACGTTTTCGACGATCGTCCGGAGTCCGCGCGCGCCGGTTTTGCGCTCCATCGATTTCTGCGCAATCGCGCGCAACGATTCGACACGAAACTCGAGCTCGGCCCCTTCCATTTCGAACAAGTGTTGGTACTGCTTGACCAGCGCGTTCTTCGGCTCGGTCAGAATCTGCACCAGCGCATCTTCATCGAGCTCTTCCAGCGTCGCAACGACCGGCAGACGGCCGACGAATTCCGGAATCAGGCCGTACTTGATCAAATCCTCGGCCTCGACTTCGGAAAACACCTGACCGACGTTCTTCGTTTCTTCCTTCGATTTGACGTCGGCCGAAAATCCGATGCCGCCTTTTTCGGAACGCGCCTTGATCACCCGGTCGAGCCCCGCGAACGCGCCGCCGACAATGAACAGGATGTTCGCGGTATTCACCTGCAAAAACTCCTGCTGCGGATGCTTGCGGCCGCCTTGCGGAGGCACCGAAGCGATCGTCCCTTCGATCAGTTTCAACAGCGCCTGCTGCACACCTTCGCCGGAGACATCCCGGGTAATCGACGGATTATCGGATTTGCGCGAAATTTTGTCGATCTCGTCGATATAGACGATCCCGGTTTCGGCCTTTTCGACATCGTAGTCGCATTTCTGCAGAATCTTCAGGATGATGTTTTCCACGTCTTCGCCGACATAACCGGCTTCGGTCAAGGTTGTCGCATCCGCAATCGTAAACGGCACATCCAACAGGCGCGCCAGCGTTTCGGCGAGCAGAGTCTTACCGGAGCCGGTCGGACCGATCAGCAGGATGTTGCTTTTGCCGATCTCGATACCGTCTTTCCGGGTTTTATTGCGAAGCCGCTTGTAGTGGTTGTAAACCGCAACCGCGAGGATTTTCTTCGCACGCTCCTGGCCGATCACATAGGCATCGAGCTCTTTCTTGATTTCTTTCGGTTTCGGCAAGTGGCCGTTTTTAAAAGAGGAAACCTCTTCCTGCAATTCGTCCTTGATGATGTCGTTGCAAAGTTCGACGCATTCGTCGCAGACATACACGGAGGGACCCGCGATCAGCTTGCGGACTTCATGCTGACTCTTCCCGCAAAAAGAACAGTACAGCAATTTGTCTTCGTCTTTGCCCCTTTTGTCGTTACTCATATCAATACCCGAAATTATCCTAAAGTCGAGGAATTACACTTAGCCTCAGGCAAAGAATATCCCGAAACTTTCGGAAAACAAAGCAAATTCGTCCGGATTTATAACCGGCTTGCCAGAACCTTATCAACCAGGCCGTAACTGACCGCATCATCGGCATTCATGAAATTGTCCCGGTCGGTATCGACCTGAATCTTTTCGATCGGCTGGCCGGTGTGATGCGCCATGATTTTATTCAGTTTATCGCGCACGCCCAGAATTTCCTTCGCATGAATCGCGATATCCGACGCCTGGCCCTGGAAACCGCCCAACGGCTGGTGAATCATCATCCGGGAGTGCGGCAGGCAATAACGCTTGCCTTTCGCGCCGCCGGTCAAGAGCAGCGCCCCCATGCTGGCGGCCTGGCCAATGCACATCGTGCTGACGTCGGGTTTGATAAACTGCATCGTGTCGTAAATCGACATGCCGGCGGTCACCGAACCGCCCGGCGAGTTGATGTATAAATGAATATCTTTATCCGGGTTTTCCGATTCCAGAAACAAAAGCTGGGCAACGACCAGGTTGGCCATATAGTCTTCGACCTGGCCGACCAGGAAAATCACCCGCTCTTTCAAGAGGCGCGAGTAAATGTCGAAGGAACGCTCGCCGCGCGCGGTTTGCTCGACGACGATCGGCACCAGGCCGCCCGCCGCTTCGATCGTCATTGACGGATTGATTATCTGTGGTTTGCCCATGGCTGTATTACCGTGTTTGGTTGTCCATCAAATCGTAAAAGCTCAGATTTTCGTCCTGAACCTTGGCTTTGGCGACGAGCCAGTCCACGGCCTGGTCTTCCAGCACCATGTTCTTGATTTCGTCGAGCCGCTTTTCGTCCGCATAATACCAGTTGATGACATCCTGCGGTTGCTCATAGTTTTGCGCCATCTCTTCGACGGTGTTGCGGACGCGGGTGTCATCCAGCTTGATTTCGCCCTTGTCGATCACATCGGACAGAATCAGGCCCAAGGCGACGCGGCGGCGGGCCTGCTCTTCGAACAAATCTCTCGGCAAATCCAACTCTTCCAACTTGACCTTTCTTTTCTTCGCGTTTTCCTTGTAAGGCGCCATCAGATTTTCGATTTCGCCGTCGATCAGCGCATTCGGAACCGTGACCTGAACCGCGCCGTACAGCGCGTCCATCACCGCGTTTTTCAGGCGGGCCGCCAAGGCTTGCGTCAACTGGCGCTCCATCGTATTGCGGATATCCTCGCGGAAAGCGGCCATGTCGCCGTCCTCGATCCCGTGCTTTTTAATGAATTCAGCATCAACCTCAGGCAGTACGGATTCTTCGACTTTAATCACTTCGACTTCGAATTCGGCCGCTTTGCCGGCCAGAGACTCCTTGCCGTAGTTTTCCGGAAAAGCCGTGGTAAAGATTTTTTGCTCGGCCGCCGCCAGGCCGATCAGGTTGTCTTCGAAGCCTGGAATCATTTGCCCGGCACCGATTTCGACCGGATAATTTTCAACCTTGCCGTCGGTAAAGTTTTCGCCGTCGACGCTGCCGGAAAACGTGATCGTGATGCGATCCTGCGCCTGTGAGGCACGCTCGGCGGTTTGCCAAGTCTTATTCCGCAGCCGCAATTTTTCGATCATCGCGTCGATATCGCTTTCGGTCACTTCGGCAACGGGACGCTTGATTTCCATGCCATTGACACCGTCCAGCGAAATCTCGGGATACACTTCGAATTCGGCGGTGTATTTGAAGCCTTCGCTCTGGTCGGCGGAATGAATGTTGGGATAGCCGGCCGGTCTCAGCTGCTCTTTGGCCAGGGCTTCAAAATAAGTGCTCTGGATCAGGTCGCCGGTCACCTCGCCGCGCACGCGCTCGCCGTACAGTTTGTTGATCACTTGCTGTGGCGCCTTGCCGGGCCGAAAACCATCAATCTTCACATTTTTCGATAATGACTTTAAGCGCTCTGCGACTTTCTGCTGAACGACCTCTTCAGGCACGCTTACAACCATTTTTCTGCTTAATTCTGATGTCTTTTCGACAGAGACCTGCATTTCTTTACCTCAAATTGTTTGGAATACGTAATTTTTAAGAGCGCCTTGCGGGCTTAGGAACAGAAAAGTCAACCTGAATCGGCTGCTTCTTTATAGGAATATAAATATGGTGCGAATGGAGAGACTCGAACTCTCACGGGGTTACCACTGGAACCTAAATCCAGCGCGTCTACCAGTTCCGCCACATTCGCACATAAAATCAACTAGCAATTTTAACCGATATTGGCAAGGTTAGCCAGTTATATTCTCCACGGCGAATCGCCGAAAGTGCGGCCGCGGCTTCGGTTAAAGCGCTTGAGCGTACAGGGCCGGAAATAAAAAGCTATCCTCGACTGACGAAAGTAATAAGGTCGACGGGATAGAAACCCGGATTACTCAGTCCAAGCATTTTATTGACCGCCGCCGAATTAAGCCCTGATAAAAACCGATCTCCTTGATAAATGCGCGCATCTATTTCATTACTGCAACAGGAAACCTGCCTCATTCGAAGCCCGCCTCCTCCTGTGCACTGCCGGCTTGCAATCCGGATAACCGCTATCCCCCGACCGTACAAGGCTAACAGGGTTGGCTGCGGCCACTTTCGGTTAATCTTGTGAGTCGCCCGGTCGCCCGAGAAGATCATGCAGAATTGCTCTAGCCGCTTTGTCTTTCCTTTCGCCCCGGCGGCCGCTCGACTGACTGACGGGATGGCCCTGTTCGTCATACTGGTCAGCCTGCTGGCGATCACGGGCTGGATTTTCGGCATCGCCGAGCTAAAAGGCATTTGGCCGAACCCTGCGGCCATACAGCCGGTGGTCGCGGCCGGACTGCTGCTTTCCGGTACGGCGCTCCGGCTGCTGCACCGAACCGGCCGGAACCCGAACCGGCAAATGCTCGGACAAATCTTTTCCGCTATAGTTGCAGTGCTCGGCGGACTGGTCCTGCTGGAATATCTCGGAGACGTCAGCCCGGACCAATGGCTGTTTCCGGACACGGTCGCGGAGAAAAGTGCGCCGCATTCCGGCAGCCCCTCTCCAAGCGCCGCCTATTGTCTTTTTTTAGCCGGCATGGCCTTGGTCGCGCTGGATGCGGAAGCCGGCTGGATCGCACCATTTTTAGCGTTGCAAATTCTGTTGTTTGCGCTTCTTGCGCTGGTAGGGCATGCCTGCTACGAGGTGTCCGCTCTCTATCAAACCCGGCCGTATGTGTCGATTCCGCTTCATGCGGCCGTATCCCTGTTCGGACTGGGCATCGGAATTCTCAGCGCGCGCCCCAAGCGCTACCTGACCTGGCTGATCAGTCCGTTCGCCGGCAGCGTCATGGCGCGAAATCTCCTGCCGGCTGCTGTTTTGCTGCCGTTTGCGATCGGCCTGATCCAACTGAAAGGCCAGCATTCGGGATTATACAGCGCCGATTTCGGCTGGGCGCTTTTCATTACTTTTCATATCGTGGCGTTCAGCGGGATGATCTACCTGGCGGCAAAGTTGCTGAACAAGGCCGACTCCGAACGCGAGACCGGCTTCGCCGCTTTGCAGGAAGGCGAAGAACGTTTCCGTCTGCTCTTCCAGGCGTCTCCGAACGGGCTGCTGATGGCCGATCTCGAAGGAAAGGTCAGGCTCGCGAATCGGCAGTCCGAAGCCCTGTTCGGCTACCAGCCGGGACAACTGCAGGGCCGCGCGCTCGAAACGTTGTTGAAAGATCCGGCGCAGGATCATCCCTATGCCTACCGGGAGCCGTTCACCGTAAAGCTCCTGTTCAAGATAAAAGGCATAGGCAGCGAAATGATCGGATTAAGACGGGACGGAACCCAATTTACGGCCCAGGTCGACGGCAGTTCGCTCGTCACCCGCGAAGGCAATATGCTATTGGTCACACTGGTCGACGTGACAAGACGCAAACTTGCCGAAGCGGAGCGCGATCGTTTTGTCGCACTTGCCGAAGGCAGCACCGAATTCATCGGCATGTGCGACCGGAACTTCAAGCCTTTCTATGTAAATCCTGCCGGAATGCGGATGATGGGCCTTGAAGATTTGACCGCAGCGTGCAGCGTGCGGGTACAGGACTATTATTTCCCCGAAGACCGGGCTCACGTCAGCGACGAGTTCTTTCCCCGCGTCATGCGGGAGGGAAACGCCGAAGTGGAAATACGCTTCCGGCACTTTCAAACCGGCAAGGCGATCTGGATGCTTTGCAACGTCTTCAACCTCCGCGACGAAAAAGGCCGGATTTCCGGCTGGGCGACCGTCGGCCGCAACATTCATCGGCGCAAACTGACCGAAGAAGCCCTGGAACAGCAACAAATCCTGCTGCTCAGCATCATGCAGGCCACCGACGTGATGCTGGTCTATCTCGATCCCCGGTTCCACTTCATTTGGGTCAATGCATCCTATGCCGATACTTGCGGAATGAAGCCCGAAGAACTGCTCGGAAAAAACCATTTCGACCTGTACCCGGATCCGGAAAACGAGACGATCTTCCGCCAGGTGCGGGATACCGGCAAAGCGGTGTTTTACAAGGACAAACCGTTCGTATTTCCCGATCAGCCGGAGCGCGGGACCACTTATTGGGATTGGAGCCTGGTGCCGGCTACGGACCTGGATGAATCGGTAACCGGCCTGGTCTTGTCTCTGCGCGAGACAACGCCTTTCAAACTGGCTCAGGAAGCCCTCCGCGAAAGCGAAGAGCGCTTTCGCAAGCTGGTCGAATCTTATGCCCAGGCCGTCTGGGAAGCCGGAGCGGATGGCGTTGTGGCAGTGGACAGCCCGTCCTGGCGCGCCTATACGGGCCAGACCTTCGAGGAATGGATCGGTTACGGCTGGCTCGATGCCGTCCATCCGGAAGATAGGGATTACGCCGCACGGCAATGGCACGAAGCGGTCGCTACCCGGCACGACATCAACGCAGAATTCCGGATAAAATCCCGAAACGACGGCTGGCGATGGACCAATGTCCGGGCGACGCCGCTTTTGAGCGATAACGGCCAGGTCATCAAATGGGTCGGCAGCAACACCGACATTCACGACTGGAAGCAGGCCGAGGAGGCCTTGCGCGAAAGCGAAGAACGCTTGCGGCTGGCCTGGAAGGCTACCCGCGATGTCATTTGGGACTGGGACATCATGCACGACTTGCAACGCTGGAGCGAGGCGAGCATGGACGTCTTCGGCTGGCGGGATGCGGTCGATGCACCGCAGACGGCCCGCTGGGGACTCGAACGAGTACACCCCGACGATCAGCAGCGCGTTGCGGCGAGTGTGCGCGTGGTGCTTGACAATCCCGCCGTCGACCACTGGGAGTACGAATATCGTTTCCTGCGAAGCGACGGCCATTATGCCTGCGTGCTCGACCGTGGATTCGTGCTCCGAGACAACCGGGGCAAACCCTGCCGAATGATCGGCGCAATGCAGGACATTACCGAAAGAAAGCGCGCGGAAGAAAAAATGCAGGAGCTGAACCAGATGCTCGAACGGCAGGTAAAACTCCGCACCCGGGAACTCGAAACCATCAATGCCCGCATCAAAAACGAACTGGCCGAACGTCAGCTTGCCGAATCCCGGGCAGTCGCCTCCCTGCGGGAAAAAGAAGTACTGCTGAAAGAAATTCACCACCGGGTCAAAAATAATCTACAAGTGATCGCCAGCCTGCTTCGCCTCCAGGCCGCTTCCCTCACCGATCCGGCCGCCCGCTGCGCGTTCCTGGACAGCCAGCAGCGGGTCCATTCCATGGCGCTGGCACACGAGCATTTATACCAATCCCGCAGTCTGGCCCGGATCAAAATGGCCGAATACATCACCAGCCTGGTCAACTCGCTCCGCCGCTCATACGGCCAAGCCGCCTCGTCGATCCAGCTCAAAATACAAATCGCCGATGTCGAGCTCGATGTCGAGCAGACCGTACCGATTGGATTGATCATCAGCGAATTGGTCTCGAACAGCTTCAAGTACGCCTTTACACCACCGCCCGCCAATCCTTCCGGGGCACTGTGGATCAAACTGGCGAACGACAAGCCGGACAGGCTGATACTGGAGGTCGGCGATAATGGCCGAGGCATTCCGGACGACGTGGAAATTACAAAACCGTTATCCATGGGCTTACATCTGGTGCAATCTTTCGTATTGCAGTTAAATGGACAGTTGACGGTTCGGCGCCGGCCGGAAACCGTATTTTCCATTTCCATCCCCAAGAAAAAAGGTAACCATGCTTAAAGCGCGCATGCTGGTAGTCGAGGATGAAGTCATCATCGCTCTGGATATTCAACGGACACTGATCCGAATGGGCTACGATGTGCCGGAGTTCGTCACATCGGCCGAATCCGCCCTGGAACGCATCGGCACGCTGCAGCCCGATCTGGTGCTGATGGACATCCACTTGAGCGGGGCGATGGACGGCATCGCCGCGGCCGACGAAATCCGCAAGCAGCACGCCCTGCCGGTCGTGTTTCTGACCGCCCACTCGGACGAAGCCACGCTGAACCGCGCGAAAATCACCGAGCCTTACGGCTATGTACTGAAACCTTTCGAAGAACGCGAACTGCAGATCGCCATCGATATCGCCCTGTACCGACACAGCGCCGAAACCAAGCTCAGGCAGATGGAACGCTGGCTGGGCACGACGCTCGAAAGCCTGGGCGACGGCGTCATTGCGACCCGCCTCGACGGCTCCATTACCTTTATGAACCGAATGGCGGAAGTGCTGACCGGCTGGCCGCAACCCGAGGCGCTCGGCCGGCCTTTCGGCGAAGTGCTGCGGCTGGTTTACCAGACGACGGGAATTCCGATCACCAATCTGGTGGAACGCGTGCTGGAAAACGGCCTAATCATCGATCTGTCGCCCGACACCGCGCTGATCAACCGGGAAGGCATGGAGATTCCCGTCGACAAAAGCGCGGCGCCGATACGCGATAAAAGCGGCAATGTGGCCGGGATAGTGATCGTTTTTCGCGAACTGACCGCCCGCAAATACGTAGAGGAAAAATTACGCCATTTTGCCGTGCATGACGTACTGACCGGCCTGCCCAATGAAATCTTGCTGACCGACCGGCTGAGCCAGGCTTTCGAACATGCCAAGCGCTATCCCGATTATGCTTTTGCGCTGCTCGTCATCGACCTGGACCGTTTCAGGCACATCATCGACAGCTACGGGGATGTCTTCGGCGACATGGTATTGAGCGCCGTCGCCCAACGTCTGAGAGAAAACCTGCGCGGCGCGGACACCCTCGCACGGGTCGGCGGCGATGAATTTATGGTTCTACTCACCCATATCAATGATCTGCTGGACGTGGTCCGTATCGCCCAACGCATTCTGGACAAAATAGCCGAAGCGGTCATTATCGAAGGGCAGGAAGCTTTCATCTCGGCCAGCATCGGGATCGTCCTGAGCGAACCGCGCTACCAGCGGACCGAAGACATATTGCACGACGCTGTTTTTGCGCTGCGTCAGGCAAAAACCCAAGGAGACCGGCGACTGAGGGTGTTCAATACCGTTCAGAATAATTACGCCATACGGCTGCTGCAACTGGAAGCCGACTTGAACCTGGCTATCGAACGCAACGAATTCCGTATTCATTACCAACCGATCGTAGAACTCGCCAGCGGAACCCTCTCCGGCTTCGAGGCGTTGCTGCATTGGCAGTATTCCGAGCATGGCCTTTTGGCGCCCGCCGATTTTTGGGCGCTGGCGGAAAAAATCGGCATTCTGGTCAAAATCAGCGCCTGGATGCTGCACGAATCCTGCCGGCAGCTTCGGGCCTGGCAGCAATTGTCGCCTGCGAATGCCGCCCTGTCGGTCGCGGTCAATTTATCGCAAACGCAATTTCTGCACCCGAGTTTACGGAACCAGCTGACCCAGGCATTGGCGGCATCCGGCCTGGACGCGCGCTATTTGTGCCTGGAAATTCCGGAAGAAGTCGCCGCCGCCGACCCCCTCGTTTCGTCCCATATCCTGGCCGAACTTGACGAACTCGGCGTGCAGTTGCATCTCGACGATTTCGACGCCGGGGGTAAAGCCTCCCTGAATCTGCTCCAGCATCCGTCGATTCACACGATCAAAATCGATCGCAGCGCGGTCCGCTCGGTTAGCGGCACTTCCGACCGCAAAAGTGCGATCGTGCGGTCGATTCTGTCACTGGCAGGCGAATTGGGCAAGAAAGTCGCCGCCGAAGGCATCGAAACCGCCGAACAGGCCGAGCGGCTTCTATCCTGGGGATGCCGGTGCGGACAAGGCTATCACTTTGCCGAACCGCTGGCGACAAAAGATGTGGAGCGATTACTCGCGTCCGAGGCAAAGACCTAGAGACTGATCGAAACCTCGAAACCCAACGCCCGCAGCGCCTCCGCAAACGCCCGCATGACCGGCTCCGGCATTCGGCCAAGGCGCCCCGCTTCGGGCTGCAGGGAGGGCCTGGCTATCGTATAGAGCAGAATCTCGCGTACTCCGCTGCGTTCTTTGACGGCCTGCAGCGCCTCCAGCAGCGCGGTTCTTTCCTGCTCCGCAAATCCCTGCCGGTCGATGTCCACCAGGCAGATCTGCACTTTGGTCCGGCAGCAGCCGGACGCCAAAACCAGGTTGTTCAGGCTCGCTTCGACACCTTGCCCGGCCTTGTTGATCAGTCGTCTGCCCGCCGGCGTCGCACTATCGAGCTTGAACCAGACTTCGCCGCCGAACCGGCTCAGCGCTTTCAGGCCTTCCCGGACCTTGGGCCGATGCACCAGGCTGCCGTTGGTGATCAACACATACCGGCTGGCGGGGAACAGCCCGGCTTCGGTTGCAATACCGCCGATCAGTTCAATCGCCTCGGCAAACCGCAGCACGCTGGTCGGCTCGCCGTTTCCCGAAAGGGCGATATCCTTGATCGTCCGCCGATCCTCCGGAACCTGAAAGCGGCGGAAAAACGCCCCGGACCGGACCTGTTCCAGAAAACCGCGTAGTTCGGCTTCGAGCAGCCCGAAATCGAGTTCCGGCGCGGCGCCGATCGCCAAATCCGGCACCTGGCAATAAATGCACTGCCAGTTGCAGGCATTGTTCGTATTGAAATTGACGCCGATCGATATGCCGCCGGCGCGCCGGGACAAAACCGGGTAGATATAGGTCAGGCCGGCGCGGTCCCGGCTATGGTCGGAGGCGGTGAGCGGCGTCGACATCGTTCAATGCGGTTTGCTGCGGATAAAGCCCGCCCTGCAGATCGACTTGCTCGAAAAAGTGAAGGCCGGTTCCATTACCCTTATCCTTTGGCCATTCCGAACAGGTTTTTAATTTTTTTCATTTGGCTTTTCGCGGAATCTGACTCAACGGCATCCGGGGAGGCGGGCGCAGCGGGTTCAGCCGCACGGGATTCGACAGGCTCCGCTTTCGCCTCGGCGGCTTTTTGCCTGGACAATCCCAACAGGCCCTTCATTTTACCCAACGGGTCCTGCACGGAGCCGGCCGAAGGTTGCGGCTGCGGCTCGGGCCGCGTTTCGGGCGGAATTTCCGCCGCGGAATAACGGGTTGCCTCGGCTCTCTCGACGGGCGCGCCGGATTCCGGTTTGGATTCCGGTTGAGACTTGCCGAACAGGCCCTTCAATTTGCCGGCAAAACCGGCTGCCTGCCCCTTGGACGCGGATTGCGCTTCCGCTTTTGTCGGGACGGCTATTTCCGGTTGGTAATCCCAATCCGGCAGCACGATCGCTTGCGGCTGATCCGGCGCCCCTGCCGCCTGCTCGATCGCCGCCGGAGCCGGGATCACGGCGGCTTCGGCTGCCGCAGGCAGGGAAGCCGGGGTAAATGCCACAAGCTCCGCAGGCGCCTGGGGAATGATCGCTTCAACCAGTGACGACGCAGCCGCCCGAACCGGTTCGGGATGAATTTCCGGCAGAACCTGCTCGGCTTCCGCAACCGGCTCAGGATGAATTGGCGCCGGAGCCGGTTCGGCTCCCTGACGGGTTTCTACCGCTTTTTGCAGCCGGCCCAGTTCGGCCTCCATCGCCGCCAGCTTTTCCGCCATTTGCTGCCGTTGTTTTTCCGTATCGTCCCACTCCAGGCGCTGCCGTTCGAGTTCCGTGAGCCGCGCCGATTGGGCGCTATGTTTTTCGAGAATTTCGGCGACCTGCCGTTCCAGGCCGGTGATTTGAAGCGTTTTCTCGGCCAGCGTATTCTGCAGATTGTCGATGATCGCCTCTTTTTCGGCGCGACGCTCCTTCTCGGTTTGATAAGATTGCTGCAGCTCGGCTTTGGCCTGCCGCTCAACGCGCAAAGAGTCCGCCAATTGGGTAACAATCCTCTCATGCTGCTGCCACAAATCCTCGGACACCAGATCTTCGCTGACCGCGGGCACAGGTTGTTCGCCTACATCGAAACCGGCCGCCAGCGCCTGAACCGTGCCGGAAATCTGCTGATTGCGCAGCACCAGGCGCTCCTGCAGACCGGCGGTCTGTTGCTGCGTCATCGAAAGCTGGTCCGCCAGCTCGGCGCGCGCCTTCTCGCTGGCGGCCGCCCTTCTTTTGAGCGGCACCCTCCTGATCATGCCGACGAGGGAGGCCAGCAGCGCGGTGGCGAGTACCAGGGCCGCGGCAAACAACGGGTTGCCAAGCGCAAGTTGCGCCCACTCCAGCAAAGTGGCTTTTACGACGGGTAAGAATTCTTGCATAATTATTTCCTCATTCAAAAGAGCGTTCATGTGCAGCGGATTGGGGCATTTATTTTTTATTCTTGGACGCCCGCACACGGGTAAGTATCCGTCCGAACAGACAAACTATCGAATAACCGTCCTCGTTTCCCCGCTCCCCGGATTCACGATTCCGGCTATATTTCGGCCTCAGGATTTTCAGGGCGCCCGAAGCGCACCGACACGAGAGTTTTTCGACAGCCTTTCGTTCCGACAGTCATTTGGCGATCTCCCTTGCATTTATCGTTATTCGTCGAGATCGCGGCATTCGTATTCATCATCATTTCATTGATAGTCCTCCCCGAACGTTGCCAGCCGCCTTGTATACCACACCTTCACGGCATGCTTCAATGATTCCGGCTTTTTCTCCGCCGCGGGCAGATGCCGAAGAGACTTGCCGAAAACAGGCCAAATGAGCCTGCGCCCGTTTGACAACGGCTTTCTTGTCCAGTAATTTCCCTCATTTTGTAACTTAAATGAATACGGTATGAATACGATGAATCCGAAACACGCCGCGGAGCTTTTATTCGAGGGACCGCTTGCCGAAGAATACGGGATGCTGGCGGTGATTTGCCCGTCCGCGGCGGAAATAAGCCGCCGCGTAGGCGAATACGTCGACGGCTGGATGCCGCCTTATCCCGAGGCCTCGCTGAATCTGCTCGAAATCGGTTCGGGCACCGGCATCACTACCGCCTGCCTGCTGGCCAGCCGCAAGGTTGCGCTTGTCGAAAGTGTCGATAATGCGCCCGCGATGCTGGCGCAGGCGCGGCATAACCTGGCCGCAGCACTGGCCGCAAAACGGCTGCGGCTGATCGAGCGCGATGCGCTGTCGCATTTGCAGGCAACGCCGGATGCCTCGGTTGATGCCGTCGTCAGCGCGTACACGCTGCACAATTTTTTGTACGGCTACCGGCAAAGCGTGCTGAAAGAAATCCTGCGCGTACTGAAACCCGGTGGCCTGTTCGTGAACGGCGACCGTTACGCGCTCGACGATGCCGCCGAACATCTCAAAAGCACCCAGGCAGAGGTCAGGCATTATTTCCGGGTGTTTACCGAACTGAAGAGGCACGATCTGCTGGAGCAATGGATCGTCCACCTGTTCAGCGACGAGTCCGAGGAGCACATCATGCGCCTTCAGCCGGCGCTGGAAATGATGGCCGACACCGGTTTCGCAAACACGCGCCTGCATTTTCGGGACGGCGCAAATGCGCTGGTCAGCGCGGTCAAACCGGCATGATCCGGCCGCGAGCCCTCTCCCGGCCAAAACGTCTCGTTTGACCGTCCCGCCAACTCGGGGCGAACGCTTTTTTGAAACAGGGTTATAATCGGCGAAATTCAATACGGGTTAAGAGCTAAAGGCTGTTATGCTGTGGGAGCAGCCTAATTTAAAATCCCCCCCCTTTTTCAAAGGGGGGGGGGAAGCGGCATTGTCAAACGTTATTTGGTTGTCGACGTGGTCAATGCTCAACTGAGCGGGACAGGTTATAAACCCCGTCCCCACTGTTTGAAAATTCTCCGCAAACATAAAATCATCCTCCCTGTCCACCCCGCTTTAAACGTTACGGACGGGATCAATATCCCGTCCGGGCCTGAAACAAGGTAGGATGGGTAGAGCGAAGCGAAACCCATCAATCGGAGAAGTACTATAATAGCTATCCACGATGGGTTTCGCTTCGCTCTACCCATCCTAACAGACTACAGACTGGCGACATCCCCCTTTGAAAAGAGAGCGATTCTGCCGGCAACATCCCCCCTTTGAAAAAGGGGGGCAGGGGGGATTTGCTCTGCATAGTTGATGGAGCAACGCCGATGCAGTGCTTAATTCGCATTTCAATGCCACGGAAGGCTTGCCTTTTTGCTCCGTTGATTGAAAGGTCCTCCAAATGAAGCCTACACTGCAGCGCCTGGAATCGATCGACATGATGCGCGGACTCGTGATGGTTCTGATGGCGCTGGACCATACCCGCGATTATTTCTCGAACGCGATGTTCAATCCGGTCGATCTGAGCCGGACCGATGCCGCCTATTTTTTGACGCGCTGGATCACGCATCTGTGCGCGCCCACCTTCATGCTGCTGGCCGGCGCCGGCGCGTTCTTGTCGACCTACCGCAAAAACCTGACGCAAACGCAGCTTTCCGCTTATCTGGCCAGCCGCGGGCTCTGGCTGATCGTATTGGAATTGACGCTGGTGCGTTTCGGCTGGACGTTCAACTGGGATTACAGTTACGCGCTCGGCCAAGTGATCTGGGCGCTGGGCTGGTCGATGCTGGCGCTGGCCGCGCTGGTCTTTCTGCCGCGCCGGGCGATTGCGCTGTTCGCGGTGCTGCTGATCGCCGGCCATAACGCCTTCGACGGGATTCACGCCGGCAATAGCCCCCTTCCCCGTTGGCTGTGGATACTTCTGCACGAACCGGGCACATTCGAATTCTGGCCCGGCCGTTCCTTCGATTCGCTCTATCCGCTGATTCCCTGGATCGGCGTGATGGCGGCGGGCTATTGCCTGGGGCCGGTGTTTCTCGAACCGAACAGAAAAACCGTGCTGTTCCGGCTGGGCCTTTTATGTCTCGGATTGTTTCTATCGCTGCGCCTCGGCAACTTCTACGGCGATCCCCAGGCCTGGGCGCCGCAAGAAAACGCGCTGTTTACGCTGTTTTCGATCCTGAATTTCCAAAAATACCCGCCCTCGCTGCTGTATTTGCTGGCAACGGCGGGCCTGATGTTTATCGGCCTGGCGTTTTTCGAGGGGTTCAAGCCGGAACCCATCCGGCGCCCGTTGCTGACCGTCGGCAAGGCGCCGTTATTTTTCTATCTGCTGCATATCTATCTGATTCATGGCGCGGCTCTGGCCGTCACCCGCTACCGGCAACTGCCAGCCAACTGGCTGCTGACCGGTTCCGCCGAAAGGCCGTACCCCGAAATGCCTTCCCCCGAATTCGGCTACGACTTGCCGATGGTTTACGGGATCTGGCTGGCATTGCTGTTGCTGCTGTATCCCTGCTGCGACGCTTTCATCCGAATCAAACGCCGATACCCGCATCTTGCCTGGCTGAGCTATTTCTAACTACAGCGTGGCGGCAATTCGGCCGGTCACCACCGATGCCACCCCCGAAACGGCCAATAAAGAATTCGATCTACGGGAAATATTCCGAAGCTTTGCGGTCGAACGATCGGAGTGAATTTAATTCGCGGCATTGAGACCGGAAGAAGAGGTTCTGCCGCATCACTAAATCTCTCGCTTCGTCACTTTTTCTAAAGGGCGCCGATGCACGATTCAGGATCCGAATATCGACATTGCGTTGCGGCCGGGAGCGCTTTTTTTCCGCTTGCCTTTGGAGGTATGCCGGACATGGCGATGGCGGCCGAAGCCGCGCCGCTGAACTATTTTCTGCATAGCGATGGCCCGGCCTCCCTGCCCACGATGCACCTCGGATGGGTGTTTACGGCCGTCGTGGTCGCGGTTTTGGCGATTATCGCGCTGCTGCTGGCGGGCGCCTTGTTTCGCAAACGCACGCTGGCGGCCCCTCGGACGGTCGGCCGCGAAAACGAGGGCATGCGCTGGATCTACATCGGCACCGGCCTGTCCACCGCGGCGCTGTTCGCGCTCGCCGTCTATATGCTGATCACGCTGGATAAGGTCGCCCAACCTACGCAAACCCCGGCATTGGCGGTGACAGTCACCGCTTACGACTGGTGGTGGAAGGTCGAATACGACGATGACGACCCCAGCCGCCGCTTTGTCACCGCGAACGAAATCCATATTCCGGTCGGCCGGCCCGTGCGGGTCAGACTGCAAAGCGCCGATGTGATTCATGCGTTTTGGGCGCCGCGGCTGGCCGGAAAAACGCAAATGATTCCCGGCCTGCAAAACCGGCAATGGCTCCAGGCCGACGCCGAAGGCATTTATCGCGGGCAATGCGTGCAGTTTTGCGGCCTGCAGCATGCGCACATGGGGTTCGAAATCGTCGCGCAAAGCCCGGTCGCTTTCCAGGCATGGCAGGACGCCCAGCGCAAAGCGGCCGCACCCGCTTCAGAGCCCGATGTCGCCGCCGGCCGGAAGTTTTTTATCGAGCAGTGCGCCGGCTGCCATTCGGTACGCGGCACTGAGGCGGGAGGCAAGCATGCGCCCGATTTGACGCATCTGAACTCCCGCCGAATGCTGGCGGCGGGATTGCTGACCAATACGGCCGAACACCGGATCGAATGGATCACCCGTGTCCAGGCTCTCAAGCCGGGCGCCCGCATGCCCGCTTTCGCGCTGACACCCGGCGAAACGGCCGCATTGTCGGCATTTTTATCGACCCTCGATTAGGAGCGCTGGCTATGAAGGACGCAGTCGAAACCCCACCCGATCGCACGCTCGCACGCATCCCCGAAGTCGGCAGCGCCCCGATCGGCTCGGACGCGGAAAGACATCTTTTCGAACTGTGGGAATCGCCCCCCGGCTGGCGCGGCTGGCTGTCGACGGTCGACCATAAGGAAATCGGCCTGCGCTACCTGGTCACTTCGTTTATTTTTTTGCTGATCGGCGGGGTTGAAGCGCTGATCATGCGCGTGCAGCTCGCCGGGCCGGACCGGCACCTGTTGACCCCGGAACAGTACAACCAGCTCTTCACGATGCACGGCATTACGATGATTTTCCTGTACGCGCTGCCGGTGCTGTCCGGGTTTTCCAATTACCTGTGGCCGTTGATGCTGGGCTCGCGCGACATGGCGTTTCCGCGCCTGAATGCGCTTTCTTATTGGCTGTTCCTGTTCGCCGGCCTCTTTCTCTACGCCAGCTTTCCGTTAGGGGAAGGGGCCAATGCCGGCTGGTTCAACTATGTGCCGCTGTCCGGCCCGGAATACAACACCGGCCCGAATATCGACGTGTATGCGCTCGGCATGGTGCTGCTCGGCATTTCGACGACGGTCGGCGCGGTCAATTTCATCGTCACGCTGTTCCGGATGCGCGCGCCCGGCATGTCGATCGACAAAGTACCGATCCTGGTCTGGGGCACGCTGACCGCGTCGGTCGCCAACCTGTTCGCGGTGCCTTCGGTCAGCCTCGCTTTTTTCCTGTTATGGCTGGACCGGCAGAGCGGCACGCATTTCTTCGATCCGCTGGACGGCGGCAAGCCGATGCTCTGGCAGCACCTGTTCTGGATGTTCGGCCATCCCTGGGTCTATGTGATCGTACTGCCCGCGATGGGCATCGTTTCGGACGCACTGCCCACGTTCTGCCGGCGCCCGCTGGTCGGCTATGCGGCGGTGGCGCTGTCGACGATGGCGACGATGCTGCTCGGCTTCGGCGTGTGGATCCATCATATGTTCGCGACCGGCCTGCCGGCGCTGGCGATTTCTTTTTTCGGCGCGACCAGCCTGGCGATTTCGATCCCGAGCGCGGTCGCGGTATTCGCCTGGATCGCGACGATCTGGCTCGGGCGGCCGGTATTCCGCACGCCGTTCCTGTTTTTTGCCGGGTTCGTCCTGTTGTTCGTGATGGGCGGCCTTTCCGGCGTGATGACGGCGGCGGTGCCGCTGGACCTGCAGTTGAACGATACCTATTTCGTGGTGGCGCATCTGCATTACGTGTTGCTCGGCATCAACGTGTTTCCGGTGGTCGGCGGCGTCTATTACTGGTTTCCGAAATTCTGCGGCCGGATGATGAACGAAACTTTGGGGAAATGGAGCTTCTGGGTGCTGTTCATCGGCTTCAATCTCGGCTTCTTTCCGATGCACGTGGCCGGCCTTTTAGGCATGCCGCGGCGGATCTATACCTATGCCCCGAACATGGGCTGGAACACCGTCAACCTGATTACGTCGATCGGCTCGTTCGTGTTTGCGGCCGGCATTTTGATCTTTCTGGCCAATATCGCCTTCAGCCTGAAGCGCGGCGCCCTGGCGCCGCAGAATCCGTGGGATGCGCCCACCCTGGAATGGGCGATGCCTTCCCCGCCGCCGCCTTACAATTTTGCGGTGATTCCTTTGATTGCCAGCCGGCATCCGTTATGGGAGGACCGGCTCGCTAGCACGGAAGACCGTTCGAATCTTCAGGCAGGCTATTTATTGATGGACGGGCGGGAAACGCTCGGGACGACGGCGCTCGACGCGGTTCCGGACGTGATTCTGAAAATGCCGGACGACACGTATGCGCCGTTTTTCCTGGCGTTGTTCGGTTCTTTGGGATTCGCGGGTCTGCTGCTGGACTGGAATCGGTTCACCTTACTGATGGCCGCCGCCGTCGGTCTGTCGCTGGCCGCCTGGATGTGGCCCAGGCAAAAGCTGGTCCAGCGGGTGCCGGGCGTTAAGCGTGCAACGGAGGCCGGCCGTGGCTGAAGCGCTGGCGACGCCGGAAAAACCGTTGCCGATCGGCAGCGCGGGCAAACGCTCGGGCGGCTGGTGGGGCGTGATGGCGCTAATCGCGACCGAAGGTTCGCTGTTCGGCTATCTGTTGTTTTCTTACTTCTATCTGGCGTCTCAAACCGAGCAGCACTGGCCGCCGGAAGGCTTGCCCAAACTGCTGGTGCCGGGAGTCAATACCGCCATTTTGCTGGCCAGCAGCGGGTTCGTTTGGGCGAGCGAATACTGTTTGCGGTCGGGACGGCCGCGCTGGAGCCTGGCGGCGATGGTCGCCGCATCCCTGCTCGGTGCAGGCTTCGTGGCGATCCAGTTGGGCGAATGGCAGAACAAACCCTACGGCCCGGTAGCGAATCTGTACGGCTCGCTGTATTTCACGATCACCGGCTTTCACCTGCTGCATGTGGTGGTAGGGCTCGTCATTCTGGCGCTGCTTGCGATCTGGATCGCGCTCGGTTATTTCGATCACCGGCGCCATGCCGCGGTCACGATCGGCGGCTTGTACTGGCACTTTGTCGATGCGGTCTGGCTGTTCGTGTTTTCCGCCTTATATCTCTTTCCGTATTTGGGTTAGTCAAGAACGATGAATCCGATATCCGAATTGGAAGTTCCGGCTCGCCGGCAAAACAGGCTGAGCACAGTGCGTATCTTGCTGGGCTTGTTCGGGGCGCCGGCGGCATGGACGGCGCAGCTCGTATTGAGCGAGCCGCTGGCCGCTTATGCCTGTTATCCCTACCGGACGCCGCTGTCCGCGCCGCTTTGGGCGGAGCTGCCCTGGCTGCTCGCAGCGATCAATGTGGCCTGTGTCGGCCTGGCGCTGTTTTCGGGAAGCATGGGTTGGAGCGCGTGGCGGCTGGCAGCGCGCCGGCCGCCCGGAACCGGCGGATTTTCCTCCGAATCGGGTAAAGCGCGGAACCGCTTTTTGGCAACGCTCGGCCTGATGTCGAGTTTTATCTTCATCGCGGCGGTCATTTTCAATGCCTGCGCATTATTGCTGGTGCCGCCGTGCGGCTCGCCGTCGTGATGGACCGGTCATTCGCAACCTTCTTCGCCGCCGGTACGGCCCTGTTCATTGGGCTGGCGGCGAATCCTCAAGCCGGGGCGGCGGATATGAGCAAGGGCGCCTATCTGGCCAAGGCCGGCGACTGTATTTCCTGCCACACGGCCGGGCCGAAGGCGGCACCGTACGCGGGCGGGCTGCCGATCGAATCCCCTTTCGGGATCATTTATTCGACCAATATCACCCCGGATCCGGTCCACGGCATCGGCCGGTACACCCTGGACGACTTCACGCGCGCGGTTCGCGGCGGGATCGCCAAAGACGGCAGGAGGCTCTACCCCGCGATGCCTTACACATCCTTTACCGCGCTCAGCGATGAAGACATCCGTGCGCTTTACGATTATTTCATGCATGAAGTCAGCCCGGTCAGCTCCGCGCCGCCGGAAACCCGGCTGCCTTTCCCGTTTAACCAGCGCGTCGGCCTGTTTTTCTGGGATTTGGCTTTCGTCGAGCACGCACGCTTCAAGCCGAATGAAAAACGGAGTGCGGAGTGGAACCGCGGTGCCTATCTGGTGCAGTCGCTCGGCCATTGCGGCGCCTGCCATACGCCGCGCGGGTTCGCCTTTCAGGAAAAAGCCTATTCGGAAGCCTCGCCGCATTATTTGAGCGGTGCCGTGATCAACCACTGGTATGCGTCGAACCTCCGGGGAGACCCGGCCTCCGGACTCGGACGCTGGCGGGAAGCGGACATCGTGGAATTTCTGCGGGTCGGACATGGCGGAGGCGCGATGGCGTTCGGCAGCATGACCGACGTGGTCGAAAACAGCATGCAGTATCTGCGCGACGACGACTTGAAAGCGATCGCTCTTTATTTGAAGTCGCTTCCCGCCCGCGGCGAAGACGCCTCGTATCGGCCCGAGGGGCCGGAGGTCGCGGTCAAGCTCGCGGCGTTACAACGCGGCGAAGTCGAACGGCCGGGCGCGGGCCTCTATGCGTCGTTTTGCGCCAAATGCCACCGGCTCACGGGGGAAGGGAAGCCCGGTCATACTCCGAAACTGGCCGGAAATTCGCTCGTGCTGGCCGACAACCCGACCTCGCTGATCCGGCTGCTGCTCGAAGGCGCCGAGCCCCCGAAAACCGTGGCCACACCGAAACCCCATAAAATGCCGGGGTTCGCCGCGAAATTTACCGACGGGCAAATAGCCGAAGTGCTGAGTTTCATCCGCAGCAGTTGGGGTAATGCCGCTTCGCCGGTCACGACCCGCCAGGTGGCGACTTTGCGCCGTGCCTTGCGGAAAACGCCCTGACAGGCTTTTGCGGAGCTTGTTATCCCGGTTACCGGTAATTGAAATCCGCCATCGCCTGCCGGATTTCCTCCTGGGTATTCATTACGAACGGTCCGTAACCCGCGATCGGTTCGGCGATCGGCTCGCCGTTCATCACCAGCAGTATCGAATCCGAAACCGCGTTCAGCTCGATACGGTCGCCCCGGTTTTCGAAAAAGGCCAGTTCCGCCTCGTTCAGCATGGCTTCGCGGTTGATTTGCAGGCACCCGTGCAGAGCAAGCAGGATCGTCGTGTAGTTTTCGGGCAGGTCGAGGGCGAGAGTTTGTCCGGCCGACAGTCTGAGGTCCCATAAATTGACCGGCGTGTAAGTATCGGCCGGGCCTTTTACGTCCTGATAGCTGCCGGCGATCACCCTGATCAGGCTGCCTTTCCCGTCCAGCCTGACTTCCGGAATCTGCGCCTTCGCGATCGCCTGATAATGCGGGTCCACTTGCTTGTATTGGGCGGGCAAATTCACCCAGAGCTGTATCGCTTCGAAGGTTCCTCCCTGCCGGGTAAACGCGGCCGAGTGCATTTCCTGGTGCATCAGCCCTTTTGCCGCGGTCATCCACTGCACCTCGCCGGGGCCGATCAAACCGCCATTGCCGGCGGTGTCGCGGTGTTCGACCTCGCCCTGGTACAGGATCGTGACCGTTTCGAAACCGCGATGCGGATGGAATCCCACGCCTCGGGGTTTGGATGCGGGAGGAAATTCGGCGGGACCGGCATAGTCCAGCAGCAAAAACGGGCTGACCTCGGCGTCGGGCGTCGCGTAAGAGAACAGCGTCCGCACCGGAAATCCGTCGCCGACCCAGTGAAACTGGCCTTTTCTGACGATTCGATGAAGCTTTTTCATGCGGCGCTCCTTTGGTGGAAAGCATCAATTCGCGCGAGACAGCCCGTACGTGACGGGTAATGTATCCTTGGTTTCCCGGTTGATTCGATAAGTTCCGGAGAAACGACCGTAAAACCCTTGGCGCGATAACGGTCAGCGGTTGCGCGCCGAATTCCGCCCAATCCGCGGCAGCTTGACGGCAGCAATTTTTGTCATTATCTTGCCGGCAACCGGATTTTTCCGAACCGTCTGCCTTTTGAGGAAAGCCCAGTGGATGCCCTAGCCAACAATATCCCCCCCGTTGCCCATGCGATTCAGCAAGCCGTTGCCCCGGTCTTTCTGCTGACCGGCATCGGCTCGATCTTGAGCGTGCTTGCCGGACGTCTCGGCCGGGTGGTGGACCGTTACCGTCTGCTGAACAAAATGGAAGGCGATGCGCTGCGGCAGCACCATGACGAGATGCGCACCTTGTCGCAGCGGGCGCTCTGGAACCATTGGGCAATCTCCTTATGCACCGTCTCGGCCCTGTGCATCTGCCTGTCGATCGCGGCGCTGTTCATCGGCGCCGAGTTGCGCGCGGATCTGTCGGGTACGGTGGCACTGCTTTTCGTCGCGGCGATGCTAACGCTGATCGGCGGCCTGTTGTGTTTTCTTCGCGAGATCGCGTTGGCAACCGGGGTGATTGAGGTTCGGAAGCTTTAGTTTTTCGTTCCAACCCGGCGCCTCCGACGAAGCGTCGGGCATGGCGATACGCTCCGGGGGGTGTCTCGCGGCGGCGAATCCGATACGCTCTGCACTGGAGAACAGAACCGCCGGCTCGGTTTCATTTCTCGTATTGAAACAAGATTACGTTTCATAAGAAACATCATCGAAACAAAACGTCCGCAAAAAACCTGCCTCGCACGAAGGCCGGCGGCGAAAACCGGGATTCCGGAATCGTGGCATGACCCTTGCATTATGTTTCTTCGAGAGCAAAGCCAATGCTTATTCGTCATCCTCATCCTCGCCTTCTCCGGAATGGCTCCGTCCGCGAAGGAGAAGGCCCTTTTTTGCCGGCTGCGGCTTTACGTCGGGAGCCGAATTTGCACTGAACGCCTCGCAGCCGATTTTGTCTTCGGTAAGTTACGCTGAAAATCCATTCGAGACTCGCCATGCCGAAACTTCAGGTGTTATTTCGCCGCCGTAAAAAACCGGACGGCTCCGGCAATGCCGATTTGGCGCGCGATCTTTCGATAGCGCTATGTATCAAATTTTGTTTGCTGGGCATTTTATGGTGGGCTTTTTTCGCGGGAAAGAAAGTTCCGGTTGATGCGGGCAGCGTAGAGCGAGTCTTGCTCAATCCTTCAATGAACCGTTTACAGGAGAAACCCTGATGATTGTCGATGAGGTCGTCGAACTGTCGCGGCTGCAATTTGCACTGACCGCGATGTATCATTTTCTATTCGTGCCGTTGACGCTCGGGCTATCGTTTTTGCTGGCGATCATGGAGTCGGTCTATGTGATGACCGGCCGGCTGATTTACAAGGACATGACCCGCTTCTGGGGCAAGCTGTTCGCGATCAATTTCGCGATGGGCATAATGACCGGCATTACGCTCGAATTTCAATTCGGCACCAACTGGGCTTATTACTCGCACTATGTCGGCGATATTTTCGGCGTGCCGCTGGCGATCGAAGGCATGATGGCGTTCTTCCTCGAATCGACCTTCGTGGGTTTGTTCTTCTTCGGCTGGGACAAGCTCGGCAAATTGCAGCATTTGTGCACGACCTGGCTGTTGGCCCTGGGCACCAGCCTGTCGGCACTGTGGATTCTGATCGCGAACGCCTGGATGCAGCATCCGGTCGGTGCCGCCTTCAACTACGACAGGATGCGGATGGAGCTGAGCAGTTTCGAAGATCTGTTTTTCAGCCCGGTCGCGCAGGTCAAGTTCGTGCATACGGTGGCGGCGGGTTATGTGACCGGCTCGATGTTCGTGCTCGGGATCAGCGCTTATTACCTGCTGAAAGACCGCGACAGCGCCTTTGCGCGGCGCTCGTTCCGGATCGCGGCCGGCTTCGGCCTGGCCTCGGTGCTGTCGGTGATCGTGCTCGGCGACGAAAGCGGCTATACGGTCGGCGAAGTGCAAAAAGTCAAGCTCGCCGCGATCGAAGCCGAGTGGGAAACCGAAAAGCCGCCGGCATCGTTCACGCTGATCGGCTTTCCGAACGAGGAAACGATGCACACCGACTACGCGGTCAAATTTCCCTGGGTGATGGGCCTGATCGCCACGCGCTCGGTCGACGAGCCGGTACTCGGACTGAAGGAGATACTGAATACGAATCGCGAACGGATCAAGAACGGAATCATTGCGTACGAAAACCTGCAGATCATCCGCCAGGATAAAAACAACGCCGCCGCCAAAGCGCTTTTCGAGACTCATAAGGCCGATCTCGGCTACGGCTTGTTGCTGAAACGCTATGCGCCGAACGTCGTCGATGCGACAGAGGAGCAGATCGAAACCGCGACCCGCCGGTCGGTGCCGAAAGTCGCGCCGATTTTCTGGAGTTTCCGGATCATGGTGTTTTGTGGCGTCGCGATGCTGTTCATCTTCGCGGCGGCATTCTATTTCAATGCCAAACACACCGCGCATGCCCAACGCTGGCTGCTGCGCTTGGCGTTTTACGGCATTCCGCTGCCGTGGATCGCTTCCGAACTGGGCTGGGTGGTGGCCGAATACGGCCGTCAGCCCTGGACCATCGCCGAAATTCTGCCGACCCATCTGAGCAGTTCGAGCCTCAGTGCCGAGCAACTGTATCTGAGCCTGGCGGGTTTCGGGTTTTTCTATACGGTGCTGCTGGTCATCGAATTGTTTCTGATGGTCAAATACATCCGCCAGGGACCGAGTAGCCTGCATACCGGCCGCTATCATTTTGAACGGGAGCAAGGCCATGCTTGATTTCGAAATTTTGCGGCTGATCTGGTGGGGCATTCTGGTCTTTCTGGTGTGCGGCTTCGCGGTTCTGGACGGTTTCGACTTCGGCATCGGCATCCTGCTGCCGTTCGTCGGCAAGACCGACGACGAACGCCGGGTCATGCTGAATACGATCGGGCCAACCTGGGAAGGCAGCCAAACCTGGCTGATCACCCTGGGCGGCATCAGTTTCGGCGCCTGGTCGATCGTGTACGCGGCATTTTTCTCGGGGCTTTATACCGGCTTGCTGGTGCTGCTGTTCGCGTTGTTTTTGCGCCCGGTCGGGTTCGACTACCGGAGCAAGCTGCCGGATCCGCGCTGGCGCAATGCCTGGGACTGGGCCTTGTTCGTCGGCGGCCTGGTGCCGGCGACGGTACTGAGCCTCGCGGCCGGCAACCTGATCGTGGGCCTGCCGTTCCAGCTCACCGATGAACTGCGATCGGTTTACTCGGGCGGCTTTTGGGACTTGTTCCGGCCTTTTCCGCTGCTGTGCGCCGCCACCGGCGTCGCCCTGTTCACGTTGCACGGGGCGGTGTTTTTGCACTGGCGCACCGAAGGCGCACTGGCGGAACGCGCGCTGCGGGTGATCCGCCGGAGCAGCCCGCTATTCGCGGCCGGTTTCGTACTGGCCGGCGTCTGGGTCGGACTCGACGTGGATGGCTACCGGATCGTTTCGCCGATCGACACCTCCATAGCCGCAAACCCCTTGGCCAAAACGGTCGTCAAGGCGCCGGGCCTATGGCTGAACAATTACCGCCTCTTTCCCTGGCTGGCCGCGGCGCCGGCAGTCGTACTGGCCGGTTCCTGGCTGGTCGTCAAGTGCAGCGCGGGAAACCGTCACGGGTCGGCATTCGTGGTCAGCAGCCTGATGGTGATCGGCGCGGTCGTGACGGCGGGCGGTTCGATGTTTCCGTTCATCATGCCGTCGAACACCCATCCGCACAGCAGCCTGACGGTCTGGGACGCAAGTTCGAGCCAGTACACGCTGCAATTGCTGCTGGCCGCCACGGCAGTGCTGATGCCGATCGTGCTGGCTTATACGATCTGGGTATACCGGGTATTGCGCGGCAAGGTGACGGTGGAGCACATCCGCGGCAACGAACATACGCTTTATTAGGAGGTGCATCATGTGGTATTTCGCTTGGATATTGGGTGTGAGCTTGGCCTGCGCGCTGGCGGTGATCAACGCCATGTGGCTGGAACTGGACGACAACGCCGAACAGGACGAGTGATTTTCAGAATTATTGCCGACATTTCGGCCTTTTACGATCGGTTAAAGCGCAAATCAGCTTGAAAACTCGTTGACAATTTAGTAGAATTCGCAGTCTTTTTTATTGTTCCTTTAAAAGCAAGACCGAACTTACGATGAAAACATTTAGTGCAAAACCTGCAGAAGTTAAGCGCGATTGGTACGTGGTTGATGCGGAAGGGAAGACGCTTGGCCGTCTTGCTTCTGAGATTGCACGTCGTCTGCGCGGCAAACACAAGCCCGAATATACGCCGCATGTGGATACCGGGGATTACATCATTGTCGTGAATGTCGAAAAAATCGGCGTGACCGGCAACAAAGAAAAGGACAAGCTGTATCATCACCACACCGGCTATATCGGTAATCTGAAAACCGTCAGCCTCGGCAAATTGAGAAAAACCTACCCGGACCGCATCCTGACCACCGCCGTCAAAGGCATGCTGCCGAACAACCCGCTCGGCCGCGCGATGTTCAAGAAGTTGAAGGTCTATTCGGGCCCGGAACACAATCATCAGGCGCAACAGCCCAAAGTTTTAGAATTTTAAGCGAGTAACCCATGGCAGCAGCTCAATATTACGGAACAGGTCGTCGTAAAAGTGCAGTAGCACGGGTTTACGCCACCAAAGGCACCGGCAAAATCACTATCAACCAAAAATCGATCGAAGAATACTTCGGCCGCAAGACCGATCAGATGGTCTCCCGTCAACCGCTGGAATGCGTGAAGATGGAAGGCGAATTCGACGTCAACGTGGTCGTCAAAGGCGGCGGCCCATCCGGCCAGGCCGGTGCGATCCGTCATGGCCTGACCCGCGCCCTGATGGAATACGACGAAACCTTGCGCCAAGCCCTGCGTAAGGCAGGCTACGTCACCCGCGACTCGCGCGTGGTCGAACGCAAGAAAGTCGGCTTGCACAAAGCCAGAAAACGTCCGCAATACTCCAAACGTTAAGCTTTCGGGCATCTTGCGGGTGGCCCGGCCGCTCATCGAAAAAGGCTGCATTTCATTCGGATGCAGCCTTTTTTATTGCTTGAAATTACCGAAAAACTAAATCATTCTCAAATCCGCCCGGATTGTGGGCGGCTGTCATCATTTCGTAAAATTTACGCCGTATAGTATTCGGTTCGCTGCAAAACACCTCAATGAAAATTTCCATCGTCGTTCCTGTCCATAATGAAGCCGGCAATATTTTGCCGCTGATCGAAGAAATAGAATCCGCCATGACACAAGCCGAAGCTTATGAGATCATTTACGTGGACGACGGCAGCCGCGACCGGACCGAAACCGAACTGAAAGAAGCCATGCGGCACTACAAGGCATTGCGCGTGATCCGGCACCGGCAAAGCTGCGGCCAAAGCACGGCGGTCCGCACCGGTGTGAAGGCTGCGGTTTATCCCTGGATCGCCACGCTGGACGGTGACGGACAAAACGATCCCGCCGACATTCCCCGTCTGTACGAGACCTTGCTTGAAAAGAGCCGGAACAACGCCGACTTGTGGATGATTGCAGGCTGGCGCAACAAGCGCTACGATTCGAAATGGCGCCTGTTCTCGTCCAAATTCGCGAATGCGGTCAGATCCACGCTGCTCGGGGACAATACGCCGGATACCGGCTGCGGCCTGAAAGTCTTCGCCAGGGAGAAATTCCTGGAACTGCCTTATTTCGACCACATGCACCGGTTTTTGCCGGCACTGGTGATTCGGGCCGGCGGCGCGGTCGTTTCCGAACCGGTCAATCATCGGCCGCGCGGCGTAGGCGTTTCCAACTACGGAACGCTCGATCGCCTGTGGGCGGGCATCACCGATCTGCTGGGCGTGATCTGGCTGCAAAAACGCGCAAAATTACCGGAGACCCACGAAATTGAACTTGGATAAAGAAACCCTTTGGCTGGCTGTCGGCTTTCTGGGCCAGGCCCTGTTTTCCGCCCGCTTTCTGGTGCAATGGATCCAGAGCGAAAAGCAGAAAAAAAGCGTGTTCCCGATCGCCTTCTGGTATTTCAGCATCGCCGGGGGCATCACCCTGCTGGCCTATGCGGTTTATCGGCAAGACCCGGTTTTCATTCTCGGCCAAGCCAGCGGACTGTTCATCTATCTCCGCAACCTTTATTTCGTGATCTACGAACGCCGGCAGCTCAACGCCTGAGTTTCCACCTGAATCCGCCCGGCACGGGCCACTCTATGTATC
Source organism: Methylomicrobium album BG8 (assembly GCF_000214275.2). Lineage (NCBI taxonomy): Bacteria > Pseudomonadati > Pseudomonadota > Gammaproteobacteria > Methylococcales > Methylococcaceae > Methylomicrobium > Methylomicrobium album. The sequence goes on along the minus strand of NZ_CM001475.1, from coordinate 408,746 downwards.
ATTTTCTGTCCGTCAGAACCTGGGTATTCGTCATCTGGGCGATACTCGTCAGCGTTGCGCTCTATGCCAGGCCTTTGCTGCCGGTCGATGAAACCCGCTACGCAGCGGTGGCCTGGGAAATGTGGCTGCGCAGCGATTTTCTGGTGCCGCACCTGAACGGCGAACTTTACAGCCACAAACCGCCGCTGCTGTTCTGGCTGATGCAGCTCACCTGGCTGCTGTTCGGCGTCAATGACTGGTCGTTGCGCCTCGTTTCGCCGCTGTTCGCGCTGGGTACCGTTTATCTGACTTCCGCCATCGCCCGGTTATTATGGCCGGAATGCAAAACGGTCGCCGACATGGCGCCGATCATGCTGCTGGGTTCGGGCTTCTGGATCGTCTTCAGCACGTTGACCATGTTCGACATGATGCTGGCGTTTTTCGTCGCGCTCGGCATTTACGGCCTTTTGAAACTGGCCGACGCGGGACTGACGCTGCCGCGCTGGCTGCTGCTCGGCGCCGCCGTCGGCGGAGGCGTACTCTCCAAAGGGCCGGTGGTCCTGCTGCACTTATTGCCGGTGGCGTTGACGGCGCCCTGGTGGCACCGCGAACTCCGGCCCGGATCTTATTGGAAAAGGTGGTATGCCGGGCTCGCCTTCAGCATTCTACTGGGTGCCGCGATTGCGCTGTGCTGGGCGCTTCCGGCCGGCATGGCGGGCGGTGAAGTTTACCGGAATGCGATTTTCTGGGGACAAACGCAGGGGCGCCTGGTCGAGTCATTCGCCCATCCGTTACCGTGGTGGTGGTATGCGCAATTTATGCCGGCCATGTTATTACCCTGGCTACTGATGAAACCGATCTGGCAGGGCCTGAAAACGTTGAATCCGAAGGAGGCGGGCCTGCGTTTTTGCGCGGTCTGGGGCGTGCCGTTGTTTATCGTGTTTTCGGCGATCAGCGGCAAGCGCATCCACTACCTGTTGCCGATGTTTCCGTTATTGGTGCTGGTGCTGGCCAGAGCGGCGGAACAGGCCGACGAGGGCCGATCCGACTGGCGGCACGCCCACCAAGGGATAACGGCCTCATTGGCGCTGCTCGGCGGCGTGATGGCAGCCCTATCCTGGACCGACGCATTCCAGCACCGCATTGCCGAACTCGCGGCATTGTCCCCGCTATGGGGGGCAGGCGTATTGATCGTGGCGGGATTATTATGGCGATACCGGGCCAAAAATGCTCCGGAGTCGGTTTTTGCCGTCAGCACCGCCATCGTGATCAGTGTGCTGATTATCTCTTCGGCGGTTTTTTCCGTTATCGGAGAACGTTTCGACACGCGTCCCATCGGCGCCCAAATTACCGAAGTTTTAAATCAAGGCAAGGAAGTGGCTTATATGGGCGCCGTCTATCACGGTGAATATATTTTTACCGGACGCCTGACGAAACCCGTTAAGGTCTTCCACTTTTTACCCCTTCTTGAGGAATGGATGCCCGAGCATCCGGATGATTATTTACTGATGCGTTTTAAAAGAGAATCCGATCTGCCGGCGCAATTCCCATATTATCGGCACCGCTATAAGAACACCTATGTAGCGGTGGTACCGATTCGGGAATTTCTGGCGCATCCCGAACTGAAAAAGATATTGTATTATTAATGCCGGACCCTGGTTTTTTTGCCCATTGCGTCCCCTCCCCCAATAGCTCTTGTAGGGCGGATTCGCCGCCAGGCAATCCGCCATGGCTTTGAAGCCTGTTGGCGTTTTGCTATCGCGAAAACGCCCTACAACGCTGCTCTTCATAACGCTTGACGTGGGTAACAATATCTATTTGGGTATCTTACGGTCCCTTGGCGAGGCGGCATTTAGCTCTTGTAGGGCGGATTCGCCGCTAGGCAATCCGCCATGGCTTTGAGGCCTGCTGGCGTTTTGCTATCGCGAAAACGCCCTACAACGCTGCTCTTCATAACGCTTGGCGTGGGTAACAATATCTACTTGGGTATCTTACGGTAAAGGCATATCCCCTTGGCGAGACGGCATTTAGCTCTTGTAGGGCGGATTCGCCGCCAGGCAATCCGCCATGGCTTTGAGGCCTGCTGGCGTTTTGCTATCCCGGAAGGCTTATTTCCAGATCGTGACGATATTCGTGAAATCGTCGGTCCACGGCTTCAGGCCGAAGGTGATCGGCAGCTTCTGCCATCTGCCGAGGCCGCTGGCACGCAGCGGATCCAGCGTTTCCGGCTTTTCCGCCATTACGACCCAGTCGGTGGCCGCGACCAAAGGAATTTCCTGCTGCGGGACGAATTCCTGCAGCAGCGCGTCATAATGCAGTTGCTTGGCATGGTCGGCCAGCACTTTCTTCAACGCCAGATGCCGGTTGGTGATGTGCAGCGCCAGGATGCCGTTTGGCTTCAGCTTCTTGAAATAGAGCCGAATCGCTTCCTGGGTCAGCAAATGCGTCGGGATCGAATCGGAGCTGAACGCGTCGATGATATACAGATCGAATTTTTGATCCGGCTCTTTTTCGAGCGACAGGCGCGCATCGCCGACCTTCATGTTCACCTTCGGATTGCAGCGGCTGATGTAGGTGAAGTATTTCGGATTGCTCGCCACATCGACGACCAGCGGGTCGAGCTCGTAAAACGTCCAGCTTTGGGTCGGTTTCGCGTAACAGTTCAACGTGCCGGCACCGAGGCCGACGACGCCGATCTCCCAATTTTGATCGATGTTGTCGAACACGCTGAACACTTGTCCGATCGGTCCCGGCCGGCTGAAATAGGTCAACGGCGTCAAAGCCTGGTCGGAATTGATGCGTTGCGCGCCGTGCTTGGTGGTGCCGTGATAAAACTCGTGGAATCTTTCCGGCCGGCCGGCTTCATCGGTCAGCACGCTCTCGCGGACCGACAACACGCCGAAGAAAGTACGCTCCTGGTACAGCGTGTTCGACAACAGGCCGTGCAGCCCCATCGTGAAGAAAATCAGCACGCCGGTCGACAGCGCCAGCGTCAGCGGCCGGCTTCTGAACGCGTACAGCAGGCCGGCCAAAACCAAAAGGCCGACGCCGATCGTATCGAGATATTCCGGCAAATTCCCGATCCCCAGATACACCGCGATCCCGAATACGAGCAGCACGGCCGGAAACAGCGCCTGCTTCAGCCAATCGAGCTTTTCCGCGCCGATCGACAGTTTCAGGCCAGGGCGCAACAGCAAGGCGGCCACGATCATGATCGGGTATTCGTAAACGCCGTTGAACACGAACGGCGCGACGAAAGTATTGAACATGCCCCCGAGCATGCCCGCGAACGACATGATCAGATAATAGGTGGTCAGGTGCCGGGTATGCGGCCGGGCCTTGGCCAGCTCGCCGTGGCAGACCATCACCGCGATGAAGAACGCGGCCAGATGCAGGGCCAGGTTGACCCAGTACGGAATGATCGCCGGATTGATGAACGAATAGGCGATGAACGGCAACAAGATCATCGGCTGCAGCTTGACCATCCACGGATGGATCGCATCGTGCCATTTCGAAAACACGATGATAAAGGTCAACAGGTACAGCGTCAGCGGAATGATCCACAACAGCGGCACCGAAGCGATATCGGTGCTAATGAAGTTGGTCAGGCCGAGCAGCAGGCTGGAAGGCACGAAGGCCAGCGCCAGCCAGTGCAGTTGTGTGTAAGGGCTCAGGCCGTTATCGCCGCCGACGGCCTCCTCGACGATCGGATTCAGCCGATGCGATTTCCACAGCGCGAACGCGCAGCCGGCAATCAACAGGCAGAGCAGCCCGTAACCGATGCTCCAGTCTGCCTTTTGCAGGTCCAGCCCGATGTTCGGCTCCAACAAAAACGGGTAGCTGAGCAGCGCGATCAAGCTGCCCGCATTGCTGGCTGCATAGAGGTAATAAGGGTCATGGCTGGTATGGTGTCCGGCGTTCGCAAACCATTTCTGGATCAACGGCGCCGTCGTCGAAACCACGAAAAAAGGCAGGCCGATCGCAATCAACAACGTCCAGAGCAGCCAGAAGGTCGGGTTGCTTTCGGTTGGCGGCGCCGCGTTTTCGGGCATCGCGACCGGCAGCGCCAGCAGACTGACCAGAATCACCGCGCCGTGAATCAGCACCTGCCGGTGCGTGTTTTGCCGCGTCGAAATCAGGTGAGCATACAAATAGCCGAGGAACAGCAGCGTTTGATAGAACACCATGCAGGTATTCCAGACCGACGGCGAACCGCCCAGCAAAGGCAGTAGGATCTTTCCGAACATCGGCTGCAGCACGAACATCAACGACGCGCTGGCGAACAGGGTGGCGGCGAATAAAAGAATCAGGGACAGGCGGCGGTCGTTCGAATTTTCTGGAGACAGACTCATAGTGGTTTGAAGCGGTTCGCGGTTATTATTTTTTTGAGGCGCTAATGATAAAGCATTTGGCCGTCATTGCGGCACTTTAAAGCCGGATGGACAAAAAAAAGCCGCGTCACTGATGCTTTTCATGCCGTTTCCATTCGGCAATCAGTTTTTTGCACTCGGAACGCCACTTGCAGTCCGGGACTTGGCGGCAGGTCTCCTCGGTACCGATCCTGAAACACGGTATCGTTTGGCAGGCGCATTGGATGGCCTGAATCAGATCGGTTTTGGCAGAGAAGCGTTCCGGCCGTTCGACGCCGATGGATTGGGCCAGGGCTTGCAGGCCGCGCATTGTCGGCGCGCCGTCTTCTTCGAGGATTTGCAGGAAATTTTCGACCCGGCTTTTCGCGTATTCAAGCTCCGCTTCGAGCCAGTCTTCCAATTCGCGGCCGGGGGTAAAGCCGCGTTTTTCGGCCTTGAAATAGGCGGCGACCGCAATCCATTCATGGCGGCTCCGTTTCCCCTCCGGCCCATACGCGCCGCATGGGTCCGGACTGTCGTCATGGCAATCCCGGCCATTCGGCCGCGGCGGAAATTCGGCGCTCATGTTCATGCGGCCCCTCGCGAATCAAAAAATCGATCTGACGCCCCAGCCAGTCCGGCCGTTACGACAACGCTACGGTAAAAACCGATTTTAACCCGGTAACTGCCGTTCTGAAACGACCGGTGGCAGCCGCTGATTTCAATGCGCCTCGTCCCAGTTATCGCCGACGCCGATATCGACGAGCAGCGGCACCTTCAAGTCGGCGGCGTAGCTCATGATCGATTCGATTTTCGCCCGGCAATCGTCGAGCTGGTCTTCGGCGACTTCGAACACCAGTTCGTCGTGGACCTGCATGATCATTTTCGCGTCCGCGCGCTCCTCGGTCAGCCAGCGGTCGACCGCGATCATCGCGCGTTTGATAATGTCCGCCGCGGTGCCCTGCATCGGCGCATTGATCGCGGTGCGCTCGGCATACTGGCGCTGCGACGCGTTGCGCGAGTTGATGTCGGGCAGATACAGCCGCCGGCCAAACAGCGTCTCGACATAGCCCTGCTCCCGGGCCAGCGCCCGGATCGAATCCATGTAAGCCTTCACGCCGGGATAGCGCTCGAAATACAGGTCGATGTACGACTGCGCCCTGCCCCGCGGCACGCCGAGCTGCTGCGCGAGTCCGAACGAGGACATCCCGTAGATCAGCCCGAAATTGATCGCCTTGGCGGAGCGCCGCAAGTCGTGCGTGACCATTTCCGGCGCGACGCCGAACACTTCCGCCGCAGTGGCGGTATGCACGTCCACGCCGTCGCCGAACGCGCGCAGCAGTCCCGCATCGTCGGACAGATGCGCCATGATGCGCAGTTCGATCTGCGAATAATCGGCCGCGAGAAGCTTGAAGCCGCGCGGCGCGATGAAGGCCTGACGGATCTTGCGCCCTTCGCCGTTCCGGATCGGAATGTTTTGCAGGTTCGGGTCCGAAGACGACAGCCGCCCGGTCGCGGCGACCGCCTGATGGTAAGAAGTGTGAATCCGCCCGGTCTTGGGATCGATCTGTTCGGGCAGCCTGTCGGTATAGGTCGATTTGAGCTTGCTGAGGCCCCGGTGTTCGAGAATCAGCCGGGGCAAAGGATAATCGGCGGCCAGTTCCTGCAGCACCGACTCGTCGGTGGACGGCAGGCCCTTCGGCGTTTTCTTCAGCACCGGCAACTGCAGCCGGTCGTACAGGATTTCCTGGATCTGTTTCGGCGAGCCGAGATTGAAGCTGTGCCCGGCCAGCTCGTGCGCATGCTGTTCGAGGCTGACGATCTGGCTGGCCAGCTCCAGGCTTTGCTGCGCGAGCATCCCGGTATCGATCGCGACGCCGTTGCGTTCGATCCGGGCCAGCACGCTGACCAGCGGCATCTCGATCTCGCTGTAGAGCCGGTACAGCGCATCGTGTTCGGCAAGCTGCGGGCACAGTTTGCGGTGCAGGCGCAGGGTGATGTCCGCATCCTCGGCCGCGTACGGAGCGGCCTGCTCGATCGGGATTTCCTCGAACGACAGCTGCTTCGCGCCCTTGCCGGCGATGTCCTCGTAGCGAATCGTGTCGACGTCGAGGTATTTCTTGGCCAGATCGTCCATGTTGTGCCGGGTGGCGGTGCTGTTATAGACGTAGGACTCCAGCATCGTGTCGTGCGCGATGCCTTGCAGGCCGATGCCCTCGTTGGCCAGCACGTGCAGGTCGTATTTGATGTTTTGCCCAAGCTTGGCCTTGCGCGGATTTTCGAGCAGCGGCCGGAGCCGTTCCAGTACGCGCGCCTTGTCGAGCTGTTCCGGCGCGCCGGGATAGTCGTGCGCGAGCGGCACATAGGCCGCCTGTCCCGGCTCGACCGCGAACGACACGCCGACGATCCGGGCCTTGCTGTAATCGAGGCTGGTCGTTTCGGTGTCGAAGGCGAACAGTTCGGCTTTCTCCAGTTTCTCCAGCCAGCGTTCGAATTGTTCTTCCGTCAAAACCGTTTCGTACTCGGTTTTGCCGGCAAAAGCTTCCGGCGCGGTAGCGGGGGGTGCAGCCGCCTCGCTGCCGAGCGCCTTCAGCCAGGTAGTAAAGCCGAACTCGGACAGCAGCGGTCTCAGTTCTGCCGGGTCGATCGGTTTGCGCGTCAGTTCGCCGATCTCGTACGGCAATTCGACTTCGCACTTGATCGTGGCCAGCTGCTTCGACAGCGGCAACTGGTCGAGACTCGCACGCAGATTCTCGCCGATCTTACCGGTAATCTCAGCCGCATGCGCGACCAGATTGTCCAGCGTGCCGTATTGTTCGAGCCATTTTGCGGCCGTTTTCGGGCCGACCTTCGGCACCCCCGGAATGTTGTCAACCGTATCGCCGATCAGCGCCAGATAGTCAACGATCTGGTCCGGCCGGACGCCGAACTTTTCGATCACGCCCTGAACGCCCATCCGGACATTGTTCATCGTGTTTTCAAGCGAGATGTGCTCGTTGACCAGCTGCGCCATGTCCTTGTCGCCGGTCGAAATAATGATGTCGAAACCTTCCTTCTCCGCCTTCCTGGCCAGGCATCCGAGCACATCGTCCGCCTCGATCCCCGCCTCGATGATCAACGGCAGCCCCATCGCCTTCACCATCCGATGCAGAGGCTCGATCTGGCAGCGCAGATCGTCCGGCATCGGCGGCCGGTGCGCCTTGTAGTGCTCGTAAAGATCGTGCCGGAAGTTGTTGCCGGGCGCGTCGAAAACGACCGCGAAATGCGCGTCCGGATAATCGCCGAGCATCTTTTTCAGCATGTTCGAAACGCCGTAAACCGCGTTGGTCGCCAGGCCCTGCGGGCTGGTCAAAGGCGGCAGCGCATGGTAGGCGCGGTACAGGAAGGACGAGCCGTCGACGAGAATCAGGCGTTTCGGAGCATTCATAAAAGCGGATAAAAAGATAAAGGCGCAAGGCTAAAGGAAAAAGACGCGGGACGCAAGATCAAACGGGAGAGCCGGCGTAGGGCGCAATAGCACAACGTATTGCGCCGCACGGAGGCTAACATTCGGCGTAATACGGCTATCGCCTATGCGCCCTACGGTCCTTGAGAATTATCCGGGCAGGGTGAATTTGAGCGTGGCGCGATTGTTTTTCCGATAGTTTTTCGTTTCTTTGGTGGCCGAGGCGGCTTTGGCCCTAAGAGCGATTGTTCCGGTTCTTTTTTTGACTTGCATGCTCAATTCGACGTGGATTTCGGAACCGGGCGCTAACGCGTCGAAACGGCATTTCAAATGTTTTTTCACATCGCAAGCGCCGCTGTCGGATACCGCGGACACCAGTTTAAGACGAGGTGGCGTTTTGCCGCTCAGCCTGATTCGTTCGAGAGTTTTGTCGCCCCAGTTGATCACCTTTATCGTCAATTGAAGGCCCTCGCCATTCGGGCTCAGTTCGTATTGACCGAATTCGACGCCGAGGTCCGCCACATTCTCGTTGCCAGCCGGTTGCGAAGGCCCCGTGACAACGCCGTTGTCAAGGTCCGCCGTATCCTCGTCGCCAGCCGATTTCGAAGACTCCGTAACAACGATGTCCGCAACGCCGTTGTCGTCGCCGCTTACCCGCTGCTCCGACTCCGTGGCGAACGACGTGATTCTCCCGTCGGCGGATACGCCGCCCAGGTGATCGCGTACAGCCGGATCCGCCGGCAGACTGGCCGGGTCGTAGCTTACCGGTTCCGATGACCGGGATATTCTGTCGTAACGCATGACGTGGCGGGCTTGATTGAAAAATACATAATGTTCATTGCCGGATAGCGCGATCGTTTCGAACGCTTCGATCGGACTTTCGACCCACATGCCGGGATCGATCGGAGCGTACTGTGGAAAGGTAAGGTTAACCATACAGTAGGTCGCGCCCGAGAGGATGAAATGACTATAGAAATCCTCTTCAAGCGGAACGACAGTCGCGCTATTGACATTTTGCATGTAGGCGTAATCGTTTATGCGGCCGCCGCAAGAAGGGCCAAAAGATTGAAAAGGCGTCGCCAGAAATACGGCTTCTTCTCCATTATTTGCAACGGCTGGCATGGCCGAGGGGGAAAAAAATTCGATGCGCTTGTTATCGATGGCCGAGGTTTGACCGGTTTTCCGGTCGTGCACGAATACGTTGGTATTTCTTGCATAACCCAACTTGGCGGAAGGCGCCCAGGATCGGCTATCGGAAATGAAAATGACATAGTATCCGTTGGCCGAGATGCGGGCCGAGCGGGTCGTCGCATCCGTGGGTTGGCCGCTGCCGCTCACGTTGACGCGTTCTGTCGCGCCGTTTGAGCGATCCGTGACGAACACGTCGATTTCGCCGTTGCTGTCGCCGGCTATCAAATTGTCCGCGGCGGACAAATAAGCGACAAAGCGCCCGTCTTGAGACAGCGACGGCAAAAATGAGCGGCCATTGGCTTCGGCCATGCCGGGGCCGTGGCTCACGCGTTCGATCGTTCGATTTTGCCTGTCGTAGACAAAGATATCTTGCTTGTTATTGGTGTCGTCGGCGACCAGATTGCTGGCGCGCGAGCTGAAAGCGATGAAGCGGCCATCGCCGGACATCGCCAAGGCATCGATGCGGCCTATGCCGTGGTTACGGGGGGCCGGGCATACCAGGTCGGATTCGGGATCGGGTTGAGAGCAAATGGGGATATCCCATGATCGGTAATCGCCCTCCGCTTCACTCCGATAGACGTCGATGCCGCTGGCCGCGTTTCCTTCCTGGCCCTCCGCGTTGATGCTGATCCGCTCGGTGGTGCCGGTTTGCCGGTCACGGACGAATATATCGACCGCCCCGTTCGTATCGCCTTCGACCAGGTTGCTTGCCGCCGACGAAAACGCCACGTAGCGGCCATCGGCCGATAAGGCCGAATGATAACTCGCGGCATTCGCTTGGTCGCCCTGGCTGGAAATACTGATCCGCTCGATCAGAGGAGCGGCGCTGTGCGCGGGAAGGGAAAGGGCCAATAAGAAGGCGGCGTGAACGATAGGGCGCATGATTAAGAAATTAAGGGCTGATTTTGGATAACGGCAACTCTAACATTTATTATGAAGTTTTCAAAGCCCGGCATTTTCGATGTTTGAATGGGCCTCGGTTTCGGATCATCGCCTATCTGCGGCATGATTGTCGATTTATTGGGGGAAAGAAGTAAACTGTAGGGCGTTTTCGCGATAGCAAAACGCCAACAGACTTCAATGCAAGGCGGATTGCCTGCCGGCGAATCCACCCTACAAACGTTGTAGGGCGTTTTCGCGATAGCAAAACGCCAACAGGCTTCAATGCAAGGCGGATTGCCTAACGGCGAATCCGCCCTACAAACGCTGTAGGGCGTTTTCGCGATAGCAAAACGCCAACGGGCTTCAAAACGATGGCGGATTGCCTGCCGGCGAATCCACCCTACAAACGCTGTAGGGCGTTTTCGCGACAGCAAAACGCCAACAGGCTTCAAAACGATGGCGGATTGCCTGCCGGCGAATCCGCCCTACAAACGCTGTAGGAAAAGAGGTGGTGCCAAGATCACAGGCGTCCGATTACGCTAACCGGACCTACGCGAGCCGGATATTTTTATCTCCTTCAAACCGTCTGCCGCCGCGAAACCTCGACAATGTTCGGCAGGCAGCTGATCCGGTTCAATACCTGGCTCAGCTGGCCGATGTTCTCGATCTGGATGGTCAGGTTCAGGTCGGCCGAGAAATCCGGATGCGTGTTCAGCGAGGCGTTCGAGATGTGAATCTTCGAATGGGCCAGAAGCTGGGTCACGTTGCCCAGCAAATCCTTGGCGCTCTGGGCCTGAATCCGAATCGGCACCGAATAGTAGGATTTGTCGCCGCCCCATTCGACCTGAATTAACTGCGCCTGCTTTTCGGGCGGCAAGTGCAGGATATTCTCGCAGGCCGTCCGGTGGATAATGATGCCTTTTTTGTGCGAGATGTAGCCGATGATCTCGTCGCCCTGCACCGGCGAACAGCAGTGCGCGAAGGTGGTCAGCACGTTGTCGATCCCGTCGACGGTAACCGCCGATTTGGCGGACGGCTTTTTTTGCCGCACCTTGGCGGGCGGCGCTTCCAGCTCGGGAATCTTGACAAACGCGGCGAGCTGGCGGCTGTTGATGTCGCCGCGGCCGATCGCCTCGAAAAACCTGTCCTTGTCGGTATGCTTGAAGTGCTTCGCCAAGTCGTTCAAGTTGACCATTTTCAGGCCGAGCCGCTGCGTTTCCTTGTCCAATATGCTCTTTCCGGTCGCGATGTTCTGCGCCATCTGCTGGTTCTTGAACCAGCTTTTGACGCGCCCGATCGCGTGCGGCGATTTCAGGTAGCCCAGATTCGGATCGATCCAGTTGTGGTTCGGCCCGCCTTCCTTCGCGGTCAGAACTTCGACCTGTTCGCCCGATTTCAACGCATAGGTCAACGGCGTAATGCGCCCGTTCACCTTGGCGCCGCGGCAGCGGTGGCCGATTTCGGTGTGGATCGCATAGGCGAAATCGAGCGGCGTCGAGCCTTTAACCAGGTCGATCAGTTTGCCGGCCGGGGTCAGCACATAAACGCGGTCGGAGAACAGTTCGGTCTTGAAATCCTCGGCCAGGGTCTCGTCATTGTCCTTTTCTTCGAGCAGCTTGCGCAGGGACGCGATGTTTTTTTCGACCGCGGCGTTGTGTCGGCCGCCTTCCTTATACGACCAGTGTGCCGCAACCCCCATTTCGGCGAACTCGTGCATTTCGCGGGTGCGGATCTGCACCTCGATCCGGTTGCCTTCGTTGTCGACGATGACCGTGTGCAGCGACTGATAGCCGTTTTCCTTGGGGTTGGCGATGTAGTCGTCGAACTCTTTCGGAATGGTCTGCCACAGGCTGTGCACGAGGCCCAGCACGGTATAGCACTGGGTCAGATTGGTCACGATCACGCGCACGGCCAGAAGATCGTACAGGTCCTCGATGTCGAGCTGCTTCCGCTGCATCTTTTTCCAGATACTGTAGATATGTTTCGGCCGGCCGTACACTTCGGCGGTGATGCCTTCGAGGCCGAGCGCGGCGTTCAGTTGTTCGATGAAACGGTTCACGCAGCGCTCGCGCTCCGTCCGCTTGTCGGCCAGCGATTTGGCGATGCTCTTGTAGACCAGGGGTTCCAAATAGCGGAACGCCATGTCTTCGAGCTCCCATTTGAACTGGTGAATCCCCATCCGGTTGGCGAGCGGCGCATAAATGTCGAGCGTTTCGCGCGCGATGAAGTGGCGCACTTCTTCCGGTTCGCCCGCGAGGCTGCGCAGCCGCTTGATCCGATAGGCCAGCTTGATCAATACCGCCCGCACGTCGTGCGTCATCGACAGCAGCATCCGCCGCAAGGTTTCGGTCTGGTTCGGCTGGTGCGTCATTTCGGGCGTGTAAACGGAAAGCTTGTTCAGCCAGTTCACGTCCTTGACCAGGGAGTCGACCGTTTCGCCGAACAGGCCGGCGATGTCCGGCTGGGGATCCAGGGTGCTCAGCCGCGGGTCGCTCAGAATGGCCGCCAGCGTGGTTTTCAGATCGACATGAAAATCCGTTAAAATAGCCGCCACTTCAAATCCTTTCGGGCGGTGATAATCAGGATCGTCGGGAATCCTGGCAATAATGGCGAGCGCCTGGTTCAGTTGCTCGCGGTCAGGCTCGGAAAACCCGTCCAGCAGCGATTTATTGGGATCGATTTTTTTCGACATCGTTAAGAGGATGCAAGAGCCGCACGGGCTGTTGACTCGATTACTCGGAAGCGTAGACAGGCGTTACCGCCGTTTAGAATCAAATTCTTCTTCTAATAATAAAACGAATGATATGAAAATTACAGTATTCGGTAGCGGTTATGTCGGTCTGGTGACGGGCGCCTGTCTGGCGGATGTCGGCAACCAGGTCGTTTGCATGGATATAGACGCGGAAAAAATCGCCAAGTTGCAGCAGGGTGGGATTCCGATCTTCGAACCGGGCCTCGATGCGATGGTCAGGGAAAATCAGGCGGCAGACCGCCTTCGGTTTACGACCGACGCGCAGGAAGCGGTTGAGCACGGCGTTTTCCAGTTCATCGCGGTCGGCACGCCGCCCGACGAAGACGGCTCGGCCGATTTGCGTTATGTGCTGGCCGTCGCCGAAAGCATCGCCGAGCACATGACCGATTACCGGGTCGTGATCGACAAATCGACCGTGCCGGTCGGCACCGCCGACAAGGTCAGGGCAAAAATCGGCGAAGTACTGGCAAAACGTGGCGAAGAAATCGAATTCGACGTGGTTTCGAATCCGGAGTTCTTGAAGGAAGGAGCGGCGCTGAACGACTTCATGCGGCCCGACCGGATCATCATCGGCGTAGACAACCCGCGCACCGCGGAATTGCTTAGAGCGCTGTATGCGCCGTTCAACCGCAGCCACGAAAGGATCATCACGATGGACGTGCGTTCCGCCGAACTGACCAAGTACGCCGCCAACGCGATGCTCGCGACCAAGATCAGCTTCATGAACGAGCTGGCGAATCTGGCCGAATATCTGGGCGCCGATATCGAACAGGTCCGCCAGGGCATCGGCTCGGACAGCCGGATCGGCTACAGTTTCATCTATCCCGGCTGCGGCTACGGCGGCTCCTGCTTTCCGAAGGATGTGAAGGCGCTCGAACGCACCGCGCGCGAACAAGGCTACCATGCCGAACTGTTGAACGCGGTCGAAAATGTGAACAACCGCCAGAAGAACCGGCTGTTCGAAAAAATTGCCGATTATTACCAGAATAAGCTCGAAGGCAAGGTCTTCGCGCTCTGGGGGCTCGCCTTCAAGCCCGACACCGACGACATGCGCGAAGCGCCGAGCCGGGTGGTGATCGAAAGCCTGTGCGGGGCCGGCGCGGCCGTTCAGGCCTACGATCCCGAAGCGCTGGCCGAAGCCCGGCGGATTTACGGCGGCAATCCGCGTTTGAAACTCTGCGCTTCGCCCCACGAAGCCCTGGAAAATGCCGATGCGCTGGTCATTGTGACCGAATGGAAAGAATTCAGAAGCCCCGATTTCGACGCGTTAAGCCGCTCGTTGCGCGACAAAGTGATCTTCGACGGCCGCAACATGTACGAACCCCGGTTTGTACGCCGCAGCGGCCTGGATTATCATGCCATAGGCAGACCTTAATCAATACTGTTATGATAAAAGTGTGATAAGGCGCGCCGCGGAGCGTACCCTGAACTTAACAATCGGAAAAATCTCCGAAAAAGGAGAAGCGTTGCGTTTCCTGTCCGATCTTCGAGATCACACTCCTAACTCTCCCTCCTGTGGAAGAACTCAACCATTTTTTTAACGCCCAACATGACTAAACAAGAGAAATCCCTCGCGATGACCGTGCTGATGACGCCGGACATGGCCAATTTCGCCGGCAATGTGCACGGCGGCTCGCTGCTGAAACTGCTCGACCAGGTCGCCTATGCCTGCGCGGCGAAATACTGCAAGAATTACGTCGTGACCGCGGCGCTGGATCAGGTGTTTTTCAAGGAAAATATCAACGTCGGCGATCTGGTGACCTTTTATGCGCATGTGAACCATGTCGGCCGTTCCTCGATGGAGGTGGGGATCAAGGTCGTCGCCGAAAATCTGACGACCCACGAAAAGCGGCACACGACTTCCTGCTATTTCACGATGGTCGCGATCGACGGGCACGGGCACAGCATCGAAGTGCCCCAATTGATACTCGAAACCGACACCGAGCGTCAGTTGTTCAAGGATGCCGAACAGCGCAAGAAAAATCGCGAGGAATTGCTCGAAAAAAACCGCGCGATCCGGGTCGATCTGCCGGAGGGGCTGCTCTAAGTGGGCATTCAGGACAATTTCGAACAGCAGCCTTTAAAAGAGTTCGCCGAGAAAGCCTACCTCGATTATTCGATGTACGTGATCCTGGACCGGGCGCTGCCGCATATCGCGGACGGCCTGAAGCCGGTGCAGCGGCGCATCGTCTATGCGATGTCCGAACTGGGCCTGACCGCGCTGGCCAAATACAAGAAATCCGCGCGCACGGTCGGCGACGTGCTCGGCAAATACCATCCGCACGGCGATTCGGCCTGCTACGAGGCGATGGTGCTAATGGCGCAGGATTTTTCCTACCGTTATCCGCTGATCGACGGCCAGGGCAACTGGGGCTCGCCCGACGATCCGAAATCGTTCGCGGCGATGCGCTACACCGAATCGCGCCTGACTCAATACGCGCAAACCCTGCTCAGCGAGCTCGGCCAGGGCACCGTCGAATGGACCGATAATTTCGACGGCACGCTGAAAGAGCCGGAACTGCTCCCCGCCCGGCTCCCGAACGTACTCTTAAACGGCACGATGGGCATCGCGGTCGGGATGGCGACCGACATTCCGCCGCACAACCTGCGCGAAGTCGCGGCCGCCTGCATCCGGCTGCTCGACGCCCCGGACAGCACGCTCGACCAGTTGCTTGAACATATCCAGGGCCCCGATTACCCGACCGACGCCGAAATCGTTTCGGCGAAAGACGACATCCGCAAGATGTATCTGAACGGCGGCGGCTCGATCAGAATGCGCGCGAAATACGAAGTCGAGGACGGCAACATCGTGATCACCGCGCTGCCGTATCAGGTTTCCGGTTCCAGGCTGATGGAGCAGATCGCCGCGCAAATGCTCGCGAAAAAACTGCCGATGATCGAGGATCTCAGGGACGAATCGGACCACGAGAATCCGACCCGCCTGCTGGTGATTCCGAAATCGAAGCGCACCGATACCGACGCGGTGATGTCGCACCTGTTCGCGACCACCGACCTCGAAAAAAGCTACCGGGTCAACCTGAACATGATCGGCCTGGACAACCGCCCCAGAGTCAGGGACCTGCGCGAAATCCTGGTCGAATGGCTGCAATTTAGGACCGAAACGGTCCGGAAGCGCCTGCAGCACCGGCTGGATAAGGTGCTCGCGCGCCTGCACATCCTCGAAGGCCTGTTGATCGCCTATCTGAACATCGACGAAGTGATCAGGATCATCCGCGAGGAAGATCATCCGAAGCCGGTGCTGATGGCGCGCCTCGACATTACCGACATTCAGGCCGAGGCCATCCTGGAACTGAAACTGCGCTATCTCGCCAAGCTCGAAGAAATGAAGATCCGCGGCGAACAGGACGAACTGCAGCAGGAGCGCGCCGCGCTCGAAAAGACGCTCGGTTCGCCGCGCCTGTTGAATCGGCTGATCCGCAAGGAACTGGAGCGCGACGCGGAAAAATACGGCGACGACCGCCGCTCGCCGATCGTCGAACGGGAAGCCGCGCAGGCGATGGAAACGACCCAATTGATCAACAACGAACCGTTGACCGTGATCCTGTCGCAAAAAGGCTGGATCCGGGCCGCGAAGGGCCACGACTTCGACGTCGAAAGCCTGAACTACCGGGCCGGCGACAGTTTTCTGGAAGCGGTCAAATGCCGTTCGACGCAGCCGGTTTACCTACTCGACTCGACCGGCCGCGCCTACGGCACGACCACTCACGACCTTCCCTCGGCCAGATCGCAGGGCGAACCGTTGACCGGCCGCCTGAATCCGCCGCCCGGCGCGCTGTTTGCGCATCTTCTGGCCGGCGATCCGGACGACTGGTATCTGGTCGCGAGCAGTTACGGCTACGGTTTCCGGGTGCAGATGAAAGAGTTTTACAGCAAAAACAAGGCCGGCAAAGTCCTGCTGACGCTGTCGGAAGGCGCCAGAGTGGTCAAACCTGTCCAACTCCACGGCGAGAAGGATCTGCTCGCGGTCGCGACCCTGCAGGGACGCTTATTGATATTTCCGGCGCAGGAACTGCCCGAACTGGTCAAAGGCAAGGGCAACAAGCTGATCCAGATGCCTACGGAGGATCTGGCGGCCGGCAAGGATGCGGTAGCCGCGGTGGCGGCACTGCCCGCAAACGGCCGGTTGAAAATCACCGCAGGCAAGCGCCAGTTGACATTGAAAGAGGGAGACATCGCCCAGTATATAGGCTCGCGCGCGAAACGCGGCCTGCACCTGCCGCGCGGATTCCAGCGGGTCGAGGCGCTGGAGGCCGAATGAAAAAATAGGCCGCGGCATGAATTAGGCGAATTTCACGCGGTCTTAATGTGAGGTGGATAATTGCCGAGTATAGTCGAGAGCGCGTTATTTTCTTGAATATACTGGCTACGCATAACAGGGAACGAATCGGGCCCGGGAAAAATCCCCCAAACCGTCTTCGATACTCCCTGATTTATGCCCACTCGATAAAATTTTTGCCGATAAGGTGCAAGAGCACCGACTACGGGAGGTTGATAGATGAACACATTACGTTTTTATTCGACGGTCGCGATTGCCGCACTATGGCTGGGCATCGCCGCCAACGCCAATGCCGACAATACGGCAGCCGGAAAATTCGGGCGCGGCCTCGCCGGAATGACTTGCGGGGTTCTCGAAATTCCGGGCAATATCGTGCATGAAACGCGCCGCAACGGGGCAATGGGCTTTCCGGTAGGTCTGGCCAAAGGATTAGGCATGACGGTAACGCGTGAATTGGTCGGCGTTTATGAATTTATCAGCGCGCCTTTTCCCGTGCCCGCCGGTTTCAGACCCATTTTAAGCCCGGAATATCCTTGGGATTATTTCTAGTCGACAAATCGTTCAACCCTTTCATCGCTCCCACGCGCGGCGCTCGCCGTTATATACATCGGATAGCCCGATCCCATCAACGGACCGGCAGAAGTCCAAAGCTGGCTTTGGATCGCTCCCGAATACGCCTTTCAAAGCGGGCTTTGAACTCCCCGGGATGAATATTGCAGGATTTGCGTATAACGACGAGCGCGCGGCGGGAACGATCAGCGAAAGTTATTTTTGACCGGATCCTGAACATCTTAACCGGTTGGCACCAAGCCCTGTAGCCCTGTAGGTCGGGCACGCTTTTTGTGCCCGACATTTTCAAGACGACGATATCAGGTCACGGTTACGGATCATCGAACGGCCGCTTCGTCGCCCAAATGTCGGGCAACGGTGAAGCGGTTGACGCTAGGCCGTCATCCGCCGAGGCGATAACCGAGCGTCTGGCGCGACTTTACCGGCCACCTTCCGTTATCCATTATTTCGAGCCCCGAATCCCCGGCGTCAACAATGAACCGGACGCCAAACGGACGAGTCCAACCTTCAAGTAAATCCTCCGTGCAGCCTGCATCCGAACTTATTTTCGGGACAGGTTCTTAACCGATCGAAATTGAGAGGGCAACGCGATGAGACGCATCTATTTTCTAGTGCCGGACATCAAAACCACGCATCACATTGTCGACGAACTCCACCGGGAAGGCTTCAACGACCGCCACATCCACATACTCGCCAAGCGCGACACTCCGCTCGAAGACCTCCCGGAAGCCACCATTCTGGAAAAAACCGATTTCATCCCGGCCGTCGAACGCGGCATCGTACTGGGCGGCACCTCCGGGTTGCTGGCCGGCTTGATCGGCCTGTCCTACGCCGGCTTCGTGATCGCCGGCGGGCCGCTCCTGGGCGTTATCCTGGCCGGCGCCACCATCGGCTCGCTGGCGGGCGGGCTGACCGGCATGAGCGCAAGCAATTCCAAACTCAAACAGTTCGAAGAGGCGATTGAAAAAGGCGAATTGCTGGTGCTGCTCGACATTCCGATCGAACGAATCACCGAAATCACCCAAAAGATCCTGAAACACCATCCGAATGCCGAATTCGACGGCATCGAGCCGATTTTACCGCCGACGCACTGATCCTCGCGGCACGCGCTAAAACCTCAAGGCCGCCGAAGACAAGGCGAAACGGGCGTTTGCCGGCACGGCTTTGACGGGTTGCAATCCGTTCGCTCCGGCGGTAGAGTTGTCCGCTCACTCAGCTTCTCACTTTTCTGGAGTTTGTCGATATGACTTTCCGATCCATCTTGACGGGCCTGCTGGCGATCGGCTTTTACGGAATGGCTTGTGCGGCCGAGATCGACCGTGCGGAAGTCGAAAAGCGCCTTGCCGCGGCCAGCAAGAACCGTCCCGCCGACCTGCGCCGGAAAGACCTGACCGGCCTGGACTTGTCCGGTCTGGACTTCCGGCAGGCGGATTTGTGGGGCGCCGATCTGCGCCAGGCGAATTTCAGCCGAAGCAACCTGTCGGGATTGAATCTGGATCTGACCGTGATGACCCGCATCAATTTGTCCGGCGCAAACCTCTCCAACACCAGCATCTTCGGGGTTTCGATCATGAACGCCGACCTCAGCGGCGCCAACCTGACCGGCAGCCGGATCATCGCGAATCTGGACCGGTCCGATCTGAACCGCGCCGATTTGTCCCATGCGAACTGGGGCGCGGACATGAAGAACCAGCCGATGGGCTTGATGCGGGTCAGCCTGAACAACGTCGATCTGTCGGGCGCCGATCTGAGCGATGCGAATCTGAGCCGCGCCTTGATGCGGCACGCGAACCTGAGCGGCAGCCGTCTGCACAATGCAATGCTGGCCGGCGTCGATTTATCCGGCGCGAACCTGACCCATGCCGACTTGAGCGGCGCCGACCTGTCCGGCAGCCACCTGGAAGACGCCGATCTGACCGGCGCCAATCTGGCCGGCGCCCGCTTGACCGGGATAGGCAACAAGTCCACGATCAAAGGCCTGGATGCGGCAAAAAATCTGCAATCGGCGATTTTCGACTGACCGCGCTTTTTCCCGATAAATTCGCCGGCCGAAGAAATCCCGGCCGGTTCCGCACTGTCTTATTTATAATGACGCCAACTCGATTTCATTACCGGATATTTTCATGAGCAACCCATTACTGGCCCATACCGAACTGCCGCTATTCTCGCAAATCAAACCCGAACATGTCGTACCCGCGATCGATCAGCTTTTGGCGGAGGCGCGCGCTACCGTCGAAAGCTGCCTGAACACCGCCGACCGCTACACCTGGAAGAACCTGATCGAGCCGATCGAAAACGCCGAGGACCGGCTCGGCAAGGCCTGGTCGCCGGTCAGCCACATGAATTCGGTCGTGAACAGCGACGAACTCCGCGAAGCGTATAACGCCTGCCTGCCGAAACTCAGCGCCTATTCGACCGAAATGGGCCAGAACGAAGCGCTGTTCAGGGCCTACAAGTCGATCGCCGAGAGCGAAGAATATGCGGCGCTGGATACCGCGCAGCAAAAGATCATCCGGAACGCGCTGCGCGATTTTCATTTGTCCGGCATCGATCTCGACGCCGAAAAAAAGCAGCGCTACAAGGAAATCAGCCAGGAACTGTCGCAATTGGCGAGCAGCTTTGAAGAAAACGTGCTCGATGCGACGAACGCCTGGACGAAACTGATCACCAACGAACTCGACCTGACCGGCCTGCCCGCATCGGCCCTGGCGCAGGCCCGGCAAACCGCCGAACAGAACGGGCAGGAAGGCTGGATGATCACGCTGCAGTTTCCGTCCTACCACGCAGTCATGACCTACGCGGACAACCGCGAGTTGCGCCGCGAGCATTACGAAGCTTATGCGACCCGTGCGTCGGACCAGGGCCCCGATGCCGGCCGCTGGGACAACAGCGAAATCATGGAGAAGATTCTTGCATTGCGCCACGAGAAGGCGCGCCTGTTGGGTTTCGAAAATTACGCCGAACTCTCGCTGGCAAAGAAAATGGCCGAAAAGCCCAATGAGGTGACGCATTTTCTCGAAGACCTGGCCGACAAGTCCTGGCGGCAGGCACGGCGCGATCTGGCCGAACTGCGCGACTTCGCCCGCACCTATTATGGCGTGGGCGACCTGCAAAGCTGGGATATCGGCTATTACTCCGAAAAGATGCGCCAGCATTTTTATCAGCTGTCGCAGGAAGAAGTGAAAGCCTATTTCCCGATCACCAAAGTATTGCCCGGCCTGTTTGCGGTAGTGGAAAAGCTGTACGGCCTGCGCATCGCCGAAATCCACGATTTCGATACCTGGCACCCGGCCGTCCGCTTTTTCGAGATTACCGACCAAAACGGCGAACTGCGCGGCAGATTCTTCATCGATTTATACGCGCGTCCGAAAAAACGCGGCGGCGCCTGGATGGACGACTGCGTCGGCCGCAAAAAGATCGACGGCAAAGTGCAAACGCCGGTCGCCTACCTGACCTGCAACTTCACCCCGCCGGCCGGGAATGAACCGGCCCTTTTGACGCACGATGAAGTGACGACGCTGTTCCACGAATTCGGCCACGGCCTGCAGCACATGCTGACGAAAATCGACCATCTCGGCGTGTCGGGCATCAACGGCGTCGAATGGGACGCGGTCGAGCTGCCGAGCCAGTTCATGGAAAACTGGTGCTGGGAAAAAGACGCGCTGCCGTTGATGTCCGGCCAGTATCAAACCGGCGAACCCTTGCCCGATGAACTGCTGAACAAAATGCTCGCAGCAAAAAACTTCCAGTCCGGCATGCTGATGGTCCGCCAGCTCGAATTCAGCCTGTTCGATTTTAGAATCCATCGCGACTACGAGCCGGCCAAGGGCGGACGCATCTACGAAACCCTGAACCAGGTCCGAGAACAGGTCGCGGTCGTGATTCCACCCGCCTTCAACCGTTTCGCGCACAGCTTCGGACATATTTTCGCGGGCGGCTACGCGGCCGGCTACTACAGCTATAAATGGGCCGAAGTGCTGTCCAGCGACGCGTTTTCGCTGTTCGAAGAGAAAGGCATCTTCGACTCCGCAACCGGCAATGCCTTCCTGACGAACATCCTCGAAAAAGGCGGCAGCGAAGAGGCGATGGACCTGTTCGTCAAATTCCGCGGCCGCAAGCCGACGATCGATGCACTGCTCCGGCACAACGGCATCGAAGTATGAAATATAAAGACCTCCGCGATTTCATCGCACAACTCGAAAAGGAAGGCGAACTGAAGCGCGTCAAAGTACCGGTCGACCCGCGCCTCGAAATCACCGAAATCTGCGACCGTACGCTGAAAACAGGCGGCCCCGCGCTGCTGTTCGAAAATCCGCTCGACTCGACGGTTCCGCTGCTCGGCAACCTGTTCGGCACCGCGCGTCGGGTCGCGATGGGCATGGGCGCCGATTCGGTCAGCGAACTGCGCGGCATCGGCGAACTATTGGCTTATCTGAAAGAGCCCGAACCGCCGAAAGGCATGAGGGATGCGTTCGAAAAGTTTCCGGTGTTCAAACAGGTCCTGAACATGGCGCCGAAACTGGTCAAGGAGCCGCCCTGCCAGCAGGAAGTGATCGAAGGCAGCGACATCGACTTGAGCCGCTATCCGATCCAGACCTGCTGGCCGGAAGACGCCGGGCCATTGATCACCTGGCCTTTGGTCATCACGAAGGGGCCTTTCAAGGAACGGCAAAATCTCGGCATCTATCGCCAGCAAGTGATCGGCAAGAACAAGGTGATCATGCGCTGGCTGGCGCACCGGGGCGGCGCGCTCGATTTCCGGGAATGGCAGAAAGCCCGCCCCGGCGAGCCGTATCCGGTCGCGGTCGCACTGGGCGCCGATCCGGCGACGATTCTCGGCGCGGTCACGCCGGTGCCCGACGCGCTGTCCGAATACGCGTTCGCGGGCCTTTTGCGCGGCAGCAAAACCGAAGTGGCGAACTGCCTGAGCAACGACTGGCTGCAGGTGCCGGCCAGCGCCGAAATCGTGCTGGAGGGCTTCATCTATCCCGGTGAAACCGCGCCCGAAGGCCCGTTCGGCGACCATACCGGCTATTACAACGAAGTCGACGAATTTCCGGTATTCACGATCGAAAAGATCACCCAGCGCCGCAACCCGATCTACCACAGCACCTACACCGGACGCCCGCCCGACGAACCGGCGATCCTCGGCGTCGCGCTGAACGAAGTGTTCGTGCCGATCCTGCAGAAACAGTTCCCGGAGATCGTCGATTTTTACCTGCCGCCGGAAGGCTGCTCGTACCGGATGGCGGTGATCAGCATGAAAAAGCAGTATGCCGGCCACGCCAAACGGATCATGTTAGGCACCTGGTCGTTTCTGCGCCAGTTCATGTATACGAAGTTCGTGATCGTGGTGGACGACGATGTCGACGTGCGCAACTGGCAGGATGTGATCTGGGCGATCACCACCCGGATGGACCCGGCCCGCGACCTGACGATCCTCGAAAACACGCCGATCGACTATCTGGACTTCGCCTCGCCGGTTTCGGGACTCGGCTCGAAAGTCGGCTTCGACGCAACCAACAAATGGCCGGGGGAAACGAACCGGGAATGGGGCCGGACGATCGCCATGACCGAAGAAGTCGTCAAAAAGGTCGACCGAATCTGGGAAAGTTTGTTTTAGGGGATGTAGATGCGATTGGCGCAGCGTAATCGCACGCACGTGAGCGGCAACCTTCCTCCGATTACGCTATCGCTAACCGGAGTACAGGTCCTGCCCGCTACATATCCGCCCACATGCGCAGCAGGTTGTGATAGCAGCCGGTCGGTCAGGTTGACTACTGCCGGAGTGTCCCCCTGCGTTTCGCGCAGTTCCAGAATCGCCATGTCCATTTCGAACAGCAAGCGACGGCGTTCGGTTTCGCGCACCCGGCTCTCGATCCAGAAAAACGACGCCAGCCGGGCGCCGCGGGTAACCGGCTCGATCCGGTGCAGGCTGAACCCGGATACAGCACCATGTCGCCGGCCGCCAGTTTCACTGCGTGCTCGCCGAAGGTGCCTTCGACCACCAGTTCGCCGCCGTCGTAGCTATCGGGATCGCTGAAGAACAAAGTTACGGACAGATCGGTGCGGACCCGAACGCCGGAGCCGGCGCAGACGCGCACCGCATATTGTCGATGTGATTGCCGAAGGCGTTGTAGGCGCCTTCGTAGCGGTTGAACAGCGGCGGAAAGATCCGTTTGGGCAGGGCCGCAGACAAAAAACAGAGCGTTCCGGCTCAGCGCGTCGAGCACAATCTAGCGGACGGCCAGGCTGGCCTCGCAAAGCTCCGAGCGCCCAGCCGATGCCCATGCCGACGCCTTTATGCAGATTGGTCAGCAACACAAACAGGTTGCCGGTGCCGCGCTTGACGGTCACGGAACGGTTGCCCGGCCAGTATTCGGCCTGCCCCGATTCCCGCGGCGTACGCAAGGTGACCTCTGCCAGCGCGGCGGCTGCTCGACACTGATGCCGTTCCAGACGACCGTTCTCGCCGGTTCGCGCTGAATCCTGGCATGACGAGCGTCTAGCCCGAACTCCTGCCCGAGCCATTCCGCCAGTACTTTCGGATCGGCAGGAAGCGGCTCCGGCAATGCCAGATGCGCTTCGGACTTTTCGATTTTAGCGGCGGGAATCTTCATCGCTTCATGGTGATTCAACAAAATGCCGGTAATCCCGAACAGCAGCCCCAGCGATGCCCCCCCAGAGCCCGAACCAGCCGTGGGTTCGGCGCAACCATTTCAAAAAACTGCCGCGCGCCCAGCGTTTCGGCAGGAGCAGATAGCCGCCCCCGGTTTTGGGGCGGGGATTGACAGTAATATTTTGCGATTTATGCATAGAGTCTCAGGATGTGATGGCCGCGTCCCTATCGCTCCGATGTTCCCCGCGAACCCTCAGCATAACAACGCCTTGGATACGACATACGGTAGGGTACGCTGTGCGTACCTTTTCAGAATGTTCTGCGGCTGAGGTGTTGTCAAAGGTACGCGCAGCGTACCCTACGCGCGTCCTTTCGCCGAATGCCTGCCGTCCAGGAGCAAAGGATATACCTGTACGGCCTGCATGTTAATATTTCAGCCTGACCGACAGTTGCCCGAACGCCGGAGCGCCCGGCAACGCGGAACGGGTCTGCCCGGACGCGTAATAGACCGTGTCGGTATGCCGCTCGCTGCTGTAGAACACCCCGCCGCCGATCTCCCAGGCACCGGTCAGATGATAACCGAGCCAGGTTACGCCGCTGTGCCGGGGCACGTTGACCGGGATCATGCCCTGCAACGACTTATTAACGTTGCTGACCGTACCGACTGCCTCCGTATTCGATTTGGTCACTTCGGCATCCAGATAGGCATAGGTCATCGACAAATCCAGACGCGGCAGAATTTCGCCGAACAGCCCCAGTTCAAAACCGTCGGTGCGCTGTTCGCCCGACAGTACGGTCAGATCGGATTGATTCGCCGCCACGGTGCGGGCATTGGTCTTTTCGAGCCTAAATAAGGCGGCGGTCGCCGATAGCCTGCCGTCGAACAGGTCGTACTTCGCGCCGATCTCGAAATTGCGGTTCCTTTCGGGCGGCAACGGGCCGGTCTGATTGCTCAGAGCGTAGGCTTCGGCGGACGGATTGAACGAGGTGCCGTAACTGAAATCATACGATTGCGCTTTGGTCGGCTGCCAGACGATCCCGGCGCGCGGATTCCACTGACGGTCGATGCGCTCGAAATCGCTCGCATCGTTCAGCCGGTCGTTCTGCGAAGCCGAGAACACATCATAACGCACGCCGCCCAGCAGTTTCATCCGGGGTCAGCTCGAACTGATCCATCAGGTAGCCGGCATAGGTGCGGGTTTCGGTGTAGCGGTCAGTATCCAACTTTCCGTTAAGATCGGTAGCGAGCCCCGTCCCGACCGAATATGGGTTTTATCCCGACGCCAAGCGCCAATTGAACGCAACGCAAATGCGGCCGATTGCCTAAATGAGACCGGCATGCTTATAATCCCCAGCAGAGCGGATCGAGCCCGGCCGATGCATTTTCCCTGCAACGTCCGGTTCGTATTTTTAATTCTTTGGAAATAGAACGCATGCAAGGCAATCAACAAGTCATCGAATATCTGAATCAACTATTGACCGGCGAACTGACCGCGGCGGATCAATACCTTATTCACTCCCGGATGTACCAGAACTGGGGCTTCGAAAAGCTGTACGAGCGCATCGCCCACGAAGTGCAGGACGAATTGGGCCACGCGGACGCCCTGATCAAACGCATCCTGTTTTTGGAAGGCACGCCCGATGTCGCCAAGCGCAATCCTCTCAACGTCGGCAACAGCGTTCCGGAAATGCTGAAAAACGATCTGGCGCTCGAACTCAGCGTCGTGGCGGCGCTGCGCGAGGCGATCGCCGTGTGCGAACAGCAGCGCGACTACCAGACGCGCGAAATTCTGCGGGTGATGCTGGAGGATACCGAGGATGACCACACGCACTGGCTGGAAAAACAACTGGGGTTGATCGGGCGGATAGGGCTGGAAAACTATCTGCAATCGCAGCTTTAGCCGGCGGCATAAAACCGCGCAGCAGATCGCCTCTTCGCCCAGCGCATTTTGGTTACGACGAATAGCTTACGGAGCAGGAAGTGAATTTTTCTCCGTTCCGGGCGAAGCGAAGGCGAACGGACGCGCTTCGGCCCACGCATTAAAACGCAATCCGTCGGCCGCGCGGAGCCGAAGCCGGCCATTTTCTGCTGCGTGCGAAATGGAAAGCGCTAGCGAGAGACTTCCGGCTCGGAAATAAAACCGATCCGGCTGACTCCGGCCGTGGCCGCATCGGCGAGCGCCTCCGCGACTTTGCGGTACGGCACGTTCTGGTCGGCGCGGACGTGCAGTTCCGGCTGCGGCGTCTCGGCTGCGATTCGCTGCAGGTTCTCCCGGAGCTGATCGCGGCTGACAGCGGCCGCATCCCAAAAGATCTGGCCCTCCGCATCGATCGCCAGATCGATGTGCGGGGTTTCCTGCGTCTGGGCGATGCTGTCGGCTTTCGGCAGATCGATCTTGACCGCATGCGTCATCAAGGGCGCCGTAATCATGAAAATGATCAACAGCACCAGCATCACGTCGATCAGCGGCACCATGTTGATCTCGACCACCGGGTGCGCATTACTGTTTTGATTGAAGCCTCCGAATGCCATCAGCGTTCTCCCTGCACGACAGGCAAAGCGCCTGTGGTCAACAGCGCGAACAGGTCATGCGCGAAGGCGTCGAGTTTCGCCAGCACCAGCCGGTTCGAGCGCGCGCAGGCGTTGTAGGCAAGCACGGCCGGAATCGCCACCGCCAGCCCCAGGCCGGTCATGATCAGCGCCTCTCCGACGGGACCCGCGATTTGTTCCAAAGTGGCCGCCCCGCCCTGGCCTATGTTGGTCAAAGCGTGAAAAACCCCCCAAACGGTGCCGAACAGGCCGACGAACGGCGCCGTACTTGCAATCGAAGCCAACGCCGTCAACCCCCATTCCAGACGCGCCGTTTCTTCATCGATGATACGACGCATCGCGCGGGTCAGAAATTCGGATGCGGAACCCGCTTCCTGAAGCCGCTCTCCACCGTGCCGGGCATGATGGCGCCGGGCGTTTATCGCATGCAGCGTCAACAGCGAAAACGACTCTTCCGGCGTTTTCTCTTCCAATCGTTCGGCAATCTGTTCCAGAGATGCGGCACTCCAGAACGCTTGCAGAAACTGTGCGGAGCGGCGGCGTGCGCGGATACCCTGCCAAGCCTTGATCAGAATGAAGTACCAACTGGCGACCGACATGGCCGCCAGAATAAAGAACAGCGTCCGGCCGACGCCGTCACTTTGAGCAAGAAAATGTTGCAGGGAGGTTGTCGTATTCATTGTTATCCTTCCAAAGAAAAAGAGATCGGCACCACGACCCAGGCCGAAACGGCCGCCGCGCCGCGCCGCGCCGGCACGAACCGCCATTTTTTGACCGTTTCCAGCGCGGACCGGTCGAGGTCGGGAAAACCGCTGCTTCGCTTCATCGCAAGCTCGGCGACGGTGCCGTCGGCATTGATCAGCGCCCGTACCAGAACCTTGCCCTGTTCGCCGCGTTCACGCGCGCCCTCGGGATAATGAGGCGCCGGGTTATCCAGATAATTGGCATTCAGATTCGGCAGAGTCAGCGGCAGACTGCTGTCGGCCGAGGGCGCCGCGGGAGCCGGCCGAACGGCAGTGGACGCCGGTTTGGCGACCGGCGCTTCATGAGGCTTTGTCATGGGCGGTGCGGTTCTCTCCGTGTTTTCTGCCAGTGCCGGAGCCGTTACCTGCGCCGGAGCATGGGTAGAAAGCACGGCTTTGGGACGGCTTTTTTTCGGCTTAACGGCCTTCGGCTTCGGTTTGGGCTTGTTTACCGTCTGCTGTTTCGGTGGCGAGGGCGGCGCGACCGGTGCGACCGGCGGTTTTTCTGTCTTCGGTTGGGGCGCAGCAATCCAGGTAACCTGGATCGGGGCCGGCGCAGTCAGCGGCTCTTCATGCTCCGCCGCAGACAGCCAGGCAAACCCGGCAAAATGCAGACCCACCACCAACAGCAAGGCAAAGACGCCCTCATGGCGTCGACAGCAAGGATACGCCTCTAAAGGGCGATACATCGCAAGATGTTCGGACTCCGGCGCGAAAGGAATCACCTTCCGGCCGATAAGGCTCGATTGGCTCGAACCGTCCGGGCGGTTCGCAGGCGCAGAAAAATCGACTTTATGAATAATAGTGGGCATGGCCGTACCTCCTGTATCGGAATTCAGAGTGGCCGCCTACCCGGTACGGGATAGCTGGCTATGGGTTGGCAAGAACACTATTTGGTCAGCATCGGCTTGCCGTTGCGGGTGATGCGCAGGCGGCATGCTTCTTCATTGGAAGAATCACGCTTTCGTTCCGGGTTCCGAACGAAACGTTGCTGCTGATCCTGCGCTTCTCGCCGAGCGAATCCATTGGCGGCATCGCACCCGCCGCTACGGAGAGCTTTCCGCTTTTCATCGACCCGCTCAATGGTAAACCGCGATTCTACGGGCGTGGTGTTGTTGTTCCAGAAGCTGCGCGGCGATCTTTTGCCAGTGTTCGAGCATTTGCAGGTACATGTCGCGCGCGCTCGAAACGGGTTCCAATTCCGGATGGGCCAGCAGTTGGTTTAATTGGTGAACGATCATGTGCGCCAGCTTGGGACATTGGTGTCCATTGATGAACCGCGTCATCGACAGGCAGGTTGCCGTATGCAGACGCGCCAATTCCCCCTTATCAACAGATTGTGATTCGAGCATAAGAGTCCTCGCTTCGAGTAATACGAAAAAATGTTCGACGCATCCGCAGAGAGGGTTGCAGATGCGCCGAACAAGAGCGACGAGAGGTCAATGTTATGGCCCTCGGATAAATGATAATCATTATCATTAATTAATGCAAGAATTGGCGGATCGTTTGCCGAATGAATGCATGCACAGCATGCCCATCAACAATCAAATTATTGATTAATAAATATTATTATCTCAGAGACGCGCCGGCCCGCGGTATTGATGAAATTCCGCCATTGCCGCTTATCGAATATTTGAAGGAAAAGAGCGCCGTCCCTTTACGGTCCGGCGCGAAACATGGAGAATTGGAAAGACAATTCAGTCTGCGGCCTCGGTCGAGACGACAAAGGCGTCGCAGTAGATATCGGCCAGCCTGGCGCCTTTCAGATAAGCCTGCTTTTGGGTGTTTTTGACCATATCCGGGTGGCCGCAAAGAAATACCCGCCAACGGGACAAGTCGGGATGCGCAGCCAAGGCCACCTCATTCGCACGTCCCGGAGCGAAGCCTTCCGGTGCATCCCCGCTCGAAACGCACGGCGTATAGGAAAGATTCGGGTAGCGCTTGGCAAGTTCGCGCATTTCCTCGGTCCAATACAGGTCTTCCTTCTCGCGGCTGCCGTGGAAAAGACGGATCGGCCCCGAATGGCCGTGGGCCAGCGCATCGGCCAGAATACCCGCAAGGGGCGCCAGCCCGGTGCCGGTCCCGATCAGCAGGAGTCCCTGCTCCTTGCGGTCGGGCAGGTAAAAACAATGGCCTTGCGGCTCCGAAACTCGAAGCGAGTCGCCGACCTTCAGCTCATCATGTACCCAGGCACTGAACCGTCCGCCAGGCAGGCAGCGAATATGGAATTCGAGAGCCCCCGACGATTGCGGAATGTTCGCGATCGAATAGCTGCGCGTCAGGCCGTCGCTACGCTGCAGATTGACGAACTGGCCGGCCTTGTACCTGTGCGCGTCATTGACCCGGATGATCAACAGGCGGGTATTCCGGTTCATCAGCTCACTGCCAATGACGGCACAATCCGTATAGCCGGCTTCCTGAGCGGGCAGCTTCAGCCTCATCGCTTGCTCGGGAACGCATTGGCAGGCCAAAAAATGCCCGCTGCTTTTGAGCGTGTCTTTCAGGTTTCCCTGCGCCTCGGCCGGCGGGGTGACGTCGAGGCTTTGCACGACACAGCTCTGGCAAATGCCTGCCCGACAGCCGTAAGGAATATTGACATTCTCGCGCAGCAGCGCATCGAGCACGGTTTCGCCCGGCCGACAGGTAAAACGGTTGTTTTTAATCAGTAAGTCGAACATAATGCCATCTCGACAATCAAGCCGCGGTTTGCAATCGCTCGATTACAAGCCCAGGACATCCGAACGCGCGCCGAGAGCAATACCGGCAGCTTCGGCGATCAACTCTCCAGGCACATTCAATTCGTGCAGCGTAGCCCCCAAATGCTCCATCACCACATCGAAATGCGAACCGTCCATACCCATTTTGACCAGACGCGCATGTGCGCTGCGCATGTCTTTGCCGGTGTAATGGTTCGGCCCGCCGAACGCATAAGTGAAAAACGCCTTTTGCTTGGCAAGCTGGCTGTCCATGTCGGTTTTGTCGAAGAAACGGTTGATCCGATAATCGTTCAAGACTTTCCGATAGAAAAGCTCCACGGCGGCGTTGACCGCTGCTTCGCCGCCAATTCTTTCATAAAGTGAATCACTCATTGTAATTTTCTCATAATTTCTGGACATTAAGTTCTTCATGCGGCCTCCTTCCGATAGCTCGAAAAAAACCCGCGACGATAATTCTAACTCGATATTACACTTATGCAATACTTTTATTGCAAAATAGAATAAAATAATCCGCAATCCCGAACCGGGCACGTCACTACTTTTTGCGAGGAACATTCCTGCAAAAACGCGTATTTGCTATGATGCATCCTGATAAACCTTAAAAAACAGACAGGCTTTTATGGCTGAAAGCATAAGTTCCAGGCAACATCAAATTCTCGATCTTTTACTCAACACCAAAGTTGGCCTAAGCATCGATGAACTTGCCGCTCAATTGTCGATTTCCCGGAATGCGGTGCAACAGCATATCGACAAACTGGAGCGGGACGGCTACGTAAAGACCGGCATGCTGAACAAGACCGCCGGACGTCCGGTGCGCGTGTTCGTGCTGACCGAAGCCGGCATCAACAGTTTTCAGAAACAATACGCCTGGTTTTCCGAACTGCTCCTGACAAAATTACGGCAGGAAATGGGAGCCGAGGAATTGAAACGCTATCTACATGATCTGGCGGAGTCTTTGGCGCAAGGCTTGCTGCCGCAATTTGCCGGCAAACAGGACGCGGAGCGGCTTACCGAGCTGATCAGAATCATGAACGAACTCGGCTTCAAGGCCAGGCTGAACACATCCGGCGAAGAGCCGGCCTCCATCGAGGCAGTCAATTGCATCTATCACGATCTGGCACAAAAGTTTCAGGAAGTTTGCGAGTTTGACCGCACCCTGATCGCGAAGCTGCTGGAGCGGGACATCGAGCATCTCGAATGCATGGCCAAAGGTGGAGGCGTATGTAAATTCAGGACCCAACCCAGCGCCCTCCGAATCCGTGAAACCTTCACTTCAGCGCTTAACCGCTTGCCAGAAACATCGCATCGCCGTAGCTGAAAAAACGGTAGGAGTGGTCGATCGCGTGCCGATACGCCTTCATGGTCGTTTCATAACCGGCAAAAGCCGATACCAGCATCAAAAGGGTGGATTCGGGCAGATGAAAGTTGGTCAGCAGTGCATCGACCACATGAAAACGGTATCCCGGCATAATGAACAAATCAGTATCGCCCCAGCCCGCTTCCAGCCGGCCGCTTCGGCTGGCCGACTCAAGTGCCCTAACCGAAGTCGTGCCGATCGCGACGACACGCCCGCCGCGCTCCCGCGCCTGTCGAACCGCTTCGACCGTTTCGGCAGGGACCGAAAAAAATTCCTGGTGCATCACGTGGTCGGCCAGATTCTCGACCCGCACCGGCTGAAACGTGCCGCTCCCGACATGCAGGGTCACGAAAGCGGTCGAGACGCCTTTCGCGGCAATCCGTTCCATCATTTCCCGATCGAAATGCAGCCCCGCGGTCGGCGCCGCCACCGCACCCGGCCGCTTCGCGAAAACGGTCTGGTACCGGCTCAGATCTTCCCGCTCGTCGGCCCGGTCGATATAAGGCGGCAGCGGCACATGGCCGATCTGTTCGAGTATCTCCGGAAGCGGCGCCGCCGAATCGAATTCGAGTTCGAACAAATCACCGGCCCGCCCGACAACCCTGCATTGATGCCCCCGATCCAGCACGATTGCCGCACCCGGCTTCGGCGCCTTGCTAGCCCGGACATGCGCGACGGCGCGATGCGCATCCCGTATTCGTTCGATCAGGATCTCGATCTGGCCGCCCGTGCTTTTCCGTCCGAACAGCCGGGCAGGAATCACCCGGG
Organism: Methylomicrobium album BG8; assembly: GCF_000214275.2. Lineage (NCBI taxonomy): Bacteria > Pseudomonadati > Pseudomonadota > Gammaproteobacteria > Methylococcales > Methylococcaceae > Methylomicrobium > Methylomicrobium album. Next base: position 376,526 of record NZ_CM001475.1, on the reverse strand, counting down.
TATCGTTGAATACCAGCAGGTCCTTTACGTCGACCAGATCGATAAAGTCGGTAAACTTACGGTCCTCGATCCGCCAGTCGGGAGTCCGCATGCATAACAGCCGGCTGGCCTGCCGCTCGGGTAACGGATGCTGGGCAATTAGATTTTCGGGCAGATGGTAAAAAAAGTCGCTTTTCTTCATGATGGCAATGTTAAGGGTTTTCCCTGCTATTTTAAAAAAATGCTTGCCAATATGAAAATTATTTCATTATAATGTCGATTCTTTGCCGGGGTGGCGGAACTGGTAGACGCGCCGGATTCAAAATCCGGTGATGGTGACATCGTGTCGGTTCGATTCCGACCCTCGGTACCATTTCATGGTTCAGAGCCGTGCAAAGAGATTCAAAAACCCGCTAAGCCTTGGCTTAGCGGGTTTTTTATTGCCTAACGCAGCCGGGCATCCAGACACGGGATGGGATCCCGAGGTTATACATCGGCAAGCCCATTACGACGGCCCGCACCGCCGGTTTGAGTTCATTGATCGGCGCGCCTGTCGGCTACAGATGCCTGTTATCTCGGGCGCGCCCCCAAAAACCACCACCCGCTACGCATCCAAGTATTCTTTCTGGTCCAGATCGCCACTTCAACCCAGACCCTGCCACCCATCGTGATACACAAGTCCTGCAAAGCTCAAGTGTTGGCGTTCAAAGCTCGCTTTGAACGTGATAGAAGAGTGATCCAAAGCGAGCTTTGGACTTCTGCCGGTCCATTTAGGAGGCAGAGGTGCGAAAACCCTGCGCGAAGAGAGCGCTAATCCAAAATTGTCTCGCGATTGACGCCAGGTCATTGTCGGGCACAAAAAGCGTGCCCGACCTACTTCGCGGAGTTTGCGGTCAAGCATGAGTAGGGCTCCGAACGCCTTCAGTTGTGTATAACGATGAGGACCGTGCCATGGGTTTCGGCTTCGCTTAGCTTCCGTAAGAACCTATTTTCGTGAAGAGTTGGGAGCGCGCTCAAGCCGCCTTCTTTACGGTAAGGCGGAACACACGAAGGCCGCGCTATACATGATTTTTGCCAATCCGGACCGGGGGTCCCGGCAAATCCCCTGACCGAAATGACCAGAGAACGCTAAGGACTTGCAAACGCCTTGCCTGGAATGAATGAAAATCCGGACGCAGCTTGCAAGATTGTAACCGAGGGGTTTGAAGCAGGCTCCCGCGCCACATTGAACGCGGCGCGAGAAGCATTGGAATATTGCGGAGATCGTCTAACCGCTTTTACGCAAGAACAAACTCCGCTTTCGCCTTTTTGGGATCCGGATTATCCTGCCTGCGCTGAATGGTTTTTAACTTCGCCGCGCTGCATCCGGACGTAATCTTCGAGTTGCCTTGTCGCGGCATTGAATGCGTCGCGGATCGCGACATATACGTCTTCGTGAGCCTGGTTTTCATGGCGCTCGCGGCTGGTGACGATTTCCTTGCCCGGCGTGGTAATGTCGATGCGAATATGGTACAGATTGCCCTGGTGATGATGGTGATGACCGGATTCCACCGCCACTCTGCAACTCATGATGTGCGAGTGAAACCGATCGAGTTTGGCGACTTTTTCCCGAATTCTTGCTTCAACCGCCTCCGAGGGCTCAATGCCGCGGAAAATGATCTGTAACGGAATTTGCATGATGATTTACCTCTTCTGTTGTTTTCTAAATACGGCTTAGGCTTTTTTGCAAGTCAATGGCATGCTTAACAGCACTCCAGCCCAAGCTTGATTGTAAATCTCAGTCTACTTCGACTGTCATTGTTTACATTGCGAACTGTCCGCACAATCGGTACGAATACCTAAAACCGCCCGCTAATTCGACGCTATGCTACCGGAAGGCGCCTTCCCTACCAGATTACCATAGTTGATCGAAATCTTGAGCCCCGCAAACCGGCCCGACATTTTGGTCAGCTCCTGCGTTTTTTTATCGAAGCTGAGGTTGAGAGTGGTCAATTCCCGGTCTTCGTATCCTTTTTCGATCCCGTGCGTGATCAGCTTGAAATGGTACACGTAGATCTCCTGATCAGGGCCGTCGTTGATGCGTAACGGCTCGCCCAGTTTCTCCACGACCTTGCTTTTCAGGGGCAGGTCCACATGGATTTTGCCGAGATGCGACGTATCGGCTTTCAACTGCATTTTTTCTTTATTGATGTCCGCACCGCCTATCGAACGCAAGGAGACTTCGAGAAGCTTCGGCGGCGCGATTTCGAGAAAAAGCGAGGAGAACGACCAGGCCGTAATCCGGTCCTGCCTGTTGAAGTTCAGATCGGAATAGAACTCGATTTTCGGTTTGACCACTTTGCCTTGTCGATCGACTTTCCGGAACCAGTAGCGCCAGCGTTTCCCGTCAGCAGTCGGTTTTTCTTCGCTCGCGTGCAGTTTGGCGAGAGAAACGAAGTCATCGCTGTACAGAATCGGCTCCTTGAATTGCAGGGTAAAATCGTCGGCAACCGCAACCTTGAAGTAGCGGTCGAACTTACTCATCTGCAAATAGGTTTGATAGGCGCGCCACCAGTAAATACAGCCGGTTAGCGGCAGTGCCAGCAGCAGTATCAGGATGATGCGGAAAATTTTCCGGGAGAAAAATGAATTCATGAAAAAGGTTTTGAGAGAGAGACTTCCGGCTCTTGGGGATGTTCAGAGACAGCCCGGCCTAGACCAAGTGCAAGGAAGTCGACCGGATAAGCAACGGAAAAAGACTGCACCGGGCGGGTATCCGCGCTCGCTGCCGCGAGCTTGTCAAGAACCGGCGCCGAAAGGTAAATTATTGCGCGCCTGCACGCTTTGTCAAGCCAAGTCTCTGTTTTTTGCCGGCTGATCGCTCTATATACCGCCTTTTTCCCGAAAATCGCTCTGTCCGATAAATACCGGCCGCTCAAGCAAGCGCGGCTTTTTCGCCGGCATAGACTGTCTTTACTGGACCCATAGCAATTCAATAGATTCGGAACAGCGCGCCGGACAATCCGGATTTTCCGGCGTTTGACCCATTCCGGCCCGACGGCCATTTACTCCGAACCGCACACCCAACAACCCACTACGGCTGATTTTCGGTGCGCCCATAGTCTTTATCCACCGTTTCATGAAGCCTCAAAAACCCTTCTCGAATATATAAAATGGATATCTATTTCCTATCTTCTCAATATCCTTTTTTATAAGTATCAGCATATCATTATTAATATAAACTGTGCTCAACAAGAATAATAAATTAGTTGCTTCTATTTATGTCCCATAGCGTATCGGCAGTAGTTTATGGTTTGATTTTTTCACCCATGAGAAAACGAGGTGTATGATGAAATTAGGACAAAAAATAATAATGGGCTTAATGGTGATATTGTTGACTACGGGCAGCCCACTGGCGTGGTCCCACCCCAGTTCCGACTCCAATTTTCACAACTGGAAACATACCTGGTCACGCACTTGGTCACATGGTTGGTCACGCGCCAAGTCCCATAGCGGCTGGTTCCATAATAAGTTCGGATGGTTAAAAAATAACAATGAAACGAACACCAACATCGGCAAAAATCCCCCCAGTCAGTCCGGAGCGCTCTATGTAGTACCGGAAATCGACGCGGCATCGGGTACCCGCGCGTTTGCGCTGCTGACGGGCTTTTTGTTGCTGGCGGGAGAAAAATCCCGATCTAAACGCCGCTGACATTTTACCGGCGATACGAATGACAACCGGACCGGTAAATGGTTTTTTTGACTGTTTATTGGTCCGGCCTCTTCTCTTTGGCAACTTTTTCTTGCGAAAGCCTACAATCTTGCCGCAATCGAAAGGCAAAAGACAGAAAAGGCAGGGGCGACATTATGCGACAACATTCTTAGGATCGAAATGCATGGATCGGTATTTTCGAATGCCTCTTTCATTTATGCACCGTATTTAGCCAATGGCTTCTGAAAGTGTAATGCAAGTCCATGTATCGACATCCTCGAAGCCGTCAGCGATGCGCTGGCTGCTGATTCTGGGAATCGCGGCCGCCGAAATCACGGCGCTGGCGGCGCGATACGAAGCACCGCCGCTCCAGCCGTACGAGAACGACTGGACGGCAAAACTATTTCATTTTTCAAAAGAGGTCTGGCCTGCCGGCCTGTGGATGGCCGGAGCGTGCTGCCTTATCCTGAGCCCCCGGCATAAGGCGATCCTCGCTAATTTACGGGAGCACGGCATCGGCTATCGCTGGCAAAGCTGGCTGATAGGGCACATGCTCGCGTTTGCGGCCTTCGCCGGTTTCACTCAGCTCATATTCGGAATACCCCGCGATCCCGCCCATCTCACGTTACCCTGGCTCGCAGGCTGGACCGGAATGGCAGGCGTCACGGTGTTTTCGTGGATGATGGCGTTCGCGCCCGGCCACTTTTGGCAACGCCTGGTTCGCCGGGAGTACGCCGCCTTGTTCGCCGGCTGCCTGTTGGGAACAGGGGCCCAGACACTCATTGTCATGCTCGGCCGGTTCGAAACCTCATTGCTCGGGCAGAACGAATTCTGGAATATGCTCGGCACACCCACTTTATACATCGTCCATGCGCTGCTCGGCTGGATATATGCGGATCTCGTCATTCAGCCCGAAAATCTTATCCTCGGCACCGCTGCATTCCGCGTCAAAATCAGCTATGCCTGTTCGGGCATCGAAGGCATCTCGCTCATCGTGCTGTTTCTCGCCCTTTATCTCTGGCTGTTCCGCAAAGAGCTGCGTTTCCCACAGGTCTTCTGGCTGTTCCCGCTGGGAATTGCAGCCGTCTGGTTAGCCAACGCCGTGCGTATCGCCCTGCTGATAGCGATCGGAACCTCCTTTTCACCGGAAACCGCCATGCAGGGCTTCCATTCCCAAGCGGGATGGATAATCTTTACCCTAATCGCGATCGGTGCGATTACCCTGTCAAACCGGATGCAGTGCTTTACTTTGACGCAACCCGGCCTGCCTGCCGCAACGCCCGCCAAAAATCCGGCCTCGGCGTTGCTCTTTCCTCTATTGGCTCTCATGGCCGCCACAATGATAACGTCCGTCTTTTTTTCCGGCTTTGATTCCTTTTATCCGTTGCGCATGGCGATTCTCGCCGCAACGCTTTACTACTTTCGCAAATACTACAGGAATCTCGGCTGGGCATGGGCCTGGCACGCGCCGGCCATCGGAACCGCCGTGTTCCTGCTCTGGATGCTTTTGGAACCGGACGCGGCCGAAGGCGTAACGCCTATGCAGGAAGGATTGGCCGAACTCCCGAACGGGATGGCCGGCGCCTGGCTCGTGTTCCGGGTGCTCGGTTCGGTGATTGCCGTGCCCTTGGCTGAAGAGTTCGCCTTTCGCGGCTATTTGCTCCGTAAGCTGATCGCCAAAGATTTCGAAAGCGTTCCGCTCGGACGGCTTACCTTGTTGTCTTTTCTGCTGACCTCCGTGCTGTTTGGATTACTCCATGAGCGCTGGCTTGCGGGCACCCTGGCGGGAATGGGGTACGCTTTGGCCCTTCACCGCCGCGGACAGCTGGGTGATGCGGTTATCGCCCATATGACGACCAACGCCCTGATCGCCGTCGCGGTCCTAACCCAAAGCAGATGGTCTTTATGGACGTGAAAGAACACGCGGTTTCAGAATGCCGACGATCGGTCCGGCTTGAATACATCTTTACACCGAGCCCGGCTGCTCGCTGCCACCGCAGCTGCCGGACAAGCTCCGCCGCGATTTTTTCATCTTTTGAATTGACGCCATGAAAACACGAAAAACTTTTCTGATCGTCGGCGGCGGCCTGGTCGGCCTGGCAACGGCTTACCGGCTGCTTGCGCGGCTCCCGTCCGCGCACGTGACCCTGCTTGAAAAAGAAACGCGCGTCGGCGCGCACCAAAGCACTCACAACAGCGGCGTCCTGCACGCGGGCCTTTATTATGCGCCCGGTTCCGCCAAAGCGAGATTAGCGGTCGGCGGCATACGGCAAATGACCGACTTTTGCCGCCGGGAAAACATCGCCCACGAAATCTGCGGCAAACTCGTCGTAGCCGTCACGCCCGATGAATTGCCGCGACTGGATGAATTACTTCGGCGCGGCATCGCCAACGGACTGAACGGGCTGAGAAAAATCGACGCAGCCGCCATGCGGAAAATCGAGCCTCACGTCAACGGCATCGCCGCCGTGCATGTGCCCGAAGAAGGCATCGTCGACTACGGTCAGGTTTGTGACCGGCTGGCCTTTCGCGTGCAGGAAAGAGGAGGGACGATCGTTACGGGCGCCAAAGTCGAACGTCTCGAAAGTAAAGCCGATGCCTGGGTCGCCGACACGTCAAGCGAAGAATTCAGCGCCGATTTCCTGATCAACTGCGCCGGGCTGCAATGCGATCTCGTAGCCAAGCTGGCCGGCGAACGGCGGGATGTCCATATCGTACCTTTCCGCGGCGAATACTATCATCTCGGACAGGAGGCCAGGCATCTGGTAAAAAACCTCATTTACCCGGTGCCCAATCCGCAATTTCCGTTTCTGGGAGTCCATTTCACGCGGAAGATCCACGGCGGCGTGGAAGCCGGCCCGAACGCCGTCCTCGCCTTTGCGCGCGAAGGCTATCGCTTGACGGATGTCGACCCGCACGACCTGCTGGATACCCTGCTTTTTCCGGGAATCTGGCGTTTTCTCCGAAAATACCGGGCAACAGCCTACGCGGAATTAATCCAGTCATTCAGCAAAGCCCGGTTTTGCCGCGCACTGCAGCGGCTGGTGCCCGACATTCGCCCCGTCGACCTCGCTCCCGGCGGCGCGGGCGTCCGGTCGCAAGCGATGAAACCTTCCGGCGAGTTAATGGACGATTTTCATCTCGTCGTACGCTCGAACGCACTGCATGTGCTGAACGCCCCCAGCCCCGCGGCCACGGCGTCGCTGGCCATCGGCGAATATATTGCCGATCGGCTGCCGGACTGAAGCGGCGCCCAAGGGAAGAACAACTTAATAAATAATCGATGTATCTATTACTTACCTCTCCACTATCATTTTTTACCGATACCGCTACCTTGTCATTAAATATAAACTGTGACTCGTGTAATGACTGATAAAAATTATTACCTCAAAATAAAATAGACTTTTCGTATCAAATATTGATCATCAACCCAAACCTTTGATACGGGACACCGCCGGAAATTGGAAAACATTCCCGGCAGATACGCGCAATGTTTCTTCGATTCAAGCGGAAGCGATTGCAATTGAATGGACAACAAGAGCGATTTCCATGATGGGCCAGACTCTGAAAAACCCGTTGCCCCGCTGGCTGGGCCGGGTGCGGAGATCGCTCTCGATGATTTAGGATTATTCGCAAATGAACACATTCACTATCAAAAGAAGCCCGATATTTTTATCTGGCAAGGGTGCTGTTTCCGCCATTTTTTTCGGCTGCCTGCTCTGGCTGGCCCCTCCGGTCCTTGCCCTACCCGACGACAGCTACCGGCTCAATCCGGGAGACAAGCTGGAAATTACCGTCTGGGAAGAAGAAAAGCTGAAACAGGAAGTCGTGGTGCTGCCCGACGGTACCATCTCTTTCCCTCTGGTCAGGCAACACGTGAGGGCTGCCGGCAAAACGACCGAGGAATTGGTGGGTACGCTGCGTTCCCTGTTGGGCCAGTTCATCGCCGACGCCGAAATCAACGTCAGGCTGATCGCCGCCGAAGGCAACAGAATCTATGTCATGGGCGAAGTCGCCCATCCTGGCGCGTTCGTGATGACGAGCCCCACGAATATCATGCAGGCTTTGAGCATGGCGGGAGGCTTGACGGAATTCGCAAAAAAGAACGATATCCTGGTATTGAGACGTGAAGCGGACGGACACAGCCGGTCTCTGCCTTTCGAATACGGCACCGTGGAAGACGGCAAAAATATAGAATCGAATATCCTCTTGCAAAGCGGCGACACCCTGGTCGTGCCCTGAATGATTTCCATAACAGCATGTACCGCACCCGAAGTATAGGATTGATTGTCGTTGCCTGCGGTTTCTTCGGGAAAAACATCGCCGCAGCCGAATGGGAGTTAAAAGGAGAATTGGGCCAACAGTTCCAGTATAACGACAATTTTTCGTTGACGCCCGTCAGGCAAGAATCCGTAGCGGGCTATCTCCTGAATCCGAGGTTCCACACCAGCAGAAAGACAGGAAACCTGGACCTTGCCGTTGATGGCCAGGCGGATATTCGCCGCTACAGTGACTCACGTTGGGATTGCGATAACTTCAATCTGGGCGCCAAAAGCGAATACCGGACCCGCCGCAGCATCTTTAACTTGAATGGCGGATACGGCGTTAACTGTACCTACTCACAACAGATCGTGGATACAGGCTTGATTCTGCCCAATAGCCAGTCCGAAAACTACCTGCTGGCACCGTCGTGGACTTGGCAATGGACGGCCCGCGATCAATTGATACTCGATGCCTCTTATACAAAAACAAGCTATAACAATTCGCAAAACGGAATAGCTTCGAGCAATCATTCATTCTCCTTCAGCGGCAACGACACCTACACCGTCGGACTCGGCGGCAATCATCAATGGAGCCGGCGCCTTGTCCTGAATGAAAAACTCTATTTTTCCAATATCCAATACACCAGTTCGAACGCTTCGACCCAAAACCTGTTCGGTTTCCAGCTCGGCGGAAATTATAAAATTAACCGCTTATGGAAAATTAACGCGAATGCAGGACCGGTATGGGTCGATGCCCGGATGGACGATTCGAGTACGATCGCTTCCGCCGGCAGTTCCTCGTGGACCGTAGGCCACGTCGCCAATATCAACTTACATTATGATGGGCGGCTAACCCAGTTCTCTACCGGTTATTCCAACGCCCTCAACCCCAGCGCCATCGGCCAGACACTGCAAAATCAATCACTCTTTGCCAATTATTCGTACCGCCTGGCCCGGCATCTGATGATGAATCTCTCCGGGATCTATAGCTTGAACGAGTCGATTGCCAACAATTCGATTAATCGTTCAAACGGTCAATTTGACCGCACTTACTTCACCGTAGCCGCGGGCATTACCTGGGATTTGACGAAACATTGGCAGCTTAGGGGCAGTTATGCCTATAACTGGCAGAACTATCGGCAACCGCAAAGCCAGCAAAATCTCGACGGCATAGCGAATTTGAACGTGGGATCGAGCGAATCCAATGTCGTAATGCTCTTTCTGAACTACTCCTGGGACGGAATTCGCCTTTCCCGCTGACCCGATTCATTTTCGCCCATTACCATGAAAATAGGCCGCGTAAGCGGCGCCCTTCGTCTAATCCCCTGGCATTTTCCCCGGAAAGCAAACAGCCCCGCCCCGTTCCGTTGTTACCGCAAAGGCCGTCCCCTCCACAGGGACATCTCAGGCCTTGCCGTCTCGCACCTCACCCTCCGGTCCAATGTTTCAGTCTGTCGGGCAAAGCCGGCAACAATGTCTCGACTTCCAAACCCAAAGATTTCCATTCGCCAGACCATCCGTAGACTTCTTTATACCAATGGGCCCACAGCGAAAACGCGGTACAAATCATGATGGCAAAAATCAACCGTTTCAGGCCCGTTAACGGTTTATTTACAAGTGCGGCTCCGGCTACCGTTATTTTGACGCACGACGCCTCCACATCTTCGTATCCGTACGAGCCGGCATCGATCAACTTGAATCCTTTCAATAATCTAAAGATGGGACCGGGCAACCGGTCGGGGGAAACAAGATCGAGCAAGACTTGCAGCGAATAAAGGCCGCTTAACAAGACGGCCAGCGTGCCGACGCCCATCGCCAACCATGCAGGCAAGGCATAATAGCCGCAGAAAACGGCCGTGATCAGGGCCAGGAAAAGAAAGCTGGTCTGTAGGTTTTCGGTAGACCAGCGGAAGCCGCTCAGCTTCCGGACCATCACGTAGATCATCAGTACATGGAACACATACGACCCAAAGAAAGCGATACCCGCGCCTTTTAAGCCGAAAGCGTTCACGCCGATCCACGCAAGCCCGAGATAGACGGCTGTCCAGGCCACCTCGGAAAATATCAATAGATTTTGCACGCCCTTGACTACGATAATGTAACCCATCGGCCAGGAAATGACGCGGAGAGTCATGCCCAGGCACAGCCAGCGTAAAATCTCCACCGCGCCCTCAAACTTCGGGGTATAAAAGATCGCAATAACCAGCGGTGCAAAAGTCAGGGTTCCTATGACTCCCGGACCAGCCAGCAACAAGCTGACATGGGCCTGCTCATTGACCACGCGGTTGCATTCGGTATTGTCCTTGGCGATCGCCGTCAAGCGAGGATAAAAATCCGCGCCCATCGCCTGCAAAATGAACCCGATATAAAGGCCGCCGAGCGCCCAGGCCGACTGGTACAATCCGGCCGCATCGAAACCGACCTTGCGTACGACGATCAGGCGCACCGCATAAGCCGCGCCGCTCATCAACAGGCCGCAGGCCATGAAAGCGAAGCCGAGCCTCAACATGGCGGCGGCTTCATGCCCGATTTGGACCGCCGATATTCGAGGCATGTGTAAATGAATTTTTCGGCTATACCACCAGGAGATGGCGAGCGACATGGCGGCAGGCAATACCAGTGACAGCACAAGCCCCTCTTCGCGAAACAAGTAGACGACGCCGATGCTGATCAGCGCCCCTCCCAGCGTGCCCCATATTCCCATCCTGGCCATATCCGAAATGCGGCGCATCCCTTGCAGCAATGCACCCTGGCCAGCGGAAACCAGATTGAAAAATAGGGCAATGGAAAGCAGCGCTACAGCGGGAGCATATTGATCGCTGCCGAAAGTCAAAGTGGACACGAACCGGGAAAATCCAAGCAGAAAAGCCGCGCCGATCAAGCCGAGAAAAATCGAAATCCGCCGCAGCACGACCGCAGTCCGCGCCACCCTTTCCGCCTCGCCGGAACCGGCTGCCTCGGCAATCTGGCGCACCCCGCTGCTGTTGATGCCCATGCCGGCAATGTTGACCGTCAGTTCCAGGATCGCCCCGTACAGCCCCATCATCCCGACGCCGGACGGGCCCAGCAATATCGCCATGACCTTGGTGCGAACGACTCCGATCGCAACGTTCACCAAGGACGAGCCGCCGATCAAGGCTGAAGATTTCAAAATCTGTCCGTAGGTATGCTTTTCAGCCATGACTCCTCCTGCATGTCAATGCCTCGGGCGAATGCCCCAGGTATCCGTTCGAAAATAGGCGTTCCTTTTTGCGAAAAGCGTTGTTATCCGCAGCCTGCGCCGGCCGGCCTTCCGGTTCCGAACCGCAACCGGACGCTATAAGGCGGCAACCGCACCGCCGCTATATATTTATTCAAATTATTGATTTTTAATATAGATATCATTTAACACAGCCAACATCACGACGCCATGCAAACATAAACCCGGCATAACTAAATAGATATTGTTTATATACATAAGGACCTGTTAAGTATTGTAGATTATGATCTTGAGCTACGGACATACCGACCATAAAAGCTACACTATTATTTTCACAGCTTTGCCAGGGAATTTTTATATTAACTAATATATTGTTAATTAAAGTAGATTATGATCTTCAGCCATAGATGAAAATATCAGGAAACCCGCCTGGCCTTCATCCGAAGACACTAGATTTCTATCCGCAAAATTAAAACTATCGAGGTATATGCTTATAAAAAACATGCATTTGTGAATTATTTTTTCAAAGATCCAAGAAATTCACATACTTAAGCCACCGGTATCCCTTAACCGCATGCGAAAGGATTGCCGGCAGATAAATGCGCACTCTAAACGGTAGCACGGCAAAACTATCGGAAAGGTGCTGCGCAAAATTTCCAGTCTAACTGGGCTTTTTCCTAATGACAGTGGGGAGCGACAGGCCACGCAGCAATGCGAATGCTGCTTAGTTGGCTGCCGCATACCCATAATGGAACTCGTCGCGATCGATCAAGGAACTCCTCGGCCCTATTTTTTACTAGGAGAAGAGTTTTGTACTCATATATTCAAGACTTTCAAATCATATAAAAGTTCCTAAAGAATTCAGGAACATATCGACTTTTTCCTTGTGCCTTCTCAAGGGCTTCGACAAGCCCCGCGGGACAGCTTTGGGTAAAAAAATCATCCACTTTGTCCGGCTTGTTTTCGATGAGCCAGGCATTCAATCACTCTCGACAATAATGAAAAATTTTCTTATTACGAACACCGCCTTACGCAAGCTTTTTCCGCGTAATTTTTTGACCCTGCTTTCCCTGCTTTTGTTCGGCGTCAATTCATACGCGGGAACCATCAACCTCGCCTGGGATGCCAGTACATCCTCCAACATTGGAGGATATAAAGTTTCTTACGGAACCAGCAGCAATAAGTACACAACGACCGTTGACGCCGGCAGCAAAACCACTTATTCGGTTTCGGGGCTGCAGGATGGCACCCAGTATTTTTTTGCGGTAAAAGCCTACGATACGGCCAAAACGTCCGAAAGCGCTTACTCCAATGAAATCAATACAACAGCGCCTGCCGCGACGCCGGCGTTGACGGCCGATTTCACCGCGAGCAAAACCAGCGGCATGGCACCTTTGACGGTGGATTTCACACCGGCAACGACGGGCACAGTCACCAGCTGGAAATGGGATTTTCCAAGCTCGTACACGCCTACCGTCACGAACTCCAGCGCTAAAGTCACCACCGTGACTTACGCGACGCCGGGAACCTATAACGTAAGCCTGACGGTTACCGGCGCGAACGGCAGCGCGACCAAAACCAAGCCGGGCTTTATTACCGTCAGCGGCGGCACAGCCCCGGTAGCCAATTTCTCGGCCACCCCGACCTCCGGCGGCGCACCTTTGACAGTGAATTTTACCGATACCTCCTCGGGCAACATCACCGGCAGATCGTGGAATTTCGGCGACGGTTCGACCAGTACGGCAACCAGCCCGAACCACATCTACAGCGCACCCGGCACCTACACCGTGAGCCTGACGGTTACCGGCACAGGCGGCAGCAATACCAAAACGAACAGCAATTTCATCAATGTCTCTTCTTCTACGGGAGGAACCACGCAATCGCCAGCGAACAGCAACGACGGCCTGGTAGCCGCTTACGGTTTCGAAGAAGATAGCGGCACGACAGTGGCGGATGCTTCAGGTAAAGGCAACCACGGCACGATCAAGGAAGCGGTCAGAATCGCTAACGGTCGCTATGGGAAAGCGTTGAAGTTCGACGGTATTAACGATTGGGTCACCGTCAACGACAGCGCCTCGCTGGACCTTTCGACAGGCCTTACTCTCGAAGCCTGGGTGTATCCGCTGTCGCAATCGAACGGCGGCAATACGATCATTCTAAAACAAGCCTCAGGCGCCGAAGTTTATGCTCTGTATTCCGAAGAAGACGACAATCTGCCCGTCTCTTATATCAACGACGGCAGTTACCGCAGTGTCGTAGGGCCCAACCGGTTGCCTACAAATACCTGGACCCACCTCGTAGCGACCTACGACCAGACCTATCAACGGCTGTACGTCAATGGCGCCGAAGTGGCCAAGAGCACCCGGAATACCTTGATCCAGCCATCCGACGGCGTGCTGCGCATCGGCGGCAACAGCCTGTGGGGCGAGTATTTCCACGGTTACATCGACGAGGTTCGTATTTATAACCGGGCCTTGACCGCAAGCGAAGTCAGCACCAACATGAAAACCGCGGTCAGCGTTTCAAATCCTTCGCAGCTCGTGATGGGCGACAAAAACGTAGAACCGTGGGCCGAAGCTAGAGCCCGGGGTACGGCCGAAGCCTTCCAAACCGTGCCGTCGGCGTCGAAAACGATCACCTCGGTTCAGATCTACCTGGATGCCGGCTCGACTGCGACGAAAGTGGCGGCGGGCATTTACAGCGACAACTACGGCCATCCGGGCACCCGCATCGGCCAGGGTAAAATCGGCAACCTGAAGGCAGGCGCTTGGAACACCGTGCCGGTTTCCGCCGCGGCGGTGACTCAAGGCAAGCCATACTGGATCGCGATCCTCAGTTCGCAGGGACAGATCGTCTTTCGCGACCAAGTCGGCTCATCGACCGGTAAATTGGAAACCAGCGCCTCGACCGCGCTGACCGACCTGCCAAACACCTGGAGAGGCGCGGCGGCGAAAGGTCAGGCCGCTCTGTCGATTTACGGCAACGGTTATTAACCCACGGGCCAGCTTTAAAGGCATGAAAAATCCCGGCGTGTGCACCTGAATCCACACGGGTGCTTCCGCCAGGCCATCCGGGAAAGGAGAAAAAACCGCCCCGCATGCGTGAAGCGCGAACCGAAATTCGACAAATGAGATTTTAAAGAATCTAAATAGTCATTAACCTGCGGTCGCCCGCTCCGGGCGGCCCTCGATTTATGTCTTTGCTTTCCTGACCGAAAGACACTTACTGAGATTATCTAAATGAAAAAACATACCACTACCACTGCAACGCGTTATCTTCTGATTCCGGCCCTAGCCTTCCTGTCCTCGGGCGCCTGGTCCTACGCGAGCGCCGCGACTTACCACGTCCGCAAGGACGGCAGCGACAGTTCTTGCAACGGCTCGGCCAACACCGCGTCGTCCTCCGCGCCGAACTGCGCCTTCTCGACCATTCAAAAAGGCGTCAATGCCGCGCAAGCGGGAGATACCGTAACGGTCCATGCGGGCGATTATTCCGCTGCAGCCATTTCTTCCGTCAGGGCGGGCACATCGTCTGCGCCGATCACGATCCAGGCCGCATCCGGCGAAACCGCCACAATCGGCGCCGTGACCGTCAATAGTGGGCACAATTACTTGACGGTCCAAGACTTCCAGGTCACGGGCTTTCAAGGGCCGGCAGGTCTGTTCAGGCTGAACGCGAATAATACGAAGATCCTGAATAACTATTTCTATTCGAACAAAACCCAGGATTATTACGATGCGATCGGCATCTACATGAACATCAATACCTCGGGCGTATTGATCGACGGCAATACGTTCGACGGCAAGAGCACCCCGAACAAGGTCGGCCCGTCGATCTATATTCCGATTGCCGCGAAAGGCTCGAACCAGAAGATTTCTCATAACATCTTCAAGGACATGGTCGATCCGGAACGCGTGATGGACCTGAACGGCTTTTCCAACTCGACTATTTCCAACAACGAGGTCCGCAATATCACTTACAACGGGGCGAACGGCGCGCACGTCGATATTTTCCAGTACTGGGTCAGCGGCGAACCGACTCAGAACGTGATCATCGAAAACAACTATTTCCACGACCTGCAAAGCCAGATCGGGGATCTGGTCGACTCGACGACCGCGAACAACATCACCTTCCGTAACAACGTATTCGCAAACATGTGGCAGGGCAACAGCGCGATGTTCGGCGGCTCGCCCTACATGAAAATCTACAACAATACGTTCTACCGGGTTGGCAACGGGGTACAGCCGCTCTTGTTCAACTACGCGCCAGGCGCCAATAACGCGGATATCAGGAACAATATTTTCTATAACTGCGGCAACAGCAACAGCATGGGCTGGTACGGCACCAACGGTTCGAACACGATCAAGGATTACAATTTCGTGGCCAACGGCAGCAACGCAGCGAAGTCCGGATTTTCCGAACCGCACGCGGTGAATGGCGGGGATCCGGCGTTCGTGGCGGCCTATTCGAATTGCGTAACCAACGCGTGCGACTTCCACATTAAATCCACTTCCGTCGTGAAGGGTAAAGGAACCCCCATTTCGGGCATCACCACCGACATGAGCGGCGCGTCGCGGTCGTCGGCGCCTTCGATCGGCGCCTACGAAGCGGGCGGCACGGTTTCGGCCTCGCTGAATCCGCCGACGAACCTCAGATACCTTCCCTAAAGTCCGGGCATTTCCCGGCTTCTGAATCGGCAGGCCGATCGGCTCGACCTGCCGACTGCGTTTAGCTTCCGATCCTTTCGTTTCCGGCGTTAGCCGGGCCGGAGGGATCGCTCTCCGGTTCGACCGCGCCTTCCTGCCAACTTCGGGCTGGCCGCTATATCCCGACTCCCTACGCGTCCAGCACGAGCTGGCTATATCCCGCCTCGCCTCCGCGAAACAGAGCGTAAACCTTTTTCACCTTTTCCCGGGGTATGAACAGATAATCGCAAAGGTCCTTGTTGTCCATAGTCCAGTAGGCGGAAGGGAAATTCTGAATTCGCCTGACGTCGACGACAGACTTGTCGTCGGACGACTTGATCAACTGCAGCACGTCATAATTCAATTCGCCTAGAAACTGCATCAGTCGGCGGTTCCGTTCCCGATGCCGCTCGATGTCCGCCTTGCCGTCGGTGAACAGCACTTCGCAGAGAATCTCGGGCCTGAATGCCTGCAAACTGTCTCGCATCCCTTTCAGACATTCAAGCTCGGAACCTTCCGCGTCGATTTTTATAAAATCGATCCGCCCGATGCCGAGGCGATGCCGAATCTCATCGAACCTGAAGCAGAGTGCATGATCGACGTCATAAAACCTTTCGGGGCGCAAATCCGAGTTGATCGTCGCGCAAACGTCGTCCTGGTGGTCTTTGGCACGATACAGCGACAGGCAGTTGGTTTCGTCGTTCAACGCCGCGGGTATGATCTGGCAGTTCCGGAAGGAATTTACCGAAATCAATTCTTTTAGATAAAAAACGCAGGAAATGTTGGGCTCGAAACCGACATACTGCGCGTTCGGGTGCGTGACCCGAAAGTCCAGCAGCGTTTGCCCGATATTGGCGCCGACATCGATGAAGACCCCCTCCTCGGCATCGAACAGGCGTTTGACGATTTCAGTTTTCCAGGTTTTTTTCCAGTAGACATTCGTAAATTTGGTACTGACGCTGAACGGAATGTGGATCTTCGGACAATCGTAATTCAGCGAAATTCCGTTGAATAAAATCAGGATCCGCCTGATGACTTTTGTCTAAAAACGCAGGGCTTTGCAAAAGAGCATATAAGCGTGTCGCATCATAGCATCGCCGGCCAAGCCGCGACCGGACAGCAGCACCAGTTTGAGCAGATATTTCATGTTCGAAGGTTCCAGGGATAGCGCGGCCCGGACGGCGCGGACCGCCTCACTGCCGCGAGCCTCCGTCGCCAGCCGGTTTGCCAAGTGCGACCATTTTGCCGCCAGCCGCTTTCCGGCCGCCGCATAGGCTTGAGGATGGACGCCGGCCGTCCGCTCCCTGATGCGGGCGAACACGGTGATCAGGCTACGCAGGGACTCTTCCCGTTCCTGGCTGATCTGGCCGGGATGGAAGCGCCGGCAAAGAACCGTTTCGGGGGTGTAGCGGAATTTTTTTTTCAGCGAAGCCCGGCTGAACCAGTCCTCATCTTCCCCCATGCACAGGCCCGTATCGAACCACCCGACATCCAGAAAGGCACTTTTTCTACACAGGAGCGTTCCGAGATGCAGATAACAGCCTTCGGCAACGTCCAGGACTGGATCGCTCACGTAACCGGCAGTGTCGCAATGTGGCCAGGTCACGCTTTCGGATTGGCCCAGCAAATGACGATCCTCCGCATTGTCGACAAACCATTCGACGCCTCCGAAGCTGAACACATCTTCGCCGGCGGCCGCCTCCAGCCGGGCTTTCAGTTGCCCGGACACCCAACGATCGTCGCTGTCGAGAAAAGCCAACCATTCGCCGCGGCTTTCCCGGACGCCGTGATTACGCGCGGCGCTGACGCCTTGGTTGTCCTGGTAAACGTAACGGATCTCCTGCTGGTAGGGCTCGAGCAGATGCCGGGTTCCATCCGTCGAGCCGTCGTCGACCACGATCACCTCCAGATCGTCGATTTCCTGGCTCAAAACGCTTTCCACTGCCTCGACAATAAATCGATGCCGATTGAAGGTTGGAATGATTACAGAGATTAGCGGGTGTTTTTCCATGGCACTGTCTTCTTTTATATCTAAAAAATGACTGGCTGAAGCGGTAGATGTCTGTTTTCGCCGGCCGGAACCTCCGGAAATCCTTTCGCCAAAGGATCGGACTCCAGCATGGCGCGCTGCATGTCCCGCGCGGTTTGGGCCAATCGAGCCGCCGCTTCCCGATAGGCCGGATTCGAGAGCAACTCCCCGATTTCCCGGTTGATCCGGCGACTTGTCAGCTTACACTTGAGAACGGTCCGGCCGAAACCCAGGCGTGCCGCAAGGGCACCGTTGTAGGGCTGGTCCCACAGGAACGGGATGCACAGCACAGGCTTGCCGGCCATTACCGCGTCCTGCAGGCTGCCGGCGCCGCCATGCGTCACGAAGCAGCCCACCTTCGAAGACGCCATCAGTTCCGCCTGCGGCACGAACGACTCGATCCGGATGCGCGCCGGCAACGCGTACCCTGCGAGGCACGAGGCCTGTGGCTCGGGCAGCGACCAGAGCACCGGCGCACCGGTCGCGGCAAATCCTTTTGCCAGGACTTTCAGTATCCCGTCCGATAACGCGATCATGGTTCCGAAGCATACATACACGACCCTTCCGTCGGACTGGCGGTCTAGCCATTCATTCAGGCCGGCCGGCAGGGAGGACTCGCCGATCTCGACCGTCGGCGGAAAGAAAAGCTCGCGTTCTGCGGGCAGAGTCCGGCGCAAGGATGCGAAGTCCGGTTCCAGCACGGCGAGGCCGGCGTTCAGGTAAACGGGTTCAACCCCGCCATCCGGACGATTTTTAAAGGCGGCCTCCGTGAGGCGTCCGGTAGCCAGATCAAGGGCGATGCTGCGCCGGCGGCGCCGGGAATGGACGAACGCGCGCCAGTAGCGGAAAAACGTCCTCGCGCCCCAGCCTGCCGTTTCGACCAGTGTCTGCTGCCACGGGGACGTAGCGCCGATCCCGTAGGCCTGGACGAACGGCCGCCTGAATTCCCGGAGCGTGCCTTCGGAACGGTTGAGCAGCAGCGCGGCGCCGCAGGCCTGGGCGAGGCGCTCGTAATAATCGGAAAATATGTGGTTGTCGCAGAGTAGATACCGGGGTTCAAGGCTTTGTAGACTTCCGGCCAGACCGGCCAACTTTTGGCTCGCCGCCGCGCGGAGAGGCGTCCAGTAATAGTCGGAGAGGTCGTAATAATTGGAAAAAGCATTGTAAAAAATCGATTTTCCGGCCAGTCTGACGAAAACGGCAGCGTCAGGCTCGAACTCCGCGCCGCCCGGATCGTAATAATCGAATCCAAACGCCCGCGCCGCGGTTTCGAACCTGCGCGGCAGAAAGCAAGCGACCCGGCAGGCGCCCCGGCGGCTTAGCCATCGGGCCAAACGGAGCAGGGGCAAGACGTGGCCTGCATCCGGCAGTAAGCAAACCACCGCAAGGATTGCTCCCGACGTACCTGAAGGATACTGCATCTGGAGGTTCATGCCGTCTTCCCGAACCATTGCCAAACAGTCACTACAGCATCGCGCGCATGGAAGCGACGGCCCGGCGCCATACCGCGGCCAGCAGGGAATAACGCCGCAACGCGGATTTAAAGCGGTGCCATCCCGCCCAAATCCCATCCGCCAGCCTGTCCCAGGGTCTCCTGCCGAACCGGGTCCGGTTGCGGAACCCGTCGTAAAAATCGGCGTTCAGGTTCGGAATCCGGGCATTCCAGGGTTTGACCTTAGTCACGAAGTGCACGATGCCCGGCCGTTGGTGCGGAGCCATCGCCGCCAGGCTTTTTTCGACGTGGCTGTGGAAATTCCAGCGCGAATCCAGTTTTTTCCAACGGCCGTCGCAGACGACGTTCAACGCGTCCTGGTCCGAATACGGCGTGTCCGGGTGCGCGGCCAGATAGGCCATCGCCTTGGCTGCTATGTCCTCCTCGCGCCAGCGGCCAAGGTCGATCAGCAATACGCCGGCGTTGAAATAATTGCTGACGCGCGGCACCGCGGCAAATAGCGGTTCTCCGCGTTTCAGACAGGCGTCCAGGTAATCGGTCACGGCTCCGAGCAGGGCGCCATTCAGTTCCATCCGGCACAGCGGCGCGATGTCGTCGAGCACCAGAATGTCGGCATCCAGGTAAAGCACCTTCGAAACGGTCTCCGGAAACACGTCCGGAATCAGGAAGCGCGCGAAGGTGATCCTGGAAATATGCGCGATCGTCGAGAATTCCCTGAACGGCTTCATGTCCACCTCGATCCAGCGGATTGACGCGGAGCCTGCCGGCAGCGAGTCGAGAATCTTATTCCGGGTCTTTTCGGTAATGCCGTCGGAGAAGATATGAAAGTCGAAAGGCGCATTTACGGGGCCCGCTTCGATAATCGATCTCAGCGTCGTCGCCAGCGGCATCGCGTATCTTTCATCGCTCGCCAATACGATCGGCAGCATCGTGTTTTTCGGACTCATCCGGTTTTCACTCC
Source organism: Methylomicrobium album BG8 (assembly GCF_000214275.2). Lineage (NCBI taxonomy): Bacteria > Pseudomonadati > Pseudomonadota > Gammaproteobacteria > Methylococcales > Methylococcaceae > Methylomicrobium > Methylomicrobium album. The sequence continues at coordinate 356,267 of NZ_CM001475.1, read as the reverse complement.
TGAAAATTAGACGGTTTTTCCTTCAATCTCGGCTAAAGCCTTTTCCTCAAGACAGCATGCATGGCGCGCCGAGTCAGTCGATTAAGCCACCGGGCCGTGTTACCTCGATGCCGGCATGTTCTGCCGCCAACGGGCTAAGCCTGGCAAACCCTACAGGCTCTCTTTTATATATTCCGCAAAGAAAATCCCTTTTGGAACCCTTTCTCACGCACGCCTTAAGCACTGCCTGAGCGATCTTGCCGGCTTCCCCAGCATAGCGATCACAAACAAGCGCCAGAATATCCATCGAGACGGACTCCTTAGAACGGCGCGCCAAGCAAACCGGCGCGCCGTTTCATAATCCCCGACATACTTCGCCACAAACGCTTTATGGGAGAAAACAGCGCTTTCAAAATCGCTCTCAACAAAAGTACCACTCGTATGTACATCGGCAACGGCATCCCATTGGCTTAAGCCGGCATTTTCCCTTGTACATTCGGAAACGGGAATCGGTCTTGGGTTGTGTTCTAAAGCGCCAGTGACTTTATACAGTTCTGCCAGTCGTTTCTGCCAGTTTTCGCCGACATGGTCGGCCAGAATCCTGTCCCGCAAAACCTTGCCTCTGGCATGACGCAAGCTCGGATTTCGAATCAGCTCTGCAGCGTTAGAAATATATTCCTGCTCGTTCTTGGGATTAGGCAAGATGTCCAAAAGCGAATCATCATTAGCGACCAGGAGCGGAAATAATGGAGCATAAGCCGGCACAATAGGCAAACCGGCCAAACCTGCCTCAAGAAGCGCCGTTTGAGATCCGTAGGGAAAGGACTCCAAATAAATATCGGCAGCGGCCAGATACAAGGAAGGATCTTTCGCACTCCCCATAAAATGCAGGCGATTATGCGGCGCACAGCGCAAGTAGGGCTTTATTCCATCGGGCGTTTCGCCGATCACATATAGATGAGCATCGGGATCGTGATCTAGAATTTGGCCGGCTGTCGCTACGAAGTCATACCTTCCACAAGGCCGGTATTTCAAAGCCCTGCCCACGCTTAATAGTACGACCTGGTTTTTTTCAATCCCCAGTTTTTGCCGGGCTTTATCCCGCGAAACATTTGCATGCCGATCCCGTAAAGGAATGGGGATCACCGCCGTGCGAGCGGCAAATCTTCTTCTAGAAGAATGCTTCGCCCCGGCCAATCTCAAATTAACCACGATATCCGCGACTGTGCTGCCCAACCAGAATAAATGGTCGGCGTGATCGATGAGCGCGACCGGCGGGCATTGATCAGTCGCAAAAGCCACTACAGGCAAGACGTCAGGGCAGATTACATGCCAGAGGACCAAATCAGCTTCTTGCTTTGCAAGCTGTCTTAGCGAATTCGCTCTGCTCATGAAGCTGGAATTCACGGGAATTACGGTCAATTTGCCCCCTTGTTTCGCGACCGCCTCAGTCAATCGGTCTGGGAGGCTTCCCCTATGATTAAGCAAAACAATCGAGTGGCATGAAGCCGGATCATTCTGCATCCAATGATACAGAAAGGGCATATGCCCACCAAAGGCGACCACAGAAACTACATGCAGGATCTGTCGGCGGCTATCCACACGCCTATTCGGTGTTTGGTTAATATCGGCTTCAACGCCAATACTCTCCAGCCTTTGCCCGATTTCAAGCGCCACATTCTCGATAGCCCCGTCCGCGAATCTTCCTGTAAAAAACCTTTCCGCAACATGCGCAGCCTGGCTTATTCCATTTAATATCGCCTCGGCGTCCTTTTCTACATCTTTTGCATGAAGCATTTTTAAAATGCGCTTATAGACATCATTGTTGGCCAATAGAAAAGACTCATTGGCTGTTTGCGAAATTTTTCTGGATACTTTCCGCAGAAGTAACGGGCTCATCTTGATCTCTTGCCTCCTTATCTATTCCGCCGATGGGGAAAACTTTCTTATAACACTCATCTCATAAACCCGTTTTGCGGACGCAATTGACAATTCTCTGACTCGCCAGCAATCTGCTAAAAACGAAAGAGATGGCAATAAATAATCCCTTATTAAAATAATATATGGATTGCATTCAAACTTCCAAATCAACATTTAACTTTGAATAAAACCCGTCACCTGTCTTTGGAATTCAGTATACATATATTGAAGATTCATTAATATATTCATTAAAGGCTATTAGAATGATATCTAATGGATATGTACCCTATTTATTCTTTAAATTCTATCTGGAGACGAATAGGTTTAATAGTGAACTCCCGTATCCGGAAGCCTGATAACATGTTGAATATAATTACCCATGCAAAATTAATCCGGGAGTCTTCCAGCGGTAAAGACGATATTGGCCGCAGTTAAGGAATCGGGTAAGAGAGAGACCAGTCCTGTCCATGAGCGGGTTGAGGAAAAACCGCTGTAACTTACTGCCTGCATGTTGAAGCCGCTTTTTTTTAGCCAGGCTTTCAGCATAAGCGCGCTCGGCCGATGCATTCCCATTTTTCTGAAGCTGCCGTTTAATTGGGTCCATTTATTGCTTTTGGCCCTGAGACGACCGATGATCCTTCTGTTCAGGTTGAGATTAGGGACCGCGCCTACCATAACCCCGTCCGGGCCGAGATACGCGCTTAATTTTTGTAGGACTTCGACAGGATCGGGCAAATGTTGAAGGACATCGGATAAAAGGATCGCATCGAATGTATTCCCCTCCAGCCGCCGGAACGCCTCGGCAAAATCCGGCGGCAGCACGGTCACGCCACGCGCCTCGGCCAGCCTGCCGATCACCGCGTCGAGCGGAATTGCGGTCACGCGTTTGCCTTGCGCCACCAGTTGTTCCTCGGTTTTTCCCCAGCCGCAGCCGATTGACAGAATCTCATACGCGGCGGACGGAACCCTCAAGGCCAGATCATTCCGGCAAGGCTCGTAATAGAGCTTGTCCCAGGCGGATGTATCCAGGGGTTTTTCAGCGGCGAACAGTTCCGCGGCGGAACGCTCGTTCCGCAGCACCTCCAGTAGTGCGTCGATCTGCAGCCGGTATTCGTCTTCGTCGAGCCCGACCCGGTCCAGGTAGGCGTTGGACAGGTGGTGCAATTCGAATTCCGCCAGATGCGACAGGCAGATCACGCGCGTAAAACCGCAACGGGTATAGGGATCGGTTCCTGCGGAACAGATCAGATCGTAGCGACCGCTGTGCGGTTCGACCAGGAACCCGCCGGACCGGATCGCCTGACGTAACTGCGACCGGGTCAGCATATAACAGGCCGAATGCAAGTTGGACAGCCGCACGTAGACATACTCGCCCGCCTGCCGCACCGAATCGGGCAGCCAGTGGTACGGTCCATGGATATCGGTGTAGTTCTTGCTGCCGTCGGGATAAAGCTCGTAGCGGACGAATCCGGGCAGCAGCCCCTCGCCCAGCGCTTCGGAGGCGCCCAAATAAGCACGTAGGTTCTCTTCCCGGATCAGGGTATCGTCTTCGGTGTAGATGAACAGGTCGTAGTCCTCGGCATGGTCGGCAAAGAGCCGCTTGTGCGCAAAGGGTAGCGACCACGGATCCGGGGACGGCAGCCCGACCAGCACGTTGACCTCTTTACCGTAATCCTTCGGCGCTTCGGACAGCACGAAAATATCCACGTCGAAGGGCATTGCCTGGTATTCCCGAATCAGTCTTGCGGCGTATTTGGCGTTTTTGGTGCCGTAATTGGCGATCGCGACCATGATCTTCATAGTGGTTTCATCCTTCTATCAATATTGTTTTTCCGGAAGGGAGCCGGCCGTCGCTTCGCGTTCTACCCGATAGCGGAATTGGGGGTAAACCGCGCGGATTGGGACGGCCGTTCGAGCCTCGGCCGGCGTGCTTCGAGCATGGGCGACGCAGACGATCGCCCCTTCCAGCCAGAACCAGACCAGCACGGTCTGGTCGAAATAATTGGCCGAAATAAAGGACAGGCAATGCGCGAAAAACGACACGCCCATCGCCCAAACCAGGAACTGGTCCGGCGACACGGCCGGAAACGCGCTGAGGCGGCGGCCAAGCGCGCGGAAACAGGCGACGATGATCGCCAGGAATAGGCCGAGTTTCAGGATGCCGCCTTTCACGCCTTCCATGATGTAATGGTTGGTGATGTCCATCATGTTCGGGTCAGCCGGCGTCACCTCGCCGGCGGGTCCCCAGTGCGCGGTGAACGTGGTGCCGAACAACCACCATTCGTCGAAATGCCCGATCGCCTGGTCGATCAGCCAGGCGCGATGCCAGCCGGTTCCGCCGGTGATTTCGCTCATCCGGGCCAGCAGGTACCAGACCGGAGCTTTCATCACCATCGCCAGGCCGATGATCGCCGCCAGGGAGCCCCAGCGCAGCCAGGGCATCGCTTTCCTGAAACGCCACAACGCCAGCCCGGCCAGGCAGGACAGAAAGGCCAGAAGGCCGCCGCTGGAATGCGCGGTGCCGATGATCGCCAGCGAAGAAACCATCGCCAGCGCCGCCAGTTTGCGACTCCTGCGGTCGTACCACCAGAGGGCCGCGAACAGCGGGAATTGCGTGGCGCCGAACACCCCCGCCAGGATCGGGTGACGAAAGGCCCCCTGGCAACGCAAATGCCCGTCGCGCATCGCGGTGATTTCGGACACGCCGCCGAATACCGCCAGAAGGTTGTGCGAAGTCCGGTTCTCCACCAGCATGAAGGCCGCGATCGGCAGGGTGATATAGGCCAGGGCGCGCACGCTCGCCACTACATCGTCGAACTCCGCGAGCACGCAACGGGCGAAAAAATAGCAGCCTAGCGCGTTATAGGCATCGCCCAAACGGTTGATCAGCAACTGCGTCGAAGGCTTCGACAGGGAGCCCATCACGACCGTGGCGCCGATCCAGCCAACGAACAGCCTGTCTATACCGGTCCAGTTAAGCCGTGCGAATTCGCCTCGCGCCACGACGCGCAAAAGTCCGCACAGCAGCAGAATCCGGAATAAATGGAAATGCAGTCCCATGACCACGATCTGCTGCCCCATCGGCATCAGCCCTATCATGATCAGCACCGGCGAAAACGCCTGGCGTCGGGGCAGTACCCAAATCAGAGAAGCCAGCGTCAGCAGCAAGCCGAGGGCCAAGGGATTGAGGCTTGAGGGGTCCTGTATCTTATCTTCCATAGTCCATTACCCGCTGTAAACCAACACCGGCGCCAGGCCGTCCCAGACACCGCCTGACCGGCTCAGGCCGAAGGCCATGCCCAGCGACGCAGCTTCGAAAGCTGTTCCTTTCTCAAGAACTCGACTTTCTCGCGGGCAATGACCGGTTTTCTTCGGGTCAGATGCCACCAGAGATAGCCGCCAAAACGGACGAGGCTGCCGAACAGGACCGGCGAATTGCTTATGCGCCGGCAGCACTTCATGAATTCGAACGCGGGATGGGAACCGAAAGAAGCATCCATCAGCCCTTCACGGAACTTGCCCCGCCAGATGCCGCCCACGCTCGAGGTCGGCCGGTAATGCAGCATACGCAGGTCCGGCCGCGTGAAAATCTCCCAACCCTGGCTTTTGGCGTCGAGTTGCGCCAGCCAGTCCGAGCCGCCGTAAGGCAGCGGCGTATAGCCGCCTATTTCTTCGAAACAGGCGCGGCGGAACATGGCGCTGCCTGTCGTCGAATCCTTCGAATTACTCTTCCGGCACGCCCACACGCCGCCCGCGCGTTCGTAAATAAAGCCGCTCGCCACCCCGATGCGAGGGTTGCGCGCGAATTCGCCCAGCAGCGATTCGTAGTAATACGGCTGTTCCGGCGCCAAGTCACCATCCTGCACGGCGATATAATCGAACGCAAGCGCCTTGGCCAGTTCGTAGGCCGCCTGCAACGCCTTGTACTGCGAGCCGAAACTACGCCCGCCCCGAGAATCGGCCGAATGGAGCTGGATGAAAGGGTATTGCGCGGCATACTGGCCAACGATTCTGGCGGTGTCGTCGCTCGACCCGTCGTCGATGATGATCCAGGCGTGCGGCAGTATCGATTGCCGCAGAATAGAACGAATGCCTTCGGCGATATAGTCCGCTTCGTCTTTTGCCGCGGTAAGTAGTACGTATCGATTGTCCATTTCCAAATGCCTGCTTCGGTTGAATTGATCAACTGCCGGTCTCGGCGGGCGAGCCGCGGAAACTGTCGGCGTTTCTTTGTGGGAAGAGCTCCTTCATGCGTGCTCGGCCTTGCCCGAAACGATCCATTTCAGGCAAGCCCAGCTTCGTTTCATCTTGTATTTTCCCGACTGCGTAGCCGGATCGAGTAGCATCACGCAGGCGTAGCCGGCCAGCCGCAATGCCATGTGCAGGCACGAGATCAACAAGTAGGCCGCCACCGCCGGAGGCGAATGATGTTTGCGCCAGTATTGCAGGTCCGCCTTTTGCCGTTCGATGTAAAAGCGGACCGGTGCGTTTGACGAACTGGCGCCGCCGTAATGGATGGCCTTCGCCTCCGGGTAAAACACCACTTTCCAGCCGTGTTTCCAGAAACGCTTGCACCAGTCCATATCCTCCCCATAAATGAAGAAGGCTTCGTCAAGCAGCCCAACCCGATCCAGTGCCGGCCTCCGAACCAGCCAGAAGCAGCCGGAAAGGATGTCCACCGGGCGAAGACTGTCCTGCGACCAATAAGCCATTGAATAACCGCTGAACAGCCTGACGCTTCGAAACAGCGTATCCAGGGCCAATGCCCGGCAGAACATGTTCCAAACGCCTGGAAAGCCTCGGCAGGAGCGCTGCATGCGGCCGTCGCCGCCGATGATGAACGGCCCCGCCATTCCGACTTCGGGATGCGCTTCGACATAGTCCACGAGCCGTGTCAGACAGTCCGGCAACACCTCGACGTCCGAATTGATGAAAGCGAGGTACTGCCCGCGACTGGCTACGACGCCGATATTGTTCGCTTTCGCAAACCCCAGGTTATCGGCATTGCGGATCAATCTAACGTGTGGAAATTCGGCGGCTACGCACTCGGCCGAGCCGTCGGACGAGGCATTGTCCACCACGATGATTTCCATCGGATAGCTGCACATACCGCCCGCCAACGACTTCAGGCACTTTTTGAGATAGTCGCGGGCATTCCAGCTCACGATGATGACCGACACGGTCGGGAGGGGAGTTTTGTCGTTCATGGTCGGATTCTTTATTGCTCACAAATAATGATGGGTTTTCGGCACGCCCTGCCGCATGCGATAACTTTCCGGTTATCGCGACGCTCCTGTCTCAAAACGCGAATTAACGGGCCGAGATAACGACCCTTAGGCGCACACGCGGCCTCTTTGCCGAATCAGCGAACGTCCAGGTCCAGCCTGATGTTGCGGGATTAATTTTAACTGGCTTTAAGGAATGCGAAACCAGTAAAAAAGGGTAACGAAGCGGTAAATAATAGATAGCGGCGCTATCGATTCCGCAGTTTAGGTTGACGTATCGGCAGGTCTATCCGGCATTTTTGAAGTCGACGATTTGATCCTACGGTAACAGCCCGGGAATTCCGATAAGACGTCGAACGGGCCGGGACAACGACCGGTTCTCTTCCGCCGTGCAACTTTATTCTGAAAAACGAACCTAACTGGTTCAGCGTAGCAGAAACCGATTCCCCCCAGCCTGTAAGGGAATCCGTATCGGTATGCTTTTCAGCACAGAAAGGAAGCGCCCTCATGTCGAAGCCCTTACCCATCGTTTTACGTTGCGGCGACGCGCTGCAGCCCAAAGTCCGCTACGTCTTTGATACCCTGCTCATGGCGCACGGAATACCCGTGGCCTATTACGACACCCCGCCGGTGGAAGGCCCGTGGATCCTGTACGGAGACGCCATTGAAGCGTCCCGGCTACCCGATGGCTGCCTGGCCGTCGCCTATTGTCCGAATGCCTGGCGACTCTTCGAAGGCACCGATGATGTCGATGCGGCAGACCCGAACGACGGTCTGCCACTGGTCTTTCCGCAGCGCGCCGCCAACCTTGAGATGCCGCACATTCCGTTCGACCTCGCCGCCAACGCGTTCTATTTTTTGAGCTCCTGGACGGAACGCCGCACGCGAAAGGCGGAGCAGACGCGCCGCCTGTATCCGGACAGCGCGTTCGCCCGGCTGGAAATTCCCCAAGACATCGTCGACCGCTACCTAGAAACGCTGGATGGCTCGCTGCAGCAGGTTTGCGAACGGCTGGGCCGCATCGACTGGCGGCGTTCCGTCTGGCCCAAAGGAGCCAGCTATGCGCTAGTGCTGTCGCACGACGTCGATTTCGTCCCATACGGCTTTTGGGACATCGCGAAACAGGGTGCGAAAACCGTGCTGCGCCACCTGGTCCGCCAGCGCGACCCCAAAGACGCAGTGCTCGCTGCCAAAGGCCTGGGGCTTGCGCTGCTGCATCGGCAAGACCCCTATGGCTGTGTGCCGGAGATCATCGCGCGGGAAAAAAAGTTGCGCGTGCGTTCATCGTTCCAGGTCGCGGTCGCCCGCCGGCATCCCGTAGACGTGAATTACCGGATCGAGGACGATCCGATCCGCGACTATCTGCGCACAATACTGGAAGCCGGCTTCGATCTTTGCCTGCACGGCAGCTACCGCTCGACCGAGCATCCCGACCGGTATCTTGAAGAGGCGGCACTCTTGACGCGGCGCCTTGCAAGGCCTTTGGGTTCGCGCCAGCATTTCCTGTCCTTCGACTACGACACGCTCTTCACGGCGCAGGAGAGAGCCGGTATTCTGTACGACATGTCGATGGGTTTTCCGGATCGCAGCGGGCCGCGAACCGGATTTTCGCATCCCTATTTTCCCTATTGCCTGCCCGAGGACCGGCCTTACAATGTGCTGCAGATCGGTCTGTTCCTAATGGACGTAACCTTGCGCAGCTATCAAGGGCTGAAAGGGGAGGCCGCCTGGCGGGCAATACGGCATACTTTGGACGGCTTGCAACGGAAGGGGGGCTGCGCCTCCGCGGTCTGGCATCCGATCGTGTTCGGCGGCGCCCGCGATCCGGGCTACGACCGGCTGTACTGGGACATGATCCGCTATACGCACGAAACCGGCGGCCTAGCCACGGACGGCCGGACCGTAAACGAATTCTGGCGCCGCCGCGCGCAAGCCTACGCCAGCTTTAACCGGACGTTCCGACCGCCCGTCCCCCACCTTGACGCCGCATCCGCGATTCCACAGGGAGGTTGACCGATGGCTACGATTTTCATGGCCGCCTATACCAATTACCGCCGCGATCCCAGAGTCAGGCGCGAGGCAGAAGCGCTCGCCGAGGCGGGCCACCGCGTCGTGTTCCTGAGCCGCCGCCAGCCCGGCGAGCCCGATGCGGAAACGATCGCGGGCGTGGAAGTAATCAAGGCGCCAGGTCTCAAAGAGAAGTGCGATTCTTTCGGCGAATACCTGGCCGACTACCTACTGTTTTTTGCGATCACTTTTCTCCACTTGCTCTGCCATCCGCGCCGCTACCGGCTGATCCACATCAACAACATGCCGGACTTCCTGGTATTTGCAGCCTGCGTGCCGCGCCTTCTCGGCGTGCCGGTGATTCACGATGTGCACGACCTGATGCCGGAGCTGTTCCTCGAAAAATTCTCCGCCGACGAAACGCACTGGGGCATCCACGCTCTAAAGCTGCAGGAACACTGGGCCGGGCGCTTCGCCTCGGCGGTTCTCACGGTCGAGGACCGACTGAAAACGATCCTTTCGGAACGCGGCATCCCGAAGCGAAAAATCCATGTGTTGATGAACCTGCCCGACGATCGGATCTTTGCCGCGCAAGAGCCGCCGCCACCGAAACCCGACGGCGCGCCGTTCGTGATGGTGTACCACGGCACGCTAGCGCGCCGGCTCGGGATAGATATCGCGATCGAAGCGGCTGCGAAGATCCGGGAGCATATCCCCGTAATGGAACTCAGGATCATCGGCGCGGGTGAGGAGCGGGAACGCTTGATCGCACTTTCCGAGCGGCTGGGTTTGCAGGCGATCGTAACGTTCAGCACAGGCTACGTACCAGTGGAAACAATCCCCGGACTGATCCGCGACGCGGATGCCGGGATCGTGCCGTTGCGCGCCTGCAGCGGTACCGACATCATGCTGCCAACCAAGCTGCTCGAATACGTGACGCTGGGAATTCCTTCCATTGTGCCGAAGACGCGGACGATCGGTCGCTATTTCGACGCCGACATGGTGCAGTTTTTCGAAGCCGGGGACAGCGACTCGCTGGCCGCGGCAATGGTCGAGTTGTACCACGATCCGGCCCGGCGAACCGCCCTGTCCGTGAATGCGGCCGAGCGGTTCGGCAAGCTATATCATTGGAGCCGGCATAAGGACGTGTACCTGAACCTGGTCCGGACCTTAATCGCCGATCAGGCTGGGTAACGGCCGATTGGCTCGGCGCGCGTGCCGGCCGATGCCCAAGTAATGGAGGCCGGCGGCCTCGCAGGCGTCCGGCAACCAGAAATTGCGGCCGTCCAGTACAACTTCGACTCCCGCTTCGCGCCAGGCCCTGAAGTTGGGATTCGCGAACTGCTGGTGCGCCGTGCACAGCACAACCACGCCGGCCGCTTCGGAGACGCCGGGCTCGAATCCGGCCCGGCGCAGTTCGCCGTCGGTGTAATAAGGATCTTCAATGGTCACCTGGGCGCCTATCCGCTCCAGCTCATCGCGTAGCGCGTAAGCCGGGCTGAAGGTATCCACCTTCACCCCCGGCCGGAAGCCGAGGCCCAGGATGTGCGCCTTTTCGCCTTTCAAAGGCCGCCAAACCGCCTCAATCCGCTTCAACTGGCGGGCGGGCTGGTTATCGTTGATTTCGCGCGCGGTTTCGGACAGCAGTTGCGGCAGCCCCAGCCGCCGCGCCTCGCGGGTCAGAAAATACGGATAGACCGGCACGCAATGCCCGCCGACACCGATGCCGGGTATCAACAGATTCGCTTCGCCGTCGGTATTGGCCGCGACCCGGACCCGTTCGAAATCGACGCCGGCCCGTTCGCAATACGCCGCCAGCTCGTTCGAAAAGGCGATATTCACATCGCGGTACAGCATGCCCAAGAGCTTGGTCATTTCCGCCGCTTCCAGCGTGCCCACGTCATCGACCGGTGCGCCGAGATACTGTCGGTAAAAGGCGGCCGCTTTAGCGCAAGAAACCGGGTCGAGGCCGCCGACGACTTTCGGAGTGTTTTCAAGCCGGTCCAGCACCAAGTTGGCCTTGACCCGTTCGGGGCTGTAGGCGACGAAAAACGCCTCGCCCGCCTTCAGGCCGCTGTACTTCTCCAACAGCGGAGTCAGGTTGCGGCGAGTGCCGCCGACCGCGACCGTGGTTTCGTAAATCACCAGCGTATTCGGCCTGAGGCCCTTGCCGATTTGAATGGACACCTGCTGCAGGATGCTAAAATCGATGTCCCGCTCCGGCGTCAAATGCGCCGGCACAATCACCACGACCACGTCGGCAACGGATACCGCGATCATCGCATTGGTGCAGGCGCTCAACCGTCTCGTATTGTGCAGATGCCGCATCAGCTCGGGCAGGCCGGGCTCCTCGTAGGGGCATTCGCCGCGGTCGATTTTGTCCGCCAGCTCCGTATTGATGTCGCACACCGTCACCGATGCGCCGTGCTTACCGAAAACGCATGCCAGCGGAAGGCCCATGCGGCCTCCGCCTACCACTGTAACTTTCATGTTGGGATCTCCCTATACAATAAAAATGGGTTTTGTCCAAATGGCCGGCGCCTCTACGCCCGGCCGTGCGCATTGCGCGCAGTCAGCCGTATTGATGGGTCGGCAGCGGCTGCCGCGACTTGTTCAGCACCAGGCCCAGAAGATTCGTGTCCTCCAGGATATACATGGCATGCTGCAGCTCGTCGGGAGTATTCCTGCCATCCTCCACGACCAGGAGTGCCGCGTCGACATGCGGCATGAACAGCAGCGCCTCATCTGCAGCGAACAGCGAAGGCAGGTCGAAGATCACAATCCCGGAGGAGTAGCGCAACTTGATCTCACGTATCAAAACCTGCATGCGCCGGGAGGAAATTAGTTCGGACGCGTTGCTATCCGACTCCCGGCCCGGCAGCACCTGTAGGCGTTCGATGCCCGAATTCATAGAAGCTTCGTACAGGGACAGGTTTCCGTTCAGGCAATCGATCAGCCCGACGTCGAACGAGAGGCCGAGCGAGCGCCCGACGTTCGGGCATTTGAGGGCCGCGTCGACGAGCAGAACGTTCTGGCCTTCTTCCATCGCCATCGCGATGGCGAGATTGATGGACACGAAGGTTTTACCCGCGCCGGGTGTCGCGCTGGTCACTACAAAACTGTTCCAGCGGTTCTGCCGGAGCTGTCGCAATACGTTCGTCCTGAGCACACGGAAGATGTCCGCCCTGGGATCGTGGGCGGTTCCCATGATTACCCGGTTATTGAGCAACACGTCCGCCTCGGCGTTTTCGTGGGTGATTCCGGGGTAGCGAACCGTCTCGAAAGACAGATCGACAGCGTTTTTGATCATAGATAAACTCTCCAGAAAAAAGGGAGGCGATGCATTGTTACCTCAGCCCGAAAAAGGCTAGCCCAGCGACCACGAGGGCCACCGCGCCGAAGCCGAAGGCGGTCCGGACCATAAACTTGCGGATCCGGCACTGCCTGGCGAACTGCACGGTCAGCTCGGCGGGCGACTCGATGTAAGGAAGCACGACGAGCGGCATCAGTCCGGTAATTTCACGCACCGCGCGGTAACCGCGCACGCCCGGCGCCAACAGTTCAATCAGGAAGGCGACGCCGAGGCCCGCGATTAGGCCGAAGCAGAAGCCACCGATCGCGACCTTTCTGCGAATCGCCTTTTCCGGATGGTTCGGAATCACTGGCGGTTCGATCATCGTCAGTGTCTGACCCTGCTGCTGCTCTTCCAGGGTCTGGGCCAGTTTCGCGTCGAGCCGTTTCTCCTTGAGCTGGTTGTATTTCTTAATGATGTTGTCGCGCGTCCGCAGCATGTCGGTATAAACCATCTCGATTTGCGGCGCCTTCAACAGGATCTCGTGCAGGTTTTCGATCTTGGTTTTCAAGTATGACTGCTTCTGGACCAGCGCGTCGAGATCGTTCTGGCTGGCTTTGTACTGCGCCTCGACGCTACGGAAATACGGACTGCCCGACGAAGATCCCATGCCAACCACGCTGTTGCGCGCATTCGCTCGGAGACTTTTCAGCCGGCTTTCCAGCATAGTCACCTGTTTCCGGCGCGCCGCAACGTCAGGGTGGCCGTCGCCGTAGGTTTCCTTGAGAGTTTTCAGTTCGGCTTTGGCCTGATCGAGCTGACTGCGGATGCCCTGCTCCAAAGCCTCGCCTTCGAATGACGGATCGAGCGCCCGAATTTCGCGCTTCAGGCGTAGCAAAGAGGGATGATTCGGCGAATAGATACTCGAATAGCGGAGGTATTTCGCCCGCAGCATCCGCAGGGCCTCGGCCTTGGTTTTCGGCACGGCATTCTCCGACGCCATCGGGTCATCGTCCTGTGTTCTCGCCAGTTCCGCGTTCAAAAAGATCAGCCGGTCCTTAGTCGTGCGAATCTGGGCTTCGGTATCACGGAGTTCGCCCTCGGCCCGGTCGATCGCCGCCTGGTTGCCTTCCATCTGCTCGGGCAGGCTGAAGTTATGTTCTTCCTTGTATTTGGCGATTTTGATATCGACTTCCTGGAGTTCACGGTTGAGTTTTTCCACTTCCTCGGTCAGAAAATCGGTGGCCTTGCTGGCCCTTTGCGTTCGCGCCCGGTCGTTCTGCTCGATGAACAAGGCAGCCAGCTTGCTAGCGATTTCCTGCGCGATGACGGGTTCGGCATGGCTGAACGAAATAGCAAAGGCGATCTCGGCCATTTGTGAATGCGCCTGCGGCGCGATCGACAAGGTGGTCAGCTCGACGTTGGTGCTGCTCTTGAACATTTCCGCCAGCTCGAACGGTGTCATGCTATCCCAGAACTCGTCGTAGAGATCGTTCTGTTCGATGATCGCCAGCACCTTGTCCGTGGACAGCACGCGTTGATAAATCGACTGGATTTGCTCTTCGCCATATTGGGAAACCGGCGCGTCGATATATTTCGGCGGTATCGGGGTTTCTATCAGCAGCGTCGCCGTCGAACGGTAAATTTTGGGCAAGTTATAGGCCACGATGACGGTAATCAAAGTCACCAGCAGCCAGGTCACGCCAATGTGAGCCTTGCGCCGCCTGACGATATCGAGGTAATCGGCCAGGGTTTTAGTGTAGGGTTCCATAGTGCTGACAATAAGGTCTCATTCGTTCAATGTGACGACGCGCAACGCGTCCTGAAGCGACTCGGCGACCCGGTCCTGCTGCTCGAAGGTCATCTCCGGAAACAACGGCAGAATGACGGTCCGGTCCTGCGCTTCCTCGCTGTGGCGCAGACACCGGCAAACTTCCTCCGTACAAGACCGGTTCCGAATCCTGCCGGCGCAGGACCAGGTATCGGGCGGGTAGGCGGGTTCCCGGTGCGCGCACATGACGCCCCGGCGGGTCGCGATGCCTTCGTCCAGCATCGCCTGCATGACCCACCGCTGATCCGAGTCTTCGGGCAGGCGGACGCTGAAGCTTTGCCAGGTACTGCGCGCCCAGTCCGGCTCCGTCGGCAGGCCGAGCCCCGGCACCTTGGCGAGCAGGGTCCGGTAGCGCGCCGCCAGCTCGCGGCGTTTCCGGACGATGTCCGGGAGGCGCTTGAGCTGTTCTCTGCCCACCGCGGCCTGGATGTCGGTCATCCGGAAATTGAAGCCGACGATCGGGTAGGATTCGAAGATCACCCGGCTCGCGCCGTGGCGCACCGTATCCGGAACGCTCATGCCGTGCTGTCTGAGCAGCCTGAATTTGGCATCCCATTCCGGATTGGCGGTCGTGAGCATGCCGCCGTCGCCGGTGCTGATCACTTTGCGCGGATGGAACGAAAAACAGGCGATGTCGCCCTGCGGCCTGCCGATCTTTTCCCAATGCCCCTGCCAGAGGATCTCGCTGCCGATCGCGCAGGCGGCGTCCTCCACGACGGCCAGCCCATAGCGGCGGGCGATTTCGCAGACAGCCGCCAGATCGCAGGGCATCCCGATCTGGTGCACGCATAAAATCGCGCGGGTGCGCCCGGTCACGGCGCTTTCGATCAGCACCGGGTCGATATTGAAGGTCGCGGGATCGATATCGACGAATACCGGCCTGGCGCCGCAATAGCGGATCGAGTTGGCGGTCGCGATATAGGAATGGCTGACCGTGATCACTTCGTCGCCGGGCCGTACGCCGGCCGCCAGCAGCGCCAGATGCAGGGCCGTGGTGCAACTGGACACCGCGCAGGCATAAGGCGCGCCTACATACGCCGCAAACTCCTTTTCGAACGCCGCCACTTCCGGCCCCTGGCTGGTCCAGCCGCTCGCGATCACGCGCCGCGCCGCCTCCGCCTCGTTTTCGCCCAACATCGGTTTGGTAATGGGAATCATACTTCCGCCTCCACTTTCTTGTTCATGCGCCACCATTCGACCAGTTGCGCGAGCCCTTCTTCCAGACCGATCCGGGCTTTGAAACCCAGCAGTCTTTCGGCCTTGGTGGTATCGGCCAGCCGCCGCGAAACCGGATTCACCGTCCGCTCCGGGCCGTATTCCGGCCGCAGCCCGGAGCCCATCACCTTCAGCAGCGCCGCGGCCAGCTCGTTCAAGCTGGTTTCGCGGCCGCTGGCGACATTGAACACCTCGTCGCTCAACTCCGCTTGCAGGGCCAGAATATTGGAGCGCGCGACGTCTTCGATATAGACGAAATCCATCGTCTGCGCGCCGCTGCCGAGAATCAGCGGCGGCCGGCCGTCCGCGATCCGCTCCATCCACCGGATCAACACCTCGGTATATTTCCCGTGCATGTCCATGCGCGGGCCGTAGACGTTGAAATAACGCAACATCACGTAGGGCAGTCCGTACATGTCGTTGAACGACCGCAACAGCCCCTCCAGCATCATCTTGCTGGCGCCGTACCAGGTGCGGTTGTTGTAGGCATGGTGGTCTTCGCGCGTGGGAAAGCTCTCGGCCAGGCCATAGACCGACGCCGAAGAAGCCGCGACGACTTTCTTGACGCCGGCATCCTGCGCGGCTTCCACGACATTGAAGCTGCCGTTGCACATGACTTCCATCGCCTCGCGCGGCTGGCCCGCGCAGGCGGTGATGCGCAGGGCCGCCAAATGAACCACCGCATCCATCCCCTGCATGGCTTTATGGACGGCATCCCTGTTCCGGATGTCTTCCTGGATCAGTTGCACGCGGGGGTCTTTTAACGCGTTTTCGACATTGGCCGGCGTACCGCGGCTTAAATTATCGAAAATGACGATCCGTGCCGGCGAGCAGTCCCGCAGCAACAGATCCACGGTCGTCGAGCCGATCAGCCCGCAGCCGCCCGTGACCAATATGTTTGCATTTTTGATTTTCATGAATGAGGTTACCTTGTCTTCAGCATTGTATAAGTTCAGTTTGAAGCGTTCCGAACCGAAGCGCACGGATGGACCGGCAGTTCAGGCCACGGCTTTTTTCGTATTTCCCGTGCGGGATTCCCCGCTACCGTGGCATGGGCCTCGACGCTGCCGATCACGTTGCTGCCGAGCCCCACCAAGGCCCCGTTCCGGATACGTATGCCGTTCATCAGACTGGTGCCGCTGCCGATATAGCAGTTTTCCTCGACGACAGTATTGCCTGCGATCGTCACGTTGGAGCCGATCAGGCTCCAGTCGCCTATCGCAACGTCATGGTGGATTACCGTGTTCGGCAGAATACAGATATGCGAGCCGATCGCGGCGTTGCTGGTCACCACCACGCCCGCCATGATCAGTACGTTGACGCCGAGCGAAGCGAGGGGAGACACCCTGGCGGCCGGATGGATCACGGTGGCGAAGCGCTCCTCCGCAAGCCCCAGTCCCCGGATAATATCCTTGCGGGCGCGATAGGAACGGGGGCTGCCGGGTACGGCCAACACCCGGGCATCGGAGAACCGGTCGAACGCCTCCCGGCCGAAAACCGGATACCCGTTCGGATCGATCCCCCGCTTACCGGGCGTATCGTCGACGAAACCGATCAATAGATAGGCGTCGCCGAGACAATCCAGGGCCTCCAGGCTGTTGCCGTTATAAGGAAAAATCAACAGCGGCTGCGCTTCTTTCATGGCATCGTCTCCTTGGGTCACGCGTCTTCTATATCCGGCTGTTTTGCGAGCAAAGCGACCGCCTCGCCGACTTCTTCGCACTGCGCGCGGGTCAGCTCGGGAAACATCGGCAGGGAAAGCACTTCGCCGGCCGCCTGCTCGGCATGGGGAAAATCGCCCGGCGCATAGCCCAGATCGGCATAGGCAGGCAAGAGATGCACCGGAATCGGATAGTGGATGCCGGTATGGATGCCCTTGGCTTGAAGCGCCTCTTGCCAGGCACTGCGTTGGGGCGTGCGGATCGCGTAGATATGGTAGACATGCCGGGCATAGGCCATCGCTTCCGGGGTGGCTACGCCGCTGCCGGCGAGCAGTTCATCGTAATGGGCGGCGTCCACCCGGCGGGCTTCGGTCCAGACTTCCAGATACCGCAGCTTGACCCGAAGGACGGCCCCCTGAAGCCCCTCAAGCCGATAGTTGTAGCCTTTCAGCACATGCCGGTATTTCTGTTCCGCGCCCCAGTCGCGCAGCATCCGGATCGTGCGGGTGTAATCCGGATCGTCGGTCACCACCATGCCGCCCTCGCCATAGGCGCCCAGGTTCTTGCCCGGATAAAAACTGAAGCAGCCCATGTCGCCCAGGCTGCCTACGCGGCGCCCCTTGTATTCGGCCCCGTGCGCCTGCGCGGCGTCTTCGATCACCACGAGCCCCCGGCGCCCGGCGATCTCCAGGATCGGATCCATATCCGCCGGCTGGCCGTACAGATGCACCGGAATAATCGCCTTGGTGCGTTCGGTGATCGCAGCCTCGATCCCTCGCACGTCCATTGTGAAGGTGCGGGGATCGATATCGACGAACACGGGACGGGCGCCGGTATAGTGAATCGCCGCGACCGTCGCCACAAAGGTAAACGGTACGGTAATCACTTCGTCGCCGGGACCGATGCCGGCCGCGAGCAAAGCAAGATGCAGCGCGCTGGTGCCGGTATTGACCCCGATGCCGTAGCGGGCCTGGCAATAAGCGGCGAACTCTTCCTCGAACGCGGCGACTTCCTGTCCCAGGGTGAACTGGCTGGTTTCCAGAATACCCTGGATTGCGGCGTTGACTTCATCCTTGATGCCCAGGTATTGGGCTTTCAGATCGACGAAAGGAATCATGCCACTCTCCTGCCTTGAAACATGAACTTGCCGTTCACTTCGACGGACCGCCCGCGATCGTTCATCGACCGGGTAGCCGCCTCGATCAGCTCGACCACGCGCATGCCCAGAAAGCCGTCGGTCAGCGGCGTTTTGCCGGTCTCTATGCAATCGGCGAAATGTTCCCCTTCGACGCGCAGCGCCTCCGTCGCGTCCAGCCGAGGCGCCCACATGTCGCCGCTGCGGTAGCCGACCCGCATTTCATAGATCCGCTGCGGATCGTCGGTCAGGCTGATGCCCTTGTCGTAAACCTTGATTTTTTCGCTCGACTCCAGGTCGTCGTAGACGATCATCTTTTTGCTGCCGCCGACGAAGATCTGCCGCATCTTTACCGGCGCCAGCCAGTTCACGTTCACATGCGCGATGATGCCGGAGCCGTAAAACAAAGTCAGGTAGGACAGGTTTTCCGGGGTTCCGCGAAAATGGTTGGTGCCGACCGCGGACACCGCGACCGGCTGTTCGTCCAGCAGATAATCCAGGATGGAGAAATCGTGCACGGCCAGATCCGAAATCACGCTGACGTCGCGCTGGAATAGGCCGAGATTGATCCGTGTCGAGTCGTAATAAAGCATGTCGCCGAAATCGTCGCCCTTGACCAGTTCCGCCATTCTGCGGACCGCGCCGGTGTAGATAAACGTATGGTCGACGAGCAAAACGCGCTCCCGCTTCTCGGCTTCCTCGACCAGCTTGCGCGCCTGCAACGCCGTCTCGGCCAGAGGCTTTTCGATCCAGACGTGCTTGCCGGCTTTCAAGGCGGCCATGCCCAGTTCGAAATGCGTGCTGACCGGCGTCGCCACCGCGACCGCATCGATGGAGCGGTCCTCGATCAATTCCTGAAAGCGCGTGGTGGTTGCCACGCCCGGATACCGTTTTTTCACGATATCGAGCTTTTTCTGATCGATATCCGCCACACTCGCCACCGCAAGGCCTGGGGTTTCGGCAAAATTCCTTACCAGATTGGGCCCCCAATAACCATATCCGATAACACCTATTCTAATCATGGTCGTACTCCTTTATTTTTGATCCAAAAATCCCATTGTTTCGCAGCGGCCGCATCGCCTCTGTCTTGCCCGGCGCAACCGGCATAAAACGACATTCCGCCGGACCGGCGTGACGCTTACTTCCCGGACAAGGCTTGGGCAAAACCGCCCGATGCCTTGTATCTTGGGTCGCGCATGCGCGCATCCGCAATGACCCGGGCGGGAACGCCGGCAACAACGGCATAATCGGGCACATCACGGGTCACCACGGCACCGGCTCCGATCAAGGCCCCTTCACCGATCGTGACGCCGCACAGAATGGTCGCGTTGCTGCCGATGGAGGCGCGGGTTTTGACCCGGGTTCTGACCACTTCCCAATCCACCTCGGTTTGCAGGCCGCCGTCCGGATTGACGGACTTCGGATACATATCGTTGGTAAACATCACGCCATGACCCACGAAGACCCCGTCCTCGATGTCGACCCCTTCGCAAATGAAGGTATGGCTGGAGATTTTGCAGCGGGCTCCCACCGTAACGCCCTTCTGTATCTCGACGAACGTACCGATCTTGGAGCCCTCACCGATCGTGCAGCCGTAGAGATTCACGAACTGAGGGTGGTAGATGGCGACCTCTTCGCCTAAAACGACGTTCTCTTTAATCATTCTTTATCCTCTGTTGGTTGGATTTTTCTCTCGGATGAAAGGCTTCTCCTATCCGGACCTTTATAATTTCGCCGCTCTGTCCCTAATTGGGCGTGAATAGCACATCGACCCAATAATTGCTGGCCTGAAAGGTATCGGTCGGAAAGCCGCCCGTACCGTACCGGTACACGCCGTTGCCGCCGGCCGCCGCATTGCCCGGCGCGGTCAGCGGCCCGCTGGTCACTGCGCTGTTGAAGTAATTGACGTCGGCGGAATAGCGGCCGACCGGCGCCACGTACGAGGCTACATAGAGGGTATTGGCCGTGATCGCCACCGGGCTGGCAAAGCTGACCTGCTGCCAGCCGGAGGCGGTTTCGTTCTGGAACGTGGCACTGGCAAGTAAAGTGCCCGTGCTGCTCCACAATTTACCGATATGCGTGCCGGTGTTGGTGTCGCCCTTGTAGAAGCGGATGCCGCAGACGAAGCCATTGGTGTTGGATTGGAACTTCACGCCCAGCTCGACCGATACCGTATCCGGATCGATTACCAGTCCCGGCGTCGGATTGCCGGGCCAGAGCGAGACGGCGGCCCCGGAGCAGGCTACGCCGCTTCCCCCGCTGGCGGTGGTGAACGTCCAGCTCACATCCGCCGCGAGCGGATTGCCGGCCGCGTCTTTCACTCCCGTACTGCCGCCCTTCACGGTCGCCGTATAGGCCGTGTTCGCCGCCAGCGCGCCGTTGGGGGTCAAAGTGGCCGTGCGACTGATACTGTTATAGTTGACGGTCGCCGGCACCGGGTTGCTGCCGGCCTGCAGCTGGAAGGTCGCGGTCGTCAGCGTGGCCGGGTCCATCGCTTCGCTGAAGGTCGCGGTCACCGCCGTCCCGGTCGCCACGCCGGTCGCGCCGGGCGCCGGGCTGCGCGACGTAAGGGTCGGCGGCGTCGTGTCAGGCCCCGAACCCGAGCCGACATTTACGGTAATGCCCGGTCCCGCCGTTTCCAGATTGCCGCTGTCATCTACAGCCCGGCTTTTGATGTTTACCGTCGTGGACGCGCTCGGCGTTCTCCAGTTGTAAGTCCAACTGCTGCGTCCGCTGGCCGGATGCCAGGCCAGGCCGCCATCGACCGAAACCTCGATGCCGCCAACCCGCCCGCCGCCGCTGTCCGTGGCGCTGCCGCTGATCGTCACGTTGCTCCCCACAGGGACCGTTGCCCCGGACGCCGGCACCGATAGGGTCGATATCGGAGAGGCTATATCGGTCGACTCCGTCGCCGCCTGGAGGCCCGACTGCAAAGTAGCCGGCTGAACATTCATATCCGCAAACAGATTGACGGTCGCCTGCTGCATATTGGTATCCGTCGGTGTGCCGGCCCGGTCATGATTACTGTCCAGGCCCCATATCCACTGTACGGAGCCTGCTCCGAAAACCAGAGCGTCGCTGGCTGCCCGGTACAGCGTCAGCGCATGATTGGCGGTGCCAGAGCCATAAGTGGAACCGAAATCGGTCAGGACGGGCGCATTATTGACTATAGTCGTTGACAGCCTGACCAGTCCGGCCGGACGGAAGCCGTTATCCAGGTCTTCATCCCACTCATAACCCAGCGTGCCGTTTGGCAGAGAGGCTGAACTTCCGGCCGGCAAGTTCGCAATGCCGGTGTTTCGCCAGAACCGCATCTGGCCTTCTTCCGCCGGTACGATGATTCTGGTAGTGGCGCCATCGTTGACAGTAAAGATAGTGCCCGTCAGCGCATTCTCAGGCCGGCCTCCGTCCGCCGGGGGACTGAAGCGCGGATCACGCCACGTGCCTGTCCATACATTGGGCAACGGATCGATCTTATTGTTGGCATGGGTTTCCTTATAGCAAACCAGCGTTCGATAAGATGCGGCGCCCAGGTTACCTGCCGAGTTGGTGATATTATTTTCCCAACGGGTTTTCCAGAATATCTCGTTGCCGCTGAAAAACCCCAGATGAGTACCCGCATCGCGGGCCGCTTCGACATTCGTGCGTTGGGTATTGGACCAATATTCGTCATGCCCGACTGAAAGGAATACCTTATGGTTGGCTATCAGATTGCCGCGCCGGTCGCTGTCGACACCGGAGAAGTAGCTGACGTTATAACCATTGGCCTCCAGCCAGCGCACCATCGGATACTCGGCGTTGAATACCCAATCCTGGCCGTTGTCCACGCTACGCGTATTGAAAGGCCGGTTATAGCTGACTTTGTAGGCACGGCCCGCCGGTGATCCCGTGTAAAGGCTATTGCCGCCGTACGTATTGTAAGCCTGCCAGGTGGTATCCGAAGTCTGGAACAATATATCGGAGGTGCTCGCGTCGTCCCGAACGATGAATACGATATGGCTGGCCTGGCCGGCGCTGTCCTGCTGGACCGCCTTAGCAAAGTAGATGCCGGAAACGGCATCCGTCGGAACCGCCCAGGAGGCCGACTCCGCCCAATTACCGCAGTCGATCAGTCCGGTCGCGCTATTGTTCAGACAGGCTGGCTGGGTCTGCGGCAAATTCGCCGAAGGCGCCACCGTGGCAATCTTACGAGCGCCATTCCCGCCGTAATAACCCATGCGGTAGATATCGAGCCGATAATTCGTGGATGGCGTCTTGATCTTGAAGTGAACGGTCTCGCCCTTGTTGACACTGATATCCGTGGCATAGCCCTGAATATTTGAACTGCCAGCCCCTGCGACATCCCACTCACTGGCAGGATTGCCGGCCTTGGAGTTCTCGCACACGATAGCATTGCCCCCGATTGAACAAGGATTTACGCCAGTGGTGAACGTCCAGCTCACATCCGCCACGAGCGGATTGCCGGCCGCGTCTTTCACCCCCATACTGCCGCCCTTCACGGTCGCCGTATAAGCCGTGTTCGCCGCCAGCCCGCCGTTGGGGGTCAAGGTGGCCGTGCGACTGAGACTGTTATAGTTGACGGTCGCCGGCACCGGGTTGCTGCCGGCCTGCAGTTGGAAGGTCGCGGTCGTCAGCGTGGCCGGGTCCATCGCTTCGCTGAAGGTCGCGGCCACCGGCGTCCCGGTCGCCACGCCGGTCGCGCCGGGCACCGGGCTGCGCGACGTGAGGGTCGGCGGCGTCGTGTCCGGGCCCGTATCCGTTGAAAACAACACATCGACCCAGTAATTGGTCGACTGAAAGGTATCGGTCGGGAACCCGCCCGTACCGTACCGGTACACGCCGTTGCCGCCGGCTTCCGTATTGCCCGGCGCGGTCAACGGCCCGCTGGTCACTGCACTGCCGAAATAGCCGGCATCTACCGAATAGCGGCCCACCGGCGCCACATACGAGGCCACATAGGGGGTATTGGCCGTGATCGCCACCGGGCTGGCAAAGCTGACCTGCTGCCAGCCGGAGGCGGTTTCGTTCTGGAACGTGGCACTGGCAAGTAAAGTGCCCGTGCTGCTCCACAGCTTACCGATATGCGTGCCGGTGTTGGTGCCGCCCTTGTAGAAGCGGATGCCGCAGATGAAGCCGTTCGTGCTGGAACGGAACTTCACGCCCAGTTCGACCGAATCCGTATCCGGATCGGCCGCCACTGCCGGGGCCGGATTGCTCGGCCAAAGCGAGGCGGCGCCGGAACAGGCGGCTGATGCTGGCTTCATCAATCCCGCAAATAGAAGACCCATCGATGCAATCATTATTATCCGCGGAATCGGGGATACGATAATGTTTGAAAAATTATTGGCAAAGCCAGATTGCCCGTCATTATTTTCAGCAACAATTTTTTCTATCATGACCGCGCTCCCTTGATTTTTAATGGAAAAACTTCATTGTTTTGAAACGGCAGAATCCCCGCTGCTGTGCCCGGCAACCGGTATAAACCTTCATCCTACCGGACGGGCATAACATTTACTTCCCGGCCAACACCTAGGCAAAACTGGCCTCTGTTTTGTATCTTTGCTCGCGTATGCGTGAATCCTGTCCTTACCCATCGTGCAGCCATAGAGATTCACGGACTGAGAGTGGTAGATGGCGGCCCCTTCGCTTAAAACGACGTTCTCTTTAATCATTCTTTATCCTCTATTGGTTGGGTTTTTCTCTCGGATGAAAGGCTTCTCCTATCCGGACCTTTATAATTTCGCCGCTCTGTCCCTAATTGGGCGTGAACAGCACGTCGACCCAATAATTGCTGGCCTGAAAGGTATCGGTCGGAAAGCCGCCCGTACCGTACCGGTACACGCCGTTGCCACCGGCCGCCGCATTGCTCGGCGCGGTCAGCGGCCCGCTGGTCACTGCGCTGTTGAAGTAATTGACGTCGGCGGAATAGCGGCCGACCGGCGCCACGTACGAGGCTACATAGAGGGTATTGGCCGTGATCGCCACCGGGCTGGCAAAGCTGACCTGCTGCCAGCCGGAGGCGGTTTCGTTCTGGAACGTGGCACTGGCAAGTAAAGTGCCCGTGCTGCTCCACAATTTACCGATATGCGTGCCGGTGTTGGTGACGCCCTTGTAGAAGCGGATGCCGCAGATGAAGCCATTGGTGTTGGATTGGAACTTCACGCCCAGCTCGACCGAATCCGTATCCGGATCGGCGGCGATCGACGGTGTCGGGTTGGCGGGCCAGATCGAGGCGGCTGCCCCGGAGCAAGCCACGCCGCCTCCCCCGCTGGCGGTGGTGAACGTCCAGCTCACATCCGCCGCGAGCGGATTGCCGGCCGCGTCTTTCACTCCCGTACTGCCGCCCTTCACGGTCGCCGTATAGGCGGTGTTCGCCGCCAGCGCGCCGTTGGGGGTCAAAGTGGCCGTGCGACTGATACTGTTATAGTTGACGGTCGCCGGCACCGGGTTGCTGCCGGCCTGCAGCTGGAAGGTCGCGGTCGTCAGCGTGGCCGGGTCCATTGCTTCGCTGAAGGTCGCGGTCACCGCCGTCCCGGCCGCCACGCCGGTCGCGCCGGGCGCCGGGCTGCGCGACGTAAGGGTCGGCGGCGTCGTGTCCTGGCCCGTATCCGTTGAAAACAACACATCGACCCAGTAATTGGTCGACTGAAAGGTATCGGTCGGGAACCCGCCCGTACCGTACCGGTACACGCCGTTGCCGCCGGCTTCCGCATTGCTCGGCACGGTCAACGGCCCGCTGGTCACTGCGCTGTTGAAGTAATTGACGTCGGCGGAATAGCGGCCGACCGGCGCCACGTACGAGGCTACATAGAGGGTATTGGCCGTGATCGCCACCGGGCTGGCAAAGCTGACCTGCTGCCAGCCGGAGGCGGTTTCGTTCTGGAACGTGGCACTGGCAAGTAAAGTGCCCGTGCTGCTCCACAGCTTACCGATATGCGTGCCGGTGTTGGTGCCGCCCTTGTAGAAGCGGATGCCGCAGATGAAGCCATTGGTGTTGGAACGGAACTTCACGCCCAGCTCGACCGAATCCGTATCCGGATCGGCCGCCACTGCCGGGGCCGGATTGCTCGGCCAAAGCGAGGTAGCACCGGAGCAGCTTATGGCGCCACCTCCGGTAGTGAAAGACCAGACGACGTCCGCCGCCAGGGCATTACCCGCCGTATCCTTCACACCGGCCGCTCCGCCTTTGACGGTGGCCGTATAGGTGACGCCCGCGGCCAGCGCCGTGTTCGGCGTCAGGGTCGCCGTATTGCCGGCATAGCTCACTGCCGCCGGCACTAGATTGCCGCCCGCATTCCGCAGCTCGAACGTCGACGTGCCAATGGTCGACGCCTGCATCGCCTCGCTGAACGTCGCGGTCACGGCCGTATTGGCGGCGACGCCGGTCGCATTCGGCTGAGGCGACTGCCCTGTTACCGTCGGCGGCGTGGTGTCGGTACCGGCGCTAGTCGCGAACAATACGTCCACCCAGTAATTGGTCGACTGGAAGCTAGCGGTCGGGAAGCCCCCGCCCGTGCCGTAAACAAATACGCCGTTACCTCCGCTCACGCCGCTTTGCAACAAATGGACCGGCGGCGCATCGACGCCGGTGCTGCCGAATTCGGGGCTGCTGGTGGCTGCGTAATGACCGTTAGGCGCATAGTATGAGGCGACATAAACCGTACCGGCATTGACTGCGACCGGCGGATTGAAACTGACCTGCTGCCAACCCGTCGCGGTTTCGTTGCCGAAGGTCGCCGACGCCAGCAATTGTCCGGTGTTCGTCCAAAGGTGACCCACATGGGTACCCGTGTTGCCGGTGCCCTTGTAGAAGCGGACGCCGGTGATAGAGCCGTCGAGGTCGACGGTGAACTTGACGCCCAATTCGACAGAGTCCGAATCGTTCGCGGACGGATTACCGGGAACGGCCGAGCCGGGCCAGGCGCTGCAAGGACCGGACACGCAAGGTTGCGCCTGGGTCGTGAAAGACCAGGTATAAGGCGAAGCCAGGGGATTGCCGGACGCGTCCTTGATGCCGGTCAGAATCCTGGCCGTATAAAGCGTGGTCGGCGACAGCAAGGTGGCGGGCTTCAGCTTCGCGGTACGCGTGTCGGCATCGTAACTGACCGTGGCGGCCACCGGGGGATTGCTGCCGGCCTGCAATTGAAAATTGGCTGTGGTGACCGTCGACGGATCGATCGGCTCACTGAACGTGGCCGTCACATCAGGCTGCTGAATGATTCCACCGGCGCCGCCCGCGGGAAAGGTCGACGTGACCGTCGGCGGCGTCGTATCCAGCCCGTAAGTCGCGGTATAGTTTCCCGCCGTTGCATTAAAAAAAGCGTATTGAATCCCTTTAACCGTAGGCGTCGTATATTGGACGGCTCCGCTTGGGCCGCCGATACCGGTCAGAGAAACACCGTTGGCGGCGGCAACCGGCACCATCGCCTGCAGGCCGTTGGCGCCCGCGCCGCGGCTCACCTGAAAACTCAGGCTGTTGCCGTTCCACGTCAGCGAGCGGAACGAGGACCCATTGCGCCCGTCCAGCCAGTCCAGCATCTGTTTGCTGGAGACAACCGGCACGCTGCGCGCCAGGGCCGAATCCACCGTCTCGGTCGCTTCCGGCGTTTGCGCCACATCGGTATGCGCGTTGATGGTAAAGGCGCCGTAATAACCCTCCTGGCCGAGCGCCCGGTCCAACAGGGTATCGATCGTGAACGGATAGGTCTGCCCCGACTCGTCCGTCATATAGGAAGTGGCGTTATAAACATCGATCAGCGAACCGTCCAGATTGACGAATCGCATCGGCATTCCGGAACCGTTGAAAAATCCCGGCCGGTTTTGTACCCAGCCGGGTGGCCAGAAGTAATAGCTGGTATCGAAACGAATGCCGTTTTCCAACTGGACGACCGCGCCGGTAACCCAATCGCTCCAGGTGATGCAATGATGGCGCATCGTAACGGGAGCCGGAATGCCGGAATACTTGGCGGTGAAATCGGAAAGTTGCTGGTTGTAAAAAGACCTCAGGGATGAAGGGGTAAAATCCTCGCAGTTCGTGTTGAGGTGCAACCCCATCTCGAAACCGTCCGCGTTATAAGCGGCAGCGTCATTAGGCGCCAGCGGCGTGTTCGGAAAGATGTACGACGTGCCCCGTACACATTCCCAATTCGCCACCGAGCAGCCCGATGGACTCTTGGATTTGAAATAGTTGAAACGCCCCTGCGTGCCGTTATTGCCGTGATCGTCCCCGGTCATGATCACAACCGCTTTCTCGCCGCGCGGAAAATACCAGAAACGGGGCAACGGCTTCCTGTCGCGGTTCATTTCGAGTATCAGATTGGCGAGCAAACGCTGCTGCTCGTCCGCTTGCGGAATCGCCAGCTTGTTGAAATCGATCCAGTCGGGCTGCGAGTCGCCCGCCGCATCGCCGTAAAACTTGTCGTCGGAACGGATGGGCGCAAATCCGTCGCGCTCCTGATCTTTCCAGTCAGGATTGCCTTGGCGGGTCTGCACGATGGATGTCGCAAGATCGTAGGCAAACGCCGCCGCCTGGCCGCCGCTGCTGCCGACGCTGCGCAGCGTCAGAGCGGGATTGGCGGTCGCGGTTGTGGCGTTCGAGTAAAGCGTCGCCAGGCTCGTGGCGCCGGAAAGCGTATAGCGGTCGGCAGCGCCATGAAACTGGAGTGTCTGGTCGACGATGCCGTTGCCCGGCACCCTCGAATTGTCGACGCGCAGATAAGCGTTCGACAACGGCGTTCCGCCAGCCATATTGACGCCCAGCAAATTGGCCAACTGTGAGTCCGGCCGCATCGTGATCAGATTGCCGCCGGCGCTCACCCAATTGGAAAACAGGGTTGCCTGGCTGGAGCTCAATGTCATCTTCGACAGAATCACCACATCATACGCGTTCAATGTTGTCGAATTGACGGTGGCAATGTCGGCCATTGCGAATTCGTTGAGCCCTTCTGTCCGCAGAATCTCCGCGTAGTACTTGCCGATGGAATCGGTGGTGGTCGTAACGATCAGAATGGGGCCACCCGGTGGGTCGGGGATGGCCGCCTTGGCCGTAGGAATCAGCCAATTCAGAATCCGTTCGAAGATCCCGTCCCGAGTATGCGCTACGGAGCTGGATCCCGTACGACCGGCAATCAGCACATCCAACGCAGCCGCGCCGGGCTCCACGACGGAGTTATTGGCCGGCGCGGGTGGTTTTATGTCAATCGACCGGATCTTTTGGCTCGTCCTCGGGTTCCATTCGGTCACTTGTCCGTCCTCGCCCCCCGCAATCAAATCGCCGAGTGGATTGTAGGCCAGCGCATTGACCGCCTTTGTCGCGGCGGGGATTTGCCTATCGAGCTGTTTGGCGACCGTATTCCAGACCAGAATCTGGGCATCCTCTCCCGTACTGGCCAGTTCCTGGCCGTCCGGATTGAAGGCGACGGCCCTAACGGCAGCCCGGTGTCCATCGAAGCGCGCTGCCTGGCTGCCGGTGGCGACATTCCACAGGTACACCGTATTATCCGAGCCGCCGCTGGCTACCCATTTGCCGTCCGGGCTGCAGGCTACCGCGTTCACTTCGCCCGTATGGCCGAGCAGGGTGTGGACGAGCCGCCCCGTCTCCACTTCCCACCAAAGGACGCTGCCGTCGGCGCCCGCGCTGGCCAGATGGGTTCCGTCCGCGCTGAAGCACAAGGCATTCACGAAATCGCTATGGCCGCCGGAGAGAATGTTTCTCAGCTTGCGCGCCTCCGCATCCCACACCATGATCCGGGTTTCTTCACCGGCGCTGGCGAGCAATTTTCCATTCGGGCTCGCGGCCACGGCTCTGATCGGATGTTCATGCGCCGCCAGCACCTGGACCTGCTGACCGTTCGCAACATTTCTTATCTCCAGTTCCGAATCGCGGCCGACGCTGACCAGATCCTTTCCGTCGACGATGAATGCGATAGCGGTTACGCCGGCGCCATGATGCGCCGACACGGTAAAGCGCTCGCTTCCGCCGGCGGTCCACACCTTGATCTGACCGTCCACGCTACCACCGACGAGCGTTCCATCCGGACTTACGGTAAGCGCCGCCACACCTTTCCAGTGGCGGGGACTTCTTTTCTTGCCGGAAACATCGGCATTCCGGCCCGCGGCCAGTCCCTGGGCGCTCTGCACGTTGCCCGCAGCCGGATTCGACACGCCGGCGGCCGCGGCAATATTGGGACTTGCATTCAAAGTCTCGGCGACAGCTCCCGTAAGCGCCGAGGCGACATCGGACAAGGAAGTCTGCAGCACCGCGAGCTTCGAAACGTCCGACAGGTTCCATACGATCATCTGGCCGGTTTTAGCCATGCTGATCAAATGGTTCCGATCGGCGCTGAAAGCGACCTTGACCACGGCGCTGTCGTGGCCGGTCAAAAGCTGCGGCCGTTTATCGGCCACATTCCACAGGAAAACCTGTTCATTTTCGCTTCCGGTTGCCAGCCAGTTGCCGTCCGGGCTGAAGGCCAGCGCGGTGACGGCCGCGTTGCCGGGCAGGGCCGCGGCCTCTTCGCCGGTCGCCGGATCCCACAATTTAGTCCGGCCGTCCTGGCCGCCCGTCGCCAGCCATTTGCCGTCCGGGCTGAAGCTCATGGCATTGACTGCCTCCTGGCCGGTGGCAAGCTGCCGGGCCACACTGCCGGACCGGGCATCGATCAGCGTCACGGCCGCCTCCTCGTCCGCCGCCGCCAGCCAGTTGCCGTCCGGGCTGAAGGCCAGCACCCGCATCGGCACCGTCTGGGAAAGCGTTAAGCGCACGCTGCCGGCTGACGTATCCCATATTTTGACCGAATCATCGCTGACGCTGGCCAGCGTTTTGCCGTCAGGACCGAAAAGAATGCCCTGGGCCGGACTTTCGGCCTGGGCCGGCAGCGCCTGGAGCATCCGCCCTGCGGCGGTATCCCACAAGACGATTTTTCCGTCGGTTTCCACGGTAGCCCAAATATTGCCGTCCGGACTGATCGCGACCGGATCGAGCCCCCGCCCGGAGAGCTCGATCCCGGAGGCCCCACTTGCCGAATCGGCGCTCGCGGCATGGGCGGCGCTTATAGGTCCGTCCCTATCGGGAATTTGAACATAAACGGTCCAAAACAAAATAGCCAGAATGAGGGTATTTAAATACAGATACTTTACTTTGGGCTTCTTCACGTGCGCACTCCTCTTGCAATTGAATGATTCAAATCCGGTTTGACGTCTTGACTGAATTTCAAGGTTTCGGCGCCGCTCATACGGCGCCTCTGCCTCGCAATACTTCTCCGATCGTTTTGATTAACAGCTTCAAATCGAACAGTAACGACCAATTCTGAAGGTAACGAATATCAAGCCTCACGGTATCATCCCAATCCGTCTTGCTCCGGCCTTCCACCTGCCAGAGCCCGGTAATGCCGGGTTTCATTTCTAATATTCGCCTGAGGTGCCAGGCCTGGTATTTCTCGGCTTCATAGGCAAGCGGCGGGCGCGGCCCGACCAGGCTCATATCGCCCTTCAGCACATTAAAAAACTGCGGCAATTCGTCGATGCTGGTTTTTCGGATGAATTTGCCGACGGGGGTGATTCTGGGATCGGATCTGATCTTGAAAAAAGGCGTTTCCCCATCCCCCTGATTAACTTTTTCATGATTGCCGCCGATCAAGTCGCGGATGTATTCGCGATGGATTTGATCATCCGTATTCGTATACATGGAGCGAAACTTGTAAAACGTGAAAGGAATCCCTTGTTTACCCAGGCGGGCCTGCCTGAAAATGACGGGGCCGGGCGAAGTCGCTTTGATGACCAAGGCAGTCATCAACATAACCGGCATGAAGGCCAGAATGCCGATGATCGATCCTGCGATATCGAGGCCGCGTTTCAGCGACAGTTCAATCCAGGAAGGACCTCTGACCTCCTCCAGCGCGAAAGGAAAAGCATCGGGGCGAATGCAGCCCTCCTTGGCGAGGCTCTCGAAGATGTGATCGGGATAAGTCGAGAGCGTAAAAGAAACCGGCAAATCCCGATATTCGTGAATCAACTTTTCACAGATTTCTTTTGCCCCTTTCTCATCCGTATCCGGCAGCAATACGCCCAGGTTTTTTTCGCTGACCAGGCCGCAAATGTCGGTAGCCCGTGTTTTGGCCCGGACAGTATTCAAAAGCGCCATCCTGTCGATGAATTTGTCTTCCTTTTCCTGATCGAGCGTTAACATGATAATGGACAATTTGGATTTGGCCCGCTGCGCCCGGAGTTTTTCAAGGCGCAACTGATCGATAAAAAATGAGTTATAAAAAATTTCGCTGTAATCGACTGGATTGGGTTTTAAATTATTCGGTATGTCGGGAGAGAGCACGGATTCTACTTGAAAGGATTCTCTTTTTTCTTTCATTTTCATTATAATTTTTCCCTCCTGAAGTCTAACCGGCTTTAAACTCCATCTTACCGGACACGAGCCCATTTCCTGCCTTCACGCCGGCGACCGCATGAATATCCACGATACCAACTGTGTAAATATTAATGATAGGATTATTACCCTGTATTCCTTATAAAAACCACGGCTTGTCTTTGTGTTGGAGGGTAGAATAGAGCAACGAATAAAAATTTTCATTAGATATTATTGGAATGATTTTGAATAAGTTTCTGATACATTTTATATACCAAAAGCGGGCAAATAATCCCAGATTAAAACTCATACTCGACCATTATCGAGCCATTAAAAATATAATATTAAGCGCGCTATTCGACCTAAAAGGCCAATGGAATTTTCCGCCTAAACTTGCCATCAAAACATGCACACAGAATAATTCCCAAGGCGGAGTTCTAGACTCCATACCGTTAAATTAACAGAAGAGAGGAACCGAAATGAAACTCAACTTTGCCGACGATACTTTCGTATTAATGTTGAATCTGGGAGCGATCATTATTGGCCTGATAATCATGTGGCTTATCATATAAACGCCAACCCGGCATGATCGCCGCCGGGAACGAGCTTTTGAGAGTTGACATCGCCCGTTCCCGCCCGTCTGTCGTCCGCATACGGGAGCGCGATTTGCGGGGCCGGCGCATCGGCCTTGTTATCTTGAATTTTGACGCCCGCCAAACGCGATGAGTAAACCAAGCCCTCCCGTTTTATTGGCTTGCCTGTTAAATAGGGCGCCTATTCCGAATCGAAGACATTTTCCCCGGCAAGTGAACTAACCCGATCTCCAAATGGCCATATCTTCATCATTCCGTGGACAGCATGAGCCATAGCCTGAGAAGGGCATGAAAATTGCCTGTCAACCGGTCAGTTCCGAACGAACGTTTATTTTTGTAATGGATCATAATGAGTTAATTAACCCTTTGATTTAAAGAGCATACTCTCATGGAGTGAAAAATGTCGGTGAGTGACAACAATGGACAGCAAACACCAGGCTTTCCGATAGTCGGCATCGGCGCATCGGCCGGCGGAATGGAGGCGCTGCAAAACCTGTTTTCCGCCCTGCCGCCCCAAACCGGGCTGATATTTGTGGTGATACAGCACCTGCCGCCCGACCATACGAGCCATCTTCCCGAACTGCTCGGAAAGGTGTGCCGTCTGCCTGTTTGCGAAGCCAAAGACGGCATGCAGGTAGAGCCCGATCACGTCTACACGATCGCCCCCGGCGAAGCGCTGGCCCTGGATCAAGGCAGGCTGCGGAGCCGCCCGTTTCCCGCCAACGCCAGGGTCTGCATCGACATTATCAATATTTTCTTCAAAAGCCTGGCTGCAGACCGCGGCAACAATGCCATCGCGGTGATCCTCTCCGGCACCGGCAACGACGGCGCGGAAGGCGCCCTCCGGATCAAGCAGGCAGGTGGCACCGTTTTCGTACAGAACCCGACCACCGCCATGCACGGCGGCATGCCCTGTGCCGCGATCGCGACCGGTACGGCAAAGCATATTCTGCCGGCGGATGCGATCGCCCGTGAATTGCTCGCCGACACTTACGCTGCGGCGGTGCATCCGCCGGCGGCTACGGGACCGGAAGACATCGCGCAACCGCTGGAGGAGATTCTAATGCTGATCCGCCGCCATGCCGGCTCGGATATGAGCGGTTACAAGTTCAGCCCGCTGTTTTGGCAGATTCAGCAGCGTATGCGTGCCCGGGGCATCGATCAGGCCCACGATTACGTCGCGCTGCTGCGCGAGGAACCGGCCGAACTGGAAACGCTGGTCCGGAGCATACCGATTCACGTGACTGAGTTCTTCCGCGACCCGGAGGCATGGGACATGCTTGAAAGCAAAGTGATCCCGCCCTTGATCCGGGAGCACCGTGGAGACCGTCCCGTACGGGTTTGGACGCCGGCCTGTTCCTCGGGCGAAGAAGCGTATTCGGTCGCGATGCTGCTGGCCGGGCAGATCGATCGGCTGGGCGAACCGGCCGATTTCCGGATTTTTGCTACCGATGCGTCGCCGGATATCGTCGCCCGCGCCCGGCGTGGCGTATTTTCCGCCGCTGCGGTCGAGAGAATTTCACCGGAACGCCGGATGCGCTTTTTTTATCCCTACGGCGGAAAGTACCGAATCAAAAAGAGCCTCAGGGAAAAGCTGGTGTTCGCGCCGCAACACCTGCTTGCGGATCCGCCTTTTGCCGATGTGGATCTGGTCACTTGCCGAAACCTCTTGATCTATTTGGAACCCTACGCACAACAGCGGGTGGTGGCGCTGCTGCATGCCTCGCTGCGAATGGGCGGTTACCTATTCCTCGGCCGGGGCGAATCCCTGCCATTAAAACAGGACGGTTTCGAAACCGTATCGATGCCCCGGCGCATCTATCGAAAAGTAGCCCCGCTGGAGAATAGCCCGGTCCGGTTTCCAAAACGCCTGAAGCGGCTACCGCCCTCGCACACCAGCGCCACCCTCGGTGCTGAAAGCGCGCATCGGGCGGTACTGGAAGAATTCGATCTTCCGTCCGTGTTGATCGACGTGCAGTTCAACATCCTTCACATCTACGGCGACACCTCTTCTTTCCTGCGGCTGCCGCCGGGCCAGCCGACCCTGAACCTGCTGGCGATGGTTCCGCCGGTCTGGGCCGCCGACATTCGAGTTGCGGCCCAGACCGTTCTGTCCGAGCTGCAACCGGTGACGATGGACCGCCTGCGTGAACCCCAAACGGCCGAAGGCGCATTGCGCATCAAGCTCACGCCGATCCAGTCCGGAGAAGGGGAAAGCACATCCCGCCTGCTGGTTTCGTTCGTACGCTCGAACGGCTCCGGCACCCTCGCTCCCCGGAACGGCTCCGGCCAGACCGTGCCGGACGTTTCTGCGGCCGGACCGGGGACACTACCCTGCTGGTGCGATACGCTGAGTCTGACGATCGAAGAACTGGCAGCCTCCCGCGAAGAACTTCAGGTGCTGAATGAAGAACTCCGGGCCGTCAACGACCAGCTCAATCTCAGCAACGAGGAGATCAACGACGTCAACGCCCGGCTGCATGCCAAGATCCAGGAACTGGAAACACAGAGCCATGTGCTCAGCAGCGGCGCGGTGATGACCTTGTTCCTGGATAAGGAGCTGCGCGTACGCTGGTTTACGCCGGCCATCGGCGAACTTTTTCCGCTGCGGCTTTACGATACCGGACGGCAGATCACCGAACTCGGGCCGCGGTTTGTCGATCCTCATTTCATTGACGATGTACAGGCCGTAATGCGGACGGGCGAACCTCTCGAAGGAGAGGTGTGCAATATGGAAGGCCGCTGGTATTTGCGCCGGATCGGCCCTTTCCGTACCGGTAACGACAAAACCGCCGGCGTCGCCATTACCTTCACCGACATCACCGAACACAAACGGGCCGAAGAGGAGGCTCAGGCGCAGCACAACCTGCTGAAAACGGTTCTCGACCATTTGCCGGTGGCGGTCAACATCGTGCGCGCCTCGGATATGAACATCTTGCTGGTCAATCCGAAATACCAGGAATTGGCGCCGCAAAGAAAAATGGTGGGCAAGACGCCTCGCGAGGTATGGCCGGAGGAACCGGAGATAGAAAAACACGTTCTGAACGTCGCGAAAACCGGAAAGCCGTTTTCCGCGATAGATGCCCCCTATGAAGTAAAAAGCTCCGAAAACAGCCGCGTGGAGGAAGTTTACTTCAGCTGGTCCATATTCCGGATCGCGCTGCCCGGAGACGCGGGTTGGGGATTGATCACGACCGCCTGGGAAACCACCGACCGCAAACGCACCGAAGAGACGTTGCGCCGGACCTTGGCCAAAGCGGAGCAAGGCGACCGGATGCTGGCCGCCTTGATGGAATATCTGCCGGAAGGCATCGTCGTCGCGGACGCCCCTGACGCGAAAATCCGGATGATCAACCGGACCGGCCGGGAGATGACCGGCAAACCGGACAGGCACCTGAAAGTCGCCTGCGGCAAACTGGCGGAGCGATGGGGCATCCGCCGTACCGATGGGGTCACGAAGCCGGCGGATGACGAACTCCCTCTGGTGCGCTCGATCCGAAACGGCGAAACTGTCAAGGATGAAATTTGGGTAATCGTCCGCAAGGATGGGCAGCACATCCCGGTGCTCTGCAATTCAGGCCCGATCCGGGATGCAAAGGAAAACATCACGGGCGGCATTCTCGTCTTTCGCGACATCACCCGGCCGTAAACAGGGACGGCCGTGCGTACTTTATTCAACCTTTCATGGTACGCACAGCCTACTACAGCGGCTTATCCCCTTTGAGGACCAACCCAAGTCAGATAAGGGTGTCTCACGATGAACGCCCGGTATGGGAACGAGGGGGAAATTATGATCGGCCCAATCCTTAGCCGACGATGCGCCCGCCATAAGTTTTCAGCTTGCATGAAGCAAAAAAGAATCGGGGAATTGCCGAACTCTCGTTTACCGCAGCTCATCCAATTGAATAATCAGATTCCACAATGACGGACGAATTTTCGGGTATCGCCCGACCGGTACGATACCGCCAGAGCCGGAAGAGAGGAGGCAAAATATGACGGCATCCGCTTCTCTTAAATATACGGCGTCCGAAATCCATCGGGCGGCGCGCCTTTATCAACCCAGAAACAGAAAAGTAATCAACGGGTGCATCTTTTACGAGCCCCGGCTGATCTTACCGCTGGAATGGGACGGAGAAACGCTCTGCCAGATGAATGAACTGCTCGCGTGCCCCTCGGTGGTCTCTTATGCGATCCTGCAGCTGCTTTCGGCGACACGCACGAACCTTCCCATTTCGCAGCGGTTAAGGCGGGACTGGAAAATGGTTCGGTACGAAGATGAAGATTTCGATCCCTGGGAAGATGCGCTCGACGACCGCTATTTCACGGAACGGGTGCGCGTGCCGGTGGAACGGCACAGATACCTGCTGTCCTCCCAAGGGATACGCAGGATCATCGACCGGTTATGCGCGCAACAGACGGGCGACTACGTGGGCGTACCGGTGTCGGACAGCCCCTGCACCGCGCAAGAAGCAATTCAGGCCGCGCTGCTGGACCGATCGGTCAGCCTCAGGCAGGTGCGTTTCATCCTGCATCTCGACATACACTACCTCGTATCGCTGGTGTCCGTTTGATGAACAAAGGCTGTCTGAAGAAAGCGGATAGAAAGGTGAAGTCGTCCGCGCCGCATAGAAACCGCCCACCCCGGCCGAACGCTGGCAAAGCCTGTATCACTTTACCGTGGGCGAGGCACTGGAAGATGCAAGGCTGCAAAGCCTGCCCGCTTACGATCATTTGGAATGAGCCATCCCTTCCTTCTTCTACCGCGCGGCGGAATCGGAGGTAGTTGTCCTATGCCAAGAAAGAATTGCCCGATAATGCTCATGCAAGGTTTACACGCTTTTTGCGCCCACTTCGCCGAGGGTGAAGAAATTGGAACGATCGTCATATAGGCACGGTCTTTTTCAACTAAAACCCCGTTGAAATTTTATTTGCCGAGGAGGCGGTTATGGAAGAAAAGCCGTACGGTCGAAAGAACGTTTTTCCTGGCCGACGAGAGGAGACGAAGCACAGCAAACCGACCCGGCTGCCAAGGGAGAAGGCGCCATGAGCTTGTGGGACAGAATCAGGATGCCGGGCAGTGACTCCCTCGAAATGGAGCCCGTCGGGATCGGCAGCACGAACGGCCTGTTGACCAAAAGAACGCTGATCGTGGCGCTAACCGCGGCCGCGGTGATTGCGTTGCTACTGATGGTGTGGCAGGTCGCACAGATTCTTTTGCTGATTTTCGCCAGTCTGTTGTCGGCGCTGTTTTTGCGCACCTTGGCAAACCTGATCAGCCGGAACACGGAGTTGAGCGTAACGGCCTCTCTGAATCTGGTAGTGCTGGCGCTGCTGGGAACTTCCGTACTGATCCTCTTGCTGTACGGACCCGACATTGCGGAAGGTTTTTATCAGTTATCCAAGAAATTGCCGTCGACGCTGGACCGCCTGCGCACTTCTTTAGGCCAGTATGCCTGGGGACCTTTGTTGCTGGACACCTTTTATCAAATCGGAAACGCTCTGACCGATCCGCGGCAACTTGGAAAAATCGCCGGCATTTTTTCGACCGCATTCGGGGCGGTCGCGAGCTTCCTGATCGTAATCGTGCTGGGCCTTTACTTTGCCGCCGAACCCGGAATTTATCTCGATAGCACGGTTCGCCTGTTTCCCCAGGCGCGCCGGGCGCGAATCCGCGAAGCCTTCGACAGAATCGGGCAGGCGCTCCGCTGGTGGCTGGTCGGCCGATTCGCGTCGATGTTCGCGATCGGTTTGCTGACGTTTATCGGGCTGGCCGTTTTAGGGGTGCCTTTCGCCTTCATCTTGAGTCTGCTCGCCGGCGTCCTGACCTTTGTGCCGATCATCGGTCCCTTGATTTCCGCGGTACCGGCCGTCATGGTGGGCTGGGCCGAAAGCGGCTCGACGGCGCTGTACGTAATGATTCTCTATTCGGTGATACAGGCCCTCGAAAGCTACTGGATCACTCCTTATATCCATCAGAAAGTCGTGGCGCTGGCCCCGGCCTGGCTGCTGACCGCCCAGTTGATCATGGCCGCGGGCTTCGGCATTCTCGGCTTCCTGCTCGCGCCGGCGCTGGCGGTCGTGATAATGGTGCTGGTGCAGATGTTTTACGTACGCGACGTGCTCGGCGAGCCGGTGGAACTGCCCTGAAACCTTCGACCTGAACCTCAAAGTGCCATGGCCAGAAACGTAACGCAGAAACTGATCGAAAGCCATCTGGCCGAAGGCCGGATGGTGGCGGGCGAAGAAATCGGCCTCAAGATCGACCAGACGCTGACCCAGGACGCGACCGGCACGCTGGTGATGCTGGAATTCGAAGCGCTCGGCATCCCGCGCGTCAGGACCGAACTTTCCGCCCAATACGTGGACCACAACCTGCTGCAGGAAGACTTCAAGAACGCCGACGACCACCTGTTCCTGCGCAGCGCCTGCAAAAAGTTCGGCCTCTGGTACAGCCGTCCCGGCAACGGCGTCAGCCATCCGGTGCACATGGAGCGCTTCGGCATCCCCGGCAAAACCTTGTTGGGTTCCGACAGCCACACCTGCGCGGCGGGCTCCTTAGGCATGCTGGCGATCGGCGCGGGCGGGCTGGAGGTTGCAATGGCGATGGCGGGCGAGCCGTTTTATGTCAGGATGCCCAAAGTCTGGGGCGTCAGGCTGACCGGCGCATTTCCCGATTGGGTCAGCGCGAAGGACGTGATTCTGGAGATGCTGCGCCGGCACGGCGTAGACGGCGGGCTGGGGAAGATCGTCGAATATTACGGCCCCGGCTTGAAACACTTGAGCGCGATGGACCGGCACGTGATCGCCAACATGGGCGCCGAACTCGGCGCCACCACGACCGTGTTTCCGGCCGATGCGGCGGTCAGGGCGTTTTTGAAAAGCCAGGGCCGCGAAAACGCCTTTCGGGAACTGCTGGCCGACGAAAATGCGGCATACGACGAAGACGAGGATATCGACCTGTCGGCGCTGGAACCCTTGATCGCGCTGCCGAGCAGCCCCGGCAGCGTGGTGCCGGTGCGCGAGGTGGCGGGCCGGGAAATCTACCAGTCTTATATCGGCTCCTCCGCCAATCCGGGCTTTCGGGACTTCGCGGTCGCGGCCGAGATCGTCGCCGGCAAACAGGCGCACGACCGCGTATCGTTCGACGTGAACCCGACTTCCCGGCAGATCCTGGAAAACATGACCGCGACGGGCATCCTGGCAAAACTGGTCCATGCCGGCGCCCGCCTGCACCAGGCCGGCTGCGGCGGCTGTATCGGGATGGGGCAGGCGCCGGCGTCGGGCCGGATCAGCCTGCGCACCGTGCCGCGGAATTTCCCGGGCCGTTCGGGCACCAAGGAAGACCAGGTTTACCTGTGCAGCCCGGAAACCGCCGCCGCTTCGGCGCTGACCGGCATCATCACCGATCCGCGCACCCTGGATATGCCCTATCCCCGCATCGCGGAGCCGGCAGAAGTGATTCTCAACGTTTCGATGCTGGTTCCACCCGCGCCGGCAGCGGAAGCCGGATCCTATCCTCTGGAAAAAGGTCCCAATATCAAGCCGCTGCCCGACTTGGAACCGATGCCCGAGGCGCTCGAAGGGCCGGTGCTGCTGAAAGTCGGGGACGACATATCGACCGACGAAATCATGCCGGCCGGCGCCAGGGTGCTGCCGTACCGCAGCAACATCCCGGCCATCAGCCGATTCGTATTCAGCCAGGTCGACGAGACCTACTACGACAGGGCGATGGCATATCAACAACAGGGCTCGTTCGTAGCCGGAGGTGCCAATTACGGGCAGGGTTCGAGCCGCGAGCACGCCGCGCTGGCGCCCCGCTTTCTGGGCCTGAAGGCGGTCATCGCGAAAAGTTTCGCCCGGATTCACCTGCAAAATCTGAGCAATTTCGGCATCCTGCCATTGATTTTTATGAATCCCGAGGATTGGGATCGGATCGAACTAGGCGACCGGCTGTCGATCCCCGACGTGCGCGCTGCGATTCGCAAGGGAAAGCGCGTCCGGGTGATCAATCTGACCAAAAACGAGGCTTATGAAACCGAACACCCATTGGCGCCCAAAGCGGTCGACAGGGTGCTGGCGGGCGGGCTGATCAACTGGGTCAAACGGAAAAGCCCGAGCCCGGAATAGCGTAGCGGCGGCGGTAAAACCGGATCAAGGGCTAGTAGTCACTCATGTTGAAGCAAAGAAATAAAATCAGACCTACGAGGTTTTTTAAAACCTCGTAGGTCTTTTAGTGCGGTAATCCTGCATGCCGGACGGGATAAATGAGGCTGTGAAAGTATTCCCCGCCCTTGCTAAAATAACGGAGCCCGCCACCGCCCCGTTAGCGCCGATGACCCGTCCGTACAAAGAAGGACATTTGATAGAATGGCTGGCAGCGCCGGAATAAACCCGGCTGCGGCGCAGTTTCAGCGTCTGGATCAACCGGGTGCTCATGCGCCGGGCGAGGACCGGCCGACCGAACCGAACGATTTACGGGAGATCAAGACCATGCTGGCACAACGCATTTCGCAATGGCTACAAGAAGCGAGATTACAGGGCGAGGCGCAAGGGGAAGCTCGGGGGGAGGCTCGGGGCGAAACCA
The DNA here is from genome assembly GCF_000214275.2 of Methylomicrobium album BG8. Lineage (NCBI taxonomy): Bacteria > Pseudomonadati > Pseudomonadota > Gammaproteobacteria > Methylococcales > Methylococcaceae > Methylomicrobium > Methylomicrobium album. The sequence continues at coordinate 315,468 of NZ_CM001475.1, read as the reverse complement.
AGGGCGAAGCCCAAACACTGCTAAAACTGCTCCGGCTAAAATTCGGCCCACTGCCCGCGGACATGGAGCTGCGAGTGCACGCGGCCGCGAAAGCCCAACTGGACGCCTGGGTCGAGCGTATTTTGACTACCGAACGGTTGGAAGACGTGTGGGACGAACCGTTATCCGCTGCAGCCAAGTGCCTCCCCAGCGGTAGGCAACGCAGGAGCAGTTGCCGAGCGATCCGCCATTGAGCGGCCATCCTCCTCCGGCGAAATTGCTATCGCTTTCCGCGCGGTACTTCATTGGACAATAAAAAACCCGCTAAGCCTTGCAGCTTGCGGGTTTTATGTATTCTGTGGAACTCTAAAAAACTTATAAGTGGTGGGGGGTCAGGGACTCGAACCCTGGACCTATGGATTAAGAGTCCACTGCTCTACCAACTGAGCTAACCCCCCGCGTTGAATGATCAACTAGAGAATAGAAGCGGAATTATAGCGGATATTTCTACAAATTCCAATATCCTCCGCTTCATTTGACGACCTTCAGTTGCGGCCTGCCCGTCGGCGGCCGGGTATCCGGCGTTTCGGGCGGCGTATCGTCTTCAATTTCTTCTTCGGGATCGAAGATCATCCCTTTGCCGTTTTCTTTGGCATAAATCGCCAGAACCGCCCGAATCGGCACGAAAATGTGCCTGGCGATACCGCCGAAACGCGCGTTGAACTCGATCTGGTCATTGCCGAGCGACAAACCGTGGACCGCCTCCGGACGCACGTTCAGGACGATCCTGCCGCCTTCCACGAATTCGTGCGGCACGAGCGCACCGGGATGTTCGGCATTGACCAGAAGATACGGCGTCAGGCCGTTGTCGGTAATCCACTCGTAGATCGAGCGGATCAGGTAAGGTTTTAGCGGAGTCATTTCGGGAGTTGCGCCATGTCTTTTTCGGCGTCGCTCAGGCTGCGCTTGAATGCAGGGCGTCTGAAAATACGCTCGGCATAATTGATGATCGCCTCGTTCGGAGTCGAGACATCGATGCCCACCATGGGCAGGCGCCATAGCAGAGGGGCCAGCGCGCAGTCGATCAGAGAAAATTCGTCGCTCATGAAAAACGGCCGGGCCGCAAAGATCGGCGCGGACGCCAGCAGGCTTTCCTTGAGCATTTTTTTCGCGCGGGCGGATTTTTTCTCGCCGGAGTATAAAATCTCATCGAGCAGCTGATACCAGTCCTGATCGATGCGTTTGATCAGCATTCTTGCATTGGCGCGGGATACCGGGTCCATCTGGTGCAAGGGCGGATGCGGAAAACGCTCGTCCAGGTATTCCATGATGATCCGGGAATCGTAAAGCACCAGATCGCGTTCCACCAAAGTCGGCGATACGGCGGTCGGGTTCAGTTCGAGCAAGTCCTCGGGCGGACTGGCCGGATCGTAGTATTCGATGTCTGCGACGATCGCTTTCTCGTGTAATACAAAGCGAACGGAATGGCTCATTGCGCATGTTGGAGAAGAGAATAGAGTCATCACAGATTTATTACTAAACAAGTTGGTCACTAATCAAGAACCTCTTTTGAACGTCCTAAACGCTGAATTGAGGCATTATAACATTCAAGGACGCGGCTTTGGGCGACGCGGTACGCGAATCGCCCGGATTATGTGGAGCCGCTACGCCGAGTCGATCGCTTAATGCACGTCCTTCCAGTACTCCTTTTTGAGCACGTAGGCGATACCCAAAAACATGAACAGGTAAAGCAGCACATACTTGCCTAGACTGACTCTCTCCAGTTGCATGGGTTCCCCGACATAGGCCAGAAAATTCACAAGATCGTTCACCAGATCATCAAACTCTTTTTCGGACAAAGTGCCGGGCTTGTCGAGCACCAAACCTTCGACGATCTGTTTGCCTTCGACCATGTTGACCACCGCTTGCTGCTGGCCTTGCAACTGCCAGAATACATTCGGCATGCCGACATCGGGGAAAACCGCGTTATTAACGCCCAAAGGCTTGCTTTTATCGACATAAAAGCCTTTCAGGTAGGTGTACAGCCAGTCGGTGCCGCGTGAGCGGGCGATCAGCGACAGGTCGGGCGGCTGGATGCCGAACCATTTTTCCGCGTCATGCTTGTTCATCGCGGTGAACATCTTGTCGTAGATGCTGGCATTCTGCGGCGCGATCTGGGTCAGCATCTTCTTCTCGTCGAGCCCGAAATCCTGCGCCAGGCGTTTGTAACGCATATATTTGAGCGAATGGCATCCGAGACAGTAAGTCACGAAGGTTTTTGCGCCGCGCTGCAGGGAACGCTTATCGGACAAATCGATATTCGCCGCTTGCAGTTCGACGTCTTCCGACGCGTATCCTTCAACCGACAACGCGCAAAACAGCAGTAATGTTATTATTCTTCTCATATCAATCAAGGCTCGTTTTGAGGGTTTTGACAAAGCGCTTGGCGACACTGCGAACGCCGACAGGATTCAGCCGTCTTCTCAAAAAGGTGCATTTGGCCAGCGGCGATGCAACCGGTTTGGACAACGGTTCCACAAAAGTGACCTCTTCATAGACTTTCTTTAACGCTTGAAGGCGGTCGTCGAGACTCGGCTGATAAGTGACCCGGCTCGGCACCGGTTTCAATTTTTCCCAGCGCGTATAGATCGGCATCAGCAGGAAGAAGCCGAAATAGATCGCGGTACAGATCCGCGCAATGACGCTTGCGAGCGGCGTCGGCGGCTGGGTACCCAGATAGCCGAGGATCAGAAAGCTGACCACGAACAGAAACAGCGCTTTTTTATAGATACCTCCACGGTAACGGACCGATTTGACCCTGCCGCGGTCGAGCCAGGGCAGGAAAAACAGCACGACGATCGCGCCGCCCATGCCGATCACGCCGGCGAATTTGTCCGGGATCGCACGCAAAATCGAATAGAACGGGGTGAAGTACCAGACCGGCGCGATATGCTCCGGCGTCTTCATCGGATCGGCCGGGATGAAATTGGCGTGCTCCAGGAAGAAGCCGTTCAATTCCGGCATGTAGAAGATCACGACCGAGAAGAAGACCAGAAACACCGCCACGCCGACGATATCTTTGACCGTGTAGTAAGGATGGAACGGAATGCCGTCGAGCGGAATGCCCTTGACATCTTTCTGTTTCTTGATTTCGACGCCGTCCGGATTGTTCGAGCCGACTTCATGCAGCGCGACGATGTGCAGGAACACCAGCATCACCAGCACCAGCGGCACCGCGATCACGTGGAACGCGAAGAAGCGGTTCAGGGTCGCATCGGAAATCACGTAATCGCCGCGAATCCACAGCGACAGATCCTCGCCGATCACCGGAATCGCGCTGAACAGCGAAATGATCACCTGCGCCCCCCAGTAGGACATTTGGCCCCACGGCAGCAGATAACCCATAAAGGCCTCGGCCATCAAGGCGACGAAGATGAACATCCCGAAGATCCAGATCAGCTCGCGCGGATGCTTGAACGAACCGTAGATGATCCCCCGGAACATGTGCAGGTAAACCACGATGAAAAACGCGGAAGCGCCGGTCGAATGCATGTAGCGGATCAGCCAGCCCCAGTTCACCTCGCGCATGATGTATTCGACCGAATCGAAGGCCAATTGCGCATCCGGCTTGTAGTTCATCGTCAGCAGGATACCGGTAATGATCTGGTTGACCAGCACCAGAAGCGCCAGCGACCCGAAAAAATACCAGAAATTGAAGTTTTTCGGCGCGTAATAATGCGCCATGTGCTCTTCCCAAATCTTGGTGATCGGAAAGCGTTCGAGTATCCACTCGCCGAACAAAGTCAGACGTGAAGGTTTCATGCGCTTGCTCCTTGGCTGGGTTCACCAATGATCAGTTGGTTTTCGGTCACATACCGGTAAGGAGGAATCTCCAGATTGGTCGGCGCAGGCACGCCCCGGTAAACGCGTCCGGCCAGATCGAACCAGGAACCGTGGCAGGGGCAGAAGAAGCCGCCTTTCCATTTATCGCCGAGGTCGACGGGCGCAATTTCGGGCCGGAAAGTGGGCGAACAGCCCAGGTGGGTGCAGATACCGATCGCGACAAATATTTCGGGCTTCAGGGAGCGGTAGAGATTTTTGCTGTATTCGGGCTGGATCGACTCCTCGGACAGCGGATCGCGCAGCTCGTTATCCAGCGTTTTCAGCGTCGCCAGCACCTCGGGCGTGCGCTTCAGAATCCAGACCGGCTTGCCGCGCCAGGCCACACGGAGCAGTTGGCCGAGCTCCATCTTGCCGATGTCGACCTCGACCGGCGCCCCCGCCGCCATCGCCTTTACGCTGGGCTGCATCTGGGCGAGAAAGGGTACCGCTAAGTAACCCGTGCCTACCGCCCCCACTACGGTCAGCGCCGAGGTTAAAAATTGGCGCTTAGACTTATCGACGCCTTTATTATTCATTATCTAACTCTCCTGTTCCGGTCTATGCCGTGACTAACGCGTTAACCGGGGCAATATACCACTAGAACCTAGTCGATTTGAAGTGCTTCGACCGATTTGTTTACCGTGAAATAACAAAATGCGGCGAGAAAAAATGGAAAACCGGCGTCTTTTTCTCTGCCGCCTTCTCCCGTCGCAAGAAGACTCACTGACTGGATACAAAACTCTGATTCAGCGCGAAAAGAAAAGCTTGGTTTTCATCGGGCTTACCGATCGTCACGCGCAGGCAATCGGCCAGCAGGCCGCCCTGCGGGCTCAAATTCTTGATCAGTATCCCCCGCTGTTTAAGCCCGGTAAAAATTTCGTCCGCGCGGCCCGGCGGCGTTCTGAACAGAATGAAGTTGGCGGCGCTCGGGTAAGGCATGATGCCGCCGATGGCGGCCAGCGCGGCGAAAACGCGTGCCCGCTCGGCGCAGATCAGCCGGGTCTGCTGATCGAACAGGGTTTTGTGGTTCAACGCGAACTCGGCGCTGGCCTGGGTCAGCACGTTGATGTTGTACGGCAGGCGGATTTTATCCAATTGCCCGAGCAGTTCGGCGCTGCCGGCCAGGTAGCCGAGCCGCAGACCGGCCAGTCCCAACTTGGACACCGTACGCATCACCAGCAGGTTCGGATAGCGGCCAAGCATGCCCAGGTAACTGGCGCCGGCGAACGGCTCGTAAGCCTCGTCGATCACAACCAAGCCCGGCGCCTTTTCGACGATTGCCTCGATCGCGGCCCGGTCGAACAGATTGCCGGTCGGGTTGTTCGGATAGGCCAGGAAGATCAGCTTCGGCCGGTGCCGCTCGATCGCGGCCAGCATCGCCGGCAGATCGAGACCGAAATCCTCCGCACGCAGCGGCACGCCAACGTAATCCAGACCCAGGCAGCGGCTGAGCTGCCGGTACATCACGAATCCCGGCTCCGGCGACAGCACGGAGGAATCCGGCGGCAGCGCCATCAACAAGAGCTGAATGATTTCGTCGGAACCGTTGCCGAGCAGCAGCGGCGCATCGTCATCCAGGCCGGCGGAACGTCTGATCGCCGCGGCGAGACGGCGCGCACAGGGATCGGGATAACGGTTCAACGGACAGGCGCGCAGGGTTTCGAGCCAGCGCGTCTTGAGGTCTTCGGGCCATTCGTAAGGATTTTCCATCGCGTCCAGCTTGATCAAGCCCTCCGCATCGGCAACGTGGTAGGCGGACATGGCCAGCACTTCCTTCCGGAAAACACCGGCCGCCAGGTCGTTCATGTTCATCATTAATATTAGGAGTCGGTATCGCTGCGGTTGAGTTTCGGTCACATTGTCCCAAATTCCTCGGCCGATGTCTTGCCGAGTTTCAACCGCTGTCGACAGCCTGTTGCTGGGACGCCGGCCGGCTTGGGCACGAATATTTTGGGGACAAAGTGTTAACCGGCGGAGATGATGATCTTCTCTGCGCAACCGCCATGAACCGACGCTCAATCGTTAACCGAAGTTCAGGCCGTCCGGATTTATGAATACAAACGCCAACATCCCGGCAACCGGCAACCGGCAACATGAAATTTCGCTTGAACGGCGCGTTAACTACCGGTACGCTGCACGGCGTCAGTTTCTCAAATGCGTTAGCAATAATAACTAAATTTAAACCAACGCTCGTTACCGTTACCCCGATGAATACATCCGTCATTCCGCCTCCCACCGATTCACCCGGCCAACAACGTGAACAATTGCATCTGATCAATCTGCATTTGGCGGCCTTGGGACAGCCGACCTGCGAAGCCGAGCACGATCAAAGTTATCTGAAGATCGCGGACGGCTTGTTGAAAAATTATTCCCTGCAGCGCCGCCTGCTGTCCCGCTACCGGTGTCCCGCCGATCAGCGCATTCAGGATTTCCTGAACGCCTACCTGCGCGAAAACGGCGTCGAGAGCGAAATTCTGCTGCCCGGCGAAACCTTCATCCTCGAAGAAGGGCTGGCCCGGGAATTGTCGCTGCCGTTCCAGTCGAACGAATACCATTCGCCTTACATCGACTCGTACCGGGTTCGGCAAGGCGTTCTGCACAATCCGAAAAACGACCGGCGCACGACCCAAGGCGTGTTCCACATCGCGGCCGGCGGCTTGCCGGTGCCGGCGGACAAAAGCGAAGTGCCGGTTCGCGCTTACGCGGAAATCCTGCTCCGGGCCCTGACCCCGCCCGACGACCTGCTGTGCCTGCCTTATACGAGCCGGCAGCAAAATCCGGCGAAACTGTGGCTGTCGATGCTGATCCGGCCGCGGGTGGTTCCCGGCATTGCCGGCGTAGCGCCGCCGAAAACGATGGAAACGCGTTTTTTTGCGCCGGCCGGCCTGGTCGCGAACCTGGACTTCGTCGAATCGATCTTCGGCAATGCCGGTAACCCGTTTCTGCCCGAAAACGATGCCGCGCTGGACATCGAGCATTGGACCGGCCACACCGGCTGCATCATCCTGGCGCCGCATCTGGTGCATTGCCGCAAAAAGGACCTGGGTTTGCCGCCTGTCGAGGAAGCGAGCGAACGGCAGCGCCAGGACGGCATGTGCTGGCGAAGCGAAGACGAACGCTACAACGACGGCAAGCCTTTCAAACTGGTGTGCCGGAACCTGCACGGCGTCATCGTGACGATCATCGCCGACAATTATTTCGGCTACAGCAAAAAAGAGATCAAATCGCAGATCAGCTATGCGGCCAATCTGTACGGCGGCTGCGAAGAAGAACACGCCGGCGGGGCGCTCGCGTTCGTCCGGGCCAGCCTGGGGGACATTTATCTGGCGGGCCCGGAAAACATCAAGAACGTCACCTTCGAACGGATTCCGCGCCTGTTGGGTGAATCGATCGACCTGCACCCCAAAGGCCATGCGACCGACAAAACCCATCCGGACATCGTGTTCATTCCCGAAACGGCCGAAATCAACATCCAGCGACAGCAAGTCAGCTGGGCGCGAAACGGCGCGGCGCAGACACTGAAACTGCTGGCCGACCGAACCTACGTGTATCCGAACGGTTTCCGCGTGCACATGGAGCGCCACCCGCACGCGCCGAGCTGGCGGCTGATCGGCACTTTCCCGGAAAGCACCCTGTGCCACAAACCGAGCACGGTGTCCGGCGGCGGCAAATCGGAAATTTCGAAGTCGATCGCCGGCGCGATCCTTTTCGGCTCCATCTTCGTCGAAGATTTCGACAAAGACATGGACACCGTCGCCGAAATTTTCGCCTACGACTATTCACAGCGTTTTCGCGATCCGGCGCGCAACGGCGTCGACCGGCGCCCGCTGCTCAGCAACCAGCGCACGCTCGGCTCGGTGATCAAACTCTTGACTCCTTCGCAAGGCGAATATGCCGACACCTACAACCATTGGCTGACGCAATTTCCGCAGCACATCTGGGCGCTGGTGCTGATCATCAAGCGCTTTTTCAACCCGGCGTGGGGCGAAGAAAACTGGCGCGAACATTTTTCGGTCGACGTGGTGAACGGTTATCCGGGCAACGAACTGAAATTTCAGGGCCGCAAACTGATCGCCTGCTATCTGCGCGTCGGCTACGACAGCAGCGGCGCCTGGCGGGTGTTCAAACTGCGCCAGGATTTCATCGCCTCGGAAAAAATCCAGTTCGAAGACGACATCACCGCATCGACCGTGGTGCCTGCCGGATTTTTGCCGGGATTGAGCCCGAACACGCCGAATCCGAGCGTCAAACTGGTCGACAACTGCGAAATGAGTTTTTTCCAGCGGCCGGACGACGCGGTCCACCGCGGCACCGACCTGCAAACCGAAACCGACCTGGCCGGCGGCAACAATTTCATTTCGAATTTCGAACCGCTGACGCCGGCCGACGCCCGGGAAATCCGGGACGACGTGGTGCATTTCGACCAGTTCAGCGAACCGATGCGCAATCTGATCGCGCGCGCCGCCGAGGCCCCGGAAGGCGAATTTTTCGTCTCCTCGGCGCATCCGCGCCGGGTCGACGGCAAACCGAGCCAGAACGTGCGCTACCTGCAGCGGCGGCCCGATCTCGTCGATCCGCGTCCGCGCTATCTGGCGGAACTGTCGACCCGGCTGGCGCGCGGCCTCGACTTCGATCAACCGGTGCATTTTCCGGTCGATGCGGTGCTGCCCGGACGCCGCAACAACCCGCGCGATGCGGCGGCCGGCATCAAGCCGCTGGCGATTTACAATCCGATCCATTATCAGGAACTGCCCGAACTGTTCATGGATTTCATCTGCAGCCTGACCGGAAAATCGCCTTCGACAACCGGCGCGGGCTCCGAAGGCGCGCTGACCAAAGGCCCGTTCAACGCGGTCTGCGCGACGGCCGATTTGAACACCGCGCTGGTGTCGTTCATCCTCTGCGGCTACGACGGCTTCTCGACCGCGGCCGGTTATATCGGTTCGGCGCGGCGGATCGATCACGACATCAGCCTACTGATTCCGGAAATCTGGTCGCGCCTGCCGGTCGACCAGCGCGATCCCCGCTACCTGATCGCCGAAGGCCATCTCGAAAAGCTCGAAGATTTCGAATTCGAAGGCCGGACCGTGTACGCGAGCCGCCTGGGTTATCGGATTACCGAACGCTTCGTGCATACCAATTTCGGCAAGGTCTTCGATTATCCGACCGCGGTGTTCGACGAAGCGATGCTGAAGCCGGAAATCCAGAGCCTGCCCGACTTCGTCGACGGCGTCGACAACGTTTACCAGGCGCAGCGACGGGTCGCCTCGCTCTATTTCGGGGACGGCTCGATCGACGACGCCTGCCCGCCGCTCAAAGCGCTGCTGCAGGTGATGGCTTACGGGCATTACGAAGGCAAAACGGTAGACGATCCATCCATTCGTGCGCTGTTCACCCGCGAGGCGCTGCTCGAAAGCGACTGGTACCGCGAAAGGCTGCAGATCAAGCAACAGCGGGAATACGCGCTTTGGCTGCGGCACCGCGAATATATCCGGCAACGTTTGAGCGAAACCGAACCAAGCGAAGCGTGGCACCGGGTTTTAAGCGAAAAACTCGAAACCGCCGAACGGATGCTGGCCGAGGTTGGCGAACCGGCTTATTTCGAAAAGTTGTCCGGGACTTTGGGAGCGGACTGGGTGCATCGGTGAAGAATTGCAGGGCGCAATAGGCGATAGCCGTATTGCGCCGCATGCATATAACATCCGGCGGAATACGCTGCGCCATTCCGCCCTACGCGGGCTTAATAACTCAACCGGAAGCCGATCTCCGCCCCTCGTCCCGCTTCCGGCGCAAAATTGCGCAGGTACGAAGTCGAGTTGCGAATATTTTGATCGAGCAGGTTATTGCCCTTCGCGAACAGCAGCAGTTCGGCCTCCTTGTAAGCCTTCAGTCGATAGTTGACGCCGACATTCAGCAGGAAATAGCCGGCGGTGGAAGTTTCGAAGTCTCCGGCATGCGGCTGGTCCTCGGCGCGCGTGAAGCGCAAATAGCTCGACAGTTTGTCCTGCTGATAATCGAGCTGCAGCCCGTAACGCAAGGGCGGCATCCGCGGCACGTCGCCGCCGTTTACGAATTCGCCGCGCGTATAGTCGCTGAACAGCGTCAGGTCCAGCAGCCCGTAGCGGTTCTCCATCATCGGAAAGATCAGCTTGGCCTCAAAGCCTTTGAAGATCGCGTCCCGCTGGCGGGTGACCAGGACCGGCTTGCAGTCGACGGCGCAGGGATTGCCCTCCTCATCCACGAATTCGCCGCTGCGCTGCTGGTAGATATAATCGCCGGCCCAGTTGTGGAACAGGTCGAACTCGGCGCGCAGCCAGTCGGACTTGAAACGGTAGCCCAGATCGAGGTTGTAGGAAGTTTCTTCCTTGAGGTTCACATTGCCCCGCTCGAAGCTGCGGGTCGCGTCATGGAAGCCGTCGGCCAGCAGTTCCTGCACTTGCGGCGCGCGCGAGGCACGGGTGACGGCCAGATTCAGGCTGTTGCGTTTGTCGATTTTCCAGGCGGCGGACGCCGACGCACTGACCGGCGTGTAGTCGAGCCCTTTTCTCCCGTCCGGCTGAATACCGGTTTGATCGATGCGCATGCCGAACTGATAAGCCACAGGCCCCGCATCGAACGATTCGATGGCAAAGAGACTATAGCTGTCGATCAGCGAATGCGGCACGATCGGCTCACCGGTCAGTTTCTCGATCGCGGTAAAGTCGCTGGACTGCACCTGCAAACCGACGGTGCCGCGTAGGCGGCCGATGTCCCGGTGGTCCATTTCCAGCCGGCTTTCATAAGTCCGGTTCGCGAAAAACGCGCCCGGCTCGCCGTTCGCGATTTCGGTATGCTGGTAGTCGGTATAACCCAAACGGGCGCGCAGGCTTTTCGCCAAGCGGAACGGATCGGCCAGCTCGCCTTTGAAGTCGTACTTGTCCTGCCGGAGAGCGATACGCACGGTTTCTTCGCCGGTCCCATCCGGCGCGATGCCGTAATTGTTTTCGAGATGATTGATCGAGACGCCCGCGAAGCCCGGTTCGCCGATCCAGGAGAGGCCGGCCGAACCGCTGATCGCCTCCGCGCCGGTGTTGTTCAGATGGCCTTTGGGATTATCGACGATCTCGAGCGAAGGGTCGGTAATCGAAGCCTTGGCCGTATCGATCGCGCTACCGCCGATCGAAAGATTATCGCGGTGGCGGTAGAAGCCGTCCAGGTGATAGGCGATGTGGTCCCGGCCGCCGTCGATCTTCATCGCGGTGCCGGTTTCGTCGCTGGTCGAATCGAAGCGCTGTTCGAGCGCCCCGCCGACCGGTTTGTCGGGCAGCTTGTCCGGAATGCGGTTGTCGATCACGTTGACGATGCCGCCGATCGCGCCGCTGCCGTACATCAGCGTGGCCGGCCCGCGCAATACTTCGATCCGTTCGGCCAACAGCGGTTCGACGCTGGCGGCATGGTCCGGGCTGAATGCGGACGCATCATTGCTGCCGATACCGTTGCTCAAGACCCGCACCCTGGGCCCCGCCTGTCCCCGGATCACCGGCGTGCCGACGCCGGGGCCGAACGACTGGCTGGCGATGCCCAGTTCGTCCTTCAGCGTTTCGCCGATGCTGCGGCCGATCTTCATCCGCAGCGCTTCCTCGCTCAATACCACCGAAGGCTGTACGGGATTCTCTTTTTCTTTCCGCGCAGGCGCGGTGACGACGACTTCGCCCAGCGTCGTGTCGTTACCCGGTTCCCCGGCTTGCACGCCCCCGCCCGGCAAGAACAGGCAGGCCACGATATAAGGATAAATCGGTTTTTGCATCAAATCATCTCATCCGTTGTGATGTTATATTATAACATACAAAAAATTCTCCCTGCACTTCCATTCTTTCAATCGCCCGATCATCCAAAGTGCAGCCCCGCCCGAACAGTCTCATGATCAAGAACGAAAGCGGCGGAGGCGCGATTTTGATTAAAATAGAATTCCCGCTGACGACAGCGCTGTGACAAACCGATCAGCCTTTAATTCTCAACCGTCATCCGATAATGAATGCACTACGCGCCAAATCCCTAAGCTTTAGATTACTGACCTCCGAGGGCCTGGTGCTGGCGGCCTTTTTCGCGCTGGTCGCCGTGGTGCTCGAACAGGGCTTCCGCGAAAGCGCCGAAGAAGCGTTGAAGGAACGCTTGCAGGTGCAGGTGTACTCCCTCTTGTCTTCCGCCGAACTGAAGGACAACGGCGAATTGTCCGTTTCGCAGAATCTGCAGGACCCGCGCTTCATGAATCCGGGCTCGGGGCTCTACGGCTTCATCCGGCAGACCAACAAGAAACAGGTCTGGAGCTCGCCTTCCGCGATCGGCCTCGATCCGCCGCCGCTCCCCGACATGGCGCCGGGCGAGCCGGCTTTCACCCGTGAAAAACGCAACCGCTACGCGTTTCATTACCGGGTCATCTGGCAGACCCTGGCAGGCATGGAACGCGAATACCTGTTTACCGTCGTCGAAGACGGCGATTTCGTCGAACAGCAGGTCAAGCACTTTGCGGTCACGCTGTGGACTTGGCTGCTGGTGATCGGCGTGGTATTGATTTTCATCCAGTTTTCGCTGCTGCGCTGGAGCCTGAAGCCGCTGCGCCGGATCGTCAGGGATCTGGAATCGATCGAAAAAGGCACGCGGTCGCGCCTGGACCATTATTATGCGACCGAACTGCAGGGACTGGCGAACAACCTGAACGCGTTCATCAGCAGCGAGCGCGCGCACCTGGAGCGCTACCGCAACACCCTGGCCGATCTGGCGCACAGCCTGAAGACGCCGCTGGCGATTCTGCACGGCTGCGCGCATTCGTTTCAGGGCAATCAGGACGCGGTGATCGAGCAGCTGACCTACATGGACAAGATTATCCAATACCAGTTGCAGCGCGCGGCCGCCAAAGGCGAAAGCAAGACCGTCGGCGCCTCCGACGTTTCGGACATCATCCGCAAAACGGTCGCTTCATTGACCAAGGTTTATCTGGATAAGGGAATCTCGTTCGACCTGAACATTCCCGAGGCGAGCCCGGTGTATTACGAGGAAGGCGATCTTTACGAAATCATCGGCAACCTGCTCGACAATGCCAGCAAATGGTGCCGGAAAACGGTCCGGGTCCAGGTCGCGCTGAAGCAGCGCAAGAACCGCCGCAATTATGCGGTGTTCCTGTTGATCGAGGACGACGGCCCCGGCATTCCGCAGCAGAAGCTCGGCGAGATTCTGAAACGCGGCGTCCGCGCCGACGAGAACATTCACGGGCACGGCATCGGAATGGCGGTGGTCAGCGACCTGATCGAACTTTTGGATGGCAAGCTGGAGGGCATGCCGAGCAAGACGCTGGGCGGGATGAGCTGGAGCGTGTATTTGCCCTAAAGCCTCTTTAGGATTGGGCCGATCATCACTGCCCTCCACGCGTTCCCTCGCCGCGCGCTTATCGGAATTCCCCCTTTGCCGGTTTGGGTTACACCCCCAAAGAGCACAAACCGCTGTAGGGTACGCTCGACTGCACGGGCAGAGATTTGCTCCGCGACAACCGCTCCCTGCGTTGCCCTACCTCCTGTATCCCTACAGTCGTGCAATCTCTGCATTCACGCCATCCCTGGCGTTCATGCAGGAGGTACGGGGCCCTAGGGATGAGGGAGGTAGATCGTGTCGGGAATATGCGATCGAGAGCAATGCCACCGCTAAAGGGTGGTCTAAGGACAGAGCAATTGCCGACGACTGCACGGAGGCAGGAGATAGAGCGATGCAGGAGCAATTGCCGAGTGCGTACCTTTTCATCACTCCATGGTACGCACAGCGTACCCTACGACTGAAAATAGGAACGAGCAGGCGGCATGTCGGGAAGTTATTTTTAGCCGCATCCTTAACGGCATTGGATAGGGGCTTTGGTGGCGCGGCGGGCGAGTTTGAATTTGTTCAAGGGAAACGGCTGGATTACCCTTTTTTGTTTTGCCGCGATAAACGAAAACCCTATCAACTTGTCCAAGAGCTGTTAACTCAGCATCGCAACAAGGAGTTTCGCATGCGTTCTCTCGACCCCGCTTGGGTACGCTCCCGGTTTCCGGCGCTCTCTCAGGAGATTGACGGGCGCATTCCCGTTTTCTTCGACGGCCCCGGCGGTTCACAAGTGCCCGGCTCCGTAATCGAGGCGATGGCCCGTTACCTGATATTCTCCAACGCCAACGCGCACGGGGCTTTTGCGAGCAGCCGGCGCACGGACAAATGCATTGCCTCGGCCCGGAAAGCGGCGGCCGATCTGCTCGGCTGCGAGCCTTACGAGGTGGTTTTCGGAGCCAATATGACCACGCTGACCTTTGCGTTGAGCCGCGCGATCGGCCGCGAGCTGAATCCGGGCGACGAAATTTTGGTGACCCGGCTCGACCATTACGCGAACGTCTCGCCCTGGAAGGCGCTGGAAGAGGAGGCCGGCGCGGTCGTCCGGGTTGCGGACATCCATCCCGAAGACTGCACGCTCGATCTGGAGAACCTGAAGCGCAAGATCAACGCGAAAACGCGGGTCGTGGCGATCGGCTATGCGTCCAATGCAGTCGGTACGGTCAACGACGTGGCGGCGGTGGTACGCCTGGCGCATGCGGTCGGCGCCTGGGTTTTCGTGGATGCGGTGCATTACGCTGCCCACGGGCCGATCGACGCGTATGCGCTCGATTGCGATTTTCTCGCCTGTTCCGCTTACAAATTCTACGGTCCGCATGTCGGAGTCCTGTACGGCAAGCAGCAACATCTGACCCGCCTGCGTCCGTGCAAGGTGCTGCCCGCCCCCGACGAGATCCCCTCACGCTGGGAAACCGGCACGCTGAACCACGAGAGTCTGGCGGGACTTACGGCGACCGTCGATTATCTGGCCGAATTGGGCCAGCAGATCTCGCCGTCCCCGTCGCGACGGGGCGCGCTCGTCGCCGCGCTGGAAGCGAGCCGGCGGTATGAGCGGGCGTTATGCGCACAATTGATGGCGGGACTGTCAAAGATACCGGGACTGACCGTTTACGGCATTACCGATCCCGCGCGTTTCGCCTGGCGCACCCCTACGGTCGCAGTCCGGCTGGCCGGGAAAAAGCCCGATACGGTTGCGAAGGAACTGGGCGATCGCGGCATTTATACCTGGCACGGCAATTTTTACGCGCCGGGCCTCACCGAAAAACTGAACGTCGAGGCGGACGGCGGTTTTTTGCGCATCGGGCTGCTGGCTTACAACACGTCTGACGAGATTGAACGGCTGCTCAGGGCATTGCGGGAAATTACTGTTGAGGGATAGCCTTTGCAATACGGCAGCGCTGTCCCAATATTAGGCTACAGTGCTTTCCATAGTGATAGATCAAGAAGGTAAGCCCCTTCTCCAGCAGGCATGAGTATCCATACAGCGTTGAACATGCCTGGTATAGGATGGGTAGAGCGCCAGCGAAACCCATCGGCGGGGACTAATCGACCAGCAAACTCGGGCAGGTCAGCACGAACACATCGCGGGTGCCGTTGCCTTCGCCGGCCGGATGCACCGGCGTCGTATAATGGAAGAATCTGCGGTCGTTCACCAGCACCAGTTCGCCGGGATACAGCGTTTTGTTGAATACCGACGATTCTCCGCTCTCGCTCGTGTACAAATGGGTTTCCGCGCCTTCGACATTGTTCCGGTCGATCGAATAAATGCAGACGAAATCGGTCCCGTCCCGGTGAATGCCTTCCGGGGCAGGGTCGCCGAAACTCTCCGGCGAACAGGTCGTCCGGATCTGGTGCACACCGATTTCGGCGCCGGGGCGAAGCGCGCAGAAATCCCGAAATACCAGCAAAAGAGCGCTGAACATGTCCAGCTTGACCAGTTCGTCGTCAAGCTCTTCGAATTCCCTTTTGATGTCGCCGACCAAAGGATTATAGTCCTTGCTCTGAAACAGATAGCCGTGGGGCAGCCTCATGATTCCGTCGTCGGTAATCCTGAACCGGGACAGTCTCCGATATCGGTAATGGCCCTCGATGTTGGGGTCGACCGGAAGGTCGTTGAAGAACGGTTTGAATACGGTCGGATCGATCGCGTTTTCCGTTCGCATGCAAAACAGAAACCCGAATTCGAATCCGGTCGATACGAAGACTTCTTGCATAGTGGCGGTCTCCTTTGCGGACGGCATCCCGTTTTTTCTTAGCCTTAAAACACAAGCCCGGCGATGCGGGGACCTTTACTATATTCTTTAATCCCGGACGAAATAAGGCAAGATCGGTCTGAACCGGCTGCGATCTTACCAGTTCAAATCATGGACATCGAACTGAAAGGTTTGCTTGGTCTGATCCAGAAACGCGGCGGTAATCGTGACCGTATTGGACACTTCCGCAAAATGGATAAAGATATCCGCGTTTCTTATATAAATTCCTGGCATGTTTTCGTTTTGTGCCGGAGTGGCTTCAAAAAATTGCACCATGCCGGTATCGAACCGCGCGGTGATGCCGCAAGCCCGGTTATCGCACAGGAATTGGCCCTTTTCCAGTCCGAAATACACATCGTGCGAATTGTTGAAATTTTGGCGCAAGGTCAGCACGCCGCGCTGTTTGCCCTCGTAGGGCGGGCCGAATTCGATCTCGTTCAGCGAATAAGTGGTGGCGGTAACGATCGAACCGCGCCCGATGGGGCTGTGCGTTTTTGCGTAAATCCAGCGCGTTTCCGGTTTTGCCTGTTGCGTTGCCGGTCCAATGGCCGCATCGAGGGGCGCTTCGGGAGGGTTGCCGCTGGACAGGCCGGAATAGACTTTGTAGCCGGCGATCGAAATCAAGGCGAGAAAAATGAGGATGATGAAGCCTACGTTCGTTTCGGTGGGCAAGCCGTATTCGCGGGCGATCTGATTGCGCCGCCGGGTATTGTGAATGCTGATCGCCAGCCACACCAGCAGCCATAAGCCTGCCGTGACGATACTCAAGAACGCGTGCAGGGAGCGATTGGTCTTGTGCCTTGCCATGTTACTAAAAGCAAACCTTCTTTGCGCGTCGCTAGGCTGTCGATTGGGCTGCTTATACGCTGACATTAGAGTGCCGCCTGCTGATAGTGCATGAGTGTCGGTCGTGTTCGGCCAGTGGACGCAAGACATTCGCCCGCAACGAACGGAGCTGCATTTTACTGAATTTTTTGCGAAGCCAGAAGAACTTCCGTACCGTTCCCTTTTTTAGGCTCATTCCCGAATACTCGTAAGACTTTCAAAGCCGGCTGAAATTCCTTCGCTCACAATAGCGAGACCGCCGATTGCATCTTAAAAGTCAGGGTTTCCGCGGTCAGGCGCGCGTTCATCCGCGGAACCGCCGGTTTTGAGGCAGCTTTATTCCCGGCGTCGCTCATTGATGTGGGTTGACTATTGGGAAAGCGGCCAAGGGAGGATTCAACGATTTTATCCCTACAGCGGGTTGGTTCCCTGCCGCTCCGGAGGAAAATTTACCGGCTCAGTCGGGCGCATCTGGACGTTTTCGGCAAACGGGTAGTCAGCCATGTTGAGGCAAAGAAATAAAATCAAACCTTCGAGGTTTTTAAAACCTCGAAGGTCTTTTAGTGCGGTAATCTTCGCTGTCAATGCCAATGGCGCCAACGATAATTTCAAAGGAGCCGCAAGCTTGTTCGGCAGCGGCATCCTCATGATTCTGGCGACCCGTTTCGGTTTTCCGGTCTCGACCAAGCACGCGCTGTTGGGCGCGATGGCCGGCAGGGCCGTAGGATGCGGTGACGATAGGAACCGCATCAATCGCGAACGATGCGGTTCGTTCCTCACCGCATCCTACGGCCCTGTATGATTGAGAATATCCGTTTCAGCCGGAGAAAATTCTCTCTCCTGGAATGAAGATGCGAAAGACTGCACCCGAACGGCGCTCGACGGTAAGCCGGCCATGCAGTTGCAGGACCAGGCTCTGTACGAGTTGCAGGCCCAGTGAGGGCGAGCGGTCGAGATTCAGAGTGTCCGGCAGGCCGCACCCGGAATCGCCCACTTCCAGCGTCAGCCCGCCGGGCGCATTCTGCGCCATTGTCACCCAAATCTCTCGCTTTTCGCCGCCGCTCGGCCTGGGAAACGCATGCTTGAAGCTGTTCGAAACCAGCTCATTGACGATCAGGCCCAGCGGCAGCGCATGGTCGATGTCCTGCGTGAAGGGAAGAATGTCCAGGCGGACCGTGACCTGGGGAATGGTGTGCGCAAACGAGCGGTGAAGGTGGCTGACCAATTGCTCCACATAATCGGCGAAATCGATCGTTTTCAGATCCTGGCTTTTGTAGAGTTGCTCGTGAATCAAGGCCATGGAGCGGATGCGGCACCGGCTGTCCTGGAATAATTCGCGCACAGCGGAGTCGGTTTGGGCATCCGCTTGCAATTGGAGCAGGCTGGCGATGATTTGCAGATTGTTCTTGACGCGGTGATGGATTTCTTTCAGCAGCACTTCCTTTTCATTCAGGGACGCCTGTAATTGTTCTTCGTTGCGCCGAAGTTCGGCGGTGCGTTCCAGGACCCGCCGCTCAAGTTCCGCATTCAGCCGAAGGAGGGCCTCTTCCGCCTGCTTGCGCTCGGTGATATTGAGCACGTGGCCTACAAATCCGCGGACCTGCCCTTCGGCGTCGACGTCCGGTGAGTATGTGCCATGAACCCAGCGCAAGTTCCCATCGTGAAAGAGTGATTGGAACTCGAAGTCGATCCGTTCTTGGGTAAGAACACGCTCCAGATAAGGCTCAACGGTTTGCCAAAGGGCTTCACCGTGGACGTCCCGTATGTGGCGCCCAAGCACCTGTTCAGCCGTATAGCCGAACCACAGTTCGTAGTTCTTGTTGATGCGCTGGTAACGGCCTTCCCGGTCAATGTAGGACATCAAGGCAGGAGCATTGTCCATGGTGATCTGCAACAGATCACGGGTATGCTCGGCCTCCTGCCATGCCTTTGCCAGCTCGGCTGTCCGTTCGGCCACGCGCCGCTCTAATGACGCATTGGCTTCGCTTAGCGCCTGCCTCGCCCGATTCACCTCCGTAATGTCGATGCCCACTTCCATGATCATCGGCGAACCGTCCGTGTCCGCAAAAGGAAAGTCGTGGATTTCGTAATCACGGCCGTCCGGGCCGCTCCAACGCCAGTCCAGTGGCCCCCCTGTCTTGAATATATTGAAAGTATCGCAAACTTCGCAGGGCGCATTACGGTTGAACAGATACTTATAGCAGGGCCTCCCTTGGGCTTTCCCGTAGCGTTGCTCGAAAAAACGGTTGGCAAAGATGACCCGATAATCCTTCGATAGCAGTACCACGTAAACCGGCAGTGCCTGCAGTACGTCATAAAGCCGCTGACGTTCGGCTTGCGCGGACTGGTTGGCCTGAGTCAGTTCTCGGGTTCTTAGCGCCACCTGGCGGCGCAACTGCCAGGTCCACAGCCCCATCAATGCCAACAGGCTGACAGCGGCCGATACGCCCCAAGCCAAGTAGGTCGCCGGAAAAGTCGGGATCTCGTTGATGCCCAGCCATTTCCGGTAGAGCCGGTCGTATTCGCCATTGGCCTTGACGATGGCAAGGCCCTGATCGAGACGATCGCGTAATTCGGTATTGCCTTTACGGACGGCGAAACAGAATTCCCGCCGGTATTCCTTGAGCAGGGGGCCCGGCACGATAATGCTTTCCAGGCCGATTCGATGCCGTAACTGATTGCCCTGCAGCTGCGGGGCCAGTAGCGCGTCATGTTGTCCCGAAGCCAACAGGCGAAAGCCGTCAGCCAGATTATCGACGAGTACCAGTTGCTGATCGAAACCCCGGCTGCGGAGCGCATCATGTGCGGCATCCGCCCGCAGTACGATAATATTCAAGCTCCGTGCCTGCTCGATAAACTTGATCGGGTCACGCCCTTTACGTACGAAGAAGCTGTCATAGCCGATCGTATGCGGTTTAGTGAACTCCACCTGACCTTCGCTTTCCGGCATGTGCGCGACTAACGGCAGGGCATCGAGCTTGCCCGTTTTCAAACCCTGCCAGACCGTATCCCAGCGTCCCGGATGAAAGTCGATGGGAATATCCATAGTAGAGGCAACGGCCTCGAACAGCTCGACGGCGAAACCGGTCGCGCGCCCCTGATCATCGATATCGACATAAGGGAGAAAGCCGATTTCAGAGCCCACGCGCAAGGGCTGCTGCGGTTCGGTGCCGGCAAAACTCGGAAGCCCGGCGATAATACAGGCCAACACGAAGGCAAATAGAGTCGATGGACAGGAAAAAAGAAGCGCCGCGGCCTTTGCCGGAAAAGGGAGTAATGTTTTCAAGATGAAGGGCTCGGATCGATTCTGAAATTCTGAAATAAGGGGGCGTAGCTGACGAACGCAGCCGTTAAACCTTGTTCATGGCCGGATAAGGGCCGGTTGGTACATAAGGAGAACGCTTGCTTCCGTTTTAATTCGGCTATTGATATTGATGATATTACTAATAAGTGCGCTTCGAGGAAACCATCGGTTTTTGCTATGAGCCATGGATTTGGATACACTTTACCGAAAAAATTCGGTCCCTTATTGACAACCGGAGCATCTTCATTGTCAAAACGGTACGTTGATCTTTTTATTCTCCCTATCAGCCGTCGATTCATGGAGGCAAACAATGAGCGATCAAGCCACGCGAGACTATCTGTCGGCTCACGAGTTTTTCTCCGGCCTGGGCGATGAGGCTCTGGAATTCCTGTCCAAATGCTCGAACGTTCAGGCGATCAAAAAGGGGCAAATCCTGTTTCGGCAGGGCGAAAATGCGGATAAGTTCTATGTAGTCCGGAGCGGGCGGATCACCGTGCAGATGCCGGCCATCCTGGGGCCGCCGCTGGAAATCCAGACGCTGGGTCAGGGCCAGGTGCTGGGATGGTCGTGGCTGATCTCGCCTTATAAATGGACTTTCCAGTCCAGAGCCGAAGAAGACTCGGAAGTGCTCCAGTTTGACGGGACGGCGATTCTGGCACGGTGCGAGCGGGAACCGAAATTCGGCTACGAACTGTTGAAGAAATTTGCCGGCTTGATGTCGGTGCGTCTCGATGCGGCGCGCCTGAAGATGATGGATGAATGGAACCCGGCCGGGTTTGCTTAGGATTTGGCTCCAAATAATTTCCCGAAATTGGTAGGCTACGGATGGGCTGAAATAAGCGCTCACCTCCCCCTTTGAAAAAAGGGGGATCGAGGGGAATTTATTAAAAAATCTCCCCTAACCCCTCTTTTTCAAAGAGGGGGACTGAACGCGTACGCGCTGAAAAGGTAGGCGATGCGAACACGTTAAAACCGCGAAGTTATTTCCACCCAAATTCTTAGGTGTAGCCTCGAGTTTTTCCCTGTTTGCAGCCCTATAGGGACGGCGAACCCGGCGCTTATCCCGGCACGCACGCGAAACGCATGGCGCGCGGGCACGGCTCGACGGAAAAAACAGGTCCGTTTAATCGGTTCTGACCGCTGTTCTGCTTGGCGGGGCGCCGGCTTTACCCGGTTCGTTGATGATCAAGGTATCCTCGTAAAAATCCACCGTGCCGCTGCCGACTTCATACATGCCGCCGACGATGCCGATCTCGCCGTTCTGGATCATTTCCTTCAGGATCGGGCTGCGCTCCATGATCGCATGGACGGTGCGCCTGACATTGATCACCGCCACTTTTTCCACGAAACCGCCGTTATCGGAGTTCCGGTTCGCCGTTTCGGTTTTTTCCTGATAGACCGCCGGCTGCAGTTTGGCGAGCAGCGCGGTCAGATTGCCCATTTCGACGTGGTCGCAGGCCCCCTTCACCGCCCCGCATTTGGTGTGGCCCAGCACGACGATGATCTTGGCGCCGGCGACTTTGCAGGCAAATTCCATGCTGCCCAGGATGTCTTCGTTGATGATGTTGCCGGCAATCCGGACGCTGAAAATATCGCCCAGCCCCTGGTCGAAGATCAGTTCCGCCGAAGTCCGGGAGTCGATGCAGCTCAGGATCACCGCAAACGGATGCTGGCCGTCGGAGGTTTCGTTGACCTGCTGCAGCAGGTTGCGGTTGATCTTCAGGTTGTTCACGAAGCGCTTATTGCCTTCCTTCAGCAAATCCAGCGCGATCCGGGGCGTGATCAGGTCCTGCAATTCTTTGGTCAAGGTCTTCATGTTCGGTAGTCTCTTTCGGATAAATTTTTAAGGCGGATCAGGCGAAATTGATTTTTTTCACGGCAATGTTTTTGATTTTGGCGCTCTGTTCATAGTTTTTAATGACTTCGACGACATCCTGAGCGATCGATTTCGAATGGGAACCATCGATGATCACGGTGGAATTGGCCGGTATCGCCTCCAGCGCCTGCAGAATGTTGGCCTTGTTGAAAAAAGACACCACTTCCGCCAACACCAGATGATGCGTCTCGCGGCCATCTTGCGAAGTGACGATGTCTTTCATCGAATAACCGTTCAGGTAGCTGTTGCGCAAGGTATAAAAGATCCCGAAAACCATCCCGATCGCGATCCCGGTCAACAAATCGGTCGTCAACAAGCCGATCACGGTGGCGACGAACGGCACGAACTGCTCGCTGCCTTGTGCGTACATCTGTTTGAACAGGGCGGGCCTGGCCAGCTTGTAGCCGACCGTGATCAGGATCGCCGCCAGGCTGGCCAGCGGGATCATGTTGAGGACTTCGGCCAGCGTGATCGCGCTGATCAGGATGAAGACGCCGTGCAGGATCGCCGACAGCTTGGTTTTGCCGCCGAACGAAATATTGACCGAACTGCGCACGATCACCTGGGTAATGGGCAGGCCGCCGCACAATCCTGAAACGATATTGCCGAGGCCCTGCGCCTTCAACTCCCGGTTGGGCGGCGTCACGCGTTTGTAGGGATCCAGTTTGTCGGCGGCTTCCACGCTCAACAGGGTTTCCAGGCTGGCGATCAAGGTAATCAAAAAGGCGATTTTCCAGACCTCGAACCGGGTCATCACCGAAAAATCGGGAAAAATGAACTGGCCGAAAAAGCCGGCCATGTTTTCCGGAACCGGGATGTTGACCAGATGATCGGGCGCCAGGCTCAAATTTAAAAATCCCATCCGGATGCCGTAATTGATCGCGATGCCGGTAAAAACCACGACCAGAGAACCCTGCAGCACCTGAAACAGCTTGTGTTTTTTCATCAGCACCGTTTCCCACAGGATCAGGATCGCCAGCGACAAAAGCGAAATCAGCAGCGCGGCCGGAGTAATGGCCTGCACGGCGTTGCCGATCGCGGACAAAGTCGTTTCGCCGGACGCCTGCAAAAACGAAAAATCCCCTTCGAAATCCCTGTCGTAGCCCAGCGCGTGGGGTATCTGTTTGAGAATGATCAAGAGGCCGATGCCTGCCAGCATCCCCTTGATCACCGAAGAGGGAAAAAAGTAGGCGATGAAGCCGGCTTCCAGATAACCGAATATCACCTGCATGACGCCGGCCAGCACGACGCAGGTCAGGAATTGTGGCCAGGATCCGAGCATCGCGATGGCAGAGGCCACCAGAACGGTCAAGCCGTTGCCCGGCCCGCTGACGCCCAGAGGCGAACCGCTGGCGATCCCCACCACGATGCCGCCGACGATCCCCGCTACGATGCCGGCGAACAAAGGCGCGCCGGACGCCAAGGCAATGCCCAGGCATAAAGGCACCGCCACCAGAAATACCACGATGCTGGCCGATAAATCGCTTTTGAATTCCTGAAACAGCCTGGGAGCGTGCATAGCCGATCACCCGTAAAAGTAGTGGTACATATTAATAATGGTAGTAATACTATCATTGTAAATTGTAATACTTCAAGTATAATTTTTCCCGGCCCGCAGCCGTCCTGCCGGCATACCCTATCGACAAGTCAATCCCGCAAAACGCTTAACCCGACATCATGGACATACAACTGCATTTCAAAATGAATGAAAAACTTTTTCTCAAAGATCCCGAACAGTCGGAACTGGGCAGGAAAATCATTCAGCACAGCATCCTGTCGATTCATCAAAACGGTTTCGAAGCGTTTACGTTTAAAAAACTGGCGGAGCGCATCGGCACGACCGAGGCGAGCATTTACCGTTATTTCGAGAACAAGCACCGATTGCTGGTTTATATCGCGGCCTGGTACTGGAGCTGGCTCGAATATCAGGTCGCCTTTCAGACCCACAATATTCAAGACCCGGTGCTCAAGCTAAAGAAGGTGATCAAATTGCTGGCCTTTTCCGTGGAAGACGATTTGAGCACGCATCATGTCGACGAAAGCCTGCTGCACCAGATCATCATCACGGAAGGTTCGAAGACCTATTTGACCCGACGGGTTTCGGAAGACAACAAGGACCGGCTGTTCAAGCCGTACAAGGATTTGTGCGCGATGATCGGAAATATCATTCTGGAGTGCCGCCCGGACTATCGCTATCCGAAATCGTTGGCTTCCACGATCATCGAAATGGCCCATTTCCAGAATTTTTTCATGAATCACCTGCCGTCGCTGACCGATTTCGGGGACGGCAAGGACGAACTGAAAATCGTCGCGTTTCTGGAGGATCTGGTGTTTTCCTGTATTCGAGGCAGTGAGAAACCGGAGTGTTGAAAATTTGGGCAATAAGGTTTTAGCGCCCTGGCTCATCCTTACACCGAGATAGGAAAACCCGCTCCATTATTCTTTATGTTGCAGGGCTTTTACCCTGAAATTTTTCCGTATTTGCAACGGATAATTCAGTATTTGGTCTTAAAAACATGAACCCCATTACTGCACAGCAGCTGCAGAATCATGTCGAGAAACTGGCGTCCGAGGACAAGTCCGACAGGCTCGATTATCTCTCTTTCGCGCGGCTCACGAACGAGGTGTTTTTGATATTGAAAGCCGAACAGTAAAAGCCGGGACCGGCCGATTGTCTTTCGGCAGAATTTAAAGAGAAGGTGAGTGGGGTCAATTCGAAGGAAGCGGCGGCGTCGGCATGGCTCAGCGGCTTGCCGGCGCGGCGGCATTTTTCCGCGAGTGATATCTCGACATGGGTTTAAAAATTCAGGAGGACGCACATGGCTCTTAGAATCAATGATGAAGCGCCGAATTTCACGGCCAAAACGACACAGGGTACAATCAATTTTCACGAATGGATCGGCGATAGCTGGGCCATCCTTTTTTCGCATCCGAAAGACTTTACGCCCGTCTGTACGACCGAGCTCGGCTACATGGCACAGCTGGAACCCGAGTTTCGCAAACGCAACTGCAAAATCATCGGCCTGAGCATCGACCCGGTCGAAAGCCATACGGCGTGGTGCAAGGATATCGAGGAGACTCAAGGCTGCGCGGTCAATTATCCGCTCATCGCCGACGACGAACTGAAGGTCGCCAAACTTTACAACATGCTGCCCGCCGACGAGCCGGGAACATCGGAAGGCAGAACTGCCGCGACCAACGCGACGGTGCGCACCGTCTTCATCATCGGCCCGGACAAAAGGATCAAACTGATGCTGACCTATCCGATGGCGACCGGCCGCAATTTCGACGAAATTTTGCGGGTATTGGACTCGATGCAATTGACCTCGAAACATAAGGTGGCGACACCGGTCAACTGGAAGAGCGGCGAAGACGTGATCATCTCCCCGGCCGTATCCGACGAGGAGGCGAAGGCGATGTTTCCGCAAGGCTGGAAGACGCTGAAACCTTATCTGCGCGTTGTCCCTTCCCCCAAGTAAGAGGCCGTCCTTGCGCCGTAATGGGTCCGCCGGGTTTTATGAACCCGGCAGGTCTTCGGCCGAAAAAGCGGGTGGAGTGGGATTCTGCGGAAACCGGTAAGCCGGCATTTCGATCGCGGCGACTTCGGTTCCCCGCATGAGGCAGACGCCTTGGCAACGGTCTTCGCCGGTGGCCGAGAACTCGAACGTAAAACGCCTCAGGATGCGGAGTTTTCCCGCCTTGTCCCGTTCCAGGCCGCAACGGCTCAGGGCAACGTAATCGTCCAGCATTTGCACCTCGCACAATCGGCATTGACGCCGGGTTGCCGCCAAGGCGGCTTCCTTGATTTGCTGGGCATGGCGCCAATACAGATACGCGGCGACCAGTAACGCAATCAGCACGATGTCGGTGGGCATCGGTTCGGATAAACGGGGTTGAAGTTTGTCATTAGTCTGCCAATTGTACTAAGATGGCCGGAAATCCGCTAAACAAAGGGTGATCGATGAAATTTCCGATAACCGGCGGCTGTCTCTGTGGCGCCGTGCGGTATGAGATCGGCGCGAAACCGGTGCGGATGGTGAATTGCCACTGCAGGACCTGCCAGAAATCGTCCGGCTCGCCTTACATGGCGCTGCTGTTCGTGCCGGCTTCAGCGTTGAAGGTGGATGGAAACTATCGGGAATTTCCGACTGTCGCGGCAAGCGGCAATACGGTTTACCGGGCTTTTTGCCCGCAGTGCGGAACGCCCTTGTTCGGACGCAACAGCGCCTTTACCCAACTCCGGCCGGTCGCGGCGATGTCGCTCGACGATCCCGACCTTTACCGTCCCGAGCTGGATATGTGGGTTGCCGATGCCCCATCCTGGGATTTAATGAATCCCGGCTTACCCAAATACCCCGGCAACTTCTGGCAAACCGCAGATTGAGGACCTGAATGAACCCACTCAGTATCGTCGAAATCGAACCTCGGGCGGAACACCGCCATTCGATCATCTGGCTGCACGGCCTCGGCGCCGACGGGCACGATTTCGAATCGATTGTGCCCGAACTCAGGCTTCAGGCCGAGCCGCACATTCATTTCGTTTTCCCCGACGCCCCGTTTCGCCCGATCACGATCAACGGCGGCATGACCATGCGCGCCTGGTTCGACATTCTCGAACTCTCGCGCCACCTCAGGGTGGATATTGCCGGCCTCTATGCTTCCTGCCGATTGGTCGGGCAGCTGATCGAGGCCGAAATCGCCCGGGGCATTCCAGCCGACCAGATCATGCTGGCCGGTTTTTCGCAGGGCGGCGCGGTCGCTTTACAGGCCGGCCTGAGCTATTCCCGGAGACTGGCTGGCATCGTGGCGCTCTCGACCTTCCTGCCGACGCTGACGCAGTTGGAGTCCGAACGCTCCGCCGCCAATCGGGATCTGCCGATCTTCATCGGGCACGGCATCCTCGACTCGGTCGTCGCGGTCGAATACGGCAAACAAACCAGCGACCGGCTGCAAGCGTGGGGCTACCCGGTCGAATGGCACGATTACATGATGGACCATTCGGTCTGCCGGGAAGAAATCGAACGGCTCGCCGGCTTCATCAATGGCATCTTTCGTTAGGCCGCCTGAATCTGCCTCCGGGCAGGCCTGCCGCGCTTAAGGGTGCGGTTAAAAATAACCTCCCCGCATGCCGCCCGATCGTTCCCTCGCGCGGCGCGCGTCATGATTACCTCGTAGGGCGACCGCGGGTAGAGGCGCTCTGTAGGGTACGCTGTGCGTACCTTTTCACTCCCCCAGTGGTATAGCACACCAATGGTACGCACAGCGTACCCTACAGCGGTTTGTACTCTTTGGGGTGTAACCCACAAGCCGGCAAAGAGTGTATCGCGATAAGCGTTCGACGGGGAACGAGAGGGGAAAGTGATGATCGACCCAATCCTTAGCATTCTCTGTATCGTTCAAAGACACCGCAAAAAACCGCGATCATTTTGCCTCCGGCACCTGAAAATTCACCCGCAAGCTTTAGTGCAAGGGAAAAAGATTTTTCCGCCCATGTCAATAGACGAATACCCCCCGTTTTTGGTATAGTGAGCGGATTTTAGGGTTGCTCTATAACCCCTCATCTTAGTTGGTTTTTCATACTCATCACTCTGGAGAGACTCAATGGCAATTAAAATTGCAATCAACGGTTATGGCCGGATCGGCCGCAATGTGATTCGCGCCCTCTACGAATCAGGCCGCACCGGCGAAATTCAAGTCGTCGCCATCAACGATCTGGGCGACAGTAAAACCAACGCGCACCTGACCCAGTACGACACCGTACACGGCAAATTCCCATTCGACGTGAGCGTCGACGGCGACTACATCGTAATCAACGGCGACCGGATCCGAGTCCTCTCCGAGCGCGACCCTTCCAAACTGCCCTGGGGCGAACTGGGTATCGACGTGGTTCACGAGTGCACCGGCCTGTTCACCAGCAAGGCCAAAGCCTCCGCGCACATCACCGCCGGCGCCAAAAAAGTGATCATCTCCGCGCCGGGCGGCAACGATGTCGACGCGACGATCGTTTACGGCGTCAACCACGATACCCTGAAAGCCTCCGACACGGTCATCTCGAACGCTTCCTGCACCACCAACTGCCTGGCGCCTCTGGTCAAGCCGCTGCACGATGCGATCGGTATCGAACACGGTTTGATGACCACGATCCACTCTTACACCAATGACCAGGTGCTGACCGACGTTTATCACAGCGACCTACGCCGCGCGCGTTCCGCAACCCAATCGATGATCCCGACCAAGACCGGCGCTGCGGCTGCGGTAGGTCTGGTACTGCCCGAACTGAAAGGCAAGTTGGACGGTTTCGCGATGCGCGTTCCGACCATCAACGTTTCGGTCGTCGACCTAGTGTTCAAAGCGAAGCGCCCTACCAGCAAGGAAGAAATCACTTCGATTTTGACCGCCGCGTCCGAAGGCCCGCTGAAAGGCATTCTGGCGATCAATGACCTGCCGCTGGTTTCGAGCGACTTCAACCACAATCCGGCTTCTTCGATCTTCGAAGCGCCTTCCACTTACGTGGTCGACGGCGATTTCGTGAAGGTTCTGTCCTGGTACGACAACGAATGGGGCTTCTCGAACCGGATGCTGGATACCACCGTTGCCTTAGTCAACGCTAAATAAGCGATTTATTATCGAATGTTAAGACGAACCAAAATTTTAGCGACCCTGGGTCCGGCTACCGACAAACCCGGCGTACTGGAAGGGTTATTCGAAGCCGGCATCGATGTGGTCCGGATGAACTTCTCGCACGGCTCCGCCGAGGATCATATCAACCGTGCGGAGCGGGTCCGGGAACTCAGCAAGGAGACCGGCCGCCGCGTCGGCATTCTCGGCGACCTGCAAGGCCCCAAGATTCGAATCGAACGCTTCAAGGATACCAAGGTCTCCCTGAGCGAAGGCCAGGACTTTGCGCTGGATATCAACCTCGGCAAACTGGACGGCGACGAAACCCAGGTCGGGATCAGCTACGAGCCTCTGCCGCGGGAAGTCAAGCCCGGCAGCCGCCTGCTGCTGGATGACGGCCGCATCGTGCTGGACGTCGTAAACGTCGAACCGAATCTGCGGATCAACTGCAAGGTCGTCGTCGGCGGTTACCTGTCCAACAACAAAGGCATCAACCTGCTCGGCGGCGGTCTGTCGGCGGCGGCGTTGACCGACAAGGACAAGGAAGACATCAAGACGATCGCGAAAATCGGCTGCGATTTCGTCGCGGTGTCGTTCCCGCGCTGCGCGGCCGACCTGAACGAAGCGCGCGAACTGCTCGAAGCCGCGGGCTGCTATGCCAACATCGTCGCGAAAGTCGAACGCGCCGAAGCGCTGGAGGTGATGGATGAGATCATTCTGGCCTCCGACGTGATCATGGTCGCGCGCGGCGACCTCGGCGTCGAAATCGGCGATGCGAACCTGCCGGCGGTACAGAAAAAACTGATCAAACGTTCCCGCGAACTGAACCGGGTCGTGATCACCGCGACGCAGATGATGGAATCGATGATCGACAACCCGATTCCGACCCGCGCGGAAGTGTTGGACGTCGCAAACGCGGTGTTCGACGGCACCGATGCGATCATGCTGTCCGCGGAAACCGCTTCCGGCAAATACCCGGTCAAGGCGGTCGAAGCGATGCACCGGATCTGCATCGAGGCCGAAAAGCAGCCCAGTATGCTGAGATCGGAGCATGTCCCGAACGTCAATTTCGAACGCGACGATGAAGCGATCGCGCGGTCGGCGATGTACATGGCGAACCATACCGAAATCAAAGGCATCGTCGCGTTGACCGAATCGGGCGCGACGCCGCTGTGGATGTCGCGGATCAGCTCCGGCCTGCCGATCTTCGCGATGAGCCGGCTGGAAAAGACGCTGGGCAAGGTGACTCTGTACCGTGGCGTCTTCCCGATTTATTTCCCGTTGGAAATGAATATGGATCACGGGGAAGTGAACCGCAATATCGTCAAGGAACTGCGCAAATGGAAGCAAGCCGAAGACGGCGACAAGTTCATTATCACCAAAGGCGATCTGAACGGCGTCGAGGGCGGCACCAACACGCTGAAAGTGGTTGTGGTCGGACAGGGCCTGACGCCTTAGCCGTTATTTGATTTCACAACTTTCGAGGGGTTGAAAAGTCCATGACGGATTTTTCAACCCTTTTTATTTTGCGCAACGGCAAATGGCCGTTACAGTTTGATGTTCAACGAGTGCAGCTTGCGGTATAAATGCGTGCGCTCCATCCCCACGATCGAAGACAGCTTGGCGACGCTGCCGCCGCTTCTTTCGAAATGGTATTCCAGATAAGCCTTTTCGAACTGGTCGCGCGCATCCTTCAACGGCAGATTGAAAAAATCCGGAACCGACGAAGACACGGGAACTTCGTTGCTCACCGTGCCCAGCGCCGACTTGACTTCTTCCAGTTCGATGTCTTCTCCGACGCCGAGAATCATCAGCCGCTGCACCAGATTCTTCAACTCGCGCACATTGCCGCGCCAGCTGTAATTGCGCAGAAAATTCTGCGCCGCCATCGAGAACTTCCGGAACGGCAGATTTTCGTGCTTTACGAAATAGTCCACATAAAAGCTCAACAGCCCCGGCACATCCTCGCTGTGCTCGCGCAAGGGCGGCATGGTCAGGGCCACCTCGTTCAACAGATAATACAACTCCTGCCGGAAGCGGCCGGCTTTGACTTCTTCGTCCAGAGGAATCCGGGTCGAGGCGATTACCCGCACGTCGACCCGCACCGCCTCGCTGCCTCCGACGCGCAGGAACGAGCTCGACTCCAGCGCGCTCAGCAGACGCAACTGCGTTTCCTTGTCCATTCCGCCGATCTCGCCCAGGAACAGGGTGCCGCGGTGCGCCCGCTCAAGCAGGCCCGGATTGATCTTGCCCGCACTTTCCTTGCCGAAAAATTCGACCGCCGAATTTTCCGGGGCGATGCTGCCGACCGCGACATCGACGAACGGCCCGTTCCGCCGCGGACTGTTGTTGTGCAGATAGCGGGCGAACAATTCCTTGCCGACGCCGGCTTCCCCGGCCAGCAAAACCCGCGCTTCGTGCTGCGCAAGGCGCTTGATTTGGTCCTTGATCCGGGCGATCGCGGCGCTTTTGCCGACCGGTTCGATGTCCGCGTACAGTTGCTGCCGGAGCCCGGCATTTTCCTTTTGCAGATTGCTCGTTTCCAGCGCACGGCCGACGATCAGCAGCAATTTGGCCAGCGACAGCGGTTTTTCGAGAAAGTCGTAGGCGCCCAGGCGTGTCGCTTCGACCGCCGTTTCGACCGACCCGTGCCCGGACATCATCACGACCGGACACAGCATCGCATCCTCGGCGACCCATTCCTTCAGCAGCGTGATTCCGTCGGTATCCGGCATCCAGATATCGAGCAAAATCAGGCTCGGGTTTTCGGTTTTCTTCAATTCGCGGGCCGCGGCGGCGTTATCCGCCATGGCGACTTCGTAGCCTTCGTCCGCGAGGATTTCGCCGACCAGGCTGCGGATTTCCGGCTCATCGTCAACGACGAGAATGCGAGTTTTGTTTGCGTTCATATCGGTTTGTTTGAAAGTTAAATGGCGGGCAGCTGAATGATGAAGCCCGCGCCTTGTTTGTGCCGGGTATCGACCCAGATCGCGCCGCCATGCTCCTCGATGATTTTTTTGACGATCGCCAGCCCGAGCCCGGTGCCTTTGGCTTTAGTTGTAACATAGGGTTCGAAAATTTGCTCGATTTGTTCTTCCCTGATGCCGGGCCCGTCGTCGAAGAACCCGATTTCGATAAAATCGCTGTTGTTTTTTTGCATCCGGCGTATGTCGATTTCGATATGGCCGTGGCCCTCGGTCGCTTCCAGGGCGTTTTTGAGCAGATTATGCAGCACTTGCCGGATGCTGATCGGATCGCCGTTGATGCAAAGCCGCTTTTTATCCTGTTCGGCCTGTACGGTAACGCCCGATTTCAGCGTATAAAGTCCGAGCACCTCCTGGACGAGCGCATAAAGGTCGACATTGACCGTCTGCTTTTTCGAAGTCTTCGCATATTCGGAAAAATCGTCGACCATTTCCTTCATCGCCTCGACCTGCTGCACGATCGTGCGCGTCGAGCGCTGCAGGATGTCGGCATCGCCGGATTCCAGCTTGGCGGACAGTTTAAGCTGCAAGCGTTCGGCTGACAATTGGATCGGCGTCAGCGGGTTTTTGATTTCGTGCGCGAGACGTCGGGCAACCTCGCCCCAGGCGGCGTTTTTCTGGGCCTGAATCAAATCGGTCACATCGTCGAACACCACGACCGCGCCGACGCGCGCACCGTCGTGCGAAAACATCGGGGTGCCGCGGCAAAGCAGCTCACGGCGGCCGTTCTGACCCAAAAACGCAATCCGCTGCTGCCAGATGTCGTCCGCCTGTTCCAGTAAACGCTGGATCGACTTCAGCGGTTCGGACAGTTCGCTATGCTCCTCGGCCAGCGATAACAGCGATTGGCCGATGAACTGGTTCACATGCACATGAAAAATCCGGAACGCCGCCTGGTTCGCGGTGCGGATCTTATACCTCGAATCGAAGCTGATCACGCCCGCGGTCAGGTTGGCCAGTATCGTTTCGAGATAGGCGCGCTGGTTTTCGACCTCGACGCCGGCGCGCCGGATTTCGTCGCGCGCCCGCGCGATGCGCTGGGTCATGATGTTGAACGACTCGACCAGAAAGCCCAGATCGTCCTGGGCGGCAACCGGCAATTGCTGGTCGTAATGCCCCGAAGCGACCGCCTGCGTGCCTTTGACCAGTTCCTTGACCGGCGCGACGATGTTGCGGATGCTGATGAAAGCGACCCAGATCGCCGCCAGCAAGCTCATCAGCAAAACCAGCGACAGCGCCAGCGAAAAGGTCAGTTTCAGCGAATCCCTGAGAAAATTCATTTCCTGATAGCGTACGAAAGCGAACTCGACCGAATCGGCCAGATCCGCAATCCGCAAAGGCACCGGAAACAGCGCCTGGATATACCAGGTATCGAGGCCCCGGACCGCCACGATCGAGCGGATCATCAGTTCGTTTTCGCTGACCGGCGCCAGCGCGACGTAATCGTCGCTCTGGCGCAACTGCAGCCAGGTTTGCTCGTCGGGAATGCTGGGCAGGATATCGGTCGGGTTTGCGCTGCTGGATGCGATGATTCGGCCCTGGCGCGAAAACAGCGTCATTTCGGCGGCGCCGACCTGCGCCCGGTAATTTTCGATTTCATGCGCGGTAAAGCCGTCGGAACCGAGCCGGAGTTTTTCGGCCAGCTGCCGGGTCTGCATCAAATGCCAGTGCATTCGCTGGTCCAGTGACGCCTGGCTCAATTCGAGCGCATCTTCCATCGCCCGGTCGATTTCGACGTTGAACCAGCTGTCAATGCCCTGATGCAGAAACTGCATCGAAAAATAAAACACGATCGCGGCCGGCGCCAGCGCCTGCAGCACGAACAATGAGAGCATCCTCGTCGTCAGCCGCGAGCCGGCTTCGCGTTTTTTGAGCTGGCGCGCCAGTGCGTAGATGTTCGCGACCACCAGCGCGAGCAGCACCACCGAACCCAGCGCATTGATCAGCAACAGCCAGGAATACAGTGCGCTGAGTTCGGACGACTCCTGAGTCGCCGTGCTCATCAGTTGCAGCGAAAACAGGATCAGCGCGAACAGGACCAGGATCGATGCACTGACCGGCGGTTTCAGTTTTTCAGATTCCATGAGTACCAGTCGCTCGATAAATACCACTGCGGATTGAGATAGGCGAAAGGACGCAGCGGCAAAGGCAACAATTCGCGGTCGAAGACGACCCGCAGGCCCGCCGTATAACGCTCGCCGGCGGCCAACTCCGATTTGGCCGCAACCGGCACGTATCGAATCGTCGACAGCGCATCCAGCGCCGAGGCCAGCGATGAAAAACTGCCGCCTTCGCCGCTGTCTTCGTTACGGACCCGGTAGACGTTGAGCAGGGCCTGATATTGAATTCTGAAGCGCAGACTTTTTTCCACGATCGTTTCGTCCGGCCAGAAGTCGCGCTGGCGCTTTACCCGGATATTGACCGCCCAGAACAGCGGCACGCCGTTTTTGAGGGCGTCGATCGCTTTCGGGCTGAGCCGGTAGCGAATCTCGGCGGATAATAAATATTCTTCTCCCTGTAAGCCCAGCTCGGCGTATTCGACAAGCGCAGAATAAGCGCCCGCCGACGCGGGCAAAGGTATCAGCCAGCCCAAAATCAGCAGACAGACCGCCGCCTTACGCTTTGCGGAGGCGGGCATAATAAAAACCGTCCATCGCCAGGTCGCCGGGCAGAATCTGCCGCCCTGCCGCGCGCGCGGCACCCCATTCCGCCGTGATCGGCCATTCGATCGCGTCGGGATGGCCGGCCAGAAAGTCTACAATTCGACGCTCGTTCTCTTCCTTCAACACCGAGCAGGTGGCGTACAGCAGGCATCCCCCCGGCGCCAGCAGGCTCCAGGCCGCGTCCAGGATCGCGCGTTGCAGCGCGGCAAGCGGTTCGATATCACCGGCGCGGCGCAGCAGTTTGATGTCGGGATGGCGGCGAATCACGCCGAGCGCCGAACACGGCGCATCGACCAGAATCCGGTCGAACTGCCGCCCGTCCCACCAGTCTTCCGGATGCGAAGCATCGCCGGCTACCGTCTTGGCCTCCAGCCTGAGGCGCCGTAAATTGTCCTCCACGCGGCGCAGCCGGTTTGCGTCGACATCGATCGCAACCATTTCTTTCAGTTGCGGCTGCATCTCGAGAATGTGCGCGGTTTTCCCGCCCGGCGCCGCGCACAGGTCGAGCACCCGCTGCCCCGGTTGT
Organism: Methylomicrobium album BG8; assembly: GCF_000214275.2. Lineage (NCBI taxonomy): Bacteria > Pseudomonadati > Pseudomonadota > Gammaproteobacteria > Methylococcales > Methylococcaceae > Methylomicrobium > Methylomicrobium album. The sequence continues at coordinate 280,671 of NZ_CM001475.1, read as the reverse complement.
ACGTCGAGCAGGCCGGCGGCCAGTTGGGCGGCGGTATCCTGAACCGAAACCAGGCCTTCGGCAAACCCCGGCAGCCTCTCGACCGGCACCGGCTGGTCGAGGATCAGCGCGGAAGCGCAAAAACCGGGCAGCTCGGCGGCGAGGCCTTGCGCGTTCAATAATTCACGATAGGCTTCCCTGGAAATCCGGGCCAAATTGACGCGCAATGCGAAAGGCGGCGGCTGGTTGTTTTCCCGCAGGCAGCGATCGGCTTCATCTGGCCAATCCTGGCGGATTTTCGCGATCAGCCATTCGGGATGGCTACAGCTTGCCGAAGCATTCTCGTCGGCCGCTTTTTCGAACGGTTCCCGTTCCCGGAGATAACGCCGCAACAGCGCGTTGATCAAGCCTTTCGCCCAGGGTTTGCGTCCTGCCGCATTCACCGTTTCGGAAACCGCCGCATGCGTTTTGATCCGCATGAAGCCGAGCTGGTAAAGCCCCACGAGAATCAACAGCCGGATGTGAATATCCTTCAGCGGCCTGTCGAGAAGTTGGGACAGAATGAAGTCGAGCCGGTGGTACTGCCGGCAGACGCCGTAGCACAAGGCCTGCACCAGGGCCCGATCCTGCGGGGACTCGACGGTTTGCAGAACCTGCTCCAGCGCCACGGTCAGGGATTGGCCGTCCACCACGACCCGGGTCAGCACTTTGGCTGCAAGCAATCGTAAGTTCACGGCGGATCAACCCAGCTTCAGGCCATGTACGTCATGCGCATTCAGAAACGCCTGCGCCGGCATCCGTTTGCCCCCGGGCAACTGCACTTCGAGCAGCCTGAGCCAGCCGCTGCCGGTCGCCACGTCCAGATGCTTGTGCGTACATTTCACCTGTCCGGGTTCCGTCCCCGTCTGTTCGAGGAGCGGCTGCGCGCGCCATATGCGCAGCGCTTCCTCCCGGTAGAGGGTTTGAGCGACCGGCCAGGGGTTCAGTCCGCGCACTCGCCGGTCCAGTTCGTCCGCCGGTTTCGTCCAGTCGAGCTCGGCTTCGCTCTTTTCGAGCTTGGCGGCATAAGTGACCTGGGCTTCGTTTTGCGGCTCGGCCCGCACCGTCCCGGCCTCGACCTGGCGCAAGACTTTTTCGAGGCCGATCGGCCCCAAGGCGGCCAGCTTGTCGTGCAGATCGCCAGCCGTATCTTCCGCACCGATCGCGATAGCTTCCTTGTGCAGCATGTCGCCGGCATCCAGCTTCAAGGCGATGCGCATGATCGTGACGCCGGTTTCGGCATCCCCGGCCATCAGCGCGCGCTGGATCGGTGCGGCGCCGCGCCAGCGCGGCAGCAGAGAGGCATGCACATTCAGGCAGCCGTATCTCGGCACATCGAGTACCGCCTGCGGCAAAATCATGCCATAGGCGACGACGACCATCAGATCGGGTTCGAACGCGGCAAGCAAAGCAATCGCTTCGGCCGATTTGAGCGAATCGGGCTGCAGCACCGGAATGCCGGCGGCCAGGGCGGTTTCTTTGACGGGGCTCGGTTGCAGCTTGCGCCCGCGTCCGGCGGGACGGTCGGGTTGGGTATAAACGGCGCAGACCTCGTGTCCGGAAGCCAGCAGCATGTTCAGGGTCGGCACCGCGAATTCGGGGGTACCGGCAAAAATGATCCTCATGCTTTGCCGGCTTCCATTTTATGTATTTTTTCGAGTTTCTTTTTGATACGCTGGCGTTTCAGCGGGGACAGATAATCGACGAATAATTTGCCGTCCAGATGGTCTATTTCATGCTGAATACAGACCGCCAGCAAGTCTCTCGCTTCAAGTTCGAACGGCTGGCCGTCGCGATTCAGCGCCTTGACCCGGACATGCTCGGCCCGCTGGACCTTCTCGAAAAAGCCGGGCACGGACAGGCAGCCTTCTTCGGATTCCTCGACGCCGTCTTTCGCGACGATCTCCGGGTTGATCAGGCAAAGCGGCACATTTTTTTCTTCGCTGACATCGATCACGATCACCCGCCGCTGCACATTCACCTGCGTCGCTGCCAGCCCCACGCCGCGCGATTCGTACATCGTCTCGAACATATCGTCGACCAGTTTCCGAATCGAATCATCGATCGCCTGGACTTTTTCGGCTTTTTTGCGCAACCTTTCATCCGGAAATTCCAGAATGGTTAAAATACTCAACGAACTCTCCACACTTGGTAACTGTTATCAATACTGGAATTCTATCTGAATTCATCTAAACTTTAAAATCAGACAGTTTAAAAACACTCGGCAGGTTTTTTATGGCTTTTCGAACGATTCTCAGCTTTATAGTTCCCTTGGTGTGTTGCTCTGCGGTGCTGGCCGAAGAAATCAGATTGAATCCCTCCCATCCCGACCGCTATACGGTCGTAGAGGGCGATACGCTCTGGGACATCTCCGGAAAGTTTTTAAAGAATCCGGGGCAATGGCCTCTTCTGTGGAGTTATAATAGTCAGATCAAAAATCCGCATCTGATCTATCCCGGCGACACGGTCTATTTTTCGATGGTGAACGGTCAGCCCCGGCTGAGTTTCTCTCCGACCGAAACGGCCGCCGTTTCTCCTTCCTCCGGACCTTGCGTCCTCAACGAAGCGGACATCCAAAACGGACGCACCAGTTTTGCGCTGTCCCCCGAAGGCAAGCTGCAACCCTGCATACGCGAGTCGGCAACCGCCAAGGCCGTACAATTGATTCCGGCCGGAGCGATTCAGAAGTTCCTGTCCCTGCCGCGCGTGCTCGGTGAAAACGAATTGAACCAGGCGCCTTATATAGTGGACATTGCCGGAGAGCATCTGATTGCAGGTAATGGCGACAAGGTGTATGTTCGTGCGATCGAACGGCCGGACAGTCTGACATATGCCGTCTACCGCGAAGGCGATATCTTGAGAAATCCAACCACCCAGGAAGTGTTGGGGCACGAAGCCAAGTACATCGCCGACCTGACCCTGCAGGAGCCCGGAGACCCCGCGACCCTGACGATTACGCAGGCTAAAGGTGAAATCCGTGCCGGCGACCGGGTTCTTCCCATCGGCGAAGAAGAGGTCATGCTGAATTATTTTCCGGTGCCGCCCGAAGAAAGCATCAAAGGCAGCATTATCGGCGTACTCGACGGCGTGACGCAAATCGGCCGGTATAATGTCGTGGTGATCGACAAGGGCATTTCCGACGGCCTAAAAACCGGCCACGAACTGGACATTTACCAGCGCGGCAAAGTCGCGTCGGACCCTTACAGCCCGGTCAAGAACGATACCGTGCAAATGCCCGACGAATACGCCGGCAAGCTGATGGTGTTCAGGCCGTTCAATCGGGTCAGTTATGCACTGGTGATGCAGGCGCAGCGAAACATTCATGTTCTCGACAAGGTTCAAACTCCGGAGTAACGTTACGTCAACCCCCTCTTGCGATCTTTCTTATTGGCTTGCACTGCTGCGCGTGCCGGGAGTCGGCAGCAGAACTTTTCTCGAACTGTTGGAAACGCACTCACCGGCGCAGCTGTTTTCCGAGTCTTCCTCCGCGCTGGCCTCCCTGGGTCTGAAGCCCGCCGCTATTCAGGCGATCAAGCATCCCGACTGGCGGTTGATTGAAGCCGATCTGGCTTGGTCGAGCGGAGCGGATCAACACATCGTCACGTTCGACGACCTTCTTTATCCCGAGTTATTGAAGCAAATCGCCGATCCGCCGCCGGTGCTGTTCGTGCGCGGGGATCCGGCTCTCCTGGCTCGGCCGCAAATCGCGATCGTAGGCAGCCGCAATCCCTCCGCACTGGGACGGGAAACCGCCTTCCAGTTCGCCAAAGTGCTTAGCGCACACGGCTTCGTGATTGTCAGCGGCCTGGCCCTGGGAATCGATGCGGCCGGCCATGAAGGCGCTCTGGAAGGGCAAGGGTTGACCGTGGCCGTGGTCGGCACCGGTCCGGACCGCATCTATCCCGCCGCAAACAAAAACCTGGCCATGCGCATCGTCGGGCAGGGCGCCATCATAACTGAACTGCCGCCCGGCACTCCTGCCAAGGCGCATCATTTCCCGCGCCGCAACCGGATCATCAGCGGTTTATGTCGGGGCCTTCTGGTCGTCGAGGCGGCCAGAGAAAGCGGCTCGCTGATCACGGCGCGCCTGGCGCTGGAGCAAAACCGCGAGGTCTTCGCGATTCCCGGCTCGATTCACAATCCCCTGGCGCGCGGCTGCAATGCGCTGATTCGGGAAGGCGCCAAACTTGTCGAAACGGTGCGAGATATTGTCGAGGAATTAGGTCAATATTATCAAGAAGATATGAATTACATCGCGACGCAGGAGCAATCAATGCTTGACCTGGAGCAGCAAACATTATTGAATCTTGTCATGTATGACCCCACATCCATCGACGATCTGGTCGAGAAAACCGGCAAATCGGTCGAAACGATCGCCTCAATGCTGCTAATCCTGGAGCTGAATGGTTACGTTTCAGCTGTCGCGGGTGGCCGTTATACCCGAATTAAATAATCTCTGGCGGGCGCTATGAAAGAAAATATTTTTGATGTTCTGATGTATCTCTTCGAAAACTATATGGAAGGCGAAACCGAAATTCTTCCCGACAGCGATGTGATCAGAACCGAGTTGCTGGAAGCCGGCTTCGAACAGATCGAAGTCAGCAAGGCGTTCGACTGGCTGGAATCGTTGAGTTTGCAAGGTGCGATTTCACCGACCGTCGCCCCGGCGTTCCGCATTTTTTGCGCCGAGGAAAAAGCCAAGCTGAGCACCGATTGCCTCGATCTGATCCTGTTCCTGGAGCAGAAAGGCATCTTGAGCTCCGCCAATCGCGAAATTGTGATCGATCGGGCGATGGCGCTCGAAAACGAGGAAATTTCGGTCGAAAAACTCAAATGGATCGTGCTGATGGTGCTGTTGAGCCAACCTGATCAGGAAATCGCCTTTTCCCGAATGGAAGATTTCGTTTACGATCTGATTCCAACCTATTTGCATTGATGTTTGAGGCTCGGGTACGCGATTCGAGGTTCGAAGACTTCACCGATTCATCCGATCGCCCGTACTTGGGCCTTGACTTTATTTAAGGATAAATGAGCAAAAATCTTGTTATCGTCGAATCTCCCGCCAAGGCCAAAACCATTGAAAAATACCTCGGCAAGGATTTTCAGGTGCTGGCGTCCTATGGACATGTCCGTGATTTGATCCCGAAGGAAGGCGCGGTTGATCCCGATCATCATTTCGCGATGAAATACGAGGTGATCGAACGCAATTTGCGCCACGTGCAGGCTATCGGCAAGGCGCTCAAAGACGCCGACGCCTTGTATCTCGCGACCGACCCCGACCGCGAGGGCGAAGCGATCTCCTGGCATCTCTATGAGTTGCTGAAGGAAAGAAAAGCTTTGAAAAACAAGGCAGTGCACCGGGTCGTCTTTCACGAAATCACTAAAAAGGCAGTTACCGAAGCGATCGCGCATCCGTCCGAACTGGCAACGAACCTGATCAATGCGCAACAGGCGCGGCGGGCGCTCGATTACCTGGTCGGCTTCAAGCTGTCGCCGCTGCTCTGGAAAAAGATCCGCCGCGGCCTGTCCGCCGGCCGTGTGCAGAGTCCCGCGCTCAGGATGATCGTCGAACGCGAGATGGAAATCGAAGCGTTCAAGAGCCGTGAATATTGGACCATCGATGCGCTGCTGACGGCGGACGAGCAGAACTTCAAGGCCAAGCTGACTCATCTGGCCGGCGAGAAACTGAATCAGTTCAGCATGACCGACCGGCAAACCGCCGACCGGGCCCGGCAAGCCTTGCTGGAGGCCGCGGACGGCCGCCTGATCGTTTCCAAACTCGAAAAGAAGCAGCAGAAGCGCAACCCGGCGCCCCCCTTCACGACCTCGACCCTGCAGCAGGAAGCCGCGCGCAAGCTCGGCTTTACCACCAAACGCACGATGATGGTCGCCCAGCAGCTGTACGAAGGCATCGACATCGGCGGCGAAACCGCCGGGCTGATCACCTACATGCGGACCGACTCGGTCAATTTATCGGTCGAGGCGGTCGCCGAAATGCGCGAGATGATCGCGGAAAACTACGGCCCCGAAAACGTGCCGAAAGAACCGCGGATATTCAAGACCAAATCGAAAAACGCCCAGGAGGCGCATGAAGCGATTCGGCCGACTTACCCCCGCTATCAACCGGCTCAGCTCAAAAAGCATCTCAGCGACGAGCAGTTCAAGCTTTATGACCTGATCTGGAAACGCACGATTGCCTGCCAGATGGCTCAGGCCACGATCAACATGATCGCGGTCGATCTGACCTGCGGCGAACGCAATGAGCATGTATTCAGGGCGACCGGTTCGACGATCGCCTCTCCGGGCTTCATGGCGGTTTATCTGGAAGGCAGGGACGACGCCGGCGACAGCGACGACAAGGAAAGTTTTCTGCCGCCGCTTGCGGAAGGCAGACCGGTGCCGCTGAACGACATCGTCAATGCGCAGCATTTCACCGAACCGCCGCCGCGCTACAGCGAAGCGAGCCTGGTCAAGGCGCTCGAAGAGCATGGGATCGGCCGGCCGTCGACCTATGCCTCGATCATTTCGACCCTGCAGAACCGTGACTACGCGACGCTCGAAAACAAACGCTTCCATCCGACCGATGTCGGCCGGATCGTGAACAAGTTTCTGACCGAGCATTTCACCAAGTATGTCGATTACGACTTCACCGCAAAGCTCGAAGACGATCTCGATGCGGTGTCGCGCGGCGAAAAGGACTGGATTCCGCTGATGGGCGAGTTCTGGAACCCGTTCAACACGCTGATCCAGGAAAAAGACGAAAACGTGCAGCGCAAGGACGTGACCCAGGAAGCGCTCGACGAAAGCTGCCCCGAATGCGGCAGCCCGTTGTCGATTCGCCTCGGCCGCAACGGCCGCTTCATCGGTTGCACCAATTATCCGGGCTGCTCCTATACCCGCAATCTGAACGAGGATCAAAACGAAGCCGCGGAGCCTGAAGTTGTCGATGGACGGACCTGCCCGAAATGCGCTTCGCCACTGGTGCTGAAATCGGGGCGCTACGGCAAATTCATCGGCTGCAGCGCCTACCCGAAGTGCAAACATATCGAACCCTTGGAAAAACCGCTCGATACCGGCGTCGAATGTCCGAAGTGTAAAAAAGGCAGCATCCTGAAGCGCAAGTCGCGCAGCAACAAGATTTTTTATTCCTGCTCGGAATATCCGAAATGCGACTATGCGCTCTGGAATGCACCGCTGAAGGAAAGCTGTCCGGAATGCAACTGGCCGGTGCTGACCGTCAAGGAAACGAAGCGGCGCGGCGTGGAAAAAGTCTGCCCGCAGAAGGATTGCAGCTACGCGACGCCTTATGAAGGCGACCCCGCAGACGCGCAAGGGCCGAAAGAGACCGTCTGATTTGTCGGGCCGATACCCGCTCCCGAACCGAATTTATGCCGAATATCATCATCTACACGACCAAAATCTGCCCTTACTGCATCATGGCAAAACGTTTGCTGGACAGAAAAGGCATCAGCTATACCGAAATCAATGTCGATGCGGAACCCGGCCTGCGCGAAGAAATGATGATCAAATCGAAACGCCGCACCGTTCCGCAGATTTTTATCGGAGACCGCCATATCGGTGGCTTTGACGAGCTGTATGCGCTGGACCAGTCGAAACAACTGGATCCGCTATTGGAGAAATGAGAAGCCGACGGAAGCGGGCCGGGAGTCGGGGCGATTGACGCCCCGGAAAGAATGAAGGCTCAAAACCCTAATTCAGCCTCGTCCAGATCGTCGAACTGCTCTCTGAGCCGCTTTTTTTCCCAGTAAATTTCAATTTTCCGGCGAGCATCGCGTTTGATGGTATCGCCTTCGCTCGAATCGAGCGCTCCAAATTCGGCATCGTCGAAAATGTCGTCCTCATGATCCATATGAGTCAAGGGTTCATCGGCTTTGCTCGCCAACTTTACAGAAGTTCTTGCCATAGTTACACTCTTCAAAAACAAGGATGCTTCCCGGCGGTTTTGCGGAAAGATCGGAAACAAATTGAATAACGCATTCGGTGTCCGGTCCGGCATCGAAACGCTATCCGTTTCAAACAGCCAAACCCAAGGGTCTTGAAATAATGGCGGCGGCTTTCTCGAATTTCAAGCCGTTCCGAAGTATTTCGTATCGAAAAAATCAGCCGTTTTCCACCGCGCATCCCCGCTGATCTACGATGTTAGTGGGGTCAAGAATCCCTCAGAATGGACGCCGGGAGAAACCCACCCTCTATCTTACCGATAAACAGTCGATTTCCTTTCTAAGGACCGGAAAAACCTTCAAAAGTTCTCTGTCGGCCCTCAATCTTTCAAGCCGACGCAAAGCGGAGCCGGAGGAAGGGCTTGAACCGCATCGCCCTTCCGACAGCCCCGCTTTACGGAGAGCGGATTTACCGCTTTTCGAGCAGATAATCCAGCCACAGATTCGACAGCTTTTCCTGCACCGTATTTTGACGCAGGCGCGCGTTCAGATGCGGGAAGTCGACCTTGTCCAGATCCTGATCCTGGTTGTAGCAGGAATACACGAAATATTCCTTGCCGGATTCCGCATCGACGTGCTTGCACAGGCATTGCGCGCAGATGCCTTTCATCATGCACTGCATCGGCGAGTTGATCGAACCGATGGCATGCTGGACCTTGTTCAGGTACGGCTTCAGCACATTGAAGCGGGCATCCTTCACCGCGGCCATCATCCGGTCCGAACCGATCACGATCAGGTGGTCCACATCGGCAAGCGGAATAGGCTGCTCGCCGAGTTCGCCCTTCGCATAGGCAACCATGCACTCCAGAATATTGCCGACGAAGGTCTTGTCCTGCGGCCGCGTCGGCGGGAACGCTTCGGCGCCCGGCGTATTGTCGATCGACCAGATGATTACGTCGGATGCCGCCTCGATGTCTTCGACCTTGAAAATGTCCCGGCGATACTTGTAGCCGGCGAAATAGATCACCTTGTTGCCGGCGTTGCGCAATGCCTTGCCGATCGAGAACAAGACCGCATTGCCGAGGCCGCCGCCGATCAAGAGCACGGTCTGGCCGGTCGGGATTTCGGTCGGCGTGCCGGTTACGCCCATCAGGATCAACGGATCGCCGACCTTCCAGGTCGCGCACAAGCGCGAAGACGAGCCCATTTCCAGCGCGATCAGCGAAATCGTGCCTTTTTCCTTGTCGACTTCCGCTCCGGTCAACGCCAGACCTTCGGACGCCAGCACGGTGCCTTCCTTGACCGGCGCATGGGCTTCGAAATTCTGCAGACGGTAGAACTGGCCCGGCTCGAATTTGGCCGCCGCCATCGGCGCCTTCACGACCACTTCGATGATCGTCGGCGTCAGCCGGTTGATCGCCACGATGGTCGCGCTAAAGGCTTCGTCCAGCGACGCGAAGAACTGTTTCAGGCCGGCGTTGCGTTCGGCTTGCTGGGACGGATCGAGTTCCGCCAGTTCTTTTTCGAATAGTTTCGCAATGTGCGGATAGCCGTTTTTCGCGCTCGCCATCGCCTTGACTACGTTGCCGGCATAGACCGGGTGGTTGTCCCCGTAGAAACTGATGAACCTGCCGTCCTTTTGATAGGAAGTCAGCGGCGCGGGCTTGCCGAGTTTCGGCGCGGCCTCGTCGTGCATCGCCACCAGTTCCAGGTTGCCGCCGTGCCATTCCGGCTGGTAGCGCTGGAAGAACCATTTATCCATCACGAAGGTATCCGGGTACTCGCTCTGGTAAATCGTGTTCGGCGAAGTGCCGGCCGCGATGTACAGGTTGCGCAACGGCACGGTCACCCTTTGCTTCTTGCTGACCCAGCGGCCTTCTTCGAACTCCAGTTTTTCGAATTCGACGGCTTGCAAATGACCGTACGGGTCAGGAATCGCGCTGACCGGACTCATGCCTTCGGCAAGCGCAATGCCTTCTTCGAGCGCTTCGGAAATTTCCTCGTGGTTTTGCCGGTAGGCCGGCGCATCCTTCATGCCTTTACGGTAGAACAGCGTCACGCCGCCCCAGCCCTCGACCAGCGGCTGGAAGTTCGGCGCTTCGCCGGCCGTGGCGGCGCGCTCGCGTTCGGTGCGGATCGCCCGGCCGTGCCCCAGGAATTCGTCCAGGATGATTGTTTCTTCCTGATCGTAGCGCTTCCGCACCGCTTCTTCGCCGTAGACCGACGCCAGCGTTTCGTAGCGGCCGAGCAGTTTTTCGACCTGCACCGGATAATAAGCCATCAGTTCGGTCGCGGTATCGATCGCGGTCAGGCCGCCGCCGATCACGCCGGCCGGCAGGCGTACCTGCAGGTTCGCCAGTGAAGACGACTTCGCCGCGCCGGTCAGCTGCAGCGCCATCAGGAAATCAGACGCCTTGCGGATGCCGCGCAGCAGGTTGTTCTTCAGATCAATGATCGTCGGCTTGCCGGCGCCGGACGCGATGCAGATGTGGTCGAAGCCCATCCGCCAGGCGTCTTCGATCGTGATCGTGCCGCCGAAGCGGATCCCGCCGTAAGCGCGGAACGCGTTCCGGCGCAGCAGCGTCAGGTAGATCACCTTCAAAAAGTTCTTGTCCCAGCGCACGGTAATCCCGTATTCGGCGACGCCGCCGAAACCGGCCAGAATCCGCTTGTCCAGGTCTTCATACAGTTCGCGGAAATCCGCAATCGGCGGAGGCACTGTGTCGCCATCGCCGGTCAACGCGGCAGGCAAAGGCTCCAGCTTCAGGCCGTCGATGCCGGCCACGCCGAAGCCTTCGTTCAACAGGTAATGGCTCATCGTGTAGCCGGCAGGGCCGAGGCCGACGACCAGCACGTTCTTGCCGTTGTAAGGCTGCATTACCGGACGCTTGACGTTCAAAGGATTCCAGCGCGTCAGCAGGCTGTAAATCTCGAAACCGTACGGCATGAACAACACGTCGGTCAACACGTTCGTTTCGATCTGCGGAATATTGACCGGATCGGTTTTCTGGTAGATGCAGCCCTTCATGCAGTCGTTGCAGATCCGGTGGCCGGTGCCGGGGCACATCGGATTGTCGACGATGATGATCGCCAGCGCGCCGATATTGTCGCCGCCGCGCTTGACCAGGTGCATCTCCGAAATCTTCTCTTCGAGCGGGCAGCCGGTCGTGGTGACGCCCAAAGGGTCGACCTTGTAAGTATTGGTTTTCTTGTTGCGCATGCCTTTCGAGCAGGAATCGGTATCCCGGTCATGGCAATAGATGCAGTGATCGACTTCGGACAGGGTTTGCCGCTCGTTGTAGCGCGGATCGGTCAGCTTGAAACCGTCGCGGCGGCGGCGGTGCGCCAGTTCGCCCATCCAGACCGAAAATTCGCCCTTGGCGACGACATCGTGCTCGACCAGATTTTCGAAATCGCGTTTTTCGGGAAATTTGAAACTGAGCCAGTGCTCGGCGATCTGGGGATCGTGCTGGGCAATGAAAGCCCAACGCTGGGCCAAGTCCATCAGCCCATCGACAAAGCTCGCCGCATCGGCTGCCGCGATGATTTCGGCGAACGCCTTTGCCGCTTCGGGATGCGCGGCAAGCTGCGCGCGCAGTTTTTCGGCGGCCGCGTCCGCATTCGGGTAAATGCCGTCCTTGCCTTTCGCAACCGCTTTGTAATGCGAGGACAACTGCCCGATCAGTCCGCCCGCGCGCGCAACCCGGCGCTCGGCATCGCTGTCGTTGACCGCTTCCGGAAACGCGGCCTGAATCAATAACTCGAAGCGGCTTTTGATCCCGCCGACGTCCCACTCGGAAATTGCCTGATTCTTGAAGACCAGATTCAATTTCGCGACGACTTCGTTCTTGTAAGTGAAGATGGTATCGAACTCTTCCCGAATCTTTGCCGCCTGGGCCTGATGCGCTTCCTCGACGCCGAACAGTTTCGCGACGAAACGCCCGACATAAGGCCCCATCTTGACCAGCAGATTCGATACCGCCTCGACCGCCATCCCTTCGCCCTGACATTGGCGGTAAGCGGCAAATTTCTCGAACAATTCGGGGTCATGGCGTTTCACCGAGGCATCGAACGCTTCGAGCAGATCGTTCAGGCGCCGGGCGTCGTACAAATCAGGATAAGTAAAGCCGGAAATTCCAAGCGTAAAGTCGTTATGATCCATAGTCACTTAGGGTCGATTAGCTCAAGACAGTCCAAACGTTGCGAAATTCGCCTGCGTCAGATCTTATGAGAATTGCAAATGAGTCGATGTAACAGGCCATTATATAAATTTTTTATTGACATTTCTACAAAAACCGAATCATTAACCCGCCTGGCTTCTTCAGGCCGGCAAATCTTACGGCACAGCCTGTTGTTGCCGGGCGAGATTTTTGGCGGTTCGGCAAAAAAACTCGGTTACGGCCTGCGATACGGGCCATCCACCTATCCTGTGGATAACTCTGTGGGTAAACTGCCGACAACTATCCGGAGCGCTTCCTGCGATGAAATCGGCAGCCTGGCTGGCGAGGCGAACAGGTCACTGCAGATTTAGAAATTTATAACTTAATATCAATGGGATATAGGATATCAAACGGCATTGCCGGGATGCTTCGATAAAAAAATAATGCTCGCCTTACGACCCGTCGGCCAGACCGGACAATGTTGCCGGCTGTGGAAAAACCTGCGGAGAACCCTGACGCTTTCGGCCAGGCGTTTCCGTGATTCGGGCAAACCGTTTAAGATTCAATGCGAATGGACCGATAGTATTATATAATGAGAAATTTTGAAACGATTCGCCGGATTATCGGCATTATTAAAGATCAGCCATGCGATGTCCGTTTTGCGCCGCCCAGGATACGCGCGTTCTGGATTCCCGATTGACGAATGAAGGCGACCAGGTCCGCCGACGCCGCGAATGCACGGCCTGCAAGGAACGGTTCACGACTTTCGAAGCCGCCGAATTGAGCTTGCCGCGCGTGGTCAAGCGCGACGGCAGCCGCCAGCCGTTCGACGAAAAGAAACTGCGCTCCGGGATGTTGAAGGCGCTCGAAAAACGGCCGGTCAGCGGCGATGATATCGAAATGGCGCTGAACCGGATCAAGAAAGCCTTGATGAGCTCCGGCGACCGGGAAATTACCGCCCAGCAGCTCGGCGAAAAAGTGATGCATGAATTGAGTCATCTCGATCATGTCGCCTATGTCCGCTTCGCCTCGGTTTACCGGAGCTTTCAGGATGTCAGCGAATTCACCGACATGATCAAGCATCTGCAAGAAAAATAGATGGATTCCGCAGACAGCCGGGATTTTCATTACATGGCCAGCGCCTTGCGGCTGGCCCGGAACGGCTTATACACGACCCATCCGAACCCGCGGGTCGGCTGCGTACTGGTCCGCGATGACGAAGTGATCGGCGAAGGCTGGCACGTCAGGGCCGGCGGCGATCATGCCGAAATTGCGGCACTCAAAAGCGCGGATAACGCGAGCGGTGCTACTGCCTATGTGACGCTAGAACCGTGCAGCCATCACGGCAAAACGCCGCCTTGCGCCGACGCGTTGATCGAGGCCGGCATCCGCCGGGTCGTGGCGGCGATGCCGGACCCCAACCCTCTGGTCGCCGGCAGGGGTCTGGCCAAGCTCCGGGAGGCCGGCATCGAAGCCGTCTGCGGCGTGCTGGAAGAAGATGCGCGCCGATTGAACCCCGGCTTCATCCAACGGATGACCACGGGGCGGCCTTTCGTGCGCAGCAAGCTCGCGATGAGCCTGGACGGACGGACGGCGCTGGAATCCGGCGAAAGCCGATGGATCACTTCCCGCGAAGCCCGGCAGGACGTGCACCGGCTCCGGGCGCAAAGTTCGGCGATCCTGACCGGCATCGGCACCGTGCTGGCCGACGATCCGGCGCTGACCGCCCGGATCGGGGACGACGTGCTGCAGCCGGTCAGGATCGTGCTGGATACGCACCTCAGGATGCCGCCCCACATGCAGTTGGCGAAATTGCCGGGGCGCAGCCTGATTTTGACAGCCAGCGGCGATCGGCGCAGAATGGCGGACTTGCAGAAAGCCGGTTTCGAAATTCACCGAATCGTCGAAAAAAACGGCCGCATCGATCTGAACGTCGTAATGACTTTTATGGCCGACCAGCAAGTCAACGAATTGCTGGTCGAAGCGGGACCGGTATTGAACGGCGCCTTGCTGGCCGAGAACCTGGCCGACGAATGGATTGTCTATATGGCACCTTGCGTATTGGGCGACCGGGGACGCGGCCTATTCACGCTGCCCGGCATAAGAACGATGGCCGACAAAAAATTATTGAAGCTGGCCGATGCCCGGCAGATCGGCCCGGACCTGAGATTGACTTACAAGATGTAGGGTACGCGGTGCGTACCTTTGCCAGAGTTGCCGGCCGACTTCCCACTTAGAAGAGGTACGCACAGCGTACCCTACAGTTTTTAAATATATTCGCTTACTTCATGTTCACAGGCATCATTCTGGCAGTCGGAAAAATCACCGCGATCGAGCAACAGGCCGGCGACTGCAGGCTCACGATCGACACCGGCAAGCTTTCGCTGCAAGACGCCGCGCTCGGCGACAGCATCGCGGTGAACGGGGTCTGCCTGACCGCGATCGCGCTGGGGCCGCATTCGTTTTCCGCCGACGTTTCGAACGAAACCCTGTCCCGTACCAGCCTGAAAAGCGCCACGGTCGGCACGCCGGTCAACCTGGAACTGGCGCTGACTCCATCGACCCGTCTCGGCGGCCATATCGTCAGCGGCCATGTCGACGGCCTCGCGACCGTGATCGACAAAAAACCGGATGCGCGCTCGGTGCGCTTCAAATTCAAGGCGCCGGACCCTCTGGCCAGATACATCGCCGAGAAAGGTTCGGTCTGCCTGGACGGGATCAGCCTGACCGTCAACGAAGTCGAAGGCAGCGTTTTCGGCGTGAACATCGTGCCGCACACGCTGAAGGAAACCACGCTGGGCTTTGCGGCTCCCGGCACCGTCGTCAACCTCGAAGTGGACTTGCTGACCCGCTATCTGGAGCGGCTGATGCTTGGCCAGAGCGCCCAGCCCGAAGAAAAGGTCACGCTCGACCTTCTGCAGCGCAGCGGATTTTTAGGCTGACCGAAATCAAAAGCTATGAACACGATCGAAGAAATCATCGAAGATTTGCGCCAGGGCAAGATGGTCATCATCATGGATAACGAGGACCGCGAGAACGAAGGCGACCTAGTAATGGCGGCCGCATTTACGCGCCCCGAGGACATCAATTTCATGGCGCGCTACGGCCGCGGCCTGATCTGCCTGACGCTGACCGGCGAACGCTGCCAGAAGCTGCGCCTGCCACTGATGACCAACGAGAACAAAACCGCGCATTCGACCAATTTCACCGTCTCGATCGAGGCGGCGACCGGCGTTACGACCGGCATTTCGGCCGCCGACCGGGCCCGTACCGTGCAGTGCGCGGTCGCGCCGGACGCCAAGCCGGAAGATTTGATCCAACCCGGCCACATCTTTCCACTGATGGCGAAATCGGGCGGCGTGCTGAACCGGGCCGGCCACACCGAAGCCGGCTGCGATCTGGCGCGCCTGGCCGGCGTCGAGCCGGCCGCGGTGATCGTCGAGATCCTGAACGACGACGGCACGATGGCCCGGCGTCCCGATCTCGAACGCTTCGCCGCGGAGCATAATTTGAAGATCGGCACGATCTCCGACCTGATCCACTACCGGATTCAGCACGAAAATACGCTCGAACGGATCAGCGAATGCCTGCTTCCGAGCGAATTCGGCGATTTCCGGCTTTACGCGTACCAGGACCGCAACGACAACAACCTGCATCTGGCACTGGTGATGGGGCAGGTGTCCGGCGACGAACCGGTGCTGGTCCGGGTGCATGCCCGCAACCTGCTCGACGACCTGTTCGCCTCGAAACGCAACGCGAGCAGCGTCTCGATTCGCGCGGCGATGCAGAAAATCGCCGAAGCGGGCCGTGGGGTGCTGGTGGTGATCCGGCGCAGCGACGATACCAAGTCGCTGGTCGAACTGATCCACCGCTATCAATTGCAGGATAACGGCATCCATGTCGGCGAAGACGAATTCGAAGGGCCGGACTGGCGGATGACCGGCACCGGCGCGCGGATACTGGCCGATCTCGGCGTGCACAAGCTGAAAGTGCTGGGCGCCCAGAAAAAATATGTCGGCCTGTCGGGCTTCGATCTGGAAGTGTCCGAACATGTCGGCGCGGACGCGTCGGACGAATCGTCCGCGTAGGGCGGATTCGGCGTGCTCGGCGCAAACCTGGCGGGTTCGTCAATGCGTTCCGCGCGCCGAATCCGCCATTGGCTGCTACCTCTCTGTCCAAAACGTCAGCCCCGCGTAAAGCCCAACGACTTTCCCCTGAGCGAGCAGGGCTTTTTGAACCCGCGTATTCTCGCGTACGAGCATACGCGCGCACGGCCTCTGTCTGCCGGCGCATTTCTCTTTATCTGTGCGGATTTTCTATGAGCATTACCACGTTTGAAGGCAATTTCTCGGCGGAAGGCGGCAAATTTTGCATCATCGCCTCCCGTTTCAACAGTTTCATCGTCGAGCAACTGGAGGCCGGCGCGATCGATACGCTGGTTCGCCACGGCGCGAACAAGGCGGACATTCATCTGGTCAAGGCACCCGGCGCGTTCGAATTGCCTTTGGTCGCGCAGCGCGTCGCCGCTTCGCAGAAATACCATGCGCTCATCGCGATCGGCGCGGTCATTCGGGGCGGCACGCCGCATTTCGAATATGTCGCGGGCGAATGCGTGAAAGGGCTGGCCGGCGTCTCGCTGCAATACAATGTGCCGGTCAGCTTCGGGGTATTGACCGTCGATACGATCGAACAGGCGATCGAACGCGCCGGCACGAAGGCCGGCAACAAAGGCGCCGAAGCGGCCCTGTCCGCGATCGAGATGGTTAGCCTGTTCAACCGGCTGGACAACTGATGAGCCAGGCCCGTACCCATGCCCGCCAAGCCGCTGTCCAGGCTTTGTATCAATGGCAGATGAGCGGACACAACCTCGGCGAGATCGAGCGCCAGTTTCTCGAAGACGGCCGCCTGAAAGATGCGCAGAAAAGCTATTTCAACGAGCTCTTGTTCGGCGTTCCGAAAAACCTGGAGGCGATCGATCAACTGCTGGCCGAATTTGTCGACCGGCCGATCGACAAGATCGATCCGGTCGAACGTGCGATCCTGCGGATCGGCGTTTACGAGCTGGAGTACCGCCTGGACATGCCGTACCGGGTCATCCTAAACGAAGGGATCAATCTGGCCAAGTGCTTCGGCGCCGACGGCAGCCATAAATATGTGAACGGGATTCTCGACAAAGTCGCGCAAAAAAAACGCGCCGCGGAAGTCAAAAGCAAAAAAAGCGCGGGAACCAAAATCCAGGGACCGGGGTAGGATGGGTAGAGCGAAGCGAAACCCATCAGTCGGTGTACGGCATGGTTATTTGTCGAGATGGGTTTGGATCGATAGGTTTCGGCTGACGCCTCTCGGCAACTGTTCCCAGCGTTGCTCTAGCTCCTGCATCCATGCAGTCGTACCCATCCTACCCTTGCCATCCGGAATGAATGCCCTAAAATCATGCCCCTCTCCGAATTTTCGCTGATACGGCGTTTTTTTACCGAACAACGAGCCGGCAATCCGAGCACCCGTCTCGGCATCGGCGACGATTGCGCCTTGCTTTCGATTCCCGAAGGCTACGAGCTCGCGATCACCGCCGACACGATGGTCGAAAACGTGCATTTTTTCGCGGGCGCCGATCCGCAACGGCTGGGGCATAAACTGCTGGCGGTCAATCTCAGCGATCTGGCCGCGATGGGCGCAAGCCCCCTGTCCGTTACGCTGGCGCTGACCCTGCCGAAAGTCGACGAAGCCTGGCTGGCCGATTTCGCGCAAGGCTTCCTGGACCTGGCCGCCCGCTACTCGGTCGACCTGATCGGCGGCGACACCACGTCGGGACCGTTGACCCTGACCGTGCAGGCGATGGGCCTGGTGCCGGCAGGCCAAGCCTTGAGGCGCTCCACCGCCAGGCCCGGCGATTCAATCTACGTGACCGGCCATCTCGGCGACGCCGGACTCGGCCTGAAGATCTGCCAGGGTTACCGCTGCGACCGGCCGGAGGCGGCCTTAAACCGTTTCCACCAGCCCGAGCCGAGGTGCGCCGAAGGCCAGGCGCTGCGCGGCATCGCGAACGCCTGCATCGACATTTCGGACGGCCTTGCCGGCGATCTCGGCCATATCCTCGCGCAAAGCGGCGTCGGCGCGACGCTCGACTGGGATGCGCTGCCGCTGTCGGCGGAAGTGCAAGCCTACATCGAAGCGACCGGCAACTGGCGACTGCCGCTGACCGCCGGAGACGATTACGAACTGTGCTTTACGGTCAGCCCCGAAAAAATTTCAACATTGCCTTTGGAATGTCATAAAATCGGTATAATCGGGCCGGAGCCGGGACTGCGGCTGAACAAAGCGGACACGATATATTTTTTGAAGGCGCAAGGCTATGAACATTTTTCATAAAACGGGACTGGGCCAAAACCAATTGACCGCCAAGCAGATCATGACCGATCCGGTGCTGTTCCTGGCCTTCGGGTTCGGCTCCGGGCTCGCCAGAAAGGCGCCCGGCACCTTCGGCACGGCCGCCGCGATTCCTTTGTACTGGCTGTTCGTGCAAATGGGCCTGCCTGTCTACAGCGTGCTGACCGTCGCCGCGATACTGGCGGGCATCCCGATTTGCGGGATCGCGGCCGCAAAACTCGGCGAGCATGACTTCAACGGAATCGTCTGGGACGAAGTCGCCGGCCTCCTGGTCACGATGTGGCTGGTTCCCTTTTCCTGGAAAGCCTTGCTGCTCGGCTTCGTGCTGTTCCGGATTTTCGACATCGTCAAACCCTGGCCGATCAAATGGATCGATCGGAAAATGATGGGCGGCCTCGGCATCATGCTCGACGACGTGCTGGCGGCGGTGTTCGCGGGCGCGCTGCTGTGGGCGGCGGCGCAGCAGGGCTGTCTTTGAGGGGGGCGTTGACCGTGGCGGATAACGGCGCCGAACCCCGGCCGCGTATCCTGAACATCGCTCATCGCGGCGCGCGCGCTTTTGCGCCCGAAAACACCCTGGAGGCGTTTGCGAAGGCGCAAACCTTCGGCTGCGAGATGATCGAGCTGGACGTGCACCTCTCCCGGGATAGCGAGCTCATCGTCCACCACGACGATAATCTGCTCCGCTGTACCGATATCGAGGATCAATTTCCGGGACAGCCGAGCTACTTCATCTCCGATTTCGCCTACGAAGAAATCCGGCAGCTCGATGCGGGCCGCTGGTTTACGCAGGAGCTGGCACTGGCGCCCGAAAAACGGCAAGGGTTCCTGCAGAGCCTGACGCCGGACGAATTCGCCCGCTACATTCCGCCCGAAGATCTCGCCCATTACGCCTCCGGCGCGGTCAGGGTGCCCACGCTCCGGCAGGCGCTCGAACTGGCCAGAAACCTGGGCTTGAAGGTCAACATCGAACTCAAGATGCTGCCGCGCATGTATTCCGGCCTGACCGACGCGGTGCTCGATCTGATCGAAGCACTGGCGATGCAGGCCGATGTCCTGATTTCTTCGTTCGATCACGAGCAAGTGCGGCAGGTGCGCCAGCGTACGCCGGCTGTAGCGACCGCGGTCCTGACCAACGAACGCCTAGCCTTGCCCGGCGACTACCTCGAACGCATCGGCGCGAATGCCTTTCATCCGGGTACCGAACCGCTAGGGCTTCATGCCGTCATCCGCCGCCTGGACAGCGAACCGATCGATGCCCTGCGCAGGCGGGGCAAACAGGTGAACGTCTGGACCTGCAATGACAAAGCGCAGATGCGGCAGCTGATCGCGGCGGGCGTGACCGGCCTGATTTCGGATTATCCGAACCGGGTTCGCGAGGTTCTCGACGAAACGTTCGCGCCGACGTCTTAAACCGGGAGATTGACTCATGAAACTCGAATTCCACGGCGCCGATCAAAATGTAACCGGCTCCTGTCATCTGCTGGAAGCCGCCGGCAAGAAAATGCTGATCGATTGCGGGCTCTACCAGGGCGGCCGCGAAATGGAAGAAGAAAATGCCGAACCGTTCGGCTTCGATCCCGCAGGCATCGATTACCTGCTGCTGACGCACGCCCACCTGGATCACTGCGGACGCATCCCGTTGCTGGTCAAACAGGGATTCAAAGGCGAAATCATCGCGACCGCGGCAACCTGCGAACTGGCGCGCATCGTATTGCTGGATTCGGCGAAGCTGCTCGAAGACGAAGCCAACTATAAGGCCAGGAAAGCTTCCAGGCACGGTCATGAAGCCTCGATCGAGCCGATCTATAATGTGGTCGACGTATTGAACTGCTTCGGTTTTTTCGGCCGCGCCGCGACTTACGACCAACCCGTTGCGATCGCTCCGGGGATAAAGGCGACCTTCATCGACGCCGGGCATATCCTGGGTTCCGCCGCGATCGTACTCGATATCGAACAGGGGGGGCGGCCACACAGGCTCCTGTTTTCCGGCGACCTGGGCTACAGCGGCCGGGCCATTATCCGGGATCCGGCGCCGCCCCCGCCAGCCGATATCGTGGTGATGGAAACCACTTACGGCGACCGTCTGCATAAAGCGCTGGAACCGACACGGGAAGAATTCTACGCGGCCATCCGCAAAACCCTGGGCCGGGGCGGCAATGTGATCATTCCCAGCTTCGCGCTCGAACGCGCGCAGGAGCTGCTCTATTACCTGCGCGAGGGGATCGAGCAGAGGCGCCTTCCACCTTACCTGCCGGTGTTTCTCGATTCGCCGATGGCCATTTCCGCAACGCAAATCTATCAGCGCCATCCGGAGTGTTTCGACGAGGAAACCCGTGCGACTCTGGCTTCGGGCCAGGATCCGTTCATGTTTCCCGGCCTGCGTTTCTGCCGGGAAACCGCCGATTCGATCGCGATCAACAATTTTGCCGGCGGCGCGGTGATCATCGCCGGTTCCGGGATGTGTACCGGCGGCCGCGTCAAGCATCATCTCAAGCACAACCTTTGGGGACGGAACAACGCGGTCATTTTCGTGGGTTTCGCCGCGTACGGGACGCTGGCGCGCCAGATTGTGGACAGCGCCGAGTCGGTCAGGATCTTCGGCGAAGAGATTCCGGTCAATGCCGAGATCCATACGATCGGCGGCTTCTCCGCGCATGCGGACCAGGCCGAACTGCTGGCCTGGCACAAGCGGGCCGGCCGGCCGAAGGTCACTTTTCTGGTGCACGGCGATAAAGAGGTGATTCCGATCTTCGCGAACAAACTGCTGAATACCGAGGTGGAGATACCGGCCCTGCATCAGCGTTACGATCTGGAAAAATGGCTTGAGTCGCCAGGAATGATTCCATCCTGAAATCCAACTGCTTGAGGTGCCGCCATGCCTGTAAATTCCACTTCTTCAACAGATCCGTTCATGCTGGCGGCGATTGCCGAGGCGGAAGCCGGCCTGAGTGAAGGCGGCATCCCGATCGGTTCGGTGCTCGTCCATCAGGGCAGGATCATCGGCCGGGGCCACAACCGCCGGATCCAGCAGGGCAGCGCGATCCTGCACGGCGAAATGGATGCGCTCGAAAATGCGGGACGGCTGCCCGCCTCGGTGTACACGCAGAGCGTCCTGTACACGACGCTGTCTCCCTGCGCGATGTGCACCGGCGCGATTTTACTTTACCGCATTCCACAGGTCATCGTCGGCGAAAATCTCACTTTTTTGGGCGAAGAAGCGTTGCTGCGGAACCGGGGCGTGAAAGTCGACGTGCTCCAGAATACCCGCTGCATCGACCTGATGAAACAGTTCATCCGGAATCATCCGGCACTCTGGAACGAAGATATCGGAGCCTGAATTCCGGCGTAACGGCACCTCGCTGCCCGCCGTACGGCGCGCTTCCGGTTGAACGCGCGGCGATCGGGCCGGAAACCCGCGGCATCGTCCCCCTTATACCGTCAATCGCCAGGGTTCGCCCAAGCGCGCATTCTGCAAAACACGGCCCGAATCCCCCGGAAACGGCGAAACATCCCGCGCAAACCAGCCGGCGACTTCGGCGGCGGGAACGGGGCGGCTAAAGTAAAACCCTTGCACTTCGTCGCAGCCTTCGTTTTTCAGAAAATCCAATTGAGCTTTCGTTTCCACCCCTTCGGCGATGACGGTAAGCTGTAAAGTATGCCCAAGCAGAATGATCGCCCTGGCGATCGCCGCATCTTCCGGATTGCTCGCCAGATCGCGCACGAAGGACTGGTCGATCTTGAGTTTATCGACGGCCAGCCGTTTCAGGTAGGACAGGCTGGAATAGCCCGTGCCGAAATCGTCGATCGACAGCTTGACTCCCCTCTCCTTCAATTCGGCGATGGTTTTTATGGCGGCTTCCTGGTCTTGCAGCAGGATGGATTCGGTCAGCTCCAGTTCGAGCAGACTGGGCGGCAAACCCGAGTCTTCAAGCGCATGCGTGACGGTTTCCAGAAGATTGCCGCGCTTGAACTGCAAGACGGAAAGATTGACCGCCACGACCAAAGGATGCCCTTCGTCGAACCATGCCTTGGCCTGGCGGCACGCTTCGTTCAGCACCCATTCGCCGATAGGGATGATCAAGCCGCTGCGCTCGGCAAGCGGAATGAACCGGGCGGGCGAAATCATGCCCCGCTCGGGATGTTCCCAGCGCAACAGCGCTTCAACGCCTGCGATGCATCCCCTGGATAAATCGATCTGCGGCTGATAGTGCAGCCGCAGCTCCCGGTTTTTCAGCCCGCCGCTTAACTGGCCTTGCAGCCACATCTGCTCCATCCCGTCGCTGTTCATTTGTTTGGTATAAAAACAGTAGGTGTTCCGGCCGCTGTCCTTCGCGTAAAACATCGCCGTATCCGCTTTTTTGAACAAGGCGTCAAAGTCGGCGCCGTCGTTCGGAAACACGCTGATGCCGATGCTGAAAGTGGCGTTGATGAGGTTGTTCTCGACCGCGAAGGGCTCGGCAAAAGCCTCGATGACGCTCCGGGCAACCGCATCGATGCAATCCGGCCGGCGCACATTCGCCATCAACACGACGAACTGATCGCCGCCGTTGCGGCCCAGCATGCCGGTGTCCCGGACGCAGCGGTTCAGCCTTTCCGCGACGAGAACCAATAGCCTGTCGCCCTGGCTGTGGCCCAACGTATCGTTGACTTGCTTGAAATTGTCCAGTCCGAGATAGAGCAGGGCTACCTGGGCGGCATTGCGGCCGGCGGGCACGATCTCCTGATCGAAGCGGGCATGCAGCAGCCGGCGATTGGGCAATTGCGTCAGAGGATCGTGGTAGGCCATGAAGGACAGTTGTTCCTCCGCCCGCTGATGTTCGGCCCTAGTGCGCAACGTCTCGATTCCATAGGCAAGGTCGCCGGCCAGCTCTTCCAGCAGTTGCACCTCCTCGGCGCTAAAGGCGAAGGATTCCTGCGAATAGAGGGTGAGCGCGCCCAAAACGCCTTTGTTGCCGATCAAGGGCAGTGCAATGCTCGACCGGTAGCCGCACTGCAACGCCGCTTCGCGCCAGGGAGCCATGCGCGGATTGTCCAGGTAGTTCTGGTTGATGTCGGTCAGGCCGGTTCTGATCGCGGTACCGGTCGGGCCGCGTCCGCGTTCGGTATCGGCCCAGGTGACGTTTATGTTGTTCAGATAGCCCATTTCGAAACCGGCTTGCGCTACCGGGCGAACGGTCTTGGCTTCGTCGTGTTCCGCAAATCCCACCCACACCAATAGATAGCCGCCCTGCATGACGATCAACCGGCATATCTCGGACAGCAGCTGATGCTCTTCTTCGGCGCGCACCAACGCCATGTTGCAGTCGCTCAACAGTTTGAGCGACCGGTTGAGCCGGCGGGTATGGGATTCGCTCTCCCTCAATTCGCGGGTCATATCCCGGGCCATCGCGAACGCGCGTTCGCGTCCCGTCACCAGCAGCCAGACGGTCAGGCAGGCAAGTAGACTGCCGAGTCCTCCGGCAATGCGGATGAATTGCGCATTTTGGCTTTTCAGTCTGGATTCGAAGTCGGGCAGCGAACGCACTTCGATTGTCCAGAGACGGCCGCCGACATCGAAGGTTCTGATCGAGCGGAAAACCGGCTCGCGGTCGTCGGCAGCAACCCCGGTTTCCGCGCCGGAGTTATACATCAAAGCAGCTTGCAAAGGCTGGTCCCCGTCATAGATATAAAAGATCAGCGAATTGCCGATCTCGCCGAAGTGTTGACCCAATATGCCGTGCATCAGGTCGAACATCCGGAAGGGCGCGTAGACCCAGCCGATCAGGTTTTTCCGCCGATCCGCCAGCGTATCGTCCGGCAGGCCGTTGCGATAGACGGGAAGATACATCAGAAAACCGGGCTGCATATCGTTTTCGGTCTCCTGCACCAGCGTCACCTTGCCGGAAACGATGGCCCGGTTCTCGTCGCGCGCACGCTCCATGGCGGCACGGCGCACCGCTTCCGAATACATGTCGTAGCCGAAGGCGCGCTGGTTGCGCCAGTCGAAGGGTTCCAGGTAAATAATGGAGGTATAGAGGTCGCGCACCCCGTCCGGACGGATCGTATAGTGGGGGAAGCCTTGATTGCGGATGCGCCTGATATGGGCCTTTTTGTCGGGCGCCTCGATCAACTGCGAAAACCCCACGCCCTGGATGCCGGGATACTGCTGTTGCAACATGAGCCTGCCGACGTATTCGCGGAATTCGTCGCGTTCCACGGAGACCGACGAGACGAACAGCGCTTTCGCGCCCAACAGCACCTGTTCGTAGCCCCGCAGCCGGTTTTCGATATTGACCACGATTTCGTTGCAACGAAAGTCGAAATGCTCGCGCACATTCTCCCGGTTATTGCGGGATACGGCATTCTCCAGCGTATAAGTCAGCAGCAGTACGCTGCACAGAACCAGCCACGGCAACAGCGACGGGATGGAAAATCTGCTTCGGGAAGTGGCATGTCGAGTTTCTGTTTTCACGCGGAAAGGGTAGCACAGGAATAGGACTTTGCGGAGTTGCCCCGCCTATTTTCGGTATTGCAAAGTCTTGCTCTCTCGGACCGCCCGCCACGGCTATCGGAAGTGGTCGGACCGATACGGCGAAACTGGCCGATGCCTTTATCTTCCGCTACACGGGGAGGCATCACTGCGCACTTGGCTTATTAACGGCAATGCCCCGGATCCTGTCCGAAACCCAAACGCTCCACAGGGGGCGGATTTCTGCGGCAAGCCGGATTCCCCCCCCCTTCCGGCTTACAGGCCGGAACGATGGTCAGTGACCAATATCTTGGGTTCCAACATTTCCATCATCGCATATTTCGGCCCTTCCCGTCCCAGCCCCGAATCCTTGACGCCGCCGTAAGGCATATGATCGGCACGGAAGCTCGGCGCTTCGTTCACCAGGACGCCACCGACATCCAGATTCTGAAAAGCATAGCGGATTTGCCGGCTGTCGAAGGTAAATAGGCCCGCCTGCAAACCGAAGTTCGAGGCATTCACCGCGTTAACCGCGACCTTGAAATCGGTAAAGGGTTCGATCACCACGAGCGGCGCGAACGCTTCCTGCGCGTAGACTTTCATGCCGCGATGGACGCCGGTCAATACGGTCGGCGCGTATAGGCAGCCCTGGCGCGTTCCTCCCGCCAATAACGTCGCTCCGCCCGCGACAGCTTCCTTTACCCAGGATTCGATGCGCATCGCATGTCGTTCGGAGATCATCACCGACAGATCGGTATCGGGTTTCTCCGGATCGCCGATCACCCATTTCACCATCGTATCCAGAAAATGGCTGACGAACGGCTCGAAAACCGGCCTTTCGACATAAATCCGCTGGGTATGGATGCATGACTGTCCGGCATAGGTAAAGCCGCCCTCGACCGCTTTCGCGGCGGCGGCCGCCACATCGGCGTCTTGCGAAACGATCAGCGCCGCGTTGCCGCCGAGTTCCAGCAGCACTTTCTTCTTGCCCGCCTGCTGTTTCATTTTCCAGCCGTTCTCCGCCGAACCGGTGAAGCTGAGCAAAGCGAAACGCGGATCGGTGACCAGCCGATTGCCGCCCGCGCGGTCCATCGGCAACACCGATAAGGCGCCTTTCGGCAGACCGGCACGGTCGATGATCTTGGCCAGCGTCAGCGCCGT
This sequence comes from Methylomicrobium album BG8, assembly GCF_000214275.2. Classification (NCBI taxonomy): domain Bacteria; kingdom Pseudomonadati; phylum Pseudomonadota; class Gammaproteobacteria; order Methylococcales; family Methylococcaceae; genus Methylomicrobium; species Methylomicrobium album. The sequence continues at coordinate 254,593 of NZ_CM001475.1, read as the reverse complement.
GATCGGTGTTTTCGACGCCGGCTTCACGACAATCGGGCAGCCGGCCGCGATCGCCGGGGCGATTTTATGCGCGACCAGATTCAACGGAAAATTGAACGGGGTGATCGCCGCTACCGCGCCGACCGGAAAATAGTTGACGATGGCGTCTTTATGCAGGCCGGAACGGTGCCAGTCGATGCTGAGCACTTCGCCCGGCAGGCGCTTGGCTTCTTCGGCGGCGGTCTGAAAAGTCTGCGCCGCGCGTTCGATTTCGGTGTTCGCGGTCTTCAGCGGTTTGCCCGCTTCGCGCGCCATGATCACGGCCAGCTCGTCGCGGTGGGCAAGAATGCCTTGCGCAGTTTCGGCCAAAATTCGGAAGCGCTCGTAAACCGGTAAGTCGCGCATCGATCGGCGCGCTGCGCAGGCAGCGGTAACGGCCGCTTCATATTCGTCTGCGCCGGCGGTAAAAGTCCGGAAAACGCACTGCTGCGTATAAGGACTGAACACAGCGAGCGTATCGACGGCGGTTTTGAACTCTCCGGCCACGTAAATCGGATGAGGAGATTGCTGAATATCTGCCATACGCGTCTAGTCTCACGGAAATTCTCTTGCAGATCGGGAGCGAGCAAATCGCCCGTCCGGCTGAATCTTACCCTCCGGTTAGCGTCCAGGTTTAAGCCAAGGGATATAATCCTTCAGACAGAAAAACGGGGGAATTTATCCGGAAAACGGCGCCGGCAAGACCACATTCGCCCGGCCGGCGCTATAAAAGCGCCGAATGGATTTTCGTGAAGAGATAAATCGAGATTTCCGATGGGGCAACCCGAGCCGCATTCGCCGGACCGTAAAAATGTCCGAAGCCGGTAGCGCCGGCAACGAATGCCGATCGATAAAGCGCATGGCGGGCCGAAAAACCCGTCATGTCTTGGCATCGGCAATCAGTTATCGGCGCCGGATTCGGAATGCGCATTTTCCACCGTAACAGGAGCGGATTTAGCCTCGGCGCGGCGCGGGCGTTCCGGTTTCGGCGCGGCCTCCAGCTGCGGATCGGCGCCGGGAACAAAATCGTTCTTGGATGCGGAAGCCTCTTGATGGCCGGCGGTTTCGGCTCCGGCTTCTCCGGCGGCGCCATTCGCCTCCTGCCTTTTTTGCCCGGAATGTCTCGAACGGCGGCGCGGGCCGCGGCGCTTGCCGTTGAACGGTTTTTTCTGCTCGCCGTTGCCGTTGGTTTCAACGATCTGCATCTCGGCGTCAGGCACCACCGCCGCCGTTTCCGAAGCCTGCGCGTCAGGCTCCAAGGTCGGCTCGGACGCTTCGGGCTTTTGTTGTCCGGCCGGCTTCTGCGGCTCGCGCGGAGGACGCGGCGGGCGCGCCTCCTGTTGTCTTTCGGTCTGTTCCTTGCCTGGCCGCTTTTTGTTCCTGTCGTGCCGCGACGGTTTGTTTTTCTCCGCCGTCGGCGCCGGCTTTTCCTTGGCGGGCGTCTCGTCCGGCTGGGGTTTCGGCAAGCCGACCAGTTTGTGCCAGAAGCGTTTGATCAGGCTGGCCGCCTCGCTACGGTTCTGCATCGGGGCCGGCGATTCGGGCAGAAACTCCCGGATCGCGGCCTTTTCGACGCGCTGTCTCGCCTGTTGCGCAAATTCCGGCAGCGCAACCTCCTCGGCCTTGATCTGTTGATAGCTGACTTTTTCCTCCGTCGCATCCTTCTCCTTGATCCGCTCGATATCGTAGGCGGGCGTTTCCAGATGCTTGCTGGGCAGGATGATAATGTCGACCTTCAGCCGGTTTTCGATCTGCTCGATGTTGTTGCGTTTCTCGTTCAGTAAAAAGGTCGCGCAGTCGATCGGCAGATGCGCAATCACCTTTTCGGTGCCTTTTTTCATCGCTTCTTCTTCGATGATCCGCAGCACCGACAGCGCGACCGATTCGACGTTCCGGATCGTGCCCTGGCCCTTGCAGCGCGGACAGGGCAGTTGGGTCGACTCGCCGAGCGACGGGCGCATCCGCTGCCTGGACATTTCGAGCAGGCCGAAGCGCGAAATGCGGCCGATCTGGATCCTGGCCCGGTCGATCTTGAGCGCCTCGCGCAGCCGGTTTTCGACCGCGCGCTGGTTCTTGCTCGACATCATGTCGATGAAGTCGATCACGAACAGGCCGCCGGAGTCGCGCAGCCGCAATTGACGGGCGATTTCGTCGCAGGCTTCGAGGTTGGTGTTCAGCGCGGTTTCCTCGATGTCGCTGCCTTTGGTGGCGCGGGCCGAGTTGATGTCGATCGAGGTCAACGCCTCGGTATGGTCGATCACCAGCGCGCCGCCCGAGGGCAGCGGCACTTCGCGGCCGTAGGCCAGTTCGATCTGCGATTCGATCTGGTAACGGCTGAACAGCGGCACCGAATCCTGGTAGAGCTTGGCCTTGGGCAGGAAATGCGGCATCACCTGCTTCATGAAGCTTTTGACCAGGTTGAACGATTCCTCGTTGTCGATCAGGATTTCGTCGATGTTGCCGCGCAAATGGTCGCGCAGCGCGCGGATGATCACGTTGCTTTCCTGGAACACCAGAAAAGGCGCGGTCTGCTCGGTCGAAGAGCGTTCGATCGCCTCCCAGAGCTGCATCAGGTAGTTCAGGTCCCATTGCAGTTCCTCGGCGTTCTTGCCGCAGCCGGCCGTGCGTACGATCAGGCCCATGCTGTCCGGAATTTCGAGCGCGGCCATCACTTCGCGCAGTTCGCTGCGGGTATCGCCTTCGATGCGGCGGGAAATGCCGCCGGCCTTGGGATTGTTCGGCATCAGCACCAGATAGGTGCCGGCCAGGCTGATGTAGGTGGTCAGCGCGGCGCCTTTGTTGCCGCGTTCTTCTTTCTCGATCTGGACCAGGATTTCCTGGCCTTCCTTCAACTGGTTCTTGATCGATTTGCGGCCGCCGCCTTCGCTCTCGCCTTCTTCGGCGCTTTGACGGTAGGCGGGGGAGATTTCCTTGAACGGCAGGAAGCCGTGTTTTTCGGCGCCGTAGTTGACGAAGGCGGCTTCCAGGCTCGGCTCGACCCGGGTAATGATGCCTTTGTATATGTTCGACTTTTTCTGTTCTTTCGAAGGAACCTCTATATCAAAATCATAAAGCTTTTGACCATCTACCAAAGCGACCCGCAATTCTTCCGCCTGCGTGGCATTGATAAGCATTCTTTTCATTTTGTATCCTTGTTTGTATCCTGCTCCTTGGTCAGACTTTACTCTTGCAGACTGATCGTTGTCCCTTGACTGGTCCGGCTCGGCAAAACGCATCGAATCCTGGGCGTTTGCGGCCTCCAACGTGTTTGGCTTGGCTTGGCAGGGCTTGTTCACGGAGTCGAGGGGCTTTGCTCCCTGCCCGGAGATTCGGCGCCCAAAAGGCCGGCCGGATTAAAATCGTCTCAAGCTAAACACTTGCCATGCTGTCTTTCTATCGTCTTGACGGTAAATTCTGTCTTCAACAGGTGTTATAAATCGTTCTTTTTAATCGTTTTTGCTATTCGCGGGGGCATGTGCCCGGAATTCTTCGCCATCAATGACTTACGCCCTGGGCTGATCTTTTTGACGACGGTTCGGGGCGGTTTTCCGGATGGAAAAGCCGCCGGGAAAAGGGAAGTTCTTATACTATAGCCAGTCTAATATAACAACCTTATGGCTTGACATCAATTTAAACAATTAATCCGGCCGTAATGCTGGTATCATTTACCGCATGAATAAAGATTCCGAACCCTTACTACCTACCGTACAACTAGTCGAAATCACCGAAGACAACAACGATCAGCGCCTCGACAATTTTCTGCTGACCCGCCTCAAAGGCGTCCCGAAAAGCCGGATTTACCGGATCGTTCGCAAAGGCGAGGTACGCGTCAATAAAGGCCGCGTCGACGTCAATTATCGGCTGATGACCGGCGATATCGTCAGAATCCCACCCGTTAGGGTCGCCGAAAAAGCCGAACAGGCCGCCTTCGTGCCGCAGGCCTTGCGCGATGTGCTGCAACGCGGTCTTCTGTATGAAGACGAAGGCTTCATGGTGATCGACAAGCCGGCCGGCTATCCGGTGCACGGCGGCAGCGGCGTCGACGCCGGAATCATCGAAGGCTTGCGCCGGCTTCGCCCGGAGGCGACCTTCCTGGAACTGGTGCACCGGCTCGACCGGGACACCTCCGGCTGCCTGATCGTCGCGAAAAAGCGCAGCGCCTTGCGCAGGCTGCACGAGCTGTTCCGCGACGATCATATACACAAAACCTATCTGGCGCTTTTGGCCGGCCAATGGGCGCGCAAGAAAATGGTCGTGAACGCGCCGCTGCTGAAAAACGTCAGCAAGGGCGGCGAGCGGATGGTGGTCGTCAGCCAGGCGGGCAAGGCGGCCGAAACGGTGTTCCGGCGTCTGAAGTTGTTCAAAAACGCGACCCTGATCGAAGCCACTCCGAAAACCGGACGCACGCACCAGATCCGGGTGCATGCCGCCTGGCTCGGTCATCCGATCGTCGGCGACGAGCGTTACGGCTTGGCGGAGGTCAACAAAGCCTTTCACCGCAAAGGCTACAAGCGGATGTTCCTGCATGCGCGGGAACTGGCTTTCGAGCACCCGCTCACCGGCAAGCCGATCCGCTTCGAAGCGCCCTTGCCGCCGCAGCTGCAGGAACTGCTGGACCATGAAGAACCGGTTTGATTTGTTGATCTTCGACTGGGACGGCACGCTGATGGACTCGATCGGCTGGATCGTGCATTGCCTGCAGACCGCCGCCGGCCGGCTCGGCTGCCCGATCCCGGCGCCCGAAGCCGCCAAGGATGTGATCGGCCTGAGCATCGTCCGCGCGATGGATGCGCTGTTCCCCGAGGCCGGCCCCGAACTTCGGGAACAATTGGTGCGGGCCTACAGTCAAGAGTATGCGTCCAGAACCCTGGGGCCCGGCGATTTGTTCGCAGGCGTCCGGGACATGCTGGAAATGTTGAACGGCGCGGGCTACCGCCTGGCGGTCGCGACCGGCAAGACGCGCGCCGGGCTGCAAAAAGCGCTGCAGGCGACCCAAACCGAAGCGCTCTTTTATACCACCCGTGCCGCGGACGAAACCGCCTCCAAACCCGATCCCCTGATGCTGCTGGAGATCATGAACCATGCCGAGGCGGTGCCGGAGCGCACATTGATGATCGGCGATTCGATTCACGACTTGCAAATGGCGCAAAATGCCCGGATATCCGCAATCGGCGTTTGCTGCGGCGCGCATCCCGAAGAAATCCTGCAACAATACCGGCCGCTGCGATGCTTACGGCAACCGGCGGAGCTGCTGAATATCATTTGAGGTAACCATGACGGAAAATCAACAAGACAAAGCGGGCGCGAATCCCTCCGGCGAAGCGGGGTGGGAACGATCCGTGCTCGAAAAAGTCGCGCTGGCCGCGATCGAGGAGCAGGCCAGGGCGCGGCGCTGGGGCATCGTCTTCAAGTCCGCGACGCTCCTGTATCTGACCGTGCTGCTGGGCGTGGTCGCGCTGCCGGCGCTAAAAAAGGACATCGGCGGCGATAAGGAGCATACCGCGGTGGTCGAGGTGATCGGCATGATCGCGGAAGACAAGGCGGCGAACGCCGATTCGATCATCAAAAGCCTGCGCAAGGCGGTCAAGGACGAGCATACCAAAGGCGTGATTCTGCACGCGAATTCGCCCGGCGGCAGTCCGGTGCAGTCGCATTATGTCTATGAAGAAATCCGCAAGCTGAAGAAAGAATATCCGAAAACTCCGATCTATGCGGTGGTCGGCGATATCTGCGCCTCGGGCTGCTATTACATTGCCTCCGCCAGCGACAAGATTTTCGTGAGCCAGGCCAGCCTGGTCGGCTCGATCGGGGTAATCATGGACGGCTTCGGCTTCGTCGAAACGATGCAGAAATTCGGCATCGAACGGCGGGTGCTGACCGCGGGCGCGCATAAGGCGATGCTCGATCCGTTCTCGCCGCGCAAGGAAGACGAAACCCGGTTCATGCAAGACCTGCTCGAACAGGTGCACCAGCAATTTATCAAGGCCGTCAAAGACGGCCGCGGCGACCGTCTGAAAGACTCGCCGGACCTGTTTTCCGGACTGGTCTGGACCGGCGAGGAAAGCCTCAAGCTCGGCATCGCGGATGCCTACGGCAGCGACGATTCGGTCGCGAAGGAAGTCATCGGCGCGAAAAAGCTGGTCGATTTTACTGAGCAGGGAAGCGTGCTGGACCGGCTGGCCGGCAAGCTGGGCACTTCGTTCGGGCGCGAGATCGGCAGCCTGCTGCAAAACTGGGACCTGAAGTAACTGCGGTTCATGGCTTATTCAGCCAATTGGGTTAATATTGATTTTTAAACTAACCGTTTTTCAGTTGCAGGCATGCCGCGGCTCCCGCCTTCGAGAGCGCATGCCGGTGTCCGGATCATTATGAGACAGTTATCCGTGTTGCTTTTATTATGCGCTGCGTTGGCCGGCCATGCCGCAGCCGATGACTTCATCGTCAGAATCAGCCTCGATCAGGCGACCCGCCAGGTGCTCGGCAGCGGCAACCACCGTGTCCTGGGCGCGCAGACGATCAGGATCGACGGCAGGGAAGTGCATGTGATCAAGGTGCTGACGCCCGACGGACGCGTCCGCTATTTCCGGATCGACGCCGAAACCGGCGCCCCCGTGGGCTGATCGGCGCAGCAAACGGAGTTCTCATGCGTATTCTGGTAGTCGAAGACGAACAAACATTATCCGAGCAGATTCAGCGGTTTCTGGCCGACAAAGGTTTTGCGGTCGATAAGGCGCATAACGGCCGGGACGGCTTGTTCATGGTCAGGGAATACCCGGTCGATGCCGCGATCATCGACCTCGGCCTGCCCGATTTTTCCGGAATAGAATTGATCCGGCGTCTGCGCAAGGACAAAGTGACCGTGCCGATCCTAATTCTGACCGCGCGCAGCCGCTGGCAGGAAAAGGTCGAAGGACTCGAAGCCGGGGCGGACGATTACTTAGTCAAGCCGTTCCACTACGAAGAGCTCTTGGCGCGAATCAACGCCCTGCTGCGCCGTTCGGTCGGCCGGGCGCATCCGGTGCTGACCCACGGCAATATCGAGCTCGACACGGTCGCGCAGGAGGTCAGCGTCGACGGCGTCAAGCTCGAACTGACCGCCTACGAATACAAGGTGCTCGAATATCTGATGTTCCGGAAGGGCGAGCTGATTTCGAAAACGGTATTGACCCAGCACATCTACGACGAAGATTTCGACCGTGACAGCAATGTGATCGAAGTCTTTATCGGCCGCCTCAGAAAAAAACTCGATCCCGACGGTACCCGCAAGCCGATCGAAACGCTGCGCGGGCGCGGCTACCGGATTCCGCTGGAGCCTTCCTGAAGGGCCTGTGTCGGCGGCTGACAAAATTTGAAGTACGCCGGCCTGGGCTTGCGCCTCCCTTCTCCCGTTTGCTTGACGGTCAATCCCGCCTCCCATGAAAAGCCCGTCCTCTAACCCGGACTGCCGGTTTGAAAGTACCGCCGAGTTCCGTTTTTACGAAGAGCTGAACGATTTTTTGCGCCCGCAACAGCGCAAGCAAACGCTGATTTACCGCTTCAACGGCCATCCCGGCATCAAGGATCCGATCGAAGTGCTCGGGGTGCCGCATACCGAGGTCGATCTGATCGTCGTGAACGGCGCATCGGTCGGCTTCGGTTACCGTCTCAAAAATGCCGACCGGGTCGCCGTCTATCCGGTATTCGAAAGCTTCGACATTTCCCCCCTCGTCCGCCTGCGCGCGGCGCCGCTGCGCACTACCGCCTTCATCGTCGACGTGAATCTGGGCAAGCTGACCCGATTGCTGCGGCTGTTCGGTTTCGATACGCTGTTTGCCGACGCGCTGGACGACGGGGAAATCGTGGCCGCTTCGGTCGAGCGGCAGCGCATCATTCTGACCCGCGACCGGCGCATGCTATACGCGAAAGCGGTCACGCACGGCTATTGGGTGCGGGCGGTCAAGCCTTTGGATCAGCTCGCCGAGGTGGTAAAACGCTTCGACCTGGCTAATCAACTGAAGCCGTTCAGCCGTTGCACGGCCTGCAACGGCCTGATCGAGCCGGTCGAAAAACGGGCGGTGATGGATTTGCTGGAGCCGAAAACCCGGCGGTATTACGAACGCTTTTACCGGTGCCCGGCTTGCAGGAAAGTGTATTGGGAGGGATCGCATATCGATCATATTCGGCAGCGCTTTGCCGAATATCTTTGGTAAGATCAGGCAACTTCGTTTTCATCGTCAATCGATGCTTCCAATTGCCCAGGTTTGTAAAGCCCGGCAGGTCTTCGCAATCATCAATGCAATTCCCGGTGCCGGACGATCACGTTCAGGAACGGGCTGCGGAAACGCTTGGCCAGCGAGTCGATCAGGTAGACCGAGCGGTGCTGGCCGCCGGTGCAGCCGACCGCGATGGTCAGATAACTGCGGCCTTCGGCTTCGAAGCGGGCAACCCAGCGTTCGAGAAGACCGGCGATGTCCTGGTAAAACTCGTTGACCAGCGGCTGGCTTTTCAGAAATTCGATCACCGCATCGTCCTTGCCGGTCAAACCGCGGAGCTCGGGCAGCCAGTAAGGATTGGGCAGGCTGCGCGCGTCGAACACGAAATCGGCGTCCAGCGGAATGCCGTGCTTGAAACCGAAGGACTGGAACTGCAGCGAGATTTGCCGGGTATCGCGCTCGCCGATCTGATTGCGGATCAGTTCGCGCAATTCGTGGTAATGCGTCCGGCTGGTATCGATTACGAAGCTGGCGTAGCGCGCGATCGGGGTCAGCATTTCCTTTTCGATCCGGAGCGCTTCCTTGAGCGGGGTATTGAAATCGGTCAGCGGGTGCTTGCGGCGCGTTTCGCTGTAGCGCTTCAGCAGCACCGACTCTTCCGCCTGCATGAAGATCACTTCGCAATCGATTTTTTTCTTGCGAATCGCGTTCATGCTCTCGGAAAAATTCAGCAGGCTGTCCGACGGGTTCCGCGAATCGATTCCGATCGCGGTTTTGGCGTAAGTGACCTTATCGGTCAGCATCACGCGGGTGATGAAATCGTCCAGCAGCGAGACCGGCAGGTTGTCGATGCAATAATAACCGCAGTCCTCCAATGTATCGAGGGCAATGCTTTTGCCCGAGCCTGAAAGTCCGCTGACGATCAATAGTTTCATGGGAAAAAGGTCCAGGGTTCAGGGTTCACGGGGAGAGGCCGGATGCGGCTGCGCTATGCCCCTTGCACCCTGTACCCTGTGCCCGCTTTATCAATGCCCCAAATGCTTTTCTTTGTGTTTGATGATTTGACGGTCCAGTTTGTCGACCATATTGTCGATCGCAACATACATGTCGTCCTGCTGGTCTTCGGCGAACAACTTCGCGCCGCTGATTTGCAGAGTCGCCTCGGCTTTGTGAATCAACTTTTCGACGGCCAGGATGACATGGACGTCGGCCACGTTGTCAAAATGGCGAGCCAGCTTTTCAAATTTCGAATCCACGTGCGCTTTCAGCGAGTCGGTGATTTCGAGATGATGGCCGGTGACGATAACGTGCATATTAAACTCCTCTTTTGTTGAATGATTGTTATGCGAAGGCCTACAAAATGCGTTTTCTTTCGCTTGATGAGGCGATCAGCATGGCTTCGCGATATTTCGCAATGGTTCTGCGGGCGACTTGAATGCCCTTTTCTTGCAGCAGTTCGGCTATTTTACTATCACTGAGCGGTTTTGCCGGATTTTCGTTACCGATAAGTTCCTTGATGAAGGCGCGTATCGCGGTGGACGAGCATTCGCCGCCGCCTTCGGTCGAGACGTGGCTGGAGAAAAAATATTTGAATTCGTAGATGCCGCGCGGCGTGTGCATGTATTTTTGGGTGGTGACCCGGGAGATGGTCGACTCGTGCAGTTCGAGTTCTTCGGCGATTTCTTTCAAGACCATCGGTTTCATCGCGATCGAGCCGTGTTCGAGAAAGCCGGTCTGTTTTTCGACGATGCTGCGCGCGACCCGGAGCAGCGTATCGTTGCGGCTGTTCAGGCTCTTGATGAACCAGCGCGCCTCCTGCAGATGATCCTTCATGCAGACGTTGTCCTTGCTGTCGTCGGCGCGTTTGATCATCGACGAATAGTACGGGTTGATGCGCAGTTTCGGCGCGATGTCGGGATTCAGGCTGACCTGCCAGCGGCCGTTCCGTTTGGCGACGTAGACGTCGGGAATCACATAGCTCGATTCGGCCTCCTGGATTTTGGCACCGGGCTTCGGGTCGAGGGTCCGGATCAGCGCGACCGCGGCGGCAAGCTGCTGCTCGCCGAGATTCAATTTCCGCATCAGTTTGTTGCGTTCCTGCGTAGCCAACAAATCCAGATATTGGGTCACGATGCGCAAGGCTTCCGCGTGGTAAGGCGTATCCAGCGGTAACTGCTCCAGCTGCAGACGCAGGCTCTCGGCCAGATCGGCAGCCGCCACGCCGGGCGGGTCGAAATGCTGGAGCCGGTGCAGAACCGCCTTGACTTCGTCGACGTCGAGCTCGCCGATCTGGCTGGAAAGGCCGTCGAAAATCTCCTCGATGCCAGCCGTTAAATAGCCTTCTTCATTGATCGAATCGATGATCGCGAGCGCAATCGCATGGTCGCGTTCGGTAAATTTGGTCAGATCGACCTGCCAGAGCAGGTAGTCGTGCAGCGTCGACGATTTGCTGCGCTGGGATTCGAAATCATGCTCGTCCGAACCGTCGTTGCCGCTCCATTCGGGCGTGGCGTCGAAAATGTCTTCCCAGGAAGAATCGACCGGCAATTCGTCCGGAATGTCGGTCAGCGAACCTTCGCTGGTGACCGTGTCGGAGTTGTCGACCTTTTTTTCCGGTACCGGCTCGAGCATCGGCGCATTATTCTCGTCTTCGCCGAGTTCCAGCATCATGTTCGATTCGAGCGCCTGTTCGATTTCCTGCTGCAAATCGAGCGTCGACATCTGCAAGAGACGGATCGCCTGCTGCAATTGCGGCGTCATCGTCATTTGCTGGCCGAGTTTGAGATGGAGCGACTGTTTCATGGCGGTGAGTAAGGTAAGCGTTCGGATTTAAAGACTAAACTTATCGCCCAGATACACTTTGCGCACCTCTTCGTTGGCGACGATCGCATCGGCCCCGCCTTCGGCGATGACCCTGCCGTCGTTAAGTATATATGCTCTGTCGCAAATACCCAGCGTTTCCCGGACATTGTGTTCGGTGATCAAGATGCCGATGCCGCGGTCTTTCAGATGGACGATGATGTTTTTGATGTCTTCGACCGAAATCGGATCGACGCCGGCGAACGGTTCGTCCAGCAGGATGAAGCGGGGATGGGTCGCCAGCGCCCTGGCGATTTCCAGACGCCGCCGTTCGCCGCCCGAAAGACTCATGGCCATTTGCTTCCGAAGGTGCGGAATGTGCAGTTCCTCCAGCAGGTTTTCGATGGCCAGATTGACCTCGCCGCGGCTCAGGTCGCCGCGCAGTTCCAATACGGCCCGAATATTGTCCGCGACGCTGAGTTTGCGGAAGATCGACGCCTCCTGCGGCAGATAGCCGATGCCCAGACGGGCGCGCAGGTGCATCGGGTGATGGGTAATGTCCAGGTCGTCGAGGGATATCCGGCCGCCGTCGGCCTTGACCAGGCCCACCATCATGTAAAAGCTGGTCGTCTTGCCGGCGCCGTTCGGCCCCAGAAGGCCGACGATCTCGCCGGTATTCACTTCGAGCGAGACGCCTTTCACGACATGGCGCTGATTGTAGTTCTTGATCAGTTGGCTGGCGGTGAGTCGGGTCATCGCGGTTTATTTCTTGGCTTTCGCTTTCGGTTGCAGGGTTACGCGCACGCGCTTGGAATCGGTCGATGTGTCGCCGGCCTTGACCAGCGAAGTAGTGATGTCGTACTCGATATAATCGCTCTTGTAGGTGCCGTTGCCTTGTTTGACCGTGGCGTTGTTCTTCAGAATCAGCAGGTTCTTCTTCGGGTAATACTCGCCGATCAGCGCATCGCCGAGAATGTCTTCCTTGCCGGGGCTCGGTGTTTGCTTGAAATGGGCCGGATTACCGGTAAACACCAGTTTTTCCGCATCGCCGTCGACGAAATGCACGACCAGTTTGTCCGAATTGACCTTGATGCTGCCCTGAATCGAAATCACGTCGCCGGTGTAAATGCTGACCGCGGCCTTGTCGTCATAGGTCGCGGTATTCGAATCGATCGTGATCGGCTGCTCCGCATCGGTCGCCAATGCATAGGCATCGGTCTCGTATAGACCGGACAGCAGCAGACAAAGGCTTAAAAAGCCGCAAAATTTACTTGGTTTCATATTTACCCTGTACTTTCGACAGCAGCTGCAGATGCACCGGCTGCTCGAAGACCAGTTTCATACCGACGCCGACGGTACGGTTGGGCGGACTGATCAATTCGGCCCATTCGTCGGTTTCGGCGTAATGCGTTTCGGGTTTGACCCTGGCATTCGAGGTATTGATCAGCAGCGGCCTCACGCCTTTGCCCGCGGCCCGCTCGACCTTCACCTTGCCGTTCAATTGCAGATCCTTGCCGTCGGCGGACAAAATACCCGCTTCCGCATGGATCACCCAGGAAGGCGCCGTTTCATTATGGAAAATCATCAGCGGTTTGTCCAAATGGGTGGTGCCGTCGTCGCTGTAATGGGTCATCCTGTCGGCCGTCAATTGGTTCTTCAGCAGACCGTTTTCGCCCATCTCCCATTTGCGGTAGCCGACGCTGAAATAATCCGGGCTGTGCGGCGGCACCACCAGCACGCCGCCTTCCTCGGTGACGGTCAGCCTGACCAGCCCCCAGCTCAACAGGGCGAGCACGCCCAGCAAGGCATGCAGGCGTAAATGGCGCAGCCTCATTGCAGGTAACTGTTCAAAATCGCTGCGTAATTGCCCTGCGCCTGCATGATCAGATCGCAGACCTCCCGGACCGCGCCGCGGCCGCCGGGCAGTGCCGTACTCCAGTGCGCATGTGCCTTCACGTCCGGATGCGCGTCGTTCACCGCGACCGCGAGGCCGGCCCGGACCATTAGCGGCAAATCCAGCAGGTCGTCGCCGACATAAGCCGTCTGTTCGGGCGTGCGCCCGGTCCTGCCGAGCAGTTCTTCGAAGGCGTGGCGTTTGTTCTCGTGGCCCTGGTAGACGTATTCGATGCCGAGCATCTTCATCCTGATCGCGACCGACTTGGACTTGCGCCCGGAAATGATCGCGATATCCACGCCGGTGCTTTTGAGCAGTTTGATGCCGTGGCCGTCGCGGGCATGGAAAAACTTGTACTCGTTGCCGAAAAAATCGAACAATAGCCGGCCGTCGGTCAAAACGCCGTCGACGTCGAGCACCAACAGTTTGATTTTTGCGGCTCTTTCAATCACTGCTTGCATGAGTATTCCTAGACGATGCCGGCCCGGATCAGGTCGTGCATGTTCAACGCGCCGACCGCGCGGCGTTCGGCGTCGGTCACGATTAGCGCATTGATGCGTTTTTGTTCCATGATTTGCATCGCTTCGGCCGCCATCGTACCGCTGCCGATCGTGGTGCAGTTGGCGGTCATCACTTCGGCGATCCGGGTCTTATGGATATCGAAGTTCCTGGCGAGCATGCGGCGCAAGTCGCCGTCGGTGAAAATGCCCGCCACCTTGCTGTCCGCATCGACGATCGCGGTCATGCCCAGTTTCTTTTCGGTCATTTCGAGCAGCGCTTCGCTGATCAAGGCATTTTCGCGCACCGCCGGCATCTCGGCACCGGTATGCATGATGTCGCTGACCCGGAGCAGCAGGCGCTTGCCGAGGCTGCCGCCCGGATGCGACAGCGCGAAATCGTCGCGCGTAAAACCGCGCGCTTCCAGCAGCGAAACCGCGAGCGCATCGCCCATCGCCAGCGCGGCGGTGGTGCTCGACGTCGGCGCCAGGCCGAGCGGACAGGCCTCCTGGGCGACGCCGACATGGATATGCGCGGTCGCCAGCAAGCCCAGGGTCGAGGCCGGATTGCCGGTCATCGCGATCAACGGCACGCCGAGCCGCTTGATGATCGGCAGGATCGTCAACACTTCCTCGGTTTCGCCGGAATTGGACAACGCCAGCACCACGTCCTGCTGGGTGATCATCCCGAGATCGCCGTGACTGGCTTCGCCTGGATGCACGAAGAACGCCGGCGTGCCGGTGCTGGCCAGCGTCGCGGCGATTTTGCCGGCGATATGGCCCGACTTGCCCATCCCGGTCACCACGACCCGGCCGGCGCAGGCAAACATCAGCCGGCAGGCCGTGGTGAAATGCTCGTCGATGCGTTCGGACAGCGCCGCAACGGCCTGCGCTTCCACCTGGATCACCGCCAGCGCCAGGGCGCGCAGCTCCTGATCGTGCAGCATCATCTGCCGGGACGGCGGCCGGGCCGCAGAATTAAAATCATCGACGAGCATCGGTTAAACATAAGGCATACATTATGCCATGAGTCGGCCGGTAATGGTCTATAGGCGGACAGTGAAAATTAGGAAGGCGCGTCCGCAGGGGGTTGATTACCAAACCGCACGGGATGCGAAAGAAACCCGGCATCCCGGACGGCGGCGGCGCGGCGCCGCCCGTTCATGATAATGTATTGACTTTATAAGGATTACTCAGTGAGAATAGAAAGTTCATATTGCCATTCCCAACCTGAAGCCGCGCATGGAAAACCGCGTAAAACAACAAGACAATCTGGTCAGCGTGCGCAATCTTTCGTTTTCCCGCGGCGAGAAAAAAATCTTCGAGGACGTTTCGCTGTCGATCGAACGCGGCAAAATCACTGCAATCATGGGGCCCAGCGGCACCGGCAAGACGACTCTGCTGAAACTGATCGGCGGCCAGTTGGCGCCCGCCTCCGGCTCGGTTCACGTCGACGGCCTAAATGTGCACCGGCTTAAGCGGGCGGAATTGTACAATCTCAGAAAGCGCATGGGCATGCTGTTCCAAAGCGGCGCGCTCTTGACCGACATGAGCGTTTACGACAATGTCGCGTTCCCTTTGCGCGAGCATACGCATCTGCCCGAGTCGATGATCCGCACCCTGGTGCTGATGAAGCTGCACGCGGTCGGCCTGCGCGGCGCACGCAACCTGATGCCGAGCGAACTGTCCGGCGGGATGGCCCGGCGGATCGCCTTGGCACGGGCGATTGCGCTCGATCCGATGATGATCATGTACGACGAACCGTTTACCGGCCAGGACCCGATCTCGATGGGCGCGCTGGTGCATCTGATCAAATCGCTGAACACGACGCTCGGCCTGACCAGCATCATCGTTTCGCACGACGTGCAGGAAACGCTGGTGATCGCCGATTATGCCTACCTGATCTCGGACGGCAAGGTGGCCGGCCACGGCACCCCGGAAGAAATCCGGCAATCCCCGTCCGAGTGGGTGCAGCAGTTCATCACCGGAGCGGCGGACGGTCCGGTGCATTTCCACTATCCCGCCAAAGACTATTTCGACGACCTGATCTCGACAGGACGGCGGTACTGATTTCCGGACGATGATTAAGTTTCTGAATTTTTTGGGCAGGACAACCACGACCGGCTTCACCAAGCTGGGGCGAGGCTCCTATTTTCTGCGGGATACCCTGGCCGGCATCGGGAGCATGGCGCTGCGCCCGCGCCTGGTGGTCAACCAGATCTATTTCGTCGGCGTCTTGTCGTTCCTGATCATCGTGATTTCGGGACTCTTCGTCGGGATGGTGTTGGGCCTGCAAGGCTATTACATTCTGTCCGATTTCGGCGCCGAAGAAACGCTGGGCCTGATGGTGGCCGCCTCGCTGGTCAGGGAACTCGGTCCGGTGGTGACCGCTCTGTTGTTTGCGGGCCGCGCCGGGTCCGCGCTGACCGCCGAAATCGGCCTGATGAAGGCGACCGAGCAGCTTTCCGGGATGGAGATGATGGCGATCGATCCGATCAAGCGGATCATCACCCCTCGCTTTCTGGCCGGCTTCATCGCGATGCCGCTGCTCGCGGCCCTGTTCAGCGCGGTCGGCATCGTCGGCGGACAACTGGTCGGCACGGGGCTGCTCGGCGTCGACGACGGCGCCTACTGGTCGCAGATGCAGGCCAGCATCGATTTCGAGGACGACATCGTGAACGGCGTCATCAAAAGCCTCGTGTTCGGTTTCGTAACGACCTGGATCGCCCTGTTCGAAGGCTACGACACGGTGCCGACCTCCGAAGGCGTCAGCCGCGCCACCACCCGCACCGTCGTGAATTCCGCTTTCAGTATTTTGGGTCTCGATTTCATCCTGACCGCACTCATGTTTGGAGACGATTAACATGCAGCACAGCAACACCCAGGATACCCTGGTTGGGCTTTTTGTCGCCGCCGGCATTGCCGGCCTGTTTTTCCTGGCCCTGCAGGTCAGCAATTTGAGCTCTTTCGTCGAGCAAGACACCTACTCGGTCACCGCCAGCTTCGAAAACTCGGGCGGACTGAAAGTCAAGTCTCCCGTATCGGCCGCGGGCGTCAAGATCGGCCAGGTCAGATCGATCAGCTTCGATCCCAAGACCTACCAGTCGGTCGTCGAAATGGCGATTTACTCGAAATACAAGACTTTGCCGACCGACACGACCGCCAGCGTCTTTACCGCGGGTCTGCTCGGCGAGCAATACGTGAACCTGGAGCCGGGCGGTTCGGACGAGTATCTGCAGAACGGCGGCAAGATCGAGATTACCCAGTCGGCGATCATTCTCGAAAAGGCGATCGGCCAGTTCCTGTTCAAATCGGCCGAAGAAAAGGCCAAGAAATGAGCGGCCTGAACATCATCGACAAGGGAGCCGGCCATTATCTCGTCGAGGGCGATCTGACCTTCGCGACGATCGACAAGCAGACGGTCAAATCGCTGAGTTTCTTGACCGCCTACAAGGAGATCACGCTCGATCTCGGCCAGGTCCGGAATACCGACAGTGCCGGCCTGGCGTTGATGATAGAATGGATCAAATATTGTCGGGCCAAGCGCACTTTGCTCCGTTTCAGCAATGTGCCGAAACAGTTGCTGAGCATGGCCCGGCTGAGCGGTTTCGACCAGGACGCGCATTTCGCGGTCCATCTCGGATAAAACCGGCGCCAATGACTTTCTTACCGAATCTATTGTTTACAAATTTCCTATGGACAAACTGATCATCACCGGCGGCAAACCCCTCGCCGGCGAATTGCGCGTTTCCGGCGCCAAAAATGCCGCGCTGCCGATTCTGGCCGCCACCCTGCTTGCGGAATCTCCGGTTACCGTCGGCAACATCCCGCACCTGCACGACATCACGACCACGATGGAGTTGCTCGGCCGGATGGGCGTACGCCTGCTCGTCGACGAAAAAATGAACATCGAAGTCGACTGCCGCTTCATTCACAGCTATGAAGCGCCTTACGAACTGGTCCGGACCATGCGCGCCTCGATCCTGGTGTTGGGCCCGCTGCTCGCGCGCTTCGGCGAAGCGCATGTGTCGCTACCCGGCGGCTGCGCGATCGGCACCCGCCCGGTCGACATCCACCTGAACGGCCTGATGAAGATGGGCGCCGAAATCAAGGTCGAAAGCGGCTACATCCGCGCACGCGCCGAAAGACTGAAAGGCTGCCGCCTGGTGCTCGAACAGGTCACGGTGACCGGCACCGAAAACCTGATGATGGCGGCCTGTCTTGCGGAAGGCACCACGATCATGGAAAACGTCGCGAAAGAGCCGGAAGTGACCGACCTTGCACATTTCCTGAATGCGCTCGGCGCGAAAATTTCCGGCATCGGCACCGACGTGCTGACGATCGAAGGCGTCGAAAAACTCGCCGCCGAGAATGTCCATTACAACATCATGCCGGACCGGATCGAAACCGGCACCTATCTGGTTGCGGCCGCGATCACGCGCGGTTCGGTCAAGTTGAAGAACACCCGCCCCGACATCCTGGATGCGGTGCTCGAAAAGCTGGCCGAGGCCGGCGCCGAAATCTCGACCGGGCCGGACTGGATCAAGCTCGACATGAACGGCCGGCGGCCGAAGGCCGTGTCGGTGCGCACCGCGCCGTACCCGGCGTTTCCGACCGACATGCAGGCGCAGTTCATCGCGCTGAACTCGGTCGCGGAAGGAGTCGGGATCATCACCGAAACGGTGTTCGAAAACCGCTTCATGCATGTGCAGGAATTGCAGCGGATGGGTTCCGACATCAAGCTCGAATCGAATACCGCGATCTGCACGGGCGTCGACAAGATTACCGCCGCGCCGGTGATGGCGACCGACCTCAGAGCCTCGGCCAGCCTGGTGATCGCCGCATTGGCCGCCGAAGGCAGCACGGTCGTCGACCGGATTTACCATATCGACCGCGGCTACGACCATATCGAAGAAAAATTGCAGCAACTCGGCGCCACGATCCGCCGCGTCCCCAATTAAGGTAGCCCGATGCTGACCATAGCCGTATCCAAAGGCCGGATTTTCGAAGAGGCGCTGCCGCTCCTCGAAGCCGCCGGCATCACCCCGGTCGACGATCCGAAGACCTGCCGCAAACTGATTCTTCGAACCACCCGCGAGGACGTGCAGCTGGTGATCATCCGCGCCACCGACGTGCCGACCTTCGTCGAATACGGCGCGGCCGACCTCGGCATCGCCGGCAAGGACGTGCTGCTCGAACACGGTGCGGAGAGCCTGTACGAGCCGCTCGACCTGAACATCGCGCGCTGCCGGCTGATGACCGCCGCGCACAAGAACGCGCCGCCCTTGTCCGGCCGGCGGCTCCGCGTCGCGACCAAATACGTGAAGATCGCGCAGCGCTATTTCGCGAACCAGGGCATCCAGGCCGAGATCATCAAACTGTACGGCTCGATGGAACTGGCGCCGCTGGTGGGTCTGGCCGACTGCATCGTCGATCTGGTCGAAACCGGCAATACGCTGAAAGCGAACGATCTGGAGCCGCGCGACCTGATCATGCACATCAGCTCGCGGCTGGTCGTGAACAAGGCCGCGATGAAGATGAAAAACCGCGCGATCGCGGAACTGCTGAATCAATTCGAAGCGACTCTCGCCACTCAAGGTTAACGCCATGCCCAAGATCACCCTGACCCGCCTCGACGCCGCCTCGCCCGACTTTGCCGCCAGACTGGACCGGCTGCTGGCCTGGAACGAAAGCGACGACCTCTCGGTTCATCAGCGAGTGCTCGAAATCATCGCCGAGGTGCGCGCACGCGGCGACCGGGCGCTGATCGACTATACCACCCGTTTCGACCGGCGCGCATTGAGCGATGCATCCGAACTGGAGCTGGACAAGGCGCAGCTGCAAGCCGCTTTCGACACGGTGTCCGAAGCGCAGGCGAAGGCGCTGCAAACCGCAGCAAGCCGGATCCGTGCCTATGCCGAGCATCAAAAAATGGCATCCTGGCGCTATACCGAAGCGGACGGCACCGTACTCGGCCAGAAGATCACCCCGCTCGACCGGGTCGGCCTGTACGTGCCGGGCGGCAAGGCCGCTTACCCGTCGTCGGTGCTGATGAACGCGATTCCGGCCAAGGTCGCCGGCGTTCCCGAACTGATCATGGTCGTGCCGGCCCCGCAGGGCGAATTGAACCGGCTGGTGCTGGCCGCCGCCCATATCGCCGGCGTCGACCGCGTGTTCACGATCGGCGGCGCCCAGGCGGTTGCCGCCCTGGCTTACGGCACCGAAACCGTACCGCCGGTCGCGAAAATCGTCGGTCCCGGCAACATCTATGTCGCGACCGCGAAGAAACTGGTTTTCGGCCAGGTCGGGATCGACATGATCGCGGGCCCTTCCGAAATCCTGGTCATCTGCGACGGCAAGACCGATCCCGACTGGATCGCGATGGACCTGTTCTCGCAGGCCGAACACGACGAAAACGCGCAGGCGATTCTGATCAGCGACGACGGCGCGTTTCTGGATGCGGTCGAGCAGAGCATCGACAAACTGCTGCCGGAAATGGAGCGCGCCGAAATTATTGCCGCTTCGCTGAACGGACGCGGTGCGTTAATTAAAGTCGAGAGTCTGCTGCAAGCCGCCGGCGTCGCGAACCGGATCGCGCCGGAGCATCTGGAATTGTCGGTCGACGATCCGGAAGCATTGAGCGAACACATTCGCCACGCCGGTGCGATCTTCCTCGGCCGGCACACCGCCGAAGCCTTGGGCGACTACTGCGCCGGCCCGAATCACGTGCTGCCCACCTCGGGCACCGCGCGCTTTTCCTCGTCGCTCGGGGTTTACGATTTCCAAAAACGCACCAGCCTGATCAACTGCTCGCCGCAAGGCTCCAGCGAACTCGGCAAGACCGCGTCGATTCTGGCGCGCGGCGAAAGCCTGACCGCGCATGCGCGTTCTGCGGAATACCGGATCAAAGCCGGCTAAAAGGCTGAGCCAATGCTTAGCCAGCTCAGTAGCCTGAGCTTGCAAAACCGACTGTTTTACTTTATTTTAGCGAAACCCGTATAGGCTGGGGGTGCTTGCCGCGCGGCGGCAGGCTGAGAATCACCCTTTGAACCTGATTCCGGTTAATACCGGCGTAGGAAAGCCCTAACTTCCTTGCGCCTTGTCTGTTTTTTGTTGTTGGAGAAACGCAATGAGCGCCGTCCTCAAAGATCTGACCGCCGATGCGGTCAGCCAAGTCAAAATCGATCCTTATCCGGCCTCGGAAAAAATCTATGTGCAGGGCAGCCGCCCGGACATTCGGGTGCCGATGCGTAAAATCACCCTGTCCGATACGCCCGCGCATTTCGGCGCCGAAAAAAATCCGCCGCTGTATGTGTACGATACCTCGGGCCCTTACACCGACCCGAACGTTGCGGTCGACCTGAAGAAAGGGCTGTCTTGGGTCCGGGTGAACTGGATTCTGGAGCGTAACGATACCGAAGAACTGGAAGGCCCGACCTCCGCCTACGGCCATCAGCGCCTGCACGATCCGGCCACCCAGCACCTGCGCTTCGAGCATATCCGCAAGCCGCGCCGCGCGAAGGCCGGCATGAACGTCACCCAGATGCATTATGCGCGCAAGGGCATCATCACCCCGGAAATGGAGTTCATCGCGATCCGCGAGAACCAAAAGATGGACGCGATGCGCGAATTGTGGAAAGACCAGCATCCGGGCGAATCGTTCGGCGCCTCGATTCCGGACGTGATCACGCCCGAATTCGTGTGCAGCGAAGTTGCGCGCGGCCGCGCCATCATCCCGGCCAACATCAACCATCCCGAACTGGAACCGATGATCATCGGCCGGAACTTCCTGGTCAAGATCAACGGCAACCTGGGCAACTCGGCGGTCACGTCCTCGATCGAGGAAGAAGTCGAAAAGATGCTCTGGGGCATCCGCTGGGGCGGCGACACGATCATGGACTTGTCGACCGGCAAGAACATCCACGAGACCCGCGAGTGGATCCTGCGCAACGCGCCGGTGCCGATCGGCACGGTGCCGATCTATCAGGCGCTGGAAAAAGTGAACGGCAAGGCCGAGGAACTGACCTGGGAAATCTTCCGCGACACGCTGATCGAACAGGCCGAGCAGGGCGTCGATTATTTCACGATCCATGCGGGCGTCCGGCTGAAATACGTGCCGCTGACCGCGAAGCGGATGACCGGCATCGTCTCGCGCGGCGGCTCGATCATGGCGAAATGGTGCCTCGCGCATCATACCGAAAGCTTCCTGTACACGCATTTCGAAGAGATCTGCGAAATCATGAAGGCTTATGACGTTTCGTTCTCGCTGGGGGATGGCCTGCGTCCGGGCTCGATCTACGATGCGAACGACGCGGCGCAGTTCGGCGAGCTCGAAACCCTGGGCGAACTGACTCAGATCGCCTGGAAGCACGACGTGCAAACGATGATCGAAGGCCCCGGCCATGTGCCGCTGCACATGATCAAGGTCAATATGGAAAAGCAGCTGAAAGAATGCGGCGAAGCGCCTTTCTATACTTTGGGGCCGCTCACGACCGATATCGCGCCCGGCTACGACCACATCACCTCCGCGATCGGTGCGGCAAACATCGGCTGGTACGGCTGCGCGATGCTCTGCTACGTAACGCCGAAAGAACACCTGGGCCTGCCGAACAAGCAGGACGTCCGCGAAGGCATCGTCACCTACAAGATCGCCGCGCATGCGGCCGATTTGGCGAAAGGCCATCCCGGCGCGCAGGCGCGCGACAATGCGATGTCGAAGGCGCGCTTCGAGTTCCGCTGGGAAGACCAGTTCAACATCGGCCTCGACCCCGAAAAGGCGCGCGAATTCCACGACGAAACGCTGCCGAAGGAATCGGCGAAAATCGCGCATTTCTGCTCGATGTGCGGCCCGCATTTCTGCTCGATGAAAATCAGCCAGGATGTGCGCGATTACGCCGCCGAGAAGGGGCTGAACGAAGAGGAAGCGTTAGCGAAAGGCATGGACGAAAAATCGAAGCAGTTTCTCGAAGAAGGCGCGGATATTTACCACAAGGTGTAAAAAAACCAGGGCAAGGCGGAAAAACCCCGCCTCGCCTTTTACCGGCCTCGTTTCTCCCTTTTACGTTATCGCTAACCCCTCGGCAATCCCGGAGAACGGCCAATCTCCGCAGGGTAAGCGCCGCAGCCTGCCGCTTGATTCCAGCCCCACAGGGCCAGTGAACAGCCTTTTGAAAAAGTAATACATAACCTGAGTTCGGGATAAGAAATCCAGCGCACACCTTTTCGCGTAAAAATTCGTTTCAGCAAACTTAATACTGAACGGAATCGGCAGGCGCTTATCGACCGCTTCGTAGGGTACGCTGTGCGTACCTTTTTCGGCGGTAAACGGTACGCACTCGGCAATTGCTCCTGCATTGCTCTCGATCGCCTGTTCCCGACGCGATCTACCTTCTGCCTCCCTGCAGCAACTGTGTTAAAAATCAAGCTAAACTGCATAGCCGGGATCCCCTTCGCGGTCATTTTTCGTCAAGGTATTGAGAATGGTCAGCAGCTTTCTCATGCAGGCCACCAGGGGACCTTTTTGGGCTTGCCACGAGACAGCAGGCGGTCGTAAAAAGCTTTGGTCGGCTTATGAAACGGACGGCGCTCAGCGTTGCCATATACCGTGTCGATCGAATCAACTGACGTCCACCAAAGACCTGTCGCCGCCCTGCCTTTTGGCCGCTGTCCCGGCAATAAGGCGCCAAGCCCACCAACCCGTAAGGTGGAACCGGCTTGCCGGGTTCCGCCGAATGAGATTCTGCCGCGGAATGTCGGATCGCTTGAATCACGGACAAACACGGGGCATAGTCCATCCTGTTGTCCCGGCCGCCCATACCGAAGAACAGGAAGCGGCTATGGCGGCGTTTTTCATTCCCGTCGCGCAGCTCCATTGCCTCGTTCTCGCCGGTCGAGGCGCCGGATGGAACAGAAGCCGTACCGATCATACCGTTATCCAACCGGACGTTTACCCGCACCGTGGGGTTTCCTCGGGAATCGAGGATTTCATAGGCTTCGAGATTCTGAATACGCGCAGTCATGAGCCATCTCTCCATAATTAACGATGTGCTGAAAAAGAGGATATGCTGGGAATATTATCAATCCTTTCACACGCCGCCATGACCGGAACATGACAATTTTGCCAGAATCGGGTGCATCGCTGTGCGAAACGTTAAAGACGGGAGCATAATACTTTCCCGATATCATCCTTTGTTGGACTGAGAAAGTTGGAGACAGGTCATGACAAACCGGCAAATTACCGTGGTGCGAATTTATCTGCGCGAAAGCGAGCATCTCCTGCATAAAATCATCAAGCATTTGCACGATGACGCGAAGGTGCTTGGCGTCACCGTCTTCCGCGGCATCGAGGGTTTCAGTGAGGATGGGACAATACGTACTGAATCTTTAGTGGATTTATCGCTCGACCTGCCGCTGGTTGTCGAGTTTTTCGATGATCCGGACAAGGCTGAAGCCGTCGTCGAAACCCTGATCGACAAGCTGCACCTGCACCACATCGTAAGTTGGCCGGCACTCGCCCATACCCGGGTTTAACGAGATGATCAGTGAGGTATAAAAATGCTTGAGATCGACATTCCAGGATACAAAACTTTGCGGCTGGAACATTTGCTGCTGGATTACAACGGAACGTTGGCTTATGACGGCGAGCTTTTGGATGGCGTCGATGTCGATTTGTCCCAATTATCCCATAACTTGCATATCCACATTCTGACCGGCGATACTTTCGGCCGCGCGCGCGAAGAATTGTCCGGCATGCCTTGCGAACTGGTTATCCTGCCTGCTTGCAATCAAGACAGCGCGAAATTGGATTATCTTCAGCGATTGGGCACTAAAAATTGCGCCGCTATCGGCAACGGCCGCAACGACCGTCTGATGCTGAAAACCGCCGAGCTTGCCATTGCCGTCGCCCAGCACGAAAGCGTTGCGGTGGAGGCGCTGATGGCGGCGGACATTCTTGTCCCGAATATCGGTGCCGCCTTGGGTTTGCTTTTACATCCTTTGCGTTTGATGGCCACATTGAGGTCGTAAATGCTGCACCCGAAGCCGAGCGGAACCGAGTTGGCGGAGAGGCGAGTGTCCTATTGTCCTCGGCATTCGACCGCAAAGGCTCCGTTCTGGCAACCGCTATCAACACCGAATTGTCCGCAGTTCGCGCCAAGCTGCTGAGCGTGCTCCAGGCAACTGCCGATGCGTTCGGTTTGCGCCATCGATGAGGACGATCTGCCGAAACCCGCCAATCTTCCGGTATACGGTAAAAAGCGATTTTTTATTGGCGCAGCGCCCCATCGAAAACGATGGAGCGGGTTTGTCGTCTAATGATTTGGAAACGTTGCGGAAAGATGGGGAGTCGTTGCGGCAAACGAGTGGCTGAGCCATGCTTCCGGCAGACCCATTTTCTTTCCTCACTACATCGGCGGGAGCGGCACCATGAATCTTCGGCGCGTGGTATTGAATGTGGATATGGCGGTCAAACAACCGTCGCCGCATCCCAAGCACCGCCTTGATCTGGTCGCGGGTTGGCGCGACGGCATTTTGACCGCGTTGACGCTGGCGTCCGGCAGGCTGCTCGATGCCGATACGCCGATCGATGCCGGCCTGGCATTGCGTGTCGCCACGGCGGCCGCCGTGTCGGGAGGATTCATTTTGTTTGTCGCGCATTATGCCGAACTGCGCAGTGAATTGATTCATGCCGAACGGCAATTAAACTTAAGATCGCACGGCTGCCTCGCTGCCACGCGTCTAGGGCGCATGGCCCTGTATAACGCCGCCTAATTGCCGGCATATGCAGTTTTTGCGGAGCGCTGTTGCCCTTGCTGCTGGGAGTGCTTATGCCCCAGGTTTCGTGGTGCGCCATTGTCGTTGCGTTGGGCGTTTTGGCGTTGCTGGGCGGCGTACTGTTGGCGTATATCGGCAGCCGTCTGGAAATCATTTGACGCGCTCGCAGACTTGTTTCATCGCCCCTCAGAAATCATGAAGAAATCACGGCCTCCGCAGCAACGTAAATATTCTCCGCCGCCCTGGCATCTGCTCGAATCGTGGCAAACTACCGCCTGGCTCAAGGTCGATCCCGAAAAAGGTTTGAACCAGGATGAAGCGCGGCAGCGGCTGGCGGCCTACGGTCCCAACGTGCTCCGGGAACCGCGGCGCAGGAGCATGGCGAGGATGTTTTTCAGCCAGTTCGCCGATTTCATGATTATCGTGCTGATTTTAGCCGGCGCGGTATCGGGATTCATCGGCGAATTGACTGATACCGTCACGATCATCGTGATCGTCGTGTTAAACGCCGTCATCGGCTTTGCCCAGGAGTATCGGGCGGAACAGGCGATCATCGCGCTCAAGCGCCTGGCGAGCCCCATCGCCCAGGTGCTCCGGGACGGCGAAATCCGCACCGTCGCGGCACATGAACTGGTTCCCGGCGATCTGGTCCTGCTCGAAGCCGGCAATGTGGTTCCGGCCGACCTCCGATTATTGGACGTAGCCCGGCTGAAAGTCGAGGAAGCCGCGCTGACCGGCGAATCCCACCCTGCCGAAAAAACCGGCGCATTGATCAAGGAACTGGATTCGCCGCTCGGCGACCGCCATAACATGGCTTATAAAGGAAGCGTGGCCACCTATGGGCGGGGCGTCGGCATCGTCATCGCTACCGGAATGGACACCGAACTCGGCAAAATCGCCGAGCTGCTGCATCGCGAACGAGAAACCAAAACGCCGCTCCAGCAACGTCTCGCCCGTTTCGGTCAACGCCTGTCGTTATTGATTCTGGCGATTTGCGCCATCATTTTTCTGGCGGGTCTGCTGCGCGGCGAAACGCCGCTACAGATGTTCCTGACCGCGATCAGCCTGGCGGTAGCCGCAATTCCCGAGGCGTTGCCTGCGGTAGCCACGGTATCTCTGGCCGTGGGCGCACGCAGGCTGGTAAAGAAAAACGCGCTGATCCGGCGCCTGCCCGCGGTGGAAACGCTGGGATCGGTGACCTTTATTTGTTCGGACAAGACCGGCACGCTGACGCAGAACCGCATGGTTGCGGAAGCGTTTTATGTGGGGAATCGGTTACACAATAATATCGATGGCAATTTTCCCAGCTTGCTGCTGCGCGCTTTTGCCCTCAACAACGACATTCGCTGCGGCCGGAATGGCCGGCTGCACGGCGATCCCACCGAAATGGCTTTATACAAAGCCGCCGCCGATGCCGGTTATGACGGCGCCCAATTAGCCAAGGAGGCGCCGCGGCTGGATGAAATCCCTTTCGACTCCGAACGTAAACTGATGACCACGCTGCATTCGGAAAACAGCGAAGTCATTGCTTACAGCAAAGGCGCTCCGGAAAATTTACTGCCGCGCTGCGGCACACAATGGACGGCCGACGGGCCGCAAGCGTTGGATAGCAAAAAAATTATGGCCGCTGCCGAGCAAATGGCGGCGAACGGTTTGCGGGTATTGGCGCTGGCATACCGTCGTTTGGCCGAACAGCCGCAAGCGCCGAGCGCCGATGAAATTGAGACCGAACTGTGCTTTTTAGGTTTGGCCGGATTGCTGGATCCGCCAAGGCCGGAAGCCCGCGAAGCCGTGGCGCTGTGCAAGAGCGCCGGCATCACGCCGGTGATGATTACCGGCGATCATCCGGCGACCGCACTCGCCGTCGCAGTACGGCTAGGGATTGCCGAAAAAGCCGATAAGGTGCTTATCGGCCGGCAACTCGCGAACATGAGCCTTGCGGAATTCGAAAAAGAGGTCGAGTCGGTGCGGGTTTACGCGCGCGTTGCGCCGGAACAAAAGATCAAGATCGTCAAAGCGCTGCAGGACAGAGGCGAATTCGTGGCGATGACCGGCGACGGCGTCAACGACGCCCCGGCGTTGAGATGCGCCAATATCGGCATCGCGATGGGAAAAATCGGCACGGACGTGGCCAGGGAAGCGGCGCACATGGTGCTGCAGGATGACAACTTCGCCACCATTGTGACGGCGGTCCGCGAAGGCCGGCGCATTTACGACAACATCCGCAAGTTCGTCAAATATGTCATGACCGGCAATTCGGCGGAAATCTGGACGCTGTTTTTGGCGCCTTTTGTCGGTTTGCCGTTGCCTTTGCTGCCGATTCAAATTCTTTGGATCAATTTGGTTACCGACGGTTTGCCGGGGCTGGCCTTGGCGGCCGAACCGGAAGAACGCGGCACCATGCAGCGCCCGCCGCGGCCGCCGCAGGAAAGTCTTTTTGCTCAGGGCATGTGGCAGCATATCCTGTGGATAGGCCTGCTGATGGGTGGGATTTCGCTATTTTCTCAAGGCTGGGCTTATTTTGGCGGCTCCACGCATTGGCAGAGCATCGTGTTCACCGTCTTGACCCTGTCGCAGATGGGGCACGTGCTGGCGATACGTTCCGAATCGGTGTCGCTGTTCGGCCGGGGATTTTTTTCCAACCGGCTTCTTTTAGGCGCCGTGGCTTTGACCTTCGCACTGCAAATGGCGGTGCTGTATGTCCCGTTTTTGCAGCCTATCTTTAAAACCGAAGCCTTGAGCGCCACTGAACTGTTGTTCAGCTTGGCGCTTTCTTCGGTGGTCTTTTTTGCGGTAGAGATCGAAAAGTGGCTGCGCCGCCGCGGTTGGCTTTACCGAAACCATCACAACGGTTAAAGCCTTTTGCAGGCAATCGGAGAGATTCCATGAACAACAACGCTGCGCCTTTGACGGCCATGCGCTTTGTCGGCGCTGATCGGCAGCGTCAGCCTGTTCGCCGACATGACCTACGAAAGTGCGCGTGCGATCACCGATCCGTTTCTTGCCGTTTTGGGCGCAAGCGCCGCGACGGGGGGGTATTGTTGCGGGCTTCGGAGAACTGGTCGGTTATTTGTTGCGCCTGGTTTCGGGGTATCTGGCGGACCGGACGCGGCTCTACTGGCCGATCACGATGATCGGCTATGCCGATTAGCCGCTGATCGCCTATCATTTCGAAAAAGCACGGACAGTATGCCGGATGTTCCACGCGGCGGCGATAAACGCGGCAAAAAACAGCACGATGAGATCGTGCATCGGGTTTTATTAGCGCGTGGAGACGCGAAGTTGGCTTTTATGTCAGAAAGTTTTTTAAATTACTCGCCGGCAACATGACTGACGCCGGCCCAACTGACAATATGCGGCAAATGCAGGTGTTGGATGAGTTTATCGATCACGGCTTCCATCTGGGCCGGCTCTCCATAAAATTCCACGACCAACGGCAGATCGAGCGAAAGATCGACCAGTGAAGCGGTACGCAAGACGCCGTCCGGGCCGAATCCGCTGATGCCTCGAAAAACGGTTGCGCCCTGAACGCGCTCATCGTCGTGAAGTAATTTCATCACGTCATGCTGCTGATGTTCGCCCTCGCGCAGATAAACGCGCACTATCGTGACGGATTGAGCTGCCATAACCAATTTCCCATGACTGTACCTAACCAAACCGCCGCCACGCCGAACAACGCGTTGATGATGAAAAGACTTAACAAACCGTGAAATTCAAAACGAATTTCGGTCAAATTGAAGGCCAACCACAAGGTCGATGCGATGGTGATCAGCCCCAAAATCAGAATCAGGCCGACGGCCCTCATCTCCAAAGATAAATTGAAGCGATGAAACAGATATTCCGCCAGCACGGTCAACAAAAACGCCGCGATCACGCCCAATCCCAAATGCAGGTAAGGCAGGCCGTGACCCAGCCACGGGTACGAATCGCCGGTGAAGAGTTGCCGCCCCACGATCATGCCTATCCATACCGCGGCCAGGCAGAGCACAACGCTGAGAAAAATATTCAGCCCTGCTTTGAGCAGGCTGCCCTCTTCGAATAAATTCAACGTTTCCAGCGCGAATGTGGAAAAAGTCGTGTAAGCGCCTAGAAAACCGACCAGAACCGCCGCCCGATACTCCACGGCCACGGCGAAACGCTGCAGCATCAGCGCCGTCAAAAATCCCATGAGGAACGAACCCGACACATTGATAAACAAGGTGCCGTGGGGAAAACTGCGGCCCAGCCAGGTATAGATGCCGTTGGCGACAAGAAAGCGCGTGACTGCGCCGACCGATCCTCCCAGGGCGATGGCAATGATTTGATTCATCAGTCTGTGCTCAGCGTAAACAAGGCGTTGTCCATGATTTCAATTTAACGATTTTACGATCAGCGTCAGGCCGGAAACCGCCAGAAAAGCGGCAAAAAAACGCTGATACTTGGCGCGGTCGAGCGCGTTGTAGAGCATCTCGTCGCTGAGCATGAACACCAACATCCCGACCAGCAGATAAACGGCCGTATGGTTGATCGACAGGTCGATTTGTTGGGCGCTGAACAGCCATAGCGTCAGCAACTGCACGGCCGCGAAGGTGGCGTAAGACGCGGCGACGGTAACTCTGGCGGCGTCTTTTTCATAGTGTTTGTGATGCACCAGCGCGGTCAACAACGAACCGCCCAAATTGCTGACCCCATGCACGATGCCCATCAGCAAAAAATACGTTTTTTCAAACGCCATTATCCGGTCGAGCATTTTGGCGATCGACGCCGAGTATTCCTTGCAGGCGATAAATAATAAAAAGACGCCGATCAGCAAACTGATGTTGATCCGCGCATGCGTCACCAGAAACAGGAACAACGCAATCGGCGGCAAAGTTAAAATTAATACGTTACGGTAAAACGCGAAATCGATATGAACATGATGCTTGATGATTTGCAATAGGTTGATGCCGATCGAAATCGGCAACAACACGACCAGAACCTCCACGAACCCGTGCCCGAACAACAACAATAACGGCGTGCCGAACAGCAAAACGCCGGCACCGAATAGGGACTGGATCATTGTGGTCGCGACCACCGTGAGCATGATATCGACTGGCATCGGCTATTCCGCTTGTCATTGCTGATGAGATCAGAGTATTGCCATACATTTTTCGATATGGCGGAGGGAAAGGTAGAAAGTTTATTTTTTATACGCCTGATCTGTCAACAATCCCTTTTTAACGGCAAGCAAGGCAACAGCCAAAGGCGGAAGATTGTTCGCAATGGCTCTAATCCTGTCTGTCGATCGGTATTCGAGCCGCTTTTTTGCTCCGGCCTTTGTTTAAGGTCGGTTTCAAAGATTTGGCGCATAGGTTATGAACGCTTTATCCAATCATACCCATTCGGCTTCTTGCTTTATCGGATCTGGAGCGGTACATTCGCAGCTACAGGCAAAAACACGGAGGTTGGCGTCATGAAATTTCCTCACATGCGACGTTTATTCATCACCTTTCTTTCCGGCCTTGCGTTGACCCGGTTCAGGATGCGGGCCTGCCGATACGCTTCCACCGGGTCCGCGTAGCGCCTCCCGGCGTATTTTCATCTCATGTATCTGCAGGGAGTCGCGGATTTTCTCGACGACATTCTCGGTGGCTTTGCGCTGATCGGTTTCAGCGCGATCGTGGGCGGACTTCTGTGGCACCTGACGGTACTGGATACGGCCTCCGATACGCCTTCGGCTATCCCGATGCGGCGCCGGAACGCCTGGGGCATCGGGGCGGGCGCGGTCCTGCTGGCCGCAGCTACAGGGCTCGAACTGATCGTGAAAGCGGCCATTCTAGCCTCCGCGCTGGGCGAGTTTCCGTTCGCCGCCTATGCCGGCAGCATTCAATTCAAAGCCGGCGCATTACGCTGCCTGCTGGCCTTGGCGCTGGCGGGAACGGCCTACCGTTTGTTTCGTTTTCCGCAAAATGCGGTGGCCCGAAAGCTGGCCGCCATTCTGGCCGTCGCGTTGATTATCGGCGGCGCATGGCGGGCCCATGCCGTCGCCCGCTTCGAAAACCGCGCTTTGTTGATGGCGATTACGGCCGTGCATCAAGCGGCGGCCGGGGTATGGGTCGGCGGTGTCCTGCAACTGCTCCTGCTGCGCGAGCTCGGCCGCCGCGATGCCGCAGCCCGGGCTTTTTGGCCGCTGGCCCTGGCGCGGTTTGCCCGGCTGGGAATCCCGGCGGTTCTCGTCCTGACTTCAACGGGACTGGTATTGGCCTGGCACTATGTGGGAAACTTGAAAGGCATGGCCGGGACCGGCTACGGCAGCCTGGTTGCGGTCAAAATCGCCTTGCTGGGATGCGCGCTGGGTTTCGCGCTGCTGAACTATCGCGCCGCGCGGCAGCCGGCCTCCGGCGACATCGAGCGTAAGACGCCGTATTACATCGAGACCGAGTCCCTGGTACTGGTCACCGTGTTGTTCATCGCCACCGGCCTGGCGTCTCAGCCGCCCGCTGCGGACATTCCCGAGGCCACGGCCAACCTGTCCGAAGTGGCTGCCATGTTCATGCCCCGCCTGCCACGCCTCACTTCCCCCAGCCATGCCGAATTCCTGGCGGGCGAAGCCGGCCGCACCGCCGTCGTGGATCAGATTCCTTCCCGAGCGGCTGCAGCCTGGTCGGACTACAATCACAACGTCTGCGGGCTGTTTATCGCGCTGATGGCGATTGCCGCCCTCGTCTCCTATCATTCCCGCTTCCGCTGGGCGCGGTTCTGGCCCCTGGGCTTCGCCGGCATCGGCCTCTTCCTGTTCTTCCGCAACGATCCCCAGGCATGGCCGCTGGGTCCGATGGGCTTTTGGGAAAGTACGCTGGGCGACGGCGAAATCATGCAGCACCGTATCACCACGCTCTCGACCTTTGCGATGGGCGCGCTGGAGCTTCGGGTCCGCAGAGGAAAGGGCGGCGCCCGGCTGCCTTATGTGTTTCCCGCTTTGATGGCGCTCGGCGCCATTGTTCTGTTTGTTCACGGCCATGCGGGCTTTGAACTGAAAAGCGAATATCTGATCCGGTCCACCCATACCGCGATCGGGTTCCTGGCGATCGTGATGGCCGGCGGCCGCTGGCTGGAACTCCGCCTGATGCAGGCGGGGCATCGGACGGAAGGGCGTTTCGCCGGCATTGCCGGCTGCCTGGCCATGCTCGCGGTCGCCGTGATCCTGCTGTTTTACCGTGAACCTTTATACTGATGATGATCCGCGCCAGACGGGGCATGTTGCCCCGTCCGTAACGTTTACCGAGTATTTCCGAATATCATCAATTGTCAGAATGTTGGGGACGGGGCTGCAAACCCATACCGTTAAGATAAGCCGGAGCCAAGCCATTCCGAATGGAGTACAAAGCTGGCTTTGTCGCTCCGTTTCGTCAGTTGCAAAGCCAGCCTTGCAACGCCTCGGGGCTCAGCTTAACGGCATGGGTTTGCAACCTCGTCCCGCGTCATCTTCGACAGGTTGCGCAGGAAATAGGCGAATTGGCCTTGCCGGTAATAGCCTTTATACTGGTAAGGGAATTATTCGGTGAAATGGATCAAGTGCTATGGTAGAATGGTCCGTTTGCTCAGAAAATAAAATAAGAATATGTTTTTAAAAGCATTTTATGAGGATCGTGACGGATTTGCCGCCATTTCCGCCGAGCGGGCGAGCCGGTTTGCCAAAGAGGTCGCTCATGATTTCAATCCCCTGCACGATGTGGATGCCAAACGTTTCTGCGTACCCGGCGATCTGCTGTTTGCGCTGGCCTTGGAAAAATATGGGCTGAGCCGGCATATGCACTTCGTCTTTTCGGGCATGGTGGGGCATGGCGTGCTGTTGGATTTTCCCGACACCGATGCCGGAGAGATCGAGGTGAAAGACAATCAGGGCAAAGCCTATCTGCAGATCGAACGCTCGGGCGGCCTGAGCCGGGATTCGGCATTGATCGAAAGCTTTACTCGCGATTATGTCGCCTTTTCAGGGCAGAACTTTCCCTATGTGCTGGTCCCCTTGCTGGAGAAAGAAAACGTGATGTTCAGCCTCACGCGCCCGCTGGTGATTTACGAAAGCATGACCCTGTCGTTCGATCATCTTGATTTTCAGCAGGCGTCCGTGGAAATGATGGAGCCGAAGATGGAAGTCAACGGCAAGCGCGCTTCGGCTTATTTACACTTTCGGATCAAGGCGGGCGAAAATAGCGTGGGCGCAGGCTTTAAAAAACTCGCGATCAGTATTCAGGGCGGTTACGAATCCGGGCCGATGCAGGCATTTGTCGAAGAGTATCTGGCCAGAAAAAACGACTATCTCGGCAATTTGCCAGTTCCGTAGTGCGTGGATGCGCTGAGCTTGCGAAGCGCATCGATCGCGCCCTTTATACCCTAAAGGGCGCTCGGTGCAGCCTATCGTCACTGCATCCTACGGGCAGGGCGAGACTACCGTTAAATAAGCGGCGAGCGAAAAAGAATCGAGGCGGTTAGAGAAACGCCGCTCCCGCAAGCTTACCCATCGGTCCGAATCGTTTTACCCTATTTTTTGACTCTCTTCGCCCGCTCCGCAGAAAACGGGAACTACCGTGAGGGAGGCACGGCAAGCCACCGGACCACCGGGGCGCCAACCGGTCTGGAAAAAGTGAATTCGGCCGGTTTGAGCACGAGCGTATCGGCAAAAGTCGTAATGCTGTCGTGCGGGGGAAATACCGTTGCGGCCGCAGCCATCGGCGATAGGACGGCGAAAGTTCCGACTCCCAGCAGCGTGGCCAGGAATCCGGTCGGCCTGAAAAAGCCGATGTCGACGGCTTTATCCCACAGGGTAATTTCTTCGGATTGTGCCGGTGTCGCGCAGACAAGCAATATACAAATTAAGAGGTGTCTGATCATATTTTTGCGCCCATCGCTTTTATTTCAGAGTTTCCGGCTGCCCGGCCGCGTCATTTTATCCGCAAACGCGGCCGGCCGATACCCATTCCGGTACACATTCACAAAAATGGCCCTGCAGTCTTTCAAGTGGTCAACCCCAAAACGAACGGCGGAAGGCGCCGGCCAGAGCAAAAGCTCCCCGAAAAGCCAAAAACGGGCCATTGCAGCCAGCACCGGACGGTATGGCAATCAACGTCGACAGGATGCCGAAATCCCGCGCGGTGTATAACCACCGGATTACGGGGGCTTTTTCAACCATCAAGGCCGCCCATTCCGTTAATTCAATCGCCGCTATCTTTTAAGCGGCTGTTTTTAAAAATATTTAGTAAAAATAAACTTTTGGCATGCTTTCTGTATCTCCTGGATGTCGGAAAAACGATTTCGATAACATCGCCATGATCGATAACGGAACCCGGCATCGATCAACTTTATCTTGTGGAACATTGAGGAGTCTTTTATGTTCAAGATCATCAGTACCTTATTAATGGCTTCCGCCATCTCTTTTTCCTCCCATGCGGCAACGGAAGACGCTGCCTCGAAACGCGAAGAAGCGGCCAAAGCCCGTGAGGAATATATAAAACACCATAAAGCCGCCGCCGAACAGTACAAGGCCGGCAAATATGAGGATGCAAGAGGGCATGCTGAAAATGCCGGCAAGGATTGGGAAGCAGCCCATACGAGATCCAAAGAAGCTGCCGAACAGTACAGGGCAGGAAAACATGAAGAAGCAAGGGGGCATGCTGAAAATGCCGGCAAGGATTGGGAAGCAGCCCATACGAGATCCAAAGCCGCTGCCGAACGCTACAAGGCAGGAAAACACGAAGAAGCAAGGAGGCATGCTGAAAATACCGGCAAGGATTGGGAAACAGCCCATACTCGGGCCAAAGCCGCTGCCGAACGTTCCACCAAGTGATTCCTGTGTCCCCGGCAGCGTAACCGCTGCCGGGGCGTTGATGAAAATGCCCGAGCATCAACGGGAGAAAAAATGCGTTTTAATGGCCGGGCAAGCGACTCAGGCAACGGCCTCTGGAGAGATGGGTTAAAAAATCACCGAAAATTCGTTGACCGGGCTGCAAAATTCTAAAGTACCGTCAATGATTTCAGACAAGTTGCGGCATCCTCAGGGATGACTACCCGAGAAGAGAGACGCAAACGATCAACAACGCCGGAGTGCTCCGTGAAAGAGAATCGCCGAACCGCAAAAACAAAAGCCGATCCGGCCTTTTTCTGGTCCATTGGCGTGGAGCGGCATCTGGTGCGGTTGCAAACCTCGGCGCAAGGCTTGAGCGGCGGGGAAGCCAGAGCACGCCTTAAACGTTTTGGCATCAACCGATTGAACGGAAAGAAAAAAACGGGGGCCTGGCGGCTGTTTTTCGCGCAGTTCAAAAGCGCCATCATTCTGATTTTACTGTTCGCAACGGGATTATCCTTTTTCCTGCATGACAAAGTCGATGCGCTGATTATTTTATCCATCGTCCTGATCAGCGGCATCCTGGGGTTCTGGCAGGAAAAAGGCGCGGCCGATGCGGTGGAAAAATTGCTCGCGCTGGTGCAAATCAAGGTCGCCGTACTGCGGGACAATACCCTGGCGGAAATTGCGGCGGATGAATTGGTGCCCGGCGATATTGTCCTGCTGAAAGCCGGCGACATCATTCCGGCCGATTGCCAGTTGCTGGCGGCCGAACATCTTTTCATCGATGAAGCGATCCTGACCGGGGAAAGTTATCCGGTCGAGAAATCGCCGGAGCTCGTTGCCGCCGATGCGCCGCTCGGCCGGCGCAGCAATGCGTTGTGGATGGGAACGCATGTGCAAAGCGGCGAGGCGAAGGCCTTGGTTATCGCGACCGGCCGGAGTACCGAATTCGGCAAACTGTCCGGACGCCTCAAGCTCAAAGCGCCGGAAACGGAATTCGAACGCGGCGTCAGGCGCTTCGGCTATTTGCTGATGGAAGTGACATTGATGCTGGTGATCATGATTTTCGCGGTGAACGTTTATCTCCATAAACCGGTGATCGACTCCTTCCTGTTTGCGCTGGCGCTGGCCGTCGGGTTGACGCCGCAATTGCTGCCCGCGGTGATCAGCATCAATCTGGCGCACGGCGCCAAGCGCATGGCGGCCGAAAAAGTCATCGTCAAACAGTTGGCGTCGATCGAAAACTTCGGCAGTATGAACGTCTTGTGTTCCGATAAAACCGGCACTCTGACCGAAGGCAGGATTCAGGTGCACGGCATCCTGGACGTCGAAGGCAATCCCGGCGACAAAGTCTCGCGTTTCGCTTATTTCAACGCCTACTTCGAAACCGGCTTCAACAATGCGATCGACCAGGCGATCCGGGACTTTCGCAGTTTCAATGTCGAGAATTGCCGCAAATTGGCCGAAGTT
The DNA here is from genome assembly GCF_000214275.2 of Methylomicrobium album BG8. Classification (NCBI taxonomy): domain Bacteria; kingdom Pseudomonadati; phylum Pseudomonadota; class Gammaproteobacteria; order Methylococcales; family Methylococcaceae; genus Methylomicrobium; species Methylomicrobium album. The sequence goes on along the minus strand of NZ_CM001475.1, from coordinate 218,149 downwards.
CCTTATGATTTTTACCGGAAGCGCTTGAGCGTGCTGATTTCCGATGCCGGCGCGAACGTTCTGATTACCAAAGGCGCGCTGACCCATGTACTGGACGCTTGCTCCCACAGTGAAAACCCCGACGGTACCCTGACCGATATCGAAGCGGTGCGCGAGTCGATTCAACAACGCTACGAACTGTTCAGCGCTCAGGGACTTCGCACCTTGGGCATTGCCTATAAACCGCTGTCCGAAGTGCCGGAGCAAGTTAAAGACGAAGAACGGGGGATGCGTTTTTTGGGTTTTCTGACCCTTTTCGATCCCCCTAAAAGCCACTGCGCGCAAACGATCGGCCGGCTCAGGCAGCTCGGCGTCACACTCAAAATCATCACCGGCGATAACCGGCTGGTGGCCGAAACCGTCAGCCGGCAATTGGGACTGGACACCGCCGAAATGCTTACGGGGCGGGAAATCGAACAGATGAGCGGCAATGCGTTGATCCATCGGGTGGCCGGGATTAACGTCTTCGCCGAAGTCGAGCCCAACCAGAAAGAGCGGATTATCTTGGCCTTGAAACAGGCGGGTTTTGTGGTCGGTTACATGGGCGACGGCATTAACGATGTCTCGGCCCTGCATGCGGCCGATGTGGGCATTTCGGTCGACGGCGCGGCCGACGTCGCCAAGGAGACCGCGCAGATCGTACTGCTGGAAAAAGATCTGGACGTCCTGATCGAAGGCGTCAAAGAGGGGCGCATGACCTTTGCGAACACATTGAAATACGTCTTGATGGCCACCAGCGCCAATTTCGGCAATATGTTCAGCATGGCCGGCGCTTCGTTGTTCCTGTCTTTTCTGCCGTTATTGCCGAAGCAGATTCTGCTGACCAACCTGCTGACCGATATTCCGGAAATGACCATCGCCTCCGATAATGTGGATGCCGACATGGTGACCCAACCCCGGCGCTGGGATATTCGATTCATTCGCAAATTCATGTTCGTCTTCGGCCTCGTCAGCTCGCTATTCGACTATCTCACCTTCGGTTTGCTGTTATGGCTGGAAGTGCCCTCCACGCAATTCCGCACCGGCTGGTTTTTGGAATCGGTCGTGTCGGCCGCCTTGATCGTATTGGTCGTTCGCAGCCGCAAGCCGGTCTTCAAAAGCCGGCCCGGCAACGCTCTCTTAAGCGCGACTTTGGCGATCATCGTTTTGACGATCGCCTTGCCTTATCTGCCGTTCGCCTCATGGATCGGCTTTCAGCCGCTTCCGCCAACGATCCTGGCTTTGCTGGGGACTGTCGTGATTTTCTATATCGCGGCCGCCGAAGCCGCCAAGCGGATATTTTATCGCTTCGTCAAAATTTAAGGAGTCCCTTCATGATGCCGTTGCCCCGATCCCGCCTTACCTGGAAATTAGCAGCACTCCCGGTCTTTGTCGCGCTGGTTTTGCTGCTGGGACACGAACTCGAACTCTATCTGCCTGATGTGGAAGTCTGGATCCAGGGCTTCGGCGTGTTCGCGCCGTTGGGCTTTATCCTCCTGTTTACGGTGCTTACGCCGGTTTTTGTGTCGGTGGATGCGCTCTGTTTGGCGGCAGGGGTGTTATTTCCCCTTGCGACCGCCGAAACGGTGGTCATTATCGCCACTTATCTGTCGGCTTCCGCCATATTTTTTCTGGGGCGGGATTTTTTGCGGGCCAGGGTTGAGACGTTCCTTGCCGGACACCAGCGCTTTGCCGCCTTGGACAAGGCGATCAGCGGAAAGCGGGCCTTCCGGGTCATGTTTTTATTGCGCCTGACGCCGCTCCCTTTTGCCATGCTCGGTTACGCTTTATCGGTTACGGGGGTCAAGTTCCGGCCCTATTTAGGGGCGACGACCGGCATTTTGGTTTACAACGCCAGCCTCGTCTATTTCGGTTATGCGGCCAAGCATTTAACGGGCCTGGTTCAAAACCGGCCTGCGGCCGGCTTTGTTTCCTACGGTTTGCTGGTCTTGGGATTAGGGGTTTCGGTCGCGGTATTGATCTTTATTGCAAAAATGGCAGCCAATTTATTGAAGGAATTGAGCTTGGAAAATTCCGCGCATTGAAGCGGAAAAGGCGATAGGCCTCTCGCCCAGCGGCTTTTAAATCTTCGGAGAATCATGATGGCAACTCGACGCAATCCCGGGCTGATAACCAAAGTAATCATCATCGGTATCGTAATAGCGGTTCTCAGCTACCTGTTTCATCCCGAGGTGGGCCGGTTGAGCGTGACGATCGATGGCCAACCGGCCGCCGACCCGCTCGTCCGCATCGCCGCCATCCCGACCTTTCTGGCGATTGCAGGGCTCGCCGTTATCCTGACGATCATGCTGTTTCTAGGGATCGGAATGTTCATTTTTCTGGGCTCGCTATTGCTCGCTTTAGCGGCTTGCTTTATGTTGGCGCCCTATTTCTGGCCGGTACTGGCGATCGCTTTCCTGTTAATCGCGGTGATGTCGATCAGCCACGAAAGATGACGCGCTTTGAGGCCGGATTTTCTCTCCGCAAAAACGGCTCGCCGTCCCCCACCGCTACCCGATACCGACTTTCTACGTGTGCTTCCGCACAGACGCCTTCAAGCCGGCTGTCTTAATCTTCAGCTTGAGTAACCCGGCATGGTATTTTGCAACTGCCGATAAATCCTGAAACGGGATGACAGGGGCGAAAAACAATCCGCTTGGGCAAACGGTTCTGCCGGAAAACGATGCCCGCCAGCTTCTTGCGATGCACCGATCGCAGCGAAACCGAACCATTAGACAACAAGGATCCGTCATGAACAACGCCGAATACACGTTAGCGGCCCCGCGCCGCCCCCAGAAGATACGCAGCCGCCGCTGGCGGTTGCCACGCTTCAGCCGGATACGGACGGCTGCCCTGATCCTGGGAATCTCTCAGTTTTTGCTGCCCGGGTTAAACGCGGTGGAAGCGGCGAAAGCCGATAAATTGAACGGCCATGCCGTCGTTTTGGATAGCGGCAAGAAAATCATACCGTGGACGCCCAATCCGGCGCACGGCTATGGCGAGGTGATGGCCAGGGCCTGGGATTATTTCCTTAACCGCGTTCCCAACGATCCCGCTACCGGGAAGCCCGCCTACTTCAGCCAAAGTTATCTCAATCCCGATACCCAGCAGATGGCCAACTGGCCGCACAATCCGGCGGGACTCTACGCCATGCTGATAGAATCGGCGCTGAAATATTATGCGTATTCCGGCAATCTCGCGGTCATGCAAAAGGTCGAGGAATTGGCCGTTCACCAGTTGGATAACGGCATGACGCCCTCCGACTGGGTTTGGAGCAGTGTGCCCTATGCCAGCGGCGATGCCGGTTCTCTGACCTATCGGGGAGCCGCCTACGGGGACGAGTCGGGCCGCGGGGACGGAACCTTCTATCTCGAACCGGACAAAGTGGGCGAATTGGGTTACGGCTGGCTGCAGCTCTACCGGTTTAGCGGGAACGTCCGGTATCGGGATGCCGCCATCCACGCGGCCGATGTGCTGGCAAGCAAGGTACGGACCGGAGATTCCACCCAATCGCCCTGGCCGTTTCGCGTCCATGCCCAAACCGGGCAGATCCGGGAGAACTACTGCGCGCAGGTAGTCGGTGCGATCGCACTGTTCGATGAACTGATCCGGTTGACGCTGGGCAATACGGCCGATTACCGGACGGCGCGCCAAAGCGTGTGGAACTGGACGATGGCCTTTCCGATGCAAAACAATGTCTGGGCCAACTATTTCGAAGACATCCCGATTCAAACCGACCTCGGCAACATCAACCAGTTGAATCCGATGATGCTGGCCCGTTATCTGATGGAGCATCCGGAAAACGACGCGAACTGGGAAACCCATGTTCGCGGCCTGATTGACTGGGCCGAGAAAAACTTCGCCGACCCGCAATACGGCGCCAACATCATCCGGGAACAGGAGGAATTCCAGCATCCGATGGGCAGCCACACCTCCCGCTACGCCTCGATCAACGCCATGCTTTATGCGCGAACGGGCGATCAGGTTGCCAAGGAAAAAGCCTACCGGGCTTTCAACTGGGCGACTTATATGGCCAGGCCCGACGGTGTCGTGATCGATGGCCCGACCGTGAACAGCCAGTGGTTCACGGATGGATACGGCGATTATATCCGCCACTTTATGACCGGCTTGCAGGCGATTCCCGAATGGGCGCCCGCCGGCGAAACCCATATCACCGGCTCGTCGTCGATCGTCAAATCGGTGAGTTACAGCGCCGCCGGGGTGGACTACGTTACCGCGGACGCCGCATCGACCGAAGTGCTGCGGGTCGCCTTTGTGCCGTCCGGCGTGTCGGTTGACGGCCAACCGCTCGGCCAGCGAAAGGATTTGGCCGGGCCGGGCTGGACCTTTTCTCAGGCAACCGGCGTGATGCGTATCCGGCATGACAAGGGAACGTCCGTAAAAATTAACGCGAGTACCGGTTCCGGGAATAACGGCCTTTTGGGTAGCTGGAACGCCTACAGCCAGTCCAAACTGAAGGTCTGGCGGCTCGGCTCCAGGTCAGGCGCAAACGATTCGACCTTACAGTTCAACGACGATGGAGCCTTTACGCTAACCGAAACCGAACCCCTGCAAACCTATGTTTATACCGGCCATTGGGTGCTCGTCAACGGAAAGAAGCTGACCTTGGAGCTGGACCAGGCCGGCCAGTCGGAACTCATGCGCCTGTGGACGAACCGGCTGGAAGAAGTGGCGGCCGAAAAAAGCCTGTCCCTGGACGACGTCAACTTTTCGGGATTAACCTTCGCCTTGTCCCGGCCTCGCATTCCCAAGAATAAACGCGTGCCCAAAACGGTTATTCTCAAGGCCAGAGGCTGGATCAACGCTTCCGCGAATGGCCAGGAGATTAAGAGAAGGTTCGCATACAGAAACCGCATAACCTTTTTGCAGGGTTAGCCCGGCGCCAACCGGCCGAACCCTTCCCGCCGATAGCGGTAGAGAGCCTCGCTAGAGCATTTTCATATCGCCTATAGGGCGATAATGCCGTTAAGTCAAATCGTCATCTCGGCAGGGATTCATGCCAGGCTTTCCTGCCTGGCCCCCTTCGGGTCAATGCAAATCTGTTCCAGACAGATTTGTGCCGAGATCCAGACTGCAGGGATGCATTAAAGCTTACCATCCCTGGCTTCTGGATTCGGCAACCGCTCCCTGCGTTGCTCTCGATCGCGTGTTCCCGACGCGATCTACCTCGCCCTTCCTTGGGCTCGTCGATCGCGTGTTCCTGACGCGATCTACCTCGCCCTTCCTTGGGCTCGTATCTCCTGCATCCCTGCAGTCGTCCGGCAATCCCTGCCGGAATGACGCGTTTCCCCTCACTTTGCGGCATGGCTTATGACCGTAACACCCAAAACGAAAATGCTCTAGACGAAGCCCGGACCGTCACCGCGAATCGCATCGTAAAACAACGATACAGGGCATAACGGAGGGCGATCCCGAACTTCTCGTTCGGCAAAATAGCTTGGCTGACCTTATAAGAAAATGGTTCAGCACATCAACAAACTTATCAAAACTGCCATCAGCCTGCATTTCTCCGATTAGCGAAGCGTAATCGGAGAAATGCAGATTGCCGAATTCTAACGGCTTCTGGAAGCCTTAGGTTGTCCGCGACGGCAACAGGAATAGTTAGCCCGCACTGGATCGCCACATCGGAATAGGTCATGGGGCTACCGCGATAACCGGACCGCTCCGGTTGGTGCCGGCTTTCAATCTGGGGGTCTTCAAACCAGAGCGTCAAGGCGCCCCGATTGACCGGGGATTCATTGTACGCTCGCCAATTCTTGAGCTTGCCGCAGGTTTTCGGCTTCTTCATTTCCCTAAATTTGGGGCCGCTGGGGATTTATGCGACAAAGCCAACCGGTTCCGCCATTTTAAATTCTTAATTGCTTCCCCTACAGGTTGTGTTATTATCCCGGTCAGTTAGAAAATCTAAACGGCCAGATAATTAGGAACTGTTATTGGGTTCCTTGTGCCATTGATCACTAATACGATGGAAGAGTTTTTATTTAAAAAAATTGAAGTCTGGATTGTCGTTCTCCTTGGAATTTTTGGTGTGGCGGGAACAGTTTTCTTTGGCGCCGCCGTACGCTATCACGAAGGAGGAAATTCCGGTCAATTTGGCGCATGGGCCGATACCATCGCAGCCATTCCGTCTACCGCCAAGACAATCATTAAAGGCAAGCATGGCAAAGCCGCCATGGAAGCGCACGAACAGCGATTCGATGGTCACTCCGGGTTTGTGTTCAATTATCAAGCCGGAGAGCGTCCCGATTTAGGCTACCTCCTGCTCAATCGCTATGACTTTGATCTTGGCATGTCCGTGTCCGAATTGGTTGATTTGAACACTCAGGAAACCTTGCATCGATGGCATTTTGATGTGGACCCGCTCTGGAAACAATCAAAACGGGTCAATCATCTAGAAGTCGATCATGCGACAAAGCGGTTTCGCAACCAACACGCCTATTTATTGAACAACGGATCGATCCTAACAGGAGTACAAGGTCCTTTGCTTTCAGCCGATCTTTGTTCCAATCTCAGCCTAATAAATGACCAAGCTTCATATCACCATTCAATTGAAAGAGACGACAAGGGCAATTTCTGGATTCCCAAACATTTTGTACCCAAAACGGTAAAAATCGGCAGCAAGCAATTTTCCGATGATGGGATTGCATTGCTTACCCCTGATGGAAAGGTGCTTTCAGAAAAGTCCATCATCTCCATACTGGATCAGAACGGTTTGGGCTACCTGATTTACGGGATGGGCCGCTACAATGACGATCCAATCCATCTGAATGATATTCAACCGGTTCGGAAAGATGGCCTCTATTGGAAAACGGGCGACATCTTTCTGAGCATCCGCAATTTATCCATGATCTTATTGTACCGCCCCAGTGCCAATCAAGTGCTCTGGTACAAGCAGGGACCGTGGATCCATCAACACGATGTCAACATTTTGGATGATCACAGAATCAGCGTCTTTGACAATCATGCCAGATTTGAATTTGATAAATCCACTGAAAACTTGGTTGTCGATAGTTCAAACAATGTGTATATTTTCGATTTTCAGTCGGATTCCGTTACCTCCCCTTTCCAGAATGCGTTTACATCTCTGGATATCCGCACCCCCACGGAAGGTCGCGGAAAAATCATCAGTTCCGATGAGATCTTTGTCGAGGAAACGAACTATGGGCGATTGCTCCAGTTCAATAACCGGGGAGAGATTATCTGGCAATATATCAACCGCGCATCGAACGGCAAAGTCTACTACGTATCATGGTCTCGGTTAATCTCTAGAGCGCGTGGAGACCGGATACGAAACGCCATAAAAGAGAGCCAATGTTATGAAAACTAGCTATTTACCCTTTCTGATTTTTATCTTAATGTCAACGCCGGCATACGCCTACATTGGCCCTGGCATGGGGGCCGGTGTTATTGCAAGTGTCCTGGGTATCATTGCCTCGATCTTTCTCAGCATATTTGCCGTCATTTACTATCCCATCAAGCGGGCGTTAAAAAAGAGAAAGAATCGTTCGCCGGCACATGACGAACGGCATTAAAAAATTCAAAGAAAAAATATGAATGAATTAGCCATTATTGGCGCTACCTGTCTGAGTAGTGAAATGGTACTGTGGTTGCCTCTGCCCAAAACAGCTAGAACTTTGGTCGATACACTGCATAGATCAAAAAAGATACTCTTATCAAAACATATTTCCGATGATTGGAAAGAAAAAATTCTACCGGTCTATGCGTTTCGGATCTTTAAGCAAAGTGTATTCCTGCCGATATTAATCGCTCTGATCATGGCGCCCATTCTGCTTATTTCTTGGGCGCTTTCACCCTCCTTCATCAGGACGATCGTCGATCTCACAAAGCCGTTCACGTTATCGATAATGGTTGCCACATCGGTTGTATACCTCATGATTCGAATGAAATTTTCTAGATGACCGGTTATTCGATTTCTGATCAGATCCTTCATCGCTTTATTCTCGGTTCATCATTTATAAACGAGTTTCTATTTGATTTGGAATGCTCGATTTTCGAAGAAAAAAAAGCATCTGAATTGACTCATAGGCCGGTCTTCATCACAGGGCTTGCCCGCGCTGGGACAACTATTTTGATGAGATCGTTGTACGAGTCCGGTCAATTTGCATCTTTGACCTACGACGACATGCCCTTTGTCATGGCACCCAATCTTTGGCGACGAATGACGTCAAAAAATAAGAAGGTTCGCATCAAAAGTGAGCGCGCTCATGGCGACGGGATCGAAGTTGACTTTGATTCACCGGAAGCGCTCGAGGAAGTTTTCTGGCGTACCTTTCATGGAAAGGAATATATTCAGCGCACAAGTCTAAGACCTCACGAGATTTCTTTGGAGACCCATCGCGCGTTCGAAAGTTATCAGGATCTTGTGTGTAAGAAGTACGGCAAAGCGCGCTATCTCGCAAAAAACAACAATCATATTCTCAGAATAAAAAGCCTGGCACGCTACTGTAACCACGCAGCCATTTTGATTCTTTTCCGCGATCCCCATGACCAGGCCAGTAGTCTTCTGAATCAACACAATAAGTTCCTCACGAGTCCGCCATTTACTCGGACTTATATGGAGTTACTTGCTCATCATGAGTTCGGCGCTACCCACAGGCCTTTTATTTTTAAAAAAAATCAACCCATCGAAGGCGATCCAAAAACCCTCGACTACTGGCTAGACCGTTGGTGCCAATATTATCAGTACCTGCTCGAATTTCTTGCCGAGCACAACCCGCAGAATGTGATGTTGGTGTCGTATCAGCGCCTGTGCCGGGAGCCGGAATATTGGAAAGCCATCTGTAAATTTGTCGACATTCCTAATATCCCTGCAAATTTTTCGGCGCCGCCTTCCGAGCATTTACCATCATCAATTGAACGGATCGAGCACGCGAATGCGCTATATAACGCGCTCGAACAAGCGGCTGCGGCCAAGATCGCCGATCCTAAACAACATCCCAAGACCGAAAATATAACGGGCTGTTGAAAAACGGTAGAATATTTATGTTTCCCGCACCCACTGCCCGCTATAAAAGGACTGTATGGCGGTGCGTAGCTTCGGCATCGGGGGCCACGATTCCAGCTCCCAATCTTCGGCGGGTAGGCGTAGCCTTGATTGCGTAGGCGTAAAATGTCAATACCCTACTTACGCGCATCTGGAATCACTTAAAGCCATGCTTCGAGAATATAAAGCTTAAGAAAGCCTATAACCCTCCCCGGCAACCCTTGCTGCGATTTTGACTTCGAGTCGCTCTGCGCATATTCCGTGCAAACCCATATCGATAGCTCGTAGAATGCGCTGACCATCGGGAAGCGCATCGTTCGCGAGAGAGGCGCTTTCTTGCGTTGACATAGGGTGCGCGATCACGAACGACGCGCTTCACTTCATTCAGCACATCCTTGTAGCTCTTGTAGGGCGGATTCGCCGCTAGGCAATCCGCCTCGCTTTGAAGCTTGGTTTTTCTATTCACCGACTTTACTCGGCTAGAGTTTTAATATTTATTTTTCCGGATGAATCACTTTATTCTTGAGATTTAAGAAGGTACTTTTGACCTTATCCCAAGCAGCCGCGGATTTTTTTGAATGAATTACGTCCTTTATATCGTCAATAGCGGTATAAAGCAGCTTGTAATCCTCTTTTTCACCATAGCCCAATGTTTCGGCCAATAACAATTGACTTTTGGCATCATTGGTCAATTTTTGAATGGCTTCTCGGCTGGCTTGCTGCGATAGATCCTCTTTATGCTCCAACTCAGACGCTTCCGTTAACATCGATTCCGCCCGCAACAGCGGCAAAGGAATCATTTCAGTAATGTCGACCAGCGTATTTAGGGTTTCGTATAACGCCGTTTTAGCTTCATCCATTTTGCCTTTGTCGATGAGGGCAATGATGTCTTTAATGGCGGCAGGGAATGTGCCTAAAGGAATGCTTGTGGTGGTAATTCGCACTTCACTGACCAACTGGTCCAGAATTTTACGGGCATCTTGGACTTTGTGTTTCGCCAGAAGGGTATCGGTTTGGTTAAGCAGGGTCTGCACATCCTTGACGTCGGCGGACTTGCCGTTCAGTTCGAAATCGTTGACATCGGCTTCGACATTGGCCGGAATGAGTTCAAGATCTGGGTATTTAGCCAAAACAATATCCAGCTTACCCGAAACCTCCTGCAATAATGCCTTTGTCTTTTTCGAATCCTGTTTTTGCAAGGCTATCAATGCATTTTGAGTACCGGCGATAGCTTCCAATGCTTCATGCTCGACTTGTACCTGTCTTTCGCCCAGAAATTTTTGCTTCAAAGACTGGGACTCTTTATCTCCCAACTTCGCCGAAGGGCCAACTGTAGCGGTAGGGGGAGCCGCCGAAATCGACTGCATTGTTCCAACAGACGCGGCTAATACGATGGCTATCGCTAGGCCGGATTTTTTCAATTGATAACTTTTCATGCTTTACCTCGTATGTGAAAGAACCGTCATGAGCCGTGCAAAATTCACTCATGCAGGGATTGTCCATGATTGGATAAAAAGATTCTTATTACTTCGCAAAGGAAAAAGCAAACTGTGTGCCATCATATAAAGTAGTAATTCCGAAGGGGCTGACCCGATTAGTCCAGATATTTAAAAACCCTTGAAGGACTTAGACTTATTTTCATTTCCCTTGAATGTACATGCCATCAATTTGATTTAAACGGGAGGGTGCGTCCGCTCAAAAAAGATGTTTTTAATGGTTTAAATAAACGCATGATTTTGGTTGAATACCACCGATAGGAGAGAGACGATCGAACGATTGCCTGCAATCCGCTTACTACAAGGGTTTCAGAATTTTAATTCTGAGCCTGTTAAATACAATTACCGTTCCATCGCTATCCCATCCTTGATTCGTATAAGCCGATTAATATCGGCAAGAACCTTTCTGAAAAAATTGTCCCTGTAAGCCCCGCAACGGCTACAAAAAATAGAGAAGTAACTAATTTTCTAATCAAAGAACCATTTCTGGTTTGAAGAACAAATGAAAAACTAAAAGCAATGCTTGCAAACGAAGCCAATATCGAAGCCTTACTTGCGAGTGCTGCCGAAATGCTTCCGTGCGACGCAAGATTGGCTGAAGCGGCCACGGCACTGGCGCTCGACATTAACCCGCCAATAATGCTAACGGTATAAAATCCGGTTTCTCCGAAAATACTTTGGGATATTGTTCCAAATATGTGAATGACTAGAAATATAAAACCATATTTCAAGGCAGTCCATAAAGAAAACGGTAAACCCAGTTTTAATTGTATGGGTTCGTTTTCGACGATAGCTCTACCACTACGCTGGCTGATTAAAACCAAAACGGCGCTTGTAAAAAACATCAATACAAACGCCAGCCAATTATTTAATAAAACATTTGGCGCCAGGATAAGCAAGAGCATCGCATTACGCGCTAACATCGCCGTTGTTGCCAATAATATGCTTCTATAAGCATAGTCGACCAACTTATCGTTATCTTTAAGGCGACGGGTAAGTTCAATGACAGTAAAATTACTATTTACCAATCCTCCTAAAAAACCCGAAATTTCCGTGCCTCGCGCGCCATAAATCTTTAAAAGAACATAGTTGGCAAATCCTATGCCTGAAATTAATATGACTGTCACCCATGTCGCTCTTGGATCGATCAATTTCCAGGGACCAATTGAACCGGATGGTAGTGCCGGATAAATAACAATGGCCAGAATCGCCAAAAGTAGTGCAGAACGTAGTTCGCTTTCCGTTAATCCGACCGAAAAACCGCTTAGAGGTTCTTTCAAGGCCAAAAGTGCGGTGACTATAACCATAACCGCCGCGGGAGAAATGGTATGTCCTTGTCCGCATAGAATGCCAGCGAAACAGGTGATTAACATGGCGGCGGAGGTTGTTAACTCGATAGTTTTTTTAGTATGCAATAATTGAATATTTAGGGTATACGTCAATAGCCCGACCAGGAAAAGGCTCAGTAAGGCAAAATTTTCCCCCATTGCGCCTCCTATTCCGCCGAGTAATCCAATAAATCCGAATGTTCTAAGACCGGCTTCTTTGTCGCGTCTTTCTCGCTCGAGCCCGATTAACAAACCTAATATCAGACTCAGCGACAAACGAATTAAAGTTTCGCCGTAAGGCCAAATAATCGTAGGCAACAAAATGGATTGATTCTGCATGTTATTTTAAAAATTTAATGATTAATAGATTCTATATTCAACACTTAAGAAAAAGCTCACTTATCCCAAATACACGATAATATCCAATCCGTTGGATTGTTAGTCTTCAACCTCTGAGTTAGTCGACTTCCGAGCGAAAAAAGAGAGTTGTCAAATACGGTGCAAAAGTTAACAATAATGACGAGATAGCCTAATCCTTGAACAGGTCTTTTAAAATCGATATAGCCCGCCTTCGATAAATTATGCGTATCCTGCTCGCCGAAGACGATCCGTCGTTAGGCGCCACCCTGCAATCCTGGCTGCAACTCGACGGCTATGCGGTCGATTGGGTTAAACGCGGCGACCATGCCGAAACGGCGTTGCGCGCCCAGCCTTACCAATGCCTGCTACTCGACCGTGGTTTGCCGGGATTGAGCGGAGACCGTTTGCTCTCCGGCCTGCGGGCTCATGGCAACGACATGCCGGTATTGCTGATTACCGCCCGCGACGCCTTGTCGGACCGCATTGCGGGCCTTGATCTCGGCGCCGACGATTATCTGGTGAAACCTTTCGACTTGGAAGAATTATCGGCGCGCCTCCGCGCCGCTATCCGGCGCGGCTCCGGGCAGGCCGCCGGCGTGCTGCGTCACGGCGGCATCGTGCTTGACCCGGCAGGCAAACAGATTACCCAAAACGGGGCGGCCGTCGTGTTGACGGCACGAGAATTCGCCATCCTCCATGCCTTAATGCTGCACGGCGGCCGGCCGGTCAGTCGCGATCGGCTCGAAGACGCCCTGTACGGCTGGGGCGAGGAAGTGGAAAGCAATACGGTCGAGGTACACATTTACCACCTGCGCAAAAAGCTGGGGCGCCGCCTGATCCGCACCCTGCGCGGCCTGGGTTATGTGCTGGAAGCGCCGTGACCGGTTGGCTTTCGCAATGGCTGCGCGGCAAGACCGGCGGCGTTTATTCGCTGCGTAGGCGATTGTTGGTTTCGGTGCTGGGGGCCAGCGCGCTGTTATGGTCGATCAGTTTGGCGATCATGGTCAATATTGCCTGGGACGAAACCAACGATGTGTTCGACGACGGTCTGGAAGACGCCGCGCAATTGATTCGCGCGGCGGGAGCCGATTTGTCCGGGCCGGCCGTGGCGAATACCGACCCGATAGACCGCGATCGCCGCCATGCCGGCATTTATTACCAACTCGTCGCCAATAACCGCGTATTGCGCCGCACCGGGCCGACCCCCGATGAACCGTTCGTGACCGATTTCGATCGGCACAAAGGGTTTCGAACCGCATGGGTCGGCATGGCGCCGTGGCGGGTATTCGTCTTGCGCGACGAAGAGGGCGGCCTCGAAGTCCAGGTCGGCCAGCCGCTGGAAGCACGCACCGAAATTCTCGAAGAATTGGCGGACGATCTGATCTGGCCGGCCATGACGTTACTGGCATTACTCGGCGCGGTTATCTGGCTGGCGATCAGCCGGTTGATCGGACCGATCGAACAAACGGCGTTGACCATCGCCGGCAAGACGCCGGAAGACTTGACGCCGGTGGCGGTTGTCGAACAACCGGTGGAATTGCAACCGATCGTCAATGCGCTCAATACCGTGTTGGGCCGTTTGGACCATGCGCTGCAAGCCGAACGCCGCTTCACCGCGGACGCCGCCCACGAATTGCGCACGCCGCTGTCCGCGCTGCGGATGAAGATCCAGTTGCTGGAACGGCAGCATCCCGAGCATCGGCCGTCGTTACGCCAGCTCTACCAGGACACCGACCGCTGCACCGCGCTGATCGAAAATCTGCTGGCGCTGGCCCGTTTCGATGCCGCCCAGGCGTCGGCATTGCCGCGCGAACCTGTGGCGTTGCCGGATTTGCTCGACGAACTGCGCTGCTATCATTTGCCCCAAGCCGAAACCGGACAGATCGGGTTGGCCGTGGAGTGCCGCGTGGCGGCATTAGTCGGCAACACGGATCTGTTGCGTATCGCGCTGCGCAATTTGCTCGACAACGCGCTGCGTTACTGCCCGCCGGGGTGCCGGGTGCGCATCGAAGCGCAGTATATTGCCGGCGGGATACGTCTGGCGGTGCGCGACGACGGTCCGGGAGTCGAAGCATCCCAGCGCAGTCGGCTGGCCGGGCGTTTTTTTCGGGTGCTCGGCAGCGACCGGAGCGGTAGCGGCCTAGGGCTGTCCATCGTCGAGCGCATTGCCGCGCTGCACGGCGCCACGCTGCATTTCGAGACCGGCCTCGATCAACGCGGCTTGAGCGCAGTGCTGGACTTTCCCATCGCCGGGCAGGAAAAAAACGCCGTTTAGCTTCATATTCGCTTCATCGCCGCATGGTCAAATGGTTGCCACGATCCCGGTGCATACCCACGTTTGTACGGGACGTGCCTTTCATTTATCGATTATTTGGAGAAGCAGCCATGAAACGCTTATCGACCTTAACGACCTTGATTATTCTCGCTTTCGTTGCCAATGCCGCGCTGGCGGAATACGCCGGCCCAAGCAATGTGCCGGCCATGACCGTCAAGCAATTGCTGGATACCGGCACGGACGACCAATACGCGACCTTACGCGGCCGGCTAGTGTCGCACGACGGCGGCAAACATTACACCTTTGCCGATGACAGCGGTAAATTGCGCGTGGAAATCGAACCGCAACTGCTGCCGGCCGGCCAAACCCTTGACGCCAAGACCCGAGTGGAAATCAGCGGCGAGTTCGACAAAGACTTCGGCGAGGCGGAAGAATTGGAGGTCAAACAACTCAAAGTGTTGCCTTGATTTATCCAGGGAACGGCTGGCTTCGCTCCGTTCCCTTTTATGAATTTTGCAAAACAATACGGATGCCAACGATGTCCGGAATCGTTAGCAAAGCGCTAAACAATCTTCATTTCCACAAATTGCCCGCCAGATCGGCTGGGTTCGTCCTGCTGGCGGGCAGCCTGTGGGGGGCAACGGCACAAGCCGATTCCGTGGAAAACATGGCGGGCAGTTGGAGTTCGCTCACTCTTTCCGGAAAGCTCGGCGATTTCTCTCCCGGGCTTCGGGGATTCCGCTGGACCCTTATCGATCAGACGCGCCTGCGGGACGACAGTCCCTCTGCCTGGC
The DNA here is from genome assembly GCF_000214275.2 of Methylomicrobium album BG8. Taxonomy (NCBI): domain Bacteria; kingdom Pseudomonadati; phylum Pseudomonadota; class Gammaproteobacteria; order Methylococcales; family Methylococcaceae; genus Methylomicrobium; species Methylomicrobium album. The sequence continues at coordinate 202,853 of NZ_CM001475.1, read as the reverse complement.
GCCTCAACGAAGACCAGTTCTATGCGCAGATGGGCTTTTCCGTCAATTCCTACGCCAGCGTCTGGCTGGGCTATGTCCATGATTGGCATCATTCTCTCGGCAAGACCGACTACCACGAAAGCCGGCCCTACCAGGACCTGCTGTTCGACTTTCCGGTCGCGCGCTTCAAGGCCAAGCTCCGCACCCGTCTGGAAGAGCGGGTCAACCAGTCTACGGGCAACGTGGGTATCCGTCTGCGACAAATGGCCACGCTCCGGCTTCCCCTGGCATTCATCGATCCGAAACTGTCGCTGTACTTGGGCGACGAGGTGCTCTGCCATCTGAACGCCAATAGTTTCGGGGCGACGGGTTTCAGCGAAAACCGCGCGATGGTGGGATTCAGTTTCCAACTCAACCGGCAGCTCGGCGTGGACCTGGGGTATGTGGGGCAAACCATTCAGGAAACCGGCGGTGACGTAGTTCTCACGCATAACGTGAATGCCAACCTAAGTTATCGATTCTAATATCATACGGTTTAAATATATCAAATGACCACAGCAACCCGCTTGTCATGAAAGACTACCGATTTTCGGACCTATCTTGTGCTTTGACCGTCACGATTGTTTTGGCTTCTGGATGCGCTAGAGCATTTTCAGATTGACTAAACAACCACCTGCTAAAGCAGGTGGGTTCGAGTAACGGACTGAAAGTCCGGATACGCGTCGACTCAACGACGCGTCTTAATCCGGCTCCATCTTAAAATTATCGTTCGGGTTGGGTTCAAAATGATGCTCCAAATAATCTTTGATCATCTCTTCCTTCATCTGCCCTACTGTGGCGCAGAAATACCCTCGCGCCCAAAAGTGTTGCCCCCAATAACGCTTCTTCAAATGCGGAAACTCTTCAAAGAGATAACTCAATGTCCGACCCTTGATTCGCCTCATTATTTCGCTCGGTGCCATAGACGTGTAGGTCGGGCACGCGTTTTTTGTGCCCGACATTTCCCATGCTTTGAAAGGTAACAGGGTTTCAGACCCGCGCAACATTCCGAAGCAGGATCCTCGGGCAACGATAAAGCGGTTGCCCGACCTACACGGCTTGTTGCATTGTTAAAACGGCAGAGACGGGATTGCAATCCCGTCCCGCTTGGGGCACCTCTCTCGTGAACGATCACGAACGATGCATTTCACTTCGTTCAGCACATCCTATGGCCCTCTTGTAGGGCGGGGATTCGCCGCCAGGCAATCCGCCATTGTTTGAAGTCTGTTGGCGTTTTGCTATCGCGAAAACGCCCTACAACTTTGCTCTTACGCTTGACGTGGATAACAGCCTGTAGGATGGGTAGAGGCGTGGCCGAAACCCATCAACCCCACGCCCATACTCGGCCGCAAGCCAAAAAGGAGACATACATTTATTTTCAGCTCATAACCCAATTATCGCGACTCCGGTTGTAATGGGTTTCACTTCATGCTACCCATCCTACCGTGCTAAATTGCCGTTTTAGCGCGTTTCAATAGATCGATGATTTCTTTCAGTCGAGAGATTTCTTCTTTTAACCAATCGATTTCTTTGCTCTGGTGATCGATAATCAGATGCGCCTTTTCGAGTTCCTGAACGCATTGAGCTTCAGTCAAAAGAATGGTGTGCGCTAAATTGCTATGCGTACAATTTTCCGCAAAATTAAAGACCGTTTTATCGTTGGTATCGATCAGTTCTTGCGTATCCACGCCAATCGCGTGAGCGATTTTTTCCAGTTTATCTAACTTGATAGCTGTTTCTCCCCGCTCGATTTTTGCATAAGTATTGACTGCACAGCCGAGCTTCTCCGCAAGCGCTTCTTGCGTCCAGCCTTTCCATTGCCGCATCACTCTCAGCTTTTCGTGAATTTGCATCAAATACCCCTAAATTGAGTTGTCATCACTCTTTTTCGATCTGTAATCAGCATCGGCCCTTAAATTAAAATGAAGTCATTGGCGCGTGATGCTGATCGTTACTAGCGGTGTTTTGGGAATCGCTTGTACCGGCCGGATTTGTTTGAGCGATATGCGCTAACGGCAACTTCCGTACGGCAAAGCCAATTGAATATCGGCCAATTATAAAATCTGACAAGTTTTTGTCAAAACTAAAACCCGCATGGAATTCATCGATTAAACCGATTAGTGCCAGCGGAACCGGGTAGGTCGGGTAACAGCTTCATCGTTACCCGGTGTTTAGGAGGCAATCTTGCTCTGCTATTGCAACAATCCGAAACCGGCTACCCAATTAAAACCTGAAAATGTCGGGCTACAGGGCTGGGGCATGCGCGAATTGATCGTCATACGAATTACAAAACGATTTAACGGTGAATGCCCAACTCCGCTAGATCTATGCAATGGGCAACAATGGAGTAACGATGTCAAAAAAGATGAATTTGCTTTACTTGAGTATAGGAGTTTTGCTTACAGGATGCACTTCTCAACTCCTCTCGAATGAGCGTATTGCTTCTGAAACCGCAGGAATCATCGGCGTTTCTCCGCAAGAGGTAACAGTCGAGAATAGACGGACAGAAATGACGAATACCTATTACATTGCCAAGACCAAAGATGGCAGCAGAGAATTAAGTTGTGTCATTAACGGTGGAAACATTGTCACCTTTGGTTTAGTCAATGCGCCAAGATGTGCGAAAAAGGGAGAGCCGATTAACGCATCTATATTCCATTACTAATGGAATAACCCGGTAAGGTGGATTCGCCGATAGGCAATCCACCAGGCTTTGAAGCCTGTTGGTGTTTTGCTATCGCGAAAACGGGCTACGGGCTACGAGCTAGAAAGCGTTAGGTATGCAACTAACAATGATTAAGGCAGGCAGAAAACTACTTGTCGCAATGCTGAATATTCTCAAGTTAATCTGCACATTATCGAGTATTCGATTAATTAAAGTGCGGACATACCAATTTTGTAAATAAACGACAATGAGTAGGAGACAACGTGATTTTTAAGAATAAAATTCAGCAGATGGCATTATCATTTTTTCTGAGTATCGGCGTTGCCGCAACTCCCATCTCGCCACTATCCGCAGATGTAACCATCAATAAGTTTCGTGGAGCCTGGAATGACACGACCAAATATAAGCCAGGCAATATTGTGACATTTAACGGCGCAGTCTATTTGGCTTTGGTTAAAAATTTGAATATTGAGCCGGACACCGACTCCAGCCAATGGTTTACCCTAGCACCGAACCATGATGCCGCTAATACCAGCGTGAATACTTTATCTAGCCAAGTGAATAAGCTAAGTGACGACGTAGCTTATTTACAAGGGCATCCTGCGCCAACACCCATCGCGTTAACGTATCAAAACCAATTTATTAATGCTCAGGTCACTGCCGTATCGTTGATTCGTGGTAAGTATAATGGTACTTACACTGATGACGTGACGACAAGCTTTACAATTACAAACAAAACATCATTAGATATTTATGTATTAGCAAAAAGTAGTTCTTTTTATATAACTACCAACCAGGGTGGAGCTTGCGAACAAAGGAGTCCCAGTGGACTAGATGCTTCACCTGGTAATAATAGTACAGGGCGATTAGATAGTAAAAACTTTGCGAAACTCGCTCCTGGATCAAGCTTATCACTAACTCTTAAGTGTACTGTTGATTACCCGCCATCTAGTGATACGCTTCCAACATCTGTTAATTTTGGCGGCGTTTTCTATTATTTTGATGAGGCGAATCCCAATGCTTCGTTCTCCGTTGCCTTTACCGGCGTAGCACCTAATTGATCGTACACGCCAAGTAAGCCCGGTAGCCCGGTAGGTCGGGCAACAGCTTCATCGTTGCCCGACATTTGGGCTACGGATATTTTCTACAATCGAAGATAGCGTAAACATAGGAAAAAGCGAGGTCAGGGTTGGCCGAGGCCAACGCGCTATCCCTCACCCCTAAAGGACGGTGTTTCTCGCGTACAAATTGATGAAAATTTTGTTGGTATCCACAGCATTTAATGGTTTAACTCAAAAATTTTTTAATGAATTGAGAGATAATAATCATGATGTTTCTGTTGAATTGCATCACGATGACGATCAACATCTGATCGATGGTGTTGAAAGATTTGACCCAGATATCATTGTGTGCCCATTCTTGACTAAAAAAATTCCAGCCGAGATTTATAATAAAAGGCTTTGCATTATCGTGCATCCAGGTATTCGCGGTGACCGTTCGGCCTCTTCATTGGATCACATGATCATGCGAAACGATGCCGAATGGGGCGTCACCTTGTTGCAAGCTGACGATGAAATGGATGCGGGAGATATTTGGACATCGCATAATTTTCAAACCCGCTGGACAACAAAAAGCTCAATCTACAATCGCGAAATTTCGGATGCTGCCCTGAAAAGTTTGAAAACACTGTTGATGTGCGTTAGTTCAACGCATTTCAAACCAGTACCCTTGGATTACAGCGATCCTTCCATAAAAGGATCTTTTCAGCCATTTCTCAAGCAAGCGGATCGAAAAATCGATTGGAAAAAGGATACTGCTGAATTGATTTGCAGAAAAATTCGTGCCGCTGATGGCACTCCAGGCGTGCTGGATATTGTTAACGGAAAAGAATATTTTCTGTTTAATGCCTATGTCGCTAAAGATTTCTCCGGAAAACCAGGGGTTTTGATCGCTCAAGCTAATAAGGCGGTTTGTATCGGGACAGTTGATGGTGGGGTATGGATTGGCCACTTGAAACCAAAAACAGCCGATAATACAGGCATTAAACTTCCAGCAATGCTTCATTTAAAAGCTCAATTGCCAAAAGTTGATATTGATTACCAAAAAGAAGGGCGACAGTTGCCTGTGCAAGAAGTTTGGCATGTTATTGAAAACAATATCGCCTATTTGCATTTTGAATTTCATAATGGAGCAATGAGCACAGAGCAATGTAATTTGATGCTCGATGTCTATCGGTATTTAAAATCGCTCAATGTTAAGGCAATTGTTTTAATGGGTGGTGAAGATTGTTTTTCTAATGGCATTCATCTAAATACAATCGAACATGCGGGCGCTTTTAGCTTAACTGAAAACGAAAAGCACAAAAAGCAAGCTGATGAATCTTGGGCCAATATTCTAGCGATCAATAAGATTGTAAATGAAATAGTTAATACCACAGACAAAATGGTGTTTAGTGTTTTTTCAGGTAGTGCCGGTGCTGGTGGCTTTTATCTTGGTCGAGCTGCCGATATTTGCTATGCGAGAAAGAATATAGCGATAAATCCGCATTATAGAAATATGGGCGGCCTATATGGTTCGGAAGCACATACATATATGCTTAAAAAGTATGTAAAAAATCAGGATGAAGCCCGAAAATTGGTTACCAAATGTTTGCCAATTAGCCCTGTAAAGGCACATGCATTAGGTTTGATAAACTATGTGTTGGATATGGATCACAGTGATTTTTATAATGAAATCCGCAGCCAAATCAACAAAACTGTGCATGATGAGGTTGTGTTTTCTGGGTTTATTTCCCAAAAGAATTTCGATAGGAAAAAGGAAGATCGCGAGAAACCTTTATCGAGTTATTTCGAGGAAGAGCTGAAGGAAATGCGTATTAATTTTTATGGGAAGGATCGTAGTTATCATTATGCCCGTGAACGATTTGTTTTTAAAGTAACTAAAGTAACTTGCGGAAAAACGCCAAGTAATATTGCTTTTCACAGAAAAAATGAAGAGGTCATGGCAGCCGGGTAGATCGGGCAACAGCTTCATCGTTGCCCAACGTTTAGGAGGCAATCTTGCTCTGTTATTGCAACAATCTGAAACCGCCACCCAATTGAAACCCTGCAAATGTCGGGCACAAAAAGCGTGCCCGACCTACAGGGCTTTATACACGGGTTAAAATAAGTCCTCCAGGGATTGCAGCAGCGCCGGTAAAATTTCTCCGGCACGGCCTTGGAAGTTGTAATGGACTTGACTATCTAGCGGCGTAGACGTAGCATTGATTTGTATGATCTTTGCTCCATGCAGCTTCGCTCTTTCCGGTAGTTGAGAGGCAGGCCGCACTAACCCGGAAGTCCCGATAGAAAAAAATACATCGCAAGCCATCGCCGCTTGCTCGGCAATCTCCCATGCCGATGACGGCAATGTTTCGCCAAACCAAACCACCCCCGGACGTATAGCGCCCTGGCATTCGCTGCATCTGGGCGGCTCTAAGCGTCTCCCTCCCGCCGGTTCCTCGGGAAGACCGGAAGGAAATGCATAAGAAGAGCCACAATCGAAGCAGCGGGGATGATGCAGGCTGCCGTGCAAATGTGTAACGCCGCAACTGCCGGCGCGTTCATGCAGATCATCGACGTTTTGAGTAACGACGGTCAGACGCTCGACAAAGCTCGCCAACTCGGCGATCGCATAATGCGCGTCATTAGGGGCAGCTTCTAACACTTGCATTCGCCGCCATTCATACCAGCCCCAAACCAAAGCTTGATCCGCTATAAACCCCGTGGGACTGGCTAAGGCATGTGGATCATAATGTTCCCATAGTCCGGTTTGTGCATCTCGAAAAGTCGGTATCCCGCTTTCTGCCGAGATACCTGCGCCGGTAAATACGACGATATGTTCGGCTCTGAGCAAGCCCATTAAAAAATCATTGGAAAACATTACTTACGCTCGAATTTTCATGAGGACGACCTAAGACTTGCAGGCTACGATGTTCGGAATTTTATCCAGCCCGCGCAGCATGTCATTCTTGCACACCTACCGAATCAGCACAGCCGGGTAGGTCGGGTAACAGCTTCATCGTTGCCCGACGTTTAGGAGGCAATTTTGCTCTGCTATTGCAACAATATCTGAAACCGCTACCCAATTGAAACCCTGCAAATGTCGGGCACAAAAAGCGTGCCCGACCTACAGGGCTGATGGCGGTATCTGAGAGCGGCATGACGGTACAAGCTCCGGCAAAGTGCGATATACCGCCATTTATACCGTCCAGTGTGACGGTATGTCAATGAACTTAGTTGGGTCTTTTTTGGACAATAAAAAACCCGCTAAGCCAGTAAACTTGCGGGTTTTTTGAATCTCGTTAAATGCTCAGTTGGCGGAGAGAGAGGGATTCGAACCCTCGATACGTTGCCGTATACACACTTTCCAGGCGTGCGCCTTCGACCGCTCGGCCATCTCTCCGAATTTTGAGCCCATCAGTATGGGAACCGCCAATGATACCGGTTTTTCGCTTTTTTGGCAATGTCTTGCTCAGCCATTTTCACCGGCCAGCGCTTCCAATTCGTCCCAGCGCTGGTAGGCTTGCTCCAGCGCGGCGATGGTCTGGTTCAGTGCGTCCATCGTTTTCGCGATCGTCGCCTGGTCGTTCTTATAGAACTCGAACGAATTGATCAGGCCGTTCAGTTCGGCCTGGCGCGTTTCGAGCCGTTCGATTTGTTCGGGCAGTTGGTTCAGTTCCTGCTGCTCCTTGTAGCTGAGCTTTTTCTTTTTGGCCGGCTGCGGCTGCTCGGCTTTTTCCTTTTCCGGCGCTTTCTTGGCCGGCTGCGCTTTCTGTCCGGGTTCGGGGCGCTGCCGGAACCAGTCGCTGTAGCCGCCGACGTATTCCTCGATGTTGCCGGTGCCGTCCAGCACGAAGACGCCGGTGACCACGTTGTCCAGAAAGGCGCGGTCGTGGCTGACCAACAGCAGCGTGCCATCGTAATTGACCAGTTTTTCTTCAAGCAATTCGAGCGTTTCGAGGTCGAGGTCGTTGGTCGGTTCGTCCATCACCAAGAGGTTGGCCGGTTTGGTGAACAGCCGGGCCAGCAGCAGGCGGTTCTTTTCGCCGCCGGACAGGCTTTTGACCGGCGAACGGGCCCGTGCCGGCGAAAACAGGAAGTCGGCCAGATACGACATCACATGCTTCTTGCCGCCGGGCAGGTCGACGAAATCGTTGCCGTGCGCGATCGTGTCCGCGACGGTCATTTCGGGATCGAGCTGGTCGCGGAGCTGGTCGAAATAGGCGATTTCGAGCCGGGTGCCCTGTTCGACCGTGCCGCTGTCCGGTTCGATCTGTTTCAGCAGCAATTTCAGCAGCGTCGATTTGCCGGCGCCGTTCGCACCGATCAGGCCGATCTTGTCGCCGCGCTGGATCAGCGTCGAAAAATGGCTGACGATGGGCCGGTCGCCGTAGGCGAAGCGGATGTCGTTCACTTCGATCACTTTTCTGCCGGAGGCTTCGCCGCGCTCCAGGATCATGCTGGTCGTGCCCTGCCGCTCGCGGCGCTGAGCGCGTTCGCGGCGCAGTTGCTCCAGGGCGCGCACGCGGCCTTCGTTGCGGGTGCGCCGGGCCTTGATGCCCTGGCGTATCCAGACTTCTTCTTCGGCCAGTTTTCGGTCGAATTCGGCGTTCTGGTTCGCCTCGTCTTCGAGCGCGGCGGCTTTCCGGCGCAGGTAGTCGTCGTAACTGCCCTGCCAGGACACCAGTTTGCCGCGGTCCAGATCGACGATCCGGGTCGCGAGTTTTTGCAGGAAGGCCCGGTCGTGCGTGACGAACAAGACCGCACCCTGGAACATCAGCAGTTGCTCTTCGAGCCAGGCGATGCTTTCGAAGTCGAGGTGGTTGGTCGGCTCGTCGAGCAGCAGCACTTCCGGCTCGATCACCAGCGCGCGGGCCAGTGCGACGCGGCGTTTCCAGCCGCCGGACAGTTCGCTGATCCTCAGGTCGCCGGGCAAGGCCAGCCTGCTCAGCGTGGTATCGACGCGGTTGCCGAAGTGCCAACCGTTATGCGCTTCGAGCTTGTGCTGCAGTTCGCCGAGTTCGCGCAATGCCTGCTCGTCGTGCGCGGACTGCGACAGATGATGGTAGCGGGTCAGCCACTCGCCGAGTTCGCCGAGTCCGCCGGCGACTGCATCATAGATCGTCGCATCGGCCGGCAGATCGGGGGCCTGTTCGAGCCAGGCCAGTCTCAGGCCGGGCTGGCGCCAGATTTCGCCGTGGTCGGCCTGGATCTGCCCGGCGATGATCTTCATCAGCGTCGATTTGCCCTCGCCGTTGCGGCCCAAAAGGCCGACCCGTTCGCCGGCGTCGAGCTGGAAGTTGGCGTTGTCTAGCAGGGCATGAACGCCGAAGGCGATCGAAAGGTTGGTTAAGCGTAGTAACGGCATGTTTATCGATTGTCTTGTAAGTGGCGGCGCAGCAGATCGAGCCCGAACAGCGCGGCCTGATTTTGCTTGCGCTCTATAGGGCCGGCCAGGATATGGCGGCTTTGCTGAAAGGAATTTTCGGTCAACAACGTATTATAGAGGATGATCGTCCGGTCTTTGTCGCGGAATTGGGACTGGCTGCCTTCATGAAGCTGGACCAGTACAAAATCGGCCGCCCGTTGATCTTGTAATGCTTTCGCAAGTCGCGCTCCCGTCTTGCTCAAATCATTTTCGTCAACGGCTGTGCCGAAACGTTCGCACAATGCGCTCGGCGACCGTTCAAATACGGCGATCTTGAGCCAGGCAGATCCCATGCATTTGGCAGAGAGCAGACCCTGGTTGACAGTCTCGACGACGGCTAGCGCCGCTCCCGTCTCGCACATCAGTTTGTCGACGACCGCGGCGAGGCTGCCGACTTTTTCGGTGAGTCCATCGATGCCGAATACGAAGCGGGAGCTCAAGCGTTCGGCGATTGTATAAGTCAATGCGGCTGTTTCTTCAGCCGGATAATCCGCCGGAAACAACAGTTTGGTTTGTACTTCGTCGATACCGGCACGGAAGCCGAGTTGCACCGAAGGCGGTATTTGGAGTCCGTCGAGACGCTGTTGAATGTCCGATTCGCCGATCCCCACGGTTTTGATCGTGACCAATCTGGAAGGGGTTAACACGAAGCGATCAGGCAGCAACGGCTTGACGCGTTCCAGAAAGATATTGCGCATTTCCGACGGCACGCCGGGCATGAACGCAAACCAGCAGCGGCCGGCCTGCAAGGCGAAGCCCGGCGCGGTGCCCCAGTCGTTGTCGAGGCGGATCGAACCTTGCGGCAGCAGGGCCTGCTTGCGGTTCACCTCGGGCATCGGCCGCTGGCGGTTGCTGAAATAGGCTTGAATCTGCCGGTAGGCGATCTCGTCGAATGCGAGCGGCAGCCCGAACGCCTTGGCGACCGCTTCGGCGGTCAGGTCGTCGCTGGTCGGCCCGAGCCCGCCGGTGCAAAGGCAGCAGTCGGCGCGTTCGGAAATTTCCTTCAACAAGCCGATCAGGTCGCCGAGTTTGTCGCCGACCGCGGTATGCCGGGCGACCGTAAAACCGAGTTGCACGGCTTGCTCGGAGAGCCAGGCGGCGTTCGTGTCGACGGTCTGGCCGGTGACGATTTCCTCGCCTTGGGAAAAGATTTCCAGGATCGGCATGCTCTTAGGTCCGTATGAATCAAAATCCGCCGGCCGCGACCCGATGCCAGAACGGCAGGGTAATAAGGCTCAGCAGGGTGCTGAGCGTGACCGACATGGCGTAAAGCGCGCTGTCGAGCCGGTAACGGTCGCAGAACACGATGCCGAGCACCATGCACGGCATCGCCATTTCCAGCGTCAGGGCGTTTTTATGCGCCTGGTCGAGCGTCAAATACTGGCTGAACCAGAGCGCGAACAAGGGCATCAATCCCATTTTGATCAGGATCACCGGCGCTACGTGCGGCAGATTGCGCAGCGTGACGGCACCCCAGCTCAGCGCCAGGCCCAGCGAGATCAGCATCAGCGGCACCACGCCTGCGCCCAGTTTTTGCAGCACCGAGGCCACCCCATTGGGCAGCGGAACATGGCAAAGATTCAGGATCACCGCGAGTATCGCAGCCAGAAAAGGCGGCGTCGTCAAAAACGATCCGACCGGCTGGCGAACGCTGTCGCCGTTTTGGCCGAAATGGCGCGCGGCCGCAATCCCGACCGTGAACAAGACCGGCGCGACCGCGAACAGATCGATCTGGATCGCCACCGACCGGGCCCAATGGCCGAAGGCCTGTTCGAGCACCGGCAGGCCGAGGTAGGTTACGTTCGGAAACACCGCCGCCAACAGAACCGCACCCATTTGCGGCGGCTCGAACCGGAGCAGACGGCCGCACGTCCAGATGCCGAGCATCCCGAACGCCAGGCAGACGGCGCCGAATAGGGTATATTGCAGCGAGTGGAGTCCGACATCGGCCTTCCAGAGCACTTCCAGTACCAGTGCCGGCAGCAGCAGGTAATAGACCAGGGTGGTCAGCACGGTCCGTGTCTGTTCTGCGGACAATCCGGCCGGGCGTGCGCAACGCCATGCCGCGCCGCAGGCAATCAACGCGAACATTTGCCACAATGTCGAAGTCATGAAGTCCCTGATGATTTAACGATGCGCTATTCTAACATCCGGCATCGCAAAGCAGGATTTCGGCCGCGGAAAGAAGCCGCTGGGGATGAGGGGGAGAAGGAGGCGAGGCGGAGAATCGGGTGGTGATCCGGCTGCAGGCTTTTATCGGCCTGCAGCCGGAACAAAGAAATCAAAGCGGAGTGACTTCTTCGGCTTGCGGGCCTTTTTGACCTTGGGTAATGTTGAATTTTACTTTTTGGCCTTCGTCCAGGGTTTTATAGCCCGTGCCGACAATATTGCGGAAGTGTACGAAAACGTCGGGGCCCGATTCCTGTTGAATGAAGCCGAAACCTTTTTCTGCGTTAAACCATTTTACGGTACCAGTTGCCATTGTTTATGTCCTTTAAAAAAAATGAAAAATAGCCTTCAAGGCGGGTGGTTAGAGCCGGGGAATAACGCGAATCACTTATGATAAACAGGACAAGCAAAAAACAAGGAACTGCGTAGAGATAAGCAACGGTAAATCACTCAGACTCGATTCATCTTAAAGGACACCTACGCTCCCTGTCAACAGCTTAGCTTTTAACCTAGCTTGAATCCCAACGAAAAGCCGGCCACGGCGCTAACGCCACGGGTCGTAATCGTCGACAGGCGGTCGACCAGGAAGCTGCCCGAATTCTTGGCGGCCTGGGTCGCCGCGTCCGCCACATGTTCGAGTTGCGCGCCGTTGATCGTGACCAGGCCGTAATACTCGCCCGCGAACATCAGCACGATCAGCCCGCCGCCGACGAACAGCGCGGTCTTCAGCATCTTTTTGGCGAAATAGCCGACCGCCATGCCGATCACGAACGGCGCGCCGACATTGCCCAGCAAAAAAGGCGCGCTGAAGATATCGTTATCGGAGGCCGAAGGAATGTCGATGGATTTTTGAGTCATACCGGTAAAAAGCAGATGGGCTGGCTTTACGCTGCCCGAATTTATCGCCGATAGTATATAGAATTCAGAACGGCAAATACACTTGAGCGTGTCGATCTCCGGCATCTAGAGCATTTTCGTATCGCGTGTAGGGAAGTCCTCACCTGCTGAAGGGCGCCATGCCGTTAAGTCCAGCCAGCCCCGTAGGGTACGCTGTGCGTACCCTCGATGTCGAAAGGTACGCATAGCGTACCTTACGGGGCTGCATGCCGGACGGGATATTTATCCCATCCGTAACGTTTAACACCGCGCGAACACAGACGAGGATTTTATGCTGCCGGTAGGTCTTCAAACGTGGGGAATGGGGTTATCAACCCATAGGCGCTAATCTAAGATATAAGATATAAGATATAAGATATAAGATATTGAAAATAAAAGGAATTTCACCTTAAAGTTTTACTTTGATTTGCCGTTCAAAGAGCAGCAACACATTGAAAATTAATGACTTTTATTGGAATGGGTCAATTTTTAAGTTAGCGCCTATGGGTTATCAACCATCCCGCTCAGGGGATTGCCGAGATCCAGATGATAGGGAGGTATGAGGGCTAATCCTCCTGGGTTTCGGGATTCCAGCAATCCCTGACCGGGGCAGGCTCTGCCGGAATGACGTGTTTTCCTTACGAAGGCCATATACCCCAAGCAAAAATGCTCTAGCGGCGCGGCTATCCGGAACCTTCTTCGTCACCGGCCTGACGGGTTCAAGCGTTCGCCTTCGCCGGTGGTTTGGCGGATAGAAAGCGGCTGGAGAACTTATAAAACCAGGGAACGAAGCGTTTAGCGGCCGGTCCGACTGATGTAACACCTTTACATCAGAGGAGAGCGTCATGACAACGCTCAAGAAAAAAATATTAAAAAACCCGCCCATTACGCTGGCGATATTATCCGTAACTCTGCTCCCCCTCAACGCCGGGGCCAATGACGGGCTGGGTACGGGAGCCGTGCTCTATACGACTCCAGCTTACGGCCCGGCCATTCACAGCTATCCCGGCAGTACGGTGGAAAAAAAGTCGCCGCGGCCGGAAATCGTTTACGTCAGCCTGGCTTACGGCCCGGCGATTTACGGTTATCCGCATGCGGGCCGCGAAAAAACCGTGCCCTGGAATGTCGAGTATGTGGATCCGGCTTACGGTCCGGCGATCTACAGCTATGACAGAATTCGGGTTCAGGACAAAGCCAGCGTGTTCTCGCTTCTGTTCGATTGAAGCGGCACGAAGATCGAAAGCCGGTTTAATTGCTGAAAGGCGCTGACAGACCCGCCGGGTTTTTAAAGTCTGGCGGGTTTTTTTGCGAAATACCATTTTGCGCGCGAATGCCGCGGGCCTACATCAACGGCAGGATTTGGTCGAGAAGCTTGCCGTTGGTCGCCAGGATCTGTTTCGGAAACAGTCCGGGGTTGCCTTTGAAGTCGGTCAGAGTGCCGCCCGCTTCCAGTACGATCAATGCACCGGCGGCGACGTCGTACAAATTCAGTTCCTGTTCCCAGAATGCATCGACCTGCCCGTCCGCGACCATGCACAGGTCGAGCGCGGCCGAGCAGAAACGGCGCTGTCCGGTGGTGCGCTGGGCGATCCGGCAGAAGCGTTCGAGGTTGTTGTCGGCCAGGTAGTTGCGCAGGCAGGCGAAACCGGTCGAAATCATCGCATCGCCGAGCACCGCTTCGTCCGAAACATAAGTCCGCTCGCCGTTCTTGACTGCTCCCTTCCCTTTTTCCGCGAGATAAAGATCGTTCAATACCGGGGCATGCACCGCGCCGAGCACGATCTCTCCGCCGATTTCGAGCGCAATACTGATCGACCAGCCGTACTGGCCTTTCGCGAACGAATGCGTGCCGTCGATCGGATCGACGATCCAGCGGCTGCTCTGGTCGGCGCTCTGTCCGGTTTCCTCTCCCCAGAAACCGTATTCGGGATACTCCCGGGTCAGCGTTTCCTTCAGGAATGCCTCGATCGCGACATCGGCTTCGGTCACGAAATCGCGCGCAGCTTTTTTGTTGATCGCGATGTTCTTGCGGTTGTTGAAATATTTCATGCCGATCACGCCGGCAGCGCGAATCACTTTTTCAAGCGCGGCTGGGGTGACCCTCATAGGGACAGTTCCGATAACGGCGGGGTTTGTCATAACGCAGCAAAAATCAATGAAAAAACGCCATTATACCAGCCGCCCCGCTTCGGCCGGCCGAAAAAGTCCCGAGTTGCCTTGCGCGGGGCGGAGATTTTGTTATATTGGCCCGCTGATCGGGGCGCGATGAAATCGCCTCTCGGAATATTGCGGATTTATTGATGATATTTCATGCTCAATTTTAAAAATATCGCTCTGCGCCGGGGCGCCAGACTGTTGTTCGACGAAGCGTCGTTTACGATTCACCAGGGCGAAAAAGTCGGGATCACCGGCGCGAACGGGGCCGGCAAGTCCAGTTTCTTCGCGCTGATCCGGGACGAACTGCATCCCGACGCGGGCGATTTTTCGATGCCGCCGGGACTCGAAATCGCGCATGTCGCCCAGGAAACCCCAGCCGCCGACTGCAGCGCGATCGACTACGTGATGGACGGAGACCGCGAACTGCGCCGCCTGCAGGCCGAACTGAAAGCGGCCGAAGCGGCTCATGACGGCCTGAAGCAGGCCGAGCTGCATGCGGCGCTCGACGTGATCGGCGGTTACGAAGCCCAGGCGCGCGCCTCGCGGCTGATGAGCGGGCTCGGCTTCAAAGCGGCGCAGGAACAGGCCGCGGTCGGCGCTTTTTCGGGCGGCTGGCGGATGCGGCTGAATCTGGCGCAGGCGTTGATGTGCCGTTCCGACGTGCTGCTGCTCGACGAGCCGACCAACCACCTCGACCTCGACGCGGTGATCTGGCTGCAGGACTGGCTGTGCCGGTATCCGGGCACGCTGCTTTTGATTTCGCACGACCGCGATTTCCTCGACGCGATCGCCGATCACGTCGCCCATATCGAACAGGGCAAGGTGAATCTTTATACCGGCAACTATTCGGCGTTCGAAAGAATGCGCGCCGAGAAGCTCGCCCAGCAACAGGCCGCCTTTCAGAAGCAGCAGCGCGAGATTGCGCACATCCAGAGCTTCATCAACCGCTTCAAGGCCCAGGCCACCAAGGCCCGGCAGGCGCAAAGCCGGATCAAGGCGCTGGAACGGATGGAGTTGATCGCGCAGGCGCATGTCGACTCACCGTTCCATTTCAGTTTCGCCGAACCCGGCCGGATGTCGAATCCGCTGTTGACGCTGGATGCCGCGGATATCGGCTACGGCGACAGGATCGTGGTCAACAAGGCCGGCCTGTCGCTGTCGCCCGGCGACCGGGTCGGGCTTTTGGGACCGAACGGCGCCGGCAAGTCGAGCCTGATCAAGGTGCTGGCCGGCGCGATGGCGCCTTTAGCCGGTAAGCGAAACGAATCGATGCACCTGAAGATCGGCTATTTCGCCCAGCATCAGCTCGAACAGTTGCGGATGGAAGAGTCGCCGCTCTGGCATTTCCAGAAATTGGACCCGCAGGCGACCGAAAAGGACCTGCGCAATTTTCTGGGCGGCTTCGATTTTCAGGGCGACAAAGTGATGGAGCCGGTGCGGCCGTTTTCGGGCGGCGAAAAAGCGCGGCTGGTGCTGGCGCTGCTGGTCTACCAGAATCCGAACTTGCTGCTGCTCGACGAGCCGACCAACCATCTGGACCTCGAAATGCGCGAGGCCCTGATCATGGCGCTGCAGGACTATCAGGGCGCCCTGGTCACCGTCTCGCACGACCGGCATTTGCTGCGTTCGGTCACCGACCGGCTGCTGCTGGTCGCGGACGGCAGGGTCGAGCCGTTCGACGGCGATCTGGACGATTATAAGAACTGGCTCGGCGAGCAGAAAAAAGCCGAGCCGAAGGAATCGGCGATCGAACCGGCGTCCGGCGTCAACCGCAAGGATCAGCGCAGGCTGGACGCCGAGCGCCGGCAGCGCAACAAACCGCTGATGGACGCGTTGAAGAAAGCCGAGCAGGCGGTCGAAAAATTCCATCAGGAACAGCGGCAACTGGAACAACAATTAGCCGACCCGGCGATTTATCAGGATGCGGACAAAAACCGGCTGAAAGACGTGATGGCACGAAAGGCGCAGGTGGACAAGGCGCTCGAAGACGCCGAGGCGCTCTGGCTGGAGGCGGAGGAAAAGCTCGCGGCGGCGCAGCAGGATTGAGCGGTCGCGGACATGCACCCGTAGGGTACGCTGTGCGTACCTTAACCATGCCGCCTCTGCGAAACGCTGTATTATTAAGGTACGCACAGCGTACCCTACCCGGAATGACGTGCTTTCCTTACGAAAAGGCCATATACCCAAAGCGAAAATGCTCTAGAAGCAAAGTAGGAGGCCCGCCCATGTACGAACTGATCGTTCTGCTCTTCGATATCTGCCGGTTTAAAAAGGGGCCGGAGGATTTGCCTTATTCGCTGGCGTTGCTCAAAATAGTCGCGGCCGCCTTCGCCGTGGTCCGGGTGCTGATGCATTACCGGGGACATAACCTGCTCGGCGCGGTTCTTGAGACGGCGGCGGAAGTCGGGTATATCGGGCTGTTCAGCGGCGTGATGCTGCAGACGCACCGCCACCTGAACCGTTATTACCAGGTTGCGGGCGCTTTTTTCGGATGTTATGCGCTGATCGGTTTTATCGCCTGGCCGGCTGCCGCGATGCTGGCGGTCGGGCAGTCCGCCGGTCTTGCCTTCATTTTGGCAATCGGCATCATCGTCTGGCTCTGCGCGGTCACGGCGCACATCGTTTATCATGCGCTCGCGCCGAACATTCTGGTCAGTTTGGGTTGGGCGCTGGCGTTTTTAGTCGGTTTCGTATTGCTGGCCATGTCTTTCGGGCAGGTCGACGGCATCGGTTAGGAGGAATTGTGAAGTCATACAAGCACATATTATTGGCGGTGGATTTTTTCGACCGGCAGACGGTCGTCGCCGAGCGCGCGAAGGATCTGGCCGAACGTTACGGGGCCAGGCTCAGCCTGATCCATGTGGTCGATGCCCTGCCGATCGGCGATCCGGCGAACGATGTACTGGTTCCTTTCGAAATGGATTTGTCGCAGGAATTTATTGCGCTCGGCCGCAAAAAACTGGCCGAACTGGCGTCGTCGTTGGGCGTTCCTGAGCATCAGACCTGGCTGGAAACGGGCAGTCCGAAACAGGAAATCCTCCGGATCGCCGAAGAAAACGGGGTCGACCTGATCGTGGTCGGTTCGCACGGGCGGCATGGCTTGGCGCTCCTGCTGGGCTCGACCGCGAACGGCGTTCTGCATCATGCCAATTGCGACGTGCTGGCGGTGCGTTTGCAGCATCCGTAGAGCAGAATAATAAACGGGCGTCCGCCGGGCGGCAGCGGATCCGCGGGTGAACGTCTTTCACATGTAAGGTAGGGGAAAATGATAGGAAAAGTACAAAGTTTCGATCCCGAATCGGGGAGCGGCGCGATCGAAAGCGAAGGCCAAACATATCCGTTCGAGATCAAGGACTGGGTCGAGGGCGTTCCGCCCGAAGCGGACGACGAGGTCCGCTTCGACCCGGAAGGCGGTCATGCGGTTCGCGTCGGTTTGCTCGGCGTTTCTCGCGAGGAACCGAAAGCGGTCAAGTCCAAATACCTGGCGGGCCTACTCTCGCTGTTGTTCGGCTGGGCGGGGTTGTCGCGGTTTTATCTGGGCTATTACAAGGTCGGCTTCATTCAGGTCTTGCTGACGCTCTTTTTGGTGTATGCGAAGTTCCTGGTATTCGTGCCACAGTGGGGCTTTTTGGAAGCGGTATTGCTGCTTTCGAGCAAGTTCGACCGCGACGCCAAGGGAAGGCCGCTGAAATAAAGCGGAGCGATCCGGCGCCGGCTTCGGGGAAACCCGCGAGGTTTTAAACCTCACGGGTTTTCGGCCGGTATTTTTAAAAGCCGCCCGCTTCAGGTAAATATTTTGTAAAGGCCGTCCAGCACCAGCGAGTTCGGGCTGACGATGCCGACCACTTTCCGATCCTCGATCACCGGTGCCCGGACCAGGTCATACTGCGCGAACAGCCTCGAACAATAGCGGATATCCATCTCCGGATGCACCGAAATGACCGGTTTGTTCATGATTTCATAGACATTGACCCGTTCCGGCGCCCTGTCCTTGGCCAGCACGTGGCGGGCGATGTCGCCGCAGTTGATCATCCCGTATTCGTCGTCGTCGTGGCGTTTGTTCACGATCAGTACGGCGGTCTGCATTTCCTTCATTTTCTTCAGCGCTTCGGCCACGGTAGCGATACCGTCGATCGAGCCGAAGTCGGTTTTCATCACGTCCCTGACGCGGATAATAAGGCGGTTGTTCATAGGGAGCCCTCCAGTTCTTGTTGCAATACCTCAACCTGATGCATCACGCCGATCGCGTCTTCGACGTCGATTTGAATCGCGATACCGGTGCCGGGCGTGTTGTCGAAATCGGCGACGGTCGCGATTTTTTCCATGATGAAGCGGCTGAGGTGTTCTTCGACCAGCATCAGCACGACATCGCGCTGCGCTTCGAGCGTCAAACCGAAGAAGGTCTTCGATTGTTTCATGCCTTGACCACGGGCGTTGTTGATCACGGTCGCACCTTTTGCCCCGCCTTGGCGAGCCGTATCGAGCACCAGATCGGTTTTGTCGTCGTCGACGAATACAATGATGAGTTTGAAATGCATGATGTACCTCAGGATTTTGACGGGTAACGGACTTGATTCAGCCATTGCGCGATTTGAGCATAACCCAGCACCGCGATGACCGGAAACAAACTGGCGTAGGCGATTAGCCCGAATCCATCCAGTAGCGGATCGCGCCCGGGCACGGCTTCGGCCAGGCCCAGGCCCAGCGCGGTGATCATCGGCACGGTCACCATCGACGTGGTGGCCGCGCCGGAATCGTAGGCCAGGCCGAGGATCAGTTCGGGAGCGGAGCGGGTCTGAATCACTACCATGAGATAACCGCCGAGAATGAATAAAAAGAATTCGGAGCCGGTCACGATGCGAAAAGCGCCGAGCGCAATGCCGAAACCCACACCGAGCGCGACCGAAATACGTAATCCCCAGGCCCGGATCGTGCCTCCGGAAATTTTCTCCGCCTTTAGCGCGACCGCCAGCAGCGAGGGTTCGGCCAGCGCGGTGGCGAAGCCGATGCTGGCGGCGAAAGCATAAACCCAGGCATAATCGCGCCAATCGACTTTGCCGGCAGTCGGTTCGACGCCGAGAAATTCGGGTAGGGTCAACTGGGCGGCCATCAGCTTGCCAAGGGGAAACAGCGCCATATCCAACCCCTTGAGAAAGAAAACGATCCCGAACAGCACGGAAACGAAACCGATCAGAATTTTTCTGGTGTGGGCGATCGGACGGCGGATAACCAGCAATTGAAAGCCGATGATGGTCGCGGCAATCGGCAACACATCCCGGCAGATTTCCAGCAGGGTAAATACAAACTGTATCACTACGTCAATCATACGGCCATCCCATAGATCAGTACGAAAATAATCGGCGTCAACGACGCGAAAACCACGATGCCGAAGCCGTCGGTCAGCGGGTTGCGCCCCTTGATGGCGGTCGCAAGGCCAACGCCGAGCGCGGTCACCAAGGGGACGGTAATGCTGGAGGTCGCGATGCCGCCCGCATCGTAAGCGATGCCGACGACTTCCTTCGGCGCAAACGGGGTAATCGCCGCCACGCCCAAATAGCCGAGAAAAACCGGTATATAGACGGGCCAGCCGCGGATGATCCGCACGACGCCGACGATCAGTGCGAGTCCGATCGACAGCGCAACCGTGACGCGAAGCCCCAGCGCATAATTTGCTCTCTCGGCATCGCTGGAACCGATGATGTGGCCGTCGCTGGCAATCTGCGCGGCTTGCTGGGCCGCGGCGATCAGCGCCGGTTCGGCGATCGCCGCGCTGAAACCCAGACAGAACGCGAAGAGCAACAGCCAGAACACACTGCCCTTGCGGGCGAAGTCGTAGGCCATGTCTTCGCCGAGCGGGAACAGGCTGAGTTCCAGCCCTTGGACGAACAAGGTCAGGCCGACGATCAGAAAAAGCGATCCTTCGATCAGGTTGGCCAGGTCGGGAGGCGGCTGTTTAATCACCAAACCCTGAAAAACCAGCACGACCGCAAAAATCGGCGCCAAATCCCGGCAACTGCCCAGCAGGTATTTGATGAAGCGATTTTTGAACATGTTGATTCCTGTAATTTCCAAGTCCGGAGGGATTGTATATGAAAGCGCGCGGATAAGGCTAATCGGAAGGCCGTTGCAAGACAAAAATGTGGCCATCGATAAGTGTCAGTCAGGGGCCGGCCCGATGTCGTTAAAGAAGCTCTGATTTTTGCAAGCTCCGTCGCTCTTTTCAGTTGTAGGGTACGCTGTGCGTACCTTTTCAACCTCCATGGTACGCACAGCGTACCCTACCACGGTTTAACCCAAGCCGGCACGATAAGCGCTCGGCGAAGGAACGAGAGAGGAGAAGTGATGATCGACCCAATCCTTAGGAGCATTGAGCGCGGACCTGGAGACATTTCCCCCGTAAAGGAATTCCTGCGCACGGAGACGGCTCGAACGTTATAAAATAAGGCAATCTATTCATCTACCGCAATTATCGCGATAACCTCCGAGGCATTTGCATGAACAAAACGATCACCAGTCTGATTCTTGGCTTGGGCATAACCTGGACAGCCTTTGCCGAAACCGGGCAGCCGGCGGCCGAATCCCCCCCGGCATCTCCTGCCGTCCCGGCAGCGCCCGAGACCGGCAAGCATCACGGCATCAAGCTGAAACAATTGAGCCAGGAGCTCGGCCTGAGCGAAGAACAGGAATCCAAATTCAAGGCGCTGTTCAAAAAGCACAAACAAAAAATCAAGGAAATCCGCGAGGAAGGCCAGGAAGAGGCCAAAGATACGCTGACGCCGGCGCAAAAGCTCAAATTGTACCAGTTGAAAGAGAAAAACAGCGAAAAGCTCAAGGCGTTAAAACAGGCCGTCAAGCAAGAAGAAAACAATCCTTAGAGCATTTTCATATCGCCTATAGGGAGATAATGCCGTTAAGTCAAACCGTCATCTCGGCAGGGATTCATGCCAGGCTTTCCTGCCTGGCCCCCTTCGGGTCAATGCAAATCTGTTCCAGACAGATTTGTGCCGAGATCCAGACTGCAGGGATGCATTAAAGCTTGCCATCCCTGGCTTCTGGATTCGGCAACCGCTCCCTGCGTTGCTCTCGATCGCGTGTTCCTGACGCGATCTACCTCGCCCTTCCTTGGGCTCGTATCTCCCGCATCCCTGCAGTCGTCCGGCAATCCCTGTCGGAATGGCGCGTTTCCCCTCACTTTGCGGCATGGCTTATGACCGTACACCCAAAACGAAAATGCTCTAGCCTCTTGGAGCGAGATCGCGTTACGGTTTGAATGCGGCGACCCGCCGTTTCAGCCGCTCGATGTTCTGGGGATTTGGCCGCCTGCCGTAACGCAGATTCATGAAAATTTCTGTGATTCCGTCCACTTCGTCCGCATGCTCCGGCAGGGCGGCCTTGACCCGTTCGGCGAAGTCTTTCGGGCCTTCGCCCGTGCCTTTGACCAGTCCTTTCCGGGCGAGTCTGCCGCAAAAGCGCGCGTAAATCCGCAAGGCCGGATCGAGTTGCCGGCGCCTTCGGTATAGGATCGCCAGGCTCGACAGCACGGTAACGGCGAGCAGGATCGCGCCCAGCCAGTTCAGCATCGCCCGGCTGCCCTTGATTCCGAAGCCGGCCAGGAAGTGGGCCTGATGGGTGCCGTTATAGTTGATGATCCAGCGCTGCCAGCCGTAATCCACGGTATCCCAGATCAGTCCGGCCTGTTTGAGGAAGCTGACGATCTTGCCGAATTCTCCGGCGGCGCTTTCAAAGTAGATAGTTTCACCCGGACTCAGACGGCTCACGTCGAGCGGATATTCGATTCTTTCCGGCGCCACCGCCGCGGTCGGGTCGTAGCGGACCCAGCCGTGTCTGTCGAGCCAGACCTCGGCCCAGGCATGCGCATCCGCCTGCCGGACCTGGATGAAATTGCCGACCTCGTTCGTTTCGCCGCCCTGGTAGCCGGTCACGACGCGGGCCGGAATCTGCGCGGCGCGCATCAGGTACACGAAGGCGGAGGCATAATGGCTGCAGAAACCGGCGCGCGTATCGAACAGAAAAGACTCGATCGGGTTGGCGTCGAGCTTCGGCGGCTCCAGCGTGTAGCGGAAATTCTCCCGGCGAAAATGGTCCAGCAGGTTCTTGATGAATAGCTCGGGCGCTGCGTCGTAGCCGTGCAGCCGGGCGACCAGATCCTTCACGCGCGCCGAAGGCGTGCCGGGCAGTTGGGTCGCGTCCCGGTATTCGGCGGATGACAGCGGGCCGGTATTGTAGTCCGGATAGGACGTCAGCTTGTAGGCCGCGCGCTGTCCCCGCATCTCGGAAGTGACCATCTGAAAATTCGCATTGCGGCTTAACGGCGGCGAAAATTCGGCCGGCATGTCGAGCGCGAACACCCAGTTCTTTTCCTGAGGCTCAAGCAGCAGGGTGTAACGGTAGGGCCGGCCGGAAACTTGCGGATCGGGCTTCGGATAGCGTTCGAAATTCTGCGCCTGCACCCAGCGTTTGCCGTCGGTCGCCGCCATCACCGGGCCCCGCCAGTAACGCTGATGCGGCGGCGGCAGCGGGCCGTCGAAGCGGGCGCGGAACACCAGTTCGTCGGACAGTCCCAGATTGGTGATCGAGCCCGGCTCCAGCACTTCGCTGAGGCCGGTCCGGTTTCGGGTTTCGCTGCCGATAGCCAGCCATTTCGGCGGGTCGAGGCGCGGAAACAGGATGAACATCGCGGCCGCCAGCGGTGCCGCCTGCAGGACGAAAACCATCGCCAGCTTCAGCGCCTGCGCGATGTGATGCTGCAGGCCGTTCATCGCAATCAGCAGTGCGAGCAGCAGGCAGCAAACGAGGCCGATATAGGCGCCGAACAGGATGCTTTGTTCGTAAAGAAACTGGGTGGCCGCCGCGACGAAGGCCATATAAACGATCAGGCAGGAATCGCGTTCCCTTTTCGTTTCCATCAGTTTCAAGCCCAGGGCGGTAATGAACAGGTTGGAGCCGGCGTCGCGGCCGAGAATGCCCTGCCGTTCCGTGAACAGCAGCACGATGCCCAGGAGCAGCAGCAAAAACAGGACGCGCCGTCCGGGGAGCCAGGCGGGATGCCGGACGCCGAGCAGGCGCCAGCCCAAAAGTGCCGCGAAAAAACCGAAAGAAAGGGGCGGAAGATGCGGGTAATGCGGCAGCACGGCCAGGCCTACCGTTCCAAACAATAAAAATTGCAATTTTTGATGGGAGGCGGTCGCCTTCATAGCGGATACAGTGCCAGGGCTTCGAGACAGGACTGCCGGTGTTGCGCGCCGTCCGCGGGCATGATCCGGTTGCCGGGCAAGCGCAGGCCGTAACGCAGGCCGGCCTGGTCGGCTTCCAGCACCCAGCGGCATAACCGGCTCAATCTTTCTTCGGTCCCGCCGCCGGGCGTTTCGTCGAAGTCCAGCCAGAGCTCGCCGCTGCCGCCGCCGCGGTATTGCTTGCTGAGTACGCCGTAGCCTTTCGCATAGGCTTTCCAGTGGATGCGCCGGACCGGGTCGCCGGCCGAGTAGTTTTTCAGCCCATAAAATTCATCGCTGCCCTGGCGGCCGACGCCATCCCGGTCCGGGCCGGCGGACAAAGGCGGGAGAGGAACGCCAGCCTCGGCGAGCTGCGGATAGACCAAGATTTTCATGTTGAAGCGCAGCGGGGACCAGGCGCGGAACAGGCCGAGCGGAAAGGTGCTGCAGAGCGTGATCGGGCCGGCCTCGCACCAGCCGCGCCGCGCGGCGGTCCGGTGCACGAAGATTTGACTCCGGCTTTCCGGCGGCAGCGTCAGTTCGGTTTCGGGCTGGCCTTCGATTCGGATTTGCGGCCGGAGCAGCGAGGTCGGATTGTCGATATGGATCGGAAAGGCCGCCGTGTCGCCGGCGAACACCGGTTTGCCGTAACCTTCGCGGATCACCAGTCCGGCCAGCGTCCGGAAGGTATGGACGGTGGAGAGGAAAAAGATGCCGGCCAATAAAAACGCCAGCAGGTAAACCGGATTGTTGTTGTACACGAACCCGATGAAAAACAGCAGCGTGGCCAGGAACGCGAAACCGAGGCCGCGCCGCGTGGGCAGGATGAAAATGCGGCGATGATTCAAGATCACCGGATCCGGCGAAGCTTTCTCGCCGCGCACGAAACGGCTGAGCCGGAAGCGTTCCTTCATCTTCAGGCCCGGCGCGTTCATCACACGGCGACCTGGTTCAGGATCGGCGCCACGACCGCAGCGGCGTCGAGATGCCCGGAGCGGATTCGGTGGCCCGCGACCGCGGCCAGCACAGCCTGAATGTCTTCCGGAATCGCCGCGTCGCGTCCGTCCATGTAGGCCCAGGCTTTGGCGGCGGTCAACAGCGCCAGTCCCGCGCGCGGCGACAGGCCGGCCGGGTATGAAGGCGATTCGCGGGTGAAACGGATGATCGCCTGGCAGTAATCGAGCAGTGCATCCGAAGCGTACACCCGAAGCACCTCTTTTTGAATGCGCTGGAGCTGCGCGGGCGGCAGCGCCACGGCCAGGCCGTCGATTAAACTGTGGCGGCTGTGGCCGGTCAAAAGTAAACGCTCGGCGGCGGAATCCGGATAACCGAGTTCGATCCGCATCAAAAAGCGGTCCAACTGCGATTCGGGCAGCGGGAAGGTGCCGATCTGGTGCGACGGGTTTTGCGTCGCGATCACGAAAAACGGCTCCGGCAGCGGATACGTCTTGCCGTCCACGGTGACCTGATGTTCTTCCATCGCTTCCAGCAAGGCGCTTTGCGCCTTTGGCGTCGCCCGGTTGATTTCGTCGGCCAGCACCATCTGGTTGAAGATCGGCCCCGCATGAAAGTTGAATTGCTGGTTTTTCGCATCGAACACCGAGCCGCCGATCATGTCGGCCGGCAGAATGTCGCTGGTAAACTGAATACGCTGGTAATCGAGGCCGAACAGCCGGGCGAGCGTATGCGCCAGGGTGGTCTTGCCGACGCCGGGAATGTCTTCGATCAACAGGTGGCCGCGGGCGAGCAGGCAGCAGACCGCCAGCCGGACTTGCCTTTGCTTGCCGAGCAGGATTTGATTGGCCGAATCCAATAACGCATTGATTGCATTTTGCATGAGTGATGATACGATGGCTGAGCGGAATATGTCAGGCTTGCGACAAGCCTGGCAGGAACCTTGCAAGTATAGCAGGATGTGGCGCCACGTCCTGACGGGCGCAAGACGGTGCGCCGGCTGATGTTAGACTGACATGGAGGAAATCCTGTGGGCGGATATGAAGAAATACGCGGTAATTTGATCGGCATGCTGGAAGAGCTGAACGACCGGCTGAGCAAGATCACCGAAGACGTCAAGCATGTCGCGGAGCCTCCGGAGAAAGACTTTGCGGAACAGGCCGTCCAGGCCGAGAATTACGAAGTGATTGATTTTCTGGGCAATCGCGCCAGGAACGAGATTGCGCAGATCAAGGACGCGATCGCCCGGATCGACGCTGGCCAGTACGGGGTCTGCCAGAGCTGCGGCGAGCCGATCGGCGAAGCCCGGCTGAAGGCATTGCCCTATTCCGACCTCTGCATCAAATGCGCGAGCCAGCAAGGCTGCTGAAACGCCAAAGCGCGCCCCGCATGACTGAACTTTTATCGATAGCCCGGCAATTTGCCGGGTCGAGCGCGGCCGTCCTGCCGCTGGGCAACGGCCTGATCAACGAAACCTATCAAGTGCTCACCGCCGCCGAGCCTTTCGTGTTGCAGCGCATCAATGCGCATGTGTTTCCGGAGCCGGAAGCGGTGCTCGCGAATCTGGCCGAAATCGCCCGGCATCTCGACCGCAAGGCGCCCGAAGATGTCGAACTGAAAATTCCCCGGCCGCTCGAATCCGAAGCCGGGCTTTTCCATGTGCGCGACGGCCGGGACCGGCTCTGGCGCGCGCTCGACTATATTCCCGACACGGTCAGCCTGGAGTCGGTCGGCGATCCGGGCGAAGCGCGCGAGGCCGGTTTTGCGCTGGGGCATTTTCACCGCCTGCTCGGCGACCTGGACCCGGCGCGGCTCAAGGATACCCTGCCCGGATTCCATATCGCTCCGGCTTACCTTGCGCGTTACCGTGAAGTGCTCGCCAACGCCGATTCCCGCCTGATCGACGCGGACTGCGCTGCTTTTATCGACCGCCATCAGGCGATTGCCGATAACCTGGAATCCGCGAAACGGCAGGGGCTGCTGCCGCTCCGAATCATCCACGGCGACCCGAAGCTGAACAATTTTCTGTTCGGCAAGGGCCGGCAAAAAGTGGTCGGCGTGGTCGACCTCGATACGGTCAAGCCGGGCCTGCTGCATTACGACATCGGCGACTGCCTGCGTTCCTGCTGCCATCGCCCCGAAAACGACGCGTTCGATCTCGGCATCGGCGAAGCGATACTGGGCAGTTACCTTGGCGAAGCCGGCCGGTTTTTTACCGGCCCCGATTACGATTATCTGTTCCCCGCGATCCGGCTGATTCCTTTCGAACTGGGAATTCGCTTCTACACCGATCATCTCGAAGGCAACCGCTACTTCAAGGTCGAAGACCCCGGGCAGAATCTTCACCGCGCGCTCGGGCAGTTCCGGCTGTGCGCGAGCGTGATCGATCAGGAACGGGCAATCCGGGCGCTAATCGCTTCGCTGCGCGGCAAAACGGCGGAATGAGCACGGACGATCGGCGATTTGCTGCAATGTTTTCCGGTGGCGGGCGACCGTAGCATAATGTAAGACAGGCGTGCAGCCGACCCTCGTCATGCTGGTTTTCGATACGCTTCCGGCGCCAACTTATTCGCTTCCCTGCGGTCCAATAGCCAGTTGACCCAGCCGGAGGACATCCGCATGACTCTCCCCGAAACCGAAATTCTTGCCGCTCTGGCGCCGCAATGGGTGTGCCTGGAGTGCGGCTACAACATGATCGGCGAAATGCCCGACGTGTGCCCGTTCTGCGGCGCCCGGCACGACCGTTTCCTGCCTTGGGATACCGTCGAAAAACAATTCCGGGTGACCGGGACGCCGGTGAGCGAGGGCGTTACCCAGTTGCTGTCGGTTCCGAAACTCGGCTACGAGCATGCCGCCTACCGGATCGAGACGGAGCAAGGCGGCGTCTGGATCGACGCGCCGTCGGCCTTCAACCGCGATCTCGAACCGGTCAGGGCGATCCTGTTTACGCATCTTCATTTCATGGGCGCTTCGAATCAGTATCGCCGGCTATGGCGGGCGGAAGTCGGGCTGCACGAGCTCGATGCGAGGCATCCCCTGGCCGCGCGGTTCGATGTCGACCGCCGTTTTACCGGAGACTTTACCGCTTTCGGAATCGAAGCGCATCATAGCGGCGGACATACTCCGGGTTTCACGTTTTATATTTACCGCGATGTGCTGTTCATCTGCGACTACGTCTTTTTGACGGCCGACGGCGGAATGATCTTCAATCCTTACGGGCCAAAGCGCGAAACGCGCCGGCAGGGCGCCGTAATTTTCGAAAACCTGAAAGGCCGGCCGCTCAAAACGGTCTGCGGTTACGACTATGTGATCCCTTTTGCCGACTGGCTGGCCCGCTTCGAACGGCTGGCGGCCCGGAGCGATCGTTGATCGAAATTTCGTCAATCTAAATTTCCCGGAACTTTTTCACCCTCCGTTCGCTCTCAATGACGTACGCCTCACAACGGCGTCGGATCAGCCTCGCTCTCCCCCTGCATTCGGCTGATTTTCTTCAAACCCCAAAATACCGCTCCGGTATTTTGGGGTTTTTTCTTTTCTACGGGTCCTCCGGCCGTTAAATTCCGTTTTCTTTGCTATGCTCATAATAATCTTTTTTCATTTTGTGCCAAAGCATGGAAAGTCCGAATTACGCCGAACTCGTTGCCCTGGTGGAAAAAATGCCCGCTTTTCCGAAAAGCGTACAGCGAGTGGTGCAGTTGACCGCCAATATCGAGGTGCCTGCGAAGGAGATCGTGCAAGTGATCGAATGCGACCCGGTGCTGACGGTGAAGATTTTAAAGGTAATCAATTCCGCATTTTACGGGCTATCCCATAAAATCAATTCGATACAGCGCGCAGTCGTGCACGTCGGGTTGAACACCGTCAAGAATCTCGCGATGAGCATCGCCGCGATGGGGATGCTGAAAACTTCGAACAAGGCCGGTTTCAACCCGAGCGCATTTTTGCTGCATGCGTTGACCACCGCCGAGATCAGCCGCAAACTCGCCGAGAGAGCGGGCCTGAGTCAGCAGGCATGCGGCGATTGCTTCGTGGCGGGGTTGCTCCACGATTTCGGCAAGGTGGTGTTTGCGGAGTTCAGGCCGGAAGGCTTCAAGCTGGCATTGGCCAAAAGCAAAGAGGAGAACATGCCGCTGCATCTCTGCGAGCAGGCTTTTCTCGGCATCGACCATGCCGAAGCCGGGGCGTTGCTGGCCGAAAAATGGGAGCTTTCCGAGCTGTTGACCGAAACGATCCGGCATCATCACCACCCTCCGGACAATGCTTTCGGCGAATGCCTGTTTGCGGCGAACCAGATCGGCAAAAGGCTGCGCTACGGCGATGGCGGCAATCCGGTGACCGAGGCCTTTCCCGAGACGGTGGTAAACCGTTTCGGTTTATCCCTGGAAGCCTTGATCGACGACCTCGGCAATCTGGACGTCATCGCGCAGGGAGCCGAACTTTTCATCAAACCGTAATTGCAAAGATAGTTTAATGAAATTCAAATTCTGGGGAGTGAGAGGATCGATTCCGACGCCGGGGCCGATGACCGTCAAATACGGCGGCAACACGACCTGCATCGAAATCCGGACGGAGCGGGACGAATTGATCATTCTCGATGCCGGCACCGGCATCCATGCGCTGGCGCAAACCCTGCTCGGCAGCATGCCGATCACCGCGAACATTTTCATCACCCATACCCACTGGGACCACATCCAGGGCCTGCCTTTTTTCCTGCCGATATTCTTTAAAAACAACCGGATCAACATTTACGGCGGACTCGACCCGGTCACCGACGAAAACATCAACCGGGCGTTGTCGGTGCAGTTGCAATACAGTTATTTTCCGATTCATGAAGCGCAGTTGAAAGCCCGGATCGAATATCTGACGGTCCGGCCCGGCGAAACGGTCAGTGTCGGCAGCGCCCGGATCACCCCGATCATTTTGAATCATCCGGTGCTGAATTTCGGCTACCGGGTCGAGTGCGACGGCGCCTCGCTGTTTTTCACCGGCGATTTCGAAAATCCGGTCAACATTTATCAGCCCGAGGACGATTACTACGAGTCTTTCCAGTTGTTCCTGGTCGAAAAAAACCAGGAAATCCAGGCGGCGATGCGGGGAGTGGATGCGCTGATCGTCGATTCGTCCTATACCGATGAAGAGTATGCGATTCGGCAGGGCTGGGGGCACGGCACTTACCGGTCCGGGATCAAGCTGGCCATCGAGGCGAATGCGAAGCGGCTGTTTCTGACCCACCATGAGCCGACCCGGACCGATGCCGACCTCGACCGGATTTACCGGGAATTGAAGGAACAGCATCCGCATTTTACGGACAGGCTGTTCATCGCGCACGAAGGCATGGAAGTCTGCCTCTAATCCGCGGCCGGCCGGGCGAATAACCGGTCGAGCGCGGCGTGCGCCTCGTCCACCCCGTTTTTCTTCAGCGACGAGAACAACTGCACGCTCAGCGGAATCGGCGCGCCGCTCAATTCTTTTTGGACCTCCAGCAGCGCATTCTTGGCCGCGCCGAAGCTGAGCTTGTCGGCCTTGGTCAGCAGAATGTGCGCGGGCAGCTGCGCATGTTCGCACCATTGCAGCATCTGCCAGTCGAATTCGGCCAAAGGGTGGCGCACGTCCATCACCAGCACGATCCCGCACAACGATTTCCGCCGGTTCAAATAATCCTCGATCGCCTTGCGCCACTGCTGTATGGCCGCGAGCGGCGCGGTTGCGAAGCCGTAGCCGGGCAGGTCCACGAAGCGCTGCCCCTCGGTGATTTCGAAGAAGTTGAGCATCTGGGTCCGCCCCGGCGTTTTACTGATTCGGGCCAGCGCATTTTGCCGGGTCAGGGTATTCAGCGCGCTCGATTTACCGGCGTTGGAACGGCCCGCGAAAGCCACTTCCAGTCCGTGGTCGGGGGGCGCATGTTTCAGATTTGGAGCACTGTTAATAAATTTTGCTTGATGATAAACTGGATTCATTGCTGTCTCGATCCGCTAAGATAAATGGGGTAGAATCCCGGGCCAAGCCGGAAACAGCCAGTTCCGAACGTCATAAAAATAACGAAAAATTCCGAAGGGGAGTCTGATGAAAATAAAGTTCCTGGCCGTTGCAGTCGGTATCGCGATGTGCGGCGCTTCCGCTATTTTACATGCGGAGGGCAATCCTCGCGCAGGAAAAGACAAAGCGGCCGCCTGCAACAGTTGCCACGGCGACAACGGCAACAGCATGGCGCCGAATTTTCCGAAACTGGCCCAGCAACATGCCTCCTACCTGGCCAAACAACTGCTGGCATTCAAGAGCGGCGCCCGCAACGATCCGATGATGTCGGCGATGGCGCTGCCGTTGTCCGACGGAGACATGGCCGATATCGCCGCTTACTATGCGGCGCAGAAAATTTCGGCGAATGCGATGCCGGTGCTGCCGCCGCCCGATGAGGACGAAGACGAGGACGAGCAGCCGGCCGCGGCCCCGGTCAAATCCAAATCGGTGCCCGAACTGATCGCTCAAGGCAGCGACCTGTACCGCAACGGCGACCGCCAGCGCGAGGTGTCCGCCTGTATCGCCTGCCACGGCCCGTTCGGCGAAGGCAACCAGCCGGCGGCGTTTCCGGCCCTGTTTTCGCAGCATGCCGATTATCTGATCAAGGCGTTGACCGATTTCAAAACCGGCGCGCGCGGCAATACGTCGGAAAACATGATGCACATGATCGCCCGGAAGATGACCGACGAGGAAATCCGGGCGGTTGCTTACCATATCTCGATGATGAAATAAGGCCGTGTCGGCATCAGGCGAGAAATAGTGTCGAAAGAGCGCTCTTCATGACGGGCTGTTACGGCGAAAGTTCACTTGGAAGCTCGGGCGGATGAGCGAAGCGCATCCGCCTTTCACTTCATTCGATGGATGTGCGCCGCTATCTCTTCAGCGCCGTTTCGGGTTAGTCTCCGGCGTTAGGTGCGGACACCTTTTTGATGATCGTTAAGTCATACGCTCGTCACCCTGTCTCCAAAGTGAGCGTGTCATTTACAACTACCTGGGAAACCGAAGTTAATGCGTAAAAACTTTATCCAAATCGGACTGATCATTCTGACGCTTGCCGTACTGGCAGGCGCTTCGATATTTTTCTACCAGAAAATGCAAGAGCGGCCCGGCAGTGAGACCGCTGCGCCCGAACAGGCGACGGCAGCCCCGACGTCCGCAGAGAAACAACCGGCTGCCGAAGCCTCGCCGCCTGCTCCGGCTACGCCGGCGGCTCAGGCGCCGCAGCCCACCGCCGAAACGGCCGCGCCCGCCCAGGTCGAACCGGCCGCCCCGGCGGCAGAGCCGGCCGCAGGCCCGGCAGCGGAGGAAGAACTGGCCGGCGGCTATGAAACGCTTGATGCGCCGCAACCGACCCAGGATCCGGACAAGATCGAGGTGATCGAGTTTTTCTGGTACGGCTGTCCGCATTGCTACGACTTCGAGCCGATTCTCGAAAGCTGGGTCAAAAAGCTTCCCGCCAATGTCGATTTTATCCGCCAACCGGCCGCGTTCAGCGATCTTTGGGCGAAGCACGCGAAAGCGTTTTATGTCGCCCAGGCCTTGGGCGTACTCGACGACAAGGTTCATGCGGACTTCTTCGATACCCTGCAGAACAAGCGTCAGAAGCTGGAAACCGAAGAGGAGCTGGCCGCGTTCTTTACCGCGCACGGCGTCAAGGAAGCCGACTTCCACGAGGCCTACAATTCCTTTCTGGTCGATACCAAGGTCCGCCAGGCTGCGGCTATGCCCGCGCGTTACGGCGTGACCGGCGTGCCGGTGCTGATCGTGAACGGCAAATACAAGGTCGACGGCAGATCGGCCGGATCGCATGAAAAAATGATCGAGGTCACGAACCAGTTGATCAAAAAGGAAGCCGCGGCCAAAAAATAATTTTCCGCTTGAAGACCTGCCGGGTTTTTAAAACCCGGCAGGTCTTTTCCTTATAACGGCGCCGATTTCAGCTTTCGCCGTCTCAATACCAGAACCGCATTCCCACCACAAAGCGCACGCTGTGATGGTGTTCGCGCAGCGACTCCTCTTCCACATAATCGAAGCCGACATAGGGCGCGAATTCGCGCTCGATCTCGTAACGCAGCCGCATGCCCGCCTCGAATTCGGTTACGCCGGCCTTCACGCCGCGGTTCTCGATGTCCTCTGCTGCGACATTGACTTCGATTCTGGGCATCAGGATCAGACGCTGGGTCAGCAGCATTTCGTAGCCCAGGCTCAAGCGGCCCAGCAGATTGCCGTTGTCGGTGATGAAGACGGCGCCGTCGACCTCGACGAAATAAGGCGCGAGCCCCTGAAAGCCGATCACCGCGTCAAAAGTCCGTTCCGGCTCGAACGCCCGGCGCGCGCCGATCTGAAAATCCCAGAACGTATCGATATTGCGGCTGTACAGCAGCTGCAGGTCGGCGCGCCCGAAGATGTCCTGGTCGGCCGAATAGTCGCCCTCGGTTTTCAGGTAAAGCTTGTGGTCGTCGTTGCCGATCCAGTGCTTGATGTCCCATTTGAACAAATGCAGGTTTTCGTTGCCTTCGTACTCGAAACGTTCGGCCATGAACCTGCTGAAAATCATCCGGTCGTCCTGTGCGGAGGCCGGATGCGCGTAGAACAGGCCCGCCAGCAGGCTCCCTAGCAGGAGGCGGAGCTCGACCGGGTTGAAGGAATAGGTCTTCATTCGCGGACGTGCTCGGCTTTCTCGACGATCAGTTTGCGAAACATGCCGGTATCCATGTGGTACAGCAAATGGCAGTGGAACGCCCATTCCCCCTCCGCGTCGGCGATCACGATCACGCTGACCGTCTGGCCCGGCGGCACGCTGATTACGTGTTTTTTCGGATTGAAAGCGCCGTTGCCGTTGTCGAGATACTGCCATAGGCCGTGCAGATGGATCGGATGGTTCATCATCGTTTCGTTCACATAGGTGAAGCGGATATGCTCGCCGAACTTGACCCGGATAGGCTCCGAGTCCGAATATTTGACGTCGTCGAACGACCAGATATAACGGTACATATTGCCGGTCAGGCGTAGCCTGATCTCGCGGTCTGGCTGCCGCCAGCCGCGGTTCGGAGCGGCGGCCATTAGATGCCGATAGTCCAACGCCTTGTAGGAGCCCATCGCGGGCGCTTCCGCGTGAGGCACGGAAGCCGGTCGGGGATGCCTCTGATGTCCGGTATGATCCGCATGATCTGCATGCGGCGGCTGATCAAGTCCGTTATCGTTCGGTACGGCCGCCTGATGCTCGGCATGGGCGCCGTGACCGACGTGCATCGGCCCCATGTCCGCCAGCGTCAACAAAGTGTGCGGACGCATTTTCGGCAATTCCGCCTGCAAACCGATTTTGGGTGTCAGGGTCGCCGACGCAAAGCCGCTTCGATCCATCGCTTCGGCAAAAATCCGGTAAGCCCGGTCCGCTTCCGGTTCGACCAGAACATCGTAAGTTTCGGCGACTGCGATCCGGAGCTCTTCCACATCAACCGGCATCACCGGCTGGCCGTCCGCTTCGATCACCCGCATTTTCAAACCCGGAATCCTGACGTCGAAATGGGTCATCGCGGAAGCATTGACGATGCGCAGGCGCACTCGATCGCCGGGACTGAACAGCGCCGCCCAGTCCATCGCCGGCGTGTGCCCGTTAACCAAAAAATGATAAGTGGCGCCGGTCACATCGGCCAGGTCGGTCGGCTCCATCCGCATCTGCCCCCAGGCCAGCCGGTCGTTTATTGTTTCAGAAACGCCGCGTTCACGCAGGTCGGTAAACAGGTTCGCGACGGTTCTTTTCTGAAAATTATAGTAATCGCTCTGTTTTTTCAGGCGCGCGAGCGTCCGTTCCGGATCGGCCTCGGGCCAGTCCGAAAGCAGCAGCACATAGTCGCGCTCGGTTGGCCGATGCGGGTGTGCCGGCTCGATCACCAGCGCGCCGAACAGACCCTGTTGTTCCTGCATGCCGGAATGGCCGTGGTACCAGTAGGTTCCGTTCTGTTTGACCCGGAACCGGTAAGTAAAGATTTTCCCCGGTTCAATCCCCGCAAAGCTAATGCCGGGTACGCCGTCCATCCGGTAAGGCAGCACGATTCCGTGCCAATGGATCGAGGTCGGCTCCTTCAGGCGATTGACCACGTTCAGCGTGACCTCTTCGCCTTCGCGCCAGTGCAGCGTCGGTGCGGGCAGGCTACCGTTGGCGACGATCGCGGTTTGCGGTTTTCCGGTCAGGTTGACTGCTTTTTCGTCGATCGTTAGCGTATAGGTTCCAGCGCGCGCCGAACCGAAACACAGCAGCGGCAGCCACAACGCCAAAATGAAAAAGCGACGATAAGACAGATTCATGGCAAAAAACGCGGACGGCAATGTAGGGATCGAGGCGGTTTGAAGATAATTTGCATCCATTATCCCAGGCCCTTGCTCTGAGGCGAGGGGAAGGAATCTTTCGAGGCGAATACGGACTAAAATCGCAAGTGGCGAAAATGACAGAAAATCTGTATAGTCGGCGCTTTCGTATCTCTTTTAAGACTATATTCATCTCTTATTCAGATGTCTAGCGTAGATTTACAACCGTTCGGCCGGTTTCCTGGCTGAAAATATTATGAGTAAACGAGGAGTCACAATGAAAAAAATGAACAAATCGCCTTTGGCCGCTGCGATGGGTGCTGCGATTATTTCCACCGCGACCGTCACCGCGCATGCGGAAGCCAATCCGTTCGGCATGACCGAACTGAACGGCGGCTACATGCAACTGGCGGCCGGCGAGATGGCCTGCGGCGCGAACATGGGCGGCATGGATAAATCGAATATGCAGCCGCCGCAAAACAAAACCGCGGAAGGCGCCTGCGCCGGCCAAAAATCCACTGCCGCGCCGGCACCGGCCAAAGCCGCCGAAGGCCAATGCGGCGAAGGTAAATGCGGCGGCATGATGGACGACGGCAAAATGAAATCAGGCATGGAAAGCGTCTGCGGCGCGATGATGAAGGGGCAAGAAGGCTCTTGCGGCGCTACGAAAAAATAATTCCGCCTGAATCTGAGGGAGCGGTGTTTTCTCCGCTTCCTTTCTGCTTTAATTTCATTGAACGAACTTCTTCTTTCGTTTTTTTATGTCGAACTTTCGCGTTCAAGGGGCGGGGCTCGGGCTGAGGCGCTCATTGCTCGCCGAGATCGCCAATCATCCCCCGCTGCAGACCGTCGGTTTCTATGAGGTCGCCCCGGAGAACTGGATCACGCTCGGCGGCCGCTACGCAAAACAATTCCGCTCCCTGACCGAACGCTTCGATTTCGTCTGCCACGGCCTGTCGCTGTCGCTCGGCAGCAGCGATCCGCTCGACGAAAAGCTGGTGCTGGACATCAAAGCGTTCATGGCCGAACACGGGATCAAGCTGTACAGCGAACATTTGAGCTATTGCAGCCATAACGGCCATCTTTACGACCTGATGCCGATCCCGTTTACCGAAGAGGCGGTCAGGCATGTGGCAGGCCGGATCAAGCGCGTGCAGGAACTGCTCGAACAGCGCATCGCGATCGAGAACGTGTCGTACTATGCCGCGCCCGGCCAGGAAATGGCCGAAATCGATTTTTTCAATGCGATCGTCCAGGAAGCCGACTGCGACATCCTGCTCGACATCAACAACATCTACGTGAACAGCGTCAACCACGGCTACGACGCCGAAGCCTTTTTAAGGGCAGTGCCGGGCCAAAGGATCGCTTACGCGCATATCGCCGGGCACTATGTCGAGGCCGAAGACTTTCTGGTCGACACACACGGCGCGGCAGTGATCGATCCGGTCTGGAAACTGCTCGGCAAGGCCTACGAACTGTACGGCGTGTTTCCGACCCTGCTCGAACGCGATTTCAACCTGCCGCCGCTGGCCGAACTGCTCAAGGAAGTCGAGACGATCAAGGCGATCCAGGACGCCTGGCGCAGCGAACATGCGAAACGCTCGGCCTGATTGACGATGGGCGCCGATTTCAAAGCTAGGCAGCAGGCGTTTTCCGATTATCTGCGCAATCCGGAAAGCCATCCCGCGCCCAGCGACGTGAAACCCGAACGGATGGCGATGTACCGGGAACTGTTCTTCAACAACATCGACAACTTCCTGGCCGTCAATTTCCCGGTGCTGCGTAAGATTCTAAGCAATGCGCAGTGGCGCGAACTGGGGCAGGATTTTTATGCGCGCCATACCTGCGCCACCCCTTATTTCTCCGAAATCGCCGAGGAATTTCTCGATTATCTGCAAACCGAGCGGGACCATCCTTCCGACCCGCCGTTCATGCTCGAACTGGCTCACTACGAATGGGCCGAAATGGCGCTGTCGATCGCGAAAGAGGAAGCGCCATTCAATCCGCCGTTTTCCGGCGACTGGTCCGAAGCAACCCTGCAACTCTCGCCGCTCGCCTGGCCTTTGGCCTACCGCTTTCCGGTGCACCGGATATCGCCCGACTACCAGCCGCCGGAGCCCTCCGGACAGCCGACATTCCTGATCGTGTACCGAAACTACGAAGATGAAGTCCGCTTCCTCGAAATCACACCGGTTACCTACCAACTGCTCGCCTTGATCCAGGAACAGCCGGGCCAGACGGCTGCCTCTTACCTCCAATCAGTGGTGGAGCAGCTAAAGCACCCGCAGCCCGAGGTTATTTACGAGAGTGGGCTTAAGATCGTGCAGGACCTGACGGCCAAACATATCATCCTTCTGGGCACCCATAAGTAGGATCGATTTGCCGAAGGCAAACCATCCTTTGGAGTTCCTGCATGTTTCTGGTGGATTGCTGCGAATCCGCATTCTGTGTTGACTGTGGCAATAAAACTCAGGATACTGCTGCAACGTTAGATTAAATGTACCATATCTAGCTTCTTTGAATGATGAGAGGCTAATATGAGATGTCTTTTGTTAATTTGATTCTACCTTTTTAAAATGCATGGAAGAACCTATAGTTATTAATCTAAAACTTAATCAAATTACGTTACCTCCACCATTTCTTAAGTGGGCGGGAGGCAAAAGGTGGGTTTCTAGTCGTATTGTTGAAATGATTGCTCCACTTACGGGTAAGTATATTGAGCCATTTCTAGGGAGCGGTGCAGTTTTTTTTGCATTGAGGCCAGCCCAAGCGCTACTTTCGGATATTAATTTTGAATTGATCAATGCATATAACGCAATAAAGATCAACCCAGAAAACGTTTTAGCGCTTTTACGTGAGCATCAGGCTCATCATTCAAAAGATTATTACTATCGAATTCGCAGCTATAAGCCGAGTTGTATGTTCCATATGGCAGCACGGTTTATTTATTTAAATCGTACATGCTGGAACGGGCTATATCGGGTAAATCGCAATGGAGAATTTAACGTTCCAGTTGGTACAAAGTCGAGCGTTCTTATGTCGACAGATAACTGGTTTGCAATATCGGGTATATTACAATCGGCAAAGCTTGTTTGTGGCGATTTCGAGGATTCAATTGACGTTGCGGAAAAAGGGGATTTAGTTTTTGCCGATCCTCCTTATACAGTGAAGCACAACCTGAATGGATTTATAAAATATAACGATGCACTTTTTTCATGGGGTGATCAGATTCGCTTACGTGATGCGTTGGTGCGTGCAAAGCTTAGAGGAGTCAGAGTTATCGTTACAAATGCACATCATGCATCTATTCGAGAACTTTACCAAGAGCACTTTCTTTTAGAATCAGTAACACGAGCAAGTGTATTGGCAGGTTCGTCGGCACATCGTGGTCGTTTTGAAGAATTGTTGATTTATTGAGAATTCCTTATGTCTATGGAAGAAATACGAATATGCAAAACCAAATTTTTTAGCTCATTATTTCATCTTTGGTTAAATTTAATTGGTTATTTATCACATCTCTGGCTAATTGGATCGTTGTTTAAAGCGGGTCGTAAAACATACGCAGGAGCTTTATATGAATTTACATATTTGCTCTTATGGTCGATTTTACCATTTGGTTTAGGTGCGCTAACGCTTTACGTGGCTTCTGATGATCAAGGTAAAAGTTTCATAGACTTTTGGTTAAGTACTTTTCGAAATGGCGAACTTTTGGTTTTTACAATCTCAATGCTTGCCCCGATCTTGTATCTGACACTTCATGAACCTGATCAAGCCGGACAATTTCCACATAAATTGCCCATATCAACTGTTGTTGCATTGATTGTAGTCACCTGTGCGGCTCTTTTTGCGCTATTAAAGGCACATGCGGTTAAAGACATAGACTTTGTATTTAAACTTTCTGTAATTTTGACACTACTAGCTCTTGCATTTCGCTATTTGGCACTTGTTTATCATAGACTACGAATGCCCCAAATTACTGAGAACGAGTTACGTTCAGCACAAGATGACTTCGTAAATGATTATCGGAAACACGTTGAAGATACGGAACCTCACCACAATGTAGAGGATTTTATGAGGGGTTTCGAAAATCATTTAGGAGGCCAACAATGAGTTTATTTGACTCCGAGAGCCCAATAGAATTTTCCGTTCCTGCCATTTCAATTCGACAGCCTATTGGCGATTTTTTGATTGCCTCTATTCCTTCGAAACTTCTATGTGAAATTGCATATTTTGACGTCCGTCGCATGTTGAAGGAGCGAGATATCGAAACATATCTTGGTATCCAACGTCCTCTTAGCCAAACACGAGTGACCCAACTCCAAACATATGTAAAGACAGTTGATGCTTGTTTTCCTACGGCAGTTATTTTGGCTGTTGAAGGCAGGAGTGCTAGTTTTAATCCTGTAAATAATACGCTGACATTGCGCAATGACCCGAACCCAGAAGACGGATTGGAACCGATTTACTATCGTAATATTGCCAAAGTTCTAGATGGGCAGCATAGAATTGCGGGATTGATGGGTTATCTAAAAGATGATTTTCAAGTGAATGTAAGCATTTTTATTGATATCGATATTGAAGATCAGGCTTATATTTTTTCTACTGTTAATTTAGCACAAACCAAGGTAAACCGTAGTTTAGCGTATGACTTATCTGAGTTAACTAAAACCAGAAGTCCGCAAAAGACTTGTCATAATATAGCCGTCGCATTGGATCAGCTTGAATCTAGTCCACTTTTCCGACGAGTTAAACGGCTTGGAACTGCAACTCCAGGCCGAGATTTTGAGAGGCTTAACCAAGCAACATTTGTTGAGGCATTGATGCCGTTCATTTCTGCAGATCCGGCGCTTGATCGAGATATTCTGAAACGAGGAAATAAGCTACCTTCTCCAAATCAGGCAGAGATTCAAAAGTATCCATTAAGGCCTCTTTTTGTTGATAACGAAGACATGAAGATCGCCGATGTGCTCTTCCGATATTTCTCATCTGCTCGGGATAGATGGCCAAATGCTTGGGCATCAGATGAGAAAGGGCTAATTCTAAATAAAACAAATGGATTTAAAGCTCTTATGCGAACCTTGATGGTAATTTGCAGAGTATTTCAGCCTCCGCCTCATAAGAAACTGCCTGTAAAAGAGGATTTTGATGCCTTATTTGCAAAAGTACAACTAGAAGATAAAGATTTTACTGTGGATAACTTCAAACCAGGTACTAGTGGTGAGAGTACGCTTTATCACATATTGGTAAGCGATATGAGACTTGATGGCCAAATGAATTTGTTTTAATTGTCGTATTATCCAAATATAAAGAGCAATATATCAAAGAAGCCCATCATTTGCGAATGGTGGGTGGCTCTGATTTCGGGTATTCAAAATCGTCTATTTGATTCTTTCAGCACGATAGGATGGGCTGAGGTACGAAGCCCATCAATCGCGAACGATGGGCTTCCTCCTTCGTCAGCCCATCTACGGGGCTAAATTGCGATTAATTAAGCGCGTCCTAAATATTCAAAAACTCAACTCTTTTCGCTGGTACACATGAATAGTTGAATGGATATCGAAAGTCAAAATCATCTATTTGATTTTCCCAAAAGTCATCGAGTTTCTGAGGGCTTCGATAAATCGGCCGATATAGAGCCGAGGGCGATACAGCCGAATTTTGAACCATGCTTTGACCTGTTTAAGCCGTGCCGCGATTCTTTGATGAATAGCGCTGAGCTTGATCTTTTCGATGATCGACAGGATCAATTCATAAGACCGTTTAAACCAGCCGAACGTCATCAGTTTTTCTTTCGAAATGCGGAACAGCCAGAAGGTAAACGCGGCGACCGGAATCTTGCCGGCGTAGAGCATCGTTCCGGCGATCACCTTTCCTGTGCCGATCAGTTGCAGCGCGAAAAGCCCCAGCAGCTCTACCTGGACGAATAAAACCAGAAACACCGCCAGCAGCACATGGCGGTCGAGTCCCCGGATAAACTCTTCGGGTTTTTGCAGGATTGCCAGGCTATGGATAAACCGGTAAATGGGCTCGGCGATATTTTCCCAGACCAGCTCTTCCAGGACGATATAGACGGTTACGAGTATTCCCAGAACAATATCGGTGATTTTGGCGAAGAGTTTTTTTAGCATGGTACGATTTCCGAAAACATCATTGTCAAACGCTTGATTATAGGAACTCAATTCAGTTTGAAAGGTTTAAGCCGCGTCGTAAACAGAAGCCGATCGGCAGTCCGTATTGCGCTTCACGGCTACAACCCCGGCAAAAGATTGGGCAGTTTGGCAACGGAAGGAATGATCAGGCCCGGAACGATTTGGCTGTTTTCCGCATAATCCTGCCGGTATTTGCCGGTTTTGACCAGGATGCCGGTCAGGCCCGCGCGCTGTCCGCCGCCGACGTCGGCGTCGATGTCGTCGCCGACGATCGCGACCTGCTCTGGAGGCATTCCCAGTTCGTTCAGGGCCGCCTTGAAAAAATCGGACGAGGGTTTGCCGATGATCGTCGCCTGCTTCCGGCTGGCGTATTCCAGGCCGCTGACGAAGGCGCCGATGTCCAGCTGCAGGCCGCGTTCGGTCTGCCAGAAACGGTTTTTATGGATCGCGATCAGTTCGGCGCCGCCGATCAGCAAGTTGAAGACGTTGTTCAGTAGCGGGTACGACCAGGCATTACCGATGTCGCCGACGATCACGAAATCGGCCTTGCTGTCGGACTGCCTGAGATGCCGGAAGTCTTGCTTGACGTCGTCGGTGAGCAGCAAATGGCAGACCGGGTCGCCAAATTGCCGAAGGTGGATCAGGGCGGCCTGGGGCGCGCTGACGATTTCGTGTTCGTCGATGTCGAAGCCGAAACCGGCCAGTTTTTTGTGCAGCGAAGCGCGGGACAAGGTGCTGGTATTGGTGACGAAGCGGCAGCAGTAGCCGCGCCGCTTGATTTCGCGGACGGCTTCGATGGCGCCGTCCACGGTCCGGGAGCCGACATACAGGACCCCGTCGAGATCGATCAAGATGCCGCGAATCAACGATAAAGGAGTCATCCGAAATTCCGAAGCCAGAAGTTAAAAGATAAGCGATGAACCACGACGAGCATAATACGCTTCCTCCGCAGGCTCGCAAAGGGCGCGGTGCTTTGAGCATCCGTACGGGGCGCTTCGAGAGCGCCACGAAAGAGGCGTTCGACGACGGCTGGGGCAGCCTTGATGAGCGGCCGGCGCGCGTTCCAACGACGTTGAGCGTCGATACGGCGAAGACGGTGATTGCGTACAACCAGTCGCCGGACGTGCCGTTCGACCGCTCGATCAACCCGTACCGCGGCTGCGAGCACGGCTGCGCCTATTGTTTCGCCCCCCGGCCATGCCTATCTGGGACTGTCGCCGGGGCTCGATTTCGAAACCCGGCTGTTTTACAAGCCCGATGCGCCCGAACGGCTGCGCGAAGAGCTCGGCGCCCGCCGCTACCGTGCGGCTCCGATCGCGCTGGGCATCAATACCGACGCCTACCAGCCGGTCGAACGCAGGCTTGGCCTGACCCGGCGGATTCTCGAAGTGCTGCAGGAAACCCGGCATCCGGTTTCGATCGTGACCAAGTCCGCGCTGATCGAGCGCGACCTGGACATTTTGGCGGAGATGGCTGCAAACGGCCTGGCGCAGGTTGCGGTCTCGATCACGACGCTAAAGGCCGAGCTGGCGCGCCGCCTGGAACCGCGCGCGGCGGCCCCGCACCGGCGCCTGCAAACGGTCGAGCGCTTGGCGGCGGCCGGCATTCCGGTGTCGGTGCTGGTCGCGCCCTTGATTCCGATACTGAACGACGAAGAGCTCGAAAAGATTCTGAGCGAAAGCCGCCAGGCCGGCGCGGTCGATGCGGGCTACGTACTGCTGCGCCTGCCGCTCGAACTCCGCGATCTGTTCGGCGAATGGCTGCGTACGCATGGGCCGTTGAAGGCCGAGCGCGTACTGCACCGGATTTTCGAGGCGCGCGGCGGCAAGGCCTATGATTCGGCTTTCGGGACGCGGATGACCGGTACCGGCGAATACGCCGGCCTGCTCGGCCAGCGCTTCAGGCTGGCCTATAAACGGCTGGCTTTTCCCGGTTCGCCCGGCTTCAATCAGGACCTGTTCCGGCCACCGCTTCCGGGGGGCCAGACGGACTTGTTCCGGTAAGTGCAATGCCGCTAAGGATTTGGGCGGAAATAACTTCCCGGTTTTACCCTGTTCGCATTGCGTAGCTTTTTAGCGCCTATGCGTTCAGTCCCCCTCTTTGAAAAAGAGGGGTTAGGGGAGATTTTTTTAATAAATCCCCCTCGATCCCCCTTTTTCAAAGGGGGAAGCCCAGTAGGTTGGGTTAGGCGCCAGCCGTAACCCAACGCTCGAAGCCGAATCCCGTTGGGTTACGCTTCGCTAACCCAACCTACGGGACTTATCCACCCTTCACGCATTAACTTCTTAACGGCATTGCCGGCAAGCCGTCCTATTTTTGCGCAAAAAAGGCCTGGACCGCCGCGTCCCGGCCTTCCGCGACCTGCTTGACGTGAGGCCGGCTTTCCATTTGTTCGAAGTAATCCACGATACCCGGCACATGCGCCGCAACCAGATTCTCGCCGTAAAGCTTTTGCGTCGCCATCCCGATCAGGCCCAGATGCAACCAAGCGACGATGTCGGCCGCGGTGAAGCTTTCGCCAAGCACATAAGGCGAAAAACGCGCCAGACGCATCACACCTTCGAGGCCCGCTTCGACTTTCTGCCTGACTTCGTCCTTGATTTCCTGAGAAACCGGCGCGCCGAACAGCGCCTCTCCGTAAATGCGGCGCGCAACCAGTTCCACGTTCAGCTCCAGATGCTGGATGAACTCCCGGCATTTGGCGCGTTCAAAAACATTGGCCGGATACAGAGGCTGTTCGGGGTAGGTGTCTTCCAGGTATTCGAGGATCGCCTGCGATTCGGACAGGTAACCGCCGTCGGTCTTGATGAACGGGATTTTGCCCAGCGGCGAGCGCTTTAAGACGGCCGCATCCTGGGACGGCCTCACCACCTCTTCGTTGAACGGAATGCCTTTTTCGAGCAGGGCCAGTTTGGTTTTGTTGTAATAGTTGCTGAGCGCGAAACCGTATAAGGTAATCATGAGGTTCATCTCCGGGTTGAGCGTTGAAAAAATAGACTGACCGGTAAGTCATTTGCAATGATACAGACCGGTCGGTATAGTTGCAACTTTATTTCTGCTTTCATTCTTTATCATGTCCAGCAATCTGAAAGAACGCATCCTGCAAACCGCGTCCGAACTGTTTTACCGCCAGGGCATCCGCGCCACCGGCGTCGATGCGATCGTAAAGGCGGCAGGCACCACCAAAATGAGCCTGTACCATTATTTTCCGTCCAAAAACGATCTGGTGCTGGCGCATCTGCAGAAAACCGCCGAGACGATGCGCGAGAAGATTCTGGGCGGCATTGCGGCGCGGGCGTCCGAGCCGAAAGCCCGGCTGCTGGCGGTCTTCGATGTGTTCGGCGAATTGCTGGCATCGGACGGTTTCCGCGGCTGCCCGTTCATCAATGCCGCGACCGAATCGGCGGCCGAGGGCGAACCGTTCAGGCTGGCGTCCGTCGATTTCTACCTGCAATTCCGCCGCCGGCTGACCCAACTGGCGGAAGAGGCGGAGGCGCGGCAGCCCGAACTGTTGGCCCGGCAATTGAGCCTGCTG
Organism: Methylomicrobium album BG8; assembly: GCF_000214275.2. Classification (NCBI taxonomy): domain Bacteria; kingdom Pseudomonadati; phylum Pseudomonadota; class Gammaproteobacteria; order Methylococcales; family Methylococcaceae; genus Methylomicrobium; species Methylomicrobium album. The sequence goes on along the minus strand of NZ_CM001475.1, from coordinate 158,303 downwards.
ATTTCCGGCGCGATCGTCGCCGAACAGATGCAGCGCGATTCGGGCGCGATGCAGGCGGCGCGCGCGGCAGCGGAAATCCTGATCAACCGCAGCCTCGATGCAGCGTAGCGGAATCGAGGCGTTTTTTAGAATCCTTTGAATTTTTCACTGCCGGAGCCAGAACCATGCTTTTTCCGATCCGTTGCTTGCTTATCTTTGTTTTGTTAACGGCGGTACCCGGCCATGCGGTACGGGCACAGGAAGTCGCTTTCGACCTCAACCCGCTTCCCCGCGAAGGCCGCACACTCGACGATTTCACCCCGCGCGGGTGGACAGTCGCAGACAAGACGGATGGCGACTTGAACGCGGACGGCATTGCGGATATCGCCGCGATCCTGGTTCCGTCCTCCACCGATTCGACAGCCGAAGAGGGGCCTCGGGTTCTGCTTGCGCTACTCGGCGGGGCTGGCGGAAAGTTTAGGCCCGCCGGGCATAACGGCGGCTTTCTCGTATGTATGCACTGCGGCGGCGTCAAGGAAAGCTCGGGCGTCGAAATCAAAAGAGGCGTGCTGATCGTGCATCAATTAACCGGTTCCCGCGAGTTTACCGATCAAACGTGGCGGTTTCGTTACGATCCGAAGCTCAGTCGCTTCGTGCTGATCGGGAAGGACCGGACCGACGGCGACGGGCTTCTCGGCACCGGCGATAAAGTCAGCTTCAACTATCTGACCGGCTTCAGGATCAGCGAACGCTACCGTTATGATCCCAAGCGCAACCGGGAAATCACGCTGGCTTCGAAAAAAGAAAAAATTCCGAAAACGACCCCTTTTCTTGAAGATGTCGGGATGGAATGAAAAAGTGAGGGATGCGGAAAAACCGGTACAAAAGCCAGGTTTTCGCCGAACCTCGGTAATATTTTCAATTAGGCTGCTCGAAATTCAGAGTGATCAATTAAAATTGGCCGCTTTTTCTCCCTATCTCAAAAGCGATCCGGCAGAAAAGGCGCGGTCGCGATATCCGGTAAATTTATGCGAAAAACGAGGAAGTCCAAGAAAAATACCAAGCAAACCGATCTATTCGAGCTGGTGGCGCACCTGGAACAACTGGAGCAAATAAGCTCGGAGCTGACGATGATCGATGCGCTGGGACAGTTAGAGTTAAGCACGATCGTCGAGAAACAAATAGACTGGGTGGAATTGGATGAAAGTTGAGCCGGAAAGTCCTGTAGGGTTCAAAAACGATTGATTGGCGTATCACTGTACGAAGGCTCAAGAATTAGCCATTATCTTGTGATTGCATTCTGTAAGGATTGCCCCCTTTCGGGTTCTTTAAAACTCCCAATAATCCTAACGGATAGGCAGCTTTTGCAAAAGTCAACGCACGATTGACAAGCCGGAGCCTCGATGTTAGCGTATCGGCGCCAAAAGACGCCAAAAACCGTTCATTTTTCGTTAGAGTCGCTGGTATAAAACCCATCAAGCCGTAAGAGGACGATGATATGAAACTGCGCAGCTGTTATCGATTTTTCTCCGCTAAAACGGCCTGGTTGGCGGCCCTTTTGGCTTTCTCCTGCACTTTTCCACCGGTGCAGGCCTCCGATCACGCCGACCCCGTTCCGCCGATAAAACTTACAGGCCTGGACGACGGGCTGATCGGCCTCAACGGCCTGTACGGCTTCGTCGACGGCGACCGCCTGGTCGTGATGGTCAACGTTGGGCGGGAACTTATCGATGTCCCCAACGATGTGGCGGCAGCAATGCAGGATACGATCTACAAAGTCCATTTCGACACCCACACCCCGGCGACTTTCGACAATCCGCTGATGCTGCAACGGTTCGGCGGCAGCATAGCGCCCGAAGCCTGGCCGAATATCGCGCCGGATGCCTCTATCACGTTCCGACTCCAAAAGAACCCCAAGGGCGGAGTCAGCGCGAACCGGATCGTTTTCCAGTCGGAGCCCGTAACCACCGGTTTGAGCAATCCCGGCAGCATCCAATTCCAGGCAGGGCTGTTTGACGATCCTTTCCTCTTCAATCGGTTCAACAACAAAAATACCGTAGCGATGATAGCCGGCATTCCGCTTTCCTCGTTCGCAGACAAGCCCAGGAACTTCGTGATGTGGGCGACGGCGCACCGAAGCAACGGCACCCAGTTCGATCACGTGGGCCGCGCAGGCCGGACCCAGCAACCCCGGCTGGATTTCCTGAATGCCTTGCCGCCCAGCAAGCACGTTCCGGCGATCGTCGAAGAGCGCAACAAAAACATGATGCAGCAGTCGCTGTTGAAGGCCGTTTTGAACAAGGAGGTTAAAGACTTCATCAATCGCGAACTGTCCACTCGCATTCAACAAATCTTTCAAATTCGCAATTATGACGGCGATATTCCCGACGTGATGATCCTGAACCTGGATCGTCCGATAGGTTATCCGAACGGCAATGTGCCGGGCGACGACGTGGCCAGATACACTTGTATCGAGGGCCTCGGCGAATGCCAATTGTGGGAAATCGCCAGCTTTACCGATGCCTGCCAGCCGCGCCGGACCTATCCGGACAAGCCGCTGTCGAATGCGTTTCCTTATCTCGGCGAGCCTTGGACCAGGCAGATTTCGATGGATGAGATTCAACGACAGTGTCAACTGGAACGCGATAAATTCAACGAGATCGTGGTGCCGGGCTCCCGATTGCAGCTGAAACCGGTCGCCAAGTAGACTGGCGTTCATTATTTATTATGTCGCCCCTAACCAAAGCGGCATATCGTGCGGGGCTTTCTTCCGTGATCGGGAGAAAGTCCCGTCGTCAATCGGCCGGCCGTCCATTAAGACGCGATCCGGGTTAGAAACTCCTGACATGCGCTCGTTTGCAAACTTGTCCTTGCTCATCGGCAGTATCTTCGTATCGCCGAAACTCGCCGCCCACGAATACTGGCTCGCTCCCTCGGCCTACAGCGCCCCGGTCGGGCAAACCCTTGCGGTACAGGCCTATGTCGGCTCGGATTTCAAAGGCGAACTTCGGCCCTTTGCGGCGACCCGCACCGTCCGTTTGGAGGTGCAGACCAAAGAGCGCAAGGACGTCAAATCCCGAGCCATCAACGGCGACCTGGACCTCGCGCACTTGACCGTGGAAGACGAGGGCGGCATCGTGGTGGCCTTCGAGACCCATTTCGTGCCGGTGGAACTGCCGCCCGAAAAATTCGACGAATATTTGCGCCGGGAAGGGCTGGAAGGCCCGCTAAAAGCGCGGGAGGCCTTGGGAGCTGCCGCAGGGCCGGGCCGCGAACGCTATTTGCGCTGCGCCAAAGCCTGGATCGCGGGCAGCGACGACTCCCGCCTCCGAAAGCCGTTCGGGATGCCGCTGGAAATCATTCCGCGCAGCGATCCCCTGGTATCCGGCAAGCTGACGGTACAGGTGCTTTACAACGCGCAACCGCTCGAAGGCATCCGGGTGAAAGCCTGGAACCAGGCGCTGGCCAGCGGCGCTGTTCCGAGAGACCAGATGGCCAGGGGCCCCGTTCAGCCGGTCGCCCAGACACGTACCGATAAGAACGGCGTCGCGATATTAGAAATCGAAGGGCCCGGCGAATGGCTGCTCAGCGCGGTGCACATGCAGCCGAGTGCGGACAAGCAAGCGGCGGACTGGGAAAGCCGCTGGGCTTCGTTGACCTTTGCACGGGTACCAAAATGAAAGCGGGGCTCGCGCTTTTTTATGTCCGGATCGCGCTAACCCTGTTCGGTTTGAACACCGCAGAAGTTTTCGCCCATTCCGAACCGTACAGCCACCTCGACATCCGCCTGGAGCCGGGCCGGGCCCACGGCAAAGTATTGGCGCACATGGTCGACCTCGCCCATGAGGGCGGGCTCGAGAAACCCGAACGCCTGCTCGATCGGGCCTTTGCCGAGCAGAATCTGGTGATTCTGCACAAAGTGCTCGACTCCCACATGCTGGTTAAAATCAACGGAGAGCCGGCGCATTTTGAATGGCAATCCTTCCGGATCGCCCCCAATCGCCGCTCTCTGTCCTTCAACTGGACCTTACCGCTCGCCCGGTCTGCCGGCAAGGTCGAAGTTTCAAGCCCGCTGTTTCCTTACGATCCGCCGCACGAAACCTACCTGAACATTTACGAAAACGGCGAGATTCGTCTTCAAGACCTGCTCGACAGAACCCATCGCAGCACGACTCATTACAGCGGCAGCATCCAGGGCAGGATTGAAGTGGCTCGCGAGTTCGTCGCGCAGGGGATCCACCATATTTTTATCGGCCCCGACCATATCCTATTCATCATCGGCCTGCTGCTGCCGGGCGGCGACCTGCTACGGCTGTTGAAAATCATCACCGCGTTTACCGTCGCCCACAGCGTAACCCTGGCGCTAGCCACGCTGAAACTGGTCAATCTTTCGCCGTCGATTGTGGAGCCGGCCATTGCGCTGAGCATCGTCCTGGTCGGCCTGGAATCACTGTATACACGACTACAGAACCGCCGCGACTACCGCATCGGATTGGCCTTCGCTTTCGGGCTGATCCACGGTTTCGGCTTCGCAGGCGTGCTGTCCGACTTCGGCCTGCCCGAGGGAGCACTGGGATTATCGCTGGCTTCGTTCAATATCGGCGTGGAAATCGGCCAAGCCTGCATCGTACTGATCGTCACTTCCGTTCTGACGCTCCTTGCCGCCCGCCATGCGCGCTATGCCCGGCGCATGGCCTATCTCGGCACACTTGCCACCATCGCCGCCGGCGGGTTTTGGTTCGTGCAGAGAGTGATGGAGGTTTAAAGCCTGAAGACCAGGATATGGCAAAAATCATTTCCCGAAAGGCCGCCTGATTGCGCCCACGCGCTACGCGCGCATGAGGCACCTCGCGGGTGGCAACAACGGGGCAGACACGCTCTTTAAACACCCCTTATGTTGCAAACTCCATCATTCTTTTCAGGGTACGCTGTGCGTACCCTATTCAACCTTTCACGGTACGCACAGCTGAATAGAAATTAGATAAATGAAAGGGGAAAAGCGAGATAAATGGAAATGAAACGAAATGAAGAGGGATAAAACGGAACGAAAAATAAAAATAATTTGCGCAGAGCGAAAATAAAAAAATCAGCGCGCTCGCCCCTCAAAACGGGGTCTTCAGGGCGTGAACAAAGCCCGGATCAAAAACAGCCCTTGCAATGCTCGAAATCCATAGACGATGGCAGAACTCACAGCGCGGCCTGGATATGATCGCGAATGATGTCCAGAATCTCATCCCGATCGTCATCCGATACGCCCAAAAACGGCCGCTCCGGAATATGCCGGCGCGGGTCGCCGTATTGGTGCGTCGCGCCGTACTTCGAACCCGTCCCGAACAACAGCTGATCGGCCGAGACTTCATAATGCAGCGATCTCCGCAAATCACCCTCCAGCGTCAAGATCTTGTCCTGGTTTTTCGGCTTGCGCGCCAGGTAGCTGGGGGACAATTCCTTCCACGGCTCGTCGTCCGGCGCAACCTGTCGACCAAAGCGTTCGTCATGGCTTCTCGTCAAATATTCGCCGATATCCGCGAAAGCGGGCTCCAAATCGCCCGTCAGATCAACCAGGCGCCGCAACAGCTGCTGTACCGCGCGGTCGTCAAACTCAACTTCGATAAATGCGCCGGCCATGATTATTGATTGCGCAACTTCTCAAGGTATTCCAGCTCATCATCCAAGCCGAGATTATCCGGCTCCTCACGATTGCCGCGTGCGTACCCTTCTTCTAATCTGCGCCGCCGCTCTTCTTTGGTTGTGGGCTTCAGCTCTTTCATGGCGCGTTCGAACTTTTCACGGTCTACATTGAATTTCATAATCGAATCCCCTGGTTTTCCAGATAGGCTTGTAAAATCCGCCGCGATCGGCTGCCGGCTGACAAATCGAACACCATCTCCCGTGGACCGCCATGCGTTTGCCACCACGCCCGGCCGGCTTCCGATGCCATCAGGTCCAGTACGCTTCGCGCGGTCCGCAACTCCGGCGGCAACGCGGCGATATCTTGGGCGGTTAGCGGCGCATCGTAGCCCAATCGCGGCCACGTATAATAGCCATTATACGCTTTTTCCTCGAAAGACCCCGCAGCATACGTCTCTATGCTGACGACTCCCAGAGTAGCCAATGTCGCCACTTGCTGCGCAAAACTGCGCGTTCCAATTTTTTGTTTGCGAAATGCCGGCTCCAGCGCAAAATAATCGTTATGCATGACAAGACCGCTCACATCCGCCTGCAAATGCCGCAGCATCGCGTTTTGTAACAATGGTCCGGTTGCCTCGAATTCATAGGCATTATCGACGGCTATCAATTCGATCACGCTGCCATCCGGTGCGCCCATCATACTGGCCGCCCCAGCCGCATCTATACCCAATTTTGGCATCACCCCATCCGGATCGCGCACCTCCACGCGACCGTTGAAATACTTGTCCGTCAGAGGGTCGCGGCTGCTCAAAAACGCCTTCAGCTCATCCCCCATCGCCGGCGGCAATCCCTCGGCCTTGCGCAACGCCTGCTCCCGCACCACGTCCGCCCGCGACCGCCCCGGCGCATAGTCCCAGAACGGATCGATCCCTTGAGGAAAGCGGTGAATCTCGCCGGTCTTCGGATCGGTCCAATCGTAGTGGCCGTCATCCGGCGGCGTGTCCGGCCCGGTCTTGCCCAGCTTGCGCAAGTCGCGCTCGGACAAGGCGAACATCCGGCACTTGCAGCCCCAGCCGTTGGGCGGCCAGTGCGTCTGCACCCAGGGATCGTCCTGCGCCACCACCAGGCCATCCCAGCTGACGTGCAGCTCCCGCGGATGGATCGACGCATCGGAATGGCGATAGATCAGGTACGGCCGGAATTTTTTGACCGCCTGCACCTGTGCCCAGCGCCCGGCCTGGTACGAGGCGTGCAGATTGGTCTCGTAGATCACCCGCGCCCGCCACGCCCGGCCGGCTTGGGTGTCTTCGCCGGTCCAGCCCGTCCAGCCGCGGGCCGCCACGATCGCTTCGAAATCGCGGGTAAACTCGGCCAGCGTGGTGCCTTGCTCGATAGCCTTGGTCACCGCCTGGTGCAGATCGCTCAGCAGATCGGCCTGCATGGCCCCGGCGACGGTAAACGCCGTATCGTGCTGCTCGCGGACAAGATCGTTCCAGCGCTCGGTCGGGACCAGCTCTTTGGCGCGCCAAAACGCAATCTGTTCCTTGAACGGCAGCGAGCCGTACCGGACACCCATTACCGCAGACTCGGACGCGTCGTCATCAACGCCCCTCGTTCACATCGCCCCGGCCGGCCAACTCCGCCGCTAAAAACGCCTCGGCGAACACCGCCGCCAGCGCTTCTTTGTCCCAGGCCGGAAAGATCTCCGCCAGCCGCTCCCGCACTTCGAGCAGGTCCGCGGACGAATGCAGCACGCCGCGCACCGCCTCCATCAGCCCATCGACCGCCGGTTGCGCGGCGCGCTCCAACAGAGCCACCATCTCGCCCGGCGGATCGTCGAGCGGACGGGCTTCGGCAAATTGCGCCTTTGGATTATCGGCCTTCCGCCCGGCGTTATCCGGCCGGGCGGGCAGACGGTTTGCCAGCGCCACCGGGTCATCCGCGGCGGCATTGGCGTCGGGCTTCGCCTCGAATTCGCCGCCATACGTATCCTTGACGTATTGCAGCGTCGGCTTATAGCCCATATCGAATATCACTTTGTCGCGATCGGCGCGGGCCTTCAAATCTTCCGGTTCTTCGACTTCGCGCCACACGCGCGGCGGCTGGGCGCCGGGAAAGTTCCAGTCGGTTAGTCACTTGACGACCGACAACTTGAAAAACGTCGGCCAATACAGCCAGTGCGCCAGGCCCAGCCCATACGGATCGTCATCGTCGTCGGCGCCGGTCGCATAGGCCCAAAACTTGCGCGCCGGCAGTGCCTCGCCTTGCGGCGCCCGCGAGGTCAACAACCGCAGCGAGCCGTCCGGCGCAAAGCCGAAACGGCGCTGCTTCTTGACTTTCACGTTGGCCAGGGCGATGAATTGACCGTCGCGCGCCCACAGGCATTCCGATACGGCATAACCCCAAAACAGGCCGGACAGCATCTTTTCGGTCAACCGATCGAACAGGATGTGATCGAGCTGCTCTTTGATAAAATCCGCCGCGGCCTTGTCGGCGCGCTGGGTGCCGCCGGGCTCGACCGTCCATTCCTTGCTCGACAAGGCCAGCTTGCGTTGCTGCGGGTACGCTGTGCGTACCGTTTCACCCTCCGTGGTACGCACAGCGTACCCTACAGCTGCATTGTTCTCGATCGCGTGTTCCCGACGCGATCTACCTCCTGCATGAACCCCATGGATGGCGTGAATGCAGAGATTGCACGACTGTAGGGATACAGGAGGTAGGGCAACGCAGGGAGCGGTTGCCGAGGAACAAATCTCTGCCCATGCAGTCGAGCGTACCCTACAGCGGCTTTTGCCCTTGGGGGTGTAACCCAAGCCGGGCAATAGAGGATAAGCGGCCGACGGGGAAACCCGGGAAAAGGGATGACCGACCCAATCCAAATACTCTCGCTGATGGTTAAATGAGCAAGTCGAAATCGGTGACCAACAGATCCGGGAAAGTCTTGGTTCCGATGGGTACGACTTCGGGGGGGCTTGCTGGCCCGGAACCAAAACCGGTTCCGGTTCCGGATGAATTCTGACCGCTTCCCGAGGAAGCCCCAAACCCGCCGCTCGTAACCTCGGTGGGGGCCGGTCCGCCGGCTTGCCCGCCATCGCCGGTAGCGGCCAGTTTGGCGAAAAGCACGGGGCTTTTTCCAGCCTCGTCGTAATACAATTTACCGCTTTTCGTATCGTAAACGATAAAAGACGCCGTATCGGTTTGCGCTCTTTTCAAGCCGGGAGCGCTTTCGAAATTGATGATGCCGTCATTGTCTGAATCGAGGTTTTTAAAGATAACGGAGCTCAGGCGGATCTTGTCCGAACCGCTCTCGAAATCGGTAATCAGATCCACATTGCTTTTCGATAAAATGTCTTTGAAAACGAATATATCGCCGTCATCCCCTCCGGTCAGGGTATCCTTGCCTTTTCCTCCCGAAATGATATCGCTGCCGGCGCCGCCGATAATCTTGTTGTTGCCATCATTGCCGATCAGGATGTTATTGTCGTCGTTGCCAACGAGCTTCAAGGCTTTTTTCCCGGCCAATTCGACATTTTCGATATACTGCAATCCCTTGATTTTATTCTTGCTGCTATAAGGTTGGGACAGGTCGACATTGATTGTCGATACCTGCAAGGTATCGTTGCCCCCGCTATCGTAAATGATCAGCGCCTTGCCCAGGGCGATATACAGGTCATCGCCATTGCCGGCCTGCAGCGTATCGGGAGCGCCCTTGGTGTTGCCGCCGGCCAGCGTGTCGTTTTTATCCGTTCCCGACAAGGTATTCGCATGCTTGAGGTCGAAGTCGGAAAGCTCGATCCCCGCCACGTCGATCGTGTTGCCGGAGCCTCCCGAACCGCCCGTGCCTCCCGAACCGAAGCTGTTCAGGCTGATGATGCCGTCGTCCGTTTCGCCGGTTTTGACGGCGAACTCCAAATACTCGACGCCCTGCAGCGTATCGGTGCCCATATCGGCATAATTCGTATTCAAGGAACGAACGGTAAAACCGCTGCCGATTTTCTTGACTTCGTAATCCAGTTTACTGCCCAGCAGCACAAGGGTATCCGAGCCCGCTCCTCCGTAAATGAAATCGTTTCCTTCGCCGGCGATGAAGCGGTCGTCCCCGGCTCCGCCGACCATAAAATCGTTCCCCTTGCCGGCATCCAGAATATCGTTGCCGTCCCCTCCTCGCAAGGTATCGTTTCCGTCCCCGGAAGTCAGTCGGTCGTTACCGTCCGCGCCATCCATTTGAATGGGCAGCGATCCCCCGATGTTCAGAATGTCATCGTCCACGCCACCGGCGATTGACAGCCCCATCTTGTTGCCGTCTTTATCGAAGCGTTGCATGATGATTTCGGTGCCCGACAAACCATTCTGGTATTTGCCTTGTTGATTGCCATCCTGATATTCCGCCACCCACGAAACGACAAAACCGCCATCGCCAAGTCCGGTGACGGACGGTTCTTTTTGCGAATCCGCCACCTTGGTGTTAATCTGGAATTCGTCGCCGACTTTGTTGCCGTCGTTGTCGAATTTCTGCCCGTAAATGCCGCGATAACTGCCGTCCTGCAACATGGACTGCCAGACCACGACGAAGCCTCCGTCCTTGAGCGCCGCCACCGCGGGCTCCTTTTGATCGTAGCGCGTAAAAGTATTGGCCTTGATTTCCTGAGTCAGCGCCTCGCCCGTCGCGTTATCGTACAAGCGCAGCATGATGCTGCGATCGTAGTCGACGCGCGCCTGGCCGGTTGGTGGAACTATCAAGTAGGGATCGACAGGCGCCTGCCAAACCACCACCGTTTTATGATTCAGCGTCAAGGTGGCGGCAACGGCGTTTTTCGTCTCCTGGCGAAGCTCGTTTTCGATAGCATTGCCCGCATCATCAAAAACTTGCGCTTTGGGTTCGATGGCGTAGTTAATGTTGAACGGACTTTCAGCGTAATCGGCATAGATGGAAGCGAGCTGGTCGTCATAAGCATCATACCCATCGCCCGGCCCGCTTCCGTCCGCGATGTCCGGATGGCTTTGCGAATCGTAAAGATAACTTTCGACGTTTCCGTAATCGTCGAAAATCTTGGCATTCATCGTCATTTTCTCGGTTCCGGTCGAGATGCCTTCATAACCGATGACGACGCGGTTGTTGTCGAGCGCGCTGAGGAACGGATGCGCCGCGCCGCTGTCGCTGACTTTGACTTCCCAGCCGATTGGAACCGGCACGGCACTCGCGTCGTACCATTGCGCAAAAACGCCCGATTGATTCGGGTCGTCGCCGAAGCTCTGGCCGTCGTGAATGGAATCGCCTTGATTTTCCGATACCCAGGCAACCACAAAACCGCCGTCGGACAATACGGCAATGGCCGGACTCCCTTGATCCGCGGTAATGGTGTCGTTCACGCGGAATTTAGGGGAAACCGCCGTTCCATTGGCATCGAAGCGCTGGGCATAAACGCCCGTACCGTCGGCATCCGCGGAACTCCAGGCAACGACAAAGCTTCCGTCGTTGAAATTGGCGACGGTGATGTCGGAACTCAAGCCATCGTTTACGCTATCGAGCAGTTTTGTTTCGAAACGGTCGCTGGTCGTGTCATTATTGAATTTCCTGAAATAAAAGCCGTCCCCGCTCAGCCAAAAGTTCAGAAAGCCACCGTTCGCAAGCGCTAACACCGTAGTATTGGTTTGATTGCCGGCGGTCAGCCCATTGGCCACCATTTCCTGAGTCAGGGACAGGAACGTCGGCTTCGGGTCGGCACTGGCGCTATCGGCAAAGCGCACGATTTCGATGTCCGCCCGCACACGATCGGAGCCGTCCGAGACGCCGTCGGCGTCATTGTTATCGGTAACCCCCAGATAATAACCGAACGACTCGTCGTAGGCCGCCGTCAAAGTGTAATTGGCAACCCCCGTCGCGCTGTCGGCATATTTTCCGCTAAAGAGCGCCGTATCGACGCCGTTAAAAATACCCGTCGGTATGCCGGCTTCTCCTCCCGTCAAATCGTCATCTCCGGCCAAACTTTTCAATACATCGTTCTTGGAACTTCCATTGATTATCGACATGATGACAGTACCTAGTATCTGATAAATATGCTAAAAACTTTGACCAAAGGTTCGGAAAGCGACTGCAACCCAGTATAGTTCAACCGCTGTTTTTTGACTACGGACAAGCCGGCCTGACTTTCCGAGTTTGCGAGGGAAATCGGGAATTTATAAAATCCTTTGCTTCGAATCGGCGCCGGCGATTTCCTTGACCAGCTTCGGCACCAGATAACCGGGCAATTCGGCCGACATTCGCCGCACCAGTTCCAAAGCCTCGGCTTCGCCGACTTCGAAATGACCCGCGCCGCTGACTTTGTCCAAGAGGTGCAGATAGTAGGGCATGATGCCGCAATCGAATAGGCGCTCGCTCAGCGCAACCAGATCGGCTGCCTTATCGTTCACTCCGCGCAAAAGCACCGATTGGTTCAACAAGATCATGCCTTTTTGTTTGAGCGGACGACAGGCTTCGGCGACCCGGTCGGTGAGTTCGTTCGAATGGTTGCAATGCACAACCAGCACGACCGGTTTGGCGCTTTGGCTCAGAACTTCGAGCAGGCTTTGGGTGATCCGGGCCGGCAGCACGATCGGCAGGCGGCTGTGGATCCGGACCCGTTTCACATGCGCAATCCCGGCGATCTGCCGGAACAGACGCCGCAGGCGCTCGTCGCTCAACAGCAAAGGGTCGCCGCCGCTCAGGATCACTTCCGTAATGTCCGGGTTCTCGCGGATATAACGCAGCGCGGCGATTTCCTTCTCCTTACCGAGCTGCAGGTCCGCGTAGGGAAAGCTGCGGCGGAAGCAGTAGCGGCAGTTGATCGCGCAACTGCCGGTATTGATCAGCAAGACCCGGCCGCGGTATTTGTGCAACACGCCCGCGGCGTTCGACGCTTCGAGATCGCCGACCGGATTGTCGCTATAGCCCGGAAAAAAAAGCATTTCATCCCGAATCGGCAACACTTGCCGAAGCAGCGGATCGTGGGGATTGCCTTTTTCGATGGCTTCGGCGAAGCTGCGCGGAACTTTCAGCGCAAAGCTTTTAGCGGCCGCTTTCGATACGGGCAATTGCTCGACCGAAAGATTCAGATAAGCGCAGAATTCGTCGATGTCGGTGAAAGCTTCGGCAAGCTGCCGCTGCCAGTTTTTTGCAAAATGGTCGGTTTGTTCGTTGAGTTCCGGCATGAAAGGGCGTTTTCGAGGTTTCTATTGGCAAAAGCCTCTATTATAATGGTGGGATTTTACATTGTTTTAGGTTCGAGGAAAAAATGGCCACATACAGCACCAATGAATTTAGAGGCGGGCTCAAAGTCATGCTGGATAACGATCCCTGCGCGATCATCGAAAACGAATTCGTAAAACCGGGCAAGGGACAGGCATTCAACCGGGTCAAGATCCGCAATCTGAAAACCGGGCGGGTGATCGAAAGAACCTTCAAGTCCGGCGAAACGCTCGAAGGCGCCGATGTGGTCGATGTCGAAATGCAGTATCTCTACAACGACGGTTCTTTCCGCCACTTCATGAAGCCGGACACGTTCGAACAGTATCAGGCCGACGAAAAAACGGTCGGCGATGCGGCGCAATGGCTGAAAGACCAGGACAACTGCACCGTGACCTTGTGGAACGACGCGCCGTTGGCCGTCACGCCGGCAAATTTCGTCGAACTGGCGATCGTCGAAACCGATCCGGGCGTGCGCGGCGATACCTCGGGCGGCGGCGGCAAACCGGCCAAGCTGGAAACCGGCGCGGTCGTGCGCGTGCCGCTGTTCGTACAGACCGGCGAAGTGATCAAGGTCGATACCCGGACCGGCGAGTATATTTCCCGCGTGAAAGATTGAGCGACAATCTCGCATTTTCCCATTAAGACTTTCAGCCGGGTTGGCCTTTATCGCGGCCCGGCAGCATTTTTGCAGGGTAAGCTTCGCGTGCCTTGATATCTAACGCATTCCGCAACCCTCTCGGCAAGGTACGCACAGCGTACCCTACAATTTCACTCATGATCCATCCAGGCAATCTTTCCGGCGCCGACTGGCGGCCCGGCTGTTCCATCGAGTTTTTGCGGCAAAGAGCGGAGCTCTTACGGCAGATCCGCGAGTTCTTCCGTGCACGGGACGTGCTCGAAGTCGAAACACCGCTGCTGAGCCAGGCCATCGGAACCGACCCGCAACTGGCTTTTTTCCGCACCGAGTTCGATTTTCCTCCCTTACGGCAAGCGATGTATTTGCAGACATCTCCCGAATTTGCGATGAAACGCCTTTTGGCTGCGGGTTCGGGTTCCATTTATCAAATTTGCAAGGCATTCCGGAACGGCGAAGCCGGCCGCTTTCACAATCCCGAGTTTACGATGCTGGAATGGTACCGGGTCGGTTTTTGCCTGGCCGACCTGATGGACGAATGCGAGGCGCTGATCGGAAGCTTATTCGCAGGCATCAAAGCGCTGGAGCCGGCGCAGCGGTTCGGTTACTGTTCGCTGTTTGCCGACTATACCCGCCTGAACGCAGCCGAATTCTCGCCTGCCGATTATCGCGCTTATGCCGAGGCTTCCGGACTTCCGGAAGCGGTCACGGTTTGCGGGGATGATCATGCGACTTGGCTCGATTTCCTGTTCAGCCACCGGATTCAGCCGCATCTGGGAATCGGCCGTTTGTGCATGGTATACGGCTATCCGGCCTGCCAATCTTCGCTGGCGCGCCTGAATGAACACGATCCTCTGATTACCGACCGGGTCGAGCTGTTCATCGATGGCGTCGAACTGGGCAACGGCTTTTTTGAATTAGCCGATCCGGAGGAGCAAAACCGGCGTTTCGATCAGGAACTCGCGGCTCGCCGCCAACAAAAATTGCCGGTCGCGTTAAAAGACGAGCGTCTGCTCGCGGCGTTAAGAGCGGGCTTGCCCGACTGCTCGGGTATCGCGATCGGGATCGACCGTTTGCTGATGGTGCTGTTCGGCAAACCATCCATCGGGGATGTCGTCAGTTTCTCGATAAACCGGGCATAAGCTGTACAAACAAATTCTTATGTTATAATCCGGCCGAGCCCCCTACAAATCAGAGATTGCCGTTCTCTTTCACCTGCCGAATGATGTCTAAACCGATTGCCCGCCTGTTGTCGCTGTACCTGCTGTTATCCCAGGCAGTTGCAGCCGACGAGGACTTCATCGTGACCGATATCAAAGTCAAGGGCTTGCAGCGGATCTCCCAAGGCACTGTTTACAATTATCTCCCTATCAACGTCGGCGAACGGTTTTCGCTGGATAATGCCGGCCCCGCAATCAAGGCGCTGTTCAAGACCGGCTTTTTCAAAGATGTCTCGCTCGAACGGAAAGGTTCCACCCTGATCGTGAACGTGGTCGAGCGTCCCTCGATCGCCAAGATCCTGATCGAAGGCAACAAGGATCTGAGCAAGGAAGACCTGACCAAAGCCCTGGACTCGATTGGAATGTCCGAAGGCAAGGTGTTCAACAAGCAGGTGCTCGACAAGGTCGAGCAGGAATTGAACCGCCAGTATCTGAGCCACGGCAAGTACGCGCTGAAGATCAAGACCGAGGTGACCAATCTGACCCGCAACCGGGTCGGCATCCATATCAAAATTTCCGAAGGCCGCGTCACCAAGATCAAGCAGATCAACATCGTCGGCAACAAGGCGTTCGATGACGAAACCCTGCTCAAGCAGTTGGAATTGAGCACGACCAACCTGCTATCGTTCTATACCAAGAACGACCAGTATTCCAAGCAAAAACTGTCCGCCGACCTGGAAACCCTGCGTTCGTATTATCTGGACCGGGGTTACATCAATTTCTCGATCGAATCGACCCAGGTCGCGATTACCCCCGACAAAAGAGACATTTACGTCACGATCAACGTGAAGGAAGGGGATGTCTACACGCTGGACAAGGTCAAACTGGCCGGCAATCTGATCGTGCCGCCCGAGCAGTTGATCAAACTGGTGAGCATCGGCCCCGGCGAAATTTTTTCCCGGAAGCAGGCCACCGAAACCTCAAAGGCGATCTCGGACCGTCTGGGCGACGAAGGCTATACCTTCGCGAACGTAAACATGGTCCCGGAAATCAACGAAAAAGACAAAACGGTCGTGATGACTTTTTTCGTCGATCCGGGCAAACGCGCGTATGTGCGCCATATCAATTTTGCCGGCAACACCAAAACGCGCGACGAAGTGCTGCGCCGGGAAATGCGGCAGATGGAAGCGAGCTGGGCCTCGGGGTCCAAAATCGAACGCTCGAAAACGCGCCTCGAACGGCTGGGTTATTTCGAGGACGTAAACGTCGAAACGCCGCAGGTCGTCGGCACCGCCGACCAGATCGACGTGAATTACAAAGTCACCGAAAAAGCCTCGGGCAACTTGTCGGCCGGTGTCGGTTTTTCGCAGGTGCAGGGCATCGTGCTGAATGCGAACATTTCGCAGGACAACATCTTCGGTTCCGGTAAGCGGGTCAATTTGGCCTTCAACAACAGCGACTACCTGACCAGTTACCAATTCGGCTTCTTCAATCCGTATTTCAACGTGGACGGAGTCAGCCAGGGCTACAACCTCGGCTATACCAGCCGCGATGCCAGTACGATCAACATCGCCCGGTATTCCACCGATGTCGCCAATGCCGGCATCAATTTCGGGATTCCGTTGAACGAGTTCGATAGCCTGCGCTTCGATGCGGACATCAAGCATACTTCTCTAAAAAAAACCGACTTTTCCTCGATCGAAATTTCTGATTTCATCAAACAGCAAGGCGACAGTTTTTTTACGTTCGCTCCGGCAGTCAGTTGGTCTCACGATACGCTGAACAAGGCAATTTTCCCGACCAAGGGAGGACAACAGCGCTTTTCCGCTCTCGCCACCGTTCCCGGAAGCGATCTGGAATATTTCAAGGTCAGCTACAAGCATCAGCTTTACATTCCGGTCGCCCAGGATTTGACTTTCCGGCTGCACGGGGAAGTCGACTACGGAGACGGCTACGGCGATACCGATAAGCTGCCTTTCTTCGAGAATTATTTCGCAGGCGGCACCGGCTCGGTACGGGGTTATAGGAACAATACGCTCGGCCCCAGGGACCACATTTGCCCTAGCGGGGGAACGGGTTGCATTCCCGGCAAGAGGGTCGCCAACAATCCTTTTGGCGGCTCCACCAAAATCATCGGCAATGCCGAATTGTTTTTTCCGGTGCCGTTTCTATCTGATGTCAAATCGGTCCGGCTGGGAACCTTTCTCGATGCGGGCACGGTCGAGGACGGTTTCAATTTTGGCGACTTGAAATACTCCACCGGCATCTCCGGCGAATGGCTATCGCCGTTTGGCGCGTTGTCGGTCAGTGCCGCATTGCCGCTGAACGCCAAATCAGGAACTCCAACCGATCCGGGCGATCAGAAACAGATATTTCAATTCAACTTCGGGCAGAATTTTTAAAGTGCAAGTTGTTTTGGCTTAAACCTACTTATCCCCTATAATCTATTAAAGTTTACCTCTATTTCCTACATTTTCGATCCTCTGGAGAATTGATCCACAATGAAAACCAAAATTGCATTATTCCTGGGCTTGCTGCTCGCTTCGAACGTGTGCCTGGCCGAGCTCAAAGTGGGCATCGTCTATATGAATACAGTGCTCAAGGAAGCTCCCGAATTGAAGCGGCTCGAACAGGAATTTTCATCGCGCGTGAAGAAAATCAAATCGATGGAAACCGAGCTCAAATCCCTTGAAGACAAATTGAACCGCGACGGCGCGGTGATGAGCGAAAGCGAGCGTACCAATCTGGAAAAAAAGCTGCGGGACAAATCGCTCGATTATAAACGAGCCAGCGAAGAGACCGGCTACGACTTGAATACCCGCAAAAACCAGGAGCTCGGCAAATTGCAGCGTCGCATCATCGAGGCCGTTCAGGCGATCGCGAAAGAGCAAAGCTTCGACCTCGTCTTGTATGACGGTGTACTCTACGCCAACGACAAACTGGATATTACCGCTCAAGTTCAGAAAAAACTGGCATCGGCGCAATAGCCCGGCCAGCGCCTCCTCTATTTCCTTTAGTTTAAATCGATACGAATGGCAGCGATCATGCCTCCGGACGGATTCCATCCCTCGACGCCATTCGTAATTTGAATGACGGGAATCGCATCCTCATCATCAAAGCGATCCGCACCATGTCCATCAAGTTAGATATTTTACAAATACAGAACTTTTTACCACATCGCTATCCCTTTCTGCTGGTCGACAAGGTCATCGAGTGTGAACCTGGAGTCCGGTTGCTGGGAGTCAAAAACGTTACTTATAACGAACCTTTTTTTCAGGGCCATTTTCCCCAAAAACCGATTATGCCGGGCGTATTGATCATCGAAGCGATGGCGCAGACGACCGGCCTTCTGGCCTCCGAAACGGCTCCTGAAGAACTCAGCGGGATGATTTATTATCTGGTCAGCGTCGACAAGGCCAAATTCAAACGCCCCGTCGTTCCCGGCGATCAATTGATGCTGGAAGCCAAATTCTTGAAAAGCAAGCGCAATATCTGGGCATTCGATTGCTCGGCCGAAGTCGATGGCGAATTCATCGCCAGCGCTGAAATCCGCTGTGCAGCCGTGGTAAATTAATTTTGATCGATCCAACTTCCATTATCGATAAACGCGCTGAATTGGCCGGCGACGTTTCCATCGGACCCTATACGATCATCGGTGCCGACGTAAAGATTGATTCAGGCACCGTCATCGGCCCGCATGTAGTCATCAAAGGACCGACTTCCATTGGTAAAGATAATCGCATCTTCCAATTTTCTTCGATAGGCGAAGACCCTCAAGACAAGAAATATGCCGCCGAACTGACCCGGCTCGAAATCGGCGATCGCAACACGATCCGCGAGTTCACCACGATGCATCGGGGGACGCAGCAGGATAACAGCCTTACCAAAATCGGCAACGACAATTTATTCATGGCCTACACCCATGTCGCGCACGACTGCATGATAGGCGATCATGTCGTGATGGCCAACGGCGCTTCTCTGGCCGGCCATGTCAGTCTGAGCAGCCACGCGATTCTTGGCGGTTTTACACTGGTCCACCAGTTTACCAAAATCGGCCAGTACAGCTTTGCTGCAATGGGCAGTGCGATCACCCAGGACGTGCCGCCTTTCGTGATGGTCGGCGGCAAACCCACCCGACCTCATGGGATCAACACGGTCGGAATGGAGCGCAACGGGTTTTCTCCCGAAGACATTCGGCTGATCAGGAAAGCGTACAAAATCGTTTACAAGATGAATCTCCGTCTCGAAGATGCGATTGATGAGCTGCTGAACCTTGACGAAGAAAATACCCATTTAGGCGAATTCGCAGATTTCTTGCGCCATGTCAGCCGCGGCATTTTACGCTAGCCGCGCATGGGACCTGTTTACGCAATGGCGGACGTCATTCTTGCGGAATCCGGGCTGATCGCCGGCGTCGACGAAGCCGGGCGGGGCCCTTTGGCGGGACCGGTCGCGGCTGCCGCCGTCATCCTCGACCCGAAAAAACCGATAAGCGGCCTAGCCGATTCGAAAACGCTGAGTGAGAAGAAAAGGCTGGCGCTTTATCAGGCCATTCGGGAAAACGCCCTGGCCTGGTCCATTGCCGAAGCTAGCGTAGCGGAGATCGACCGGCTGAACATTCTGCAAGCCACGCTGCTGGCCATGCAGCGGGCGGTCGCGCAGCTATCAATCCCGCCGGACCACGTCCTGGTCGACGGCAACCGCCTGCCGGTTTTAGCGGTCCCGGCCCGGGCAATCGTGCAGGGCGACCGGAAGATTCCGGCCATCAGCGCGGCTTCTATCCTCGCCAAAGTCCACCGCGACCGGACCATGGCGGACTATGCAAAAGAATTTCCCGGCTTTGCGTTCGATCTGCATAAAGGTTACGGCACCCGGCAACATCTGTCCGAACTGGCAGAGTTCGGACCTTTGAGCATCCATCGCCGGTCTTTCAAGCCGGTGAAAGATCTGTGCCGCGACAAATGAAAGGATATCGATGACAATCGCATTGATGTGCTCAAGCTGGTGTTTCTTGATAAAACAGTGATTATCTAAGGAATACCTGCGCTCTCAGCAGCTCGAATCGACTTTGCAGCCCGACGATCTCGTCATCTATGACAATTTCCGACCCGACCCATAAGATGGTCTGATTTCGCAGCAATGGCAGCGTAAGGCGCCGCCTTGAAATACCTGCCCCCCTTTTATAGCCCGGCCTTGAATCCAATTGAACAGAGGTTTGCCAAGCTGAAAGTCCTTCCGCGCAAAGCCACGGAACGGATCGTCGATCAGCTTTGGCAAATCCTGGGCACCTGGCTTAATGAGATTTAACCCGAGAAATGCCAAAACTTTTTGCAAAATGCGGTTTATGATTATAACAAATAGAGAAATACTCTAAATGTTAAACGAATGTCTCCTTCAAACGGGTATCAAGTAATTTTGGATGCCGTCCTTCAACAGATAAAACCTCCCAAATAACATGCCCTTCTATCCAGTTTTCTATGCTTTCAATTGCGGTAGATAGTGGTGCAATATCGACTGGCTTTTCTCTTTCTTCACCGGAGGCTTTTAAGCATATTATCGCTTCTTGTTTTTTAATCTGAAACTCTGCTGCACAGGTATTGACTTCTTTCATTACCGCATCGACTGCTGCTTTAAAAGTAAGTTCTGGGTTTATTTCCATATAATGAAGAACAAGGTTTTCATGTAAACCTTCATTCTTTTCTTTGCTTCCGGAAAGCACATCATTAAAATAGCAGATATGATCTTTTCCAAGACGAAAAAGATGATTGTCCTCCAAAATCTCCCGTTCTTTCTGAGTTAGAGATATATTTTGTAAAGCAAAGGCAATTTCAAGCACGAAATCAACCGAGCCTGCATGATGTCTTGTAGCATTAAGTAAAGATAAGGATATTTGAAGATCAATACCAGATTTGCCTTCAGCCAAATCTGCTTGCTTTGTTCGTGTTCCAGCTTCAGTTACGCAACCATTTTTGTACTTCAAGAAACCTTCATATATATATTTGGTTAGAGAAGGTTCTACTATTTCTCTTAGCCTTTCGCCTATATTTTGCAGTCCATTCAATAAACCTAAAATAATCGATCCTTTATTATCAGGGAGGTTGGAAGGCAATGCATAATCTTCTCCCTTTATGGCTTTTAAATATTCATCAAAAATTTCAGAAACCAGTTGTTTATTTTTATTGATATCTGAATTTCTGGAATCCAATAAGTCATCATTAATAAACAACCATGCATTAACATCGCTAGCGATTTTTAATGCCTCTTCCCCTACTGTTGGTAGAGTTGCGGCAGCAAGTAATGCAATATTGGTCTTTTGCATCTTTGCCACTCGACTTTGTACTTGGCAGAAAAGATCTTGCGATAGCTGATGTGTATTTGTCGGACCTGGTACGATATTCATATCGTGAAGCCACTGAACGCTATAATTTTCTAGTCCAAAAAAGTGAGGATTAATAAATATCTTTCGTTCTGGTGTTTTAACAAACTTGCAAACTCCCTTAATTTCAACCCCATCGATGAATCCTAGATTAAAAGGATAAGTTCTGTCTCTATAAACCTGTGGGGCATTCTTAATAAACTGCCTCAGATTAAGCAATCTATCCGGTACGACCCATCCGTCCGAAGGTGTTGAACTCAATGACAATGATTCTAGATTTTGTGTTTTGGCATTAAAATGGGAATCAGAAGGCTTTTTGATTGAGACAATCAAGCTACTATCCAGCTTATGAACTACGAAGCCTTTTTTTTCAGCATCTCGCATTATTGCTGCCATAGATAGCTCTTCAGCCGTATTTTGTTGTTCTATAATCGAGGCTTTAATTTTAAAAAAATTAATGTAATTAAATTTCGATTTGACATTATTAAACCATTTAGAAGGTAACAAATAACTTTTGTTCATATTGTCGTCACTATAAACTCTAATCTACCTTGCTTAAGGTAAAAACTGTAAGGGAAATTTATCTTATTATCGAGCCTTCACGACGTTCTTGTTTAAAATGGATTCCTGATCAGAAAAATATAAACACCATCGTCCTTTACCGTTCTTTTTCGCTTCATACATCGCCATATCCACATTGACCATCAGCTCTTCCACATCCTTGCCATGTTGGGGCAGCAAGGCAATGCCGATACTTGCCGAAATCCGGTACTCTTTATTTCCGAACTGGAATTTACGCTCCTTCAACCGCTCATTCAGGGAAGCGGCGAAGGTTTCGGCCCCCACCTGTCCGGTTGTCGGCATCAACACAGCGAATTCGTCGCCGCCCAGCCGGGCGATCAGGTCGGATTTGCGCGCACGCGCACGGAGTTCATTGGCAAGAATGACCAGCAGCGCATCCCCGGCCGCATGACCGCTGCTATCGTTGATCGTTTTGAAATAATCCAGATCGAGCAGCAGCAGTGCGCTGGAATTACCGCTGCGTACCGCATCGGCAAAGCTTCTTTCGAGTTCTTCATGAAACCGCAGCCGATTTGCCAAACCCGTCAAAGGATCGTGGTGAGCAAGCCAGCGGCTGCGGTTTTCGGCCACGATACGGTCAGTCGCATCCATTCCGACGGACAGCACGACCGCGTCGTCTTGATACATGGAGCCTAGAAAAGTATGAATCCAGATAATATGGCGCAGTTCGCCGCTGGCATCGATAATCGACCCTTCGTGTTCGAGACGGTGCAGGGAAGACGAGAATAAATGGATCTGGTTGTTCTGATATTGCTCTTTGCCTTCGTTCCCTTCGAGCAGGTCGACGAACAGATTTTTCTTCAGGTGCTCCGGCGGACGTCCCAGCATTTCGGACATATACCGGTTTACCATGTGCAGCCTGCCGTCGCGCGTCTGCGTTAAAATCATCACCTGCACACTGTCCAGAATACCTTGAATGAAGTCTCTATCAGCAGCCAGGGCCAGCTGACTCTCCTCGATTTGATGCGTCAGGTCGATCGAAGTCTCATACAGCAAATCGATTTCGTCCTGTTTTTTGGGAAAGCGTCCCAACACATTGAACGCCTGATAAGCCTGTGCATACCATCCCCGCGCAACCAGAGGCAAGGTTTGTGCTAAATGGCTCAACCGTTGCAACGGCTTGCGCAGCAGCAAAAACAAAAAGACCTCGGCAAGCAGCAGCGACCCGAGTATCAAAAACAGACTGTTACGGTTGGTCGTTTTCAATGCAACCGTATCTTCCGTAACATCGGAGATGAAAACCAGATAACCCCTTGCACCGGAAATGATGTGCTTAAGAGGAACAACATGGAAGACATAAAAATTATCCTTCCATCGCAGCCAGACATCGGGGGGAATATCCTCCGGCGACGGGTAACGCTCCGACAGATCCTCAATGAAGGGCCTTAATGCCGAAGCATGGGTCAAGGCAGCGGTATACAAGCCCCATCCCGGAAAAACCTGTTCCATCCTTTCGATACTGGCCGGCACCAAAATGCCTATATCCACGCCGGTTGCGGTAGAAAACTCCATTACCAAGTCGGTAATGCGTTGGCTCATGCCGATGAATCCGACGTGTTCGCCATCCGCCAGCAATGGCATCACCACGTTCAGTTCGCATTGCAGCTGGCAGTCTAAAACAGCCCCCGGCTGTTCGCTCTGTTTCGCATGCGCAATGGCGTCCATCATCGATTGCATCGAAACGGCACTGCTGCTATCCGGTGCCCAATTCCAGCGGATCGCGCCCTGCTTATCGAAAATAACGATTCTTTCGACATCCAACTCGTAACGCACGCTGGAGAACTTTCGTTCGAGTTCAGTTGACCGAATCGTACCGTCGTGCGACTTCAATCGGTCCGACAAATTGCCCAACGAGGCAATCACGATGCTGAGACGCTGCAGCCGATCTACCGAATGTTTAATCAAGCCCTTCAATTCAGCGGTCCAGGACGCCTGGCTTTGCGCATACTGCGCTTTAACCTGTGCCTTCAGATACCAGTAATTCAACGCGCCAAAAGCTACACCCAAGGAAAGCAGCAATAAGCTCAGCGACGCCAGCCACTTGCGATGTAAGCTCGAGAAGCGCGGCTTATGCCTGACTTTATATAAATCCTCAACCATTTAAAAATTTAAAACCGAAATGACAGCATTGTAGTAAACAGACTAAAATGCGGCGAGGTTCCGGGGTTATTCAGTGTGGGGTTATCCTTCTCATTCAACCAAGCAGTACCATTCACATAATGATAATCAACCGCCAACAAAAAATTACGTGCGAATTCCCAGCGCACGCCCGCAGTTAAATCCCTCGCGTAAAAACGATGAGGAGCGACCCTTCCACCTGTCATTTGCGACATCTCTCTACCATCTCGGTCGTCGCGGTTGAGATGTAATACATCATAGCGAAGCACCGCCGAAAAATCTGGAGTAAAACGGTATTCGCCCTGTAAATAAAAGTTTTCGGATGTATTTTGCTTCCAGGTAGGAAAATTTTGTAACGATGGAGAATAACCACTACGTTGGCTATCGATCCACCCATATTCGGCTGTCAATGACCATTTTTCCGCATTATACTGCGCCGAAAACAGCGGAAAGGTAATTTTAGTATTACCGTTCTGATAAAACGCATTCGATGAATGAAAATCGCGCTCAATATCGACGATAGAAAACAATAACTTTACACGTCCCCCCATCCATTCATAAAAACTTCTTCCTATAAACGCAGGGCGTCCTCCAAAACTCCCCTGCGCCGCAGGTAAAACCGAAGGGATGCCTGTCCAAAATGCTGCAACTCCCCCTGTGTTGTCTTGAGTCTCGAAAGTCAGAAACTCCAAGCCATACCTGTGTTCACCATGGGTATAACGACCGTAGAGCGCTCCTCCGTCACCCGAAAGCATCCCCTGACGCAAGGCTAGCGCATCGAAATAAATCGACTGAGGTAATAACACGGTGGGTCGAGTCCACAAAACATCGCGGGTATCATTATATAAGCCGAACGGAAGCTTAACCCGCCCGCCGCGAACCCCCATTATCAAAGCTGAATCCAAAAATGCATGGCTATAATCCGCCTGCGCAAAATCGAGACGAACGCCTTGCGTATCAGAACCGCCCGCATCCCGATATAAACCTTGGGCAGAAATTAACAAATTAGGTAACGGTTTTACAGAAGTTGTAAGGCCCATTTCCCTAAAATCCAAACTGACATCGCGGCTCGAACCGAAAACCTGATTATGATCGGTATAAGTCACACCTTGACCGGCAAAACCGTGTACCTGCACCTTTCCGTCCAGCCATTCCAGTGCCGCAACGGCTGTAGGCATCAATAGAGCCAATAAGGAGCAAAGAATCATCGGAGCAGCTTTGCCGAAAATAACATCAAAGTTGACTGATCTCATCAATGATCTCCTGATATGGTCTCTGTATAACCGATAGCGCCTGGCGTAGACTCAATGCGTGCGCGCATTTCTTCTTCCGATTCCACGGTAGTGGGGGAGACGCCGGTACCTGAAAAAACCAGCCGGTCCCAGGCCGAGCGGAGTTGGAACGGATAGACGCCCAAAATTTCTTTCGCAAAACGAATGTGCAAGGGGTGATTATCCGGAAGCACGAACACATGAATAGGGGTGCCGTCAGGCCAGGTACTCAGCCGCATGAAGAATATTTCGCGTATCGTCTCGGTAGTCAGCTGTTTGGCGTTTTTGGTGGAGTCGAGCAAGCGAACTTTTGAATCATCCGCCTGCAAGGCCATTGTCGGCAGCATAACCGCCGACAAAACGACAGCCCGGCGCAAATTGACTAAGACAAGAAAAAAAGCCTGGCTGGATGCGACAATCAGACGGACTCGCGTAGCGTTTTTGCTAAACCACCCGGAGCTAGGCCGCTGCATGGGAATTCCCAAAAAAATGAAGAAGCTCGGACAATTCAGCCGAATCGAGACGTAAAGCGTAGAGAGGAAATAGGATCGACGACCGGCCCTGCAATTTGCAACGTTGCCGCCCGGATACAGAAAAAACGGAAAATCGATTGTTACAAAGCCAGCCCTCCTTAATCCCGGCATGAATCATTGAAACAATAAACCCTTCAAAGCAATACGCATACCCGCGCCGCAAGGCATGCCTCACTTCGTCAATGAAAAATAAATCGCTGTATTTCATGGTCAGAATATAGCACAGCTTCGCATTTGTTAAACCTTATGCGGCCCCTTCCCCTGTTATTAAAAGGGACATTCTTGCCTAAACCTGTCCCGTCTTTCCGGAAGCTGGAGCAGGAAATTGAAAAAGCTCGAGCCCGAACTTTTTAAATGGTATTTATAAGAGGGAAAGTTTTTGGCCGTCAACTGAAAATTCAGCCAACGCGTGAAGGAGGGAATGCTTTCGTCTGCCTGCGTCAAACGAAAGCGGAACTGGAAAGGAAAGCTTATTTGATCTGCCCGATGATCCCATCGAGCTCTTCCAGGCTGGAATAAGCGATGATCAGCTTGCCGGCGCCGTTTTTCTTATGGTCGATCGAAACCCTCGCGCCCAAGCGGGAAGTCAGGTCTTCCTGCAGGCGCAGAGTATCCCGATCGATGATTTTGATTTTTTTCGTCTCGTCCTCAGGCGACTGAAGCTCCCTGACCAACCGTTCGGCGGCCCGGACCGTCAAACCTTCCTTGTCGATTTTATACGCGGCGGCAACCTGTTTCTGCCCTTCGAGCCCGAGCAGGGCACGCGCATGGCCCATTTCGATATGCTTGTTCAACAGCAGCTTTTTGACTTCCGGGTGCAAATCCAAAAGCCGCAATAAATTGGTCACGGTCACCCGCGATTTGCCGACCGCATCGGCGATCTGCTGATGGGTCATGCCGAATTCGTCGAGCAGGCGCGCCAACGCTTCCGCTTCTTCGAGCGGGTTCAAATCTTCGCGCTGGATGTTTTCGATCAACGCGACCGCCATCGCGGTACGGTCATCGATCTCCTTCACCACGACCGGCACTTCGTGTAATCCGGCCAGTTGCGCCGCACGCCAGCGCCGCTCGCCGGCGACGATTTCGTATTTTTCGCTTTCGAGCTTGCGCACCACGACCGGCTGGATCACGCCCTGCGCCTTGATCGAATCGGCCAGTTCCTGCAGTTTTTCCGGATTGATGTCCCGGCGCGGCTGGTATCTGCCGCGTTGCAGAAACTCGACAGGCAGCGCTTGCAACCCGTGCGAAGGGGCTGAAGACAGCGTTACTTCCGGTTTAGTAATTGAAACATCGCCGAGCAATGCATCGAGGCCGCGGCTTAATCCACGTTTCTTGATCGACATGCGCTACTTCTTCTCTTTTCTCAACATTTCACCGGCCAGCGCGAGATAGGCCAACGCGCCCCGTGAAGTTTTGTCGTAGGCCAAAACCGGCAACCCGTGGCTCGGCGCTTCGGCGAGACGGACATTCCTCGGCACGCAAGTACGGAACACTTTGTCCCCGAAGTATTCGACCAATTGTTCGGAGACATCCTTGGTCAGGCGGCTGCGGTCGTCGAACATGGTCCGTAAAATACCTTCCAGATGCAGTTCGGGATTGACCGTATTCTGGATACTTTTGACCGTGCTCATCAAGGCCGACAAGCCTTCCAGAGCATAATATTCGCACTGCATCGGAATCAGCACGCTGTTCGCCGCGACCAGCGCATTCAAGGTCAGCATGTTCAAGGAAGGTGGACAATCGATCAGGATATAATCGTACTGCGTCTTGATCGGCATCAGCACTTCGGCCAGCCGCCGCTCCCGGCGCTCGGCGTCCATCAGCGCGACTTCGGCCGCGGTCAGATCGCCGTTGCCCGCGATCACCGAGAAGCCGAGCTCCGGCAGTTTGATCACGGTTTGCTCGGCCGGCACTTCTTCGACTAAGAGATGGTAGCTGGAATAGAGGACTTTCTGTTTGTCGACCCCGCAGCCCATCGCCGCATTGCCTTGCGGATCGAGATCCACGAGCAGCACGCGGCGCTTGGCCGCCGCCAGCGAGGCCGTCAGATTGACGCTGGTCGTCGTCTTGCCGACCCCGCCTTTTTGATTGGTTACCGCAATAACTTTTGTCACACTTTATCCTACAGGGATTGCTTCATTTTGAATGATCACCAGGCAACGCTCCGCCTCGACGCCGGGCGTCGCGAGCGGGACAACGGACGATTTTACCTTAACTGCCGCCAGTTCATCCCGTGGATTTTGCCCTTTCATCGCCAATAACACGCCGTGCTCGTCGAGTAAGTGCGCCGTGGTCTTCAGGATGCCCGGCAACCCGGCGAACGCACGGGTAATCACCGTATCGAATTTTCGCTCCGGCCGAAAGGCTTCGGCCCGGCTATGGCAAACCTCGACATTGCCGAGTTTCAGTTCCAACACCGCCTGCTGTACGAAGCGGGTTTTTTTCGCATTGCTGTCGAGCAAGGTAAATGACGTTTCGGGCAAAAAAATCGCCAGCGGAATGCCCGGCAAGCCGGCGCCGGTACCGATATCGATCACGCGCCCTCCTTTTGTGTAAGGAAGAACGGCGAGGCTGTCCAGAAGATGCAGCCGCGCCATGTCTTCGAGGTTCCGGATCGCGGTCAGGTTATAAGCCTTGTTCCATTTTTCGATCAGCTTCAGAAAGACGAGCAACCGGTCGATTTGCGCTTCGTTCCATGAAATCCGCAGCGTATCCAGGCCGGTTTCGAGAATACGTCGGCAAGACTCCATCAGGCGCTTTTCTTTTTCAGATAGATCAAAAGCAGCGAAATCGCCGCCGGCGTGATACCGGGAATCCGCGAAGCCTGGCCCAGGGTTTCCGGACGTTGCTTGCGCAGTTTTTCGCTGACTTCGTTCGAAAGCCCCGGCACGCCGGCATAATCGAGCGTCTCGGGCAGGCGCAGGTGATCGTAGCGCAGCGCCCGGTCGATTTCGCTCTGCTGGCGGACGATATAACCCGCATACTTGGCCTGGATTTCGACCTGTTCGCCGACCTGTTCGGGCACTTCCGTGCCTTTGTCGCAGAACGACAGCAACCGAGCCACATCGACTTCCGGACGGCGCAGCATTTCCAGTAGATTCACTTCTTTCTGGATCGGCTTGCCCCAATAGGCTTCGGCCGCGGAGGCCGCCTCGGTTTCCGGCCGGATCCATTGCTTTTTCAAGCCGTCCTGCAATGCGCCGATCGCGTTCTGTTTGTCTTCGAACGCGCGCCAGCGTTCGTCGTCGACCAGCCCCAAGACACGGCCCTGCGGCGTCAGCCTGAGATCGGCATTGTCTTCGCGCAACTGCAGCCGGTATTCGGCGCGGCTGGTGAACATCCGGTACGGCTCTTGCGTTCCGCGCGTGATTAAATCGTCGATCATCACCCCGATATAGGCTTCGTCGCGGCGCGGGCACCAGCTTTCCTTGTCCTGCACCAAAAGCGCCGCATTCAAGCCGGCGATCAAGCCTTGCGCGGCCGCTTCTTCGTAGCCGGTCGTGCCGTTGATCTGGCCCGCGAAAAACAGGCCGTGCATATGCTTGGTTTCGAGCGAGGTCTTCAAATCGCGAGGATCGAAGAAGTCGTATTCGATCGCGTAGCCGGGGCGGACAATTTCGGCGTTCTCGAAACCGTGCATCGAACGCACGAACTCGTACTGCACATCGAACGGCAGGCTGGTCGAAATCCCGTTCGGGTAAATCTCGTGCGTATCGAGCCCTTCCGGCTCAACAAAGATCTGGTGCGTATCGCGGTCGGCAAAACGCACGATCTTGTCTTCGATCGACGGGCAGTAACGCGGCCCGATCCCTTCGATGATGCCGGAATAGAGCGGCGAACGGTCGAGCCCGTTACGGATGATGTCGTGCGTTCTGGCATTCGTACGCGTGATATAACAAGGGATCTGACGCGGATGCTGCTCGCGCCGGCCGAGGAACGAAAACACCGGCACCGGATCGTCGCCGTGCTGCACATCGAGTTTGGAAAAATCGATCGTGCGCCCGTCGATCCGCGGCGGGGTGCCGGTCTTCAGGCGGTCGACCCGAAACGGCAATTCGCGCAGCCGCTGCGCCAGCGCGATCGAGGCCGCATCGCCGGCGCGGCCGCCGCTATAATTTTCGAGACCGATATGAATCTTGCCGGCCAGAAATGTGCCTGCCGTCAATACGACCGCCCGCGCGTTGAAACTCAGGCCCATTTCGGTCTTCACCCCGACGACCCGCTCGCCTTCCACGATCAGGTCGGCCACCGTTTGCTGGAACAGCGCCAAGTTCGGCTGGTTTTCGAGCATATGGCGCACCGCCTGCTTATAGAGCCGCCGGTCGGCCTGCGCGCGCGTGGCCCGGACCGCCGGCCCTTTGCTGGCGTTCAGAATCCGGAACTGGATGCCGCCGAGATCGATCGCCCGCGCCATGCAGCCGCCGAGCGCATCGATCTCTTTGACCAGATGCCCCTTGCCGATCCCGCCGATAGCCGGATTGCAGCTCATCTGACCGAGCGTTTCGATATTCTGCGTCAACAGCAGCGTCTTCACGCCACAGCGGGCAGCCGCCAACGCGGCTTCGGTGCCGGCATGGCCGCCGCCGACCACGATCACGTCAAAATCTTTTTTGAATTTCACAACTGTTTTCTTATCAAACGGGCTGTTATAGTAAACCGGTTTTCCGAAGCCGGAAAACGATGCACTATTATAAGAGGTAAACGATGAAAAAACGTAGAAATTTGAATGAAATAGAAAATATGCAACGGTTGAATCCGGTCGCGAAGCATGCGCACCGGTTTAACAAGGCGAAGGTTTTCGAGGATAAAAGCCAATACCGCCGTAAAGCCAAACACCCCAAGCAGGAGGCTTTCCCAAAAGTTCTCGAACGAATTTTCGGCAAAGCTCCCTGTTTGGCGAAAGCGGCCTGATCGTTCCCACCGCGGCGCGCGTCATCAGACACCTCGCAGCGCGACAACGGCGTAGAGACGTGCTTTAAACACAACCTTCAGTAGGGTACGCCATGCGTACCATTGGAGAGGTGAAAAGGTACGCACAGCGTACCCTACTGCGGCTTGTGCCCTTTAGGGTGTAACATCTGAACAAAAGAAAGATATCATGCAAGTGCTCGGCAACATCCCGGCTTATTTCATTCACCTGAGCCTTCGCATCATGAACATCTTTCAACGCCTTATCGGCAATCGTACCGATAAACTTCGTTGCATGGACTGCTGCCGCTTAACCGCCGCTCCAGTCCACCCAGCCCATCTGCGCCGAGAGCAGCACCAACACCCCGAATGCAATCCGATAATAGGCAAACACCGAAAAATCGTGCCGACTGATAAAACGCAGCAAACCGCGTACTGCCAGAAAGGCGCTGATGAACGACACCGTGCCGCCGACCGCGAACAGGTCGAGGTCGCTCGCGCTGAACAGCGCGCGGTGCTTATAAACGTCATAGAAAGTCGCCGCGAACATGGTCGGAATGGCCAGGAAAAACGAGAACTCGGTCGCCGCGCGGCGGGAAAGCCCGAAAAACAGGCCGCCGATGATCGTGGCTCCGGAACGCGAAGTACCGGGAACCATCGCGACGGCCTGCGCGAAACCGACCTTCAATGCGTCGCGCCAGGTCATGTCGTCGATCGTCTCGGCGTTAATCTTGTGCTCGCGGCGTTCGGCCCAGAGAATCAGAAAACCGCCGACGATAAAGGCCGAAGCCACCACGAAAGGATTGAACAGATAGGTTTTGATCTGCTTCAAAAACAAAAAGCCGAGGATCGCGGCCGGCAAAAACGCCACGATCATGTTGATCGCGAGCCGTTGCGACACCGGCTCGGTTCTAATGCCGGTCAGCGTGTGCCAGAGCCGGCTCCGGTATTCCCAGACCACCGCCAGGATCGCCGCGAACTGGATCGCGATTTCGAAGACCTTGCCTTTTTCGTCGTTGAATCCCAGCAACTGGCCGGCCAGGATCAAGTGCCCGGTCGACGATACCGGCAAAAATTCGGTCAAGCCTTCGACGATACCCAAAATCAGAGCATCCCATAGCACATGAAGATCGGTCATAAGTATGCTCCCTGATAGCCTGACGGATGAAGGCTCAACGCTTCATCGATTCGAAAAATTCGGCATTGGTCTTGAAATCTTTCAGTTTACCGATCAGGAATTCGGAGGCTGCGGTTTCGTCCATCGGTTGCAGGATTTTGCGCAGGATCCAGGTTTTTTGCAGCGTGTCCGGATCGACCAGGTATTCTTCGCGGCGGGTGCCGGAACGGTTGATGTTGATCGCCGGGTAAATCCGCTTTTCCGCGATCTTGCGGTCGAGGTGCAGCTCCATGTTGCCGGTGCCCTTGAATTCTTCGTAGATCACCTCGTCCATCCGCGAGCCGGTGTCGATCAGTGCGGTCGCGATGATCGTCAGGCTGCCGCCTTCTTCGATGTTACGGGCCGCGCCGAAGAAGCGTTTCGGCTTTTCGAGCGCATTGGCGTCGACGCCGCCGGTCAGAATCTTGCCGGAAGAGGGTACGACCGTGTTATAGGCGCGAGCCAGACGGGTGATCGAGTCTAACAGGATAACTACATCGTGCTTGTGCTCGACCAGACGGCGCGCCTTTTCGATCACCATTTCGGCGACTTGCACATGGCGGGTCGGCGGCTCGTCGAATGTACTTGAAATTACTTCGCCGCGCACGCAGCGTTCCATTTCGGTCACTTCCTCAGGACGTTCGTCGATCAGCAGTACGATCAGGTAACATTCGGGATTCTTTTCCGCAATTGCCTGCGCCAGGGCTTGCAGGATCATCGTCTTGCCGGCTTTCGGCGGCGACACGATCAAGCCGCGCTGGCCCTTGCCGATCGGCGCGACCAAATCGATGATGCGGCCGGTGATGTCTTCGGTGGCGCCGTTGCCTTGTTCGAGCACGAAACGCTCATGCGCGAACAGCGGAGTCAGGTTCGAGAAATGAATCTTGTTTTTGGTGTTTTCGGGCGGCTCGAAGTTGATCTCTTCGACCTTGAGCATCGCGAAATAACGCTCATTGTCTTTCGGCGGCCGAATCTTACCGCTGATCGTGTCGCCGGTCTTCAACGAAAAGCGCCGGATCTGACTCGGCGAAACGTAAATATCGTCGGGGCCGGCCAGATAGGAACAACCGGGGGTACGCAAAAAACCAAAACCGTCCTGCAAAATTTCGAGCACGCCGTCGCCATAGATATCGTCGCCGGCCTTCGCCTGCTTTTTCAGGATCGCGAAAATCAGATCCTGTTTGCGCGATCGGGCAACGTTCTCGAGGCCGAGCGATTCGGCGATTTCGATGACTTCACTGATTTGCTTTAGTTTTAACTCGGTAAGATTCATATAAAGGAGGGCTCGACAAAGCGACTGCGGCGCTAGGCCACACGTGCTTACAATAGGATTAGAATTCAGGGATGCAGATTATCGGACGAATAGAGTGAAGCGCGCTGGAATCAGCGCACTCCGTAAGTATAACGCAATAAAAGGAGCCCGTCCAGTGACGGGACGGAGCGAATCGAAAGAATCGCTCAAATATTGCTATTGAGGAAAGCGGTTAGCTGCGATTTGGTCAAGGCGCCGACTTTGGTGGCCTCGACTTCGCCGTCCTTGAACAGCATCAGAGTTGGAATGCCGCGCACGCCGTAGTGCTGAGGGGTTTTCGGATTTTCGTCGATATTGATCTTCACGACCGTCAATTTACCCACAAAGTCGGCCGCGATTTCATCGAGAACCGGGGCGATCATTTTGCAAGGTCCGCACCATTCAGCCCAGTAATCCACCAATACAGGCCCTTTAGCCTTGATAACCTTTTCGTTAAATTCGCTATCGCTTACATGA
The DNA here is from genome assembly GCF_000214275.2 of Methylomicrobium album BG8. NCBI lineage: Bacteria > Pseudomonadati > Pseudomonadota > Gammaproteobacteria > Methylococcales > Methylococcaceae > Methylomicrobium > Methylomicrobium album. Next base: position 124,962 of record NZ_CM001475.1, on the reverse strand, counting down.
AGGACTGAGTCGCTCACGCTATTTCTCCAACAATAAAAAAAATTCAACTATAGGAGGGAAGACTGCCGGAGTCAATCAATTTCTAGCTCCGGGTTCAGCCGATCCGATTTTTACGTTATCCTATTAGGATATGAGTAAAACACATCTGACCGAAACCCGATTTTCCAACCTCGAATTATCCGATTCGATCCTCAACAGCCTGGACAGCGCAGGCTTCAAATGCTGCACGCCGATCCAGGACCGGGCGCTGCCGCTGCTGCTCAGGGACCGCGACATTGCGGGCCAGGCGCAAACGGGAACCGGCAAAACCGCGACGTTCCTGCTCGCGACCTTCCAGCGGCTGTTGAACGATACGGAAGCCAAGGAAGCCGCCAATCAGCCGATCAAAAACCCTCGCGCGCTGATTCTGGCGCCGACCCGGGAACTCGCCATCCAGATTCACAAGGATGCGCTGCTGTTGAGCGAGCATCTGCCCCTGAAGTTCGCGTTGATCTACGGCGGCACCGACTACCAAAAGCAGCTCGACAAGATCAAATCGAACGTCGACGTGATCATCGGCACGCCGGGGCGGATCATCGATTTCTACAAACAGCAGGCTTTCAGCCTCGACCACATCCAGGCCAGTGTGCTCGACGAAGCGGACCGGATGTTCGACCTGGGTTTCATCAAGGACATCCGCTACCTGCTCCGGCGCATGCCGCCGCGCGACCAGCGCCTGAACATGCTGTTTTCGGCGACCCTGTCGTACAAGGTCACCGAGCTGGCTTACGAGCACATGAACAACCCGGTGCTGATCAAGATCGAAACCGAAACGGTCACCTCCCGATCGATCAAACAGACTGCGTTCTGCCCTTCGAACGAGCAAAAAATACCGCTTTTGATCGGTATCCTGCAACAATACCAGCCGCAGCGCAGCATCATCTTTGTCAATACCAAGCGTTGCGCGGAGCTGCTGGACGACACCCTGACCGCGAACGGCTTCAAAACGGCGGCCTTGAGCGGCGACGTACCGCAGGAAAAGCGCCAGCGGCTGTTGAACGACTTTCAGGAAAACAATGTCAGCCTGCTGATCGCCACCGACGTCGCGGCGCGCGGCCTGCATATTCCGGACGTTTCGCACGTAATCAACTACGACCTGCCGCAGGATGTGGAAGACTATGTGCACCGGATCGGCCGCACCGCCCGTTTCGGGGCCTCGGGCGAAGCGATCAGCTTCATCTGCGAGGAATACGCCTATTCGATGCCGGACATCGAAGCGTACATCGGGGAAAAGGTGCCGGTCCAGGCGGTCACGCAGGAACTCCTGGCGCAGGACGTGATCCTGCCGGAAAGGAAACCGCGTCCGCCGCAGGGCGACAAACCGCACCGGCGCCAGAGAAACGGCAAGCCCCGGCCGCCTAAAGCCCCAGCATCAGCTCCCGAAAATCCTCGATAGCCCGGTAATCGATAATCACTTTTTTCGGCTGCCGGGAATCGGGCCGGCTGACCGAAAGCAAATGTTCGATTCCGAATGTCCGGGCTGAATTCAACACCGCCAGGCTGTCGTCGATCAGCAACGTGCGGCGCTTATCGAAAGGGTGGTACCGGCTCAGCCAATCCCAAAACCCGGGATGCTCCTTCGGCCTGCCCGAGGCGTGCGAACTGACGATTTCGTCGAAGAAGGCGTGCAGGCAGGTCTTTTCCATCTTGAGCCCGAGGCTGCCGGGATGCGCATTCGTGACCAACAGCACTTTTCGCGGCGTGCGCCTGACCGCTTCGAGAAATTCGGCCACATGCGGCAGCACGCCGATCAGGCCGGCGATTTCGGCTTTGAGCCCCGCGATGTCCAGTTCCAACGCCCGGCTCCAGTAATCCAGGCAATACCATTCCAGTTTGCCTTCCATGCTTTTGAACAGCGGTATCAGCCGCTCCTTGGCCTCTTCGAGCGTCAGGCCGTTCTTTTCAGCATAGTTCAGCGGCACGAATTCCTTCCAGAAATGATTGTCGAAATTCAAATCCAGCAAAGTGCCGTCCATGTCCAGCAAAACGGTGTCAATTTTGTTCCAATCGATCATAATAGGCGCGGTACAATGAAAAATCTCCGATTCAAAATCATAACACCGTGGCCGACAAACCAACCATCCTGAACAAGACCACCGTCGCGCAAAGCCGCCTGTTCCATATCGAAGCGATCGAGATCCGATTCAGCAACGGCGTGCAGCGCAGTTTCGAACGGCTGACCCGGGGCAGGCCGGGCGGCGCGGTATTGATCGTGCCGATGCTCGACGACGACACCGTGCTGCTGGTTCGGGAATATTCGGCTGGCGTGCACCGCTACGAGCTGGGGCTGCCGAAAGGCAAGACCGATCCCGGCGAATCGTTTCTCGAAGCCGCGAATCGGGAACTGAAGGAAGAAGTCGGTTTCGGCGCGCACCGGCTGCATCATCTGAGTTCGTTTTCACTCGCACCGTCCTATCTGGAGCACATGACCGAGATCATCCTGGCCGAAGATCTCTACGAAGAAAAACTGCCGGGGGACGAGCCCGAAGAACTGGAAGTGGTACCCTGGAAACTCTCCGAAATCAACGCCCTGCTCGCGACCGGCGAATGCACCGAAGCGCGTTCGATCGCGGCGCTGTTCATGGCGCTCGAATATTTGAAAGCGCGCGTCTTATAGACGGAACAGCGGCTCCAGGGCCTCGTGCCCGGCCTTCGTCCACTGTTCCCGCGCCTGGTTTTCGGTAAAGGCCTGATACAGTTTCTTACCCTGCCACGGCTCCGCTTCCCGGCTGTACAGCGCTTTATTCAACGCCAGAATTTCATCCCTGAGCCGCGCATCGCAAAAAGCGGCAACTTCACCCAGACTGTTCGCATCAAGTTTCTGCCGCCCCCACGCCAGCAGCGCGTTTTTGGCTGCTGAAGCAGCGTTATCCGCACAGGCTTTTTTCAGGTTTTTGCGGTATTCGTTTAAAGTCTCGGCCGCCGGCTGTTCATCCTTACCCGCCTCGGTCCGGGGACGACGACGTACCAGAAAAAAGGCCAGCGTCGCAAGCCACCCGGCCGCCAGCCCGGCGGAAACCCAGATCCAGATGTTCTGCGCGGCCGTCCGGCTTTCGATCGCCACGGGCGTCCGCACGGCTTCCGGCGCAGCCGGCAAGGGCCGCGCTTCGGTTCCGGGAAGCGCGGAAGCCGCAGCGGCCACTTCGATCGCGGTTTCCGGAATCTTCGCAATTTCCATTTGCCGAGTCCGCGTATTGAACCAGGGAATTTCGATCCCAGGCAGCTTGAAAGACCCGGCCTTCGACGGAATCAGCGCGATCTTTTCCTGGCGTCTGGCCGTCAAGCCGTCGGCATTTTTTTCTTCCTGTAGCACCGGTTGATCCGGGTAGGATTTGACCGCCTCTTCCGGAGCGGAATGATGCAGTTCAGGCAATTGTCCGACCGTACTGCCTTTTGCCCACAGCGTCAGCGTGCGGGTCAAAGGCTCGCCGACTTTCATCCTGCGCGCATCGCCGGACCACTCTTCCTTCAGCTCCAGTTGCTCGGCGGCCAGCCAATGCTGGCCGGTAAAGGAGGAGGGCGCCGGTTTGACCATCAGACTGACCGCCTTCGAAGAAACGCGCTGGGTCCGGGTGAGACTCGAACCGAAAAACCCGTTGAAAGCCGACCGCGCATGGGTCATCACTTCCGCGGTCAGCACGAGCGGCGGAATCGTGATCATCCCGCTTTTTTGCGGAAAAATCGCATAGCGGCGTTCGGTGACCATATAATCGACGCCTTCCACTTGAGTCTGAAAATTTTTGTCGTCACCCAGTTTCTCGATCAATGCATCGGCCTGCTCCGGCTCGTCGATCGTCGCCCGCGCAATCTCGACCTTTGTATATATCCTTACCGTGTACAGAATCTGCGCCTGCACATAGGGATTTTCCGGCGTCGCCTCGACCTCGATAAAAATGTCTTCTTCGTTGCTCGAATTGCCGTTCGCGGAATGTCCGTTTACTACCAGCACAGTCGGCTCGCTCGCGTCCTTTCCGAAACTGACCGGCGGTACCTCCAGACGTCCCGGATGCTTGGCCATCACCGTCAAAGTCCAGCGTATGCTTCGGGTCATCTTCCCGTTGATCAAAGAGACGCTGTTGCTGCTGCTCTGCGAGAGCACCTCGAAATTCTCTTCGAGCGGGCTGAAATCGGGTTCGCCGTCCGGCGCGGCATCGGCGTTGAAGATGAGCTGAAACGACTCGTCGATATTGACCGGATTGCGGTCGAAAGTCGCCTGGATAGTGGCCGCGACCGCCGCCTCGATGGTCAGCGCCTGCCATAATAACAGCCACAGGACTGTCCAGCTTCGCTTGATTTTTTTATCCATGGACGGAATTCCTCTGCGTCTGACTATATAGCGTCGTCATAAGATAGCAGCCCAAAGAGCCATGCAGCGAATCTGCACGGCGGCCAAGAATGAATCAGTGTTTTTGGCATATCGAGTGGCAATCCCTCTCCATCGTTTCAAGTGCAAAAAGGCGTTTTCCACTAAATGGCGAAGACGGTATAGAGCCTTGTCATAACCCCGTGGCTGAATGCGATTCTTCTTGGGCGGGATGACGACGTTCATCTGCTGTGCGGCAGCCTTATCAACAATAGCATCGGTATCGTAACCTCTATCTGCTAGCAGATGCCCGGCATCCAAGCCATCGATCAAGGTTGAAGCCTGTGTGCAATCAGCAGTGGTACCTGCTGTAATAACGACTCTGAGCGGCATACCATGCGCATCCACGGCCAGATGTATCTTACTGTTGAGCCCCCTTTTGTGATCGCCATGTCCTGGTTACCCCCTTTGGCTCCGGCCGCATGCGGATGCACTTTGATATGGCTGGCATCAATCATCAGCCATTCATAATCGGGCTCAGTCACCCGTTGTTCCAGCAGCGACTCCCAAATGCCTTTATCTCGCCAGCGACAAAACCGGCGATGGGTATTTTTCCAATCGCCATAGTCTGGCGGCAAGTCGCGCCACGGTGCGCCGGTGCGTAAAATCCAAAAAACAGCATTGATAAACAATCGGTTATCGCGGGCTTTACCGCCCCAGGCGCCTTCACGTCCAGGCAAACGGGGTTCCAATAATTGCCAGACTCGATCCGATATATCGTGTCGACGATGTGCTGATTTCATCAACTGCTCCCTTCAAAATAGTGTAGTAGCGTGATTATCTCATAACCTTGTGACGACACTATGTAAAGTGATCGGCATCGTTTTTATCGCTACTGCCTGCCGGCGCGCTGCTGGCGCAGGCCGTACTGGTACTTGAATTTGCGTTTCAACAGGCCGCCCGGATCGTCGGGAACCCGGTTCAGCCATTGCTGATTGGCCTGGGCGGTCTCGTCGGCAGGCTGCATGGCTTGGGCCTGCGTCGATGGTTCATTCCGCTCGGCCGAATCCCGTTTCTCTCCATCTTTGGCCGCCGCGGAGGCTTCCTGAGAAGGTCGGGTTTCGGCCTGCTCTTCTTCCTCGCCGGCTTTCTCCGCATCTTTTTCCTGGCCGGCTTCGGATTTGCCGGGTTGGCTCTCGCCGTTTTGTGGTTCGGAATTTCGGTCTTTTCGCTCGGACGGCTGCCCGGCATCGGACTGGTTTTGCGCCGATTCCTGCCGATCCTGCCGTTGGCCTTTTTCCGAATCCTGCTGCTTGGAGTCGCTCTGCTGCCGATTCTGTTGGGATTGTTGTTTCTGCTGCTTCATCGCTTCTTCGACCAGTTTTTTATTATATTCGGCGTCTTTATTGTCCGGATCGATCGTCAGCGATTTGTCGTAGGCGGCGATCGCTTCCTCGAAGCGTCCCGATTTCGCGAGCACATTGCCCTGATTGTAAAAACCGGTTGCGGTGTCCGGGATCGGCAACTCGCCGTCCACGGGTTTGGCTGCACGGTATTGCGCGGCCGCCTTCCAGTCCGGCTTCTCGAACAAGTCGGCCGCGCGGTCGTATTGCCGCGCCGCAAACGCTGCCGCGGCCTGCTGGTTTCTGGTTTGCCACAAATCCTGCCAGTCCAGCGCGTAACTGTTTTCCGGCAACGGCAGCAATACGGCGAACGCCAGGCACAACAAACCTCTCCGGAACGAAAACGCGGCCAGCGGCAGCAAGGCGAGCACGATCCAAGGGCCGAGATCGTCCCACAGATCGATCAGTAGCCGGTTATCGGTTTGGCCCTTGGCCTCATCGGCAACGGGCATATCGACTCCGGCCAACACGCTTTCGATATCGCTGTCGTCCGCCGCCAGGGTCCGGTAAACGCCGCCACCCGCGCCGGCCAGGGCGGCCAGGGCATCCGGATGCAGCTTCGGCACCACGATCGCGCCTTGTTCGTCCTTTAAAAAACCGCCTTTCGGCAGCGCAATCGGCGCGCCTTCGGGCGTACCTACGCCGAGCACCGATAAACGATAACTGCCCAGTTTTTTCGCCGCCGCCAGCGCGGCATCGGGCTCGACTCCGTCGGTGATCAACAGAATCTCGCCTTTGGGCAGGCCAGCCTGCTGCAGCAGCCGCACGGCCAGATTCAGCGCCGCCTCCCCCTGACTGCCCTGCGCCGGCATGATATCGGTGGTCAGGGCCTCCAGCTGACTCGCAATCGTTTCGGTATCGTCGGTCAGCGGCGTGACCGTGAACGCATCGCCCGCGAACACCAGCAGCGCGGTCTGGCCGTCCTTGCGCCGCTGCAGCAGGTCCGCGATCTTGTAGCGGGCCCGGATCAGGCGGCTCGGCTTGACGTCTTCCGCATCCATCGAACGCGACAGATCCAGCGCGATCACCAGGGCCGAATCGTTTCTGAATACCGGCGACGGCAGGCGCTGAACCGTCGGGCCCGCCAGCGCAACAATCGCCAGCAGCGCCATCACCGCACTCGTCACCAATGACTTCCGGCTCGCGGTTACGGCTTTTTCCTGCAAGAGATAGGGCAACAGCGCCGCATCGCAGACCGCCTCCCAGTTGCCCCGGCCGAGCTTGTTCCTGAACAGCAGGAACACGATCAACGCCGCCGGAACCAATGCCAGCAGCCAGTAAGGCCGGATAAAATGAAATTCGCTCAAATTCATGATTCTCTCAAGCGCGACAGACCGATCGCCCCGGCCAGCGCCAGCGCGAGACCCAAAGGCCAGTAAAACAGTTCGCGCCGGGGCCGGAAAAACTGGCTGTCCTTGTTGATCGGCTCCAGTTGATCCAGCAGCAGATAGATGTTGTCCAGCTCACGGGTGTTGCGGGCCCTAAAATAACGGCCGCCGGTCTTCTGCGCAATGTCGAGCAGGGTTTTCTCGTCCAGATCACGCGACGGGTTGACCTTGCGGGCGCCGAACAGGCTGCGCACGATCATTTCATCCGCGCCGATCCCGATCGTATAAATTTTCAAGTGATGCTCGGCCGCCAGCTCCGCCGCTTTCAGCGGCGAAACTTCGCCCGCGGTATTCGCCCCGTCGGTCATCAGAATCAGAACCCGGCTGTTGGCGGGCTGATTTTTCAGGCGCTTGATCGCGAGGCCGATCGCATCGCCGATCGCGGTATTTTCGCCCGCCATATTGATGAAGGACTCCTGCAGCAAGGTCTTGACCGTCTTGCGGTCGAAGGTCAGCGGCGTCTGCAGGTAAGCCTGCGTGCCGAACAGGATCAGGCCCATCCGGTCGCCGACCCGCCGTTCGATAAAATCGCCCGCCACCCATTTGGCCGCGGTCAGCCGGTCTACCTGCTGCTTGTTGATCACGAAATCCTGTTCTTCCATGCTACCCGATAAATCGATCGCCAACATCAGGTCGCGCCCGCTGACCGTCTGTTCGATCGGCTCGCCGAGCCACTGCGGGCGCATGCCTGCGGCCACCAGCAACAGCCAGGCCAGAGCCGCCAGACGCAGCGGCCATTGCCGGGGCCGCGAAACGGCCCGCGTTCCGCCATCGGCAAAATCTTCCAGAAACGGCACTTTCATCGCCGCCTGTTCGGCCGGCAACAGCGGCGGCAATAGCCAGCGGATCAGCCAGGGCAGCGGCAGTACGAGAATAAGCCAGGGCCAGACGAGATGAATCATTTTTTGCGTTTACGTTGCGCTTTGAGCCAGTCTTCACAGAGTTGGAACACATCCCGAACCGCCGGTTCAAACGGCGCGGCCTTTCGATAAGGCATATCGAGGAACACGCGGCCGGGGCCTTCGCTGAACGGCGCGCCCTTGAGCGAACGGTCCAAATAGTGCAGCCAGTCCTGCCCGGTCAGGCCGGCGACTTCGGCGCGCGCATCGATGCTGACCGCAACCCGGCGCAACAGCGCGGACAACTGTGCAATTTTCGCCCGATCGTCCAGCGACGGATCGTTTTTCAGCGTCTTGAGCAATTGGCGGGCGGTTTTGACCACGGTTTTCCGGGTCAGCCGTTTATACAGCCAATACCACATGCCCAGCAGCAGCGGAATCATGACCAGAATCAGCCACCAGCCGGGCGCCGGCGGCCACCAGCCGATCGCTTCCGGAAGATGAATGTCGCGCAACGGCAGATCGGCAACCGGCATTTACGGTCCTCGCATCAGATGCTTCAAAAGCTGCGCCGGGTCGTCCGCGGTGCCGCACAGGACCAGTTGAAACTTTTCCCGGCGGGCAAGCATCTGCAAACGCAGCAGACGCTCCGCGAAACGTTGCCGGTACTCGGCCAGACGCTGCGCATCGGCGCTGTCCATCACCACGTCGCGCTCGCCGTCGGTGAAACGGTAACGGCCTGTGGCGGGAAGACTTTGTTCGAGCGCATCGAACACGAAGAACAGGACCACGTCGCAATGTTCGGCGATCCGCGCCAGATACGTCTCCGCCGCTTCGTTGAGGCCGCGAAAATCGCTGATCAGATACACCCGGCTGCCGGGGTGGGCATGCTTGACCAATCGAGCCAGCGCCTGCTCGAAAGGGTATTCGCCCGGTTGCCCCCGAACGGAGCGATCGGTCAACGCATGCAAAAAATGCAGCACCGCCCGCTTGCCGTTCTGCGGCTTCAGCTCCCGGCAATCGCGGTCCGAAAAGATCTGGCCGCCGATCCGGTCGCCGTGCTGCTCGGCGGTCCATGCCAGCAGCGCGGCCAGTTTCGCGGCTTGTACCGATTTGAACGCGCCGCGGGTCGCGAAATACATTGCAGGGCGGTTATCGATCGAAACGAACACCGGCCGCTCGCGCTCTTCGCGGAATATCTTCGTATGGGGCTTGCCGGTGCGCGCGGTGACTTTCCAGTCGATCGTGCGCAGGTCGTCGCCGGGCTGATACAGCCGCGTTTCGTCGAATTCCATTCCGCGCCCCTTGAATCGGGACAGATAGCTGCCGCCTTGAAACGCGCGGATCCGGCTTCCGGAAGCGGGAAAGCCCGCCGCGAAACGGGCCAGATCGACCAGAGTCTTCAGGCTGACCGTAACCCGTTCATCGGGCTCAACCTCGCGATGCTGCGCGGACTTTCGCTTGACGGACAGCATTTACGGTACGGCAATCCGGGCAATCAATTCCCGGATCACATGATCGGCGGTAATGCCTTCCGCCTCGGCTTCGTAAGACAGAATCAGCCGATGGCGCAGCACGTCGAACGCAATGTCCTGGATGTCTTCGGGACCGACGAAATCACGCTCCTGCAGCCAGGCTTTGGCGCGGGCGCAGCGGTCGAGGGCGATGCTGGCTCTCGGGCTGGCGCCGTATTGCAACCAGCCGGCCAGATCGCGGCCGTACGCTTCGGGATTCCGGGTCGCCAGAATGATCTGCAGCAAATAGTCCTCGAGCGCTTCGGCCATGTACACGTCCAACACCTCATTCCGTGCGGCGAACAAGGTTTGCTGCGAAACGGTTTCGAAGCGTTCGGCCTTGGCGGTAAATTCGGAGCGCGCTTCCTTTCTGGCCAAATGCAGAATGTCTTTTTCATGCTTCGGATTCGGATAACCGACCTTTACATGCAGCAAAAACCGGTCGAGCTGCGCTTCGGGAAGCGGATAGGTGCCTTCCTGTTCGATCGGATTCTGCGTCGCCATCACCATGAACAAATCCGGCAGCGGATAAGTGGCTTGGCCGACCGTGATCTGCCGTTCGGCCATCGCTTCGAGCAGGGCTGCCTGCACCTTGGCTGGCGAACGGTTGATCTCGTCGGCCAGAATCAGATCGTGGAACAGGGGGCCTTTTTGAAATTCGAACGTGCCCTGCTGCGGACGGTAAATTTCGGTCCCGGTCAGATCGGCCGGCAACAGATCCGGCGTGAACTGCACCCGGTGAAAATCGCCTTGAACTCCCTTGCTCAGTATGTTGATCGCACGCGTTTTAGCAAGGCCCGGCGCGCCTTCGACCAGAATATGGCCGTCGGCCAGCAAACCGATCAGCATCCGTTCGACCAGCACTTCCTGACCGATGATTTCCCTGTTGATGATGTTTTTGAGTTTGATCAACGCCTGTTGCGTGATGTTCTGAGTAGTAAGGATTTCCGCCATGTTTCCGTCTCGTTGATTCCTGGATGACAACAACGTTGAGCAAAATGTTGCCGTAAGAACTCGTTTTTCGGTAATGGTTCAATATTTTATCCGCTTTCGGGCCGCCAATTCTAGAGAGTAACTCTGTGTGGAAAGCCTGTATTTTCTGTGGATAGCGTTGCGCAAAACCGCATAATGAAACTTATCCACAAGCCGTCAACAAATTCGCGACGGTTTTAGCGACAGTTTGTGCTATTAAACAAACCCCTGATAATAAAGGCCTATTTTGTCTTATTCACAGACTTTTCCAACTTAATAGCAATAAACAGATTTTAAATCTTTTTACCTTAGTTATGATTACGGCGCGCCGCAACGTTTTTATTAAATTATGGATATTTATAAAAATCAACAAGATATAACTACCGAAATGCCGTCTGGCATTCCCTACATCATCGGGAACGAAGTGGCCGAACGCTTCAGCTATTACGGCATGCGCGCGATTCTGGTGATTTTCATGACCCAGTATTTGATGAGCGCGTCAGGTCAGTCCGACCCGATGACGGAACGGGAAGCGCAGGGTTATTTCCATTTGTTCGTCGCGGCGGTGTATTTGATGCCGGCGTTCGGCGCCCTGCTGGCCGATTATTTCTGGGGCAAATACCGGACAATCATCGGCCTGTCGCTGGTGTACTGCCTCGGCCATTTGAGCCTGGCTGCGAACGATACCCGCCTGGGCCTGGCGCTCGGCCTGGGGCTGATCGCGATCGGTGCGGGCGGGATCAAGCCCTGCGTGTCCGCACATGTCGGCGATCAGTTCGGTCCCGGCAATTTTCATTTGCTCGGCAAGGTTTTCGGCTGGTTTTATTTTGCGATCAATCTGGGCGCTTTTTTGGCGATGCTGATCGTGCCCTGGCTGCTTGCCCATGCCGGTGCCTCGGCCGCGTTTGCCGCGCCGGGCGTGTTGATGGGATTGGCGACTTGGGTTTTCTGGCTGGGAAGGCGCCGTTTCGTGAAGATTCCGGCGGCAAGAACGCAACTGATCAATGATTTGAAAGATCCGGCCGTCTGGCGGGTGCTCGGCCGATTGGCCGCGATTTATGCGCTGGTGGCGGTATTCTGGGCCTTGTTCGAGCAGATCGGCTCGTCCTGGGTACTGCAGGCCGAAAAAATGGACCGCTGGGTCGGGAATGTCGAACTGTTGTCCTCGCAGATCCAGGCGTTGAATCCGTTGTTTATCATGCTGCTGACCCCGTGTTTCTCGTACGGCGTTTACCCTTTTCTGAGCCGGCGGATCGGGTTGACGGCTTTAAAAAAGATTTTGTTCGGTCTATTTCTGGCCGTATTCGCGTTCGCGATTCCTGCCGCGATTCAGATGCGGCTGGATCAGGGCATCCAGGTGCACATCCTGTGGCAATTGCCGGCCTACTTGCTGATGACCGCGGCCGAAGTGATGGTGTCGATCACCTGCCTCGAATATTCCTATACCCAAGCGCCGAAATCGGCCAAATCGGTCGTGATGGCGGCTTATTTTTTATCGGTATCGTTGGGCAATTTGTTCACCGGCGCGGTCAATTTTCTGATCGGTCATGCAGAGGGTGGGATGAAGTTGTCCGGAGCCAGCTATTTCTGGTTCTTCACCGGGCTGATGCTGGCGACCGCGCTGCTATTCGTCCCGCTGTCGCGAGCGGCCGAAAAGAAAGATTCTGCGCATAGGGCTTGATGCCGATTTGGCCTATACTCAATGTCTATTTTATTGTCGGACAGGCGGAACACCATGAAACTCATCGTTATTTTATTCGGCATCCTGTTTTCGCTCGCGGCCGGCGCGGGCGTTTACAAATGCACCGACGAAGCCGGTAGAATCGTTTACAAGGCCAATCCCTGTGCTACGGGACAGAGCAATGTAGAAATCGACCTCAAAACCGGTATAAAGCGGGATCTGGATCGGGAACAGAAGGAACGGCAAATGCAAGACGAACAGGAACAGGCAAAACTGGACGCGCAGCAGGAGGAAGAAAAAAAGCAGGCCAGGCTGAAACAGGAAGCGAAGAACGAAAGCGCAAAAAATCAGTTCCTGATCAAGAATAACCCGTTAAAATACTCGGCCTTTGCGATCCCACCCTACGATCCTGAACAACTGCCGTCTCCGGTCAAAAACTTTGCCGAGCGCCTGCCCGAGATCGAGCGTTTACGGCGTGCCGCGGCCGAAAAAGCCCTCGCGTCCAATCAGTGCGGCCGGGTCGAGTCGGTCGAATTGAACGGCAAAAGCACGCAAGATGCGCTGGTGTTTCTGGTCGATTGCAGCACCGGCAAAAAATTTTATTTAACCGAACAGGAAATCAAGTCTCTTTAATCCGATGAATTCAGCGAAAACGATCCTGATTACCGGCTGTTCGACCGGTATCGGCTACACGACTGCAAAAGTATTGAAAGATCGCGGCCATACGGTTATTGCGACCGCGCGCAAAGCTGACGATGTTGCCCGCCTGCAGGCGGAGGGCTTTACCGCGCTGCGGCTCGATCTGGCCGACAGCGGCAGCATCAGGCTGGCGGTCGAACAAACGCTCGAATCGACCGGCGGCAGCTTGGACGCGCTGTTCAATAACGGCGCTTTCGGCCAGCCCGGCGCGGTGGAGGACTTGAGCCGGGAAGTGCTGCGTTTCCAGTTCGAAACCAACCTGTTCGGCACGCACGAACTGACCAACTTAATCATTCCGGCGATGCGCCGCCAGGGCTATGGCCGGATCATCTACAACAGCTCGGTTTTGGGCCTGGTCGCGCTGACCTACCGCGGCGCTTACAATGCGAGCAAGTTTGCGCTCGAAGGGCTGGCCGATACCTTGCGCCTGGAGCTTCGCGGCACCGGCATCGCCATTTCGCTAATCGAACCGGGCCCGATCCTGAGCCGATTCCGGGAAAATTCGTTCGCGCTATATAAACGAAATATCGATGCCGAACACAGCGCTCATCGCGATAAATACCGGGCGATGGAAGCGCGCCTGCAGAAAGAAGGCGCGGCGGTGCCTTTCACGCTGCCGGCCGAGGCGGTCGCCGAAAAAGTCGTGCATGCGCTCGAAGCGAAACGGCCGAAAATCCGCTATTACGTGACTTTTCCGACCTATCTGTTCGGCACGCTGAAGCGGCTCTTGCCTGCCGCCTGGCTCGACCATCTCCTGATCAAGGTATGACGATGCAGGAACCCGACGAAATCATGATCGATTGCCCCTATTGCGGCGAACCGCTCGACGTGCGGGTCGACACTTCGGCAGGACCCCAGCGTTATTATGAAGACTGCTCGGTCTGCTGCCGGCCGATCCTGTTCATCCTTTCCGAGGATGCAGCCGGCGAGCCGGTTCTGGACGTCAAGCGGGACGATGAATGATCTTCCCCTTGCCAGCCTGGGTTATGCACAAACCGCTGTAGGGTACGCTGTGCGTACCTTTTCACCCTCCAATGGTACGCACAGCGTACCCTACAACTGGGCGGCAAACGCGGCGATGCATGACCCGGTTTTTAGCGGAAACTGTCCGGATGCAGGAAACCGCCGAGAAAATCGTCAAAGTCATCCGCCGGCCGTTTTTTCGGAATTTTGTAGGATTTCAAAAAGGCTTTCAGCGCGGCCGAGTTCCGAAAAATTCCGATTTCCTCTTTCAGTTTGCCGATGTCGCGGCGGAGCGAGCCGATATCCTGCTCCAATGCCATCATCATCGTCTTCGGGCTGAGCCGGGCATAAAACGGCCGCCCCATTCGCCCGTTGAATTCCTGCTCGTAACCCAAGACTTCCTGTTCCAGCTCGGACAGTTGTTCTTTCAATACCTTGATGAAATATTTCAGCCGGTCTTCGGCGATATTGTTCAGGTGTTCCTGGTCGATCTGCTCGGCTTCGAGCTGAAGCTCCAAGAGCTGCAATAAATTCTTTTTTTCGTAGGCGGCATTGACGCGCTGCATCAGCTTGGTTTTGCGCCCACGTTCCTCGGCGTCCGGCTCGCGGTCGGGGTGCAAAGCGGCGGCCAGCTTGCGGTACACTTCGCGGATCGACTGGCTGATGTTTTGCTCTTCCTGCTGTTTTTTGGCTTCTTTGTCGAGCTGTTTTTGCGTCTTTTTGCGCTTGCCCCGTTTTTCCTCGGCCTGCCGCTGCTTTTCGGCCTGTTCGGCCTCGGCTTCCCGCATTTTTTCATGCAGGAAGGCCTGCATTTTTTCCGGGGAACTGACGTCCACTTCGTCCCCGATTTCGATCCCGAACATGCCGCCCATCATCGATTTCATCAATTCCGCCGCCATCGCATCGGCTTCTTCCTGCGCCGCATCGATATCGTCGCCGACGTGTTTGTTGTACAGTTCCTTCAACTCGTCTTTGCCGTGTTCGAGAATCAGCTGCTCGGCCAATTCGGTCAGGATGTGCCTGATTTTGGCTTTATCGCTTTTAGTGAAAAGTTTTTCGCCGTAGGCGCGGTCCAGCAGATAGACCATGTCGACGCGGTGACTGTTGTAGCTGTCCCAAAGCGTCTGGTATTCGCTGGCGATTTTTTGATTGTACAGCGGCAGGGTTTCCTGCCATTCGAGCAGCGCCTGTTTCTGCGCCTCGATTTTCTTGAGCAGGTTGTTGAACTGCTTTTGGGCTCGGGACAGTTCCTTAACGGCGGAGGTTTGAATGATCCGGATAACTTGATGATTGCGGTGAGGCATGGCGAGAGAAAGAAGAAGAAATGATCGCCGATTGTATCAAATTTCGGAAGGTACAAAAGCGCGCACCGAACTTGAATGCCTGCCACTAGGCAGACATTCGATTTGAAGAAACCGCAGCCCGGAACCGATCAGCTAGGAGGAAACTGCAACCGGGCTGCGGCAATTGGCAGCACGCCAAAAGAGAAGCAGACTACAGGCTACCTCAAGGACAATTCATATTCGTCCAGTTCGCAACGGTTCACCGCGCGCTTGCGGGCCTGAACATTGCCGTTTTGCTCGCGGAACCAGCCGATCACTTCCGGGCTCAGGGCCAAGTCGAAGCTTTCGCTGATTTCATCGAAATCCCGCCATACGGAGGCCGAAGACGCTTTGCTCTTGGATGGGGTTAATTTTCGTATCATGACGCGACCTTATCGATTGATAATAATACAAGTCAAGTATAAGTTAACTTTATGACACGGCCATGACAGCGAATGTTCCTGGCTTCAAACGAGACTTATATTTCCGCCGAATACCGGAATGAGCCGTACCTCACCATTCCCGGCATTACCAAGGCAGAATCGAGCCGTCGTATTTCAAGAAACTGCCGCTGTCCCGAAGCGTCGAATCCGCAATGACCCGACGCATTCCGCTCACGCTCAGTTCCGCGTCGATCAGCGCGTTGGGCCCGCCCATGTCGGTCTTGACCCAGCCCGGATGCAGAATGAGTACCCCGATGCCGAGGTCTTTCAAATCGATCGATAGGCTCTTCATCCCGGCATTCAGGGCGGCCTTGCTGGTCCGGTACAGAATGCTGCCGCCGCTGCCGTTGTCGGCGATACTGGCCATCTGGCTGCTGACCGTCACGAGCCTTTTCAGCTTGCCGCGCTGCAGATGCGGCAGAAAGGCTTCGGCCATTTTGACCGGCGCCTGCGTATTGATCAGCAAGGTTTTGGCCCAGGCCGCATAGTCCAGTTGCCCGAAGCCGTGGCCGGAAATATCGCCGTAGATGCCCGCATTGTTGATCAGTACATCGATCGGAGTCTCCCTGATTTCCTTTGCCAGACTGTCTATCCGGGCAAAATCGGCCACATCCAGGGACAGCAGCCGCACATTCGCGATGCCGGCCAGTTTATCGGCCTTTTCCGGTTGCCGGCAACAGGCCAATACCTCCCAGCCTTCCGCCGCGTATTGTTTACAAAATTCCAATCCCAGACCGCGGCTTGCGCCCGTTACCAATACTGTAGCCATTATGGTTTGCCTTCTGCGTAGTTGTGATTAATCGAATACCGGAAACGATAATTTTTCAAAAATCCTGCAAGACTATTATTTTAGTCCAGGTTTGACGGAAGTATGTTCATGCCGGTCGGGGTAACGGGTCCTTGAATGATGCGAAGCTGAATTTTTCGACCATAGCGCCGCTACATGCGGGTTCTGGAAGAGGGTCCAGCCGGTTCGCGCCCGGCAGCGTTTCTTGGATTCATAGAAATAGCCGGGAAAACGCGTACGATCGCTCAAATGAAATGCGAGAAGGGGCATTCGCTCGATTCATGCTTCGAACAAACCCTAATGGCTTTGACGTTTCGTGCGAAAACGATAGGGAAATTCTGCCCCATGTGAAACGGCCATTTTTCGCCATTAGCCAACAATCCGAACGTCTGGCCCATCGCAATAGAAGACATCGCCAGTCTTCTATTGCGATGGGATTATCCGTTGATTAAAAACGAGCTTGTCTTGCTTTTGTATGTGATGTTATATTATAACATAATTCATGGCATTATCGATCATCATGACAACTGTAAATACTCTCTCTACTTCGGCACTCTCTTCGATGCAACGTTTACCCAATCATGATCATCATGATTGTCGTCAATCCGCCATTCGGACGGCCTCGCTGCTTTGCCAGCAGCGAGGAGTCCGTTTTACGGAAATTCGAAAGCAAATACTGGAGCTGATATGGGAAAGTCATCGCGCCGTAAAAGCCTATGATTTGCTGGATAAAGTAAAGCTGAATTCGAGTAGCGCCAAGCCTACCACCGTTTACCGCGCCTTGGATTTTTTGCTGGAACAAGGCTTGATCCATAAAGTGGAAAGTTTGAATGCTTATATCGGCTGCAGCCATGCCGATCGCAAGCACGAGCAATTGCTGTTGACCTGCACGCAATGCCACGAAGTTGAAGAAAGAACCGCGGAGCGCGTGATGGATGCGATCGTCCAAGAGTTGCGGCAAGCGGGCTTCGTGCACCAATATCAGGCGGTTGAAATTCACGGTCTTTGCGTCAAATGCGCCTCCGTTCGCTAATTCTGCTCCTCATTTTTTCGTTTGAAAAATGTAATGATATAACATTCATATTAAATATGATGCCGAAACATAAGCTACTAATTTTACTTGCCGCATCCGGCAGTCTTGCTTTGCCCGTGCAAGCGGAACAGCAACCGGCCGTTGAACTGGATCCGATCATTGTTACCTCGCCGCTGCAGTTGAAACTCTCCGACAGCGCAATGCCGGTTACCGTCTTGAGCGACGAAGAATTGCGCATGAAGACCGGCCACAGCATCGGCGAAACGCTGAAAAACGAATTGGGCATCACCAGCCAGTCGTTCGGGCCGGGCGTCGGCACGCCGGTGATTCGCGGCCAAGCCGGTCCCAGGGTGCGAGTCTTGAATAACGGCATCGGCAGCAACGATGCATCCGCGATCAGCCCCGACCACGCCACCAGCGTCGAACCGTTGCTGGCCGAACGGATCGAAGTGTTGCGCGGGCCGGCCACGCTATTGTACGGCAGCGGCGCGATCGGCGGTGTGGTCAACGTGATCGACAATCGGATTCCGGGCCGAGCCTTCGACAAAGCCCTGAATGCAGCCTTGGAACAACGCTTCGACTCGACCAGCGACGAAACCAGCACGGTGATGAAAGTCGAAGGCAGCAAAGATCATCTTGCCTACCATGTGGACGGCTTCTACCGCCACCGCAACAATCTGGACATTGGCGGCAGCGGCATCGATACCGCCAAAGTGGCAATTACCGATCCATCGCTGGATGTAGTCGACAATCCGAAAGGCTATTTGAATAACACCGGCGCCGAAGCCATTAGCGGTTCCGCCGGTTTGTCGTGGATTGGCGACAACGGCTTTGCCGGCGCCTCGATCAACAATATCAATAACAACTACGGCATCGCGCCGGACGGCACCGGCGAAGAGACCGTGCGGATCGCAATGCGCCAGAACAAATACGACTTCAAAAGCGAGTTGGCCAACCCGTTGCCGTTCGTTAAAAGCGTGCGTAGCCGCTTGGGTTATACCGATTACCAGCATACCGAAATCGCCAACGGCGAGCCGGGGGCGTTTTTCACCAACAAGACCTACGAAGGCCGCCTGGAGCTGGACCATAACGACATTGGACCCTTGCGCGGTACGGTTGGATTTCAAGCGCAGTCCAGTGATTTCCATGCTACGGAAAAACTGACTGGCGAAAGTATCGTGCCGCGCTCGGACATCAGCAGTTATGGTGTATTCGGTGTCGAAACGTTTGAGGCAGGCCCGTTGACTTACCAGTTCGGCGTGCGAGTCGAGCAAACCGACGTCCGTCCTGACGGTCATGACAGTCTGAGCTATACGCCGGTCAGCGCCTCGGCTTCGGCGCTGTGGAAAATCGATAAACGCAACAGCCTGAATCTGGCGATTACGCGTTCGTCGCGCGCGCCCAACGTGCAGGAATTGTTGTCCGACGGATACCACGATGCTACCCGCAGCTACGAGCGAGGCAGTTTAAGCCTGAAAGAGGAGACATCCTACAACCTGGACTTGGGCTACCGTTTCCGAAATGACTGGATGCGAGCGGAACTGGATTTATTCCACAACTGGGCCAGCGATTACATTTATCAAGCCCGCACAGGCGAATTCGTCGACGAAGACGGCAACCCTTGTGCCGTGGATTGCAAACCGATGGTGCTCAGCAACCAATCTGACGCCATCTTCAAAGGCTACGAAGCGAAACTGATTTTCCCGCTGATGGAAAACCGCAACGGTCTAGTGGAGTTGACCTTGTTCAGCGATTACACGCGCGGCGAATTCGTGAACGGCGGCGACGTGCCGCGCATGCCGCCGTTGCGTTACGGACTGCAGTTGGACTACAACCGGGAAAAGCTGGCCAGTTATTTGCGCTTCACGCGCGCGGACGACCAGCCGCATGCCGGCGACTTCGAAACGTCCACCGCCGGCTATTTCCTGCTCAACGTCGGAGTCAACTATCAACTGAAGGCTTACAAGGACGCCAAGCTGCTGCTGTTTGCGAAAGGCAGCAACCTGCTCGATCAGAACATCCGCAATTCGACCTCGTACCTGCGCAATTTCGCGCCGGAAGCGGGACGGGGCGCGGAGATCGGATTCCGTTTGAGTTATTGATCGGCATCATTTCGACCGGGCGCGCCTCGAACCGCGCCTTTTTTTGAATGTACAATTGTTATAATATAACATTACAATGATCGACTCGAATCACACGCATACCGACAAACTCCCCGTGACGGTGCTGTCCGGTTTCCTGGGCGCGGGCAAGACTACTTTGCTGAACCACATCCTCGGCAACCGGGAGAACCGCCGGGTGGCGGTGATCGTCAACGACATGAGCGAAGTCAATATCGACGCCGCGCTGGTCAAAAACGAGGTGCAACTGAATCGCGGCCAGGAAAAACTGGTCGAAATGAGCAACGGGTGTATCTGCTGCACCCTGCGCGAGGACTTGCTGGCCGAGGTCGGCAATCTGGCCAGGGAAGGCCGCTTCGATTATCTGGTCATCGAATCCACCGGCATTGCCGAACCGCTGCCGATCGCCGAAACCTTTACTTTCCGCGACGAGCACGGGGTCAGCCTGTCCGACGTAGCTCGATTGGATACTCTCGTTACCGTGGTCGATGCGGTCAATTTCCTGCACAATTATCAGGAAGCCTTGAGTCTGAAGGAAGCGGGCGAGGCATTGGGGGGGGAGGAGGACGAGCGGAACATCGCCGACCTGCTGGTCGACCAGATCGAATTCGCCAATGTCATTTTAATTTCCAAGATCGACCTGGTCAGCATGGACGAACTCGCCAATCTGAAGGCGATCTTACGCAGCCTGAATCCGGAGACAGACATCATCCCGATGGTGATGGGCCAAGTCGACTTGGCAAAGGTCCTGAGCACTGGCTTGTTCGATTTCGAAAAAGCCGAGCAAGCACCGGGCTGGCTGAAGGAATTGCGCGGCGAACATACGCCGGAGACCGAGGAGTACGGCATCGGCAGTTTCGTTTACAGCGCGCGCCGGCCGTTTCATCCGGAACGTTTTTACCGGCTCCTGCACGAAGGCGAATGGGACAACGGTACACTGCTGCGCTCCAAAGGGTTTTTCTGGCTGGCCTCACGCCCGGAACATGCCGGCAACTGGTCGCAGGCCGGCGGCATCATGCACCACGGTTTGGCCGGACGTTGGTGGGCGTCGGTGCCGAAGGAGGAATGGCCCGAGGCGTATTTGGCGGATATTCGCGCGCAGTGGCTGGAACCCTATGGCGATTGCCGGCAGGAGCTGGTATTTATCGGCCAGAACGTCGATGCCGATCAAGTTCGCCGCGAACTGGATGTTTGCCTGCTGACCGATGCTGAACTAGCGGCCGGCCCGGCCGTTTGGCGCGGCTATCGGGATGATTTTCCGCAATGGTTCGGCAATGGTTGACGTCGATACCTATCTGCACCTGATTGGCGGCGAAGTGCTGATTATCCTGGGTATCGTCATCCCGTTGCTGGACGACAAAACCCACAAGCGCGCGCTGTCCTTCTTATTTGCGGCCGTGCTGGGCTTGATGCTGGTCCACCTCGTCTCCTATGTGTTGCCGAAGCGGCTGGCCAATTTCATCTACAGCTCGCACCACGCCTACCGTTCCCTCCAAACACAAGAGACACAACGGATATGAATGTCGCCTTGCCGACGATCGCCGCCTGCCTGGCCGTGAGCTTATGTTCGCTGTCCAGCGCCTTCGCACTGTGGCTGCCCCCTGACACTTTGAAGCGCATGGTGCCGTTTCTGGTGGCATTGGCGGTCGGTGTTCTGCTCGGTGACGCCTTCATCCATGTGATCCCGGACGCCGTCGCGCGCCGCGGCTCGGTCAGCAACGTGTGTCTGACCGTGTTGGTTGGCGTATTCGGCTTTTTCGTACTGGAAAAACTGGTGCGCTGGCGCCACGACCACAACGTCGATACCCAGCCAAGCAGCAGCGAGATTCTACCCTTGGCGAAAATGAATTTGATCGGCGACGCGATCCATAACTTCGTCGACGGCATCCTGATTGCCGGCAGCTTTCTGGCCGATCCCCTGGTCGGCCTGACGACGACTGTGGCGATCATCGCGCACGAAGTGCCGCAGGAACTCGGAGACGTCGGCGCGTTGCTGCGCGGCGGTTACCGGCCCCGGCAAGCGGTGCTGTACAACTTTTATTGCTCGCTGAGCGTCCTGCCCGGCGCGCTGTTCACGTTGCTGCTCAGTCAGGCCGCGGAATCCTCGCTGATCGTGCTGCTGCCGATTGCCGCCGGCGGTTTTATCTATATCGCCGCGTCCGACCTGATCCCTGTTCTGCACGAGCGTTCCAGCTTTCGCCACCTGGGCGGCCAGAGCGCTGCATTCG
Organism: Methylomicrobium album BG8; assembly: GCF_000214275.2. Classification (NCBI taxonomy): domain Bacteria; kingdom Pseudomonadati; phylum Pseudomonadota; class Gammaproteobacteria; order Methylococcales; family Methylococcaceae; genus Methylomicrobium; species Methylomicrobium album. The sequence goes on along the minus strand of NZ_CM001475.1, from coordinate 103,228 downwards.
CCCTTGGCATCGGTTTTATGCAAGCGATCGTTTCATTCGAACACACCCTGTTAAGCCCTTAAGGAGTCCACCATGTTTGCCCGTGTGCCCTTTGCGCAACCCGACCTATCGCCGCACTTGCTGAATGGCCCGTATCATCCCGTCAAACGCCGGCCGACGCCCAAGACTGTCGTGTCCGATTGCATGGCCGATTTGGCGCGTATCTATGAGGATGACGTCAATCTGTGCTTGATCCGACGACCGTTGCCGGAAGACATCGAAGTTTTCGCCCATACTGCGCTCGACGCTAACATCCGTCTCGAAACCAGCCGGCCGGTCGATCCCCGGTGTTTCGATTTTTCCCTGATCTGGCCGGAGGCCGCAGGAATTCCCGGTTACCAATCCTGGACAGCCGATATTGCGTTATTGGCCGGCGCTTTCTGCGAATTGTTCGGCCGGCGCGAAGCCGGTTTGCGGCTGCGCACGCTGGACAAGGCGATGTGCCCGCGTTTTCATGTCGATTCGGTCGCCGCCAGGATGATTTGCAGCTACGGCGGCAGCGGCACCGAATGGCTGCCCGAAAATGCGCTGGACCGTTCCAAGCTGGGCATGGGCAGTGGCGGTCAACCCGACGCCCAATCCGGCCTGATGACCGATCCGGCCGCGATTAAGCAAATGCCGGTCTTTGCGGTGGGCTTGATGAAAGGCGAACATTGGGAGGGCAATGAGGGCCGCGGCTTGGCGCACCGCTCGCCGATGCCGGCTGACGCGCAACCGCGCCGGTTGCTGCTGACCTTGGATATGTTGTAAGCCGATTCCATAATCTACGATCTCATGCGCATCAAACTGCATAACGGTTCCATTTACGATCCGACCCAAAATTTACATGGCGAAACGCACGACCTGTTCATTCAAGACGGTATCATCGTCGCCGATCCCGGCCCGGCAGCCCGTTTCGACGCAGTGTACGACTTGACCGGCCTGATCGTGATGGCCGGCGGCATCGACATCCACAGCCACATCGCCGGCGGCAACGTCAACACCGCCCGGTTGTTATTGCCCGAGCAGCACCGCAACCATATGGCCCGGCGTTTAAATCAGTCGTTTACCACAGCCAAATGGTCGACAACCGACACCGGCTACCGCTATGCGCGCATGGGCTATACCACCGTGGTCGAGCCGGCGATGCTGCCGGTCAACGCGCTGGACGTGCATCTGCAAATGGCCGACATCCCGATCATCGACACCGCCGCGCTGGCGATTCTGGGCAACGACGATTTGTTGTTGAGATTGATGCGGGCGAAGGCCGGCCAAAACCAAGTCAACGATTACGTGGCCTGGACCCTGAACGCCACGCGTGCCCTGGGTTTGAAAGTCATCAATGCCGGCGGTGCCAATGCTTTCAAGTCGAATGCCCGCCAATTCGGCCTGGACGACGTGGTGCCGGATTACGGCCTCAGTTCCCGGCAAATCCTGCAAACCTTGCAAACCGCCGTTTATCAGCTCGGCGTGCCGCATCCGGTGCACGTGCATTGCAACAATCTCGGCATTCCGGGCAATGTCGAGACCCTCGTCGCGACGATGGACGCCGCGCAAGGCCTGCCGATGCATCTGGCCCACGTGCAGTTTTACGCCTATGGCAGCGAAGGCGCCAAAGGTTTTTCCTCGGCGGCGGCCAAGCTGCTGGAAGCCTTCAACCGCCATCCCAACATCACCATGGACGTCGGCCAGGTCTTGTTCGGCCAGACCGTCACCATCTCCGGCGACGTGATCGCCCAATACAGCCGCCACAGCGATGCCAGCCCCGGTAAATACGTGATCTGGGACGCCGAAACCGAAGGCTCGGGCGGCGTGGTGCCGTACCGCTACCGCGAGGCCAGCTTCGTCAACACGCTGCAATGGGCAATTGGTTTGGAACTGTTTTTGCTGGCCGAAGCACCGGAACGACTGTTTTTCACCACCGATCACCCCAATGGCGCACCATTCACGGCCTACCCGGAACTGCTGCGGCTGCTGATGGACGCCGACTATCGGCAGGAATGCATGGCGCGGCTAAATCAGGAAGCGTTGGCGCTCACCCTATTGCCGGGTCTGAAACGCGAATTGACTTTAGATGAAATTGCCACGATGACCCGTTCCTCTGCCGCCAAACTGCTGGGCCTCGACGACCGTGGCCATCTCGCTCCCGGCGCCGTGGCCGACATCGCCGTTTACGATCCGCGTAAGCGATCCGGCCAAAGCGCCGGCACTCGTATCGATTACCGGGCCATGTTTGCCGACGTCGCGTTGCTGTTCAAAAACGGCCGGCTGGTGGTGCAGGACGGCGTCGTGATCGAGCGCCCAGCCGGCTTGGCGCAAACCGTCACCCCGGTTTACGACGCCGGCATCACCCGCACCGTCAAGCAGCATTTCGACCTTTTTTACAGTTTGAAACTCAGCCAATACGGGGTCAACGACGCCGATTTCGATGGCCTCAAACAGCCGCGTTTTCGTCACATCGCAGCGCTTTAATTTTCGCCATGCAAGCCAATCAATCCGCCATCGAAACCGACCTGGAAACCTTACGCCACGACTGCGCCCACCTGTTGGCGCAAGCCGTCAAGGAATTGTATCCGGCCGCGCAAGTCGCCATCGGCCCGGCCATCGAACAGGGCTTTTATTATGATTTTGCGTTTCCGCGGCCGTTGACGGCCGACGAACTGCCGGCGATCGAACAGCGCATGCGCGAGATCGTTGGCCGCCGCGAACCCATTCGGCGGGAAGCATGGAGCCGTGCCCAAGCCGATGCTTTTTTCGCCGCGGCAGGCGAACGCTTTAAACAAGCGTTGCTGGCCACGATCCCGGAAGGCGAAACCATCAGCGTCTATCGGCAAGGCGAATTCACCGACCTCTGTCGTGGCCCGCACGGCGAGGATACCGGGCAAATCGGACTCGCCTTCAAATTGCTCAAGCTGGCAGGCGCCTATTGGCGCGGCGACCACTGCCAGCCCATGCTGCAACGTATCTACGGTACGGTGTGGCCGACGCAAACCGAGCTGGATAGCCATCTCAAACAACTGGAGGAAGCGGAACTGCGCGATCATCGCCGTCTGGGGCGGGACATGGATTTGTTTCATTTCCAGGAGCAGGCGCCCGGCTCGGTATTTTGGCATCCCAAAGGTTGGCGTTTGTTCCAGCGCTTGATCGATTACTTGCGGCAACGGCAAACGGCGGCAGGCTATCAGGAAATCAACACCCCGGATGTGATGGACATTGGCCTGTGGCAGGCCTCCGGCCATTGGGAAAAATTCGGTGAACACATGTTTACCACCCGAACCCCGGATGAGCGGGTTTTCGCGCTCAAGCCGATGAACTGTCCCGGCGGCGTACAGGTATTCAAACAGGGGTTGCGTAGTTATCGGCAATTGCCGCTACGGTTGGCGGAGTTCGGCAAGGTGCATCGTTATGAACCTTCCGGCGCCTTGCACGGCTTGATGCGGGTGCGTTCCTTCACCCAGGACGACGCCCATGTCTTTTGCAGCGAGCAGCAGATTACCCAGGAAAGCCTGGCCATCTGCGAGCTGATTTTAAGCATCTATCGCGACTTCGGTTTTCATGACATTCGCATCAAATTCTCCGACCGCCCGCTACAGCGGGTCGGCAGCGACGCGGTTTGGGATCAGGCCGAACAGGCCTTGATTCAAGCCATGCAAGCCAGCGGTCTACCGTACACGCATAACCCCGGCGAGGGCGCATTTTACGGGCCGAAACTGGAATTCGTACTGCGCGATGCGGTGGGGCGCGATTGGCAATGCGGTACCTTGCAAGTCGATTTGAATCTGCCGGGCCGCTTGGGAGCCAGCTATATCGACGCCGACGGCAACAAGCAAACCCCGGTGATGCTGCATCGGGCCTTGTTCGGTTCGCTGGAGCGCTTTACCGGCATTTTGCTGGAGCATTACGCCGGCTGGCTGCCGTTCTGGCTGGTGCCGCTGCAAATTGTGGTTGCGCCCATCAGCGAACCAACCGAAGCCTATGCGCTGGCCGTCGCCGACCGCTTAAGCCACGCCGGTTTGACGGTGGAAAGCGATTTACGCAACGAAAAAATCGGCTACAAGATCCGCGAACACAGTGTGGCTAAAGTACCGCTGTTGATCGTGGTCGGCCAACGGGAGATGCAAGACGGCCAAGTCACGCTGCGCTGGTTGCACGGGGGGCGTCAACAAACTCTGCTGTTGGCGCAAGCCGTGGCCGAACTGGCCCTACAAAACCAATACCTTTCATCCCTATCCGGTAAACAAACAGGCCACCTCGAAAACCCATGACTCGCTCTGTACAAACCCAGCCAACCTGCGGCCTCTATACCCTGAAAGTCCACGCCCAATTTTGCTCGGCGCATGCCTTGCGCGATTATCCCGGCGATTGCCGCCGTCTGCATGGGCATAACTGGAAAGTCGAAACCGAAGTACAAGCCAGGGTACTGAATGACATCGGCATTGCCATCGATTTCAAAGCCATCAAGGCGGCAACCCGGCAATTGGCCGATAGCCTGGATCACCGTTTTCTCAACGACATCGAACCCTTCGACCGCATCAACCCCACCGCCGAAAACTTGGCGGCCTGGTTTTTCCGCCAGTTGTCGGCCGCCCTGAACAGCACGCATGTCAAAGTCAATGCCGTGACGCTATGGGAAACCGACACCGCCTGCGTCCGTTACACCGAGGTCGCCGCATGAAAACCTGCACCATCGAAGACATCCAGGGCCGTACGGATACCCGCCGCATTGCGATCGACAAGGTCGGCATCAAGGACATCCTGCATCCGGTGCGGGTGCGGGATAAAAGCGGCGGCGAACAACACACCGTCGCCCGTTTCGACATGTACGTGAATTTGCCGCACGACTTCAAGGGCACCCACATGTCGCGCTTCGTGGAAATTTTGAATAGCCATGACCGGGAGATCAGCATCGCCTCGTTCTCGACCATGCTGCAAGAAATGTTGGCGCGGCTGGAAGCCGAATCCGGCTACATCGACATGCGTTTTCCGTACTTTATCGAAAAAGCCGCGCCGGTGAGCGGCGTGCGTAGCCTGTTGGATTATCAGGTCAGCTTCATCGGCGAAATCGACGCGCAAGGTTGTCGCACCAAGGTCAAGATCGTCGTGCCGGTGACCAGCTTGTGCCCGTGCTCCAAGGAAATCTCCGAGCGCGGCGCTCACAACCAGCGCTCGCACGTCACCGTGACGGCCGGCACGCGGGAATTCATCTGGTTGGAAGAATTGATCGCGCTGGTCGAGTCCGAAGCCTCGTCGCCGGTTTATGGCCTGTTGAAGCGGCCGGACGAAAAATACGTCACCGAATATGCTTACGACCATCCGAAATTCGTCGAGGACATGGTGCGCGACGTTGCGGCCCGTTTGGACGCCGATCCGCGTATTGGCGCCTACACGGTGGAATCGGAAAACTTCGAATCGATTCACAACCACTCGGCTTATGCGCTGATCGAGCGGGTGAAATGAAGCTGTTCAAGCATGCGGAAACCCTGGCCGTTGGGGACAGCCTGTCCTGGGACGCCGTATTGGCTGAATTACCCTTCAACGCCGACGGCCTGTTGCCGGCCATTGCGCAACAATCCGATAGCGGCGAGGTATTGATGCTGGCCTGGATGAACCGCGAGGCTATCCTGGAAACATTGAGTACCGGCCGGGTTTGTTACTGGTCGCGCTCACGGCGGAGGCTATGGCGAAAAGGCGAGACCTCCGGCCATCATCAAACTCTCAAGGAACTGCGCATCGATTGCGACGGCGATACGCTGCTGTTGCTGGTCGATCAACAGGGGCCAGCCTGCCATACCCGGCGTTCCAGTTGTTTTTATCACGCCGTGCGCGGCGAACAAGTCGTGGTGATCAGTGCGCCACAGCCGGATAGCGAATCGCTGTCCAGCCAACGCTAACCCCTGTTCCTTCAGGAGATTCAAGATGAACGCAAGCCCAAAACTCAACTACCCGGTACCGGTCACCATTTTGACCGGCTTTCTCGGCGCCGGTAAAACCACGCTGCTGAACCGCATTCTGACCGAACACCACGGCAAACGCATTGCCGTGATCGAAAACGAATTCGGCGAAACCGGCATCGACAACGAACTGCTGGTACAAGCCGACGAGCAAATCGTTGAAATGAACAATGGTTGCATCTGCTGTACCGTGCGCGGTGATCTGGTGCGTATTCTCGGTGAATTGTCGGAGCGCAGGGAGAACGGTGAGGCCGGCTTCGAACGGGTGATCATCGAAACCACCGGTCTGGCCGATCCGGCGCCCGTGGCGCAGACTTTTTTCGTCGATCAGGACATCGCCGAATATTATCAACTGGATGCTGTCATTACCGTGGTCGATGCCGTCCATGCTCACCGGCAACTGGCCGATCACCATGAAGCGCAGGAACAAGTGGGTTTTGCCGATCGCATTTTGTTGTCCAAAACCGACCTTGCGGAACCGGAAATCATCGCCGAACTGGAAAGCCGATTGCACGCCATGAACCCCAGGGCACCGATCAAACGCGTACATTTCGGTGAAACCGAATTACCGGATATTCTGGATATAGGCGGTTTCAACCTCGAAGACATTCTGAAAATAGAACCGGATTTTTTGCAGGACGTCAGCCATGAACATGACGATGACATCAGTTCAATGGTGTACCGTTCGAAACAACCTTTGGACTCGGCTCGCTTCATGCACTTTCTGGACATCATTATCGGCGCCTTCGGCAAGGATTTATTGCGCTACAAAGGCATACTCAATCTTGCCGGCAGTCCAAACAAAATCCTGTTTCAGGGAGTGCATATGCTGATGGGCGACAGTCAAGGTCTGCCGTGGGCCGAGAAGGAAGAGCGTGAAACTCAACTGGTGTTCATCGGCCGCAATTTACCCAAGCAGCAGATACTAAAAGCGTTGATGGCCTGCCATGTCGATGCCGACGTTTAGATACGGGGATAAAGTGTACAAGTTATATTTTGCTGGTGCCTTGGCGTGTTTCACAGCAACATTTTCGAGATATCGATGATTCCAAACAAAATCCCGGTCATCGTTCTGACCGGCTTTCTGGGTAGCGGCAAGACCACGTTGCTGAACCGCTTGTTGACGGACGGCGTGAAGACGGCGGTGCTGATCAACGAGTTCGGCGCCACGCCGATCGATCAGGATTTGCTGCAAAGTCGGGACATTCCGATGGCGGTACTATCGGGCGGTTGCTTGTGTTGCCAGATCAAGGGCGCGTTGGCGCCGACTTTGAAGAACTTGTGGATGGCTTGGAATAATGCCGCAACCAAGCCTTTCGAACGCATCATTATCGAGACCAGCGGTGTCGCCAGCCCGGAACCCATATTGGACACGCTGCTGCGCGAACCCTGGTTGTCCAAACGCTACCATTTGCAACAAATCATTACCACGCTGGCGATTCCGTCAGCCATTGCCCAACTGGAACGTCACGCCGAAGCCCGTGCGCAAATGGCCTGGGCCGATCTGTTGCTACTGACTCACGCCGATCTGGCCGATTCGAACGAACAGGCGGAACTGATTGAATACCTGAACATTCAGGCACCGGCAATTCCAACGCTGACGGCTGCGCTAGACCTATTTGAAGTCTCCGCTTTGCATTGCTACGTCCCCCCCGCTTTCAGGCGTATTCCCGATGGCAATGCCTTGCCGGAACATGGCTTCCGCAGCGTATCGCTCTATCTGGAACACGCGCCAAGCTGGCCGCATCTAAACACCGTTTTACAAACCTTGTTGATAAACCATCCCGACGATTTAGTTCGAATCAAAGGGGTGGTTTATTTCCCCGAGTGCTCTACACCCTCAGCGGTGCATGCCGTCGCCGGTCACTTGTACCCACCAGCGCCCTTGCCGGAACGTCCGAACCAGGATAGACGCAGCCGCCTGGTTCTAATTACAACTTCCGATCCGGAGCGTTTGGCTAGGGCATTGCTGATCAACCTGGACGGAGGAAACAACAAAGCTTCGATACGGCTACATTAAGAATCAAAGTAGGGATTTGCACGAGCTTTACGGGTCGTCAATCAAGACTCGACGGGGTTATGCAAATTCAGCATTTATTGAAGATCGATAGAATCACCCCGCACAAGATTGCCTTTTCACAATTTATTTGCCTAAAGAGAAAATGCTGGAAGCGTTGAAGTCAGGCCAGGTTCCGGTTTGATTCAGGCTGGCCGGAAGCCGAACGGTCAGCCGTTTCGCACGGGGGGCCACGGAGTCCGGAAAAATCGTGCGTTAAGCCTTACCTGAGGTAGGAACGCAGCACGGCAACCACCTGTTCCACATCCTCGCTCCGCTGCTTCGGAGGTAAGTCATCCGCGCCAAGGTGTTCGCGGATGTGCCCTTCCAGCACCTCGGCCATCAATCCGTTCACGGCACCCCGGATCGCGGCGATCTGCTGCAGCACTGCCGAACATTCCGTCTCCTGTTCCAGTGCCCTTTCCAGCGCCTCGGCCTGGCCCTTAATGCGTCGAACGCGGGTCAACAAGGGTTTCTTACCTTTGATGGTATGGGGCATGGCGGCCTTTTTGCTTGGCAATAAAATATACTGGAGTATAGTATATCGAATTTAGACAAAAGGTACTGTCAAATGCCAATTTCCGCTTCTGTTGATGCCTGGCGCCACACCCACGTCTTCGACGAGGGCAATCCGCTGGCCGAGAGGAACACACGCGGGGCTCTCGTATTGACCTCTGTCATGATGGCTGCCGAGATCGCCGGGGGATGGACCTTCAACTCGATGGCGCTGCTGGCCGACGGTTGGCACATGAGTTCGCATGCCTTGGCGCTGGGTCTCTCGGTGCTGGCTTACGGGGCGGCACGACGCTTTGCCCGCGATAAGCGCTTTGCCTTCGGTACGTGGAAAATCGAAGTGCTGGGCGGGTACACCAGCGCCATTTGCCTCGTAGGCGTCGCCGGGCTGATGCTCTACCAGTCGATTGAACGCCTCGTCGCCCCGACGCCGATTCACTACGATCAAGCCATCGCGATTGCCGGGGTTGGTTTATTGGTCAACCTGGTTTGTGCATGGCTGCTGAAAGATGGTCATACCCATCATCACGATCACGGCCATCGCCATGAGCACGAAGATCACGCTCACCCTCATCACGACTTGAATCTGCGTGCGGCTTATGTACATGTCCTGTCCGACGCGGCGACCTCGATGCTCGCTATGCTGGCGTTGTTTGGCGGCAAACGTTGGGGAGCGAATTGGCTCGACCCGGTAATGGGCATGGTGGGGGCCGCTCTCATTATTATATGGGCGTATGGATTGCTGCATGACACCGGACGCGTACTGCTCGATGCTGAAATGGATGCGCCTGTGGTGGCCGAAATCCACGAGGTTATCGGGACAAGCCCCGTCAAGGCTGAAATTACCGATCTGCACGTCTGGCGTGTCGGGAAAGGCAAGTACGCCTGCATCCTGTCGCTTGCCGTTCAAGAAGAGGCGACGCCGGACGACTTCAGGAAACTGTTAGGCATCCATACGGAATTGGTTCATGTGACGGTGGAAGTGAACCAGCACCGAGAACGGCAAAAAATTATGCCGCTTTGAGGGATAGGTAAGGGGTGATTGCCGTCAAATGCCAATTTTCGCCAATTGTTCGATCACAGCAAATATCTCCCCGGCCAGATGGCCGAGTTCGGCATCATTGATGAGGTAAGGCGGCATCGTATAGATCAGGCGGCCGAAAGGCCTGAGCCAGACGCCGCGTTCCATCAGCCGCTTCTGCACGGCCGCGCACGGGACCGGCGCGGCCATTTCGACCACGCCGATCGCGCCGAGCACTCTGACGTCGGCCACTCCCGGCAAATCGCTGCATGGAGTTAGGCCTTCTTTCAGTCCGGATTCGATGCGGCCGATGCGGCTTTGCCAGTCGGAAGCGAGCAGCAGGTCGATGCTGGCCGCGGCGATGCTGCAGGCCAGGGGATTGCCCATGAAAGTCGGGCCGTGCATGAAGCAGCCGGCGTCGCCGTGCGAGATCGTTTCGGCGATGTCCGCCGTGCACAAGGTCGCCGCCAGGCTCAGATAGCCGCCGGTCAGGGCTTTGCCGACGCACAGGATGTCGGGGGCGATGCCCGCATGCCCGCAGGCGAAGAGGCGTCCGGTGCGGCCGAAGCCGGTCGCGATTTCATCCGCAATCAGCAGCACATCGTAGCGGTCGCAGAGATCGCGCGCGGCCTTCAAATAGTCGGGATGGTAGAACCACATGCCGCCGGCACCCTGTACGACCGGTTCGAGGATCAGCGCGGCGCAATCGCCGGCATGTTCCTGGAAGAGTTTTTCCAAGCCTTCCACATCGCAGGGGTTCCAGGTTTGATCGAAACGGCAGCCGGGACGCGGAGCGAAAAAGTGTTTCGGCAGCACCGAGCGGAAAAGGTGATGCATCCCGGTGACCGGATCGCAGACCGACATCGCGCCGAAGGTATCGCCGTGATAGCCGCCGCTAAGCGCGATGAAGCGGTGTTTTTCGGTCCTGCCCTGCGCCTGCCAGTATTGCAGCGCCATTTTCAACGCCACCTCGACGCTGACCGAACCCGAATCGCAGAAGAATACCTTGTCCAGCCCCCGCGGGCAAATGGCCAGCAGGCGTTCGACCAGCCCGATCGCGGCCGGGTGAGTCAGCCCGCCGAACATCACGTGCGCCATTTTGCCGAGCTGTTCGATGGCGGCTTCGTTCAGGCGGGGGTGGTTGTAGCCGTGGATCGCCGCCCACCAGGACGACATTCCGTCGATCAGTTCCCGCCCGTCAGCCAGTTTCAGCATGACGCCGTCCGCCGAGACGACCGGATACACCGGATCCGGTGCAGTCATCGAAGTATACGGGTGCCAGATGTGGCCGCGGTCGAAGGCGAGCGCCGCTTCTAAATTGAAAACATTGTCGGCCATACTGAAGATTGAAAGACCTGGAGCAGGGTACGCTCCGCGTACCTTATTTGGAATTTGAGCTTACCGGGCTTACGAGCCGGGAATCGCCGAACCGGCGGGCACGGTTGCCTTGCGCAGCCGGTCGTTCACCGCATGCCAGGCCTCGCTTTCGGGAGGCTGTTCGATTACGATCATGTCGAGGCCAAGATTATCCGTTTCGCGCAGGGCGGCATAAAGCGCTTGGGCGTAATCGTACGCTTCCGCAGGCATGTGCAGGGTATGGGCCAAACCGGGAGGAAGCACGGCGCGGTGGTAAGCGATCAGGCCGACCCGGCGGCCTTGGGCAATCAGTTGCCTCAGCGTTTCCCAGATATCCCCGCTGGGGCATAACAGCGCGGTGGTGCTGGGTGCGTAATGCACCGCCATCAGTCCGGGCGCACGGACATTGAGCGACCCGGCTTTCGCGGCAAGCTCAAGGCCGACTCCCAGCACTTCTTCGATCTGAACCCGGCTGATACGACCGGGCCGCAGCAGCCGCGGCCGGGCGCCGCTCAGGTCGACGATCGTCGATTCGACGCCGACCTTGCACGGGCCGCCGTCGAGAATCAGATCGACGCTATTGCCGAGTTCTTCTTCGACATGCCGGGCCGTGGTCGGACTGATCCGGCAAAAACGGTTCGCGGAAGGAGCGGCAATGCCGCCGCCGAATTTTTCGAGCAGGCGCAGCGCGACCGGATGGCCCGGCACGCGCAGGCCGACGGTCGGCTGGCCGCCGGTCACCGCATCGGGCACGTGCGGCCGCTTTTTCAGAATGATCGCCAGCGGGCCGGGCCAGAAACGTTCGGCCAGGCGCCGGGCAGCCTCGGGTACGAACTCGGCCCAGTCGTCCAGGCGGCCGGCGCCGTTGATATGCACGATCAACGGATGATCCGCCGGGCGTCCCTTGGCCGCAAAGATGCGGCCGACCGCTTCCGCATTCGCGGCATCGGCGCCCAGGCCGTAAACGGTTTCGGTCGGAAAGGCGACCAGGCGGCCCTGGCGCAGCAGATGAACGGCTTGGTCGAGCGCGGCATCGTCCGCGATTATCGGTTTGGTCATTGAGTCAATTATTGGGTAGGATTTCGATCAGGACTTCATCCGGGTTGGCGGGTTCGCCCTTGACCACGTGTACGGCTTTGACGATGCCGCCGACCGGCGCGGTGACCTCGGTTTCCATTTTCATCGCCTCGGTGACCAGCACGGGCTGGCCGGCCTCGACCCGCTGGCCGACCTTGACCGGAACCTCCAGCACATTGCAGGGCATCCGTACGCCGACGTCGCCGGGTTCGGTCGGGCGCCGGCGTTTGCTGGCGATATTGCTTTGCACCGCGCCTTGCGTGCCGCCTTCCAGTACGATTTCATCCAGCGTTTCGACCACGATCTCTTCCGGCACGCCGTCGACCATGAAATAGAAATGGCGCAGCATCTGGTTCTTCGGACCGGCGCCGGTCACTTTGACATGGTAGGACTCGCCGTGCAGTGCGACGTTGAATTCGGTCGGCGCCTTTTTGATGCCGCTCTCGGCCGCCGGCTCGATTTCGAGCGGCTCCGGCACCAGATTGCCGGAAGAGCGTTGTTCGAGAAACTGTTTGCCGACTTCCGGAAACATCGCATAGCTCAGCACGTCCCGGTCGTTCAGCGCGAGATGGCCGATTTCCTCGCGCAGATGGTCGAGTTCCGGCTTGAGCAGATCGGCCGGGCGGCAGTCGATCGGTTCTTCACTGCCGATCGCGCGTTTCTGCAAATCCGGATCGACCGGCGCGGGCGCCTTGCCGTAGCCGCCCTGCAGGTAGCGTTTGACTTCATTGGTGATCGATTCGTAGCGCTTCCCGGTCAGCACGTTCAGCACCGCCTGGGTGCCGACGATCTGCGAGGTCGGGGTGACCAGCGGCGGGTAACCCAAATCTTTCCTGACCGACGGAATCTCCTTGTAAACTTCGCCGATCCGGTCCAGCGCGTTGCGTTCCTTCAACTGGTTGGCCAGATTCGAGATCATGCCGCCGGGAACCTGAAAAATATGCACCTGGGTATCGATGCCGGTGAATTCGCTCTCGAAGCGGCGGTATTTCTTGCGTACTTCGGCAAAATAGCGGTTCGCCTCCTGAAGCCGGTCGAGATCCAGGCCGGTGTCGTGGGAGGTGCCTTTCAGTGCGATCACCAGGCTTTCGGTCGGCGGGTGACTGGTGCCGCCGGCCCAGGACGACAAGGCCGTATCGATATGCCGGCAGCCGGCTTCGATCGCCTTCAACTGGCACATTTCGGCCAGCCCCGAAGTCGCGTGCGAATGCAGGTGCAGGGGCAGGTCGACCGCATCCTTCAGCGCCTTGACCAGCTCGTAAGTCGCGTAAGGGGTCAAAAGGCCCGCCATGTCCTTGATCGCGAGCGAAGCGCAGCCGAGTTGGGCCAGATCCTTCGCGAGCGCGACGAAGCTTGCGGTGTCGTGCGCCGGGCTGGTCGTGTAGCAGATCGTGCCCTGCGCATGCTTGCCGCTGGCCTTGACCGCTTCGATCGCGGTTTTGAGGTTTCTAATGTCGTTCAAGGCATCGAAAATGCGGAACACGTCCATGCCCGCTTCGGCGGCCCGCTGTACGAATGCTCTGACCACATCGTCCGAATAATGCCGGTAACCGAGCAGGTTCTGTCCGCGCAGCAGCATCTGCAGCGGGGTTTTCGGCAATGCGGCCTTCAGTTTGGCGAGGCGCTCCCAGGGATCTTCCTTTAAAAACCGCAGGCAGGCGTCGAACGTCGCGCCTCCCCAGCATTCGAGCGACCAGTAGCCGATCGCGTCGAGCATCGCGCAGGCGGGCAGCATGTCTTCGGTGCGCAGGCGCGTCGCAATCAGGGATTGATGCGCATCGCGCAAAATAACATCGGTGATATGAACTTTTTGCATGGTTGGGTCTTGATCAGCAGAGACTAACATTGTCCACGAAAGGCACGAAAACGTTCACAGCACGTACCGTCGAATAGCGATCCAAGCGAAGGGTAGGCAAACGATGAAGCGGTCTGCCCGCTCTACCGGCTTTTTGCACCCAATCCCCCGTCTCATTTTTCTTTTTGTGGACATTAAAATCAAAGGCCGGTATGCGCGGCCATCGCGGCCGCGATCACGCTGGCCAGTACTTCGGGCCGGGGTTTGTGCGAATAATGGATCAGCTCCGGGTGCTTTTCGACGAATCCGGTATCGAACTGCCCCGAGCGGAACTCGGGGTGGCGCAGAATTTCGAGATAATAAGGAATCGTGGTCTTGATCCCGAACAGGCCCATGTCGCGCAGCGCCCGTTCGCCGCGTTTGATCGCATCCTCCCAGCTCAGCGCGCTGACGATTACCTTGGCGAGCATCGAATCGTAGAACGGCGGTATTTCATAGCCGGTATAAATCGCGGTATCGGTCCGGACGCCGGGCCCGCCCGGCGCGTAATAGCGCGAGATGCGCCCGAAGCTGGGCAGGAAATTGTTTTGCGGATCTTCGGCGTTGACCCGAAACTGGATCGCGTAGCCGCGCCGGCGAATTTCTTCCTGCCGGAAGCGCAAAGGCAGGCCGGCCGCGACCCGGATCTGCTCCTCGACGATATCGACGCCGGTGATCGTTTCGGTGATCGTATGCTCGACCTGCACGCGCGTGTTCATTTCCATGAAATAGAAACGGTCCTGGTCGTCGAGCAGGAATTCGACCGTGCCGGCGTTCGTGTAACCGACCGCTTTGGCGGCGAGCACCGCAAGTCCGCCGATATATTGGCGCTGCGCTTCGCCGAGCTGCGGCGACGGCGCGATCTCGATCAGTTTCTGATTGCGGCGCTGGATCGAACAATCGCGTTCGTACAGATGAATCGTGTTGCCGTGCTGGTCCGCAAGCACCTGCACTTCGATATGGCGCGGGTTCACGATGCATTTTTCGAGAAATACTTCGGCCCGGCCGAACGCCTTGCCGGCCTCGGAAATCACCCGGTCGTAATTGCGCCGAAGTTCTTCGGCCGAATCGCAGCGGCGGATGCCGCGCCCGCCGCCGCCCGAAGTCGCTTTCAGCATCACCGGGTAGCCGATGGCTTCGGCCACTTCGAGCGCTTCGTCTACCGTATCGAGGTTCCCGGCGGAACCGGGCGTGACCGGCAGGCCCGCCGCAATCATCGCTTTGCGGGCTTCGGTCTTGTCGCCCATTCGCTCGATCACCTCGGCCGCAGGGCCGATGAAGATCAGTCCGCGGTCGGCGCAGGCCTTGGCGAATTGCGCGTTTTCGGAAAGAAAGCCGTAACCCGGGTGGATCGCGTCGCAGCCGGTGGCGGCGGCCAGATTGACCAGCCCGTAGACGTTCAGGTAACCCGCGACCGGCTCGCTGCCGATGCAGTAGGATTCGTCGGCTTTCTTGACATGCAGCGCAAACCGGTCGGCCTCGGAATAGATCGCCACCGAGCGGATACCCATCTCGGCACAGGCGCGAATGATGCGCACCGCGATTTCGCCGCGGTTCGCGATAAGGATTTTTCGTAACATAACAGGGTGTGGGAGAACGGAGAAACCGTTGTTATTGAGCCGACAAACGACGCCATTGGCGACAGGCTGCCAATATATCAGATTCTTGACCGGTTTGGCGTCATAGGGAGCGTTTCTTCAGGGCAATCGCGCTATGTCCTTTTTTCCGAAGATCCACGCAGCGCGCCAACGGTCCAAATGCCGGACGGGATATGATCCCGTCCGTAACGTTTGGGGATGTTTCCAAAGGCAGTCATGCAAGGTTGTCTCGAATGTTTCAAACCGGCTTAATGGCTTCGATAAAAGGCAGAAGCTCCAATAGCGTGATTGCCTGCGCGTTTCTTGGAGATCACCGATATTGCGCCGGCCCGCTGAAGCTTCGGCTCCGCTTAGTCCGAACCCTTCGATAAGCGCGGGGAGCCTGCCGAAGGACTTGATCAGGACCGTGATCAATAACAACTTAAATCGGGAATTCGCTGACGAAAGATTCAGCTGGTGGCCCAGAAATACAAGCCGAACATGCCGGCCATGCACCCGGCCAGCACTTTTATCCGTTTGCGGCCGGGCAGCTCGGCCCAGAACTGTTTGCCGTCCTTGATCGTTTTCAGCCAGGAAGCACGAAGATACGCAGTGGTGCGGTGATAAAGCCTGGGCGCCGTTCGCCATATTTTATAGGCTAAACCCGCAACGATCACGACTTGCGCATAAAACAGGATCAGCTGGCTATGGTACTTGCTGAGGTGGAGGCTATGTCCGATCAGCTCTTCGAGCATGAAACACAGCGATTCGTAGAAGATATGCAGAAATTCCAGCGTGTAGTGGGCGCCGGCCAAATAGAGGTCGGGCACCAGGATAAGGCTGCCGATCAACCCGGAGCTTACGTAAGTTTTGCGCTGGAATGGAGTCAAGTATTGAATTTTCAGAAGAAGATCAATCAGTTTGCTCATCGGATAGTCCTTTGAATTTCTGAAAAAGAGAAGTTTTTTAAGTGCAGCTAAAAATCGTCGATTTAATGGGGTTGCCAATATACGGCTTCCGGACTGGCGCAT
Source organism: Methylomicrobium album BG8 (assembly GCF_000214275.2). Taxonomy (NCBI): domain Bacteria; kingdom Pseudomonadati; phylum Pseudomonadota; class Gammaproteobacteria; order Methylococcales; family Methylococcaceae; genus Methylomicrobium; species Methylomicrobium album. Next base: position 86,794 of record NZ_CM001475.1, on the reverse strand, counting down.
TTCCGAGAGAGCGCCGCTCCGTGCCGGCATAAGCGATGTCATGGATCGGGTAAGGCTGCGTTAGCCGGTGTCGGAAAGCCTTCGAAGCGGCGTGGTTAGTGTCGTTAATCAATGGGAGCATAACTTAACCTGACCCGAGAAATTTGGAAAGCAGAATATCTTTAATGAAATGATCGAAAAATTCGATGCATTATCAAAATTGCGCTCTTATCAAGTCAGTGTATACTGCATAATAATCGACAAAACCGAATAGTTTCGAACCGATATAATTATTGCTTTTCAAGCGTCTGGTCATTTTGTATTTGTATTCGTTTGCGCTGCGGCATTGCCATAAAATGGGACGGCAGTCTCGCCAGGGGTCGGCACTGTGTCCGATAAGTCTGCTTTTGTTGGGAAAAAGATAAAAAGTCTCTGCCTGGAGTTTTTATTTTCTGGAAAGTAAAGGCTAAGTCATGATCAATTACAAACATTTGCATTATTTCTGGATGGTCGCGAAGGAAAAAAGCATCGTCAAGGCCAGCGCGCAATTGCATTTGACCCCGCAAACGATCAGCGGCCAGCTAAGTTGCCTGGAGGAAGCGATGGGCGTGACATTGTTCGACCGGATCGGCCGCCATCTGGAACTGACCGATGCCGGACGGCTGGCCTTTTCCTATGCGGATGAAATATTTTCGCTGGGCAGCGAACTGCAAAACGCGGTCCGCCACCGACCTAAGAAATCCTCCCTGGCATTCAAGATCGGCATCGACAACGTGGTGCCCAAATCGATTGCATACCGTTTATTGGAGCCGGCGCTGCATATTCCGGATGCAATTCATTTCAATTGCCGCGAAAACGATCTGGATGCCTTGCTGAGCGATTTGCTGCTGCATAAACTCGATCTGGTCATTTCGGACAGCCCGATTTCATCGGATCTGGATTTTCGCGGCTATTGCGATCCCTTGGGCGAATCCGGCCTGAGCATTTTCGCCTCAAGGGCTTTGAGGGAGCGCTTGCGGGGCGAATTTCCTTATTGCCTGGACAATATGCCGCTGTTATTGCCGGCTTCGAACACGGGCATCCGGACGCATTTGCAGCGCTGGTTCGACAAATGGCGCATCCATCCGGCCATTGTCGGCGAATTCGAAGATAGCGCATTGATGAAGGAGTTCGCCCAGGCGGGGGTGGGCATGATTGCCGCGCCGACCTCAATCAGGGCCGAGGTCGAAAGAAAACATGAATTGATGGCAATCGGCGAGGTCGAAGAAGCAATCGTTCGGTATTATGGAATTTCGTTACAGCGTAAAATTTCGCATCCGGGTGTTACGGCAATCAAGGAAAAGGCAAAGGCTTGGTTGTTCTAAATGAAGAATATAATTAACAAGGTATATAAATTTTTCTTTATAGTATCGATTCGAAACTAGTATACTAAACGTCAAGGTCTTACTGCCTCGTCTTTGATAAGGAGTCAATCCATGATACACAAACACCTTCAATACTATACGAGCCATTTGAAGGGGGACATACCTTCCGGTATCGTTGTCTTCCTGGTGGCGTTGCCGCTCTGTCTGGGTATAGCGCTCGCTTCGGGCGCGCCGCTGTTTTCAGGCTTGCTGGCGGGCCTGGTCGGCGGTCTCGTGATCGCCTGGCTCAGCGGTTCGCAGCTCAGCGTTTCGGGGCCTGCCGCCGGTTTGACCGTGATCGTCCTGAATGCAATCGAGCAACTCGGCAGCTTTCAAGGCTTTCTGACGGCGCTTGTCATAGCAGGTTTTCTCCAGATGGTCCTGGGTTTTTTGCGGGCGGGCATCATTGCCTCCTTCTTTCCTGCCTCAGTGATAGAAGGAATGCTGGCGGCAATCGGTCTGATCCTGATCATGAAGCAGTTGCCGCATGCGGCAGGTTACGACTCGAGTTTCGAGGGCGATGAAAGCTATATGGCCGATACAGCCTTGTCCAGCCTGCATGCGATGGTCGATTCATTGAGAGCGATCTCGCCCGGCGCGCTCGTAATCAGTTCGGTCGCCCTGCTGATCATGATCATCTGGGAATTATCCTGGTTCAAGAAGCGCAAGCTTTTCAATTTGATCCCCGGGCCGTTGGTGGCGGTGGTCTGGGGCGTGGGATATAACCTGGCGGCGATGAAATTCGCTCCGGAGTGGGCGGTCAACAACCTCAAACACATGGTGACTTTGCCCGTTTTGGATCATCCGACCGCGTTTTTCGATCAGTTTGTATTTCCCGATTGGAGTTTTCTCGCCAATTCCCAGATTTATACCGTCGCGGTGACAATGACCATTATTGCAAGTCTGGAAACCCTGTTGAGCCTCGAGGCGGTCGATAAACTCGATCCGTTAAAACGCATCGCGCCGACCAATCGCGAACTGAGGGCGCAAGGCATCGGCAATATGATCAGCGGCTTTATCGGCGGCCTGCCCATCACCGCCGTGATCGTGCGCAGTTCCGCAAACATCAATGCGGGCGGCAGGACCCGTATCGCCTGCTTCGTGCATGGTTTGTGCTTATTGATCAGTTTGTTGTTCTTTTCGCAATATTTGAATTACATCCCTTTGGCCTGTCTGGCGGCGATTTTGCTGCAAACCGGTTATAAACTGGCAAAACCGAAGGTATTCATGCACTTTTACAAGAAAGGATGGGGCCAGTTTCTGCCTTTCGTGATTACGGTCTGCGCGATTCTGGCAACCGACTTGTTGGAAGGCATGGCGATCGGCATGGCGGTCGGGTTGATTTTCGTGATCATTGCGAATTACCATGCCGCGATCACCCTGACGCAAGACGGATCGCATTATGTGCTTTCTCTCAATAAGGATGTTTCGTTCTTGAACAAGGCGTTGCTGCGCAAATTTATTTTACGTATCGAGGCAGACAGCACAGTCGTGATCGACGCAAGCAAGGCGGGGTTCATCGATCCTGATATCGTCGAAACGATCGAGGGTTTCTTGACCACCGCGCCGGATGACAATATCAAAGTTCAACTGATTGATCTACATGGCAAGGAAAAGATCAAAAAGCACAAAGCCCATGTCGTGCTAAACGGCCGCAGCAAAAAGCCTCAGGCCGTTACCGATCCATTGGCAGGATGAAATCGGTGGCCGAATCTTCCGGGGCAAGCAGTCCCTCATTTCGACGGACTGCGGTCCTCCGGATGATTTCGGATAGTCCGGCGGCCAGGGGGTAGTTTTCGAGATTTTCGAGGTTGATCCAGCGCGCTTCCGTGACATCGCTGGCGGCGCAGGGAGTATTCGCGCATTCATCGCGCAGTTCGACCAGAAAATCGACGATCACATAATGGAAGTTTTCGACGCGCCGTTCGACCACCGCAATCAGCGACAGTACATTCACGTCGAGTCCCGTTTCTTCCCGGATTTCCCGCCGGCAGCATTCGGTCAGTCCCTCGCCGGCTTCGAGTTTGCCGCCGGGAACCGACCATAATCCCTGCGAAGGCGGTTTGTTGCGTTTGATCAGCAGCACTTGGTTCTGCCGGTTGAAGAGGAGGCCACCCACACCGATCATCGGTTCAGGAAAGGAGGAATTTTCTTTATTACGCACGATTTTGCACCCACTGAGTTTTTCGTGTTACCAGGCACGGCTCATCACCTATCACTTTACCCCGTTCCATAAAAGGCGGGCAAAGGGATGCCGTTTTGCAGGCAGCGCTTCAGTCGGCGCAGACCGCGGATGAACCAGGAGACCAGGCTGCGGCGGAGTTTCCTGAAGCTCCAATGGTCGGGGTCACTTTGTTCCCCGGTTTTTTTTCGAGCGGCGTCGGACGCGCCAGGGCGTCGTCCTGGCCGACGCGGACGCACCAGTACATCGCCAGCGCCATGATCAGGACCAGTCGCTCCAGGCGGTCCGCGTGCCAAAGCTGTGAGCTCCCCAGGTCGAAGCCCCGGCCCTTGAAGTCGGAGAACATCGGCTCGATGGCCCAGCGCGCGGCATAGTCCAGCACCGACGCCCGCGACGGAGGGCAGTCCATCGCGATGATCCAAGGGTCTGGATGCCCGGCTTCGTGGAGGATGCCCAGGTTCGTCATGAGCCCCTGTGTGAACAGCCTCACCCCCGACAGATAACGTTCCGCCACGCCTTGTGCCAACTGACCGGTGATGGTCTCGTCGCCATGTCCGGTGTCCGCCAGCACGTTGCCTTTCAGCCGCAGCCGGTAACCCCAACCGTGGGTCTGGACCCAGCCGAACAGAGCGGCTGAGGGGTAGAACCGGTCCGCCGAGAGCAGCACCTGCGCCCCCGCAGGCAGCCAGGCCCGCACCTGCTCCAGCAGCCTTTGCTGACTCTCGAAGCCGATGTTGGCCGGCCCCGCCTCCGCCCGCCAAACTAAGGGCAGCGCCCGGTCGCCGACCCTCAGGGCCACCACCAGCAACGCCATCCGGTCGCCCAAGTCAGTCTGGTCCATAGCCAGCAGCACGGTCTGGCCGTTCCGCGCGGCCTTAGCCAGCGCCTCCCGTGTGAACGGCTCCATCACCCTCGGGGCGAGCAGCAAGGGATTCTTCAGCAAGCGCCTCAGCCATTGTTCGCGCATGTCCTGCCGCTCGGTCTCCAAAGGCAGCAGATTGGCCAGTTCCACGGTGTTCGGCGTCTGGCCTTCGATCATCGCACCCACGGCCAGCGCCAATTTCCCTACCACCGTCTTGCGCAGCCTCGGAAGTGCCCCCGCAAGCCCGTGCTCCACTTCATTCGCCAGTTTTCTTACAGTTCCCAAGCTTACCTTGAATCAAAAGTTGCAGAGGGGGATAGTTTATCTGAAACTGATAGGTGATGAGCCAGGCACGGATACCCGCTTGTAAGCCAATGATCAACATGGTATGTTGCCGAAGCATACACAGCGTTCCAGAAACCTGCGAGAACGAATTTGAAAGATTCTTTCCGCTTGGAAATTTACCATCAAAGTTAATTCCAATAATAACTGTCATGAGAGGTAGAGTATGTTTTCATTAAAGCATTCCGTGTCTGCGTGTCTGGTACTGGCTACTTCCTATTCCGTTCCGGCGCTGGCGGCCGATGCGGCGGCCGGCGCTGAAAAAGCGGCGATATGCGCCGGCTGCCACGGCCCGAACGGCAAAAGCAGCAATCCGCAATGGCCGAATCTGGCAGCCCAGCAACCCGATTATCTGGCCGTACAATTGAAAGCTTTCAAATCCGGCACCCGCAAAAATCCGATGATGCAAAGCCTGACCGCGAATCTGAGCGACCAGGATATCGAAAATCTGGCGGCTCATTTTGCCGCTCAACCGGCCGCAAAAGCGGGCGGCGATACCGCGCTGGCCAAAACGGGCGAGGAAAAGGCCGGCATCTGCCTCCATTGCCACGGCGCGCAAGGGCAAGGCAGTGCGCAAATTCCCCGGTTGGCGGGACAGCATCCGGGCTATCTGGAAGCTCAATTGAAACATTTCAAAGAAGGCAGCCGTCAGGGCGGCCCCATGCAGGGCATGGCGAGCAGGCTTTCGGATGACGACATCAAGGCACTGTCGGCTTATTTCGGTTCGTTGTGATTTGAATTTTCATAGATCGAATTTCAAATTGGATAGCGCTCTCGATTGCCAAGCCTTCGCTTCGGCCGGGTTCCGGAAACAGCATTTTAGACTGGAGGCTTTATGAAAATTGTTCGGTGCTTTACCACGTCCGGGATTGTTTTGTTGCTCGCCGTTTCCGGCGGCGCTAATGCGCAACAGGATAAGGATATCGGCCAGGAGAGGAGAGGAGGTTGGGAATCGAGCGAAATCACCCGCAATAGACAGTCGAGGGACGAAGATAATGTCCGCGGCAGGGCACGGGCCGAGGAACGGCGGGGATTTCGCGATACGCCGCGGGAACCGGGTTCCGCATCCGGCGAAATCAACAACGACAAGCAAACGCGGACCGATCAGGAGGCGCAGGAAGCGGGCAGAACCACCGAACGGCATGAACCGAAGGGCCACCACGAGGCTGCCGCGAAAACCCAGGCTAAACCTCGAATCCAGTCCAAAGCCAAGGCCAAGGCCAAGACAAAGAAAGCACGCAAAACCCCTCGGAAATAAACCTTGGAGAGCTGCGGTAGAGATTCCGAGGTTTTCCGCCGCGGCTCTTTTTATGAGTTCTCTTCATTCTTTTCCGCAGGGTAAAAACGCTAATGAACTGGCAGGCGATTTCCGATCGAATCCGTCTCGAAACCGGCCGCGACTTTCATTTTGCCGCCGCACAGCCCCTGGGCGGCGGCGACATCAACTCGGCCTACCGTTTGCAAGGCCGGGACCGGTCGTATTTCGTCAAGCTGAACCGGCGCGAGCTGGCGGACATGTTTGCGGCCGAATTCGCCGGCCTTCGGGAGATCGCGGCCGTCGGCGCAATCCGCGCGCCGGCTCCGGTCATTCATGGCGAAACCGGGACGCAGGCATACCTTGTGCTCGAATATCTGGAGTTCGGCGCCTCGACCCGGGAGTCCCAGCGCCTTCTCGGACAGCAGCTCGCCGACTTGCACCGGCCGCGGCAGCCTTATTTCGGCTGGCATCGGGACAACACGATCGGCAGCACGCCGCAAGTCAATACCCGCAGCGACGACTGGATTGCATTCTGGCGCGATCAGCGCCTTGGTTACCAGTTGCGGCTGGCCGCCAGCAACGGCTACGCCGGCCGTCTGCAAGCCCAGGGCAAACGGCTGTGCGGCGTCTTGGCCGGGCTCTTCGACGGCTATCGGCCGCAGCCCTCGCTGCTGCACGGCGATCTTTGGGCCGGCAACAGCGCAACGGACAGCCAGGGCCGTCCGGTCGTTTTCGACCCGGCCTGTTATTACGGCGACCGCGAAGCCGATATCGCGATGACCGAACTGTTCGGCGGCTACGGCAAGGATTTCTATCAGGCTTACAATGAAAGCTGGCCGCTCGATGCCGGCTATCCGGTCCGCAAGACGCTCTATAATCTCTACCATGTTCTGAACCATCTGAATCTGTTCGGCGATGGCTATCGGCGCCAGGCCGAGAGCATGACGGTGCAATTGCTCTCCGAACTCGGCGCTTAGCCGGATTTTTCCCAAGGCGGCAGCCCTTCTGCCCACCGCTACCCATGAACTTCCGCTCTCGTTATAATGGATAGTTTTGTTGACCCTTAATAACCATTGTTTTCGTGCGGCATTTAGATCATGAGTCTATTAACCAAATATCTGGCGCTTTGCTGGTTTCACAATAACCCGCTTGATTTGACCCCTTCCAAGTCGTTCATGTGGAAGACAGTGATTTTTTATCTCATCTCGGGCATGATCGTCGAAGGCCTGATCGCGGATCCGGCGGACGGTTCGCTGGAGGTGATGCTGAGGACCATCATGGCGTTTTCGTCCATTACCGTTCTATTGCTGCTGCTCAAAAAACGGCAATACTTCTACCAGCTATTCACCGCGATTTTCGTCTGCGAAAACTTCATCATGACGCTGGCGACCGTGACCGAAGGGCTGTATTTCTGGATGGTGATGAACCACCGGGAAAATGCGGAAGAAATTTCGATCTTGATCGGTGTTTTTCTGGTGCTTTGGTATCTGGCGATCGTCGCCTACATCTTGCGCCGGGTTTTCACCTACCATCGCGCCGCCAGCCTGATTCTGGCGTTCAGCTATTTCGTCCTGACCTATGGGCTGCCGATGATGTTCATGGACATCTGAACCATCGGCGACTTTGATCCGACTTCATTGATCCGTGTCCGGCCAATGCCCTAAAGGCTCGGCTTGTCCAGGAACGTTTTTCAATTTCAAGGAATTGCACGATTCCAACTTACCGGGCACGGCGATCAGGCACTTCCAGCCACCGGAACCGGCCGCTGGCGGAAGGGCGGCCATAAATTATCAGGCAGCCCTCATCCTGGGCAAGTTGTTCAACGTGTCCAGTAATTCAGCGTCGGCAGCAGTTTCAGACATGCTTGCATTTGGAACGGACTACGCATACGCTGTATAGCAGGCCGTACCGCCGACGATGCGCTGCTGCCGCCGCGCGTTTGGGAACACATCGACCTCCGGCGCTTACCTTTGGCGTAGCGGCGCCAAGACCGGCGCAGGCAAGTTCGGGCTGGCAAGCCCTTAAAACCGGCTTTCGCGCGCTTTGTTTTCCATATTCCTGAGACGACCCGAGATACTTTGACCTCCAAAACCAACTGCAAGCTCGATGCGGCTACCCTTGGCAAAATCGTTTTCGCCAGATTCCTGTCACTACCCCTCAAGACTTATGACCGCTGTGTAGAGAAAACCGAAGCTTCGCCTTGCTTTCAGATACTTCATCCCTATGTGAAGGCATCGGTGCTCGACCGAGCCGTTCTGTACGAAGATTCGCCCGAGTACCCGTCCGTGTCGGCTGGCGGGCTTGGCGAAATATGCCTGCTGGCGGGTCGTCCGGAATTCGTTTATTACCGCCCCAGTTTCGTCCGCGAGTACCATCTCGACGAGTCTGCCATCGGGCAACTACGACAGGCACACGCTCTCTCACGGAAGTTGGCTGCGACGATTCATCGGCTTCACCTCATCAATCACCGTAACCGGATGACACATGCTCTGATCCGGACCCTGCTCGATGTTCAGGCCGACTACCTCATGTCGGGCGATCCCATGACATTGGCGACTCTGCCGCAAATCCACATGGTGCGAATTCTCCTGGAGCGCGCCGATCTACTCAAGGTTGCCGACGCCAGTCGTCTGTCCCGCCTTGTTCGCGGCCTCTCCTTCAGAATGGCGGACGGAAAACTGCAGCCATTGAGCACACTCTTTCCCAGCGAGCGATTACTCAATTGCCATCGCGTCGATGCTCTGATCAAAAGGGAAAAATCCTTGCTGATGGAAGGACGGATCGAGCATCCCTTGTCGGATGCCGCTATCGCGGCTCTTCTGGCGCAACAATGGGGTGTTTCCCTGTCGAGACGTTCCGTGACAGCCGTTCGACATTATCTCGCTATCCCGGACCGGCGCCGTCGGGCCGGAAAGGAAGATTATCTGGCGGCAACCGAGGGATTTTCCCCCTTGCTGATGATGACGCAGCAATCGGTGAGCGGATCGATTCCGTCGCATCCGGGCGTTTATGAGATACGTTCCTCGGTATTGCGCGAGGAAACCGATCCGCAGGATGCCGCCCTTGCGGCCGAGCGGACACGGATCGTATATATCGGTTCGACGCGAAATTTGCGCAAGCGTTTGGCCGATCATTTACGGTGCAATAACGGTAATGTACTATTGTCCGATCTTCTGGCGGGGGGAGGTGCAAGAGTAAGGTATCGTGCCGTCAGCACAAACTGGCGTCTTCTGGAACGGCAGTTGTATCATGCTTTCTGCGAGACGTTTGGCGCACCTCCGCCATGCAATCGGATGAGTCCATGAAAAATAACAATCATTGTGAAATGGAAGAAATATTGCGCAAGCAAGCAAGCTCGGCGATAGGTTTATTTCATCCGAATGGGTGGCGATGAAGACCGGAGGAAGAAAGCCAATCAGCGAGGCTGTCGAATCCATGATCGTCGCGCTCGGCCTGAGCGAGGCGGCGGTGACGACACGCAAAGCGTTCCTCGGCTTCTCCGAAGCGGATGTCCATCATCTAAAAAAGCTCCATGAAGCGTTCGAGGATAGAGGGCCCACATTCGCCAAGCGCTTCTGCGAGCATATGCTAAGTTTCCCGGAAACGCGCCGCTTCATTACAGACTCGTCGATATTGGATCGACTGCAACAGGCTCAGGCCGAATACTTCGGCACTCTCACGGCCGGACATTACGGCTCCGACTATATTCGCAACCGCTTGCGCGCCGGCATTGCCCATCAGCGCATCGGTTTGGAAACGCAATGGTATCTCGGCGCCTATGCCAAATATCTCGTCGATCTCATGCCTGAAATATGGCAAAAACTGGGAGCGGATCACGAGGCTTTCATTGCCGCCTTACAGTCGCTGCTCAAAGTCGTGCTGCTGGATATGGGGCTTGCCGTCGATACCTATATCCATACCGACAGGCGAATGATCCTGGCGCTCCAAGAGTACGCGGAACGGGTGTTCTCCGCCATTCCGGACGGACTGTGCGTTTTGGCCTCCGATTTCACCGTACTTTCCGCAAATCGCGCATTTCTCGACCGCTTCGATTTGTCCAAAGCCAATCTGCGCGGACGCTCTCTGCTTGCCGTTATCGCGGCCGATGGACTTGGCGCCAAGCTCTCTGAAGTGTGCGATTCCGGCATGGCCCAGCACGACCTATTATTCGAAATGGGACGGGTCGGAGAGTCCACGCGCCATCCTGTGCGCGTTACCCTTTCGGGTATGCGCCTTGAGGAAGAAGCACGGTTATTGGTCGTTGTGGAAGACATCACCGAGCAGGTCCGCTTGCAACAAGCCCTTAAAGAGAGCGAGGCCACCTTGCTGCACGCCCAGGAGATAACCCATATCGGAAGCTGGAAGTTGGATTTCAAGACCGGGGTGCTGACCTGGACGCCCGAAGTTGGGCGCCTTTTCGATCTTCCCTTCGATCCTCCCCAAGATACGCCGATCAGTTACGACACCTTCCTCGCCAACGTTCATCCGGACGACAGGGAGATGCTCCGTACTGCCTGGCAAGCAGCCATCAAGGGCGTGCCCTATCGCATTCAGCACCGCATCGTGGCGCGTGGTGAAACGCGCTGGATGGAAGAGCGCGTTGCGCTGGTGTTCGACGATGATTGCCAGCCGGTTCGGGCGGTGGGTACCGTTCAAGACATTACCGAACACAAAGCCGCCGAGATACGGATTGAAAACCTGGCCTTTTACGATATGCTGACCGGCTTGCCCAATCGCGCCCTGTTCATGGATCGCTTCAAACATGAACTGGCGGCGGCAGAGCGTCGCGCTCAAAGGCTTTCCCTGCTGTTTCTCGATCTCAACCGTTTCAAGGAAATTAACGATACCTTGGGACACGATACGGGCGATCGCGTGCTTTCGGAGGTCGCCCATCGCCTGAGGTTGGCGTTGCGCGAGGAGGAGACCCTGGCAAGACTTTCCGGCGACGAGTTCGTGATCATCGCATCCGATTCCAGCGAAGCCGCTTCCCACATTGCAGAGCGCATCGGACGCGCATTTTCCGCGCCCTTTCTGATCAATGGACAGAGCTTCGCGATTTCCGCCAGCATTGGTATTGCGATCTTTCCGGAAGACGGACGGTCCACCGAAGAATTGCTCAAACATGCCGATATTGCAATGTACCGCGCCAAGGGCGGCGGTGGCGGCTATTGCTTCTACAGCGCCGAAATGGGCGAAGCCCTCGTCCGGAAACGTGCCGTGGCGAAACGCCTGGAAGCGGCGCTGTCGAACGGCGGCCTACAGCTCTTCTATCAATCCCAGATACATTTGTCGAACGGCAGACTTGCGGGTGCCGAAGCATTGGCCAGATGGCAAGACGCGCAGTTAGGCGTCATTTCTCCGACAGATTTCATTCCTATCGCTGAAGAGCGCGGTCTGATAGGCACTTTGGGCGAATGGGTGCTCCACGAAGCATGCCACCAAGTGCGGCTTTGGCAGGAACGGCATTACCCAATGCCCGGCAAAGTGGCCGTTAATATCGCGACTCGGCAATTCGAGGATGACGATTTCGTGGATCGGATGCTGCGCATTGCCCGCGAACATCGCATTGCCGCCAACCGCATCGAACTGGAACTCACGGAAAACGGCATGATGCGTGACCCTGAGCGCGCCGTTGACATCGCTCGTGCGCTGGCCTCCGCCGGATTCGCACTTTCGATCGACGATTTCGGTACCGGCTATTCTTCACTTTCCTATCTCCAGCGTTTTCCGGTAAACAAATTGAAGATCGATATTTCCTTCATACGCCACATGCTGACTGACCGCAATGACTACGCAACCGTCAGCACCATCATCGCGATGGGGAAAAGCATGGAGTTGGAAACGCTTGCCGAAGGAGTCGAGCAGGCCGAGCAGGTTGACGCGCTTCTCTCGCTGGGATGTATGCTTGCACAGGGCTATCACTTTGGGCATCCGCTTGCCGCTAACGATTTTGAACGGACTTGGCTTTCCCATGCTTCCTCGTAGCCCTATCGTATTCAACCCTGGGTCGGGTGACGGCGGAGTATCGAGGCTTTAATCATAACAAGATGAAAGGAACTAAAATCTATTTATTATTACTACTATGGAAAATTATGTGTTTAAGAGTCGTTAATATTTAAATATCAAGGACTTGTTTTATGGCGTAAGCTGTCGTTAAAATCCCTGCCAATTTGTTCACAACTTGTGGATAAATCGATACGCGATTTTTTACACAGCCTTATCCACAACTAACTTCGCTTGAATCCACACGATTATTCACCGAAAGTCTTTTTTCCGCCGGCCTTTGGGTTCGTGCCATAGAGAATGTCGATCAGCCGGGAACGGTTGTCGGTCCTCTTCTACAATCCTCATTGGCAATCCCGGCCCCGGGCGCTATGATAGCGGACAAATTTTCACCAGCGCTTTCCTCCACTTACTATCTATGAAAATTGCCCGGACTCTTTTGTTGGTTGCGTTGGCAGTCATCGTCAATGCCTTGATTACCTGGCTGAACAATCTGCCGCAGGATGCCGGCGTGGACGTACCGGACGGCAAGGTCAACAGCGTATCGTTCGCGCCGTTTCGCGAGGATCATAGTCCGTTGACGCTGGTTTTTCCGAATTCGCAGGAAATTGACGAGGATCTGCGGTTGTTGGCCGGCCAAACCCATACGATCCGTACCTACGCGAGTTCGAAAGGATTGACCGGGGTGCCGGCGATCGCGCGCAAATACGGCCTGAAGATGATTCAGGGCGCCTGGATCGGCGGGCCGACCGTCGCGAAGGAAAACGAGGAAGAGATTACCGCTTTGATCAAGGCCGCGAACGACTACCCGGACGTAATCACGCGCGTGATCGTCGGCAACGAGGTGCTGCTGCGCGGAGAACTCGAGCCCGAGCAGCTGTTGAGCTACATCCGCCGGGTCAAGCAGGCGGTCAGGCAGCCGGTGTCCTATGCGGACGTCTGGTCTTTTTATATGCGTTATCCCGAAATTGCGAAGGAAGTCGATTTCTTCACCGTGCACATCCTGCCGTATTGGGAAGACGAGCCGTTGCCGGTCGACAAAACCGCCGAGCATATCGTGAAGAATTACCAGCGCATCCGCGAGGCGTATTCCGGCAAACCGATCCTGATCGGCGAATCGGGCTGGCCGAGCGCGGGGCGCCAACGCGGCTGGGCGGTGCCGAGCGTGGTGAACGAGGCGAAATTCATCCGTTCGCTGGTGCAGGTCGCGAACAAGCACGGCTTCGACATCAACATCGTCGAAGCCTTCAACCAGCCCTGGAAAAGCAAGCTGGAAGGGGTGGTCGGCGCGAACTGGGGATTGTATTCGGTCGACCGCAAGCTGGTGTTTCCGTTGACCGGCAAGGTCGTCGAAAATCCGGAGTGGCCGAAACGGGTCCTGTTTGCGGGTTTGCTGACCTTGGTCGCGGTCGGATTTTACGCGAAGCGTCTGGCGGCGCTTTCGGCGTTGCCGCTTTTGGCTTTCGTCGGCTTCGCGCATCTGCTCAGCGCGCTGCAGGTCAATCAGACCGCCGACCTCTGGTACACTAGCTATAACAATATGGAACGCTTTCATGCCCTGTCGATTGCCGCCTTGGGCATCGCGCTGGGTGCGCTGTTGCTGCAGCGGGGGGCGGAGCTTCTGCGCTGCGCGGAGCGTTGCGCCTGCGTGCCGGTGTGGAGCCGGTATTTGTTTTTGACCTTTGTCGCGCTGGCCTTCTATAAAGCCCAGGCGCTCGGCTTGAACGGGCGCTATTTGAACATTCCCTATCCTTTGATCTATATTCCAGTAATCGGTGTGCTGGGGCTGCTCGCGCTCGGCGCCATCGGCGGGGAGCGCAACTGGCGGCTGGTTTTGGCCGAAATGCTCGGCGGTACGGAAAATTCGCGTTTCCGCGCATGCCGTCTGAGCGCCTGGGCGGCGCTGGCCGGCGCGGCGCTGCTCGTTTTCGAAGTGCATCTGACGATGACCGGCACCAATTTCCCGACCGCTTACCCCATTTTCGCGGACCGGCTTTACGCCGCTTTCATCACTTTACTGACTTACAGCCAGATGCAGGGCTGGGTGCTGTTGATCGCGGCAGTCATTTTCCTCCTGCCGCCGAGGTTTCTGGCCGGCGCATTGATTCTGGCGGTGCCGGCGCTGATCGTCGGCGAAACCTATGCCTTTATGATCGGCCACGATTTCATCGAAGCCCATCCCGATTTCGGCGACCGCCTGCAGACCGCGCTGCTTTATACGGTGACCAACTGCCAGATGTTGCGGTGGTTGGGCAGCCTTGGCGTGATGGCGCTGCCGCTCTGGGCGGCCGGACGCAGACAGAATGTGAGTGCGCCGGTTGCGGTCTCGGTGCCGTTACCGTAAAGGGCGGATTAGACTGTTCGGGTTGAGCCCATTCAACCCGAACGCCGGATTTATTCGTCATCGAAGCCTTCAAACACTTCGCTCAAATCGATCGAGAGATCGGGAAATAGATGCGATTTTGCCATGCCGCTGTTAGGGTACATGGCGTTTAATCGATAACGTCCGTTATTGTCCGATACGAATTGATAGATCGCCTGTTCGTAAGGATAGACCAGCCAATATTCGCCCACGCCGCTTTCCGCATAGAGTTCATATTTGATCTGCATTTCTTTTTTGGAATTGCCTTTCGAAAGAATCTCGATGATCCATTCGGGAGCGCCGTTGCAGCCTTGAACATCCAGCTTGGCGGTATCGCAGATGACGCATAAATCGGGTTGTACCACGGTATGGATGTCTTTACTGGCTAAGACGGATTTTTTGCGGTCATATAAACGCACGTCGAAAGGCGCAGCAAAGACCTGGCATTTTTTCCCCTTGAAAAAATTGTATAACAAGGCTGCCAAACGGATGGAGACGCGCTGGTGCCCGACATTCGGCGCGGGAGACATCAGCATGATCTTGCCTTTGATCAACTCGATCGTTTCGTCCAGCTGCCAGGTCAGATAATCGGCATAGCTGTAAGTCTGATTCAAGTCCAATTGGGACAGGCGGGTGATTTTGGGCATGGCGGCCAGGCTCCGATCGACTGAAACGGTTTTTCAGGATGATAACACGGCGGCCTAGCCGATAAAATGAATTCGCGCCGGCGGAACGGGACGACGGTCAGAGGGCTTTTCGTCTCTGACCGCAAGGATTGCTAGGTCAGCAGGTTAACCAATACTTGTTCGTAGATCGAGGACAAAATTTCCAAATCCTCAAGCCCGACATGCTCGTTGACCTTGTGAATGCTCGCGTTCAAAGGCCCGAGCTCGATCACCTCGGCGCCGGTCGGCGCGATGAAGCGGCCGTCCGAAGTGCCGCCGCCGGTGTCGTCGTGCGTGTCATCGCCGGTCACCGATTTGATCGCCGCGTGCGCCGCCTCGATCAGCCGGCCTTTCGCGGTCAAAAACGGATTGCCGGACAGCCGCCATTCAATGGCGTAGTTCAGGCCGTGCTTATCGAAGATCGCTTGCGTACGCTGCTTGATCGTCCGTTCGTCCAGCTCGGTGGAGAAGCGCAGGTTGAACAGCACTTCGACCGATCCGGGAATGATGTTTTCCGCGCCGGTGCCCGCATGGATGTTGGAAATCTGAAGCGTGGTGGGCGGGAAAAACGCGTTGCCTTTGTCCCAGACCTCCTCGGTCAATGCTTTCAGCGCCGGCACGAACGTATGGATCGGGTTTTCGGCCAACTCCGGATAAGCCACATGGCCCTGGATGCCTTTGACGGTCAGTTTCGCGCACAGCGAGCCGCGCCTCCCTACCCGGATCACGTCGCCGATCTTCTGGTCGCTGGACGGCTCGCCGACCAGGCACCAGTCGATCTTTTCATTTCTCGCTTCGAGCACCTCGACGACCTTGACGACGCCGTGCGTCGCAATCCCTTCTTCGTCGCTGGTCATCATGACGGCGATCGAGCCTCGATGGTCGGGATGCGCGGCGAGAAAGCGCTCGAGCGCGGTCGTGAACGCGGCGATGCTGCCTTTCATGTCCGCCGCGCCGCGGCCGTACAATTTGCCGTCGCGGACCGTCGGCTCGAATGGCGGCGATTGCCAGGCTTCCAGCGGTCCGGCCGGGACCACATCGGTATGGCCCAAAAAGACGAACAGCGGTTTCGTATCGCCTTTTCTCAGCCAGATATTCTGCGTGTTGGCAAAATTCAGCCGTTCGTCGCGAAAGCCCAAAGGCGCGAGCCGCGCGGCCAGCACGTCCTGGCAGCCTTCGTCCTTTGGCGTGACCGAGGCGCGGCCGATCAGTTCTTTCAATAACTCCAGCGTCGCGCTCATCCTTTTATTTCCGCCAGATTCAACGAATCATACTGGTCGGCCTTGAAACCGAGCTGCAGGGCGCTGCCGGTGTCCAGGATCGGGCGCTTGATCAGCGTTGGGATTTCGAGCATCAGCCGGGCCGCTTTCTCGCGGGTCGGATCGGCCTGCTGTTCGGGGCTCAGCTGTCTCCAACTGGTGCTGCTCTTGTTCAGAAGCTTTTCCCAGCCGAGGCCGTCGATGAAATGCTGCAAGAGTTCCGGCGTCAGGCCGTCGGCGCGAAAATCGTGAAAACGGTGTTCAACCCCGTTCTGTTCCAACCATTGCCGCGCCTTCTTGCAGGTGTCGCAGTTCTTGATTCCGTACAACGTGACCATTACAGCTGGCTGTTCAACAGTTCGTCGAGATCCGGCAGCGATTTGTCGGCCTTGCAGCGGCTTTTGTAGACGTCGACGAATTCCATGAACGCCTGTTCCAGATCGTCCAGGATGTCCTGCTCGTTGTCGATGTCTTCTTCCGGCACGTCGTCCGACTCCAGATATTCCTTCTGCAGGATGATTTCGCTGTTCAGCGACAGCAGGGCGTAGATGATTGCGTTATTGGTCAGTTGATTTTCGCTCATGGGAATGGGGTAGGCTAAATGGAAGAAAACCGGGACGGAGTTGTCCCGGTTGCGGAGGATCAGTCGCGGAGCAGTTCGTTGATGCCGGTCTTGCTGCGCGTCTTTTCGTCGACCTGCTTGATGATCACCGCGCAGTACAGGCTGTATTTGCCGTCCGAGGACGGCAGGTTGCCCGAAACCACGACCGAGCCGGCCGGAATGCGCCCGTAGGTGATTTCGCCGGTCAGCCGGTTGTAGATCTTGGTGCTCTGGCCGATGTAGACGCCCATCGAAATCACGCAGCCGTCTTCGACGATCACGCCTTCGACGATTTCGGAGCGCGCGCCGATGAAACAGTTGTCGCCGATGATGGTGGGGCCGGCCTGCAAGGGCTCCAGCACGCCGCCGATGCCGACGCCGCCGGACAGATGCACGTTCTTGCCGATCTGCGCGCAGGAGCCGACCGTGACCCAGGTATCGACCATCGTGCCGCTGTCGACATAAGCGCCGATGTTCACGTAGGACGGCATCAGAATCGCGCCCGGCGCGATGTAGGAACCACGGCGGGCGACCGCGTTCGGCACCACCCGGACGCCGGCTTTCGCGAAGTCTTCTTCGCTGTAGTTCGCGAACTTGCATTCGACCTTGTCGTAGTAACGGGTGTTGCCGCCGTCCATCAGCCGGTTTTCGTTGATCCGGAACGACAGCAGCACCGCTTTTTTCAGCCATTGGTGGGTAACCCAGTCGCCGTTCACTTTTTCGGCGACGCGCGCCTTGCCGGTGTCGAGCAGGTTCAGGCACTCCTGCACTGCATTGCGCACTTCCGGCGAAACGGTAGCGGGCGTGATCTCCGCGCGCTGTTCGAACGCGGCGTTGATGAGGTTTTCTAAATCGGACATGGTTGGTTTTTATCGTGTGTGAAGAAAATCTTTGATTCTGAAGGCCGCTTCGACGCATTCTTCGAGCGGCGCGACCAGCGCGATCCGGACATGGTTCCGGCCCGGATTGAGGCCGCCGAACTCGCGGGACAAATAGCTGCCGGGCAGCACGGTCACGTTTTCCCGAGCGAACAATTGCCGCGTAAATTCGGTGTCGTCGATCGGCGTTTCGATCCAGAGATAGAAGCCGGCGGGGGGCTTCGACAGTTGCACCGCATCGCCCAGCATGCCGATTACGGCGGCGAACTTTTCGCGGTACAGGCGGCGGTTCTCGGCCACATGTTTCTCGTCGCCCCACGCCGCGATGCTCGCATGCTGGGTCGGCAGCGGCATTGCCGCGCCGTGATAGGTCCGGTATTTGAAATAGTCCCGCAGGATCGCCGCATCGCCCGCGACGAAGCCGGAACGCAGGCCGGGCGCGTTCGAACGCTTCGACAGGCTGTGGAACGCCACGCAGCGTTTGAAGGCGGTATTGCCGATCGCGAACGCCGCTTCGAGCAGGCCCGGCGGCGGGCTGTTTTCGTCGTCGTACAGTTCGCTGTAGCATTCGTCCGACGCGATCACGAAGTCGTATTTTTCGGCGAGTTCAAGCGACCGGATCAGTGTTTCGCGCGGCATCACCGCGCCGCTCGGATTGCCCGGCGTGCAGAGGTACAGCAGCTGGCAGCGCCGCCAGACGTGTTCGGGCACGGCGTCGAAATCGGGAAGATAAGCGTTGTCGGCGATCGTGTTCAGAAAATAAGGCTCCGCGCCCGCCAGCAGGGCCGCGCCTTCGTAGATCTGATAGAACGGATTCGGCATCACCACGAGCGGATCGGCGGTGCGGTCGATCAGGCACTGGGCGAACGAGAACAACGCTTCGCGGGTGCCGCTGACCGGCAGGATCTGCGCTTCGGGATTCAACAGGCCTTCCGCGAGCCCGAAACGTCGGGCCAGCCAGACGGCGATCGCCTGCCGAAGTTCCGGCAGGCCTTTCGTGGTCGGATAATTCGACAGGCCGTTCAGGTGCGTCAGCAGGGCTTCCTGGATCAGGTGCGGGGTCGCATGTGCCGGTTCGCCGATCGACAGGGCGATGTGCCGCTTACCGGCCGGCGGTGTTATGCCCTGCTTCAGCGCGGCCAGCTTTTCGAACGGATACGATTGGAGCTTGTGCAGATACGGCGTCATCGTTTACTGGCATTGGGGGCGTCGGCCCATCGCCTGCGCTTGTTGATAAAAGCCCATTGCCTGGGGCATGTGCTGTTCGAGGTCGTGGATCCGGGTTTCATTGGACGGGTGGGTGGACAGGAATTCGGCGGTCTGTTGCCCTTGTGTCGCCTGGCTCATCCGTTGCCACAGGTTGATGCTTTGGCGCGGGTCGAAGCCGGCTTTGGCCATCAGGTCGACGCCGATGATGTCCGCTTCGCTTTCCTGGGTCCGGCCGTAAGGCATCAGCACGCCGTATTCGGCGCCGAGCCCGAGCATGCCGAACGCGGCCTGGCCGAGCGTCGACTGGGGATTGCCCATCGCCTGAATCATCGACATGCCCGAGTTGACGGCCAGTTCCTGCGAGGCCCGTTCCGCGCTGTGCTTGGCCAGTACGTGGCCGATCTCGTGGCCGATGACCGCGGCCAACTGGTCCTGATTGGCGATCAGATTGAACAGGCCGGTGTAAACGCCGATCTTGTTGCCCGGCAACGCGAAGGCGTTGAACGAATCATCCACGAACACCACGACTTCCCAGCGGCCGCCGGTGGTGCTTTGGGTAATATTGCCGGCGATGCAGTTGGCAATTTGATTCAAACGCGCATCGTTGCTGATCGGTTTGTCGCGTTTGAGCGTTTCGAAGGCTTGCAGGCCCATCTGGTCGACCTGCGAGTCGGGCAACAGCATGAGCTGTGAACGTCCTGTCGGACTGGTGGCGCAGGCGGTCAAAGCGAATGCCACGGCCAATGCGGTGCGGATCTTCTTTAACATGATTCACCTTTTCTATCGTTTGGAAAAGATCATTTTAACGTATCTTGATGGGCGCGGGTTAGGATTAATGCGCACATTGTGCGTATGCTGAGTGTCACGGCTTTGACGGGCGGGATGCGCTTGACGGCTTTTCACGGCAGGGTTTCGAGCCCCGCATAAGCCAGCATCAGCCATTTGACGCCCACGCCCTTGAAATTGATTTGCGCGCGCTCCTGGGCGCCCTGGCCTTCGAGCTGCAGGATCATCCCTTCGCCGAACTTCGCATGGCTGACGCGCTGGCCGAGCTTGTACCGGCTAACCGACAGGGACGGGGATGCCGAGGGTTTCGCGGGCGAGGCGGCGGCCGGACGGCTGACGTTCGCGCGCAGTCGGACTTCCTGGACGCATTCGTCCGGAATCTCGCGCAGGAACCGGGACGGGCGTGGATAGGTTTCGCGGCCGTAGAGGCGCCGGGATTCGGCGTAGGTCATATATAAGGTTTGCATGGCTCGGGTCATCCCGACATAGCAGAGCCGGCGCTCCTCTTCGAGGCGCTGCGGGTCTTCGACCGACTGCAGCGAGGGAAACAGGCCTTCTTCCATTCCCACCATGAACACGACCTTGAATTCGAGGCCCTTGGCCGAATGCAGGGTCATCAACTGCACGCAGTCGTCGAAATCGTCCCCCTGCATCTCGCCGGCTTCGAGGGCCGCATGCGCGAGAAACAGTTCGAGCGGGGCGAGGTTTTCCTCGTTGTCGGCGTTGAAATCGAACAGGCGGGCCGCATTGACCAGTTCTTCGAGGTTTTCGATCCGCTCTTCGCCCTGGTCGCCTTTGCTGTTTTGATAGAATGCGATCAGGCCGGATTTTTCGATGACCCGTTTGACCTGTTCGAAGAGCTCCATGCCTTCGGTTTCGGCCGCCATCCGGTCGATCAGCTGCAAAAATCCGGCCAGCGCGTTGCCGGCGCGGGCGCTCAGCAGGCGCTGTTCGAGCATGGATGCCGCCGCGTTCCAGAGCGAGGTGCCGCGGTCGCGGGCGACATTCCGGATGTCGTCGACCGTTTTTTCGCCGATCCCCCGCGTCGGGGTGTTGACGATCCGCTCGAACGAAACGTCGTCGTTCCGGTTCGCGGTCAGCCGGAGATAAGCCAGCGCGTTCTTGATTTCGGCGCGATCGAAAAAGCGCAGGCCGCCGTAAACGCGGTAGGGAATGCCGGCCTGGAACAGCCGTTCCTCGAATTGCCTGGACTGTGCGTTCGAACGGTACAGAATCGCCGCGTCCCGGCGCGCGCAGCCTTCGCCGATCCAGGCGCGGATCCGTTCGATTACGAAAAAGGCTTCATCCTGCTCGTTGAACGCCGCATACAGCGAAATCGGCTCGCCTTCGCCGGATTCGGTCCACAGCTCCTTGCCGAGCCGGCCCTCGTTGTGCGCGATGACCCAGTTCGCGGCTTTCAGAATGGTGCCGGTCGAGCGATAGTTCTGTTCGAGCTTGATGACTTCGTGATTCGGAAAATGCTGCTGGAAACTGTAGAGGTTCTCGATCCGCGCGCCGCGCCAGCCGTAGATCGACTGGTCGTCGTCGCCGACCACGAACAGGTTGTTCCGGTCCTGGGTCAACAGGCGCAGCCAGGCGTACTGGATCGTATTGGTGTCCTGGAACTCGTCGACATGCACCTGCTCGAAGCGTTGCTGGTAGAAGGCCAGCACCTCGGGATTGTCGCGCAGAAGCTCGTGCGTTCTGAGCAGCAGCTCCGCGAAATCGACCAGACCCGAGCGGTCGCACAGTTCTTCGTAGGCGCGGTAAATCGCGCTCATCTGCCTTAGATACAGATCGCCGGTTTCGGGCATGTGCCGGGCGCGGACGCCTTCGTCCTTTTGCGCGTTGATGAACCATTGCACCTGTTTCGGCGGCCAGCGCGCCTCGTCCAGGTTCAAGGCCTGCAGCACGCGCTTGGTCACGCGCAACTGGTCGGCGGTATCCATCACCTGAAAGGCGTCCGGCAGTTTCGCCTGTTTCGCGTGGCGGCGGAGCAGCCGGTGCGCGAGGCCGTGGAAGGTGCCGATCCATAGGTTGCGGGTCGGCCGCTGCAACAGTTCTTCGATCCGGCCCCGCATTTCGCGGGCGGCCTTATTGGTGAAGGTGACCGCCAGAATGCCGTGCGGCGAAACGCCCTGCACCTGGATCTGCCAGGCGATCCGGTGCACCAGCACGCGGGTTTTGCCGCTGCCGGCGCCGGCCAGCACCAGCATGGGCCGCGAAGGCGCGGTGACGGCCCGGCGCTGCGCGTCGTTCAGAGGGTCGAGAAGGAGAGTGACGTCGATCATTTTATTGCTTGCACATTTTTTGTGGCTGTGTATATTTGTTCGGCTCTGGGCGTGACAGGCAGGGGCCGTGCTTGGCGGAAAAACAACAATGACACAGTGAGGGTAAGAAGATGAGTTTTGATTTTAAACGTATGTTCAAATTTGAACACAATGTCGGCGATAAGGAAAAAAAATACCGCATTTACGGCGGCGCCGCGCTGTTTGTGCTTTCGGTCGTCACCGCATCGATCTTTTTGCTGGTTGTCGGCTGCGCGCTGATTGCGAGCGGCTTCTCCGGCTTTTGCCCGGTTTATGGCGGTCTCGGCAAGAATACCTGCGGCACGGCCGGTTCGGCTCCCTCCGGCGAATGATATCCGTCAGGCTCGGGACCGTATGCTGCCTGTCTTGAGCCTGATTTCCGAGCGCTTTCGTCTTTGCGGAGGCGTAAAGCGTGGCCCATTCGCCCGCGCTCAATCTTCCTTCCGGAATTCCCCTTCCAGCGCATCCCCGCGCGCCGCTCCGCGCGGACCGAAGGGGCTGTTCGACTGGATTACCTGGATCATATGTTTTTCGAGAATATACTGGGCGATTTTTTGGCGCAGGGGCGGAATCAGGCAAATCATCCCCAACAGGTCGGTGATGAATCCGGGCGTCAGCAGCAGGGCCGCGCCGACCAGCAGGATCGGTCCTTCGATGATTTCGTAGGTCGGCACGTTGCCTTGCGCCAGGTTTTCCTGAAAGCGCCGGAGCGTTTGAAAGCCCTGCCGTCTGAGCAGCCATGCACCGAGCACCGCGGTAAACACCACCAGCGCGATGGTCGGAAAGGCGCCGATGAGGCCGCCGACCGTCAGCAGCAGATAAATCTCCGCGAACGGAAGGATCAGGAGGAACAGGAACAATAACTGGAAGATTCTCATCTAAGGGCTCGGTTTGGGGTCTGACTTGATAAATCCAGCAATACTAAAGATATTGACAGCGGATTTCTAGCATAATATCCGCTTTTCGCTTATTCGCCTGCAAAACATGCCGAACGATGCCCAATTGATTCTTTGCACCTGCCCGGACCGGGAAACAGCGGAAACCCTCGCCAAACGGCTGGTCGAAGGCCGGCTGGCCGCCTGCGTGAACATCCTGCCCGGGCTGACCTCGTTTTACACCTGGGAAAACCGTCTGGAAACGGCCGAAGAGCATCTGCTGCTGATCAAAACGGCCGGCGTCCGCTATCCGGCCGTCGAGCAGGCGATACGCGAGCAGCATCCCTATGACCTGCCCGAAATCATTGCCCTGCCCATCGCGCACGGCCTGTCCGATTACCTGACCTGGATCGATGCATGCGTCTCTACCGACTGATTTTTTTCTGTTTGCTCACTGTCCAAAACGCGGCCTTCGCCCTGAACGGCGAAGACTTGCTGCCGCCCGACCAGGCGTTCAAGGTTTCGGCGCTGGCGCTTTCGCGTGGCCAGCTTGAATTTTCCTGGAACATTGCCGAAGGCTTTTCTTTATACCGGAAAAATTTGCGTTTCGAGTCCAGGACCGAGGGGGTCGAACTCGGCACGCCTCGCCTGCCGGAAGGCAAAACCCTGCATGACGAAGTGCTCGGCGATACGGTGCATTACCGGAACAAGCTGACGGTGCCGGTGCCGGTAAAGGCAGGCGACGCGATTCGCTCGGTAAGCGTGCTGGCGCGTTACCAGGGCTGTTCGGACGAAGGGGTCTGTTATCCGCCACAAAAGAAAACGCTCGACATCGCGCTACCGGTTGTGGCCGCCGCCGTTTCCGCCAATCCGCTCCAGAATCTGGTCAAGGGCATCGCCGGTCTGGCTTCTTCGGCGCAGGAGGATCTGTTGCCGCCCGATCAAGCCTTCCAATTTTCCGCGGCGGTCGGCGATCCGAATACCTTGCAGGTGAACTGGCGGATCGCGCCCGGCTATTACATGTACCGGGACAAGACGAAACTCGAATTGATCGAGGCGGGCGGCACTGCGCTGGACATTTACGAAATGCCGCGCGGCGAACCGAAGGACGACCCGGAGTTCGGGCAGGTCGAGGTTTTTCACGACGAGCTGAGTTTCGATCTGCCGCTGCGGCGCGGCGGCCAGGCCGCGCAGACGGTCACGCTGAAGGCCTCCTATCAGGGCTGCGCCGAGCGTGGCGTCTGCTATCCGCCGATGAGCAAGACAGTGAGGCTGGACTTGCCCGTGGCGCAGCGGATGGCTGCGGCGACTGCGAAACCGCAGGCGCCGGTGTCGGAACAGGACCGGATCGTGCAACTGCTCAAGCACGACAGCCTGGGCATGACGCTGGCCAGCTTTTTCGGCTTCGGGCTGTTGTTGTCGTTTACCCCTTGCATCTTCCCGATGATTCCGATCCTGTCCGGCATCATCGTCGGCCACCGTGCGATCACCACGCTGCGCGCCTTTCTGCTCTCGCTCAGTTATGTGGTCGCCTCGGCGCTGACTTATACCTTGTTCGGCGTCCTTGCCGCGCTGTTCGGCGGCAACCTGCAGACCACCTTTCAGCAGCCCTGGATCATTGCGGTCTTCAGTGCGGTTTTCGTGCTGCTGTCGCTGTCGATGTTCGGCTTTTACCATCTCGAATTGCCGAAATCCTGGCAGGCCGGACTGCACAATTCGAGCGAGCGGCACCGCGACGGGTCGCTGTGGGGGGCGGCGATCATGGGTTCGCTGTCGTCCCTGATCGTCGGGCCGTGCGTGGCCGCGCCTCTGGCGGCGGCGCTGATCTATATCGGCCAGACCGGCGATGCGGTGCTGGGCGGCAGCGCGCTGTTCGCGATGGGCATGGGCATGGGCGCGCCGCTGCTGCTGGTCGGCGCCTCGGCCGGCAAGCTGCTGCCGAAGGCCGGAGGCTGGCTGAACGCGACCAAGGGCGTGTTCGGGGTAATCATGCTGGCGATGGCGGTCTGGATGTTGAGCCGGATCCTGCCGCCGGCGGTCAGCATGCTGTTGTGGGCGATGCTCTTGATCATTCCGTCGATCTACCTGAGCGCGATCGATCCTTTACCCGAACACAGCAGCGGCTGGCGGAAGCTCTGGAAAGGCGTCGGCCTGATCATGCTGGCTTACGGCTTATTGTTGTTGATCGGCGTTTCGGGCGGCGCCACCAATCCGCTCAAGCCTTTGCAGGGCGTGTTGATCAGCGGGGCCAGCGCCGGGGCCAGGCAGGAAGGCATCGTTTTTCGGCGCGTCGCGAATCTTCGGGAGCTCGAACAGCGGATTGAAGAAGCTAGCGCGCAGGGCCGCTATGTGATGCTCGATTTTTACGCCGACTGGTGCATCTCCTGCAAGGAGATGGAAGCCTATACTTTTACCGACCCGAAGGTCAAACAGGCGCTGGCCGATTTTGTGCTGCTGCAGGCCGACGTGACCGAAAATTCGGAACAAGACCAGGCCCTGCTCGCAAAATTCAAACTGATCGGCCCGCCGGCGATCCTGTTCTTCGGTCCGGACCGGCAGGAAAGGGCCGCGCAGCGCGTGATCGGCTATCAGGACAGCAGCACCTTCATCGAAACCTTGCAACGGATCAAACCATGAAACAGGCGGCTATTGTGATCATCATCGGGTTATTGGCGCTGGCCGGCGGCATCGCGCTGCGCTACAGCCTGTATCCCGCCCCGGAAGCCGAGGCTTCGCCTTTGCCCGAATTTACGCTGCCCGATTTGTCGGGCCAAAATCGTTCGGTCAGGGAATGGAAAGACAAAATTCTCGTGATCAATTTTTGGGCGACCTGGTGTCCTTCCTGCCGCGAGGAGATGCCCGACCTGGTCGCTTTGCAGACGCAGTATGCGGCGCAGGGCGTGCAGGTGATCGGGGTGGCGCTGGAGGACAAGGCGCCGGTCGAAGAGTATCTCGACTCCGTCAAGATCAATTATCCGACCCTGATCGCGGGTGAGCAGGGCATGGCGCTGGCCGGCCAATTGGGCAACCGGGCCGAAGCGATTCCTTTCACGGTCGTGGTCGACCGGCAGGGGATGATCCGGGACCGGCATCTCGGCAAATTCTCGAAGCCGGAGCTGGCGAAAATCATCGACGGCCTGCTGGAGTAAAAGGCTATTTGTTGCCCCGCTTTTTTTCGAATGGCGCCAAAACTCCGGCTTAATGACGCTATCTTCCCGGAAAATTAATATATTTGGATTAAACTCTGCAAATCGTGCGGAAATTGTGGGATAATTTCCGCCGTTTTTCATTCGCAGGTTGCACGCATGGCGACGATTGCCGTTCTGAACGGGCCAAATCTGAATTTATTGGGGATCCGCGAACCCGGCCATTACGGCAACAAGACGCTGGACGATATCCGGCAAACGCTGGCCAACATGGCCGAAGGATTCCAGCACCGGCTGGTTTTTCACCAGACCAACGCCGAACACGAAATCGTCGGACAGGTGCACCAGGCCTATCACGACGGGGTGGATTTCATCATCATCAATCCTGCCGCATTCACGCATACCAGCGTCGCGCTGCGCGACGCCCTGCTCGCGACCCGGATTCCGTTCATCGAGGTGCATCTGTCGAATGTGCACGCGCGTGAACCGTTTAGAAAACATTCCTACTTTTCGGATATCGCCAAAGGCGTGATTTCCGGGCTGGGAGCCACAGGATACGAATTGGCCTTACGGGCTGCACATCAGATATTAGCCGAGAGACATTAATCATGGATATTAGAAAAATAAAAAAACTGATTGAGATTATCGAAGAATCGGGTATCGCCGAAATCGAGATTAAGGAGGGCGAGGAATTCGTCCGGATCAGCCGCTATTCCGCCGCGCCCGCGCCGGTCGTCTATGCGTCGCAACCGGCTGCGCCCGTGCCGGCTGCTTCTGCCGCGGCCGCTCCCGCCGCGCCTGCCGGCGAAGAAGTCATCACCGGCCATATCGTGAAGTCGCCGATGGTCGGCACTTTCTACCGCTCCGCGTCCCCCGGCGCGAAACCGTTTACCGACGTCGGCCAGAAGGTGCAGGCAGGCGACACGCTTTGCATCATCGAGGCCATGAAGATCCTGAACCAGATCGAAGCGGACAAAAGCGGCACCATTACCAAAATTCTGGTCGAGAACGCCGAGCCTGTCGAATACGGCCAGCCGCTGTTTGTGATCGAATAACGGAGCGCCTTATGTTCGACAAAATTGTGATCGCCAATCGCGGCGAAATCGCGTTGCGCATTTTGCGCGCCTGCCGGGAGCTCGGCGTGAAGGTCGTCGCGGTGCATTCCGAGGCGGACCGAAACCTGAAGCATGTGCGCCTGGCCGACGAGTCGGTCTGCATCGGCCCCGCGCCGTCGATCGACAGCTATCTGAACATTCCCGCGATCATCAGCGCGGCCGAGGTGACCGATGCCGAAGCGATCCATCCGGGCTACGGCTTTCTGGCCGAAAATGCCGATTTTTCGGAAAAGGTCAAACAGAGCGGTTTCGTGTTCATCGGTCCGAACGCGGACACGATCCGCTTGATGGGCGACAAGATTTCCGCGAAAAAAGCGATGCTTGCGGCCGGCATTCCCTGCGTGCCCGGCAACGGCGACCCGCTGCCGGACGATCAGGAGAAAAACCTGAAACTCGCGCGCGAAATCGGCTACCCGGTCATCATCAAGGCAGCCGGCGGCGGCGGCGGGCGCGGCATGCGCACCGTGCACACCGAAGCGGCGCTGCTGAACGCGATCGCGATGACCAAGGCCGAGGCGGCCAACGCGTTCGGCAATGCGACGGTGTACATGGAAAAATTCCTCGAAGACCCGCGCCATATCGAATTCCAGGTGATCGCGGACGCGCACGGCAATGCGATCCATTTGGGCGAGCGCGACTGCTCGATGCAGCGCCGCCACCAGAAAGTCGTCGAGGAAGCGCCCGCGCCCGGCATTACCGAGGAACAGCGCCGCGAAATCGGCGAACGTTGCGCGAAAGCCTGCATCGACATCGGCTATCTGGGCGCCGGCACGTTCGAATTCCTGTATGAAAAAGGCGAGTTCTATTTCATCGAAATGAATACGCGGGTGCAGGTCGAGCATCCGGTCACCGAAATGGTCACCGGCTTCGACATCGTGAAGGAGCAATTGCGGATTGCGGCCGGCGAGCCGCTCTCGATCACGCAGGATCAGGTCAAGATGACCGGCCATGCGATCGAATGCCGCCTGAATGCGGAGGATCCGAGGACGTTCATGCCGTGTCCCGGCACCATCGAGCAGTTCCACATGCCCGGCGGTCCCGGCATCCGCTGCGAAACGCACATCTATAACGGCTATAAGGTGCCGCCGTATTACGATTCGATGATCGGCAAGCTGATCGCGCACGGCGAAGACCGCAAGAGCGCGATCGCGCGGATGAATACCGCGCTCAGCGAAATCATCATCGAAGGCATCAAGACCAATATTCCGCTGCAGCAGGAAATCATGAGCGACAGCGCCTTCGCGGCCGGCGGGCAGAATATCCATTACCTGGAAAAGAAGCTGGGTTTGTATTGATCCGTAAAGGTGGTTATTCGTAGGGCGGATTACGACTGCACGGATGCAGGAGAGAGGGCAACGCATGGAGCGGTTGCCGAAGACGCGCTTTCCTATGTACTCTCCGGTTTCATTGTCCTTTCCGCGCGTCGTAATCCGCCGCCATTGGGAGTCACCTTCATTCGGCGGATTACGACGCGCGGAAAGCTCCGCTAAGCCGGAAAGCGCAACATGGAGCGCGTCTAATCCGCCCTACATCTTGTTTTTTTACCTTTCTCTCCGTATGGCTTGGCAACAAATTACCGTAATCACTGACGAGAGTACCGCTCCCCAAGTCGCCGAACTGTTCGATGATCTCGGCGCGGTATCGGTGACCTATATGGACGCCGAGGACGAGCCGGTTTACGAACCCGCGATCGGCGAAACAAAGATCTGGAGCAATACGCAGGTGATCGCGCTGTACGAACTCGATACCCATCTCGAAGCGGTGACCGAACGGGTACTCAAGGCCTTCGGCTCCGATCGGCTGCGCGACTGGCGCGTAGAGCAAATCGAAGATCAGGCGTGGGAGCGCGCCTGGATGGAGTATTACCATCCGATGAGATTCGGCGACAAACTCTGGGTTTGCCCGACCGGCCAGGAACAACACGAGCCGGGCACCGTCTGCATGCTGCTCGATCCGGGCCTGGCGTTCGGCACCGGCACCCACCCAACCACCGCGCTCTGTCTGGAATGGCTGGCCGAGCACGATCCGGCCGGCAAGACCGTGATCGATTACGGCTGCGGTTCGGGCATTCTCGCGGTCGCCGCGGTGCTGCTCGGCGCGAAGGAAGCCCATGCGGTCGATATCGATCCGCAGGCACTGACCGCGACGTTGAGCAATGCCGAAAAAAATGCGGTACAGGACAGGATCAAGGTTTATCTGCCGGAACAACTGCCGAAGATGCAGGCCGAGATCGTGCTGGCCAACATTCTCGCGAAACCTTTGTGCGAGCTCAGCGAAAGGATTTCCGATCTGGTCAAGCCGGGCGGCGCGCTGGTGCTGTCCGGTATTCTGGCCGAACAGACCGGGCAGGTCGCGGATGCCTACCGGTCTTCCATCGAATTGAACGCTCCGGCGCAGCAGGAAGACTGGATTCGCCTGGACGGAATGAAGCGTTGAGCCGTGATGTTTACCCGCTGCCCCGAATGTCTGACGACGCAGGCTGTGACGCCGGAAGCGCTGCGCAGCGGCCGGGGCATGGTGCGCTGCAGCCGCTGCGCGGTGATGTTCGATGCGCTGGCGACCCTGGCCGAAACCGAAACGCAGGCGGTTGCCGATGCGCCGCCGGACGATGAACCGTGGGCCGAAAAAAAAACGCGCAGCCCGCGGGTGTGGCGCTTCGGGTTTTTTACCGGCCTCTTCCTGCTGATTGTGCAAGGCGTCTATTTCGAAGGCGTCCGCGCTTTGCAAAACCCGAAATTGCGTACGGCCCTGGAAAACCTCTGCGGAGCCTTGCATTGCCGGTTGCCCGACTACCGAAACCTGGCCGAACTCAGCGTCCTGCACAATTCGTTCGACGAACTGCCGAACCGGCATTATGCGTTCAAGCTGGTGCTGAACAACGAGTCGTCATTTTCGATGCGCTATCCGGCCATCGGTCTGACCCTGCTCTCTTATGGCGGCCAGCCGTTTGCATACCGGTTGTTTCAGCCGGGCGAATATCTGGCCGGGCAGCCGGAAAATGCGCAATTGGCCGCGAACGGCGCGGCCGAAATCAGTCTTGAAATCGCCCCGACGCAAACGAAGGTCGGCGGTTTTCATTTCGATCTCAGTGATTAAGACATGGACATTCCCGAACTTTTTCTCAAGAAAAACGAAGACAAGCGCCTACGCCTCGGGCACTTGTGGATATTCAGCAATGAAGTCGACATCAAGCGCTCGCCGCTGAACCGCTTTGCGCCCGGCGACCTGGCGCAGGTGGCCGCGCATGACGGCAAGCCGCTCGGCACCGCCTATGTGAATCCGAATGCGCTGATTTGCGCGCGCCTGCTGTCGCGCAAGCCGAATCTGAAATGCGGGCCGAATTTCTTCAAGGATCGGATCGGCACCGCGCTGGCAAAGCGCGAAAAAGTGTTCGACAAACCCTATTACCGGTTGGCGTTCGGCGAGAGCGACGGACTGCCGGGACTGGTGATCGACCGTTTCGGCGACGTTTTGTCCGCGCAGATTACCACGGCCGGGATCGAACAACGCAAGGAGGCCGTGCTGGCCGCGCTGGTCGAATTGCTGAATCCGGCCGCGATCGTGCTGAAAAACGACAACAGCCAGCGCCAGCTCGAAGGCTTGCCGATGGAATCGGTCGTCGCCTACGGCGAATTGCCCGATCCTTTGGTCATCGAGGAAAACGGCGCAAAATTCCGGATCGACATCCTGAGCGGCCAGAAGACCGGCTGGTTTTACGACCACCGGATGAGCCGGGCGGAACTGGCCCGGATCGCCAATGGGCAGCGCATTCTGGATTTGTTTTCGTACACCGGGGCCTGGTCGATTCCGGCGGCGCGGGCCGGCGCACTGGAAGTGATCTGCGTGGACGCCTCCGAAGCGGCGCTGCAGCTGGCGCGCGAAAATGCCGCCTTGAACGGCGTCGAGGACAGGATGCGGTTCGCGCACAGCGACGTGTTCGATTTTTTGAAACAGGCGCGCCAGGAACGCCGGCTCTATGATATGATCGTGCTCGACCCGCCCGCGCTGATCAAACGCAAGAAGGATTACCCGCAAGGTTACGAGGCCTATCGGCGTTTGAATCATTTGGCGCTGCAGGTACTCGCGAAAAACGGCCTATTGATTTCTGCCTCCTGCTCGTTCCATCTGAGCCGCGAAGATCTGCACGAAATCCTGCGTTCGTCCGGACGCCATATCGACCGGCATCTGACTTTTATCGCCCAGGGGGGCCAGGGGCCCGATCATCCGATCGATCCCGCGATTCCGGAGACTCAGTATTTGAAAACCTTTTTTTGTTCGGTTTCGTCCGCTTTATAAAGTCATTGAGGCATCTTGATGACCAAGGTAGAATATCGCGACTTTTGCGTTCTCTGCGGCCAGCCTGTTGAAATCGAAGGCTTTACGTTGCAAACCCCCGAAGGGATGTTGAAGTTTTGCTGCGCCGGCTGCCTGAGTATCTATCAACTGCTTAACGATAACAATACGGTATCGACAAGCACATCAACCCATAAAAACGAGGATAAAGAATAACAATGAAAGCTTGTGAATCATGTTCCGGCCGCGCCGAGATCGGCAAATATCATAAACAGGTTCCGGTCTGGCGCCGGGCGGTCGGCCTCGTGTTCGTGTATCTGCCGATCGTGACCTTGCCGTTCGTATTCCTGAGCGCCTACATGGTTTATTTTCATTTGCACCTGATCGGCGGCCGCAACATCAAGCCTTTCTCGGCATTTCTGCCCGCCAAGGACAGCCACCGCTATAACCTGAAAAGCCAGATCACGATGGACGGCTCCTTCAAGGCCAGCCTGTCGCAGTCGAAGCTGTACTGGATTTTGAATTGCACTTGGTATTGCCCGGTCAGCGTCGCGGTGTTCGAATGGCACGCCTACATGGTCAAGATCGTCGAGAACTGGTGGTGCCCTTTCACTCACGAAAAGAAGGAAGGCTACAGCAATGCGAAGATCGACCAGTCTTTCTGGCATATTTATCCTGAAGACCGCGTCAAACTGAACAAGGAAGACCTCGACAATCCGATCTGGAATGAAGAAGCCGAGGCGGCCAAACAGGCTGCGACCGGCCCCTCTGTCTGATCGAGCTCAGGTTCGGCCGATAATGAGCCGGCCAATCAGGGAGCGGTGCCCGGAGGCAGCCGCTTCCGACATCGAATTTTAGATACCGGCAGGGTTTTGCCGTATCCCGACCCACTGGCGCAGCCGCCCGCATCGCAGAGGCGCTGCGCACTAGCTTGATTTTCCACCGCTGCCGCGGGTTTTACTTTCTGTTTTTTTGTTCGTGTGGAACCCGATGCGGATAGGTCCTTACCAACTCGCTAACAATCTGGTTTTGGCGCCGATGGCGGGCATTACCGACCGCCCTTTCCGCGAGACCTGCAAGCGCTTCGGCGCGGGTCTGACCGTTTCGGAAATGACCGCGTCGAATCCGGCCTTCAGGCAGCATGCCCGAACGCTGCTGAAATCGGATGGCGAAGGCGAAAGCGGCGTGCGTTCGGTGCAGATTCTCGGCACCGATCCCGCGCAAATGGCGGAGGCCGCCAGGTTTAACGTCGACCGCGGCGCCCATATCATCGATATCAACATGGGCTGTCCCGCCAAGAAAGTCTGCTCGGTGGCGGCCGGGTCCGCGCTGCTGAGAGACAAGAAGCGGGTCGGCAGCATTCTCGATGCGGTGGTTGCGGCGGCCTGCGTTCCTGTGACGCTGAAGATCCGGACCGGCTGGGATGCGCAGAACCGGAATGCGGTCGCGATTGCCCGGATTGCCGAAAACGCCGGCATCGCGGCATTGACCGTACACGGGCGCACCCGCGCCTGCAAGTTCAACGGCGAGGCGGAATACGACACGATTGCGGCGGTCAAGCAGGCGGTCCGGATGCCGGTGATCGCCAACGGCGACATCGACAGCCCCGAAAAGGCCCGGTTCGTGCTCGATAGGACAGGGGCCGACGGCCTCATGATCGGCCGCGCCGCCTGCGGCAATCCTTGGATATTCGAACAGATCCTGCGTTTTTTCGAGAGCGGCGAGAAGCGCTGGGAGCCGTCCGCCGCGGCAATCAAGGACACGATCGTCTCGCATCTCGAGCAATTGTACGATTTCTACGGCGAATCGACCGGTGTTAGAATCGCCCGCAAACACATCGGCTGGTATTTGGGGCCTTTCGGCTTGATTGGCCGGGAGACCCTGCAAAGGATCAATACCGCCACCCAATCCGCAGAGCAACTGCGTTTGATGCATCTGGCGCTGGATTTTTTAACGTAACCGTCGGGTTGAACATTTTATGGAAACATCCGATAACTCCCCCACAGACAGATTTGACCGCGGACCCAGCGGTCAGCTAGAAAAAAGAGAAACTCACTTGGACCCCAACGCTACGCACTCGATTCCCTTGTCGGCGCACGTCAAGCAGGCCATCGATCTGTACTTTGCACAGATGAAGGATCACGACGTCGCCAATCTTTATGCGATCGTCATGAACGAAATCGAAAAACCTTTGCTCGAGTCGGCTTTGCGCCATTGCGGCTATAACCAGACCAAAGCCGCGAAGGCGCTGGGCCTGAGCCGCAGCACGCTGCGCAAAAAGCTGGAGCAATACGGTTTGTCCTGATCCGAAATTTTTTACTTCTCGATTTTTTTCCACCTTTTCAATTACCCATGAATAAAACGATCAAACGCGCGCTGGTCAGCGTTTCCGATAAGACCGGAATCGTCGATTTCTGCCGCGAACTCAGCGAGCTCGGCATCGTCATCCTGTCCACCGGCGGCACCGCCAAAACCTTGGCGGAAAACAAGATTCCGGTGACCGACGTTTCCGAGCATACCGGTTTTCCCGAGATGATGGACGGCCGCGTGAAGACGCTGCATCCGAAGATTCACGGCGGGATTCTGGGCCGGCGCGGCATCGACGACCAAGTGATGGCCGCGCATGGGATCGAGCCGATCGACTTGGTCGTGGTCAACCTGTACCCGTTCGAGCAGACGATCGGCAAGCCGGATTGCGATCTGGAAACCGCCATCGAAAACATCGATATCGGCGGACCGACGATGATCCGCGCCGCCGCGAAAAACTATAACGATGTCGCGGTCGTGGTCGAGCCGGCCGATTACGCTCCGGTGCTGGCCGAACTGAAGGCCCAACACAATGGCTTGAGCCAGGCGACCCGCTTTAAACTGTCGTTGACCAGTTTCGCGCATACCGCGCGCTACGACACTGCGATCGCGAGCTATCTCGCCAAGATCAACGAACAGCCGTTCCCCGACACGCTGAATCTGCAGTTTTATCTGAAAGAAACGATGCGCTACGGCGAGAATCCGCATCAGGCCGCGGCGTTCTACCAGGAAAAAAATCCGCCCGCCGGCACGATCGCGGCGGCGGCGCAACTGCAGGGCAAGGCGCTTTCTTACAACAACATCGCCGATGCGGATGCCGCGCTCGAATGCGTGAAGTCGTTCGACCAAAAGCCGACCTGCGTGATCGTCAAGCATGCCAATCCCTGCGGCGTTGCCGAAGCCGATTCGCTGCTTGCGGCTTACGACCGCGCCTATGCGACCGACCCGACCTCGGCGTTCGGTGGGATCATCGCCTTCAACCGCGAGCTCGACGAAGCCACCGCGGCCGAAATCGTCAAGCGCCAGTTCGTCGAGGTGATCATCGCGCCGGCGGTCGGCCAGGCGGCGCGGAACGTGCTCGCGGCGAAACAGAACGTGCGCGTGCTCGAATCCGGCGCCTGGCAAAGTAGTGAGACGCCCGGCTTCGATTTCAAGCGCGTTGCGGGCGGTCTGTTGGTGCAGAACCGGGACAACGGCCGGATCGGCGTGCACGACATCCAGGTCGTCAGCAAGCGCGCGCCGACCGCCGAAGAGCTCGGCGACCTGCTGTTCGTTTGGAAAGTCGCCAAATTCGTCAAGTCGAATGCGATCGTCTACGGCAAAGACCGGCAGACGATCGGCATCGGCGCGGGGCAGATGAGCCGGGTCTATTCGGCGAAGATCGCCGGGATCAAGGCGGCCGACGAAGGATTGGTAGTGTCCGGCTCGGTCATGGCTTCGGATGCGTTCTTCCCATTTCGGGACGGCATCGATGCCGCTGCCCAGGCCGGCATTACCGCAGTCATTCACCCCGGCGGCTCGATCCGCGACGAAGAAGTGATCGCCGCGGCCGACGAGCATGGCATGGCGATGGTCTTTACCGGCATGCGCCACTTCAGGCATTAATCGATAAAATGTAGGGTGGGTTCGACGCGCTGTGCTCTTTACCTTCTGAGTTAGGCAGAGTTTTCCGCGCGTCGAACCCGCCTGGCAACCTGGCGGGTTACGGCGCGCGACCATAATAGATGCCATCCAAGTGCGCACCGTAATCCACCCTACATTTTTTCTCTTCTACCGTTTATAACTTTTCTTGCTGAACATTATGCAGATTCTCATCGTCGGCAGCGGCGGCCGTGAACACGCCCTGGCCTGGAAGGCCAAACAATCCCCGAAAGCCGAAAAAGTCTTCGTTGCGCCCGGCAACGCGGGTACAGCGCTGGAGCCCGGCATCGAAAACGTTGCGATCGCGGTCGACGACATTTCAGGCTTGCTCGACTTCGCGAAACAACACGCGATCGGCCTGACCATCGTCGGTCCCGAGGTGCCTCTGGTGCTGGGGATCGTCGATCGCTTCCGGGAAGCCGGCCTCAAATGTTTCGGTCCACCCGCCGCGGCGGCGCAGCTCGAAGGCTCGAAAAGCTTCTGCAAGGATTTCATGGTCCGCCACCAGATTCCGACCGCCGCCTATCAGACTTTCACGGATAAGGATCGCGCCATCGCTTACATTAGGGAGCAGGGTGCGCCGATCGTGGTAAAAGCCGACGGGCTTGCGGCCGGCAAAGGCGTGATCGTCGCGCAGACCGAAGCCGAAGCGGTCGCCGCCGTCGAAGACATGCTGTCCGGCAATGTGTTCGGCGAAGCCGGCAGTCGGGTCGTGATCGAAGAGTTTCTGCAGGGCGAAGAAGCCAGCTTTATCGTAATGGCCGATGGTCAGCATGCGCTCGCGATGGCGACCTCGCAGGACCACAAGGCCCGCGACGACGGCGACAAGGGCCCGAACACCGGCGGCATGGGCGCCTATTCGCCCGCGCCGGTCGTGACGCCCGAAATTCACCGGCGCGTGATGAACGAAGTGATCGAGCCGACCCTGAAAGGGATGGCCGAAGATGGCCTGCCGTACACCGGCTTCCTGTACGCGGGGCTGATGATCGCCGCCGACGGTTCGATCAAGGTGCTCGAATACAACTGCCGCTTCGGCGACCCCGAAACCCAGCCGATCATGATGCGGATGAAGAGCGATTTGGTCGAACTTTGCGAGGCGGCGCTGGAAGGCAGGCTTGATCGAGTTACCAGCGAGTGGGACCCGCGCGCCGCGCTCGGCGTGGTAATGGCGGCCGGCGGTTATCCCGATGCTTACCGGAAAGGCGCGGCGATCAGCGGGCTTCAGACCACGGCAAATAAGGACATGAAAGTCTTCCACGCCGGCACTTCGCGATCTGGCAAAGACATCGTCACCGCCGGCGGCCGCGTGCTCTGCGCCTGTGCGCTCGGCGACACGATCGCCGAAGCCCAGAACAAGGCCTATCGCCTGGTCCGCAACATCGATTGGGACAACGTTTATTACCGGACCGATATCGGTTTTAAAGCCATCGATCGGAATTTGTAGGCGAGAGTTGATGTAGATACGGTTATTCACGTCAAGCGTTATGAAGCGCAGTGTTGTAGGGCGTTTTCGCGATAGCAAAACGCCAATCCGTAAGGCGGAACCGGCTCTGCCGGGTTCCGCCGCAGGATGACGGATCGCTGAATGTGATGGCGGATTGCCTGGCGGCGAATCCGCCCTACAAGGTCTACAAAAGCCGTAGGATGTGCCGAGGAACGAGGCGCATCGGCCGAGATATAACGCGAACGATGCGCTTCCCTTCGTTCAGCACATCCTACATTGCTTGTCAATAAGATCTGGCAGGCCTCACTTCCGGCAAGCGGATAAAACGCGGCCCATTAACGAACGATGATCCGAAATTCAGTCCCTGTTAATGCCGGCGAAGTATATTCCGCCTGGAAAAGCATTTTTCTGATTTTTTCATTATTCCGACAGGATAATCAATCATGCAAAACCTGATAAAAAAATATGCGCTGTTCGCCCTGGTCATGCTGGGGCTGATCCCGATGACCAACGCGGCGGCCGGCGGCTTGCAGGAGCCGCAGCAGGTGATTCAGAACGTTTCGGAGCAGTTGCGCCAGCGTTTTCAAGACAAGGCGTTCACCCGCGATTTTGCGCAGGTGACCCGCTTCGTGGACGGCGTGATCTACCCGCATGCCGACTTCGACGTGATCGCGCCTCTGGTTTTGGGCAAGCACTGGAAAACCGCGTCCCTTGCCGAACGTGAACGCTTCAAGAACGAATTCCGGACGCTGCTGATCCGGTCTTATTCCCGGGCCTTCGTCGAATACGCCAACTGGACGCTCCATTTTCAGCCGATCGATGCAGGCGACGGCAAAAAGGTCGTCGTCAAAACCGAAGTCCTGCAGCCGGGACAAAAGCCGGTGCAGGTCAATTACCGGATGTTTCAAGGAAAAGGCGGCTGGAAGGTGTACGACATCATCATCGAAGGCGTGAGCCTGGTGACCAATTACCGTTCGAGTTTCAGCGAGGACATTCAGAAGAAAGGTTCGTTGAGCGCGCTGAACGATTCTCTCGCCAAACGTAACGCCGAAGCGTTAAGCGGCAAAGGTTCCTGATGCTGCTGCCGCGTTGAGCGCTCAGGGTGCGTGACGGCGCCCTGACTCCTCTCCTATTTTTTCCTCCCGTTTCACCTGCAACGCATCGCGGTATTCTTCCGTTCCATTCCGCTTCGCTGACGTTCGACTCGCTGAAAGCCGATGTCTGAAAGGCCCGTTGCCGGGGAGACAAGCGCGCGCCGAATCCCTGCCAAGCAGGCTCCCCGCTTAAATCTGCCGGCCTTCTCTCCGGATGCCGTTTGACGCAACGGTGTTATGCTATCGGTCACCGGAACGCGGTCTATATACAACGAGGATTTGTCTATGATGCCCGAAACCATGCCTTGCACCCTGGTCACGTGGGAAGAAGTTTACCGTCTATGCCGGGAGGCGGCGCGGAAGATCCGCACCGCCGGGGCCCCGGTCGATATGATCGTGGCGATCGCGCGAGGCGGGTATATTCCGGGGCGGCTGTTGTCGGACATGCTGGGCGTTTCCGACCTGACTGCCTTGAAGATCGAGCATTACCGCGGCGCGCAAAAACAGCGCGAGGTGCTGGTCAAATATCCTTTGAATGCCGACATCAACGGACGCGACGTGCTGCTGGTCGACGATGTGTGCGACAGCGGCGAGACCTTCGCGGTCGCGGTCGAGCATCTCCGTAGATCCGGAACGTCCCGTTCCTTGCATACGGCGGCGATGCAATTGAAAACCGTCTCCGAATTCGTGCCGGATCATTATGCCGGGACGATCGGCGAATGGCGGTGGATTATCTATCCCTGGGCGGTCAATGAAGATCTGTCGAGCCTGATCGAGAAAATGCGGCTCGACACCCGGGATCCCGTCCGTTTGCGGCAGGCGTTCAGGCGGCTGCACGATGTCGACGTGACCCTTCGGCAGGTCGAGGATGCGTTAGGGTTGCTCGATGACTAACGTCGTCTCTTCCGCCGCTAATAACATTGTTCGGAATGGCAGGCGGCTTCGCCGGCGGATTCGAACTGAATCGTCGCGTGGCCGATGCCGAAGCGGTCATGTAAATCGTGATTGATCTGATGCAGCAAAGCATTGCTCCGAGAATCATCGGTAAGCACCAAGTGCACGGTCAGTGCCGCCTGGGTGGTACTGAGGCCCCAGATATGCAGGTGGTGCACATCGGTTACCGCAGGCAGTCCGAGCAGGTAGGCGCGCACCGCCGCCGCATCGATGCCTTCGGGAACCGCGTCCAGCGCCAGATTCAGCGAATCCCACAACAGCCGCCACGAGCTGTAGATGATGGTCAATGCCAGTATGAGGCTGAGCGCCGGATCCACCCATTGCCAGCCGGTGAATAGAATGACGGCGGCGCCTGCGACGACTCCGGCGGAGACCAGCGCATCGGCGGCCATGTGCAGGAACGCGCCGCGGATGTTCAAGTCGCTCTTGCGTCCGGACATGAACATCATCGCCGTGCCTGCGTTGATCACGATCCCTGCCACCGCGACCCAGATCACCGTGTCGGCGGCGATCGGGGAGGGCGTTTCGAGACGTTGGACCGCTTCCAGGATGATCGCGCCGACCGCGACCAGCAATAACACCGCATTGGCGAGTGCGGCCAGCACCGACGCGCGCTGCAGGCCGTAGCTATGCCGTTCGGTCGCGGCGCGGCGGCCCAACGCGGTTGCGCCCCAGGCGAGAAATAGGCCCAGTACATCGCCCAGATTGTGGCCTGCATCCGCGATTAGCGCCAGAGAATGTGAAAGGAACCCGTATACGGCTTCGACGCCGATGAAAATCGAGTTCAGGATGATGCCGACGGCGAAGGCGCGGCCGTAATTCGGCGCATGCGAGTGTTGGTGAGAGTGGGAATGATGCTCTGTATGCATGACAATAAGGCGCGGTTGTGATCGGAGCCGGAGGCGATGCCCCGGAAGTCACCGCATTATCGACAGGAAGGCGGAGAATTGCAATCGATGGTGCTCGGCTGCACCCAGGACATCGATTTGCCGAAGAATCGGCGATTTTTCAAACCATAGACCTAAAAGGTGCACGACAAATTCATCGGCGAACTTTGCCTTAACGCTGCCCCGGCAACGGAGAGGTTATCGGTGCATTGGCTGCCACGCTTGCCCGTACAACCGTTTTCTAAAGAGAAACGCCACATTGACCAGTCCGATCATCACCGGCACTTCGATCAGCGGGCCAATGACTGCCGCAAAAGCGGCGCCGCTGTGGATGCCGAACACCGCTACCGCCACGGCAATGGCCAGCTCGAAATTGTTGCTGGCCGCCGTAAACGCCAAGGTAGCGGTTTTACCATAGTCGGCGCCGATGGCCTTGCCCATCAGGAAGCTCAGCAGGAACATCGCCACAAAATAAATCAGCAGCGGTACGGCAATGCGGACCACGTCCAGCGGCAGCTGCACGATCAAGTCGCCTTTCAGGGAGAACATCACGACGATCGTGAACAGCAAGGCAATCAGGGTCAGCGGGCTGATTTTCGGGACGAAATGATGGTGATACCAGTCTTTGCCTTTGGCTTTGACCAGCACCCGCCGGGTCAGGAACCCGGCAATGAAAGGAATGCCGAGGTAAATGAAGACGCTTTGCGCGATTTCGCCGATCGTGATTGCGACGATATTGCCCTGTAAGCCCAAGAGCGGCGGCAGCACGGTAATGAATACCCAGGCGTAAACGCTGTAAAACAGTACCTGGAACACGCTGTTGAACGCCACCAGACCGGCCGCGTACTCGTTATCGCCGCGCGCCAGTTCGTTCCAGACGATCACCATCGCGATACACCGGGCCAACCCGATTAGAATCAGGCCGGCCATGTATTCCGGATAATCGCGCAGGAATACGACCGCCAGCGCGAACATCAACACCGGCCCGATGATCCAGTTCTGCAGCAGCGACAGGCCCAGCACCCGCCAATTCCGGAACACATCGCCCAGCTCTTCGTAGCGCACCTTGGCCAACGGCGGGTACATCATCAGAATCAGGCCGATCGCAATCGGGATATTGGTCGTTCCGACCGAAACGGCTCGATTGAATTGTTGGATTAGCTCCGGCCACAGGAATCCGATCCCTACGCCAAGCGCCATAGCCATAAAAATCCAGAGCGTCAGAAAGCGATCCAGGAACGACAAACGGGGATTAGGGCAATAAGGTGTGTTCATGACGGAATCGAGTCAATCAGGAAGTCGAATCAAATCGCCGGGCTCTAGCCACACTGAGCTGAAGGGCTACAGCATGAAGCGGCTTGATCGGTCGGCAGTGCCGCGTCCTTGCCGAACAGCGGAATGCCTTTCAGTGAATGAAACGCTTCCCAGGCGATGCCTTGCGGATCGACCGTCCAGTATTTATCGGATTCGGCGTAACAACAGGCCGCCTGCTTTTGCTCGATTACAGGCAGCGCCGCGGCGGTCAAAACCTGTTGAACATTTTCCAGCTCTTGGCCGGATTCGACTTGAATGCCTAAATGGTCAAGGCCGGGCTTTCTGCCGCGGCTGGATATCGCGAAGTTGATGCGCGGATCATCCAGCATCCATTTGGCGTAATCTTCCTGAATTACGCCGGGTTCGGCCTGAAATAGGGCGCTGTAGAAAGCGATATTCCGCTGAAGATCGTCTACGGCGATATGAATATGAAAGCGCTTCATGCGGATTCTCCGGTAAGCGATGAAGGAAGCAAGGTTCCGATGCGGTCCAATTCGGTTTTCAAGCGGCCGCGATCCTGCTGCAGTTCGTTTAAAGGCAGCCGCAGAAACTGCTCGATGCGGTAGCGCAAGATGCGATATGCCTTCATAAAGGCGGCGTCGATTTCTTCGTCGCTGCCTTCGGCATGGGCGGGATCTTCGACGCCCCAATGGCTGCGCAATGCAGGCCCGAGATAGGCAGGGCAGGTTTCGTTGGCGGCATTGCCGCAGACGCTGAGCACGATGTCGGGGATCGCCGGCAGATCATTCCAGGATTTGCTGAAATAGCCTTCGGTGGATATTCCTTCGCGTTCCAGCAACGCCAGCGAACGCGGATGCACTTTGCCGGTCGGTTTGCTGCCGGCGCTCATTGCCTGCCAGCCGGGCGGCGCCAGATGGTTGAAGGTGGCTTCGCCGAGAATGGAGCGGCAGGAATTGCCGGTGCATAAAAACAAAACGTTCATGAAAGATCGTCCTTAACGATAAAAAATCAGTTGGTGTCGCAGCAGGTCTTCCCCGGCTTCGCATCGAAGCAGTGCTCTGCATGGCCGCTGCAGCATTCGGCGGTCAAATAATCGATCAGTGCCTGCATCACCGGCAGATTGGCGCGGTAACGCTGATACCGGCCTTCCTGGGTCACGTTGAGCAGGCCCGCATGGGTCATGGCCTTCAGATGGAAAGACAGGTTGGTGGGCGGCAGTGCCAGCAGCGCGGCGATTTCCCCGGCCACCAGGCCGGCAGGCGCATGCTTGACCAGAAGCCGGAACACATCCAGCCGGATGCCGGAAGCCAGGGATTCGAAAAGGGAAGTGGCGAGTTGTTTATCCATATGTCAACTATACAACAATGATTGAAATATTGAAACAAATAGCGATAAATTTTCCTCTTGCTCATGGTTTTCGATCGACCGCCTTGATTTTCAAAACGCGCCGTAAAGACGCCTATTTTCGACTGGCAGGGTATTCGACCGGCCGGTTTGCTTCCGGCGGCAATAGTTCTTGTGGCGTTTGCTTGCCGTCGCACGCATCGGCATTCCCAAAACTTCTCATATTCAGCCAACAGGTTATGCGATAATGGGAGAGAATTAGCAAAGCCTTACGGGGCAAAAATAAGGAAAAAACCATGTTTTCATTGCAAACTATCTTCGGCAAAGGCGACAAGTTTTACAGCCTCCTCGAAGCCAGTGCGGAATCCGCGCGTTCGTCGACGAGGGCGCTAATCGAACTTTTGAGTACGCCTGCATCGCAGCAATCGCTGGAAAAATTTAAACAGGCGCGCCGCCAGGAAAAGGATTTGGCCGCGCAGATCAGCGAAGAATTGGTCGACACTTTCGTTACCGTACTCGAACGCGAAGATATCGAAGCTTTGAACGGCGCGCTTTATAAAATTCCCAAGATCGTGGAAAAGTTTGCGGAGCGTTACACGCTTGCCCTGGCGCGAATCGGCGACGTGGATTTCGCGAGCCGCGCCGCCATGCTGGAACAGGCCTGCGAAGTTTTGCAACAGATGA
Organism: Methylomicrobium album BG8; assembly: GCF_000214275.2. Classification (NCBI taxonomy): domain Bacteria; kingdom Pseudomonadati; phylum Pseudomonadota; class Gammaproteobacteria; order Methylococcales; family Methylococcaceae; genus Methylomicrobium; species Methylomicrobium album. The sequence continues at coordinate 43,637 of NZ_CM001475.1, read as the reverse complement.
TCGGATTGTTGCGGTACGGCATGGATCTGGACCGGATCAAAAAATTGAACGATCGGCTGCACGCGATCGAAGGCGAGGCCGACCGCCAGATCCTCGAATTGTACCGGGATGCCTACGCGAATGAATCCGATCCGATCCGTTATCTGATCAAGATGAATTTGTTCGAAATTCTGGAAAAGGCGATCGACCGCTGCCGCGACGCCGGCAATGTCATTTATCACATCGTTTTGAAAAACTCGTAAAAGGTCGCCATGCTGACTCTGCTTTTGCTTGTCATCCTGGCAGCGCTTGTCTTTGAATTTATCAACGGATTCCACGATACCGCCAACTCGATCGCCACGGTTGTGGCCACCAAAGTGCTGACGCCGACCCAGGCGGTCGTGCTTGCGGCCGCCACGAATCTGTTCGGCGCCTTGTCCGGGACCGCCGTCGCCAAAACCATTTCCTCGGGGCTGGTCGATACCAGTCTGGTGGCCATTTCCTCCGAAGTGTTGATCTGCGCGCTGGTCGGCGCGATCATCTGGAACCTGATCACGTGGGCGCTGGGACTGCCGTCCTCTTCCAGCCATGCGCTGATCGGCGGCTTGTGCGGCGCGGCGCTGGCGGCGGGCCACAATGATTTCGATGTGCTGATCTGGTCGAAAACCGCGGACGTCTGGACGGAGAACAAGGGGCTGCTCTGGAAAGTCTTGATTCCTATGGTCAGTTCGCCGATTGCCGGATTTTCGCTGGGTATCGTGATCATGGGAGCATTGATGGCCGTGATCAGTGGGATGAATTCGCTGGGCGGGGCGTTGGCGCGGAGCGTCCGTCCGAAATGGATCAATGTCGCGTTCGGTAAAGCCCAGCTGGTTTCGGCCGGCTACATGGGGTTTGCGCACGGCACGAACGACGCCCAGAAAACCATGGGCATCATTGCCTTGTCGCTTTTTACCGCGAACAGCGCGGGCACTCTCGACCAATTGCCGGCCTGGGCCGAATTCCTGCGGCCGGACGGAGGCGAGAAGGATATCGATACCTGGATCGTATTGACCTGCGCGCTGGTGATGGCGATGGGCACCGCCATCGGCGGCTGGCGGATCATCAAGACGCTGGGCCATAAAATGGTCAAATTGCACCCGATCAACGGTTTCGCTGCGGAAACCAGCTCGGCGACCATTTTGCTGACGGCGGCCCACTTCGGGATGCCGGTTTCCACCACGCACAGCATTTCTACCGCGATCATGGGCGTAGGTTATGCGAAAAATCCTCACGCACTGAAACATTCCGTGATCGAGCGGATCGTCTGGGCTTGGATTCTGACGATTCCGGCCGCAGGCGGCCTGGCCTGGGGCATGGTAAGCCTGCTGTTGCTGTTCCGGTAGGCCTAAATTCCTCATCCGGTATCCCTTCCTTATTATTATCCGGCCTGCTTCAGGCCGATATTCAAAGTTTGCCGCCTCCGGACTTTTGCCGACCGGGGCGGTTACCTTGCCGAATCTTCCCGACAGTCGGCAAGCCTGGTAGGTCGGGCAACCGCTTCACCGTTGCCCGACATTTGGGCGGCGAAGAGGCCGTTCGATGATCCGTAACCGTGACCTCATACTGCCGCATCGAAAAAGTTCGGGCACAAAAAGCGTGCCCGACCTACACGGCGGCCGGCAAGCCCTTTGCCTGCATCGCTATCCAAAACGACTCGCGGAATTCATGGTCTATCGATAAATACGCGAACTTTGTTCGCGCAGAGGATTCGTTATGGCTTGCAGTTGGAGAAGATCATGAACACGAAAGAACACATCGATATTGAAATCCGGCTCATTCAGGAACGAATGCAGCACTATTTCCATCGGCATTGGAAACTGTTCCTGGCGGAAGGGATAATTTTCATCCTGCTTGGATTTTGCGCCATAGTCGTCCCCCGGTTTTTCTCCGTGGCCGTGGTGATTTTTTTGGGCTGGCTGATTCTGTTCGGCGGGATCGTGCATATCAGCCGCGCTCTGCTGTTTTCCGGAATGCCCGGTTTCGGATTGTGGCTGTTTATCGGTATTTTGCAGGCGGTGTTGGGCTATCTGTTCATTGTCCGGCCTGCCTCGGGGATACTCACCTTAACGATGCTGATCACGTTGTATTTTGCCCTGGAAGGCATTGCCAAAATTTCTTTGGCTTTCAGGATGCGCCCTTTACCCAGTTGGAGGATGATTTTGTTCAACGGCATTACGGGATTGGCTTTTGCGTTGATCGTCGTGATCGCCTGGCCCGAAACTTCGCAATGGCTGCTGGGCCTGTTCCTGGGCATCAATATGGTTTTCCTGGGCGCGGCGTTGGCCAAAATCGGCTTGCATCATAAAGTCAGCTATTGACTTTCGGCTTTCCCCGCGTCCGTCAACTCCAGCAGATCGATCACATTCAGCCGGATCGCCAGCCGCGTCAGCTCGATGTCGCTGGCCGCGCCGAGTTTGCGTTTGATCAGGTAATGGCTGTTGCAGACCGTTTTCTGGCTGATGTTGAGCGTCTGCGCGATCGCCTCGATCGGCCGGCCTTCGACCAAAAGGCGCAGAACTTCGAACTCCCGCACCGTGAGCGCCTCCAGCGCCATCCGCTCGCTGCCGAGTTTTTCCAGCGCCAGCGCCTGGGCGATATCCGGGCTCAACGCATGGCGGCCCGCATGGACCTCGAAGATCGCGCGCAGCAGCACGTCCGGCGGGCTGCTTTTGGTGACGTAGCCCAGGGCGCCGGCGCGGCTGGCCTGGACCGCGAAGCTCGGGTTCTGATGCATGCTGAACACCAGGATTTTGGCGTCCGGACAGCGCTGCCTGACCCGCCCGATCAATGCCAGGCCGCCGATGCCCGGCAGCGACAGGTCGGTCACCATCAGGTCCGGCTTGCATTCCTTGAAGCGGAGATAGGCCTCCGCGCCGTCCGCCGCTTCCGCGATCACCTGCAGGCCGGTTTGCTTGGCCAGCAGCGCGCGGTAGCCCTCGCGGATGATCGCATGGTCGTCTACCAGCAGGATGTTGATCATCGATTTCCGGCCTCCTCCGTCATTTTGTTGAGTTAAAAGTTTAGGGTCCGGTAGGAAATAACTTCCCGAATGTTGATTATTTTGAAAAGCGGATGATTCACTCCCCTCTTTGAAAAAGAGAGGAGGGGGAGATTGATCCGACAAATCCCCCTCGATCCCCCTTTTTCAAAGGGGGAAGTTGTTTTTGACGAAATCCTTATTCCCTTTCAGCTTTCCCGCCAAGGCGAAAAGGAGCCGGCCGCGCTCGCTGCCATTGCCGCGCAGCCTGGCTCGGCCGCCCTGCGCATCGGCAATACGACTTCAATCTTCAATCCATGAGGCTCGGCGATGGACAGCGTCAGTTGTCCCTGCAAGGCGGCGACCCGTTCGCGAATTCCGAGCAGGCCGATGCCGGGGCCTTCCGGAAATGGCAGCGTGTCGGCGATGCCGTCGTCGCGGACGGTTAAAGTCGCCCGCTCTTCGGCCACCGTCAGCGTAACTTCCACATGATTGGCGGCCGAATGTTTCGCGCTATTGGTCAGGCATTCCTGGGCGATCCGGAACAGCGCGATCGCCTGCGGCTCCGGCAAGGTCCCGCAGTCGCCGCTGATGTTCGATTCGTAACGGATTTTGCCGGCGCCATGTTTGTTCCATCCCGCTATCATACTGTTCAGGCTGGCGGCAAGCCCCAGTTCGTCGAACTCGGCGGGCCTGAGGCTTCCGAGCAGGCTGCGCACATGAGTCATCATGTGTTCGCTGATCCGGATGATGCGGGTGGCTTCTTCGATCAGTTCCGGACATTCCCGCTCCGCCGTATGGATGATCGAAGCGGCGACCGCGTTGATCGCGGCCAGGCATTGGCCGAATTCGTCGTGCAGTTCGCGGGCCAGGTAACGGCGTTCCTGTTCCTGTAGATCGATCAGCTGGACGGCGAGCTTTTGGCGCTCCGCAAGCAACTGCTGTTGAGCGGCCGCCAGCTGGTTGATCGCGGCGGCGGTCTGCGCCCATTCTTTCAGCTCGAACATTGGCAGGCGATGAGCCAGGTTGCCTTCCCTCAGGGTTTCCAATCCGGCGACGATGACGCCGGCCGGGCGCAATGCCCGATTGATGCTTAGGTAAACGGGCAGGCAGACGGCCAGGATGGTCAGCGCGGAAAGTCCCAGCAGATTCCTGACATCGCTCCAGGCCTGCGCAATGTCCATTTCGGCGCTGGACGATACCGCCAGCGTTCCCTGGACGCGGCCCTTGAAGGCTACCGGCCGCGCTATCTCGAGGCCGGGAGCGAACAACGCCCGGTACAGGCTGGCGAAGCTCTCCGGCGAGCCGTGCGGGGACAGTTTCGCGCCGTTGCACAAACTTTTAACGGCGGTATTGTCTGCGGGTTCGAAACGGATACACAAGCCGGGAACGCCGGCAGTCTCTTTCCAGAGCGAGAAGTCCGGAAACGTCCGGGGTTGGCCGAAGCCGGCATCGATGCGCAACAACTGAAATTCCAACTGTCTGCCCAGCGATTCGGCGGTGGTCTGAATCGTCTGCAGGGTTTGCCGATGGCTTTTCTGCAGCACGTAGACGGAGTCGGCCAGGAGGCATGCCAGCGCGACGGCCGCGATACGGAACAGCAAATGGCTTTGTAGATTCATGGGCAAGCCTGCCGGCCTTTTGTCCGAAGATGGCTGCATTTTAGGTGACGGCCGGCGCGGTGAAAAGCCGCCGGAACGAAAGCGGGCAAATTGCCCGTGCTTTCCGGGCGGATTTCGGCTTACGGCGGATTTTTTTTGTCATAGACTGAGGCCTGCCCCGAATGCCTCACGAGTAAGGGCGAGTGCAGGGAGCCGTTCTCCCGTGCGATTCTACACACTGACCCTAAGGAAAAACCGCATGAACCCGCTTCTTTTCGACCGCGCCATTGCATGGCAAACCCTGGAAAATATCGCGCATTTGCAGTATGCGATCCTGGACATCGACCGGCAGAACAGGATTATCGATGTACTCTTCAAATTCGCCGCGCAGGCGCAGATCGTTCTGCACCGGCACAAGGTGCTGAACCACATGCTGGTGATCCAGGGCGAACATCGCCTGTACGAAGCCGACGGAAGCCTGAAGGAAATCAGGCCGGTCGGCCGCTATACCGTCAGTCCTGCCAGCGACGAGCCGCACCGGGAAGGCGGCGGCGACGAAGACGCGATCGTCTTTTTCAGCATTCGCGGCAGCGATGGCGTGCTCTATGAGATTCTGGACGATGACCTGAATGGGGTGGCTACTTTGAGCATGCAGGACTTTATCGATCTGCACAGCCGTCGAATGCAGTAATAGCGGGTTTTGGGAGAAATCGCATGTATCGCTCGACAATATTCGTAGTGTTGGTTTTTATGCTGCTCGCCGGTTACACGGCACAGGCTGCGGAAAGGATCGCCGTTTTGGATTTCGAACTGAACGATCTGACCTCTTTGCCCTATACTCCCGAAGAGCGGCGGCGTACCGCCTCCTTCCGGCCTTTGCTGGAACAGGCGCTGAAGCGGACGGGCGATTACGAAATGGTTCGGGTCGATGCCGAAGACCAGGCGGCCGCCGATGCGGGTTTGGGTTATCTGTTCCGTTTTCCCGAGCTTGCCGCCAGGCTCGGCGAGCAGGCCGGCGCCGATTGGGTGGTTGTCGGCCGGCACAGCAAGCCCAGCTTTTTGTACTCTTATTTGATCGCGAATCTGGTTGATGTCAAAAATCGCGCGTTAGCCGCCGGCTATGCGATCGAGCTGAAAGGCAGCCACGAAAAAGTTTCGCAGCGAGGCATCGAGGCGCTGGCGAAAAAAATTCATGATTCGATTAAAAAATAAATACGGCAAGAGGATGCGGGGATGCGGCATTCCCGCCAAACAAAAAAAGCGGCGATCTTGTCGAAGCGGCGCCGGAAGCGTTTGTCAGATTGCTCGTTGGACAGGCGGCTAGGATTGATTATCCAAAAAGGCTATTGACTAATTCGATGTTGTCCGAAATATTCTCGAGCGTGATCGTTTCGGTGTCGAAACTGAGTCCGAGTTTGGCGAAAGCGGGCACTATCGAGCAATCGACTCGACAGGCCGGATGGTCGGTTCCGGCAATGCTTTGTAAAAAGGCGACTTGCACAACGTCTACATAATCAGCCTTGGCTCCCGCATCGTATCGGAAATTGTTGTATTCCGAGGCGACCGGCTTTATCGTCGCCGGAAAGTTCAATTTATCCATCACGATTTTGCCGGCGGTGCCGTGCGCTTGTTCAAGCAGCAAACCGACGAGGGTTGGGCTTTCTTTGAACTCTTCAAATTCGGGGAATTGATCAATCATCATGAGTATGGGCAATTTCCCTACTTGGTGAATGAGTCCGGCAAGCATGGCCTCATTGGGGTCGAGGTGAGGCGCAAACGAGCAGAGGAAATGGCTGGCGGCAGAGACATTCCTGCTCAGCTCCCAGATTTGCTTGAATTCGTTTTCCAGAAATTTCGAGGAGGGCGCAAACAGTTGCTGGGTGATCATGCTGTTGACCAATGTGCGGATCGTGTTGTTGCCTAGCCTTAACACCGCCATCTGCACATTGGAGATTTCGGTTCTTCCCCGAAATTTCGGACTGTTCGTCACACGTATGAGACGAGCCGATATCGCCGGATCGGTGAGGATAATTGCAGCCAGATCCTTAGGTGAAGTTTCCTCTTTGGAAACCGCGTTCATAATGTTGATGGCAACGTCGGGTAGCGTCGGCAGATAAGGACTGTTGTTTACCAATTCGTTACTGATAACATCAATGGCGGTTTCAAGAGAAGCTAATTTCATTCTTTCATCCTTATTAAAAATCTCATTTATTCTTCAGACAGGCAAACCCTCCAGGGTTCCATCCATGTCTTTAATTTTAGATGAAATTTTGCACAATTCTCTTGCTTGTCTCATGAATTTGAAGCCGCATCTTTTGAAATAGAAGCTGGCGCTTGTCAGGCGGCCGGGCGTCGACGTCGCGCCCCGGCACCAGCAAACCGCACCCGGATCGGCGAGGGCGATTGCCGTGGCCACGCCGATAAAGCTTTTTCTCGGGAAGAGTCAGACTGCCATGCCGACCTGTAAAGCATCGAACCAGTCTAAGAAACGCCTCACATCTTCACCTTTGAACATGCGCCCGTGTTGCGGAGCCAGAATCTCGATATCCAGTTTTCTAACCCGTTCGATCCAGGTCTTTTTGGCTGGGTTGGAGGGCATCCAACGCTGGTGGAAATAACGCATTTTTTCCGTATGCGCTTCGAAATCATCGACGAATAGCGGCGCCTCTCCCGGTTCGAGCGCGGCGCCGATGTCGCCGCTCATCAAAATCTTTGCCTCCGGATCATACACGTGAAAGTTGCCCGAGGAATGCAGATAGTGCGCGGGAATAAACTGCAGTTCAATCGCCTCCAGTTTGAGGCTGCCGCCATTATCGGCAATCGGAACATATTCGATCGATTCACAGCCGTAATGCCGTAAAAATCCCTCCCAGATCTTCGGGGCATGAAGTTTGGCGTGGGGCAGTGCCTGATCCCAGAGACTCAGCGACGAAATGACATCCGGGTCCTGATGTGAAGCAAACAGATCGGTAATTTGTTCAACAGGCGCATGATGCAAAACCGCCGCCATCATGGGAGCAAACAGTTCATAGCCTCCGGGATCGAGCAACAGGCAGCGGTTGGCCGTACGTACCATATATTGGTTGGAATCGATGATGTTATCGGGTTTGTTTTTGTCCCGGCCGAACATGATCCATTGATGCTGAGATCCTTCATAAATATTGATCGATTTCATGGTACGAGAGGCTCTGTTTTTGGCAGATTAATAATGTATGTCCGATAAGGCCTGACCGAGGTCGGCGCCCAAGTTCGAAAGACGACCCGTTACCCGTGCAACGGGCGGCAAGCTTTTATTTGTTGGCTGAACCAAACCGGGATAGGGCTATGATGCAGCGTTGTACATGGTCGTGTATTTTGTGGGCGGCGTTATCCACGCTTTTCGATACGGTTTGCAGACTTTGTAAGTATTCGCCTGCCTGAGACGCTTCGATTCTGGAGTATGTCGCAATAATTCCTGCCGTTTTGGCATGTTGCGTTACTGTATCCAGATGATCCATCAGCAGGGCGACGTCGCGCTTAAATTGCAGCTGACAATTCTGTACTATAGCCTTCGCGTCGGCCAAGGGTTTTTGCATGGAATGGGCATGAACCGCCGAGCCGCACGTGGTGGTAATCAATTCAAATTTATTGAAAGCTTCCGTTTTTCGATATTCCTTGATCGTTATCCGGCATAATGATGTTGCCAGTTCGTTGATAATCTCGATATTTTGTATCATCTCTTTCGCCAAATCATTGATGAAATCGGTAATCGGCTGAAATCCCCTGGCTTTGTCTCCGGCACGGAATGCGATGGCTTTGGCGTTTGCGGCAGCCAATGAAATTTCCTTCGATATCGATATAACGGCGGTTAATTCAGAGGTGATGGAAGCCACCGCAATGAACTGTGTTTTAGTTTGATGATTCATAAAGTGTTCAGCGGCAGCCCGATATGAAAGCCTTGTCCGAAGTTGATGCCCATGTCTTTCAATAGATCGAAGATTTCCTGAGATTCGACGAATTCGCCGATCGTCAAAATATCGAGTTCCTGGCATAAACGGGACAGGTTGTGCACCAAGGCCCGATCGATTTTCGAGTTGAGGATATTGCGTACGAAGGCGCCGTCTATCTTGACATATTCGAAACGCAGTTCCCGAAGATAGTGAAACGAATTGTAGCCGCTGCCGAAATCGTCCAGCGCGAACGCAAAGCCTTTTTTCCGGAGATTGGTCAGGAACTTGCCCATATGCGTGATATCGCTGATCGCGTCGCGCTCGAGAATTTCGAACACGATGCTGCTTGGCGGCACTTCCAACTGAGCGCACAATTCTTCGGCGTAGCCTAAAATGCCCCGGCCCTGGATTTCCTGGGCGGACAAATTGATAAACAAGCGTTTGGGTTTGCCTTGGGAATGAATGATCTGCCGATTGGCTTCGATCACTTTCCGTACCATGATCCGGTCCAGTTCGCGTCCCATTCCGTATTTCTCGATTGTCTCGATGAATTGGCCGGCTACCGTGACGCGGCCGTCCGTTTCAAGCAGCCGGGCGATCGATTCGTAGGCGAATATTTCGCCGCTTTTGCAATCGACGATCGGTTGGAAGTAGGGCTGAATGCGTTCCTCGCGCAATGCCCGGCGCAATTCCTCGGCGACGGAGCGACTGTCGCGCATGATTTGTTTTAAATGCGCGGCGGCATCGAATTCGCATACTTCGTTTTTACCCAGACCTTTTGCCTGGTACAGCGCGACATCCACGCCCGACATCAAATCCTCGACAGTCTGCATGTCCCTGGGATAACTGACGATGCCGACCGAGGTGGTGACGTGAAAATCCTTGCCGTTCGGCGATTTGAAAGCCAGGCTCTCCAAATTGGCCCGAATGGACTCGGCGGCGATTTTGGCGCCCTCGGGCGGCGTTTCCGGGAGAATGACCGCGAATTCGTCGCCGCCCATGCGGGTGGCGATATCGCCCTTGCGCAGGTGGGACGTGATCGATTCGGCGATTTTCTTCAATACTTCATCGCCCAACGGATGGCCATAGGTATCATTGATCTCCTTGAAATCATCGAGGTCGAGCAATAACACCGCGAACTGATGGTGATGACGCGACGAACGCCCCACTTCGTATTCCAGCATTTCGTTGAAATAACGGCGATTATGAATGCCGGTCAACGGATCGTGGACCGAATAGTATTCGAGTTCGGACAAAGTTCTGCTCAACACCTTGCTGGACCCGACCACCATGACCATAACCGAGAGCAGTGATCTTATGATCGTCCGTTCCTGCGCGGTCAGGGTATTGACCGAAGCATAGGCAACGCCGAGCAGTCCATCCAGGCCGTAAGCGTGGTCGGGAACGGGCACGGTGAGCATCCTGATATCGGAAAGGTCGGCGGTCCGAAGGTGGCCCGGAATCTGGTATTCCTCGATGTCGAGAAGCACATCCTTCGGTAAATTCAGCTGCCGCAGCATTTTTTGGCCGAGCTGGATGCGGACCTGGCGCTTTTCCTCTTCCTTGTATTCGCCCATGTAATAGAAATACAACGACAGTCCGTGTTCTTCGGCAAACGCGATGAAAAAAAAATTGAACGGAAAAATCTTGTGGAATCCGGCCAGTATTTCCTGAACGAATTCCTTCCATTGCGAAACTTTTTCGTGCGAAAGGATGATGTTTTCCAGAACCTGGCTCTGCCGTTCGAGCAGGCTTTTTTCGACCAGAATCGAAGCCAGGTAATCGGTCGTTTCGGTAAGCTCGTCGATCACCTGCTTCAGGTATTTGCCGTTTTTATACCATTGCCGCTGACGTTCATCGACGAGTTTATCGAATGCCAGATCCAGATTTCGAAAATCCGTAATCGCATTCCGGAACATTTCGACGGTTAATGGATCGTCGATACGCGCCAAACCGCGTTCGAATTCTTCAAGTCCCTTGCCGTGAAGGCGTTTGACCAAAGTGCTGATGGACGAAGCGAAGCTCCGCGTCCGGCTTTGGCTTTCCAGCAGGGAAAAGAGCTGGTTCATCAAGCGTATGCGTAAATCCTCGATATGATGAGGATAAGCCGCAGTGTCTTTAACGCTATTCATTCCAGTTCCCCATCGCGAAATGGCCGCTGTGCGTCATCAGGTCGACGCCGCATTTCAGCTCCTTGAACCAATTCAAAAAATCGGGGACGGACTGGCCTCGATAAATCGGCCCATGCTGGGGTGCCAGTATTTCAATATCCAGCTTCGATACGGCTTCCACCCAAAGCCGCGCGGCTTTGTTGCATACCATATAACGGCGGTGAAAGCCTTCGATAAAAGGCAAATGCGCTGCAAAATCGTCGACGAATTCATATTCGCGATCGACCGGCAGCATTGCCGCGCCGATATCGCCGGTGAACAGAATTTTTGCAAGCGGATCGTAGACATTGATCTGCCCTTCGGAATGTAAAAAATGCGCAGGGACGAGCTGCAGTTGAAACCCGGGCGCGATAGTGCATTGTTTCCCGGCATCGGGGACGCCGACAAATTGAGCCATGCTGGCGATACCGTAATGGGGCAGGAAACGCATCCAGATATTCGATACATACACCGGCGCATCGGTCAGTTCCAGCCAGGTGGACAAGCCGCCCACGATATCGGGATCCTGATGGGAAAGAATGATCGCACAGATCTGTTCGGTTTTGATATAGCGCAACAATTCGGTCAATACGCTGGGCATCACGCCGAAACCGCCGGGATCGAGCAACACGCCACTGTCCTCATGCACGATGAGATATTGATTGGAGCGAATCCCGCTTTCTTCGCCGGGTTCGCTTTCATTCAGCAGGATGAATTTGTGTTCGCCGGAATCGAACAATTTGATGTTACGCATTTGAATTTTATCCAGTTTATAAAAGACTGATTTCCGTTATCAAAATGATAGACGTATTTTAACGGTTAACAATGTTTTAACCGGTAAAATCATTAATAATGATTTTAAGCTTTTTCCGGTACGGAGACGCTTACGTCCAAAAAATCTCGAACCGGTCTGAAGCGAGGTTTGCTCGGTCGGAATTGTCTTGGACCGATTTTGGCGGATAACCGGGTGTCGAACATTACACAAAAACCTTATTAAAAACAAGAATAATGATTGCTTTGTTTGGACGGGATCACCGATTTTTCAACCGGGTTTGGACGGTGGCGGCCTAAATTCATTTCATCCAAGTTTGGGAGAGATGGCTCGGAATGCAGTTCGGCAAAGATTATTGAGTTGTTGCAGGAATTGGGAATCTACTAGTCAGTCAATTTGAAGCGAATGGATATATTTGGGATGATAAACGATTCTAATGAGTTGTTGATCGTTACTGATTGTTATTGTTGAGGTTAGCCCATCCCGTTATACACAACTCAAATTCTAGCAGTATGACCGGATAATTTGCGGGGAGATTAGGAACGAAATGAGTTGGATAACGGAAGAACTGTCAGGGATAGATTTAGGCGGCCAAAGCTTGGATGTGCTTACTTCTGGTAGAATCGGTGTATATCTTGGTTGGATCGTGCCGTTGCGAGTTTGAGACCGATTTGTTGACTGTTGAACGGGTTGCCACAGCGCAGAATGACGCGGCGTCCGATATCACTGTTCATGAGAGCATAACGCTATGACCTTTTTAGCCGTTAAAACCCGGACATTCCCAAAAACCTCGAAAGAGCATTATCTGACCGGCCTGACGGCGTTGAACATCCCGGCGCCCGAAGGTACGGGCGACTGGCATTTTGCAGAGACATTTGAGGGTTTTGCCGGTCGTCCGCCGGGGCCGTATCAACTTGCTGGCGAGACTTTGATGAACACTCGGCCTTTGTTGGGTGACACCGGTATTTTCGACGCGCGGTCGCGACTGGAACCCTATCATCTGGAACTGCCGCCAGGATCGGTCTATACCGCCGACCATTATCGTGCAATCGCCGATATGGTTCTAAATGCCGTTGTTCGCGGCCAACCGTTCGAGGAATCAATTGACCCCGACGATTGGTTACCGGAAGCTGATGAGCAGGCACGCTTGCTACGATTACTTGAAGTCGCAAAGCCATTTTTGAACGTTGAACAATGGCACAGGATCATTTCATGGATTTCTCAATCGATGATGTGATCAATCGTCAGTAATACCATCAGGAGGAACAAGAGCAATGTCGTTTAATAGCCGAGATTCAGGATGGGCATTGTCTGGAGAATCTGAATTTTTCGAATGATCATTAGACATCTATTAAAGATCAAAGTCCGGCGTGTCCCAAAATTTGCCTTAAACGGCTGATTACCCACTTCATAATATTCATTTCGCTAAAAACAGCGGTGAGAAATTATCCGTTTTGGCCTAAAACATAAATCAGCCCAAATCTTCAATAAACACGACATTTTAACGCCAGGAAAAGGGCGGTGTCGGCGGCATGTCGCATCATTGAGGACTTTTGCGACTGTGTTCCATGCGCTTGCGCGATGATAGCAAACAACTTACCATGCAATCATTGAGACACATGGCAAATGTGACCGTACGAAATTTACCCGATGCCGTGCATCGCGCGCTTTGCGTGCGAGCTGCCCATCACGGCCGCAGCACCGAGGCCGAGATTCGTGACATTTTGGAAAACGTCGCTCGCCCGCCCGAGCGCGTCAAGCTCGGTTCTTTGCTGGTTTCCATCGCTCGCGAAGCCGGCGGCCTGACCGATGCCGAGCACTTTAACCAGTTCCGTGACAAGACCCCGGCCGAGCCGATGAGGTTTGAATGATCGTCGTTGATACCAACGTTTTTTCCGAATTGTGGAAGGTCGAGCCGAATCCCAACGTGCAGGCTTGGATTGATGCCCAGGCCGTCGAACGAAACGCTCTATCTGTCTGCCGCCACGGTGGCCGAGCTGCGCTATGGCCTTGCGACAATGCCCGAGGGCAAGCGGCGCACGATCTACCAGGAACGGCTAGAGTATGAAGTTTTGCCGACCTTTGCAGGCCGCGTGCTAGCCTTCGATCTGGATACTTCAAAAGCCTATGCCGACTTGATGGCGCGGGCGAGGGAAGAGGGTAAGCATCGGTAAGGCAGACGGTTATATCGCGGCTACGGCCTCCGCACACGGGCTGATGGTGGCAACGCGCGACACCAGCTCATTTGAGACCCGGGCTTGAAGTTATCAATCCGTGGGAGGAGGCCGCGCCATAAAGCAGGGTTAGCAAGGCCGCCGCTGGCCTGTCACCAATCAGTTCACGGGAACAGCATCGCCGGTGTCCCCGTAATCGCTCGCCAGCTCGATCAGTCCGGCGATGTCATGCAGAGCGGCGCAGCAGCTCCCCAGTTCCCGCCAGTCGGACATCCAGATATTCATTTCACAATTGTGGGATTTTTTCAGAAATTATGAGATTTAGGTCTTCGTAAAAAATCTCATAATTTAAAGATAAAAATCTAACGAAATCTCGCAATTTCAGGGAGGATCACCAGATGGCCTCAGGATACTGACAAGACCACGGTTTACCGGCACCTTCTGCCAGAAACCTCAGCAGTTTGCCTGGTTTCTCGGTGCCGGAGTCTCGGTTTCGGGCGGCAGACCGAGGATGATCCTGAAGCTCAAGCGCCGGCTCGTAAAGACATTTATGGGCCAAATACCTGGCACATGCGGCCTGTCATTTTTTCTTTTCCGGCAACCCGTCTTGCTATTCCAGTTCATCAAGCATCTCTGCGTCCATTTCCATTCGCCCCTGGTCGAAACGATGTGTCGGCAACATAACGTAATCGAGCGCATTCTTATTGATAAAAACAATGCGATGCCAACCTGCGATGGGCAATCGTATCAAATCATTATCCAGCTCACCATCAAAATCCACCAACGGGTAAAAGGCCTCAAACAATGCCTCAGCTCCAACAGCATCCACACTACGCCGTTGTCCGCTTGATAGCTGATATGTCAGCTTCATTGCCAAGTCAAATATCCTATCCGTTTCCTTTTGATTCTTATCTTTCTCGCTTTCCAGTTCCTCCGATTTAATCAGCCCATCGGCCACGAGCTTGCCATATTGATCGTCCGTAATCATGATGCGCTCTGAAACTCGCCGTACGTCTTCGGGAGCGAATTCATTCAAACCATTCTCATCGTCACAGCACAGTGCCTCTACAATCTCCCAATCGCGTGCATCGGGCATCTGCAACTGAATAAAATCCTCGTAATGACCATGTTCGAGACCGTAATCGTCATAGGCTTCGCTGGAAAAATACAGGTCGGCAATCGCCTGCGTCCGAATGATGACGGTCTGATTCGACAAACTTTCAACGGTCACAAATGCGAGGCTACGTTGCAAATCCTGATGCAGGCGTGAAAACGCGCCATCCGAGATCGAAAGTAACAACGGCTTTCCGCCACTGTGAAAGTAAACAGCGACTTCACCGTAATAATTGAGATCTTCGCCCACCGATTCGTCGTAAAACCCTGCCTCGATAGGAAGGTGTCTGCCCAACAAAGCATCCGCACCGATCTGCAATACCTCGGCCAATTTATTAAGTTTGTCTTCCGGAATCGAAGACGCGCCGGACTCCCAGCGTTGGTAGTTGGGTTGTGAGACGCCCACAGCCTTGGCCAGTTTGGCCTGCGTCAACCCGGCCTGAATTCGGTACTGTTTGAGTTTGAGTGCCATACCTTTTCTCCAAAACCAATTTATACGTATAATAAACGTGTAAATTGGCTTTGTCAAAACAACCCGACCTATCGATTTAATTTTCCATCATAAGGTTTAAACCACCGGCTTTAGCCGGTCAGCTTTAGCAGCGATAATAGCGGCCAGAGAGGTGGGCTATGGAATACAGATACGGCAGTCATACGGTTTTTCAGATCGAGTATCACTTTGTATGGGTGACGAAATACCGCTATAAAGTTTTGAAAGGCGAGGTTGCCGAGCGAGTTAGAGAACTGGTTCGGCAGACCAGTGAAGCTTTTGAGATTCGGATCATCCGAGGTGTGGTAAGTAAAGATCATGTGCATATTTTGGTAAGTGCGCCACCGACTATGGCACCGAGCGAAATAATGAGGCGCATCAAGGGTCGGACATCGAGTTATCTCTTTGAAGAGTTTCTGCATTTGAAGAAGCGTTATTGGGGGCAATACTTTTGGGCGCGAGGGTATTTCTGCGCCACAGTAGGGCAGATGAAGGAAGAGATGATCAAAGATTATTTGGAGCATCATTTTGAACCCAACCCGAACGATAATTTTAAGATGGAGCCGGATTAAGACGCGTCGTTGAGTCGACGCGTATCCGGACTTTCAGTCCGTTACTCGAACCCACCTGCTTTAGCAGGTGGTTGTTTAGTTTGATTGTCAATCTGCCGCGCATAGATATTGAAAGCGGTAAGCACAGCCCACTTCAGACTTGTTTGAACTTTTGATAAACGCGGAAGCGCGTCCGGTGCCAGCATCGGTTATCAACCGTACCAGTTTCATTGGCATTCAGCAGAAAAGATTGGTGTATTTTTACCGGCAGTTCTTCCATGAATTTCCGGGATCCGCCTTTTAGCCTCTGAAAGCTGTGGTTGAACGATACGCCACGATGCATCTGATTCGCGACATTACGGAAAAACATACCTTGTTCAGTACGAATGCTAAAAAAGTGCAACTGTGGTATCCATTCAGCCGGGCCTGCAAGAAATATGACCTGGCCCCTTCGGTGTTAAACCGGGCCATCACCGATAAACAAGTCAATGTACATCATGAGCGCACCCGGAAGGAGTATACCAAATGCGCGATTTATCGCCCGGACCTGGAAAAAGTTTTACCGCATTTGAAAGGCTTGATAACGGCTCAGGAGGCCGCGCAACTTCTGGGCGTGACGAAAGCCCAATTTGCCCTGTTGCAAAACAGCGGCTGTTTTAAATTCGAGATCCCTCCCCGCGAGGGCTATTGTTCGACGTGGCAATATTCCCGCTTGGAGCTGAAATCCCTGATCGAAAATATCAATTTGGGGGCAGCGTGTGCGGCCGTGTTGCAAATCATGCAGCATCAAATCCAGAGACGTATATTGAAATACCGTTTCTACAAGGTGATCAAGGCCATTGTGGCCGGACAGCTTGTTGTCCGAAAGCCCGATAACGAACGCTATGAAATCCGGGATCTATTTCTGGATAAAGCGGAATTTGCCGCTTTGGCTGGACCAACTGCGTCCCAATGCGGATGCTCTGCCGGTTACGGAAGCCGCCAAGATTCTCGGGGGCAACGAGGAGTTTGGCTACCAATTGGTAAATCGAGGGTATCTGAATCACAAAACGGATTCGCGTCATGCCAGACTAATATTTCCGGATCATATCCGGCAATTTAAACAGGAGTATGTCATTCTATCCAAGCTCGCAGAAGACTCGGAACGCAGCTCGGCAAGGATTATTGAGTTGCTGGACGCTTCGGAAATCTACCCGGTTGATCATCACGATGCCGATAAACTGCGGCAAAGGCTGTATTATAAATAGGTGTTTCAAAGCAAAAACATCTGCCAGATTGGTATCGGATCGTTGATCCGTCATATCGTTATCTCGCATCAAGCTGGCCGAATTTCGAATGCTTGAATTCGGCCATTTCCAGTCAGTTAGCTTCTATTTTCGTACGGCTGCATCAATAGGTGCTCGGATTCATGCGACTAGGCTTATTGTGACCAAGCTTCGCTCTTGAGCCAATCATCCAGAGAATCTACCCTGACAAATTCAGTCGGAACAGGGTAAGGTGGGTGGACCATCCACCAATGCAGGTCGCGGCTTACATACATCTCCACATCGCGTCCCTCGGCCACCACGGCAGGCGGCCACTTCAGCAGTTCGAGCATACGTGATCGGTGTTCCTTCACGAAGTCGCGGCGTCGGGCGATCTTGCTGAACTGACCTTTTCTATCCGCTTCATCCTTTCCAAAAATCTCATCTCTGAGTCGCCTAGAATCTTTGACGCTGAACGGAGGCTTGTTGTATTTGCACTCCACCGTTACCAACGTGTTGGTGAAAGGCCAGTAGGCCAAAACGTCAAAGTCGCCGACATCTGGGAAATGTTCACCTGGGAATCTATGGAAAAAGTCCACGCCCCGCATGACATATTGCGTAAACCTGCGGAAGATTTCCTCGGTCCGAACCTCTAGCTGTTTCTCGATGCGTTCCTTGATCAATCGTACTTCGCGCTCGACCGCAGGCCAGGGAAGGTCGGCAGGTAGGTAGCCGTCGACAACTGACTTAGACCAGATATGCAGTGCGCGGCTAGCCCCCTCCGCACCCCAACGAAGCATCCCACCATCTGGCACTAGAGGCCGAATGGTGTAGCGGTGCAGACGTTTGATATGTTCCCAGAAAGGTACGTCACTTTCGTCAGTGTTGCGTCCCGGTAGACGGCGAATGTCGACTGCGGACAAAGTGAGGCACTGAACGATGGCCTCACAATCTGCCGAAGTGGCCCCTTCAAGGCTAGAAAAAATTGCCTCATGGATCACCTGGCTGGAAGCTACGTAAGAGAGCGCGGGCTTTGTCGCCAGCTCATGCCGAATGGGCTGAGACAGCACGATCAAGCACTGAAGTAAGTGTTTGAGCTCGAAGCCGGCATCTTGCCGGAACGCTTGGCGTAGCCTGGGGTTCTCCAAGTCCTCAGCAAGATCGCCCACAACTGCGTCAGATTCAATTACTCCAATACCCAGCTGCCACCGAGCATATTCCCGTTCAAAGGTAGCTTGACGGTTTTCATGATCAGGGGAATAGAAGATCTGGGGAAGATAGGACTCATCGATCTCTACACCACCGACATCCACACCGTTATGAAGGGTGTCACTTGCCTCCGCAAGGACCATATACCAGTCAACGAATCCGACGAGCGATCGGAGAAGGCTCGCATCGATAGGCTCTCGGCCGGTCCGTTGCGGAGAGCTCAGTGCCTTTTCGAGCAGGTAGCGATAGTGGCGGGCATTACCACCAAATTCCTTGCGTGCCCCGGCAACCGCCTCATGGCGATCATAGTCGACCTCATGCATCAGGCTCTGACACGTGCGCATCACCCTGTGGCGCTCGCTGATCAACAATGCCTCGTGTTGCTCAATACAGTTGCGGACTAACTCATTGGGCTCGTGCTTCGCAATCAACCCGTCTATGTGTTGCCGGAGGTGTTCCCGTCCTGCATCAATCCGTTCTTTTGCCTCCTTCAGCTCATAGCGGCCTGGGGCGAACCCAAGCTTGCGCATGCTGACGGCCAGATGCCGTCGGGCCAGTTTGTAATCCGTTAGCGTCGGGATGATCGGATCGACATACTCTAGCGCATCAACCGACTGTTGAACTACACTCAAACAATATCGAGCCGGTCGAGTAGCAGTAGCTCGAATCTGGGCAAGAACGTCTTCGGCCAGTTGCCAACCGCAGACGTGATGGATGGTCATAAGGGTCTCGATAAGGCTTTCAATCTCGAATGTGGCTGTCGTCGCCTCATTGAGCCCCGTTTGCACTGCTGCAACATTCACCCGAAGCCGCAATTTTAATGGGCTTTCCGATAACTTGTCGCACGACGTAACGATAGGGGTCCGCGCTAAGGCAGCATCTGGCATTGTAGATTCATCCAACCTGCACGCGCGATCGGTCTCACATTGAATAACTACATGTCGACGCTCAAACAACGCCAGCTCGAACACCAAGTTTCGACATTGCTGTAAGCAGTCCGAGAGCGCTTGGACGAATAGGTCAAGTAGTCGGTTCTCTAGCAAACTTAAGGAATGGTCAATGTTCATGACGACTTGAATAGTGCAATCGGCCATCTCGACCGAGTAGGCGAGAGAATCATCATGGCGTGAGCACATTTCGATCACGCCGCTTGCGTTCTTATCGAGAAGCCATCCGATGGAACCATCAGGGAAGTACCGAGGGGCATTTTCCCAGAAGGTCGAGAGGTTCTTATACCTCCAGCTACTGCCCCAGCTGGGATCAAGCGAAATGAATGTAGGCGTTACTGCACCCTCGACCAGCACTTCGTTGAAGTCACGAAAAGATGCGAAGAGATCAACCGCTCCTCTTGAGAATGGATTTAATAACCCATCCTGTGTATCGACGTATGTCCAGAATCTTTCGTAAGCGTCCATCCGAGCCACCTATAAAATAGTTTTCGTCTGCGGCATCCTGTGATTTTTTTGATCAGGAGTTTTAGCATGGCCATCACAGCGAAATGGCGTCAGCATATCGAAGCGTGGCAACGCAGTGGTTTGTCGCAAGCCGCGTATTGCGCAGCACAGCAACTCAATGTCCGTACGTTCACAGCACGGCTGAGCGATTATCGCAAATTACCCAAGCAGGATTCGACGGCCTTGATACCGGTGCAGATTCAACCGGCTGTCACTGAGGTCATTGTCTTTACCCATGCTCAGGGCCATCGCCTGGAACTGCCGGCTTCGATGCCGGCGAGTTGGCTCGCGGAGCTGTTGCGATGCCTGGCCTGATCGCGAGCCCGGCACAGATTTGGCTGGCGGTGGCGCCGGTCGACATGCGGCGCGGCCTGGATGGCTTAACCACGATCGTGCAGCAGAGCCTGGGTCATTCGCCGTGTGCTGGGTCGGCCTTCATCTTCCGCAACCGTGCCGGCAACCGCTTGCGCCTGTTGCTGTGGGACGGCAATGGCGTGTGGCTCTGTCAGCGGCGCTTGCATCGAGGCAGTTTTGTCTGGCCCCAGGCCTCTGATCCGGTGTTTGCGATCAGTCCGGCCCAGTGGCAGTGGTTGGCCGCCGGTGTCGATTGGCAACGGTTATCGGCTCAACCCTCGGCGGAATGGCGAGTCTGATGTTAACGATAAAATCCTCTTGAACATCAGTCATATCAAGGCTTTCAGGGGATGAGTGCGGTATAATATCCCCCATGAATTTGCTCGCTGAACTCGATCAACTCAACCTGGAACCGGCCGCTAAAGCCCAAGTCGCGGCAATGCTTCAGACGCTTGTCGAGCAAGCGGCGCAGGATGCTCAAACCATTGCGAATCAGCAGCAACTCCTGCAAACGAAGGACGCCAGCCTGCAAGCCAAAGAGGTCAAAATCGCCGCGCTGACGCACGAGTTGGCCTATTACAAGCGCATCCGTTTCAGTACCAAGAGCGAAGCCTTGGCTCCGCTGCAGCGGGATGTCTTCGAGGAAACCTGGAACACGGATATTTCGGCGATTGAAGCCGAAGTCGAGCAACTGCAGGATGACAGCCCTTGTGCAACGGTGGCTCGTCCGAAACGCCTGCGTGCCGGTCGTCAGCTGTTGCCCGCTCACTTGCCCCGCGTCGAGCACCGGCATGAACCCGAGTCCTGCACCTGCGGGCACTGCGGCCGGGACTTGGTCAAGATCGGCGAGGATGTGACCGAGCAACTGGACGTCGAGCCGGCCAAGTTCTTCGTGCATCGGCACATCCGCCCGCAATATGCCTGCCGGCGCTGTGAAACCGTGACCGCGGCGCCGATTCCGCCGGCGGTGATCGATGGCGGCATGGCGGCGGTCGGTTTGTTGAGTTGGGTGATGATCAGTAAATTTCTGGATCACCTGCCGCTGTACCGGTTGGAACAGATCGCTGCCCGCGACGGCGTAACCTTGTCCCGCTCCACCCTGGCCGACTGGGTCGGACGCCTCGGCGTCGCCTTAGAGCCTTTGGCAGACCGTCTGGCCTGGCACCTCTTGCAACGCGATTGCCTGCATGCGGATGAGACGCCGGTGCCGCAATTGGATCCCGGCAACGGCAAAACGAAAAAGGCCTATTTGTGGGCGTATCGCAGCAACGACTTGCAGCCGGGACCGAAGATCCTCGTCTTCGACTATCAAGCCGGCCGCAGCGGCCGGCATGCGCAGCAGTTTCTGCAAGACTGGCAAGGCCACCTCGTCGTCGACGACTATGCCGGCTACAAAGCCCTGTTTGCGGCCGCCCGCGCGCATCCCGAGGATCAACGCCTGCTTGAACCGTGCATCGAGCTCGCCTGTTGGGCGCATGCACGGCGGAAATTCTTCGACTTGTTCCAGGCCAGCCAGAGCCCGATCGCGCACGAAGCCTTGAACCGCATCGCGGTGCTGTATGCGATTGAAGCCGAAGGGAGTGACCTAACGCCCGATGGGCGCCAAGCCCTGCGTGTCGAAAAAACGCTGCCGACCTTGGCAGCCTTCCACGACTGGCTTCAGCAAACCCGTTTGCGCACCGCGCCCGGCAGTGCCACCGCCAAAGCGATCGACTACAGTTTGAAGCGATGGGCTGCGCTCACGCGCTACGCCGAGACTGGTGATCTGCCGATCGACAATAACCCGATCGAAAACAGCATTCGTCCGATTGCATTGGGCAAAAAAAACTGGTTGTTCGTAGGCTCCGAACGCGCCGGCCAGCGTGCCGCCATCATTCAAACCTTGCTCGGCACCGCCAAGCTCAACGGGTTCGATCCAGCGGTATGGCTAAAAGAAACCCTGGAAAAGCTCCCAACTTGGCCCAACAGTCGCATCGACGAGCTTCTGCCTCTTCGCTTCGCGGATTAAATCATAACGTTTTAGTCCTGGCTATGTGGTTCCGCTGGCCGCTTACAATCTTTCAAGTTCATCAAGGTCTTTGATGGCGTCAAAGATAGTAATCAGGTCTGCCAGCGGCAGCAAACGAATTGGCTTTTTCGGCGCATCCAATGCTCCAAATGTGGTGCCTGCAATTGTAAGCACCAACAGTAAACTAACATCTTTAGCAGAAGGACTTTGGCCGTCCTCGTTGGCAATAACTGAGCGTGGGCCATGGACATGTTTAAAGCCCCATTTTCTACCAGGCTTCATTGCCGATAGAGCCTGTTGAGCATGTTGTTTTACAACGGAGACTGTGGCATGTGAGCAGCAGACAATCAGCCAGAGGCGAGTATCTGAGATGACGCAGCTTATTGAAAAATCGAACTCCTGATCTTCAATCCAGATTCGCAAAGGACCGGGAACGACGTGCCGGAAGCGCTCTTGCACAAACCCCGCCAACGACCTGTGTGTCGCATAATCAATAGGCTTAGCTCGATTAGCCCAGACATCAATGGTATTGCCCGGTGCATTTCGGACGCCTATGGGAATCCATTGATCGTTGAACACCATTCCAGCAAACGGCAAAGCGATACCCTGCAGGCAAGCATCGCCGAACGCGTCGTACTCTAGCGGCGCTTGATAGGCGCCAATCTGGATATCAAGTCGGCCGCTTGATTTTGTGCGCCGATCCTTGAGCTCGGCCTGAGCACTGAGGAGCGTCTCCTGACAAGAGATCCAAAATTCTGAGGGAGGTACCTCGATGTATCCGGCCGTCACGGCGGGCTCAGGTTGAGTAGCAAGTTCTGGGATGCTGCGTATGACATGGTTTTGAATCGCGATGGCGAGATTCATATCAGCCAAGGCCAGCAGATTGTCTGCATGGGTAATCCTGAAGGCTTCCACAAAGTCAGGGGTTCGCTCTATGCAACTTCCGTAGAACATAGGTACGAATTCATCGTCTAGCAGCACCCGGACTTTGCTCCAATCGATTTCGGGAACATAATCCTCCAGCATCGGAAAGTCTGGGCATGCCGCAATGAGAGCCTCAGTGAATGCTTTGAATTCTTCATAGGTAGTAATTGGTTGTCTATCTTTAGAAGAGTGTTCCATCCCGACAAGGATCGACAAGGCGAGGATGTGCTTGATCGGGCTCGCTGCATTGACAGGCCACAGGTCCGATATTGCGATGGCCAATGCAGCGTCGAATTGATCAAAACGCTGTAAAATTGATCGCACAGCTATGACTTGATCTGCGAACTTTCGTTCGATAGCCCTCGAATGAAGATTGTTTTTTTGATCTTGAAATAACTTATTAAAATTGTGAGACGAAGCTATTGATTGAGCTTCTTTACGTTCTCTCTTTTCTCTAGATTTCTTTCCCAAAAAGTACTCCAGTTACCACGCAATTGCTTTATTCCCGCATTCTACTTATGCGACATGACCTTAGCAGAGCCAGATTTGGATTTTTTGATGTGTTATTAATGATTAGCAATAATGTCAGGTTAGGGACAAATTTCTGCCATTGAACCAGAGGGGTCGATAACAGCCAATAAACTCTTGCACCATAACCAATCACTTAGCCATTTCATAAATTCTGAGATTTTTTTCAGAAATTATGAGATCTGACAACCGACAGTTATGTCGGGTGACACAATTAATGAAAAATGGTCGATTGATTTTAAAGTGATATTTCATTTTTTGTGTCATACCCTATACTCGCTTTTGACACAAAAAATGAAAAATTTCGGATTTTGTGCCACTAATAATGAAAATTTTTTTTCAACTCTGAAAACTTACCAATGAACTGAATACTACGTCGCTGGCCATACAATAGGCAATGCCTCTTGTTCGATCGCCACTGTTCCTAATCCGTCTTTCTCATTTCCCCAACTCCATCGTTCACAGATATTTTGAATTTGTATTCGCTCAGCCAATAATAAATCACGTGCTATGGCTATATCAGCCGGCAGCAAAGATGCGGTCATGCAATGGAGTCTCAAATCGAAACCCACATCTGAACAGCACATTGCTAAATGATTAGCAATTCTAAATCCGCCACCATCTATATCTCCCCAGTGATATACAGAAGCATTCCGTGGTAGCTCTTGAAGCAACAATTTATACACCCTTTTCCAAGATGGGCTGGGCATTCCGCTTGTATAAAAAACAATAGCTCCTTGAGGCCGTTGGGACACCAACTCGTGAAATGTCGTTAGATTTTCAACTGTCAGTAAATATGAAAAATATACTTCCCCCTTAATAGCCTTTATTTCCTTCGGTGCCAAACCGATATAAGGCCTTAATACCTTAGTTTCTTGCTGGCCATATAGAACCGTTAAATCTCCAGCCAGCAATAAAGTGGGTGGAAACTTAACTAAACCGAGTTCGCTAAAAACCTCTTCAGCTTCTCGAATAGAGGCTGGCAAGTCATTTTGGATAAGCGAGTCAATGTAAGGAACCAGTGTTTCTAAACGTTTACTGTTACTAAAAAGAGAGGCGCTTAAGCGACGAATAGGAATATCATCACCAATTTTGTTTCTACAATAATCAATAACCCGAATTGCGCTGATCCATACCTCAAAATCTCCTGGTTTGGAATTACGTACTTGCGAACCATATCGCCAGTTCTCGAGTACTTGCTCCAATAATGGGTACCGATCAAGATTCGAGGCAAACTCTCGAGAAGCTTGCTCAATCAATACCCAACGAGGCACTACCCCGAGGTAATTCGCCAGCAGGTTTTCATCAAGCAAAAGCACCCGTTCAACTTGAGAGTTCTCATCCGCTCGCTTGTCCCATTCAATTTTAATACATCCCTGTTTTTCAGCGGCTCTCAGTACGGCATTACACTCCAATTTATCCTTGTGTCGCTGCAACCGCCAATACTCCGGTACTGATTTATCTGATAATCTTAATGATATGGCACGAGAAGCATCCTTAGCCAAAGCGTTTTCAGCTCTCCTAAGCAGCTTTCCAAGAATAGAGTTAGCAGCTTCTTCACCTGATTGGACAACAGGCTCTCCCACCATCATCTCCGTTTACAGTGCGTCAGCAATTAGCTGCGCTTCCTGGACATCAAGCAGCTCTTGATGCAGCAAAGGAATATCGCTACTCAATAGTCGGCGGGCAGGCTCTTTGACTCGTACTTGCTCCACAAAGACATCCGCACCATAGCGAACCAAATCATAATAATTGTCCAAAAGAGGCGCCAGTTGGAGGGTGTAAATAATTCCGTGTAACCGCTTATTTTCAGTGTAGTAAACTTCTCTCAAGGAGAGCAGAAAATGAGCGATATTATTAAAGACCCCACGATGGTTGCCGCTTTACAAGATTTGGCCCGTGGCGTTAAGTCAGAGCGTGATTTAGCGGCACTGACTCAGGATTTACTGAAAATCACGGTAGAAGCCTCGCTGAATGCCGAAATGGATGCCCATTTAGGGTATGCCAAGCCTTCTCCCGAAGGCTATGGTTCCGGCAATAGTCGCAACGGTTATGGCACAAAAAAGCTGAAAAGCGGACACGGGGTCATTGAGATTGACACCCCACGCGATCGTAACGGCAGCTTCGAGCCGCCGCTGGTCACCAAGCATCAAACCCGCTGGAGTCATTTTGACGATAAGATTCTGACCTTGTATGCCAAGGGCATGAGCACGCGAGATATCGTCGAAACCTTCCGCGAACTCTATGGCGCCGATATCTCGCCCACCCTGGTGTCTAATGTCACGGAAGCGGTACTGGGCAAAGTGATCGAGTGGCAATCCCGACCCTTGGATGCGCTCTATCCTATCCTCTATCTGGACTGCATTGTCGTCAAAATCCGGCAGGACAAGCGAGTCATCAACAAAGCCGTTTACCTGGCGCTCGGCGTCACCCTGGAAGGCAGAAAGGAGTTGCTGGGTCTGTGGCTGTCCGAAAATGAAGGCGCCAAATTCTGGCTGTCGGTCCTGACCGAACTGAAAAACCGCGGCGTCAAGGATGTGCTCATTGCCTGTGTCGATGGCTTAACCGGTTTTCCGGAAGCGATCGCCGCCGCTTTCCCAAGCACACAAGTCCAACTCTGTATCGTGCATAGGGTGCGCAATTCCTTGCGTTTCGTGTCCTGGAAAGACCGCAAAACCGTCGCCGCCGGGCTCCGGAAAATCTACCAGTCCGTTACCGTGACTGAAGCAGAACAGGAATTGGAAGCCTTTGCCGCGCAATGGGACGGCCAATACCCCTCCATCAGTCGCTCCTGGCGCAACCACTGGGCCAACTTGATCGCATTCTTCGATTACCCTGACGCGATCCGGAAAATCATTTACACCACCAATGCCATTGAATCGATCAATAGCGTGATTAGAAAAGCCATCAATCAACGGAAACTGTTCCCCAATGACGATTCGGCTATGAAAGTCATTTATTTGGCAATCGAGAATGCCTCTAAAAAATGGTCCATGCCATTGCGCGATTGGAAGCCGGCTATTAATCAGTTTATGATTATGTTTCCAGACCGCATGCCCAATTAAATTTAACCGCGGTTTACACGGATTGTTTTACACTCTCGTGATTGGGACAATGTTATCCAAATCTCTTGGTTTGGTTTCATATCCGACCACGGGACTGAACGAGTTCGAATCCACCAAATTCTCTCGAGTTCAATCGTACTGCCGGATAATGCATGTAAGCGATTGAACGTGTCACTTTTATCGTTATCCCGGCGATAAAACAACGTAAAGAGCCACTTACGAACAACGTCCGGAATCCTATATCCATTGGCAGTATAAAAACGGTAAACATAACCAAATAGGCTTTCCCCTTGCTCCAATTGAGGACTAACAGGGTAGTCACTAAACGGAATCAACATACCGCCTCCTTACGACGTTTACGAGCACTTCTGAAATTACCGGATTCGAACGGCTCGTTACCCCGATCCAGGCGGCGAAACTCGAATGTCGGATTAAAAGGATTCAGCTTGCCCACGCCCTCCCACCAAAGCTCCTCGGTGAAGGCTTGCTCCAGCAATTGTGGCCCAATCTCCTTCACTTCCGTTTCCAATGCGATTCTCAAAGCGGTGGCCAAGAGTTTCTTAATGTAGGCAACACGGCCATCACTGGCGTAGTGCAAGCGCATACCCAGTTCATCCCACCCAAACTGGCCACACATCAAGGGGAGTGGTAGGCAAGACCCCAGCGAACGAAACAACTGGAGGCATTCGGCGTGGATGGAACTCTTATCACTTTGGCCCAAAGCTAAGCGAATTCGCCGGGAAAAGCGCCGCCGAAGTTGTTCGTTGACTTGTAAGATTTGTTCGAGACGAGGCAAGCCAAGAAACACGGTTGGAATACCGGTCTGATCGATTAACTATTTTAACCAGTCGCCTACCATGTAATGTGTGGTAGCTTTGCCTCGGTCGTGAATATGTTGGGCTTCGTCGAACAAGATCATTTCCACCCGACAGGCCCTACATAACGTAATGACCCGAGAGGTTTTCGCCGAAACTGTACCGGTGGTAGCAGCCGGATCGCCTAGTTTTTCTAAAAGAGCCGAGGCCACGCTCGATATAGTAGCTGCCGAAGGGACCGACACGATCAGTACCGGTGTGACATCCCGGTCCGGCAAGGTAACCTTGGGATATTGCTGCTCGATCCATCGGCAAATACTACTTTTTCCAGCCCCGCTTTCCCCAAGAACCAGCAAATGCTGAGCGATGCCCGTCTCGCGAAACAGCGCAAGATTCGCTTTAACCGCATCGACCGCGACGACAAAGGGTGGGAAAGGAATGTACTCTTCATCAAAACGTTGTAATTCGTCGAAAATCTCTTTGAAATTCATTCTGATTCTCCAGAATTGCGTTTCAGCTGGAATGAAGTGATGATGTCCGGCGCCGTCGGCTCCGATCCTTGGTCAGATAATTTGGGGGATTTAAGTTTTTGAGGCTTCGGTAATTCAGCGGTATCCGCTTTTTTGATTGGGGTTTCCGATCCACTGGGTTTGCTGCTGCTAATGCCGCGTAAAGCGGCGCTACGACGTCTGGCCACATGTTTGCGATTAGTCATCAATTCTTCGATCGATCGTGACAAATCAGATCGTGCCCGTTCAAGGGCGATACGATCAACTGCGGCTAAACCTTGCTCACGCAACTGTTGGCGAATAAATTCGTTCTGTTTGACGGTCAGCCCCTTAGCAAACTCGTAATCGAGTGCTTTCACCGCCACAGGCTCGGCATCGTTAGGTCCCCATACCTGAATTTCGCCCAAATCTTCCGGATCATAGACAACACGGACTTTAACGCCTTCATCAAAGGCTCGCAGTATGGGACCGAGTTCATCTGAGCTATAACGGATACCGTTTAAAAAAATCCCGTCGCGACGCAATGACCGTTCAGCCACTAAGCCAATACGGCGCTGCAAAGTGCGTAAATCGTCGGGAAGTACCGGTTCGTAATGCGAAATGCCCTCGTGCCATCGAGCCCAAGGCGTGGTATTTATCCCACGATGCCTGTCTTGGGCATAAATATCAAGAAGCCATTTTTCGAAGATATGATTGAATTCGGCAAAGGTCATCAGGGCCGCCTTTTGCGAATCGTAATCGCCGCGCAGATAAAACTTGGCAAAACTGGTACCCGGCAGTTGGTGGGCAAAGAAATAGTTAATCGTTTTGAGATAGCGCTCAACCACACCCTTGAATCGTGGTTCATGCTTCGGGCAATATTGGATACGGATTCCCAAGTCGTAAGCAACGCTTTCCAGATCGTTGCTGTGGAATTCCAACCCATTGTCGACCACTAAAACTTCGGGTAATCCATAACAAGGCCAGCGATTTTCGGTTTTTAATGACGGCATCACGGCTGTAGCCGGATTTTTGGGCAGAATTGCATGCCGAAGTGCGCCCATTACCGCAGCAGTCGAAGGACTATCGAAACTCAAATAGTAGCCAAGCAATATTCGGCTATAGTGGTCGATAATCACGGTCAAGGTTGGCCTACCTAACGGTAGCCAAGTTTTTTCGTCGATTAAGAACAGATCAAGCGGCGTATGGTCAATTTCAACCCGCTCCAGGATACGGGATGTTTTCGCACCGGCTTTGCCGATCCTAAAGCGGTTATCGGCCACCGCCTTGCTCTCTTTGAGGAGCGCAATTTCGTAAGCCCCCACTCTCGCAAGCAGCCGATAAAGCGTCCGCATCGTAAACGGCTTGATCTGCTCATTCCGCGACGCCCTCGCATTCTCGGCTTCAAGCTTGGCCAGGAATTTGGTGTAAATAGTTGGGACGGAAGCCTGAGGCGATACTTTAAACGCCTCATCCACCGCCTCGGATACAAGTTGAAGAATACGATCATTTTGCCGCGACTTTTTAAGCCCACGAAGATCGGTACGCGGGATCATTGCTCGAGTATCGTTTGTCGACCGGTAACGCCGGAACCAACGATAAACAGAGGTTGCGCTGGGTGGCGTATCATCACCCATTTCAGCCGCAGCTTGTTCAATCAACGGTTTGAGGTAAGTCGCTGTGAAAACTGGAGCACCCTGTCCCAATATATGTTCAATGTAGCGGCGTCGACGTAAGGCTTCACATCGGACGCTTTCGGATAATTCATCCAGAGGTCGCGAAAATAATGGCGCCAAATCCCTTATGGTGAGCTGAGCCGGTTTCGCAGAAACATTACCCACCCCATATTCGCTTAAAATCGTCTCCCGCGTGACGATGGACAAACTGCCATCTCCAACACGTTCGATCAGCAATTCGCCGTTGGGTTGAAGCCGAGCAATTCTATATTCAGCACCATTCCAATCAAAAACCGTGTTCTTGTGCAATGCAAAACCAGCCATTATCAGCCTCCAAGTCAATCGTTATAAGGGTTTCATGCGAAATGGGCTGTTCCAAGGAACAGCGAAGATGTCCAGCTAACAACAAGCTATAGGGGTCGATACCGCTGACATCGAACAAATTCGCAGCTGCCGTAAGCGATAACGGAAAACGGTTGTGATATTTATTGATGGCAACAGCAAGCGCGTCCGAAGAAGGAGGGACGCGTGAAGCTCGATGGTAAATCCATCTGAGATTTGATAAGCGCGGTTCTTGTCGGATAACTTGATCGGTCAAAATGACAAAAGCGGTTTCCGAACGGCGCATGTATTCGGAGATACGTGTGAGTTTGTGCTGTACATCGCCATGTTGAAGGCTACGTGTCGGCTTGACCTCAATCAATATGATTTCGCCGGTGGTCAACACCAACTCGAAATCTGGCGTATAGCGCCGTAGCCTTGTTTCATCTGGATAGTGGATAGTGACCGGTTGCTCACGGTACCGAACGATATTTGGCGAAGTTTCGAAAAGATAAATCGCTTCTAGCTCAAGCAAACCTTCGTGGTGAACCATCCGCCCGTTCTTACGACTGGGAAATTTTCCACGAACGATCCCACCGGAAGGGGTAATGATATTTCTGGCTCTTTTATGGACGTCGCCATCAGGTCGATTTCCACGCCAAGCCCCCTGCCAAAGATTTTTTGACATGACTGCTCCTTCCGGAGATGAGAGCAGAGTAAGCTCAACCCTACATCTCCAGCTGCTGTATATGACATACCGATTTTTAGGCAAAAAAAGACCTGAACACGGTCAAATGAACGTGTTGTAAACCGGTTCTAAGATGAAAATGGCTTGACGCTGGGAGAGGTTGTAGCGATACTGAGGACGCTAATCGAGGGTATCGTTACGATGCTTTCCAAAGCGGGGCAAGCCCCAAAGGTTTGTCCCGCTTTACATGGCAGCCTCCTCAACTTTGTGACGTTTCGTTCTACGCATTGATCGGATGATTTGTGGTTTTTGCGGATCGCGAAAACGTACAATTTCTCGAATCACACGAACTTGCGCTTCCGACAGTTCCGATAGACATTCCATCAAGTCCTTTACTATCCAGTACACGTCTTCCCTGGTATCCAAGTCGATTGTGAATTTTCGTTGAGACGCATCCCGCGCCTCATGCAACTTTTGTCTTTCTTCGGGCGAAAGCGACAACCCGTCGCATATACGTTCTACAAGCTCTATTGTGGGCGGCCCCTTCAGGCCAACCTCCAGTGCGGAAATATAGCTTTGTTCATACCCAACCATTTCGGCAAGTTCGCCCTGGCGTATGCCATAGCGTGAACGAAGCGAAATTAAGCTTCGGGAAAATGGGCTCATGCTTTAACTGAATAAAGAAATAGTCTTAACCCAAGAATAATAAAAATCCGACAAGTAAGCAACAGCCTTAAAAAGATAAATCCTTTATTAATCAATCAAATACATGCAATTTGGTAGTACAGAATTAGATATTTTGGTACTTCAAAATTAGGTATATTGGTCAAGGGCTTCTATTTTTACGAAAGATTGTCCAGATAAATCTTGTCTAACAGGTCGGCAAACTTACTTATAAATCAATCATGAGCAACCGTATATGAAATAAATTTCTTACAAAATGGCAATAGCGCTCGGCCATCACGAAAATTTAATTAAAATTTTTTTTGGATTCGAGAGATTGGTACCCTGAAGCTGTCTTGGAAGTGGCGCACGATATTGACCTGATGAATATGCAAAACAGGCCTTACAGGCCAGAGACCTAGAGGTTTGGAGACAAGTGGAGTTCGCGACACCAGCACGCTGAAATTGTCTTGGTTTTATAACGCAATTGCGAATTCCGATTTCAAAACCACCAAGCATTTCAACCGAAACCCGCCAGTAGCGCAGATCGGCCAGGCACAGACGATCACAATTACCCGGTTAATGGCTGGTCAATTTCATAAAGCAGTCATTTATGAATAGAGCTTGATTAATATGCCAAAGCTGGGAAGGTCAGATTCCATGTTTTATTAGTCATCACGAGGAGCGTTGTTTTTCTAGTTTTGTAAGTGATGGGTGAGGCTTTATTTTGGAATCACTGTGGATTGCTTTTCAAATAGAAGTGCCCATCAAAGAATACCAAAATACTGGCGCAACAGGCGTTGAAAAGTGCCGATGCGCAATGAGGTCAAGCGCTATAAGTCCCGCCTTAGTCGCGGGCGATTCAAGAATGACTTTTCCAAATTCCGATTGCCTTATTATGTCCATTTGCTTTCGATAATCTTCTGCTAAAGGAGGTAGTTGTATTGGCGCTTCTGCTACGCCTGACTTAAAGTGAGCTTGCCGAAAATAAAGGTGTTGATACAGGTCTTTTTCAGGATGCCAGAGTTGGATGCAAACGTTGGGGTAATCGTCTTTGGCATTTTTCGCCAACATCTCATAAAGTTCGTCCATACCAAGAATGACGCTCCAACCGGCGATAGTCGCCAGCATCCAAGACATTTCCAGCATGCGGTCTGATGCCTGCCCTCCTAGCCAGCCGCCTTCCTCTACCATGTCATCCAAAGAGTCTGTGGCAATAGGTACAAATTTTTTCGCTTTGTAGGCGTAATCTACGTTCCGAAACAATTTTCGCAACCATTTTTTGGCAGCTTCCGCTCGGCCCATGCCAATTAATGCAAACATAGCCAAAGTAATATCTTGGCTATGCCGATCTAGGCAGGGTGAAGTGCTGACCCCGTTATTTTGTAACCATGCCTCCAAAGCATCGGCAACCACATTAGCATTGCAAGACCAATAATTTTTTTCTTCCTCTGTGGCTATCGGATGAAAACCTAGAAACAAAGCAATACTTGCCAAAATACCGATTTGCTCGAAGGCGATCAGGGAGGATTCCACGCCATTAGAGGTATACCGAGTCAAACTGTTTTCTACGAAGCAATGTGGCTGAATCCGTGCGAAGTATTGCGATGCAAAACGATAATACCCCCACCAGATCATGTTGAACGGCTCGGCAATAGCGTCCTTTCTGTTTTTTTCATCAGCGAGTTGAATTCGATGCCACGACCACAACATGGCACGTTCCACGGCCAAGAGGCCTTGCCGGGTGTCGCCATCATCACCTAGCGTCCAGTGTGCGAACGCTTGGGCTGACAGATTGACGATCCGCAAGGCTTTCAACAAAGCTTTGCCGGTCTTGGGCTTGTCAATCAGCTGTCCCTTGTTATTCAAATCCAAGGTTCTCATAAACAAACGATGCAAATCTCGTCTGTCATACTCGCTATCGCCTGATAGGGCTAACGCACGGCGTAAATCGCGCCGATCTTCGTCATGAAAAATGTGTTCATCTAAGAGGTGTTTTTCGATCAGGGTAGCGATGGCATCCGCGCCCCAGAATTCAATAATTGCTTTGGCTTGGTTGTCAGTGACAAAACCACTCCAACTGGGTTGCACAGTTTGTTTTAATTCTCCGCTGGTTGCAACAACGATGCGAATACTACGGCTTTGGTCTTGCGGTTCAAGGTGTGATTTCAAATAAACATGAAAAATATCATTGATGCTTTGGTAAACGGCTTGGCTGTTTCCATCCCATTCAGGACGTCCAATGTCTCCTTGTTTGACAACCAAAAGCAATAATTCATCAATTCCTGTTTCTGGATTCTTACCCCTGGCTGCAATATCCACCCCGTATTGCCGATTGCCTGTCTGTGGACGAGCAACTGTAACGTAACCCATTTCCACCAGCAGGTCAGGCAGCAAACGATCCAGCTCATCCCGCTCCTTGAGTGTACGTAGGTATTCAGCGATCACCAGTTTCATTCATCACCTCGCTTAGCAAGCCTGAGCTCTAATTTTGTAATTTCATCGTTGAGGGGATCAATAACGTATTGAGCTGGCAACGTAATTGAATAGGAATGGGAGCCTAGGCGGTTGATGGGGCCAACCTCATCGCCATAGATGGAAAAACTCCCTGTCCCTGCTTTTAGCTGAATTCTTATGCAGATTTGTTGGAATATCGATTGTTCGTCTGCTTTATCCCTCGCCTCTCGCATTTCCCTTTCTTTTTTCAATGTGACGGAATGTCTAATGCGTTCGGGGATTGGGGGGCGTAGTTCGTGTCTAATGGCCAACTGGTTGATTGCCTCAGTGTAAGCAAGTAGTTCTGCATGGGCGGACTTTAATAATTCTTTTACTTCGGGCGTAGCGCCCTCCAATTTCTCTTGAATAGTTTCCAATGTGGCATGAGAATAATTTCGTCCCACTTCGTTAACCAATAACGCGTGTACCCATCCGAAAGTTTGCTGCTGAGCCTCATTGGCCTCTAACAATGAAAAGGTCAGAGAAAACAAAGCTTCCTCATAAAAAGTCCAGCCTATTAACCGCCGTACAAGGTATTTGAAGTCAGCGGCATCTAAAGTATCGAGAACATCTTTAGCAAAAACCGGATGCTTGATTCCATGCACCCATAAGTAACCAATCAGTTCAGAATAAGCTGCCCCTAAAACTCGTTCATCAGAAATCAGCCAGCGCGTAATCAATTCATATTAACAGGGGCTTATTTGCCAATTTGCTCAAACTCCGGGAAAAACATGAACTCAATTTTTCATCCGAAGTTTTGGCATTGTAATGTTTAAGTATCCAAGCTGTTAAACAGTCATATACCAGTTGATCGTAGATACCCGTTTCGATCAACATTGAAAGCGAAGAGTCAAAATCATTCGCGAGTCCGGCATCCAAATCTGTCAATGCGTACAGCATATCTGCCAGATTTGGATGGTCTTTTAGGATTTTGAGATTCATAAAAACGAAGTTACCTAGCACCTGCAACGCTGCTTGGTTATCGGGTTGCGCATGTAACAACAGCTCTGCAACCAACTCCTGTTGCGATACAGCAGCATTTGATAGCGCCCGCCAAGCTTGCAAACTGATATTGGAATTCGAATGATGTCCCATTGCCTTTAGAATTTCTTGAACACGGTTTTTCAAATCGGGTTCCTTTTCCCAGTGATGACTCAAGCGCCCCAGTATCCACAAAGCACCTGCCAATAGCTCATTGCAAACAGAGTCGGTATCCAACACTGCAAGTTCAATGGCTTCACGAGCTTGTCCTGCGGCTACTAAGCCGCTCAAAGCCGCGCCATACAAATTTGTATTTGCTACTGACATGTCTTCTCGGACAAGTACATATAGCTCTCTGGCAAGATGGGGATGTGCTGGCAAATAGTCGCTTAGTTGATTGTAAAACATACCTGCGAGCAAATCGCCTGAGGTTTTTATGTGCTGCACCGCCGCTAATTCGATTATATCCACTACGTTCATATTAGCGATATACGGCAGCGCATTGCCGATACCTCTCAAAACATCAAAAACATTGCGGCCATCCGGACTAGTGATTACTTCGATCCCGGCATTTAGAAAATTCAGCTTTTCAGACATCAGTCCCAAGAAGCGTCCGTCGGTAGAATCATTATGCTCAGTTTCATGAATCCATAATTGTTGTGCTTCATCAAACATTGTTCGTGCATTCAGCGGTAATTCGGAGTCCTCGAATTTGCGGAAACTATGCACGGCGGTACAGTGATTTCTCGCTTCTATTGAAGTGAATCTCAATTCATTGTCTTCGATGCCATAAAGCTCATCGATTTGCTTGGGTGAAAAGGAAACGGGAGTTAAAACTTCAATCGTGATGCTTTGGTTACGTTGGTAATGAAGTTCGGATGCAAGCTGTGTAACTTCTTTGGGAATTTCTTCGAGTAGAGAACTAAAGAATCTGGGCATGATGGTATTCATATTGTCTGTCTCGAGTTTCAGGCGTATCTGGAAATAGACTTGTCATAGCTCTGATCTTAGAACCTGTTCACGATCTCTTAAGCAAAAGCGCCAAGAAAGCCAAATGAACGAACTGAAGACTGGTATTCAGCTTACGCTCGCAGTTTTTCCATAGCCGTCGGCATTTTTCCAGCCATGCGAAAGATCGTTCGACGATCCAGCGTTGTGGAATCACCTCAAAGGTATGCAATTCATTGCGCTTAGCCACTTGCACCGTTGCCCCCAACTGTTCCTGAACGGCGGTCGCAAAGGGTTGGCCCGAATAGCCGCCATCCACCAAGACGCTGGTGACCTGCGTCAGATTAGCGGTGCAACGTGCAATAGCCTTTAATGCTCCCGCTCGGTCTGTGACATCGGCCGTGGTGACCTCGATCGCATGAGGTAACCCGAGCATGTCCACGGCAATATGGCGCTTGATGCCGGATACCTTTTTGCCGGCATCATAGCCTTTGAGTTCTGCACTATCAGTGTTCTTCACGCTCTGCGCGTCGACGATGATGAAGCGCGTCGAGGCGTTCCGCCCCTGTTTGCATCGGACCTCGCCAACCTGATTTTTTTAAAGCCTGCTCCAAAACGCTGATGCCGTCTTGGGCAGGCTCTCGCCATTTTTCAAAATAGGCATACACGGTTCGCCATTTGGGAAAATCACTCGGCAGCATCCGCCACTGGCAACCGCTTTTCAATAGGTACAGAATGCCGCAAAAGACTTCGTATAAATCCACCGTTCGCGGCTTGGTTCGCTTTCGCACACCTTCCAGTAAGGGCCTGATGTGTTCAAATTGTTCTCGACTGATGTCACTGGGATACTTTTTTCTCATCCCTATTTATTTTTGCGCAATTCAAAGATTATGAACAGGGCTCTTAGGCTCTACTGGAAATTTAGCGATAACTGGAATAGCCGGATTTTTTCATTATCTATGTCATTATTTTTTCACTAACTTGTCATTTTTTTCATTAATAGTGTCATCCGACATCATCCGACAGCTTAAACGTCAAGATTCGCCACATCCAGCGCATTCTTCACGATGAAATCCCGGCGCGGCTCGACCACATCGCCCATCAGTGTGGTAAATATTTCGTCGGACGCAATCGCATCTTCGATCTTCACCTGCAGCAGGCGGCGGTTGTTCGCATCAAGCGTGGTTTCCCAGAGCTGTTCCGGGTTCATTTCGCCGAGGCCTTTGTAGCGCTG
The DNA here is from genome assembly GCF_000214275.2 of Methylomicrobium album BG8. Lineage (NCBI taxonomy): Bacteria > Pseudomonadati > Pseudomonadota > Gammaproteobacteria > Methylococcales > Methylococcaceae > Methylomicrobium > Methylomicrobium album. The sequence goes on along the minus strand of NZ_CM001475.1, from coordinate 6,763 downwards.
GATGTGCTGGCCTTTCTTGATTTCGCGCATCATCCAGTCGAACGCTTCCTTGAAGTTCGCGACCGGCTGCTGTTTTTCGCCGATCTGCATATAGGACGTGGCGCCGAACATGCCGGTGGTCAATTCCGCATAGTACGCGATTTTTTGGTAATCCTTGCCGTTGAAAAAACTGGCCGGCACGACGAATTGCTTGTTGTTGCCATGCTGGCGCTTGTCGACCGTAATCGTGAAATCCTGTTCGTGCCGGTAATTCAATTCGATTGTGTAGAGGGTTTTGTCGTCCGAAGCGGAAAGCTTGCCTTGCACTTTCGCCAGCCAGGCGTTCAAAGCCTCCTTGTTTTTGAGCAGCCGCTCGTCGGCCACTTCCACCAGCATCAGCTGTTCCAGAAAACCGCTGTCGTAGCGTCTGGCAAGACGGTCGATCGTGCGCGTGACTTCGGTGAATTCGCGCGCCAGTTTTTCGAGTCCCTGGCCTTGAATCGGCGGAGCGCCTTCGCTGGCGAACAGCTGGGCCTTGTCCAGCGCCTGTTGGATCAGGTATTCGTTCAGCGCCGAGTCGTCCTTCACGTAATGTTCCTGCTTGCCTTTTTTGACTTTATACAGCGGCGGCTGGGCGATATAGATATAGCCTTTTTCGATGATTTCGGGTAATTGCCGGTAGAAAAAGGTCAGCAGCAGGGTGCGGATGTGCGAGCCGTCCACGTCCGCGTCGGTCATGATGATGATCCGGTGGTAGCGCAGCTTGTCCAGGTTGTATTCTTCCTTGCCGATGCCGCAGCCGAGCGCGGTGATCAGGGTGCCGACTTCTTCCGATGAAATCATCTTGTCGAAGCGTGCCTTTTCCACGTTCAAAATCTTGCCTTTCAGCGGCAGAATCGCCTGGGTGCGGCGGTCGCGGCCCTGTTTGGCGGAGCCGCCCGCGGAATCTCCTTCGACGAGGAACAGTTCGGACAGGGCTGGGTCTTTTTCCTGGCAGTCGGCCAGTTTGCCGGGGAGTCCCGCGATGTCGAGCGTGGTTTTGCGGCGAGTCATTTCGCGGGCTTTCCGCGCCGCTTCGCGCGCGCGCGCCGCATCGACGATCTTCATCGCGATCGTTTTTGCGATTTGCGGGTTTTCGAGCAGAAATTCCTGCAATTTCTCGTTCATCGCCGATTCGACGATCGGTTTGACTTCGGACGAGACCAGCTTGTCTTTCGTTTGCGAGGAGAACTTCGGGTCCGGCACTTTGACCGATAATACCGCCGTCAAGCCTTCGCGCGCGTCGTCGCCGGTGGTCGCCACCTTTTCTTTCTTCGCAAGTCCGCTGGTTTCGATGTACTGGTTGATCGTACGGGTCAGGGCACTGCGGAATCCGGCCAGATGGCTGCCGCCGTCGCGCTGCGGGATATTGTTGGTGTAGCAGAATACGTTTTCCTGATAAGAATCGTTCCATTGCATTGCGATCTCGACCGCCACACCGTCCTTTTCGGTCAGGAAATGGAAGACTTCCGGGAATAGCGGGGTTTTATTCTTGTTCAGATGCTCGACGAAGGCCGAGATGCCGCCTTCGAATTCAAAGATGTCCTGCTTATCGGTGCGTTCGTCTTCCAGAATGATCCGGACGCCGGAATTCAGGAATGACAGTTCGCGCAGGCGTTTGGCGAGAATGTCGTAATGGAATTCGATATCGGAAAAAGTTTGTGTGCTCGGTTTGAACTTGATCATGGTGCCGGAGCCTTCGGCGGGGCCAACCGCTTCGAGCGGTGCGACCGGCTCGCCCATTACGTATTTTTGTTTGTGCAGTTTACCGTTTTTGCGGACTTCGAGGTACAACTCTTCCGACAGTGCATTCACGACCGATACGCCGACCCCGTGCAGGCCGCCCGAAACTTTGTAGGCGTTATCGTCGAATTTGCCGCCGGCGTGCAATACGGTCATGATCACTTCGGCGGCCGAGCGTCCTTCTTCTTCATGGATGTCGACCGGGATGCCGCGGCCGTCGTCCTTCACCGAGACGAAGCCGTCGTTATGGATGATCACATGCACTTCCTTGCAATAGCCGGCCAACGCTTCGTCGATCGAATTGTCGACGACTTCGAAAACCATATGATGCAGGCCCGTGCCGTCGTCAGTGTCGCCGATGTACATGCCGGGGCGTTTCCTGACCGCATCGAGTCCTTTCAATACCTGAATACTGGAACTGTCGTATTGATCCTTGATGGTTGCCTGATGATCGTTTTCTTGACTCATTTATGTACCTGCTGTTTTTGCTTTTGTTTCACGTGGAACAATCCACCGGATTGATATGGCCATGTTCCACATGGAACATTTTGTAGTTATGAATATTGGATAAATCGCCAAAATCGGTGGGCGAGGTGGCGGTTATGAAAACTTGGGAGTGCATGACGTCCAAATAGCGCAGCACTTTCGCGCGATTTGCCATGTCGAGCTCGGCAGCGAAATCGTCGAAGAGGATGCACGCAGTATCTTCTTCATGTAAATTCAATAGCTGTACCTGGGCGAGCTTCAGGCTGATCACCAATAACTTCAACTGGCCGCGGGAGACGATATCCCTGGCGGGCAGGCGATCAAGGGTGACCAATAAGTCGGCACGGTGCGGGCCGCTTTGCGTGAAGCCGTAACGCAAATCCTTTTCGGTATCGGCATCCAAAGCTTGTAACAAGGATTCGGTAGCATCCCACCCGGACGATAAAGACAAGGCTATCGCCGGCAGCTCCAACATGTAACCGGCGATGTCCTGAAAAACGGGGATAAACGCCTCCAGATAGCGGCGCCGGCAATGAGTGACTATTGTACCGTAATCCGATAATTCCTGGTTCCATACTTGCAGGTATTCCGGCTGGCGGTTTTTCAGTAAGGCATTGCGTTGCGCAAGAGCTTTTTTATAGTTGCGCCAAGCCGGTAAAAAAGCCGGATCGTGATGAAAAACGCCCCAGTCGAGAAATTCGCGGCGCTCCTGCGGTCCGCTGTCCAGCAATTCGTAACTTTTCGGATAGATCAACTGCAACGGGAGGGCATAGGCAAGGCTCGACCGGTTCGGCATCGTGTGTTGATTGATCCGTATTTCGCATGACTTGGCGTCAAGCCTGACGCCAAGGTGCTGGTGCGCGCCGCCGGAAAACACGGTTTGCCCGGTAACCAAGAGGTGATCGTGCGAAAAACGGATGACGGGCTTAATCGAGGAAGAGCGGAACGATCTGGCGCGGCCGAGTAGGAAAATGGCTTCCAGCAAGGCGCTTTTGCCGGAGGCATTGGCGCCATAGATGAAATTGAGCGTCGGAGCAGGATGGAGTGTGGCGTGTTGGATATTTCTGACCGAAGCGATATCCAGTCTTGAAACAGTCATCAGATCCGTATCATAAGCGCATCGGCATCACGATGAATTTGTAAACCTGCTGGCCGGGTTCATTGATGAAACAACTGCTCAGGTTCGAAGCAATCGTCAATTCCGCGGTATCTCCTTCGAGATTTGAAACCGCATCGAGCATGTATTGTGCATTGAACGAAATGCTGAACTCGCCCTTGCCGTAATCGATCGTCAGTTCTTCTTCGGCTTCTTCGTGTTCTGGGTTGTGCGCGTTGATCCGCAAAAGGTCCGCAGCAAAATGAAAGGTTACGCCGCGGAATTTTTCATTCGCGAGAATCGCGACCCGGGTCAGGGCTTCGCGGAGCAGCGGTTTCGGGATCGCAATCGGGTCGAGGAAGCTTTGCTGGAAAACTTTGCCGAAATCGGGATATTTGGAATCGACCAGCTTTGCCGAGAATACCGCGTTGTGGACTTCGATCCGGATGTGGTTGCTCGAAAAGCTGACCTGCAAGGGTTCATCGCCGTCATCGAGCAGCCGCGACAATTCCTGGACGCCTTTCCGCGGCACGATGATTCGTGCTTCGAGGCCGGTCGGCGTTTCCAGTTCGTCTTCGTAGATCGAAAGGCGGTGGCCGTCCGAAGCGACCAGTTTCAGCGCATTGTTCGAGATGTGCAGCAGCAGGCCGTTCAGATAGTAGCGTACGTCCTGGTTGGCCATGCAGAACATGGTCTTGTCGAGTGCTTTTTTTAGCTTGCCCGAACTGATCGTGAAACAGTTCTCCATCTGTGATTCGGCAAATTCGGGATAATTTTCCGCGGGCAGGCAGGACAGCGAAAAACGGCTACGCGGCGTCGCCAGTTTGACCATGTCGCCTTGCTGTTCGATCCGAATTTCAGTATTCGGCGGCAATAGCCGGCAAATGTCGAGAAATTTGCGTGCGGGCAGGGTAGCCGTGCCAGGCTGCGCACCGATCACGGACAGGCGGGAAACGATCTGGATCTCCAGGTCGGTGCCGGTCATCGTCAGCGTGTCCGCTTCGATTACCATCAGTATGTTCGAAAGAATCTGCATTGTTTGCTTCTTTTCGATCACGCTGACGATTTGCTGCAAAGGGGGCAGGAGGGTGTCTCGATTGATGCTGAATTTCATAGGCGAGCGTGGGTTTTGTTCAATAAAAGGCAAAGTTAAAAATCCGCAAGGGGTAGAGCCCGTGCTGACTGTCCGGATCAATGCGACAGGGAGCGCAACAGATTTGCGTAATCCTCGGCGACCTTCACGTCCGATTCTTTCAATTCGTTGATTCGTTTGCAGGCATTGATCACGGTCGTATGGTCGCGTCCGCCGAAAGCGTCGCCGATTTCGGGCAGACTGTGCGAAGTCAGCTCGCGCGCAAGGCTCATTGCAATTTGCCGAGGCCGGGTGATCGACTGGCGCCGGTTTTTGGAAGACAAATCGGCAATCCTGATTTTGTAATATTCGGCGACCGTTTTCTGGATATTGTCGATATTGACCAGTTTGTCCTGCAGCGAGATCAGGTCGTGCAGCGCTTCCTTGGTAAACTCGACCGTGATTTTCTGGCCGGTGAATTGCGCGTTCGCGATCACCCGCCGCAGTGCGCCTTCCAGGTCGCGCACATTGGACGGAATCCGTTTCGCGATGAAGAACGCGACCTCCTGCGGCAGTTCGACATGGGCCATATCGGCTTTTTTCATCAGAATGGCGGCGCGCGTTTCCATGTCGGGTGGCTCGATCGAAACCGGCAGTCCCCAGCCGAAACGCGATTTCAGGCGGTCTTCGAGGCCGTCGATTTCCTTCGGGTATTTGTCGCAGGTCAAGACGACCTGGTGCTTCTTTTCGAGCAGCGTATTAAAAGTATGAAAAAATTCTTCCTGCGAGCGCTCCTTGCCGGCAAAAAACTGAATGTCGTCGATCAGCAGCACGTCAAGGCCGCGGTAATATTCCTTGAAGTTGTTGATCTGGTTTTGCTGCAGCGCCTTGACCATGTCCTGCACGAATTTTTCCGAATGCAAATAAACGATCGAGGCAGTCGGGTTTTTTTGCAACACCGCATTGCCGATCGCATGCATCAAGTGCGTTTTGCCCAAACCGGAGCTACCGTAGATCAACAGCGGATTGTAGGCTTTGCCGATATTCTCGGCGACCTGGGTCGAGGCGGCGCGCGCCAGCTGGTTCGATTTGCCTTCGACGAAATTGTCGAAGGTGAACGCCTTGTTCAGAAAGTTGGGCTGCTGTTTTTTGGTTTCGGTCTGTTGTGTGACTTTGAGGGCGGCCGGCGCCTCCGGTTTTTTCGAACCGATTTCGAGATCGAGTACCAGCGCGCCGTCTGCAAACTGATGAATCGTTTCTTCGATTTTCGCGAAATGATGTTCCTTTACCCAGTCCAGTACGAAGCGGTTCGGAGCCAACAGCCGGATACGTCCTTCGGTTTCTACGGCTTGTAACGGGCGAATCCAGGTGCTGAAATCGGAGCTGGAAATTTCGTTTTCAAGCTTGGCGAGGCAATTACTCCAAATCGAACTCATGAGGGTAATCTTGATAAATTTAAGGTAGTGAAACAATCAAAACGGCAATCTGTCATTTTGTTTGTACAATCAAAACAAAGCGCGGCGGAATTGACAGGATAGCCGGAATATTCTATCATCCTAAGGCTTTTTTATCTGTATTTCTTAAAATTATTTCGATCGGGCTACATTCATGAAAAGAACATACCAACCCAGCAAATTGAAACGCGCCAGAACCCACGGTTTTCGCGCCAGAATGGCGACCGTCGGCGGCCGCAAAGTATTGAGTGCGCGCAGAGCGAAAGGCCGCGCCAAATTGACAGTATAGTCGGCAATCGGGTGACTGAGAACAGTTTAAGTTTTCCTTCTGCGTTGCGTCTGAACAAGCCGGACGATTACAAAAAAGTTTTTGCCAAACCGGTAAAATCCGGCGATCAATACTTTACCTTATTGGCCATCAGGAATGATCTCGATCATCCGCGGCTGGGTTTGGCAATCGCCAAAAAGCAAATCAAAAAGGCGGTGCACCGGAACGTGATCAAACGGGCTGTCAGGGAAAATTTCAGAATACGGCAGCATAGTTTGGGCAATATGGATATCGTGGTTCTGGCGCGCAGGGAAGCTATCGACGCGCCCCGGGAAGCGTTAAGTCGTTCCCTGGAAAAGCATTGGTCAAGGCTGGTATCCCGATGCGCTTCGTGCTCATAGCGGTTATCAAGTTTTATAAATATTTCATAAGTCCCTTGCTTGGAAACCACTGCCGGTTTTATCCAAGCTGTTCTACTTATGCCATCGAAGCGCTTCGGCTCCACGGTTTCATGGCTGGCTCCTACCTCACCCTGCGCAGACTATTGAAATGCCACCCTTTCCACGAAGGCGGGAGCGATCCCGTTCCGGAAAAACTCGGTAATTATAAGAATGGATAATATAAGA